>JACKKE010000004.1 GCA_020637595.1 Rhodobacter sp. | reverse complement strand
CGGTGGCGGCGACCAGCACCACCATCGGCAGCCGTTCGACCCCCAGCGCCAGCCCCAGCGCCGCCGCCAGCTTGACGTCGCCCAGTCCCATCCCGTCGCGCCCGGCGCGCCAGCGATAGGCCAGCCGGATCGCCCAGAAGGCGCCGCCGCCCGCCAGCGCGCCGATCGCCGCCCCGGTCAGCCGCTGATCCAGCGGTGGCCAGCCCGTGCCATCGCCCGCCAGCACCAGCGCCAGCCCCAGCAGCGCAGCGGCGGCGACCAGCGGGTCGGGCAGGCGAAACCGGCGCAGGTCGGCCAGCGCCAGCCCCAGCAGCGCCCACATCCAGCAGGCCAGAAGCAATGCCCGCGCCGGGTCCGGTGCCGCCAGTGCCGCCGCGACGCCCATCGCCGCGCCGGCGATCTCGGCCTGCCAGAGGATCGCCGGGATTCGCGCACCGCAGTTGGCGCAGCGCCCGCGCAGCAGCGGCCAGGACAGCAGCGGCACCAGGTCGCGGGCGCGCAGCACCGTGCCGCAAGACCGGCAGCGCGACCGCGTCAGCGCGATCGGCTCGCCCCGCAGCAGGCGTTCTGCGACCAGCGCCATGAATGATCCCGCGGCCGCGCCCGCCAGCAAGAACAGAAATGCGAGAGCAGCCATCACCCGCCCCCGCCTGGCGGTTGTGCGGCGGCGGGCGCGGGGATAGTCTGTCGGCAACCGGAAACGCCGGTCAGGGCAGTCAGGCAGGGGGTGTGCATGAACCAGAGTGCTAGCAGAGCGCCGGCGCGCGTGAAAGGTGGACGGATGCGTCGCGACGCGGGTCTGACGCTGATCGAGGTGATGGTGGTCGTGGTGATTCTGGCCCTCTTGGCCGTGGTCATCGTGCCGCGGGTCATCGACCGCCCGGATCAGGCGCGCGCCGCCCGTGCGCAGGCCGATATCGCCGCGCTCGCCTCGGCGCTGAACCTCTACCGGCTGGACAACGGTTCCTATCCGACGACCGAGCAGGGGCTGGAGGCGCTGGTCACGCGCCCGACCTCGTCGCCAGTGCCGGCGAACTGGACCAGTGGCGGCTACATGGACCGGGTGCCGGCCGATCCCTGGGGCAACGCCTATCTCTACCTCCAGCCGGGCGTGCACGGGCCGTTCGACATTCTCAGCCAGGGTGCCGACGGGCGCGCGGGGGGAACGGGCACGGATGCCGATATCACCAACTGGCAGGGCGAATAGGCCGGGGGGCTCGGCCGGGTTCACCCTGGTCGAGCTGCTGGTTGTCGTCACCATCATCTCCATTCTGGCGCTGGGCGCGGGTCTGAGCGCGGGCGGCCTGTTCGGTCGGACCGCGAACACCGTGCAGGCGCAGGGCCAGGCGCTGGCCGGGGCGGTAACGGGCGCGCGGGACGCGGCGCTGTTGGGGCGGTCGATGCGCGGGCTCTGGCCGCGGCAGGATGGCTGGCAGATCGTGCGCCGTGACGGCGAGGGGGGGTGGACCCCAGAAGGCCGCGCGGCCAGCCTCCGGGGGATTTCGGTCAGCTGGACCATCGCCGGGCGTCCGTTCCTGCCGGCGCTGGTTGCGCCTGCGGCCGATGTCACCCCGCCGATCCTGTTCGGCGCGGATGGCGGCGGCATCCGGTTTTCGGTGGCCTTGAACGGCGGCACGGGCCGGGTGACCTGCGACACCGACGGGTGGGGGGCGCTGGCATGCGAGTGACGTCGCACGGGTTCACCCTGATCGAACTCCTGGTGGCGGTGGCGATCCTGTCGATCGGCACGATGGCGGCCTATCGCAGCTTTGACGCCGCGCAGCGCGGGATCGGCGGGCAGCTGCCGCGCGCTCTGGCCGCCGAGGTCGCCCTGAACCGCGCCGCCGAGTTGCGGCTGTCGGGGATGTCGGCGGGGCGGTCCCTTCCGGCGCAGGTGCGCATGGGCCGCACCGACTGGCGCGTCGAGGTCGCCGAACGCAGCACCGCCGGCGGGCTGATCGAGGCCGAGATCCGCGTCACCGCCCCGGACAGCCCGGGTGCGCGGATGGTGGTCTATGTTCCCGGAGCCCTGCCATGACGCGCCGCGACCGCGGGTTCACCCTGATCGAATTGCTGGCCGGGATGGCGATCCTGGCGGTGGTGTCGATCATGGCGGTGCAGGCCTTGTCCGGGGCCTTGTTCCAGCGCGATGTCCTGACCCGGTCCGACGATGACGCGGCCGGGATGGTCCGTGCTCTGGCGCTTCTCAGGCACGATCTGGAGGCCGTGGTGCCGGTTCCGCTGGGCGAAGAGGACGGCGAGCCGACACCGGTGATCGAGGCGGGACCGCAGGGGTTCACGCTGGTGCGCGCGGGTATCGGCCCCCAGGGCACGTTTGGCCGGGTGGCCTGGCGGCTCTCGGCCTCGGGTGTGTTGACGCGGCAGGTCTGGCCCGATCCACAGGGCGCGGGTGACCCGGGGCGTGCAGTGACGGTTCTGGAGGGGGTCAGCGCCCTGAGCTTGACCGCGCGCGGTGGCGAGATGCCGGGCGAGGCCGATCCCTTGACCCTGCCGCCGGGGTTCGAACTGGTGCTGGACCAGACCCGGTTGGGTTCCCTGCGGCTGGTGGTGGCGCGATGAGCGGGCGCAGCCGGGGCATGGCGCTGATCCAGGCGCTGGTGATCGTCGCGGCCATCGCCGCCGTCGCCACCGCCTTGCTCTTGCGCGCCGAGCAGGCGCGACAGAGGCTGGAGTTGCGGGCGGGGGCCGACCAGGCGGCGCTCTATCTCGACAGCGGGGTGACGCTGGTGCGCGCGGTCCTCGATGCGTTGCCGGCCGAAGGGGCTGTGCATCGCCGGCAGGGCTGGGCGCAGCCGCGCGAGGGCGTGGTGATCGACCGGGGCACGCTGGAATGGACGGTCGACGACCTGCAGGGCCGGTTCAACCTGTCCTGGCTGACCGAGGACGGCACCGGTGCGATGCGCACGGCCTTTCTGCGGCTGGCGGCGGATCAGGGCGTCCCGCGCAGTCTGGCGAGCCGGATCGCCGATGCGCTGGGCCCCGACGAAACCGACCGCGCCCGCGCCACCGCGCCCGATGCGCCGCCCTATCTGCCGCTGGCCGATCCGCGCCAGATCCTGCCGCTGGCCGGTGACAATGCTGACGACCTGAGGCCGCTGCTGCCGTTCCTCTCGGCCTTGCCGATCGAGGCCGAGGGCAATCTGAACACGCTGCACCCCGAAGTGCTGCGCGCGCTTCTTGAAGGGGTCGACAGCGGCTCGTTGCGGTTGATCGAGCGCCGGCTGGCGGACGCGCCCTTTGACACGGTCGAGGACTTTCAGGCCTGGGCCGACGAACGCCTGCCGCCGCCTGTTGCGCAAAGGCTCGACGGGCTGGGCCTGGCGGTCCGCTCGACCAACTTCCTGGTGACGCTGACCGCGCGCCTTGACACGGTGGTGCTGCGGCGGTCAGTTGTCGTGAACCGTGACGACGACGCGCAGGGGCGCAGCGTCGTTGTCCTGTCGATCCCTGAGCCTGAATGATGACGAAATCTCCTTCCGATCCGGCGACCCGTCACCGGCGCAAATCCGCGCCGGCGGTCTGGCGGCTGGGCGAGGGGGCGCCACCCGCGGGGCCGTTCGTGGCGTTGGTGTCGGGGGGCGATGCGCCGTTGCTGGCGGTGACCCTGCCGGCCTCGCTGAAGGGCCCTGCGCGCGAAGACGTGGCGCGGCGGCAGGTGCTCGACCGGCTGGGCCTGCCGGCCTCGGCGCTCGACATCCGCGCGGCGCGTCTGGGCGGGGCCGAAGGCTGGGCGCGGGTTCTTGTGGCCGACCGCGGCGCGGTGCTGCGTTGGCGTGCGGCGCTGGGCGCTGCCGCATCGCGCTGCCGGGCGCTGCTGCCGGATTATCTGGCGCTTCCGACCGGGTCCGGGGTCTGGACCGTGGTGGCGGATGCCGAGGGGCTGCAGGTTCGGATGGGGCCGGGCGACGGGTTCTCGGCCGAGGTCGAGCTGGGCGCGACGATGCTGGCCGCCGCCGTGGCGCAGGCGCGGGCGGCCAATGCGCTGCCACGGGCGGTGCTGGTCACCGGCGACATGGCGGGGCTCGCGGGCCCGCTGGAGGGGCTGACGGTTCTGCGCGACGGCGCGCCGCTGCCCGAGGGGCTGACGGTTGCCGCCTTTGCGCATGGCGAACTGACGCTGGATCTGGCCCGCGACCCGCGCGCCGATGCTGCGGTCTTTGAACGCCGGCTGCGGCGGGTCGCGCTGCCGCTGGCGCTGGTGGTTCTGGGGGCGCTGGGCTGGGGTGGGGCGGTCGCGCTGGGTGCGCGCCACGACCTGCAGGCCGCCGCCGCCATCGACGCCCAGACCCTTGCCGCGGCCCGGCGCGATATCCTGCCGACCGGGCCGATCGTCGATCTGCGGGTGCAGATCGCGCGCGAGATCGAGCGGCGGCGCGCGGTGCTGGATCCGGCGCCCGCGGCGCTGGGGCCGCTCGACCGGCTGCGGGTTGCTGCGCCGGTTCTGGCCGGGTTCGAGGCGCAGGTGCAGGGGGCGACAATCTCGGCCGCGGATCAGGGGGTGACGGTGGAGGTGCGGGTCGACGATTTCCGCGCGCTCGATGCGGTGATGACGGCGCTGGGCGAGGCCGGAATCGCTGCGCGGATCACACGGTCGGGGACCGAGCCCGAGGGCGGCGTTTCGGCCGCGATCCTGATCGGGGAGGGCGCGCCATGATTGCCGCACTGGCCCGCAACCTGGCCGCCCGCAGCCCGCGCGAGCGCCTGCTGATCGCCGCGCTGGCGATCCTGGTGGTGCCGCTGGCGCTGTGGTTCCTGGCGGTTGTGCCGCTGATGGAGCAGCGCGCCCAGGCCCGGTCCGCCCTGGCCGAGGCGCAGGCGACCCGGGCCTGGTATCTGGCCCGGCAGGACGACATCGCCGCCCTGCCGGTGCCGGGCACGGTCGCCGCGCCCGCCGCTGCGGTGGCTCCGGTCGGGCTGGGCGGGATCGAAGCGCGGCTGATCGACGCCGGGCTGCGCGATCAGGTCGGTGTGCTGACCAATGTGCAGGGTGGCAGCGTGACGCTGGCCCTCGACACGGTCGGGTTCGGGGATCTGATGGCCTGGATCGACGGGATCGAGGCCGAAGCCGGCTATCGCCTGTCGGCGCTGCGGCTGGTGCGCGGCACCGGCCCCGGGGTTGTCGATGCCGAACTGCGCCTCGATCCGCAGGAGGGCGGTCTGTGATGCGGGTGCTGGTGCTGATCCTCGGGCTGGGGCTGGGCTTGCTGGCGGCGGTGGCGGTCGGTGGCCGCATGGACCATCTGCGGGCGGTCGGGTTCGGCACATCGGGCTGGGCGGGGGCGATCTCGGGCGATGCCGGTTTGGCCAACGGGGATATGGCCGTGCGCGGGGGTGTGCTGCGCTGGCAGTTGACGGGTGTTAATCTGTCGGGGCCGCGCTGGCGGGTGACGCTGGGCGGGTCGGACTGGCAGGTTCAGGGAACCGGGCGACTGACGCCGGCGACGCTGCGGGTCGTGGGGCTGTCGGGCCTCCTCGACGCATCGGCACTGGCAGAGGCCCTGGGCGGGTTGGTCGCGATCGAGGGCGGCAGCGTGACGCTGGCGCTGCCGGACGGCGCGTTGCAGGCCGGGCGGATCGACGGGCAGGCGCGGGGTCTGACCACCGCGGAGGGCCGGTTTGACGGGCCGGTCAGCCTGATCGCCGGGCCGGATGGCTGGAGCGTCACCGCCCGCTAGGGCGCGACCAGCGACTGCATGTCGAACACCGGCAGCAGGATCGCCAGCACGATCACCAGCACCACCCCGCCGACGATCACCATCGACGCCGGTTCGATGATCACCGTCAGGCGCTTGCGTTCGGTGCGCAGCCAGCCTTCGGCCAGCACCGCCGCGCGGTCGGTCATCGGCCCCAGCCGGGCCGAGGCCTCGCCGGCCTGCACCAGTTGGCGCGACACCGGCGGCAGGAAGGGCAGGCGGGCCAGCGCGGCGGTGATGCTCTCACCCCGGCGCAGCGCCTCGCCCGCCTCTTCGGCTGCGGCGCGGAAACGGGTGACATTCAGCACCCCGGCGGCAAAGCGCAGCGCATCGACCATCGGCAGCCGGCTGTTGACGACCACCGCCAGCGTGCGCAGATACTGCGCCGCGGCGGCCATGCGCATGAACCGCCCGACCACCGGCACCCGCAGCAGCAGGGCGTCACGCCGGTCGCGCAGGCGGGGGGTGCGGTTGACGGTCATCACCGCCAGCACCACCGCCGCCACGCCGGACAGCATCAGCAGCCAGTGGTCGCGGACCGCATCGACCACCGCCATCACCCAGACCGTCAGCGGTGGCAGCGGGTGGCCGGTAGTCTCGAACATGGCGATGATTTCCGGGGCGACGGTGGTCATCAGCACGGCGCAGACGGTGATCGCGACCACCGTGACAAAGGCCGGATAGACCAGAGCCGAGGCTATCGCCGCGCGGTCTCCGGCGCTGGTTTCGAGATAGGTGGCGAGGGTTTCAAACACGGCGTCCAGATCGCCCGACTGCTCGCCGGCCTGGATCGCCGCTGCATACCAGGCCGGCAGTGCCCCGCCGGCGCGGCCCAGCGACTTGGCCAGGGGTTCGCCCTGCAGCAGGCCGGCGCGCGCTTCGGCGGCCAGCCGTTCGATCCGCGCGGCGCCGCCTGCGCCTTGCACGGCTTCCAGCGCCGCCTCGGCGGTCAGACCGGCGGCGAGGAGCACCGCCATCTGCCGGGTGAACACCGACAGCATGTCGCGGTCGATGCGGCGTTCGCGGCGGCGCGTGCGGGTCGGACGGGCCTCGCCCTGGGCTTCGATGGTGCTGGGCATCAGCCCCAGCGCCGCGATCCGGGCCGAGGCGTCGGCCTCGTCCTCGGCCACCATCACGCCCCGGCGGGCGCGGCCCTCGGAGGTGTAGGCGATGTAGCGGTAGGTTCTCATGTGCCCGAACCCGAGACCGCCCCGAACACGCGGCGGATCTCGCCCATCGAGGTCTCGCCGGTGGCGACGCGGGCCAGTGCCTTGGCCATCAACGAGGGCCGGGCGCCGACCGCGGCCCGCAGCTGCACTTCCGAGGCATCGGTGTCGATCGCATGTCTCAGCGTCTCGTCGACCTCGAGGATATCGAACACGCCGATCCGGCCGGAAAACCCGGTGTTGTCGCAGTCCGGGCAGCCCTGGGCGTGGCTGATCTGCGCCGGGGCCTGCATCCCCTGCGCGGCAAAGGCGGCGAGGGTTTCGGCATCGGGGGCGTCGCGGCGCGCACAGCTGGGGCAGAGCCGGCGCACCAGTCGCTGGGCGACCACGCCGCGCAGGGTGGCAGCGATCAGATAGCCCTCGACCCCCAGTTCGCGCATCCGCACCACGGCGGCCAGC
The DNA here is from genome assembly GCA_020637595.1 of Rhodobacter sp. Classification (GTDB taxonomy): domain Bacteria; phylum Pseudomonadota; class Alphaproteobacteria; order Rhodobacterales; family Rhodobacteraceae; genus Pararhodobacter. The sequence goes on along the minus strand of JACKKE010000004.1, from coordinate 292,939 downwards.
GTGGTGTTGGCGTGCAGCGAGGAAAACACCAGGTGGCCGGTCAGCGCCGCTTCCGAGGCGACCTGCGCGGTTTCGCTGTCGCGGATCTCGCCGACCAGGATCACATCGGGATCCTGCCGCAGGATCGAGCGCAGCCCGCGGGCAAAGGTCAGGCCGATTTCCGAATTCACCTGGGTCTGCGAGATCCCCGGCAGGTCGTATTCCACCGGATCCTCGACGGTCAGGATGTTGCGTTCCCGGCGATCCGCCAGCCGCAGCAGCGAATAGAGGGTCGTTGTCTTGCCCGAGCCGGTGGGCCCGGTGGCCAGGATGATGCCGTTGGGCAGCGAGGCCAGCCGGTTCAGCGTCCCGGCGTCTTCGTCGGTCAGGCCCAGCCGGTCCAGCGCCATCAATCCGCCCGAGCGGTCGAGAAGGCGCATCACGACCCGTTCGCCGTGGTGGCCGGGCAGGGTGGACAGGCGCACGTCGATGGCGCGGCCGCCGAGGCGCAGGGCGATGCGGCCGTCCTGTGGCAGGCGGGTTTCCGCGATGTCGAGTCCGGCCATCACCTTGAGCCGCGAGACGACGCGCCGCCCGGGCACGTCGCGCCGGTCAAAGATCGACTGCATCGTGCCGTCGACGCGCATCCGGGCGCGCAGCCCCTCTTCATGCGGTTCCAGATGCAGGTCCGAGGCCTGCGCCCGCACCGCCTGGCGCAGCATCTGGTTGACCAGCCGGATCACCGGCGCGTCCTCGGGGTCTTCGAGAAGGTCGCGGGCGGTGCCGGTCTGGGCGGTTTCCTCGAGGTCGAAGGCGACTTCGGGCCCGTCCGAGGCCGCGCCGTCGTCGTAGATCCGCGTCAGCGCGGCCTGAAATCCCTCGTCATCGACGGGTTCGGGGTGCAGCGTGTCGCCCAGCCGGCGCCGGGCCTCGCGCAGGCCGTTGGGTGTGGCGGCGGGGCCGATCAGCAGGCGGCCGTCGTCCAGGGCGACCTGATTGTCACGGGCAAAGGCAAAGGGCAGGCGCGCGCGGCTCATGGCCTATTGGCCCACGTCGACCTGCAGGCGCGGGGGCAGGGCCGGGAACAGCCGGTCGCGAACCGCGCGGTCGACATAGGTTTCGTCAAAGGGCTGGTTCAGGTCGATGCCGTCAAAGGGAAGGCCCGTGCGCCGGACCTGCGGATAGAGCTGATCGTTGTTGCGCGGCGAGATCTGCCGGCTCAGCGTTTCGGATTCGCGGGCGATCTCGCGGCTCAGGCGCGTGGCCTCGCGCTCGTTGCGGACCACCCGGGGGCGCAGCATGACCAGCAGCACGCGCTGGCCCTCCTGGACGCTGCGGCCGCGGAACAGCGCCCCCAGAACCGGCAGGTTCGACAGGCCGGGCACCCGCTGGTTGCTGGCGTTCGAGCTGTCCTCGATCAATCCGCCGAGGATGATCACCTCGCTGTCCCCGACCATCGCATTGGTCGACAGCCGCCGGCGTGCCGTCACCTCGCCCCCCGCGGCGGCAGTGGTGCCGGTGAGGTTCGACACCTCCTGCGTGATCGACATCCGCACGGTGCCGCCATCGGTGATCTGCGGGCGCACGTTCAGCGTCAGGCCCACGTCCTGACGCTCGATGGTCTGGAAGGGCTGCGTCGGCACCGCGCTGTCGCCCACGGTGGAATACTGGCCGGTGACGAACGGCACGTTCTGGGCGACGACGATCTCGGCTTCCTGGTTGTTCAGGGTCAGCACGGCGGGGGTCGACAAGAGCCGCGTCGAGCGTTCCCGCGCGATGGCCGAGATCAGCGCCGAGAAATTGCCGTCGCTGACGCCGAAGAAGCCGCCACTGCCGGGGTTCGGCGTGGTGCCGGCCATCGCCGCGGAGATCAGCGTGATCAGGCTGGTCCGGCCGTCGAGCGCGAACGAGGTGCCGCCGCCGATCGCCTGGTTCAGAAGCCCGCCGAACTGCACCGACAGATCGCTGAAATTCTCGGCCGAGATTTCAAAGATCACCGCCTCGATCAGCACCTGAGAGGGGCGCACGTCGAGGGCGCGCACGGCCTGCACGATCGATTCGACACGGTCCGAGGGGGCGGTGATGAGGATCGCGTTCGACTGCGGCTCGGCCACGACGGTGATCGCGGATTCGCCTTCGCCGCCGGCGCCCATCGACTGGCGCACGACCTCGGCCAGTTCGGTGGCCTGGGCATAGTCCAGCCGCACCACGCGCGAGGTCGGGCGGATCTGCGGCGTGTCCAGCTGGTTGATCACGGCGCGGATCCGGTTGCGGTATTCCACCGGGCCCGAAACGACGATCGAGTTGGCGCCGGGATCGGCGGCAATGCTGGCGCCGGTCGGCGGGGGTGCGGCGGATTGCAGGACCGTCGCCAGATCGCCGGCGCGGGCGTGGTTCAGGCGCACCGCCTCGACGGCACGGTCGCTGGCCTCGCCCAGCCGGCGGATCAGGGATTCGATGCGGGCGATGTTCTCGCGCCGATCGGACAGCACCAAGAGCCCGGCCGAGGGGATCGGCGTGACCACCGCGTCGGGGGCGATCAGGGTTTCCACGACGTCCAGAACCTCGGTCAGATCGCCGGCCGGAACCGGGATCACCCGGGTCTCGAAGGCGCCGCCGCGGCGCGCCGTGCTGACCCCCGGCGACATGTTCGGCGCGTCGAGCAGCGGCACGATGCGGTCGATGCCCTCGCCCTCGACGATGGTCAGGCCGTTGAGTTCCAGAACGTTGAGAAAGATCTCATACATCGCCGCCGGGGTGACCGGCACCGGGGCAAAAATCGACACCGTGCCGTCGACAGAGGGATCCAGCAGAAAGTTGCGGTTGGTCTGTTCTGACACCAGCTCGATATAGCTGCGCAACTCGACATCGCGCAGATCCAGACGGATTTGCGCGGACGCAGGCCGCCCGGCCCCGAAGGCAAGGACAAGGCCGAGACACAGGAGGGCTGCAAGGCGAGTCATGGCGGCGATTGTTGTCTTTTGGGGGGCAAGGTCAACAGGGAACACGGAACGGACGGGGGGAATAAACCGAAGTATCACTGTCCGGTCGTGCCCAGAAGGAAGCGGCCAGGAGACCGGTCCCGCGGTTCGGGGGCCGGCCTGCCGACGGGCCCACCGACGGGCCCGCGGTCGGGTCCATCGTCAACCCTGTCGCTGGCCGGGTCGGCATCGTCGATGTCGATCAGGTCGCCCGGCTCGCTCTCGTCATCGAAGGTGATCACATAGACCTCGTCGTCGACGCCCAGTTCAATGCCGCCATCGAAGATCTCCAGCACCTCTTCGCCGTCATCCAGGACATCCCCCGGGCGCACCAGCCTGACCCCGCCTTCGGTTTCCAGCAGCGCCCAGCCGCCCTCGTCAGAGACCACCACGCCACGCAGGACATAGAGGGTTTCGTCGAATTCGGGGGCATCGTCGGGGATGTCGTCGGGCGCGTCCACGACCACCGGTTGCGGAGGCGGTGCCACCTGGGCGGGCGCGGGCATTCCGAACAGGGCGCCCCAGGGGGCCTGGGCGGCGGGGGTGGTCTCGCCGGTGCCCGCCTCCGGGGCCATGTGCCGTGTTCCCGGTTCGGGCAGTGGTGCGGCCGCCGGGCCGGGCTGCGTGGCAGCCAGCCCCAGCAGGCCCAGCCCGAATCCCGCGACGCTGGCCGCGACGACGAGCAGCGGCGCCGGCGTGCGCGCAAGGGAGGACTGGGCTGTGGACATACTGCCTCGACGGTTCTTTAAGTGGACAATAACGGGCGCGAGGCCTAACATTCAACGACCAATCACGGGATAGGCGGGGCGATGCGCATCGGACGTTCGGCAAAGGGTTTTACACTGGCGGCGGTGCTGTTCCTGGCGGCCTGCGAGGCGGCGGGGACGCTGGCCGGTGGCGGTGCGCAGTCGGATTATCTGGTCGCACGGCAGGCGCTGGAAACCGGCAACTATGACCTGGCGATCCGGCGCTATTCCAGCCTGATGACCCAGATGGACGCCACCCGCGCCACGCGGCTGCAGCTGGAATACGCCCATGCCCTGCTGCGCGGTGACCGCTATGACGATGCGATCGCCGCGGCGGATGCCCTGATCGGTGCCCAGGACGGTGCGATTCGGGCTTCGGCGCTGGCCGTGCGCGGCACCGCCCGGCACGAAGCCGCGCGGCTGCGCATCGCCCAGGGGCAGTCCGATGCCATGACCCGTGCCCTGCTCGAGGGGGCGCGCGACGATCTGGCGGCCTTCCTTGCGCAGCATGCCAGCCTCGACACGGCCGGCAGCATGCGGGCGCGGCAGCAACTGGTTGCGGCCGACCTGCAGGCGATGGGCTGAATACCAGAAACCATTTTGGGCGAATCCCTTTGGATGTTACCGTTTTGGCCTTGATTTAGGCCAAAGGAACATTCCGATGAACTTTACAATGAAAACCGCACTCGGGGGGCTCGGCCTCGCCCTGTGCATGGCGGCTGCCCCCGCAGCCGCGTTTACGATCTATCAAGGCGGCGGCTATGTCGGCAGCTTTGAGGGATGCGAGGCGCAGGGGTGGTCCGGCGTTCAGACAGTGACCGCGCGGCTGGTGCCCGCGGGGTTGCCGGGGAACGACCCCGAAGCCCATACGCTCGTCGTGCAATTGGGCGAGGGGACGCATTCCTACCGGATTCCCGCGACCCTGGACCAGGGGTCCTGGGTCGACGTCGAGGCCTGGGAAGTCTGGTCGCACACACCGCGCCAGTTCACCGACCCGCAAGTGCGGATGCGCGCGGATCGCAGAGCCTCGGATTTCGTCGGGGATCTCTCGGATCTCCGGGCCAGGCTTCATGTTCAGGTCGAGAATTTCAACGGGCTCGCCGGGTGCAACGCGCTCATGGGTCTCACCCTTCGTCAGCGCAGCTGATCGCCAGAAAGGAGCACATGTCATGCTTGCAGATACCATCAAGCGCCTGACCGCGGCCCTTTCGGTCGTTGCCGCAGGAGTCTTGTCCGCAGCCCCCGCACAGGCCGATTTCCGCGGTGGCGGCGTCGTTCACAGTTTCACCGGCTGCGAAGAATATGGGTGGGACATCACCCATGCCTGGCCGGTGCGGGGCATCTATGGCCCGTCCGAGGTCTTCGGCAATCCCAGCACGGTCTCGCTGTTCAATACCGGCGGCGGCGCTTTTCATTTCAATGTCACCGAGCCGTTCGAAATCGGCAGGATCCGGACGCGCGGGCGCGGAACGGGGATCCATCGCACCCAGTGGACCTGGGGGGTGCGCCCCATCCTTCGTATCATGGAACGCACCGTGGTGTCGCCGCGTAATGGCGATTTCGCTGATGCACAGATCGTGGATCTGCGCATTCGGGTGCAGAACTTTGCCGGCCTCAGACGGTGCACGGCGGATGTCGAGTTGAGCCTGCACCGGCGCAACTGAGACACATGGCAGCCTGACCGGCACCGCGACCCGGTGCCGGTTCTTGGGGGGTTCCCCCTGTGATTGCCGTGGTGGGCGGGCTGGCGTTATGTCCGCAACCGAAGTATCCACTGCCCGATGATCCGCCCGGGTTTGCAGGCCTGTGCTGCGCAGTGTGCAGTCGGCCGCGATCGGCGTGGTCCCTGATCTTCGAGGCACAGAATGGCGACGTCCCCTCCTGACCTTCCCGACCTGCGGCTGCGTATCCTGCTGGGTGAAGGGGTCATGGTCGGGCCGGGCAAGGCCGAGCTTCTCGACCGGATCCGCGACTGCGGGTCAATCTCGGCTGCCGGGCGGGCGATGGGGATGAGCTACAAGCGGGCGTGGTCGCTGGTTGACGAGATGAACGGGGGCTTTGCCGAACCTCTGGTGGTCAGTGCCCGTGGCGGTCCCGGCGGTGGCGGGGCCAGCCTGACGGCGACCGGCGTGGCGGTGTTGGCGCATTATCGTGCCGTCGTTGCGGCGGCAAGCACGGCCGGAGCTGCAGATTTGCGGGCCCTGCAAGGGTTGATGCGGCCTGCCGTCGTGCCAGACGATATGTCTGATGGGAAATAACGCTTGCCATGAGGCCGGCCGGGTGATGTATTCCGCCAGACATAACGCCTGGAGGTTGCCGATGTCTGTTCTCCCCGCCACCCGGCGCGGCCTGTCGCTGGCTGCGCTGATCGTTGCCCTTTCCGCCACAGCGGCGCCGGCCGACACGGTCGTCGTATTCGCCGCCGCCTCGCTGCGTAACGCTTTGGACGAGGTCGTTGCCGGCTGGGAGGCCGAGACCGGCCATGATGCCGTGGTCTCCTATGCCGGTTCGGGTGTCCTCGCCCGTCAGATCATCGCCGGTGCCCCTGCCGATCTGTATCTGTCGGCGTCCGAGCAATGGATGGATGCCGTCGAGGCCGAGGGGCTGCTGGCCGAGGGCACGCGGTGCGATCTGCTGGGCAACACGCTGGTGCTGATCTCGCATGAACCGGCCGAACCCGGCCCGGTGCCCGACATCGCGGCGGCGCTGGGGGACGGGCGGCTGGCGATGGGGCTGGTCGACTCGGTCCCGGCTGGCCAATACGGCAAGGCGGCGCTGGAATCGCTGGGCCAGTGGGCGGCCGTCGAACCGCTGGTTGCGCAGGCCGACAATGTGCGCGCGGCGCTGGCGCTGGTGGCGACGGGCGAGGCCCCGCTGGGCATTGTCTATGCGACGGACGCAGCGGCGGAACCTGCGGTGCATGTCGTCGCGACCTTCCCCGAGGGCAGCCACGCGCCGATCCGCTATCCGCTGGCCCTGACCGCCGAGTCCGCTGACGCCGCCGACCGCGCGCTCTATGATGCGCTGACCGGTGATGCGGCCCGCGCGATCTTTGCCCGGCACGGGTTCAGCCTGCCGTGACGGACTGGCTCTCGCCCGAGGAATGGCAGGCGGTTGCGCTGTCGCTCAAGGTTGCAGGCTGGGCCACGCTGCTCAGCCTGCCCTTGGGTCTGGCGGTCGCTTATGCGCTGGCGCGTGGCCGGTTCCCGGGCAAAGAGCTGCTGAACGGACTGGTGCATCTGCCGCTGATCCTGCCGCCGGTGGTGACCGGCTATCTGCTGCTGCTGACGTTTGGCCGGCGCGGGCCGGTGGGGGCGCTGCTGGACCAGTGGTTCGGTTTCGTGCTGGCGTTTCGCTGGACCGGCGCTGTGCTCGCTGCCGCGGTAATGGCCTTTCCCTTGATGGTGCGGGCAATCCGTCTGGCGATCGAGGCGGTCGATCCAAAGCTGGAGGAGGCGGCGGCGACGCTGGGCGCCCCCCGCCCCTGGGTCTTTGCGACGGTGACCCTGCCGTTGATCCTGCCGGGGATCCTGGCGGGGGCGGTGCTGGCCTTTGCCAAGTCGATGGGCGAATTCGGCGCGACGATCACCTTTGTCTCGAACATTCCGGGGCAGACCCAGACCCTGCCCTCGGCCATCCATGCGTTCTTGCAGGTGCCGGGGGCCGAGGGCAGCGCGCTGCGCCTGGTTCTGGTGGCGATCGCGGTGTCGATGCTGGCGCTGCTGCTGTCGGAATGGCTGGCGCGGGCGGTCGCCCGGCGGATCGGGGCGCGCGATGCTTGAGGTGCGCCTGATCCAGCGGTTCGACGGCTTTGATCTGGACATCGGGTTCCAGGCCCCCGCCGGTGTCACCGCGCTGTTCGGCCGCTCGGGTGCCGGCAAGACGACGATCGTCAACGCGGTCGCCGGACTGACGCGGCCGCAAGGCGGGCGGATCGTGCTGGACGGGCAGGTGCTGTTCGATGCCGGAGCCGGGATCTGTGTTCCGCCGCACCGCCGGCAGATCGGCTATGTCTTCCAGGATGCCCGGCTCTTTCCGCATCTCGATGTGCGCCAGAACCTGCTTTATGGGCGCCGCTTTGCCCCGGCGCGGGACGACGCGCCCGGTTTTGATCGCATCGTTGATCTGCTGGGGATCGGCGGGTTGCTGAAGCGGCGCCCCGGCGGCCTGTCGGGGGGCGAAAAGCAGCGGGTCGCGCTGGGCCGGGCGATCCTGTCGAACCCGCGGATGCTGCTGATGGACGAGCCTCTGGCGGCGCTCGACGAGGCCCGCAAGGCCGAGATCCTGACCTATCTGGAGCGGCTGCGCGACGAGGTCGGGTTGCCGATCCTCTATGTCAGCCACGCAATGGCCGAGGTGGCGCGGCTGGCAACCACCGTCGTGCTGATCGACAGCGGCCGCGTGCGGCTGGCCGGTCCTGCCGAACAGATCCTGGCCGATCCCGCCGCCGCGCCCTCGCTGGGTCTGCGCGAAGCCGGGGCGGTGCTGAACGCGCGGGTCGCGGCGCATGAGGAGGACGGGCTCAGCCGGTTGGATACGCCCGCGGGGCCGGTCTGGGTGCCGCAGGTCGCGGCCGAGCCGGGGCATCTGCTCAGGCTGCGGATCCTGGCTCAGGACGTGATGCTGGCGACCGAACGGCCACAGGGGATCTCGGCCCTGAACGTGCTGCCGGGGGTCGTCACGGCGGTCAAGCTGGGCGAGGGGCCGGGCGCGCTGGTGCAGCTGTCGGTGGGCGGCGTGCCGCTGCTGGCGCGGGTCACCCGGCGCTCGGCCTCCGTGCTGGAGCTGCAGCCGGGACGCACGGTCTATGCGGTGCTCAAGGCGGTCTCGGTCGCCCGCGAGGCCATCGGCGAACGGGGTTGACGGGGCGATTCCCTGAAATCCTTAGGATTTGTCACGCCTTTTTCCCATTTCTGCCCTTTTTCACCCGTAGCACTGCATCCTGACCTTGCGTGGTATTGGAGTATTGCTATGTCCGAACGACCCCGACTGTATCCGTATCGGCCGCTTGCCGCCCTCGCGGTCGCTGCGGGATTGAGCGCGGCACTGCCCGCCGTGGCACAAGACGCCGCGTCGGCGCAAGGGATTACCGAATACCTCGGCGGCGGCTATCTGACCTTCTCCGACAGTTGCGCCCAATACGGCTGGACGGGCATCCATCAGGTGATGGCGCGCGCGCAGCCGCAGGGACATCCCGGCAATCCGGAAAACGAGACCCAGCTTGCGCTGTTCTTCGGCACCGGGACCATCGCCATGCGGTATGATCAGGAATACTCGCGCCGCTACGCGACCGTCACGACGGCGACCTATGTCTGGAACGGCCCCTGGACCCCCGAGGAGCCGATCATGGCCATCGCCTATGATGCCTACTACGGTGATTGGCTGATGGACGAGCAAGACGACCTGATCTCGGTGAACATCCACCTGTCGAATTTCAACGAACTCCGTGGCTGCAGCGCCGAAATGCGCCTCGCCTTCGGGCGCAACTGAGACAGCAAGGGAAGGAGCACAGCCATGAGCATGACCGCATTCCTCCGCTCGCAGAGCACCCGTTTCCTGCCCGTCGCCGTGGCCTGTGGCCTCGCGTTTGCGGCGCTTCCCGCGCAGGCCGAATATGCCGGCGGCGGCTATCTGTCCGACTACCGCGGCTGCGAGTCCAACGGCTGGCCGACCAATATCGAGATGGTGCGGGCCCGGTATTCGCCCAGCGAAGAAGGCGGCAACACCAGCGAAATCGTGCTGGACCTCGCCGTTGGTGCGTCGATGGTCTATCGCGTGAACGGTGCGCTGGAGCCCAACAACCGCTGGCGGGCGGCCGAGGGATACAACACCTGGGGGGCGCTGTATCGGTCCACGCCGCGCCCGTCGCTGCAGATCCGCGAACGCCGCAGCGCGATCAGCGGTGGAGCGACGATCCCCGCATCGTATCAAATCTACATGCAGGTGCGCATTCGCAACTTCAACGGCGCGCGTGGCTGCTATGCCACGGCAAACCTGATGCTGCGGCACACGGGCGACTGACCCGATCCGCCGGGTTCAGGCCGCTTCAGCCGGGCGGCGGATCTGCGCCGCCGCCTCCAGCACCAGGGGCTTCAGCCCCGCGCCGCCCGCGTCGAGGATCTCGAACAGCTGGCGGCGCATCCGGGGTTCCCAGAAATCGTTGATGTGACCGGCGAGGCCGGCGACACCTTCGGCGTGGGGCTTCGAGTCCATGAAGGTGGCGATCTGGTTCGCCATGCGGATCAGTTTCTCAGCGGACATTCTGGGCCTCGGAGATGATACGGTCGGAATGGGTGAAGACCTCGAACCGGTCGGGACGGGCCTGGGCGATGAGGGTGAGGCCAAGGTGTTCGGCCAGATCGACGGCATCGGCGGTGGGCGAGGACACGGCGACGAGCGCAGGGGCACCCAGGGCGGCGACCTTCTGCACCAGGTCGATGGAGACGCGCGAGGTCAGGATCACGGCGCCATTCGTAGGATGGGCAATATTGCCCATCCTACCAGACACCAACGCCCCTGCGAGCTTGTCCAGCGCATTGTGCCGCCCGACATCCTCGCGCGCGACCACAACCCGGGCCCCGTCCCAGAACGCCGCGCAATGCGCCGCCCGTGTCGCGTCATGCAGGGCCTGTTGCCCGGGCAGCGCCGCCACGCCCGCCATCACCTGCGCCGGTGTCAGCCGGAACGCGCCATGCGGCACCGGCGTCAGGTCGCGCAGGGCCTGTTCCAGGCTGTCGATGCCGCATAACCCGCAGCCCACCGGCCCCGCCATCACCCGCCGCCGCGCCTTGAGCCGCGCCTCGGCCGCGATGTTGACCCAGAGCTGCACGTCCAGCCCGCGCTCGGTTTCCACGACATCGAGGCTTTCGATCTCATCCGGTCGCGCCAGCCCTTCGGTCAGCGCAAACCCATAGGCGAAATCGGCCAGGTGATCGGGCGTCGCCATCATCACCGCCTGCGTGGTGCCGTTAAAGGACAGCGCCACGGCCACCTCCTGCGGCAGCACGCGCTCGCCCGGCGCGATCTGTGCGCCGAACGAGAGCCGGGGACGGGGCGCTGCGCCTTGCATCATTCCGCTGCCGGAAGGATGCGGCGCGACTGCGCGGCCTGGGCGGCGTAGTCTTCCTGCCAGGCGCTGGGCCCGTTCGAGGGCGCGACCTGCACCGCCGTCACCTTGTATTCCGGGCAGTTCGTCGCCCAGTCCGAGAAGTCGGTGGTGACCACGTTCGCCTGCGTGTCGGGATGGTGGAAGGTCGTATAGACCACGCCGGGCGACACGCGGTCGGTGATTGTCGCCTTGAGCGTGGTCTCGCCGGACCGCGAGGCGAGCCGCACGAAATCCCCCTCGCGGATGCCCCGGTTCTCGGCGTCATGCGGGTGGATCTCCAGCACGTCCTGATCGTGCCAGACCACGTTCTGCGTGCGCCGCGTCTGCGCGCCGACGTTATACTGGCTGAGGATCCGCCCCGTGGTCAGCAGCAGAGGGAAGCGCGGCCCGGTCTTTTCATCCGTCGCCACGTATTCGGTGCGGATCAGCTTGCCCTTGCCGCGCACGAAACCGCCCACATGCATGGTCGGCGTGCCCTCGGGCGCCTTGTCGTTGCACGGCCACTGGACCGAGCCCATCTCGTCGATCAAGTCATAGCTGACGCCCGCAAAGCTGGGTGTCAGCAGGGCGATTTCGTCCATGATCTGGCTGGGGTGGGCATAGTTCCAGTTCGCCCCCATCGCATTCGCCAGCATCTGGGTGATTTCCCAGTCCGCATAGCCGTTTTTCGGCGCCATCACCTTGCGCACCATGTTGATGCGCCGCTCGGCGTTGGTAAAGGTCCCGTCCTTTTCCAGGAAGGTCGAGCCGGGCAGGAACACATGCGCGTAGTTCGCGGTTTCGTTCAGGAACAGGTCGTGGACGATCACGCACTCCATCGCCGCCAGACCGGCCGCGACGTGATGGGTGTCGGGATCGGATTGCAGGATGTCCTCGCCCTGGCAATAGAGCGCCTTGAAGCTGCCCTCGACGGCGGCATCCAGCATGTTGGGAATGCGCAGGCCCGGCTCGGGGTCGATCGCGGTGCCCCAGACCCCTTCGAACAGCGCGCGCACGTCGTCGTTCTTGACGTGGCGATAGCCCGGCAGCTCATGCGGGAAGCTGCCCATGTCGCAGCTCCCCTGCACGTTGTTCTGGCCGCGCAGCGGGTTCACGCCCACACCCGGGCGGCCGATGTTGCCGGTCAGCATCGCCAGGTTGGCAATGCCGATGACGGTGGTCGAACCCTGGCTGTGCTCGGTCACACCGAGGCCATAGTAGATCGCCGCATTGCCGCCGGTGGCATAGAGCCGCGCGGCCTGACGGATCGTGTCCGCCGGAACGCCGGTCAGGGCCTCGACCGCCTCGGGGCTGTTGCGCGGGTCGCTGACGAATTCGGCATAGTCCTGATACTCGTCCCAGTCGCACCGCTCGCGCAAAAAGGTTTCGTTCGCCAGACCTTCGGTCACGATCACATGCGCCAGTGCCGTCACGATGGCGACGTTGGTGCCCGGGCGCAGCGCCAGGTGATGCGCGGCGCGGATATGGGCGGCGTCCTGCACCAGTTCGGTGCGGCGCGGGTCCACCACGATCAGCTTGGCGCCCGCGCGCAGCCGCTTTTTCAGCCGGCTGCCAAAGACCGGGTGGGCCTCGGTCGGGTTGGCGCCGATGATCAGCACCACATCGGCTTTGTCGATGCTGTCGAAGTTCTGCGTGCCGGCCGAGGTGCCGAAAGTCTGCCCCAGCCCGTAGCCGGTGGGCGAATGGCACACGCGCGCGCAGGTGTCGGTGTTGTTGTTGCCGAACACCGCGCGGGTCAGCTTCTGCACCAGGAAGGTCTCCTCATTGGTGCAGCGGCTCGACGTGATCACGCCCACGGACTGCCGCCCGTGCTTGGCGATCAGCCCCTTGAGCCGGGTCGCGGTAAAGCTCAGCGCCTCGTCCCAGCTCACTTCGCGCCAGGGGTCGGTGATCTGCTCGCGGATCATCGGCTTCAGGATGCGGTCCTTGTGCGTGGCATAGCCCCAGGCAAAGCGGCCCTTGACGCAGCTATGGCCGTGGTTCGCCTGCCCGCCCTTGTGCGGCACCATGCGCACCAGCTCGTCGCCGCGCATCTCGGCCTTGAACGAGCAGCCGACGCCGCAATAGGCGCAGGTGGTGACGACCGAGCGTTCGGGCGTGCCGATCTGAACCACCGATTTCTCGATCAGCGTGGCAGTGGGGCAGGCCTGCACGCAGGCGCCGCAGCTCACGCAATCGGAGGACAGGAAGGTGTCACCCTTCATCCCCGCCGAGACGCGGCTGTCCCAGCCCCGGCCCTGGATCGTCAGCGCGAAAGTGCCCTGCACTTCCTCGCACGCCCGCACACAGCGCGAGCAGACGATGCATTTGGACGGGTCATAGTCGAAATACGGGTTCGACTGATCCTTGGGCAGGAATTGCGGGTTGGCGTGGCCGTTCTGGCGCGGGCGGAAATGGGTGTCCACCGCGTCATAGCGCACATCGCGCAGGCCCACGGCCCCGGCCATGTCCTGCAATTCGCAATCGCCGTTCGCCGCGCAGGTCAGGCAATCCAGCGGGTGGTCCGAGATATAGAGCTCCATCACCCCCTTGCGCAGTTGCTTGAGCGTGTCGGTCTGGGTGTGGACCGTGAGCCCTTCGGCCACCGGCGTGGTGCAGGAGGCGGGGGTGCCGTTGCGCCCCTCGATCTGCACCAGACACAGGCGGCACGAGCCAAAGGCGTCGATGCTGTCGGTGGCGCAGAGCTTGGGGATCTGGATCCCCGCGAGCGAGGCCGCCCGCATGATCGAGGTCCCCTCGGGCACCGTCACGGCAAATCCGTCGATGGTGAGCGAGACCTGTTTCGTGGCTTTCGACGCCGGGGTGCCATAGTCGCGGTCATCCCAGGGAATGATGAAGTCTTTCATTGGGTGGCCTCCAGAGGGGTGACGGCGAAATGCCGCGTCGGCGCGGCGTGCTGACGGATCGTCGACGGCCCGTTCTTGACGGTGCGTTTCATTCCGCGGCCTCCCGCGCCCGGGCGAAGTCGCCGGGGAAATGGGTGACCGCCGACATAACCGGATAGGGCGTGAACCCGCCCAGCGCGCAGAGCGACCCGGCCTTCATCGTCGCGCACAGATCGGTCAGCAGCGGCAGCGCCGAGGCATCGCCCGCCGCCACGCGGTCCAGCGTTTCCACGCCGCGCACCGCGCCGATCCGGCAGGGGGTGCATTTGCCGCAGCTTTCGATGGCGCAGAATTCCATCGCGAACCGCGCCATCGCCAGCATGTCCAGGCTGTCGTCGGCAACCGTCAACCCGGCGTGGCCGATCAGCCCGTCCTTGGCCGCGAAGTCTTCGTAGGTGAAGGGCGTGTCGAACAGCGCCGGCGGGAACCAGGCGCCCAGCGGGCCGCCCACCTGCACTGCCTTGACCGGCCGGCCCGAGGCCGTGCCGCCGCCGATGTCGGTCACGATCTCGCCCAGCGTCAGGCCAAAGGCGGTCTCGAACAGCCCGCCGAACTTGACGTTGCCCGCCAGTTGCAGCGCCATCGTCCCGTGCGACCGGCCCCTGCCAAAGGTCTTGTAGAACGCCGCACCCCGATCCAGGATCACCGGCACCGAGGCCAGCGAGATGACGTTGTTCACCACGGTGGGTTGCCCCAGGAACCCTTGCAGCGCGGGCAGCGGCGGCTTCGCGCGCACCACGCCGCGCTTGCCTTCCAGCGAGTTCAGCAGGCTGGTTTCCTCGCCGCAGACATAGGCGCCAGCACCCACGCGGACCTCCATGTCAAAGGCGTGGTCCGATCCCAGCACCCGGGCGCCCAGCACGCCCGCCTCGCGCGCCACGGCGATCGCCCGGCGCAGGATGTCGATGGCGACGGGGTATTCCGAGCGGGTATAGACATAGCCCTTGGTCGCGCCCACCGCGATCCCGGCGATGGCCATGCCCTCGATCAGGGTGAAGGGATCGCCCTCCATCAGCATCCGGTCGGCAAAGGTCGCGCTGTCGCCTTCGTCGGCATTGCAGACGATGTATTTCTGCGCCGCCGGGGCGTCATGCACCGTCTTCCACTTGATGCCGGTGGGGAAGCCCGCGCCGCCCCGCCCGCGCAGGCCCGAGTCCGTCACCTCCTGCACGATCCGTGCGGGGGTCAGCGTCAGCGCGTGACGCAGCCCCTTCAGGCCGTGGTGCCGTTCGTAATCATGCAGCGAGAGCGGATCGACCACGCCCACCCGGGCAAAGGTCAGCCGGGTCTGGCGCAACATCCAGGGCAGTTCCTCGGTCAGGCCCAGGGCCTTGGGATGGGCGGCGGCATTGCCGAACAGCGCGGGGACATCGGCGGGCGTCATCGGGCCAAAGGCCATGCGCCCGTCGTCGGTGGCCAGTTCGACCAGCGGTTCCAGCCAGACCATCCCGCGCGAGCCGTTGCGGATGAGCGTGATCTCCACACCGCGCCTGGCGGCCTCGGCGCGGATCGCGGCGGCGACATCGTCAGCGCCCAGGGCGACAGCGGCGGAATCGAGGGGGACATAGAGTTTCATCACCGCACCTCTTCCAGGATCGCGTCCAGTTTCGCCGCATCCGCGCGGCCGACCAGCTTGCCGTTGACCATCGCCGCCGGGCCGCAGGCGCACAGGCCCAGGCAGAACACCGGCTCCAGCGTCACCGCGCCATTGGCGGTGGTTTCATGCCAGTCGATCCCCAGCTTGCCCTTGGCGTGATCGGCCAGCGCATCGGCGCCGACCGACAGGCAGGCCTCGGCGCGGCAGAGCTTCAGCACCGTGCGCCCGGCGGGTTCGGTGCGGAAGTCGTGGTAAAAGGACATGACGCCATGCGCCTCGGCCCGGCTGATGGCCTGATCCTGCGCGATCAGGGGCAGCGCGGCCTCGGGGACATGGCCAAAGGCGGCTTGCACGGCGTGGAGGATCGGCAGCAGGGCCCCCTCCATCCCGCGATGGTCGGCGAGGATCTCTTGCAGGGTCTGCGCCTGAGCTGCGTCGAGGGACGGGGTGGCTGACATCTGGCTTCTCCGATCGGTTGGCGCCGGGGTAATCCCAAAGCGATTGGCGATCAAATTGTGATTTCCGTGGTTTGATAGAATGTATCTATCAAGCGCACTCAGGCCAGACTTTCCACGAAGGCATCCAGCAGCAAGGTGCGGCGACCGACCGGCGGCAGGATGAAAGCGACATTCGCGATGCCCGCGACCCCTCCGGTCAGCGGAATGCAGGCCAGCCCGCGCCCCTCGGCAAAGAAGGCGGCGGTGCGGGCGGGCAGGATCGTGGCGGTATGTGTCTCGGTCACGTGGCTGACCAGCGCGACGATGGAACTGCTTTCGATTCGCGGCGAGACGGTGACGCCGGCCTTGGCCAGATTGCGGTCGATGATGCGGCGGTTCTGCATATCGGGGGTCAGCAGGCCCAGCTCGAACCCGCCGAGATCGCCCCAGCCAAGCGTCGCCGGCAGGTCGGGGTCATAGGGTGTGACCAGCGCGTAATGCTCTTCATAGAGCAGCAGGGTCTTGAACCCCGGCAGCCGGTCGCGCGGGTTGTCGGCGGTGGCATAGCTGAGGCCTGCGTCGATCTCGAAATCCACCAGACGCTCCAGGATCTCGTGGCTGTTGAGCGACATGATGCGCAGCCGCACGCCGGGGTGTTCATCCAGAAAGGGCCGCGTCAGGTCGTGGACGGCGGCCAGCGCGGTCGGGATGACCCCCAGTCTGAGCGTGCCCGACAGCCCCTCGCGCGCGACCTTCACGTCGGCTTTCAGGGCGCGGGCCTCGGCGACGATGGATTTGGCGCGGGCCAGCACGCGCTCACCCTCGGGCGTCAGGCCGATGAACCGTGCGCCCCGCTGCACCAGCTGCACGCCGAGCTGATCCTCCAGCGACTTGATTGCGGAACTCAGCGTCGGCTGCGTGACATGGCAGGTCTCGGCCGCGCGGCCGAAATGGCGCTCGCGGGCCAGGGCGATGAGCATTTCCAGCTTGTCGATCATCGGGCGTTCCGCTGTGACTGGTCCCAACTTGCCGCAAACGACGGGCGACGGAAAGGGTGGGCTTCGCTTCTTGTGTCCGGGCGACAGATGGCCGATGCTGCGCCAACTGCCCCCGGGGCGTGGCGCGGCCCGGGGATCGCGAAGCAAAAGGCAGCCCCGATGAGTTTCCTGTGTTCTCTCCCTTTCGCGGCGTCGCTGTTCACCCTCTGCGCGCCGGCATCCCCGTTTGCGACCGGCTATGTCGAAGGCGAGTATACGCTGGTGGCACCGGTGCAGGTGGCACAGGTGCAGACCGTTACGGCGGCGCGGGGCGACCGGGTGGCGGCGGGCACGGTGCTGGTCGAGATGGAGCGCCGCGACGCCGAAATCGCCCTGGCGGAAGCGGCCGCGAACCTGGCCCGGGCGCAAAGCCAGCGCGCGGATCTGCTGCAGGGCGCCCGGCCCGAGGAAATCCGGGTGATCGAGGCCAATCTCGCCGCGGCGCAGGCGCAGGCCGATGAGGCCGTGCGCCGGCGCGACCGGGTGTCCGAACTGGCCGAGCGTGGCGTTGCCACCGATACGCAGATGGAGGACGCGACGACCGCCGTGCAGGTCGCCTTTGCCACCGTTCGCCAGATCGAGGCGCAGCTGGCCGTGGCGCAGTTGCCGGCGCGCCCGCATGCCATCGAGCAGGCCGAGGCCGCGGTGCATGCTGCACAGGCGGCGCTTGAGCGGGCGCAATGGAACCTGGACCAGCGCACCCTGACCCTGCCCGAGCCGGTGACCGTGGTCGATGTGATCCGCCACGCCGGCGAGATCGCCGGCCCCTCGGCGCCGGTGTTGTCGGTGCTGGGCGCGGGCGCGGTCAAGCTGCGGCTCTATGTGCCGGAACGCTCGGTGTCGTCGATCTCTGTCGGTGGCTTGCTGACAGTGCGCTGCGATGGCTGCGCCACCGGGCAGACCGCGCGGATCACCTATATTTCGGATCAACCCGAATTTACGCCGCCGGTGATCTATTCCCTCGAGAACCGGCAGACGCTGGTCTATCTGATCGAGGCCGAGCCGGTCGACGGGGCCGGGCTGAACCCTGGCCAGATCGTCGATGTCGCGCTGCCCGGGGCTGGCGAATGACCGAGGCCGCGATTTCGGTCTCGGGGCTGACCAAGCGGTTTGGGGACAAGGCCGTGGTCGATGGCGTGACGCTGGACGTTGCCCGGGGCGAGATCATGGGTTTTCTGGGACCGAACGGGTCCGGCAAGACGACGACGATCCGCATGATGTGCGGGCTGCTGGAGCCCGACGCCGGCGAAGGCAAGGTGCTGGGCCTCGACATCCGCCGCGACCGCACGGCGATCAAGCGGCGCGTGGGCTACATGACGCAGCGGTTCTCGTTTTACGAGGACATGACGATTGAAGAAAACCTGCGGTTCGTGGCCGGTCTCTATGGCATGAAGCCGGTGCGGCGGATCGTCGATGACACGTTGAAGGATCTGGGCCTTTATTCGCGCCGCGGACAACTGGCGGGGGCGCTGTCCGGGGGGTGGAAGCAGCGGCTGGCGCTGGCCGCCTGCGTGATGCACAAGCCCGATCTCCTGATGCTGGACGAACCCACCGCCGGCGTCGACCCCAAGGCGCGGCGCGAGTTCTGGGACGAGATCCATCGCCTCGCACAGGGGGGTATGACGGTGCTGGTCTCGACGCATTACATGGACGAGGCCGAACGCTGCCACCGCATCGCCTATATCAGCTATGGCCATCTGATCGCGCAGGGCACCGTGGCCGAGGTCGTGCGCAATGCCGGGCTGACGACGATGATCGTCACCGGCCCGGGGGTGGCCGAGGTCGCGACGCGGCTGCGCGGCCGCACGGGGGTGGATCAGATCGCGCCCTTTGGCGCCACGCTGCACGTCGTCGGGCGTGACCGGGCGGCGCTGCAGGCGGCGGTTGTGGCGGTGGCCGCTGAAGCCGGGTGTCACGCCGAACCGGCGGAAACCAGCCTCGAGGACGTGTTCATCCAGTTGATGACCGCTGTGCCCGAGGGTGAGCCCGGGGCGACGCCGTGATCCGGGTTCTGTCATTCACCCGGTTGTGGGCGCTGCTGGTCAAGGAAACGATCCAGATGCGGCGCGACCGGCTGACTTTTGCGATGCTTCTGGCGATTCCGCTGATCCAGCTGGTGCTCTTTGGCTATGCGATCAACACCGACCCCAAGGAATTGCCGGCGGCGCTGGTTGCGCCGACCCAGGACCGGTTCACCCGGGCGATGGTCAGCGCGCTGGAGCTGACCGGCTATTACCGCTTTACCGTGCCCGATGCGACCGCCGAGGAAGCCGAGCGCCTGATCGCGCGGGGCGATGTGTCCTTTGTGGTGACCGTGCCGTCGGATTTCGGCCGGCGGGTGGAACGGGGCGACACTGCGCAGATCCTGATCGAGGCCGATGCCACGGATCCCTCGGTGGCCTCGGGCGCGATCTCGACTCTGGGGTCGGTGGCGCAATCGGCACTGGCGCGCGAGGCCGGGGTCAGCACGCCGGCCGGCGGGATCGAGATCGTCGTGCATCGCCGCTATAATCCCGAGGGGATCACCCAATACAACATCGTGCCGGCGCTCTTGGGGGTCATCCTGCAGCTGACGATGGTGATGATGACCGCAATGGCCCTGACCCGCGAGACCGAGCGCGGCACGATGGAGAACCTCCTGTCAATGCCGGCGACGCCGCTCGAGATCATGCTGGGCAAGGTGATGCCCTATCTGGCGCTGGGGGCGGTGCAGGTGGTGGTGGTGCTGTTCGCCGCGCGGGTGCTGTTCCATGTGCCGATGGTTGGCAATGTGGGGCTGATCTACGGCGGCGTGTTCGTTTTCGTGCTGTCGCTGGTGATCCTGGGGTATCTGATCTCGACCGTGTCGCGCACGCAGATGCAGGCGATGCAGATCACCTTCTTCTTCTTTCTGCCGTCCATCATGCTGTCGGGATTCATGTTCCCGTTCCGCGGCATGCCGGTCTGGGCGCAATGGCTGGGCGAGATCTTTCCGCTGACGCATTTCCTGCGGCTGATCCGGGCGGTGATGCTGAAAGGTGCCGACGCCGCCACGATCGCGGATTCGCTGGCGGCGCTGGCGGTCTTCGTGGTGGTCTTCTCGCTGGTCGCACTGTTGCGGTTCCGGCGCACGCTCGACTGACGCGCGCCGGACCGGGGTTCAGGCGGCTTCGGCCGCGGCCTTGCCAAGCTCCGCGCGCAGCCCTTCGCGCTGGGTCGCGACCTTCTCGGCGTGGCGTTCGCGGACATGGCCATAGCCGCGGACATGTTCGGGCAAGGACAGCAGCGCGGTCAGCACCGGCTCGGCCCCGCGGTCCAGATTGGCCAGCGCAAGGTCCAGATCGGCCTCATACCCGGCCAGCAGGCGGCGGTTCAGCCGGGCCTCGTCCGAGTTGCGGAACGGGTCCAGCAGGGTGCCGCGCAGACCGCGGAAGCGGTTCATCAGGGCAAAGGCCCGCATCGCTGTCTTGCCCTTCACCGCACCCTTGACCGGCTTGCCGGTCTTGGGGTCGGTGCCGCCAAACGGCCAGGCGCCAAAGTAGAAGGTCAGTTCGGGCGTGCCGACAAAGGTATCGTTCAGCGCCTTGTGGAACGCGGGTCTGGTGTGCAGGCGCGCGACCTCCCATTCGTCCTTGACCGCCAGCAGCTTGAAGTAATAGCGCGCGACGGCCTTGGGCAGGGCCTCGTCCAGACCCGCCAGCGCCGCCGCCTCGCGGATCCGCGAAACCCGGTCCAGATAGCGCCGCGCCAGTTTCGATCCGCTGTGGGCGGTCAGCTCCTCGACCCGCAGCGCGATCATCTCGTCCAGCGTCTTTTCGCGCCGTGTGCCCAGATCCACCGGCGCATCGAGCGCACGCAGCATGCGCTGCACGGTTTCGGGCTCGGCAAAGGCCAGGCGGCCCAGGTCGAAAGCGCGGCGGTTCTGAGCGATCTTGACGCCGTTCAGCTCGATCGCGCGGTGGATCGAGGCCAGCGACAGGGGCAGGGCGCCCTGCTGCCATGCGGCCCCCACCAGCAGCATGTTGGCATAGACCGCATCGCCGAGCAGCCGGAACGCCAGCCCCTGCGCATCCATCGGACGCACCCGGTCGCCCAGCACGCGGGTCAGGCGCTGCACCTGCTCGGCGCCGTTCAGCGACCAGTCGGGATTGCGCGAGAATTCGGCGGTCGGCACCACGGTGGTGTCGGTCACCGCCACCGCGTGATCCAGCGCCAGCTTGCCGATCGCCTCGTCGCCCGCCGCGACCACCAGATCGCAGCCGATCAGCGCGTCAGCCTCGCCGGTGGCGATGCGGGTCGCGGTCATGTCGGCGGGGGTGCGCGCCATCTTGATGTGCGAGGCGACCGCGCCGTATTTCTGCGCCAGCCCGGTGATGTCGAGGTTCGAGGCGAACCAGCCGTCGGCATGCGCCGCGACGGCCAGCGTCTGGCCGACCGTCACCACGCCCGCGCCGCCGATCCCGGCGACCAGCACCGCCCAGCTGCCGTCGACTTCGGGCAGTTTGGGCGCGGGCAGGGCCGAGGCGTCGATCACCACCTGTTTCACGTCGGGCCGGCGCAGATCGACGCCGGCGACGGTGACGAAGCTGGGGCAGAACCCCTCGACGCAGCTGAAATCCTTGTTGCACGAGGACTGGTTGATCTGCCGCTTGCGGCCGAAGTCGGTTTCCAGCGGCTCGATCGCCATGCAACCCGAGACGGTCGAGCAATCGCCGCAGCCCTCGCAGACCGCGGGGTTGATGAACACGCGCTTGTCGGGATCGACCCATTTGCCGCGCTTGCGCAGCCGCCGGCGCTCGGTCGCACAGGGCTGGTCATAAACGATGGCGGTGACGCCGCTGCGCTCGCGCATCTGGCGCTGGACCAGGTCCATTTCCGTGCGGTGGTGGACGGTCACGCCTTCGGGCAGCGATTCGCCTTCGAACTTTTCGGGCTCGTCCGAGACCAGCGCGATGGCGCCGACGCCCTCGTCGCGGATCTGGCGGATCATCGTCACCGGGTCGATCTCGCCATCCACGGGCTGGCCGCCGGTCATCGACACGAAGCCGTTGTGCAAGAGCTTGTAGGTGATGTTCACCTTGGCTGCGACCGCCGCGCGGATCGCCATCATCCCCGAATGGAAATACGTCCCGTCGCCCATATTGGCAAAGACGTGCTTTTCATCGGTGAAATGCGCCTGACCCAGCCAGGCCGCGCCCTCGCCGCCCATCTGGGTGATCGAGTTGGTCTTGGTCGGATCGCGGAACACCGCCATCGTGTGGCAGCCGATGCCGGCCAGCGCGCGGCTGCCGTCAGGCACCTGGGTCGAGCGCCCGTGCGGGCAGCCGGCGCAGAAGGACGGTGCGCGCAGGGCGCCGCCGCCCAGCACCGGCGCATCGGCGGGCTGGTTCGGGGTGATGACCGGGGCCGCCGGGTCGATATCGTGGATCACCCGGTTGACCACCTGCCGGACCAGGTTGGGGTCGATTTCGCCATAGTTCGGAAACGCGCATTCAGCGGTTTCCGCGGCCAGCACATGCCCGCCAAAGGTCTTGCCGACGATCCGCGGCGCGGTCTCGGTTCCATAGAGATAGCTGCGGATCTGGTCTTCGAGGAGCGGGCGCTTTTCCTCGACGACGACAATCGTTTCAAGGCCTTGAGCAAAGTCGCGGACGATCCGTTCGTCGAGCGGCCAGACCACGCCGACCTTCAGCAGCCGGATGCCCATGCCGCCCAGCGTCTCGCCGTTGAAGCCGGCCTCGTGCAGCGCCTGGGCCAGATCCTGCCAGGCCTTGCCGGCGGCGACGATGCCGATCCGCGCCTGCGCCGCGCCGGACATCCGGTTCAACCCGTTCGCGCGGATATAGGCCAGCGCCAGTTTCAGCCGCTGGTCATAGAGCGTCTGCTCGGCCAGCAGGATCGGCGTGTACGGCGCGATGCCGATGTGCTTGTCCTTGGGCGGCAGGGTGATCTGGGGGCTGTCGGGCGCGATATGCACCGAGCCGCCGCCTTCGACCACGTCGGTGACCAGCTTCATCCCGGTCACCATCCCCGAGAAGCGGCTCAGCGCGATGCCGTGCAGACCGTAGTCCAGCACCTCCTGCGCGTTGGCGGGGGCGAACAGCGGAATGCCGGCCGAGACGAAGTTGAAGTCGGAATAGCAGGCGACGGTCGACGATTTCGCGCCGTGGTCATCCCCGACCAGCAGCAGCGAGCCACCCTTTTCGTTGGTTCCGGCAAAGTTGGCGTGGCGGATCGGGTCCATCGAGCGGTCCATGCCCGGGGCCTTGCCATACCAGATCGAGAACACGCCTTCGACCTTGGCGCCCGGGAACAGCCCGACCATCTGCGACCCCCAGGTCGCGGTGGCGGCGATGTCCTCGTTCAGGCCCGGCTGAAAGACGATGTTGTGATCCTTCAGCGCGTCGCCGGCCTGCCACAGCTCCATGTCATAGCGCCCGATCGGCGAGCCGCGATAGCCCGAGATATAGCCGCCGGTGTTCAGCCCGGCCGCCGCGTCGCGTTTTCGCTGCTGGATCGGCAGGCGGACCAGTGCCTGCATCCCGGTCATATAGACCCAGCCCTCGTCCTTGGTCAGACGGTCGTCGAGCGTGAAATCCAGTCGAGCCTTGCGCGGTTCGTCGAGCATGGTGATGCCTCCCGAATAACCTCGGCCAGAGCCGAGTCTATCGGCACCGGGGCGGTGCCGTCCATCCCTTCGAAAAGGTAAGCATAACTGACTTAGTTGCGCAAGCGTTGTGTTTGCGACCCTGCGTCATTTCTGTTGCGGGGGTCATGGCCAGGCCGCGAACGAGGCGTCGCCCTCGCCGCGGCGTTCCTTGACCAGCCGTCGATAGCGTCCCGGTGATGTGCCGACCTGGCGGGCGAACAGCCGTGTGAAATAGCCCTGATCCGAGAACCCCAGGCGAAAGGCGATCTGGCCTACGGGCATGCCGGTATTGGCCAGAAGTTCGCAGGCCTCGGAAAACAGCGCACGCAGCAGATAACCCTTGGGCGACAAGCCGGTCGCCCGCCGGACGGCCGAGCCGAGCCGGTCGGGGCTGACCGCCAGCGCGCCGGCATAGTCGCTGACCCGCCAGTGGTCGCGGCCGTGCTGCGCGGCGAGCTGGACAAAGCGTTCGGCCAGGCCTTGCGGCGCACGGCCGTGGGCGATCAGATCCGCGCGCGCCAGACGCCAGACCCGGATCAGCAGCAGCGACATCAGATGGCCGATGGTCAGATCGGACCCGGGGGCGGCGGTCTGACGCTCGGCGTCGATGGCCTCGACAAGGGCAGGCAGACGTTCAGAACTGTCCAGCGGCAGTGACAGTTTCTGCTGCAGGGTCCGGCGGATCTGGTCGCCCAACGGTGTCGCGGGCAGGGCGCTGGCCAGCGCGATCTGCGGGATCGCCACCAGCTGCCCGCGCGTGCCGCCGGCAACCAGCAACTCGCGCCCGCCGCCATCGTCCAGCCAGATCAGCCGCCGCCCGTCGACCCAGGTTTCCTCGGGGCGGTTGCGCTCGCGGAGTGACGCTTCGCCGGTCTGCATCAGGAAGAGATGCGCGCTGCCACCCGGCAGGGCATAGCCGGCGCGGGTCAGCGGGCTTTTGACCTGCTGGACACCGAGGGTGCTGCGCGGCGGCGAGGTGCGGACGGGGGGAAACCGGGTCTGGGGCATCGGTCCTGAAACATGCATCTGAAAGCAATCAAATCCAGTATAAGTTCAAAAACTGCTCATAAAAGTGCATTTTATGGGAATGTTCCGGCCGCTAGCTTGTCTTCAGCCGCGCCACTCCCCGTGAGAAGCGCGGATCAATCGCCGCATCACAGGTGCGGCAAGGGAGGACACCATGACCACAATGACCCGGCGCGCGGGCTTGCGCGCCCTTGGCTTTTGCTTGACGTCCGGCCTTGCACTGATGGCCGGTGCGGCCTCGGCGCAGGAGACCGTCAGCATCGGCTATGCCGTCGCACGCACCGGCGCGAACGCCACCGGCGCGGGCATCACGACGATCCCCAACTATGAGCTGTGGGTGCATCAGGTGAACGAGGCCGGCGGCCTCACGCTGCCCGACGGCAGCCGCCGGATGATCGAGGTGACGGAATACGACAACCGCTCGTCGAACGAAGATCTGGTGCGTGCCATCGAGCGTCTGGCCAGCGAGGATCAGGTCGACCTGATCCTGCCGCCCTGGGGCACCGGCGCGAATCTGGCGGTCGCCCCCCTCTTCGCGCGCTTTGGCTATCCGCAGCTGGCGGTGACCGCGGTGACCGACCGCGCACCGGAATTCGCCGCGCGCTGGGATCGCAGCTTCTGGATGCTGGGCGGTGGCCATGATTATGCCAACGGCCTGGTCGAGGTGCTGACCGCCGCGCGCGACGCCGGCACGATCAACAACAAGGTCGCCGTGGTCTCGGTCGCGGACGGCTTCGGCATCGACCTGATCAACGGCGCGCGCCCGGCCTTCGAGGCGGCGGGCTTCGAGCTGGCCTATGACGAGACCTATCCGCTGGGCACCTCGGATTTCGCGGCGATCCTCAGCGAGGCGCAGGCCTCGGGCGCGGACAGCTTCATCGCCTTTTCGTATCCGCCGGGCAGCTTCGGCATGACCGGCACCGCGCGCTCGATGGGGTATAACCCGCCCGTGTTCTATATCGGTGTCGGCGGGGCCTTCCCGATCTATCCGGGCATCGCCCAGGGCAGCGAGGAAGGCGTCATGTCGATCGGCGGCGTGAACGCGGATTCGCCGGCGATCCAGGCCTATTTCGCCGCCCATACCGCGTTTGTCGGTGCGCCGCCCGACAGCTGGGCCTCGGCGATCACCTATGCCTCGCTGGAGATGCTGCAGCAGGCGGTCGAGCGCGTTGGCCTGGACCACGCCGCGCTGGCGCAGGAGCTGTCGACCGGCACCTTCCAGACGATCATCGGCGAGGTGCAGCTGCAAGACAACCAGCTGCGCGACCTGTGGTGGGTCGGCCAGTGGCAGGGCGGGGCGTTCCGCGCCGTCAATCCGGGTGACCGCGACGGCGCCGTGGCGCCGATCATCCCGCGTCCGAACTGGTAAGCCACGGCGTATCGGGTTGGGACACAGCACAAGGGGCGCCCGGCATTCGGGCGCCCTGACCAACGACCCCCAAGAGACATCATGCTACTGACAACCCTGATCCTGGGGGCCGTCCTGGGCGGCACCTATGCCTTGCTGGCGCTGGGGCTGACCCTGCAATACGGCATCGCGCGCATTATGAACCTCGCCTATGGCGAATTGACGCTGATCGCAGCTTTCGTGCTGGTCTGGGCCTTTCAGGGCCTTGGCCTGTCGCCGATCATCAGCATCCTGCTGCTGGCGCCAGCGGGCTATCTGGTTGGCTGGGCCCTCTATACGGTGATGATGGGACCGCTGGTGCGGCGCGCCGGGGGCAGCGGGCGGCTCGAGGTGGATTCGATCCTCGCCACCTTCGGCCTTCTGTTCCTGATCCAAGGGGTGCTATTGCTCACGGCCGGGCCGAATTTCACCTCGATTTCCTATCTCGACCGTGGCGTGTCGGTGTTCGGCGTGTCGGTGGCGGCAAACAAGCTGGTGGCCTTCGGGATCTGCGTCGTCGCCGGCGGCGCGCTGGTGGTGGCGCTGGCCCGCACCCGCTGGGGGCTGACCCTGCGCGCCGTCGCCCTGAGCCCGGTCTCGGCCCCGCTGGTCGGCATCGACGTCAACCGCACCATGCGACAGGGCTTTGCGCTGGGCACCGCGCTGGCCGCCGTGGCGGGCGGAACGCTGGCGATGTATCAGACGTTTTCCGCGACGGGGGGCGTCGTCTTCACGATGAAGGCGCTGGTGATCGTCATCATGGGCGGTGTCGGCAACGTCGGCGGCGCGCTGGCCGCTGGGTTGGCGCTGGGGCTGGTCGAGACCTTCGTGGCGACCGCCATCGACCCCGGCCTGACCCTGGCCGCGACCTTCGCCATTTTCCTGATCGTTCTACTGTGGCGGCCCCAGGGGCTGTTCCGGCGGAGGTAAGCCGATGCGCAAGACCCTTTCCCTCGCGCTGCCGCTGGCCGCGCTGGTGCTGCTCGCCGCCGCGCCGCTGGTCGCCTCGGCCTATCAACTGGGGCTGCTCCTGGGCATGGCGACCTATGTCACGCTGGCCTCGGCCTGGGCGCTGTTCTCGGGGCACACGCGCTATATCTCCTTGGCCACGGTCGCGTTTTACGGCACCGGCGCCTATACGGTCGCGGTGCTGAACGAGAGCCTGCCCTATCCGGTCGTTCTGGCCGTGGCCGGGGTAATCGGCGCCGGGCTGGCGCTGGTCGTCGGGCTGTCGACGCTGCGGCTGGCGGGGATCTATTTCGTGATCTTCTCCTTCGGCCTGTCCGAGCTGATCCGCGAGCTGATCACCTGGTATGAGGTCAACGTCACCGGCACGCTGGGCCGGTATATCTTTCTCGATATCACCGCGCGCGGCATCTACTGGCAGATGTTGGCGCTGGGCGCCTTCACCATCGGCCTGACCGCCTGGATCCACCGGCGCCGGCTGGGGCTGGCGCTCAGGGTGATCGGTGACGATGAAACGGTTGCCGCGCATTCCGGTATCCACCTGGCGCGGGTCAAGCTGATCGTCTTCGTCCTGGCCTCGACGATCATCACCCTGGCCGGGGCCATCGCCTCGCCGCGCTGGGTCTATGTCGAGCCCTCGATCGTCTTCAACCCGACGGTCAGCTTCCTGACGGTGATCATGGCGCTTCTGGGCGGGGCGAACCGGCTCTGGGGGCCGGCGCTGGGGGCGGTGCCACTGTTCCTGGTCTTTGAATGGCTGTCGTCGGATTTCCCGGATACCTATCCGATCATCCTGGGGCTGTTGTTCATCGCCGTGGTCTTTGTGCTGCCCAATGGCGTGCTGGCCGGGATCGAACGGCTGCGGCAGAGGAGGAAGGCATGAGCTTTCTGTCTATCGAGGGCGCGACCAAGCGGTTCGGCGGGCTGACGGCGGTGGACAACGTGTCGTTCACGCTGGAACAGGGCGAGATTGTCGGTCTGCTGGGGCCGAACGGATCCGGCAAGACGACGCTGATCAACCTGCTGTCAGGCGCGCTGCCGCTCAGCGCCGGGCGCATCGCCCTGCAGGGCGTCACGCTCAGCGGGCGGCGCGCCGATACGGTGGCACGGGCGGGTGTCGCACGGACCTTTCAGTTGGTGCGCATCCTGCCGTCGCTGACGCTGATGGAAAACGTGATGATCCCGGCGGTGTTCGGCGCCAAGGCCCATTGGGGCACGGCCGCCGTCGCAGTGGCCAATGACGCGCTGGCCCGGGTTGGGCTGGCGGGGCGGGAAACCGGGCTGGCGGGCGATCTGACCTATATCGACCAGAAACGGCTGGAACTGGCGCGCGCGCTGGCGGCCGAGCCCTCGCTGCTGCTGCTCGACGAATGGCTGGCCGGGCTGAACCCGACCGAGCTGAAACAGGGGATCGCGCTGATCCGCAGTCTGACCGACAGCGGGCTGACGATCCTGATGGTGGAACACATCATGGAGGCGGTGCGCACGCTGTGCCCGCGGGCCCTGGTGATGAACTCGGGTGCGTTGATCGCGGACGGGCCGACCGCCGAGGTGCTGGCCGACCCGCATGTGGTCGCGGCCTATCTGGGACAGGTGGATGCCGATGCTTGAGATCAAGGATCTGACCCTGCGTTATGGCAAGCACACCGCGCTCGACGGCGTGTCGGCCGAGGTCGGCAAGGGCGAGATGGTGGCGATCCTCGGCGCGAACGGGGCCGGGAAATCCTCGCTTCTGGGGGCGGTCGGGGGGCGGGTGCGCCCTGCCTCGGGCAGCATCCGCTATCAGGACCAGGATCTGCTGGCCCTGCCGCAGCACCTGTTGGTGGAGCACGGCATCGCCCTGGTCCCCGAGGGGCGCGGCATCTTCCCGGCGATGACGGTCGAGGACAACCTGTCGCTGGGCGCGCTGCCGCGCCGGGCTCAGGCGGGCGCGGCAGCGCGGCGTGACGAGGTGTTCGGGCTGTTCCCGAAACTGGCCCAGCGGCGCGGGCAGATCGCTGGCACCATGTCGGGCGGCGAGCAACAGATGGTGGCAATCGGTCGCGCGCTGATGTCCGCGCCGGATCTGCTGCTGCTTGATGAACCCTCGCTGGGTCTGGCACCGATCGTCGCGCAGGAACTCTTTGCTGCGCTGGGCCGGATCCGCGCGGGCGGGCTGACAATTATGATCGTCGAACAGAACGCCGCGGCGACGCTGGCCCTGGCCGACCGGGCCTATCTGCTCGAAGCCGGGCGCATCATCGGCGCCGGTGCCGCCGAGGCCCTTCGCAACGACCCTGCCGTCGCCGCCGCCTTCTTGGGCGGGGCACTGACTGATTGACCAGCGGGAGAAAGACCCATGCAGACCCTGAACCTCTATATCGACGGCAAGCACGTCCAGGCCGAGGGCGGCCGCCAGTTCCGGCGCGAGAACCCGATCACCGGCGAAACCGTGACCGAGGCCGCCGCCGCCTCGCTGGCCGATGCGACCGCCGCGGTTGATGCTGCCGCGCGGGCCTTTCCGGGCTGGGCCGCGACCGGGCCCAAGCTGCGGCGTGAAAAGCTGCTCGCCGCCGCCGAGGGGCTGAAGGCGCGCGCCAACGACATCGTCGCGGCGATGAAGGACGAGATCGGCGCGACCGAGGCCTGGGCGCGGTTCAACGTCATGTTGGCCGCCGACATGCTGGTCGAGGCCGGCGCCCTGACCACCCAGATCAAGGGCGAGATCATCCCCTCGAACCGCCCCGGCTCGATGGCGATGGCGGTGCGGCAACCGGCGGGCGTGGTGCTGGCGATGGCGCCCTGGAACGCGCCGGTGATCCTGGGGGTGCGGGCCATCGCCACGCCCTTGGCCTGCGGCAACACCATCGTGATGAAAAGTTCGGAACTCTGCCCCCGGACCCACGCGCTGGTGGTCGAGGCGATTGCCGAGGCCGGGTTCCCGGCGGGCGTGCTGAACGCGATCTCGAACCACCCCGACGACGCGCCGAAGCTGGTCGAGGCGCTGATCGCCAATCCGGCGGTGCGGCGGGTGAATTTCACCGGCTCGACCCGGGTCGGCAAGGTGATCGGGGAACTGGCCGGGCGGTATCTGAAACCCGCGTTGCTGGAACTGGGCGGCAAGGCGCCGATGATCATCATGGAGGACGCCGACATTGACGCGGCGGTGGCTGCGGCGGGGTTCGGTGCCTACATGAACCAGGGCCAGATCTGCATGTCGACCGAACGCATCATCACCGTGGGCGACGCCGGCGATGCTTTTGTCGAGGCCTTTGCGCGCAAGGTCGAAAGCCTGCCCGCCGGCGATCCGCGTGCGGCCAATGCGCCCCTGGGGGCGCTGGTCAGTGCGCAGGCTGCGGACCGGGTGCGCGAGCTGGTGGCCGACGCGGTGGCCAAGGGCGCGCGGCTGATCGGCGGCGGCGGCGAGGGGCCGATCCTGAACGCTTCGGCGCTGGACGGCGTGACCCCGGACATGCGTCTCTATACCGAAGAAAGCTTTGGCCCGGTCGCGGCGATCATCCGGGCGATGTCGGTGGACGAGGCCGTGCGGATCGCCAACGAAAGCGATTTCGGCCTGTCGAGTGCGGTGTTCAGCCGCGACATCAACGCCGCAATGGCGGTCGCGTCGCGGATCGAAAGCGGGATCTGCCATATCAACGGGCCGACCGTCCACGACGAGGCGCAGATGCCCTTTGGCGGGGTCAAGGCCTCGGGCTATGGCCGGTTCGGCGGCAACTGGGGGATCGCGGAGTTCACCGAGCTGCGCTGGATCACCATCCAGAACGGCCCGATGCACTATCCGCTCTGAACGCAAGACGGGGGCAGGTCGGCCCTGCCCCCGTCCGGGATGGTGCCTGCGTCGCGATCAGTCGTCGAGGTCGGCGCCGCTGACCTCGAGGCTGTGGCGCAGGTCGTCGATCGTGGTCTTGTGCAGCGCCAGGTGGAACAGGGCCTTGGCCAGCATCAGTTCCGAGTGTTCGCCGGCCCGGTCGATCGCCTCGGCGATCAGGTCGTTGGCGGCCTCCAGCTTGGCGATGTCGATCTGGTTGCTCATTTCGAGGCCTCCGTGTCCAGGATCCGGTCGAGTTGCACGTCGATCCGCGCGAGGTCCAGCCGCTGCCAGCGACCGGACACATGCATGTCGGGTCTCAGCAGATACATCCCCGCAGCGCCCACGCCATAGCGGTCGAACACCGCCTGCGCCCCGTCGTCGACCGTGGCATCGGCCCCCGCGACCGGGGCTCCGATGGCGATCACGTTGACCAGGTCGCGGTTCCGCATCGCTGCCAGGTCGGCCGCCAATGCCGTGGTATCCGTTCCGGCCCCGACAAACAGCAGCAGCTGGAATTTGAAGCGGAAGTCGTCGAACAGATAGTGGTCCTCGCCCAGCTTGACGCTGCGCACGCAGGTGCCATCGGCATAGCCGGCGCGGAAACCCGCGTTGTCGTCGCCGGGGGCGTTGAGCGCGCTCTCCAGGTATTCGTGCGGCCGCGAGGTCCGCCAGTTCAGCAGTTCGGTGCAGAAATCCTGCGTCAGCGAGAAGGACAGCACCACCTTGCGCATCACCCGGTAGCCGTGGCTGGGCGGGTCCATCAGGCGGGTGCTCTTGCCGGCCTCTTCGCAGATCTCGCGCGCGGCCAGCACCCGTTCGGCGCTGTAGCTGTCGAGGATCGCAGGCGAGGCACCCCGGACCTCGATCATCCCGAGCTTCCACGCCAGGTTCTCGGCGTCCTGCAGGCCGGTGTTCGCGCCCCGCACGCCAAAGACCGGCAGCAGATGCGCGGCATCGCCCGCGAACAGCACGCGGCCGTGGTTGTAGCTGTCCAGCGTCTTGGTGTTAGCGGAATAGATCGTGGCCCAGTCCAGTTCCCACGGGACATCGCGGCCGACCATTTCCATGATCAGGCCGATGCGCTTGGTGATCGTCTCGGGGTCCAGCGTCACCTCGGGCGCCTCGCCGTCCGGCACGCGATAGTCAAAGCGCCACAGATCGTTGGGCTGGCGGTGCACCAGAATCGTGTTGCCCATGTTCCAGGGCGGGTCGAAGAAGGCCCGGCGCTCGGTTGGCAGATCCATGCCCGGGGCGCGGAAGTCGGTGATGACGAACTTGCCCTCGAAGCCGATGCCGTCCATCCGCAGGTCCATCAGCCGCCGCACGGTGGAGCGCCCGCCATCGCAGGCGACCAGCCAGTTGGCTTCAAGCTGATACTCGCCCTCGGGCGTGTCGACGGAGACGGTCACGCCATCGGTGCCATTCGTCAGCCCGGTCAACTTTGACTGCCAGCGCAGGTCGATCAGCGGATCGGCCTCGCAATAGCCCAGCAGATACTCTTCCCAGTATTGCTGCGAGTTGTTGAGGACGGGCTTGTAACGATCATTCTCGTCATAGGGGATCACCATATGGTAGATCTCCTTGCCCTTGTAATAGTTCCGCCCGCTGTCCCATTCGAGCCCGTTCTTCAGGAAGGGTTCGATGGCGCCCGCCAGCTGCAGGATCTCCTGCGAGCGGCGGGTAAAGGCGGCGGCGCGGCTGCCCTCGGAGACCTGCGCCTCGGCTTCCAGGATGACCGAGCGCACGCCCCATTTCGACAGCAACAGCGCCAGCACCATGCCCACCGGGCCCGCGCCTGCGATCACGACCTGATGGCGCGTGCCGGGGGTGTCCATCTCGGACGGGTGGGCAAAGGGATAGATCTGATAGTCGTAGAAAACCGACGGACGTGGGGTCGTGACTGGCTGGTGCATGCGGCAAGGTCTCCACCACTCGAACCGGCGCCCGTGAGAGCGGGCGCCGTGTGAGCGTGTTGCGTCAAAGAAGGGCGGGCCGCGATCGCGCGTGCCCGCCCGTCAGCGGTCAGTTATGCGCAGCGATGGAGGCTTCCATCGCGGCGACGATCTCGCGGGCGTTTTCGACGCCGCCGGCGATGGCGTTCTCGATCAGCGTGTCGGTGATCCCGGCCGACTGATCGCGCCAGGCGGCGACTTCCTCGGGCGTGGCGTGGGTGACGACATGCTCGGGGTTGTTGTTGACGATGTCGAGGCCGGGCTCCTGCCAGGCATTCCACATCGCGCCAAAGGTCGAGACCAGCGCCTCGCCCGAATCCTGGTCGACGCAGGCGCGGACGTTGTCGGGCAGCGAGTCATAGCGCGCCTGGTTCATCACGAAGAAGAAGCCGCTGACATAGACCGGCACGTCCAGATGATGCGTCGCCACTTCATAAAGGCGGTAGACGTTCATTCCGTTCCAGTCCATCGACACCGCGTCGATGGTCCCGCGCTGCAGCGCCTCATAGATCTGCCCCGGCGGCAGGCCGATCGATTCGCCGCCGAAATGCTGGACCACGGCAGCGTTTGCCGCATTCGAGGTGCGCACGCGCATCCCGGCCAGCCCCTCCAGCGAGGTCAGCGGCTCGCGCGAGTGCAGAACGCCCGGGTTGTGGGTCATGTAGCCCAGAACGTGGACGCCCTGATATTCCGGGGCCAGCAGGTCGCGCGCGTCCCACATGGCGTGGCTGCCCGCGTCCGAGCTGGGCACCAGGAACGGCAGCTCGATCAGGCCGCTGCGCGGAAAGCGCCCGGCCGGGAAACCGGTGTGGCCAAAGGCGATGTCGACGACACCCGCCCGCGCCTGGTCATACTGCTGGTTGATATCCCCCAGCGCCGACCCCGCGGGGTGGATCTCGACGGTGACTTCCCCGCCCGAGCAGGCCTCGAGACGGCGGGCCCAGGGTTCCATGAAGTCGGTGTGCAGGCCGATCGTCGTCGGGACGAAATGGCTCATGCGCAGCCGGATTTCGGCCCCGGCGGTGGTGGCGGCGGCACTCAGGCCGGCGGTGAGCGCCAGGGCGCAGATCGTGTATTTCAGATCCATCGTTTCTCCTCCGTAAAGCCCGATCCCGTCGCTTGCGCCGGCAGTCGGATGCCGTCGACGGGATTGGCCGTTATGCGCGGCGCACCTTTTTGGTGTCGCCGCCCTCCCTGTTTCAGGTGCAGATTTTGTCGGCCAAAACCGGGCACCGACCAGAGCGCCACAGATGATTCTCTGGCCTCGGCTCCATAAATGGTATCCATTTTAATCCAAAATCCCAGTAAAAAACGCATGCCTGCGGCATTTTGTATACCATTTTGTATTTTCAGGCGGAATAATACGAACACCCCCGTCGCGACGGCGGCGGGGGCATGCATTTCCAGGGGGATGCGGATCAGGTCTCGAGGTCGACCGCGCTCGACAGGATATGCGAGCGCATGATGTTGGTCGCCCATTCCGGCGAACCCGAGGCAAGCGCGTCAATGATCTCGCGGTGATGGTTCATCGACCGTTGCAGGCGCTCGGGCGAAAAGCCCGAAAAGCGGCGCTGCACCAGCAAGGGGTGCGCCAGGTTGCCGATCACCTCGGCCAGCCGGCGATTGCCCGAAGCCTCGATGATCGCCATGTGAAAGCGGCTGTTCAGCTCGGTGATCGCTTCCAGCGATTCCCGCGTCCCGCGGGCGGCGGCGGCCTCCATCTCGGCCGCCAGGTCGCGCAGGATCTCCATGTCCTCGGGCTTGACCTTGCGCGCCGCGATGCCCGCACCGAACCCTTCCAGCAGGGCGCGCATCGCGGTGATCTCCTCGAGATCCTGCGAGCTCCAGTCCGCGACGCGCGCGCCGGAGTTGTGCAGCGTGGCCACGAAGCCCTGCGCGGTCAGCTTCTGGATCGCATGGCGGATCGGCGTCCGGCTGACACCGATCTTCTCGGCGATCAACTCCTCCTTGATCCGGTCCCCGGCCTTCAACTCGCCCGACATGATCGCGGACTTGATATGCGCATAGGCCAGATCTGTGCTCGAGGTCATCAGGGGTCTTCCGTTCAACATGCCACCGCCCCGTGTATCCCATGTCGTGATTGTTCTATGCAACGGCGTTTGGGACGAGTGCGTTGAGGCCCATGCGTTTGTTGTAGTCTGGGAATGAGAGCCTTTGTTCGGCGTTTGGGAGGCATCCTGCGGTGTGCATGGAGGCGTAGACGTCTGCGAGGCGTCGGGCAGTGGCGAGGAGGGCGGAGACGGGGTAGATGGCGAGAGCGAAGCCGAGGGCGTCGAGGTCTGCGACGGGGAGGTAGGGTGTTTTGCCGTCCTCGACCATGTTTGCGACGAGTTTTGCGCCCTTGAAGGTTTCGGCGACGGTTCGGAGTTCCTCGAGGGATTGCGGGGCCTCGATGAAGAGGATGTCTGCGCCGGCGTCGAGGAAGGCCTCGCCGCGGCGCAGGGCCTCGTCGAAGCCGATGACGGCGCGGGCGTCGGTGCGGGCCATGACGAGGAAGTCGGAGGTGTCGCGTGCGGCGACGGCGGCGGCGATCTTGGCGGCGGCCTCGGAGCGCCCGATGACCTCCTTGGAGGCCATGTGTCCGCAGCGTTTGGGGAAGACCTGGTCCTCGAGCTGGATGCAGGCGACGCCGGCCTGTTCGTAGAGGCGGACGAGGCGGGCGACGTTGAGTTCGCTGCCGTGGCCGTTGTCGCCGTCGGCGATCAGCGGGACGGGTGTGCCGTCCTCGGTGCGGGCGGCGTCGGTGAGGGCGCGGGCGCGGTCGGCCATCTCGGTTGCGGTCATCAGGCCGATGTCGGGCATGCCGAGGGTGGAGCCCGAGACGCCGAAGCCCGTCATGTAGAGGGCCTCGAAGCCGGCCTGGGCGGCGATCCTGGCGGAGAGGCCGTCATAGATGCCGGGCGCCATCAGGGTTGGCCCCTGGGACAAGCGGCTGTTCAACGCCCGCGAGGGGGCCCGCAGCTGGGTCATGGTTCTGGTCCTGATTCCGTGGTGTGCGGTAAAATGTATCCAAAAACGGCGAACAAGCAACTAATGATTGATATGAATCGCATTCTTGGATACGAAATTTCCCAACGCAGTCGAATCATCCCGGGGGAGGATCGGATCATGGGCATCAGCGGGCTTCATCACGCGGCGTATCGCTGCAAGGACGCGGCAGAGACGGTGGCGTTCTACCGCGACTTTCTGGACCTCGATTTCAACATCGCGGTGGCCGAGAACACGGTGCCGTCGACGGGCGAGTGGTCGCCGCATATCCACATCTTCCTGCAGATGGCGGATGGCAGCTTTGTCGCCTTCTTCGAGCTGCCCGAGGACAAGGGCGGGATCCTCGACGAGGAGACGCCGAAATGGGTGCAGCACCTGGCGCTGAAGGTTCCGGACATGGAGACGCTGCTGGCCTACAAGGCGCGGCTCGAGGCGGGCGGCGTCGAGGTTCTGGGACCGACCGACCACACGATCTGCCAGTCGATCTATTTCTTCGACCCCTCGGGTCACCGGCTGGAGCTGGCGATCGACACGACCTCGGCCGAGCTGGGGGCGATGCTGCGCGACGCGGCGCCGGTGACGCTGGCCGAGTGGTCGCGCACCAAGCGCGCGCCGGATGTCGATCCGCTGCACGCCAACGCGCGCGGCTGATCGGGGCTGATCGGGCCTGATCGGGGGGCGCGCGGGTCGCGCCGGAGGGCTGAGATCCGGCTGAGATCCGGGGGGCCTGATCGGGGTTTGGGGCGCGAAAGACGGGAGGACGGGCGTTGACACCCACCTATGAGCTGCGGCGCGAGCCGATCATCCTGTCCTTCGAGGAGAAGGCGGCGTTCACCGAGACCTACGGCTTCGTCGGCTCGCAGGGCTATGTGTTCCTGGAGGGCCAGCGGCTGCTGCCCGAGGGCCATGACAGCGACACGGTGCTGATCTTCATGCACCCGGCCTCGACGCTGAACCTGATGCCCTTGCCGGCGGCGCTGGCGCGGGCCGGGCATCACGTGATCTGCGGCGCCTCGCGCTATGCCAAGAACGACGCGCCGCTGATCATGGAGAAGGTGGTGGCGGACCTGGGCGCCTATGTGCGCCACGCGCGCGAGGACCTGGGCTATCGCACCGTCGTGCTCTGCGGCTGGTCGGGGGGCGGGTCGCTGGCGACCTTCTACCAGTCCCAGGCCGAGGCGCCGACGATCACCCACACGCCGGCGGGCGACGTCTATGACCTGACGCGGGCCGGGCTGCAGCCGGCGGATGCGCTGATGTTCATCGCCGCGCATACCGGGCGGGCGCGGATCCTGGCGGAATGGATCGACCCCTCGGTGCGCAACGAGCTCGATCCCGACGATTGCGACCCGGCGCTGAACCTCTACGGCGGGCAGATCGAACCGCCCTATACGGCCGGGTTCGTCGCCACCTACCGGGCGGCGCAGCGGGCGCGGGTGCGCCGGATCACCGAGCATGCGCTGGACACGCTGGACAGGCTGAAGGCGCGCGGCGGCGCCGAGGTCGAGCGGCCGTTCCTGGTGCACCGCACGATGGCCGACCCGCGGTTCCTCGACCCGACGCTGGAACCCAACGACCGCCGCCCGGGCTGGTGCTACCTCGGCAACCCCGAGACGGCCAACAACGGCCCCGCCGGCCTCGCCCGCTTCACCACCCTGCGCGCCTGGCTCAGCCAATGGTCCCCCGACCACTCCCGCGCCGACGCCGAGGCCTGCATCAAGACCGTCACCGTGCCGCTCCTGGTGGTCGAGAACTCCGCAGACGACGCCGTCCCAACCGCACACCCACGCTGCGTCTTCGACGCCGCAACCACAAAAGACAAAACATACCACCGCATCAACGGCGCAACTCACTACTACAAAGACCAACCAACTCACCAATCATACGCCGTTAACCTCATTACCCAATGGCTGCAAAACCGCAGGTTTGCGGGTCAAGCCGAAGCCTGACGGAGGTCGTGCCGTGATCGGAAGAATTGTGGAGAAGAGTGTCGATGCGCTGGCCTGGCTGGCGCTGATCTTCATCGGCGCCGCGGCGCTGGTCACCGGTGTCGACGTGGTGATGCGCCACACCCTGGGTGGTGGCGTGCGCGGGATGGTCGACCTGACCCAGCTGGCGGTCATGTATTCGGTGTTTCTGAGCATCGCCTACGGCTTTGCCCGTCGGGCGCATGTCGCGGTCACCGTGCTGACCGAAATGTTTTCGGAGCGGGTCAACACGGCGCTGGCCCTGCTGTGGTGGCTGGTCGCGGTGGTGGTGATGGCGGTGCTCGCCTATGCCGCCTTTGGCCAGGCCCGGCTGATCGCCGGCTATGGCGACGTGTCGCAGAACATCCGCATCCCGATGATCTGGTATTGGCTGCCGGTGGTGGTCGGGCTGGCGCTGTCGGCGCTGGCCTCGTTGTGGGCGGCGATCGTGACGCTGAAGCAGGGTGCGGGTTCAGGGAGCGGAGAAAGCGCATGAGCATGATTGCTGTCGGAACCACCGGGCTGATCGCCTTTATCGTCCTGATCCTGCTGCGCACGCCGATTGCCCTGGCGATGGCGCTGGTCGGGCTGCTGGGCGGGGCCTATGTCAACGGTTGGCCGATCACCCTGTTCGTCACCGGATCGCTGCCGTTCAACAGCGTGTTTCCCTACAGCCTGTCGGTGGTGCCGCTGTTCGTCTTGATGGGCGCGCTGGCGCTGCACACGGGCATGTCGCGCAACCTCTACGACGCGGGCTATGCGGCTTTCGGGCATTGGCGCGGGGGGCTGTCGGTTGCGACCATTGCCGCCTGCGCGGGGTTCGGGGCGATCTGTGGCTCGTCGCTGGCGACCTCGGCGACGATGGGGCGGATCTCGATCCCCGAGATGCGCGATCGCGGCTATGACGCGGCGTTCTCGGGGGCGACGGTGGCGGCAGGGGGCACGCTGGGCGTGCTGATCCCGCCGTCGATCATCCTGGTGATCTATGCGATCCTCACCGAACAGTCGATCGGGCAGCTGTTCATTGCCGCGATCATCCCCGGGCTGATGGCGACCGGCCTCTATGTCATCGCCGTGTCGGTGGTGGCGCGCGTCGCGCCGCAGCTGGCGAAATCGGGGCCGAAGCATTCGGCCGGTGCGCGGCTGCGGATGGTGGTCAGCGCCTGGCCGGTGATGCTGGTCTTCGGGCTGGTGCTGGGCGGGATGTTCGCGGGGCTGTTCTCGCCGACCGAGGCGGCCTCGATCGGGGTTCTGGGGGTGGCGCTGGTGGCGCTGGTGCGCGGCCGGCTGACGTTGGACACGCTGAAGCAGGCGGCGTTCGAGACGGCCTCGCTGAGCGGGATGATCTTTATGATCCTGGTTGCGGCCTCGACGTTCAACTATTTCATCGAGGCGACGCAGGTCACGCAGATGCTGGTCGGCTGGGTCGGCGGGCTGGGGCTGGCGCCCTGGCAGATCATCCTGGCGATCATCGTGTTCTATATCGTCCTGGGATGCCTGATGGATTCGGTGTCGATGGTGTTCCTGACGGTGCCGTTCATCTTCCCGATCGCGATGGACAACGGTTTTGATCCGGTCTGGTTCGGCATCCTGCTGCTGTCGGTGGTCGAGATCGGTCTGATCACACCGCCGGTCGGGATGAACCTGTTCGTTGTCAAACTGCACATGCCCGACGTTCCGCTGCGCCGGCTCTATCTGGCGGTGCTGCCGTTCCTGGCGGCGGATGCGGTGCGCCTGACACTGGTTGCGTCCTTTCCGATCCTGTCGCTGTTCCTGGTCAACCTGGCCTTCGATTGACGATGCGCGCCGGGTGACCGGCGCGTGTGTCGTGGAAGGGGCGGCTGGGGCCACCCGGCCGCGGCGGTCAGGGTGACGGTATCGGAGGCACTCTCCTCCCTCGGTCGTGTGGAACTCGGCCATTGTGCGCGGGCGGTATTCCCGACACCATGCACGGGGACACATCCAGGGGGAGCGCGCCTGATGCGGATTGATCGACGCCTGTTCGGGATGGGGCTGCTGGGCCTTGGCCTTGCGGCCTGTTCGCGTGCGGTTCCGGGCGGGCAGGGTGCCGCCGCGCCGGAGGGATTGCCCGACGACCTGCTGCCCGCACCGAACCGGGCCTATGACACCTGGGTTGCCGCGTTCCGTGGCCGGGCCGAGGCGCAGGGGATTTCGCGGGCCACGCTGAACACGGCCTTTCGCGGAGCGGGGTTCCTGCCCGGTGTCGTCTCGCGTGACCGCAACCAGACCGAATTCAATCGCACGCTCGAGGATTACCTGGCCATCGCCGCCTCGGATGAGCGGGTCGAGAAGGGGCGGCAGGCCTATGCCCGGCACCGGCGCACGCTGGCCGCGATCGAGGACCAGACCGGTGTCGACGCAAAGATCGTCACCGCGATCTGGGGGCTGGAGAGCTTCTATGGCGAAAGGCAGGGGTTGATCCCGGTGATCTCGGCCACCTCGACACTGGCTTTCGACGGTCGTCGCGGCCGGTATTTCGAGCGCGAGCTGATCGCCGCGCTGCGCATCGTGCAGAACGGCGATATCCCCGCCGCGCGGATGACCGGAAGTTGGGCGGGGGCGATGGGGCACACGCAATGCATGCCTACCGTGTTCCAGGACTACGCGGTGGATTTCACCGGCGACGGGCGGCGCGACATCTGGTCCGAAGATCCCTCGGATGCGCTGGCCACCACGGCGGGGTATCTGCAGCGCCACGGCTGGACCCGCGGGCTGGGCTGGGGGCGCGAGTTGGTCAGCGGCACGCCCTCGGGCCGGGTGATCCAGCCGCAGGAGGGCGGGCCGCAGTTTGATGTCACCAGCAATTTCCGGGTGATCAAACGGTATAACCCCTCGGATGCCTATGCGCTCGGTGTCGGGCATCTGGCCGACCGGATCGGCGGGGCTGGACCGCTGCGCGGCAGCTTTCCGCCCGACGAGAACGGGCTGACGCGGCGCGACCGGATCGCGCTGCAAGAACGGCTGACCGCACGCGGGTTCGACACCCAAGGCGCGGACGGGGTGATCGGCAGCAACACCGAGGCGGCAATCCGGGCCTATCAGGCCAGCCGGGGCCTGCCGGAAACCGGAACGCCATCGCGCGCCCTGTTGCAGGCGCTGCGCTGAGCAGCCACGCCCGTTCCTCGCCATGACGGCGTTGCCGGCAGCCGGTCGGGATGGCCGGTGACCGGCGCGCATCATGCCGGGAAAGCGGCCGCAATGCCCTCCCGGGATCGGTGGGTGTTTTGACAAGGGAATAGCTCGGG
Organism: Rhodobacter sp.; assembly: GCA_020637595.1. GTDB lineage: Bacteria > Pseudomonadota > Alphaproteobacteria > Rhodobacterales > Rhodobacteraceae > Pararhodobacter. The sequence goes on along the minus strand of JACKKE010000004.1, from coordinate 252,157 downwards.
TGCATCAAGAGCTTACAGGAAGACTGTTCCCCGCACCCGTGGGGATGAACCGCGGAGAAGAAGGACATCACTGACCAGCAAAAACTGTTCCCCGCACCCGTGGGGATGAACCGGCCGGGGCCGCAACCGTGGGAACGGCATGTCCCTGTTCCCCGCACCCGTGGGGATGAACCGCGATCCAGCAGGCGGCGCGCCGCGTCGAGCGACTGTTCCCCGCACCCGTGGGGATGAACCGGCAGCACAGGGTTCCAAAGCTGACAGCGCGGTCTGTTCCCCGCACCCGTGGGGATGAACCTGAACTGTTGCCGGGAATTCGCGAGGAAATGCCCTGTTCCCCGCACCCGTGGGGATGAACCGACCCAACCAACTGGCAACCATTCCCAGAGCCGCTGTTCCCCGCACCCGTGGGGATGAACCGGTCTCGACGCCATGCAGGAAATTGGCAGCCATCTGTTCCCCGCACCCGTGGGGATGAACCGCTGATAACACAGAACCCAGCCAGCAAATCACCCTGTTCCCCGCACCCGTGGGGATGAACCGGACTGCGCTCCAGGGGGGCTGGAGGTTGATGGTTCGGTGGGGCGTGGATGGGCATAGAAAAACTTTATATCAACATAAAAATAATCTGAATTGTTTAATATATAAAAACAAACATAATGTGTTTGACGGCGCGCAAGTCGGGCTGCTGCCGGGGCGGGAAGCCGCCGGTGGCGCGAGGCAAGGGAGTGGCCTCGGCGCACGGTTTTCGGACGTCGAACGGTCGGGTTTCGGTCCGGCACAGATCCAAGGGAGGATTTCATGAAACTGCGTTTCCTGTCGACTTCGGCGCTTGCGTTGATTCTGCCCGGCCTTGCGCAGGCCCAGGACGTGACGTTGATCGTCAACTGCTTCATGCCGCCGCAGCATTTCCTGTGCTCGCAGCTGCTGCCGGGGTGGCTTGCGGATGTCGAGGCGGCGACCGGTGGCCGGGTCTCGGGCCTGGTGCTGCCAACCTCCGCCGCGCCACCGCCGGATCAACTGGCAGCCACGGAAGCGGGGCAGGTCGACGTCGCGGTTCAGTTCAACGGGTTGATCCCCGGCGACACGGTCGGTGCGCGGGTGGCGATGGTGCCGTTTTCTGGCAGCGACAGCGCCGAACGCAACTCGGCCGCGCTCTGGGCGACGACGCGCGCGTTTTTCCCCGACGAGTTCCCGAATGTCGAACTTCTGTCGCAGTTTGTCATCTCGCCCGTGCAACTCTACAGCCTGGGTGACCAGCCGCTGGAATCGCTGGCCGATCTGGAATCGCGCCGGGTCTGGGCTCTGCCCGGGCCGCTTGCCGCGATCGGCAGCGCGATCGGTGCCGGCGTCGTCTCGACCCCGGCGGTGGAATCGCGGGACATCCTGTCGCGCGGCGTGGTCGACGCCAGCATCGGGCCCGAGCCGCATTCGGTCGAGAACATGCAGCTGACCGGATATATCCGCTCGCTGACCTCTTTCGAGCGTCCGCTCTATACATCGAGCTTCTCGATGATGATGAACAGCGGCACCTGGGGGCGGATCTCGCCCGAGGATCAGGAGGCGATCCGCGGCGTCAGCGGCGAGGTCTTTGCCCGCCGGGCCGGGGCTGCCTGGGATGCCGCGAATGTCGAAGTCCTGCAGCATTTCGCGGACGCCGGCGTGGTCACGGTTCGGGCGGATGCCGCGTTCAACGCGGATATGCAGCAGTCTGCGGCCTTTCTGAACGACGCCTGGCTGGCCGAAGCGGCGGCAGCCGGGGGTGACGGGGCGGCGGCGCTGGCCTTCTACCGGGCCGCGGTGGAAGACTGAGCCGATGCTCACTGTTCAGCGGTTGCGCCGCGCGCTGGAAGGCGCCGCGGCCGGGCTGGGGATGACCGTCCTCTTTGCGATGATGGTCCTCACCTTCGTCGATGTGCTGGCACGCTACCTCTTTTCAGCCCCGATCTTCGGGGCCGTCGAGATCGTGCAATTCCTGCTGGCCACCATGATCTTTGCCGGCTTCGTGCTGGTCAACAGCCGCAACGCCCATATCGTGGTCGAGCTGTTCTCGGCCCCGCTGGCGCATCGCTGGCCAAAGCTGATGGCAGGGTTCTCCGGGATCGTCTCGATTGCCGCGATGGGGCTGGTGGCCTGGGCACTGTTCCGGGCGGCGCTGCACGCCGCTTCGCGCGGCAGCACCAGCGTCGTGCTGCAGGTGCCGCTGGCCTGGGTGGTGGGCGTGATGGCCGGGCTGTCGTTGCTCGGATTCGCGCTGCTGGCCCTGGCATTGGCAATCGGCGGCAGCGGGTCTGCATCTCATGGCGTGGAGGAGTAAACCATGACCATCGCACTGACCGGGTTCGCGGTGCTGCTGCTGTTGTGTTTTCTCGGCGCGCCGGTGGGCTTTGCCACCCTGCTCGTCGGGTATGTCGGCTATGGCCTGCTGCGTGGCTTTGATGCCAGCCTGACGATGGTGGGCCAGCAGGTCAGCCATGACGCGATGAATTACGGGCTTTCGGTGATTCCGCTGTTCGTGCTGATGGGGGTGTTCATCTATCGCTCGGACATCAGTTCCGACCTGTTCTCGGCCGCCAACCGGCGTTTCGGTCGATTGCGCGGCGGGCTGGCCTATTCGACGGTGCTGTCCTGCGGCGGGTTCGCGGCAGTGTCGGGCTCGACCCTGGCCACGGCGGCGACGATGACCAAGGTGGCGATGCCGTCGATGCGCCAGCATGGCTATAGCGATTCCATCGGCAGCGGCACGATTGCCGCCGGGGGCACGCTGGGGATCATGATCCCGCCCTCGGTGCCGCTGGTGGCCTATGGGCTGATTGCCGAACAGGATGTGGGCCAGTTGTTCATCGCGGGGATCCTGCCGGGACTGTTGTTGATGGCACTGTTCATGCTGACGATCCGCGTGCAGCTGTTCTTCAACCCCGCCCTGGCGCCCGAGCCCTCGGCCGGGATCGAACCCGCACCCACGGGCGGTGGCACCGGTGTCTGGCCGGTGGTGGCGCTGTTCGTGCTGGTGCTGGGCGGGATCTATGGCGGGATCTTCACCGCGACCGAGGCTTCGGGCATCGGCGCCACCGGCGCGGCGAGCATCGCCATGCTGCGGGGCCGGCTGCGCAGTCTGGCCGAGTGGCGCGCGGCGCTGGCCGAGACGGTGGTGCTGACCGCCAAGATCTTTGCCGTCCTGTTCGGCGCGCTGGTGTTTACCCAGTTCGTCAACCTTTCGGGCCTGCCGATCGCCATCTTGCGGTTTGTCGTCTCGCATCAGTTGAGCGGCATGCATGTGGTGCTGTTCGTGCTGCTGCTGGCGCTGGTGATGGGCATGGTGTTCGAGGCGATGGGCATTCTGGTGCTGCTGGTGCCGATGTTCATCCCGGCGCTGTTCGCGGCCCAGGTGGACATGATCTGGTTCGGTATCCTGGTGATCCTGGTGGCCGAGATCGGCCTGCTGACCCCGCCGATCGGGATGAACGTCTTTGTGGTGAAATCGGTGCTGCCCGATGTCGGGCTGGGCGCCGTGTTCCGCGGAGTCATGCCCTATGTCGGCGCGCTTTTCGTGGCGCTGGCACTGATCCTTCTGCTGCCGCCGATCGCTACGGCGCTGCCCATGCTGGTGAGGTAAGACATGGCTTCGATCCGCAACATCCTGTTCATCATGGCCGACCAGCTGCGCTGGGACTACCTGAGCTGCTATGGCCATCCCCATCTGCACACGCCGAACATCGACTGGCTGGCCAGCCGCGGCGTGCAGTTCGAGCGTGCCTATGTGCAGTCGCCGGTCTGCGGCCCGTCGCGCGCCTCGTTCTATACCGGGCGCACGGCCTTCAGTCATGGCGCGACCTGGAACAACGTGCCCTTGCCGATCGGGGAACTGGCGCTGGGGGACTATCTGCGGCCGCACGGGGTGCGGACGGCGGTGGTCGGCAAGACCCATCTGCACGCCGATACCGAGGCAATGGCGCGTCTGGGCCTGCGCCGCGATACCGAGCTGAGTGCGGTGGTCGCCGAACCCGGTTTCGAGCCCTTCGAGCGCGACGACGGGCTGCACCCGACGCCGCTGATGCGTCAGCTTGGCAAGACGCTGCGCTATAACGACTGGCTGCGCGACAAGGGGTATGACGGCGAGAACCCCTGGGACAGCTGGGCCAATTCGGCCGAGGGACCGGGGGGCGAGATCCTGTCAGGATGGGATTTGCGGTATTCGAACCTGCCCGCGCGGGTGGCCGAGGAGCACTCCGAAACCGCCTATATGACCGACCGGGCCATCGTCTTTATCGACGCGTGCGGCGATAGCCCGTGGCTGTGCCACCTGAGCTTCATCAAGCCGCACTGGCCCTATATCGCCCCCGCCCCCTATCACGACATGTATGGGCCCGAGAGCTTCCTCCCCCCGGTGCGCGCCGCCGCCGAATGGGACAGTGCCCACCCCGTGCAACGGGCCTTCATGGAGTCGCGCGTGGGCCAGACCTTTGCCCGGGATGAGGTGCGCGAGACGGTGCTGCCGGCGTATATGGGTCTGATCAAGCAGATCGACGACCATTTGGGCCGGCTCTTTGCCCATCTGCGCGAGACGGGGCGGATGGACGACACGATGATCGTCTTTACTTCGGATCATGGCGACTATCTGGGCGATCACTGGATGGGTGAAAAAGAGCTGTTCCATGAATGCTCGGTCCGGGTGCCGATGATCGTCGTCGATCCGCGCCCCGCGGCCGACGCCACACGTGGCACCCGCAGCACGGCGATGGTCGAGGCAATCGACCTGGTGCCGACCTTTCTTGACGCCTGCGGGATGGACCTGCCGATGCACCGGCTCGAGGGGCGCTCGTTGCTGCCGCTCCTGCACGGCGAGACCCCGGACGACTGGCGTGACGATGTGTTCTCCGAGATCGACTATGCCGCCTATCACGCGGGGCATGTCCTGGATGTCGCCGCGGACGCAGCGCGCGGCTACATGATCCGCACGGAACGCTGGAAATACGTCCATTTCCGTGGCTTCCGACCGCAGCTTTTCGACCTGCAGGCCGACCCGGACGAACTCGACGACCGCGGCGCGGATCCGGCGCTGGCCGATGTTCGGGCCGAGATGGCGGCGCGGTTGATGGACCGGCTGATGAGCCGCAAGAACCGGGTGACGATGACCAACACGGCGATCAGCGCGATGGATCGGCGGGTCGACGAGATGGGCGTGAAGATCGGTTACTGGTAGCGGCGGAGCGCGCGGGCGAGGCCGTCAGGGCCGCGCCCGCCGCGTTTTGTCGTGGGAACCGGCAGCGTGCCGGCCCCTCAGCGGGTGTGCAGGCGCCCTTGCACGCGGTTGGGCGTCGGCTGGTCGGTGGTCGTGCCGTCGCCCAGCTGGCCGAAAGCGTTGCTGCCCCAGCAAAAGGCAACGCCCGAGCCGTTGATGCCGCACGTGTGCACGCCGTTATTGGCGACGGCAAAGGACCGGATGTCGGACCCCAGCCCCGAGATCCGTTGCGGCAGCGATGCATTGTCCGTCGTGCCGATGCCCAGCTGCCCGTGGTCATTGAGCCCCCAGCAATAGCCGCTGCCACGCCGGGTCACCGCGCAGGTGGTGGCCCAGGCACCGGTCAGCGACGAGTTCCCCACCGACACCGACCGGAACCGCGTGCCGGAAACCCGCTGCGGCACCAGCGACAGTTCGGTGGTGCCGACGCCCAGTTGCCCGGTGTCGTTGGCCCCCCAGCACAGCAGGAAATTGCGGCGGTCGATGGCGCAGCTGGTGTGCCCGCCGACGTCGATGGCCAGGTTGTCGCGGCCCAGACCGACGACCCGCACCGGCCGGCGCTGCGAGACCATCGAATCGATGCCCAGTTGCCCCCGGAAGTTCGAACCCCAGCACCAGGCCCGCCCCTGACGGGCCAGCGCGCAGGTGTGCCAGTATCCGGCGCTGACCGCGGTGATCGGTCCGGGGATTCCCGACACGCGGGCCGGGGTGGTGCGATCGAGGACCGTGCCGTCACCGAGTTGTGCCTGGACGTTGTTGCCCCAGCACCACAGGCGCCCCCGGGAATCGATGGCGCAGGCATGCGAGGTGCCGACGGCCAGCGACCGGATGTTGCTGCGCGGAAAGGCGACCCGGGTCGGCGACAAGCGGCCTGTATAGGTCGAATCCCCCAGCTCGCCATGATTGTTGTAGCCCCAGCAATAGACCTCGCCCTCGGTGGTCAGCGCACAGGTGAACACCGAGCCGAGGCCGACCGACACCACCTCGCCATTGATGACCACGCGCTGCGGTGTCTGGTGACTCTCGGTGGTGCCGATGCCTAGCTGGCCGAACTGGTTGTAACCCCAGCACCAGACATTGCCCCGCCCACTGACCGCGCAGCTGTGGCCATAGCCGCCGGCGACCGACCTGACGCCGCCATCCGCTGTCACCGGCGCCAGAAGCGCCTGTTGGGACTCCGCAACCGGGTCTTGCACCTGGGCAAGGCCGGGGCCGCCCATCAGTGTTGCAATCACCAGCAGTGATCTGAGCAGTAACCCTGCGTTCATTCAACCCTCCTGAACCAATCGAAACGGCCCGTGCAATCGCGGACGATCCCGGGCGGAAGCTGTTAAATCAATGCGTGCAGAAAGCTTAGCGACCGCCCCGGCATCGGTAAACCGGAAACACGCGGGGCTTGCGCTTCGGATCGGGGGCTGGCCTGCGGTTGGGTCCCATGCCGAACCGGGGGCGACCCGCTTCAGGCCGGATGTCTGGTCGGGGCCGCCCCGCCAAGGCCCCGGGATTTTCACGCCCGGGAGGGTTTCAGGCCATCGCGGGTCTGTATCGCTTCGAGGCCGCCGGGTCGGGTCATAGTCGCCGCGCTTCCTCTTTCGTCGTGGTTGCGCACCAGGAGCCGTGCAAGGCCCTGACAATGCCGCGCTTTTGGCCTCGGCGTCACTGCAGCGGCTGGCCTGGCCGGGGTGAATTCGGGCAAAATCGCCCCGCTCTGGATTATACCATTGCTATCATGTTCGCTAATTGCTAACCATATTGCGGGCATCGGCACGCTGCGAAGGGGTGTGTCACGAATCTGATTCCGCGGCCCGGCGAGAGGGAGGAGACCCAACATGACCAAGTTTTCCACGGCTGCGGCCGCGCTTCTGTTTTCCACCAGCATGGCGTCCGCCGGGACGTTCACGCTGCAAAGCACCTTTGGCCTGACGGTTCCGTCGATCGGGCCGAGCCCGCAGCATTTCGCCGCGCTCGTCAGCGAGATGACCGGCGGCGATGTGCAGATCGAGGTCCACGGCGCGGGCGATTTCGTTCCCGGCTTTGAGGTTTTCGGTGCCGTCAGCTCGGGCGCGCTGGACATGGGCTTTGACTGGAGCGGCTACTGGGCGCAGCAGATCCCGGTTGCCAATATCGTCGGCTCGATGCCCTTTGGCCCCGATCCCGACACCGCGCTGGGCTGGATGTTCTACGGCGGCGGGATGGAGATCATCCAGCGCGCCTATGATCCGTTCAACGTGCATTTCCTGCCCTGCCATCTGGTCATCTCGGAAGGCGGCGGCTGGTTCAACCGCGAGATCGGCTCGCCCGAGGACTTCAACGGCCTGAACATGCGCATCGCCGGTCTGGGCGGGCTGACGCTGGCGCGGATGGGCGCGAACACCCAGACGGTCCCCGCGGGCGAGATCTATCTCAGCCTGGAAACCGGGCGTATCGATGCGGCGGAATTCTCGGCGCCGTCGCTGGATGTCGGCATGGGGTTCCAGCGGGTTTCGCGCTACTACTACTTCCCCGGCTGGCACCAGCCCTCGTCGTGGGATTCGATCATCATCAACATGGATGTCTGGAACGGTCTGGGCGAAGAGACCCAGCAGATCATGCTGGATGCCTGCCGCGCCAACATCACCTATAACCTGGCCGACCAGATCAACTCGCAAGCTGCCGCCATCGCCGAAATCCGCGCTGCCGGCACCGAGATCCGCCGCTTCCCCGACCCGGTGCTGGCCGCGTTGCAGGAAAACGCCAATGCGGTTCTGGACGAGCAGGCGCAGAACGACCCGCTCTTTGCCGAGGCGCTGGACTCGCTGCGCAGCTACATGGCAACCGTTGGGGAATGGTCGACGCTGCAGGCGATCCCGCGCCACTGAGTGCGCCGACCCACGCTGACCTGTCGGCGGGCGTGATCGCGCCCGTCGACCGCCGCCTCGGAGGGTGAGACGATGCACCGCAAGCAATCCCTTGCCCAAAGGCTTCTGTGCCTGCCGGGCAAGATCCTGTCCTGGCTGATCGTGCCGCTGGTGCTGAGCATCATCCTGGCGGTCGTCGCCGCCCACCGGGGCTGGTCCACGCTGATCGACTGGGAGGGGCGAATCCCGATCCTGGGGAGCGCCCTGACGGTCAACAGCCTGGTCGATTTCCAGTGGTATGCCTTTGCCCTGATCGTGCTGTTCGGTGGTGTCTGGACCTTTTTCGAGGACCGGCATGTCACCGTCGATTTCATGGCCGTGCACATGCGTTCGCGCACCCGGGCGGTGATCGCGATCCTGGGCGATCTGTTCCTGTTGCTGCCACTGTGCGTGCTGGTCGTCTGGTATGGGACCAAATTCGCCTCGGTTTCCTGGAACACGGGCGAGGGCTCGAACCAGGGCGGGCTGATCGCGCATTGGCTGATCAAGGGCGCGCTGCCGGTTTCTTTCTTCCTGCTGGGCGCGGGTGCCGTGGTGCATGCGGTCGAAACCGCGCTGGGCCTTGTCCGCCACCCCCGAACCGACACGGATACCCCCGATGCTCGCTGAGATCTTCTGGCCTGTGCTGATGCTTCTGGCGCTGGTGGCGCTGCTGTTCAGCGGCTACCCGGTGGCCTTTGTTCTGGCCGGCGTCGGCATCGCCTTTGCGGTGCTGGCCGATGTGCCGATGATCTTCCTGTCGATGGGCGTGCAGCGGATCTATTCGGGGACGCTGGCCAACTGGCTGCTGGCGGCAATCCCGCTTTTTGTCTTCATGGGGTTGATGCTGGAAAGCTCGGGCATCGCCGAACGGCTGATGCGCTCGCTTGCGGCGCTGGCGGGGCGGTTGCCGGGTGGCTATGCCTTTGCGGTGGCGATCATCGGTGTGGTGATGGCGGCCTCGACCGGGATCATCGGCGCCTCGGTGGTGCTGATGGGGATGATGTCGCTGCCGGCGATGAAACGCGCAGGCTATGACATGCGGCTGGCGACGGGGATCGTCGCGGCCTCGGGCACGCTGGGGATCCTGATCCCGCCGTCGATCATGCTGATCATCCTGGGCGACCAGCTGCGCGTGCCGATCGGGGATCTGTTCGTCGGCGCGATCTATCCCGGGCTGATCCTGGCCGGGCTCTATTTCGCCTATATCGTCGCCATCGCGATCTTTGCGCCGCACCGGATGCCGCCGCCCGCCCGCACCGAATCCGTGCCGCTGATGCGCAGCCTGCTGACGCTGGTGCGCGATCTGGTGGCGCCGATGCTGCTGATCCTGTCGGTGCTGGGCACGATCATCGCCGGCGTCGCGACGCCCACGGAATCCGCCGCCATCGGCGCCCTGGGCGCGACGGTGCTGGCGGCGATCTCGGGCAAGCTGTCCTTTGCCACGCTGCGCCGGTCGGTCTATGAGACGACCAAGACCACCGCCATGATCACCTTCGTGATGTTCGGCGCCACGATCTTCAGTCTGGTGTTCCGCCGTCTGGGCGGGGATGCGATGGTGGCCGACCTCTTTCTGTTCGAGGATGCCAGCCCCTATCTGACCCTGGCCGCGATCATGGGGCTGATCTTCATCCTGGGCTTTTTCCTGGATTGGGTCGAAATCACGCTGGTTGTCATCCCGATCGTCGCGCCGATCGTCGCGCATCTCGATTTCGGTCTGCCGGCCAGCGACATCACTCTGTGGTTTGCCATCGCTCTGGCGGTGAACCTGCAGACCAGCTTCCTCACGCCGCCCTTCGGCTATGCGCTTTTTTACCTGCGCGGGGTGGACAGCACGATCCCGATCAGCACCATCTATCGCGGCATTATCCCCTTCGTGGTGATTCAGATCGTCGCGCTGATCCTCGTGGTGACCCTGCCGCAGATCGTTCTGTCGCTGCCCGCGGCCTTCCGCTAGGCGCCCGAAACGGCCCTCTCCGACAACACGTCCCGGCCGCTGGGCCGGGACCCGGACCGTGATTGCTTGCCATGACCGAGACCCCCGTGCCACCGCTTCTCAGCCCGCTGACCCTTCGTGGGCGGACCCTGAAGAACCGCATCGTGATTTCGCCGATGTGCCAGCACGCGGGCGAGGACGGGTTCGCCACCGATTGGCATCTGGTGCATTACGGCAAGTTTGTGCTGGGTGGCGCCGCGTTGGTGCTGACCGAAAGCACGGCCGTTGCGGCGGATTCGCGGGTGGGCATTGCCGATCTGGGGATCTGGTCCGACGCGCATATCCCCGGGCTGAAACGGCTGGCCGATTTCGCCCATGCCAATGGCGCGCTGATGGGTGTGCAGCTTGCCCATTCCGGGCGCAAGGCGTTTTCAGAGCCGCTGTGGCATGGGGGCAGGGCGCTGCGCCCGGCGGATCTGGACGCACAGGGGATCGACTGGCGCCGTGTTGCCCCCAGCGCGATTGCTGCCAGCGAGGAATGGAGCATCCCCCAGGCGCTGACCATCGAGCAGATCGACGCGATCCGCCGTCAGCATGTCGCCGCAGCGCGGCGGGCGGATGCGGCGGGGATGGACGTGCTGGAACTGCATTTCGGCCACGGCTATCTGGTCGCCAGCTTCCTGTCGCCCAAGGCCAACCTGCGTGACGATGCCTATGGCGGCGCGCGCGACAACCGGATGCGGTTGGCCATCGAGATCGCCCGCGATGTCCGTGCCGTTTGGCCCGCGGACAAGCCGCTGTTCGTGCGCCTGTCCTGCGTGGATGGCGCCGAGGGGGGCTGGGACCTCGAGGACACCGTCGACCTTGCGCGGCGGCTGAAGGCCGAGGGGGTTGACGTGATCGACTGTTCCTCGGGCGGGCTGTCCGAGGAAACGCGGCGCAGCAATGTCCCGCGGGGGTTCGGCTTTCAGGTGCCCTTTGCCGAGCGGGTGCGCGCGCAAGCCGGGGTGCCGACGCAGGCGGTCGGCATCATCACCACGCCCGAACAGGCCAATGCCATCATCGCCGGGGGCAAGGCCGATCTGGTTGCCATCGGCCGCGAGGCGCTGCGCAACCCTTATTGGCCGGCCGAGGCCTGGCGCCGCCTGACCGGGGCCGAAGGGTTCGACGCCTGGCACGAACGCCACGGCGCTTGGTTGAGCAAACGCGAACCGGTGTTGCGCCAGTTGCGCGCAGAGGAGGATCGTCAATGATCACCCGCTTTGGCCTGCTGCGCCGTGACCCGGTGCTGACCCGCGACCAGTTCGATGCACATTGGCGACACGCGCACGGCCCGCTGGCCGCGCAATTCCCCGGGCTGCGCGCCTATAACCAGCACCGTGTCGTCAATGACGCGCAGTTCGGCATCGACCACGGGCGCGGCCCCTGGCAGCTTGACGGGTTCTCCGAGCTGCGCTTCGACGACCTCCATGCGATGAAATCCGCCGTTGCCTCGCCCGCCTTTGGCGCTGCGTTGACGGATGAACGCGGCTTTCTGGGCGACGTGCATCTGGTGGCCTGCGAGCGCCACGAGGTGGTGCCCGTCAGCCTGGGTGACGGCCCCTTTGTCAAGCGCATGACCCTGCTCAAGCGGCTGCCGGGCCTGACCTCCGAGGCGTTCCGCCACGAATGGCTGACGGTCCACGCCCAGTGGGTGCGGCAATGGCCGGATGTGCTGGGCTATGTGCAGAACCTGGTGATCGACCGCTGGCACGACTCGCGCGAGGACAGTGCCCCCTACGAGGCGGTGCCGGTCGACGGTATCGTTGAGTTCTGGTTCCGCGATACCGAAACGGCGGCGCGCCTCTATGCCAGCGATGTGGTCGCCCGCACGCAGCAGCACGCCAGGGTGTTCCTGGATGAGATCACGCCGTTCTTCGTGGAAACGCGGCGGATCGTCTGACTCCGGTCAAAGGCCTGCCTGCGCCTTTTGTCGAAAGTTCGAACAGCCCAGATCGTTCGACAGATGCTCGGCCGCCTCCATCAGGGCCGGGATGAAGACCTGCTCGGCCTTTTCCGCCAGGATCCGGTCCTCGCCGATGATGGTGATCGCCAGCGCCAGCTGCCCGACATGGTCGAACACCGGCGCGGCAATCGCGCTGACCCCCGGGACGGGCGGGTTCTCGATTGTCGCATAGCCATCGTGGCGGATCTTCTCCAACTCGGCCTTGGCCATGAAGCGGTGGATGCCGATGCGCCCTGTCTGGCCGTTTTCGCGCTTTTCCGCGCGGATCGCTTCCTTGACCACCATCACCGGCAGATAGGCCGAGAACAGCCGCCCGCTGGCGGTGCCCGACATCGAATAGACCGTGCCGGGCCGGGTGTTCATGTTGATCTGGCTGCCGCTTTCCTGCACCTGGACCACCGTCGGCCCGAATGATCCCCAGACCACCAGTGCGACGATCAGGCCGGTTTCCTCGGACAGGGCAATTGCGGCGTCGCTGGCAAGCCGCATCGGATGGCTGGTCTGCATCCGGGTGATGCCCAGATCCATCGCGAACCGACCCAGAAGGTAACGCCCGGTTGCCGGATCCTGATCGACAAGGCCGATCTTGCGATAGCTGACCAGATAGGCGTGCGCCTGTGCCGGGGCAAAGCCGGCGATCCGCGCGAGATCCTTGAGCATCGTCGGCTCGCCCTCATCGACCAGAGCCTTGAGCAGCCGCGCGCCCAGCTCGATGGACTGGACGCCACGGGCCTCATGCTTGGGCGGGGCACTTTTCTTGGGGGGCGTGGTCATGGGTCAAATCCACGAGCGTTCAGAGGGATGAGGAGAGCGGGTCAGGCCGTTCTGGCCTGAGCGACGCCCGAGGCGACGGCACGGGTGATCGCGGTCGAGGTGTCGAGCAGGGCCCGGGCTGCTGCCGAGCCCGCGTCAACCGGCAGCTCCGCGGCGCGGCCGATCAGCGATACCGCCAGGGCGAACCCGCCGGCAGGATCATAGACCGGCACCGAGACCGCGTTCACATCCGGGATCGGCGCCCCCTCGGCCGTGGCATAGCCGCATTGCCGTGCCCGGGCCACCTGCATTTCGAAGCCCTCGCGCGTGACATGCGACCCCAGCGCCCGGCTTTCGCCATCGTCGCCCAGGTCGCGGGCGATCTGCCGTGTCACTTCGGGCCGCTCATCAAAGGCCGCGAACACGCGCCCGGTGGCGGTGCCCGTCACCGAATAGAGGGTGCCCTGCCGCAGGTTCAGCGCCAGGGGGGCCACGCCCGTGTTGATGTGCACGATCGCCGGGCCGTGCTCGCCCCAGACGGCCAGCAGCGACATGATCCCCAGCTCTTCGGTGAGGGCCCTGGTCGCGCGGATCGCCGCCGCCGCCAGCGGCGAGCTTTGCAACCAGCCAATCCCCAGTCGCATGGCAAAGGGGCCCATGCTGTAAAGTCCGCTGTGCGGCTCTTGATGCACCAGCCCGACGTGGCGCAGGCTGGTGAGGTAGGCGTGGCATTGCGCGGGGGCCAGATCCGCGGCCTGCGCCAGATCCTTGAGCATCATCGGCGCGGCGGCTTCGACCAGGGCCTTCAGGATCCGGCCGCTGATCTCGATGGATTGAATTCCGCGTGCGCCGCCTGCCATTGACCTGTCCTGACTGCCTTGGGCTCCGGCCCAGAATAACCCGCGCCGCGCGCCGTGAACACTGCCATGTGGGTCTTCGCTATTTGTATAGTCATTATCCCCTTGTGGAAAGGAGATTTGGCCCGATATCCGCGTCCGCCCGCCGGGCTGGTAACCTGGAGGCAAGGTCTGGAGGTCGGGGCTTTTTCGCATCACGATGTGGATAGGATTTTGTTAAGGCGGTAAAATGTCTACTTTTCGAAGAGGTCGCATATCGGATGCTGGAGAGGTGGGGAGGTTTTCTCGTTCACATGAAGTCGCTGATCCCGGGTGTCGAAATGCCTGGCGTGTCGGTTCTTTTCCTGCCTACTTTTTCCATCAAGATTTGTTATTGACAAAGAAATTAATCAATAGCTAATATTCGGCCTCGAAAGGGCTGGGGCGACTCTGGCCTGCCCGAGGGGGTGCCGTCTGTCCGCGATCCGTCGAAGCCGGTTGCGGATCTTGAATCGGTCCTGCTGGCGGGTCACTTGCGTGTGGTGTTTGTAAAGCAGGGAACCGAGACGTAGAGAAAACGAGACCGCGCGACCCGCTGCGCGGCGATCTGTCATCCGGGGTTGGGTCCGCTTTCGTGCGGATGTGATCCGTGCTTGTGCCGCGTGTTTCGCCCAAGTCGGCAATCATCCTGATCCTGCGTGTTTCGTTTGGCGGCCAGAGAATGGCGTGCCTTTCATGCCATCCGGCAAACTCCGGCGGCCACTGGTCTGCCGGATCAGAACCAACAAAGACTGGAGATCATCCATGAGCAAAGCATTCGCATCGCAGGGCGACCTTTCGGAGAAGACGATCAGCTTCACGCAGGTTGGCGAGGGGCTCTATGCCTTCACCGCCGAGGGCGACCCGAACACCGGGGTGATCATCGGCGACGAGTCGGTGATGATCGTCGAGGCGCAGGCCACCCCGCGGCTGGCGCGCAAGGTGATCGACTGCGTGCGCTCGGTCACCGACAAGCCGATCAGCCATCTGGTGCTGACCCACTACCACGCGGTGCGGGTGCTCGGCGCCTCGGCCTATGGCGCGCGCGAGGTGATCATGTCCGACACCGCCGCGGCGATGGTCGAGGAGCGCGGGCAGGAGGACTGGGACAGCGAATTCGGCCGCTTCCCGCGCCTCTTCCAGGGGCACGAGGAAATCCCCGGCCTGACCCGCCCGACCACCACCTTCAGCGACCAGATGACCGTCTATCTGGGCAAGCGCCGGGTCGACATCCTGAAGCTGGGCCGCGCCCACACCGCCGGCGACGCGGTGATCTGGGTGCCGGACCAGGAGGTCATGTTCACCGGTGACATCGTCGAATACCACAGCGCCTGCTACTGCGGCGACGGGCATTTCAACGACTGGGAAGAGACCCTGGGCAACATCGCGGCGTTCGAGCCCAAGGCCATCGCGCCGGGCCGCGGCGACGCGCTGATCGGCGAGGAGATGGTCGCCGCAGCGATCGCCAACACCGCCGATTTCGTCCGCTCGACCTACAAGCCGGTGGAGCGCGTCGTCGCCCGCGGCGGCTCGCTGAAAGAGGCCTGGGACGCGGTGCGCGCCGCCTGCGACCCCAAGTTCAAGGATTACGCGATCTACGAACACTGCCTGCCCTTCAACGTCGCCCGCGCCTATGACGAAGCCCGCGGCATCGACACCCCCCGCGTCTGGACCGCCGAGCGCGACCAACAGATGTGGGCCGATTTGCAGGGCTGAGGGCCGCTGTTTCGCAAGCCCTCAAGGCGATGACGGGTATGGAATGAGCCCGCGCGCCGCGTCCTGATCTGTCGAAAAGCCCGGTGTCGCAAGGCGCCGGGCTTTGTCCTGTCGGGTGGCAGTCGGGGCGGCATGAAAAAACCGGACCCTGAGGGGTCCGGTTTTCTGTGCTGCGCGGCCGTGGCCGGTCAGCTGTTTGCACCAGCCATGCGCCGGGCGGCGATATAGCCAAAGGTGATCGCCGGGCCCAGCGTGATGCCGCCGCCGGGGTAATTGCCCCCCATGATCGAGGCGGCGTCGTTCCCCGCGGAATAGAGCCCGCCGACCGGCTTGCCGTCATCGTCGAGGACTTCGGCGTATTCGTTGGTTTTCAGCCCGGCAAAGGTGCCGAGGTCGCCGACATAGACGCGCACCGCGTAATAGGGGCCCTTGTCGAGCGGGGCAACGCAGGGGTTCGGCTTGTGATCGGGATCGCCAAGCGACCGGTTGTAGGCTGTCGAACCCTTGCCGAATTCGGGATCCTCGCCGCGCACCGCGTCCTGATTGAAGCGGCGGATGGTTCGCTCCAGCTCTTGCGGGTCGGCGCCGATCTGGGTTGCCAGGTCGGCGGGCGTGCGGCCGCGGATCAGATAGCCCTGCTTGATCAGGCCCTTGTAGGGCACCGGCGAGGGCTTGGCGTAGCCCAGCCCATAGCGCCGGAACGCCCGGTGATCGGCCACGAACCAGGCGGCGTTTTCGGCCTCGGGGCCGCCCTCTTCCTGGCAGCGTTTGACCATCGCCTGGCAGAAATCGTGATAGCTCTGCGCCTCGTTGACGAACCGCCGCCCCGAGCGGGTCACGGCGATGACCCCGGGTTTCGAGCGGTCGACGAAATGCGGAAAGGTGCCCAGCGTGCCGTCGCCCTTGGGCGGGCGCGAGATCGGCACCCAGGCGGCGGAATGCGGCAGGGTCGTGTCGACCGCGCCGCCCGCGGATTCGCCCAGCCGCAGCCCGTCGCCCGTGTTGCCCGGAGGGGCGGGGCTGACGTGCTCGTGCCCGCTGGGGGAATGCGGCATCAGTTCCTTGCGGCGGATGGCATCCTGCGGAAAGCCGCCGGCGGCCAGAACCACGCCCTTGCGGGTATGCACCGCGACCGGGCCATCGGGTCGGTTGACGATGGCGCCGGTGACCGCGCCGGTCTCGTCACGCAACAGCGATTTCACCGGTGACGACGTCCAGATCGGCACATCCTTGTCAAAGGCCGATTTCGCCAGCCGTGCGACCAGCGCATTGCCGTTCATCAGCCGCATTGCGCGCCCGTGGAACAGCACGTCACGGGCGAATTTCGCGACCAGGCCGGTGACGAAGAACAGCGACACCGGCGAGCGGGTCACGTTGAAGAAATGCAGGAGTTCCTTGCCCGAGCCGATCATCATGCCGAGCACGGTGATCTCCCACAGTGGTGGGCGCAGGCGCTTGATTTCCTTGCCCAGTTCGCGGCCGTCGAAGGGCCGCGCGACGATCGAGCGTCCGGCATCCAGCCCGCCCGGCGCGGTGGGATGATAGTCGGCAAAGGTGGTGCCGAGGTCGAATTGCAGCGCGGTGTTGGTTTCGAAGAACTCGACCGCCTTGGGGCCGGCTTCGAGAAAGGCCTCGACGCGGGCGGAATCATAGTGATCGCCGGTTTCGTGCTTCAGGTAGGTGCGCGCCTTGTCGACGCTGTCCTCGATCCCGGCGCGCTTGCCCGGGCCGTTGTTCGGGATCCACATCCAGCCGCCCGAGCGCGCGGTGGTGCCGCCGAACACGGGTTCTTTCTCGGCGACGATGACCTTGAGCCCGCGATGGGCCGCGGCGACGGCGGTCGACAGGCCGCCCGCGCCCGAACCCACAACCAGGACATCCACATCTTCACGTTTCATGGTGCTCTCCGTCATGCGGACAGATAGCCGCCATCGACCGGCAGCAAGGCCCCGGTCACATAGCTCGACATCTGGGAAACAAGGAACAGAACCGGACCTACCAGTTCCTCGGGTTTGCCGGGGCGCCGCATCGGCGTGTGCGCCATGAAGCGCCCGATGGCCTCGGGGTTTTCGCGGGTGGCGACGGTCATCGGCGTTTCGATGACGCCCGGCGCGATCGCGTTCACGCGGATGCCGTCGGGTGACAGGTCATGCGCCAGCGCGCGGGTCATCTGCAGCACGGCCCCCTTCGAGGCGGCATAGGCGACCAGCCCGGGGTTGGCCGCGACCGACATGATCGAGGCCAGGTTCACGATGCGGCCCTGCGTTGCACGCAGCTGCGGCAGGAAGGCGCGGACCATGTTCATCGACCCGGTCGCGTTCACCGACAGGACCGCATCCCAGTCGGCATCGAAGCTGTCGGTGTCGGGGGCGGTCCGGCGGATGATCCCGGCGTTGTTGATCAGGATGCCTGCGGGCGCTCCAAAGGCGTCCTGCACGCGCCGCGCGGCGGCGGCGCAACTTTCGCGGCTGGTCACGTCGAGCGCGATCGCGACGGCCTGCTGGCCGATCTCTCTGGCGGTGGCGTTGACCGCATCCGTCTGGACGTCGCAGACCGCAACCCGTGCCCCGGCGCGCGCCAGCCCGATGGCGATGGCCTTGCCGTTGCCCTGTGCGGCGCCGGTGACGACTGCCACGGCTCCCTCGATCCCCTGCATGTTTCCTCCCGTCGGCGGGCGCGCGCTGCGCCAAATTTGCTAGTGGCGAATAAATTGATATATAGCTAACTTCCGTCCGATGCCAAGAACTTTCTTGTTTCTAGGGAGTTCCTGTGGGGGCTGGCTTGGAGTATTGCGGTGAAAAGCCCTGTAAAATCAATGTGTATCAGGCTTCTTGTTGATGGGCTTGGCGGTCCCTTTGATACTTAATAGGCAAATAAATTCGTTATTGATGAATGTTATTATCGAGATCTGACCGCAGGGATTCCTGGGCGCAACGGCCAGAATCGGACGCCCGCCACGGCTCGGCGCCAGGACGGCGAAGGGGCGTGTTTCCAGGCAGTGGGGACTCGTGCCTGCGATCTGCAAGCCGGGCGCGGTCGATGCGACGGGGCCGGTGTCAGGCGTCTCCCGGCTGTCCGAGCGGCGCCCACCGTCCCCTTGTCGAAGCCGGGGTGTTTGGTAGGCCCGGAGGGACTCGAACCCCCAACCAAGGCGTTATGAGCGCCCTGCTCTAACCATTGAGCTACAGGCCCGGCCGGGTTCTGAGTAGCAGGTTGACCGCAGTGGTCAAGTTGCGCGGCGTGTGGTGAGGTGGTCTGGGGGGCGAGCGCCTTGGTTTTGCCATGATTTTGATTCAAAGCCGATGAAACAGCTTGATCGGAGACGCCTATGGCCAAGCTCGACACGGCGCAGATGCGCGATCTTCTCGCACCGGTTCTTCCTGCGGGGGAAACCCTGCAGCACGCCGCTTATGGCGTGCGTCAGCCGAATATCCTGCTGATGCTGCCGGCCTTTGCGCTGGCGATCCTTCCGGGGGTCATCCTGACGCAGATGCTGACCCGGCATTACGTGGTGGGCCAGAGCCGCAACTACCTGATGGTCGCGGAAATCAGCCCGAAATGGCGGTCGATGATGACGGCTGTCGATGCCGTTCGCGACCGCTGGGCGGTGTCGATCAACACCCTGCGCGGCCAGCCCAAGACGGTGCGCAGCGGGCCGGTGTTCACCCATATCGCCTTCGGGACGGGCCAGGACGGGTTCAAGGCCAAGTTCCACAGGATGTTTTCCAGGACCAACCGGGCCGAAGCCGAGGCAATCGGCGCGGTGGTTAAGGCCGCCACCGACCGGCGGATGCGTGCGCGTCATTGAACCCCGGCACGGGATGGGGTAACGCCACGGCAAACACCGGGCCGGGGGTGCGCCATGACCATCAAGAACGGACTGACCTATGCGCAGGCGGGGGTCGACATCGACGCAGGCAACGCGCTGGTCGAGCGGATCAAACCCGCCGCCAAGCGCACGGCGCGACCGGGCACGATGTCGGGGCTGGGCGGGTTCGGCGCGCTCTTTGACCTCAAGGGCGCGGGGTATACCGACCCGGTTCTGGTCGCCGCGACCGATGGTGTCGGCACCAAGCTGCGCATCGCCATCGACACGGGCGTGGTGGACACGATCGGCATCGACCTGGTGGCGATGTGTGTCAACGATCTGGTCTGTCAGGGGGCCGAGCCGCTGTTCTTCCTCGACTATTTCGCCACCGGCAAGCTGGACGTCGATCAGGCTGCGCGGATCATCGAGGGTATCGCCGAGGGCTGCGCGCAGTCGGGCTGCGCGCTGATCGGCGGCGAGACGGCGGAAATGCCCGGCATGTATCACGCCGGCGATTTCGATCTGGCGGGCTTTGCCGTCGGCGCGATGGAGCGCGGCAGCGACCTGCCGCAGGGTGTCGTGGCGGGGGACGTGCTGCTGGGGCTCGCGTCGAACGGCGTGCATTCGAACGGCTATTCGCTGGTGCGCAAGGTGGTGGAGAAGGCCGGGCTGAGCTGGTCCGACGCCTGCCCCTTTGCCGAGGGCACGGTGGGCGAGGTGCTGCTGGCGCCGACCCGGCTCTACGTCAAGCAGGCGCTGGCGGCGGTCAAGACGGGCGGCGTGCATGCGCTGGCGCATATCACCGGCGGCGGCCTGACCGAGAACCTGCCGCGCGTCCTGCCGGACGGGCTGGGCGCGACCATCGACCTGACGTCCTGGACCCTGCCGCCGGTCTTCGGCTGGATGGCCGGCGTGGCCGGGTTCGATGAGCCGGAGCTCTTGAAGACCTTCAACAGCGGCATCGGCATGATCGCCGTCGTCGCCGCCGACCGGGCCGAGGCGCTGGCCGCGCTGCTGGCCGAGCAGGGCGAGACGGTTTACCGGCTGGGCACCGTGACCCCGGGCGCAGGCGTGACCTATACCGGGCAGATCCTGTGAAACGGGTCGCCATCCTGATCTCAGGGGGCGGCTCGAACATGGTGGCGCTGGTGCAGTCGATGGTGGGCGACCACCCGGCGCGTCCGGTGCTGGTGCTGTCGAACGACCCCGAGGCCAAGGGCCTTGTGCGCGCGGCCGAGATGGGCATTCCCACCGCCGCCGTCGATCACCGCCCGTTCAAAGGCGACCGCGCGGCCTTCGAGGCGGCACTGCTGGAGCCGCTGTCGGCGGCGCGGCCGGACATCGTCTGCCTGGCGGGGTTCATGCGGATCCTGACGCCCGGCTTCACCAGCCGCTTTGCCGGGCGGATGCTGAACATCCACCCCTCGCTCTTGCCGAAATACCCGGGGCTGCACACCCATCAGCGGGCGCTGGATGCCGGTGATGCCGAGGCCGGCTGCACCGTGCACGAGGTGACCGAGGTGCTGGACGACGGCCCGGTCCTGGGTCAGGCGCGGGTGCCGGTGCTGCCGGGCGACGATGCCGAGACGCTGGCCGCGCGCGTTCTGCTGCAGGAGCACCGCCTCTATCCGGCGGTGCTGCGGCGCTATGCGGCGGGCGACCGGACGCCCGTCACCCTCTGACCCGCCAGGGCACCGACCAGAAGGCCGCCAGCGCCACCAGCGCCAGGATTCCGGCCAGCATCAGCGTTACCCCCGGGCCGAACAGTGCCAGCGATCCCGCCATCGCAAAGGGCGACAGCGCGCCGACCAGCTGGCGCAGGCTGGCCAGCCGGCCCAGTCGCGCGGCAAAGCCCTGCGTGCCAAAGAGCGCCAGCGGCACCGTGCCGCGGATGACTGTGCCCAGCCCCTGACCGATGCCGAACAGCACCGCGAAGACCGCTGCGGTGGCGAAGCCGGCCGGACCCAGCGCCAGCACCACCAGCGAGCCGGTCAGGCAGGACATCGCAATCAGGGCGGTAACCATCGGGTGGCGGTTGTGGGCGAAGAGCATCTCGATCACCCGGGCACCGACCTGTGCGGGGCCCATCAGAGCGCCGGCGGCCACGGCGGCGGCCTCGGTCAGGCCCATCGCGCCCAGGGCCGGAACCCACTGCGCGCTGAAGGCCGACATCACCGTCCAGCTGACCGCAAAGGCGATGGCGACCAGCACCATTGCGCGGGGGCGCAGCGATGGCGGCAGAGGTGCGAACCGCGGTGGCGTTGGGTCGTGCGGGGCCTCGCCCCGGGCCTTGCGCGGCAGGCTCAGGTGCAGCGGCAGGCACAGCACCAGGTGAAAGAGCGCAAAGGCGCCGTAGGTCACGCGCCAGCCCCAGCCCTCGACCAGCGCCAGGGTGAGCGGCCAGAACACCGTCGAGGCAAAGCCCCCCATCAGCGTCATCTGGGTGATCGCCCGTCGCGCGCGGGTCTGGCCAAAGATCTGCGCCAGGGCGGCAAAGGCGGCGTCATAGAGAACCAGCGCCGCGACGATCTCGGCCACTGCCAGCACGGCCACCAGCCCCCAGGCGCCCTGCACCTGCGACAGCGCGGCAAAGACCGCCGCCGTCACCAGAGATCCACTGGCCATCATCACCCGCGCGCCGAAGCGATCCACCATCCGACCGGCCGCGGGGGCGGCCAGGCTGCCGACCAGCAGCGCCGCCGACAAGGCAGCATAGGCAAAGGGCACCGACAGGCCGAGATCGGCGCTCATCGGCGTGACGATCACGCCGAAGGCATAGAACAACGTGCCAAAGCCGACGATCTGGGTCAGGCCCAGCGTCAGCACCGGGCGCATCGCGGACCAGCCGGTCGGGGTGGTCTCAACCGGTTGCATCGCAGTCCCCCTTATCGGCCCCGGCCGTGATTCCGGGGTGCGATGCGGTCAGATGATCACACGCGGAGGTAATGTGATCACAGTTTTTCAGGGCGTGATCACAAAGCAAAGAAAAACCCCGGCTCCCGCGAAATTGAGCGAATAATTCGTTTGTATCATGCCTGTTTCGTGCCATGACAGGCCAAATTCGCAGCAGACGGGGACAATTCCGTGAACATCCATGAATACCAGGCCAAAGGGCTGCTTCGCAGCTACGGCGTTCCGGTTTCCGACGGTCGTGTGGTTCTGCGCGCCGAGGAAGCAAAGACCGCGGCAGGTGAACTTGACGGCCCGCTTTGGGTCGTCAAGGCGCAGATCCATGCCGGCGGACGCGGCAAGGGCAAGTTCAAGGAAGCCGACGCGGGCGAGAAGGGCGGCGTGCGCCTGGCCAAGTCGGTCGAAGAGGCAGAAGCGATGGCCAAGCAGATGCTGGGCCGCACGCTGGTGACCCACCAGACCGGTCCGGCCGGCAAGCAGGTCAACCGTATCTATATCGAAGATGGCTCGGACATCTCGCGCGAGCTGTATCTCGCGCTGCTGGTGGACCGCGGCACCTCGCGCGTGTCGTTCGTCTGCTCGACCGAGGGCGGCATGGACATCGAAGAGGTCGCGGCCTCGACGCCGGAAAAGATCCTGTCGTTCACCGTCGATCCGGCGACCGGCATCCAGGGTTTCCACGGCCGCCGCGTGGCCTTCGCGCTGGGTCTGGAAGGCAAGCAGGTCAAGCAGTGCGTCGACCTGATCAACAAGCTCTACAAGCTCTTTGTCGAGCGTGATGCCGAGATGGTCGAGATCAACCCGCTGATCGTCACCACCGATGGCGACCTGAAATGCCTCGACGCCAAGATGGGCTTTGATTCGAACGCGCTCTATCGCCAGCCCGACATCCTGGCGCTGCGCGACGAGACCGAGGAAGACCCCAAGGAACTGGCAGCCTCCAAGTTCGATCTGAACTATATCGCGCTCGACGGCGAGATCGGCTGCATGGTGAACGGCGCCGGCCTGGCGATGGCCACGATGGACATCATCAAGCTCTATGGCGCGGAACCGGCGAACTTCCTCGACGTGGGCGGCGGCGCGACCAAGGAAAAGGTCACCGAGGCGTTCAAGATCATCACCTCGGACCCGAACGTCAAAGGGATCCTGGTCAACATCTTCGGCGGCATCATGCGCTGCGACATCATCGCCGAGGGCGTCATCGCCGCGGTCAAGGAAGTCGGCCTGCAGGTTCCGCTGGTGGTGCGCCTCGAGGGCACGAACGTCGAACTGGGCAAGAAGATCATCAATGAATCGGGCCTGAACGTCATCGCCGGCGACAACCTGTCGGACGCCGCCCAGAAGATCGTGAAAGCGGTGAAGGGGTAAGCGGGCCACGGGCTCGCGGGGTAAACTGGCATGACCGAGATGCACGCCTTTTCCATCCGATCCGCCGCCGCCTCGTCGCGGTGCGGAGCCGGTTTGGCCGGGGCCGCCATGTTGGCGGCACTGGGGGGCTGCGTGATGCCTCAGGCCCGCACCGTCACGTCCGACTCGGCCGAAGTTCTGGAATTCGCCAACATGCGAGCCAGCAACCGCGTGCCGAAATCGACGGGGACGGCGCTGGTGGGGGCGTTCGAACGGTTCTGTCTGGACAGCGGGCGCGACCCGGCGGCAATCGGGGCGGCTCTGCGCCGGGCCGATTACGTTGCGGCGCCGGGTCAGTCAGGGGACAGCGCCACGGCCTATGTGGTCGACGACCGTCGCCCGATGGTGCAGGTGTCCGACGACGGTCGCTTCTGCGCCGTCGTCGCCGAGGCCCGCACAGGACAGAGCGCGCGGATCCAGCGTCTGGTCAACCGGCGTTTTCCCGATGCCCAGCCGGTGGAGCCCTCGGGCCCCGCCGATGCCTTTACCCTGCGCGTCAGCGGCGCGCATGACGGGTTCGTTGCCCTGCGACGCCAGGTGCCGACCCCGACCGCTTCCGGCTCTCGGCTGATCCTTGCGATCCAGCATTCACAGTAATCAGGAATCCAGGGGCTCGCCCCTCTGACAGAGAAAGAAGACAGCATGGCCATTCTCGTCAACGAAAACACCAAGGTCATCTGCCAGGGCTTTACCGGCTCGCAGGGCACCTTCCACTCGGAACAGGCCATCGCCTATGGCACCAAGATGGTCGGCGGCGTGACGCCGGGCAAAGGCGGCGGCACCCATCTGAACCTGCCGATCTTCAACTCGGTGCACGAGGCCAAGGCGATGACCGAGGCCAATGCCAGCGTGATCTATGTCCCGCCGCCCTTCGCGGCCGACTCGATCCTGGAAGCGATCGACGCCGAGATGGAGCTGATCGTCTGCATCACCGAGGGGATCCCGGTCCTCGACATGATGAAGGTCAAGCGTGCGCTGGCGAATTCGGCGTCGCGGCTGATCGGCCCGAACTGCCCCGGTGTCATCACCCCCGACGCTTGCAAGATCGGCATCATGCCCGGCCACATCCACAAGCGTGGCTCGGTCGGCGTGGTGTCGCGTTCGGGCACGCTGACCTATGAGGCGGTCAAGCAGACCTCGGACCTGGGGCTGGGCCAGTCGACCGCGGTCGGCATCGGTGGCGACCCGATCAAGGGCACCGAGCACATCGACGTGCTGAACATGTTCCTCGACGACCCGGAAACCACCTCGATCATTATGATCGGTGAGATCGGTGGTTCGGCCGAGGAAGAGGCCGCCGAATTCCTGGCCGATCAGCGCAAGAAGGGCCGCTGGAAGCCGGTCGCCGGGTTCATTGCCGGCCGCACCGCGCCGAAGGGCCGCCGCATGGGCCACGCCGGGGCGATTGTCGCCGGTGGCAAGGGCGATGCGGAATCCAAGATCGAGGCCATGAAATCGGCCGGGATCATCGTCGCCGACAGCCCCGCTACGCTGGGCGAGGCGGTGATGAAGGCGATCAAGGGCTGAGCCATGCCGGGGGCCGGACAAATCAGACGTTCGGCCCCGGTGCCCCCGCCCGTCCGGCGGGGGCGCGGTCGTTGTGCACCGCGCCCATGATGCACATGCAGCATTTTCCTTTCCTCATTTCGAGGCCCTGAACCATGAACGATCAAAGCCCCAACGAAGCCCTCCGCGCCTCATCCTTTCTGGACGGGGCGAATGCCGAATACATCGACCAGATGCACGCCCGCTATGCGCAGGACGCCACCAGCGTGGACGCCGCCTGGGCGCAGTTCTTTGAGTCGATGGGCGACGATTTCGCCACGGCGACGCGGCAGGCGCAGGGGCCCAGCTGGGCGCGCGCCGACTGGCCGCCGGTTCCGAACGACGATCTGACCGCCGCCCTGACCGGCGAGTGGCAGGCCCCTGCCAAGGAAGCCAAGGCGGCGGGCGACAAGATCCGCGCCAAGGCCGAGGAAAAGGGCGTCGAGCTGTCCGACACGCAGGTGCAGCGCGCGGTTCTGGACAGCCTGCGCGCGCTGATGATCATCCGTGCCTATCGGATCCGCGGCCATTTCGCCGCCGACCTCGACCCGCTGGGCATGAAGGACGACGCGCTCCATCCTGAGCTGGATCCGAAATCCTACGGCTTCACCGAGGCCGACATGGACCGGCCGATCTTCATCGACAACGTGCTGGGGCTGCAGGTCGCCAATCTGCGGACGATCATCGACATCCTCAAGCGCACCTACTGCGGCACCTTCGCCCTGCAGTTCATGCACATTTCGGACCCGGCCGAGGCCGCCTGGCTGAAAGAGCGGATCGAAGGCTATGGCAAGGAGATCACCTTTACCAAGATGGGCCGCCGCGCCATCCTGAACAAGCTGGTCGAGGCCGAAGGCTTCGAGAAGTTCTGCCACGTCAAGTTCATGGGCACCAAGCGGTTCGGTCTGGACGGTGGCGAGGCGCTGATCCCGGCGATGGAGCAGATCGTCAAGCGCGGCGGCGCGCTGGGCGTCAAGGAAATCGTCATCGGCATGCCGCACCGCGGCCGCCTGAACGTGCTGGCCAACGTGATGTCCAAGCCGTTCCGCGCGATCTTCAACGAATTCCAGGGCGGTTCCTACAAGCCCGAGGAAGTCGACGGGTCGGGCGATGTGAAATATCACCTCGGCGCGTCGTCGGATCGTGAGTTCGACGGCAACGTGGTGCACCTCAGCCTGACCGCGAACCCCTCGCACCTCGAGGCGGTGAACCCGGTCGTGCTGGGCAAGGTCCGCGCCAAGCAGGATCAGCACCACGACATCGAGCGCAAGCAGGTTCTGCCGATCCTCTTGCACGGCGACGCGGCTTTTGCCGGCCAGGGCGTCGTGGCGGAATGCTTTGGCCTGTCGGGTCTGCGCGGTCACCGCACCGGCGGCACGATCCACATCGTCGTCAACAACCAGATCGGTTTCACCACCGCGCCGCATTTCTCGCGCTCCAGCCCCTATCCGACGGATATCGCGCTGATGGTCGAGGCGCCGATCTTCCACGTCAACGGCGACGACCCCGAAGCGGTGGTGCACGCGGCCAAGGTCGCGACCGAGTTCCGCCAGGAGTTCGGCAAGGACGTGGTGATCGACATGTTCTGCTATCGCCGGTTCGGCCACAACGAGGGGGATGAACCGATGTTCACCAACCCCGCGATGTATAACCGGATCAAGAAGCACAAGACGACGCTGCAGCTCTACACCGAGCGGCTGGTGGCCGACGGGCTGATCCCCGAGGGCGAGATCGACGACATGAAGGCCGCCTTCCAGGCGCACCTGAACGAAGAGTTCGACATCGGCAAGGAATACCGCCCGAACAAGGCCGACTGGCTGGACGGCCGCTGGAAGACGCTGAAGGCCAAGGATCTGGCGAACTATCAGCGTGGCGAAACCTGGATCAAGCCCGAGACCCTGGCCGAGGTCGGCAAGGCGTTGAGCAGCTATCCGTCGGATTTCAACATCCACCGCACCGTCGCGCGCCAGCTCGACGGCAAGGCCAAGATGTTCGAGACCGGCGAGGGGATCGACTGGGCCACGGCCGAGGCGCTCGCCTTCGGCTCGTTGCTGGTCGAAGGGTTCCCGGTGCGCCTGTCGGGTCAGGACGCGACCCGCGGCACGTTCAGCCAGCGTCATTCGGCGCTGATCGACCAAGAGACCGAGGAGCGGTATTATCCGCTCAACCACATCCGGGCGGGCCAGGCGCGCTATGACGTCATCGACTCGATGCTGTCGGAATACGCGGTGCTGGGTTTCGAATACGGCTATTCGCTGTCCGAACCGAATGCCTTGACGATGTGGGAAGCCCAGTTCGGGGACTTCGCCAACGGCGCGCAGATCATGTTCGACCAGTTCGTCAACTCGGGCGAATCGAAATGGCTGCGGATGTCGGGTCTGGTGGTGCTGCTGCCGCACGGGTTCGAAGGGCAGGGCCCGGAACACTCGTCGGCGCGCCTCGAACGCTTCCTGCAGCTCTCGGCCGAGGAAAACTGGATCGTCGCCAACTGCTCGACCCCGGCGAACTATTTCCACATCCTGCGCCGGCAGATGCACCGCGACTTCCGCAAGCCGCTGATCCTGATGACGCCGAAATCGCTGCTGCGCCATCCGATGTGCATCAGCAAGTCCGAGGATTTCCTCAACGGGTCGACCTTCCACCGCGTGCTGTGGGACGACGCCGAACGCGGCAACTCGCAGCTGACGCTGAAGGCCGACGACCAGATCCGCCGCGTCGTGCTGTGCTCGGGCAAGGTCTATTACGACCTGCTGGCCGAACGCGACGCGCGGGGCCTCGACGACGTGTATCTGATGCGCCTCGAGCAGCTCTATCCGGTGCCGACCAAGACGCTGACCACGGAACTCTCGCGCTTCAGGAACGCCGAGTTCGTCTGGTGCCAGGAAGAGCCCAAGAACCAGGGCGCCTGGTCGTTCATCGAGCCCAATCTCGAAGAGCTGCTGGTGCAGATCGGCGCAAACACGACCCGCTTCCGCTATGCCGGTCGCGCCGCTTCGGCGTCGCCCGCCACCGGCCTCGCATCGAAGCACAAGGCCCAACAAGACGCGCTGGTGAACCAGGCGCTGACGATTGAAGGAAACTGACCCATGAGCATCGAAGTCCGCGTCCCGACCCTGGGCGAAAGCGTCTCCGAAGCGACCATCGCCACCTGGTTCAAGAAGCCGGGTGATGCGGTTGCCGTCGACGAGATGCTGTGCGAACTGGAAACCGACAAGGTGACCGTCGAAGTGCCCGCGCCGGCTGCCGGCGTGCTGTCCGAGATCATCGCGGCCGAGGGTGAGACCGTCGGCGTCAACGCCCTGCTGGCGATGATCGCCGAAGGCGCCGGTGCTGCCGCCGCCGCGCCCGCCGCCAAACCGGCCGAGGCCGCGCCGGCCCCCGCCGCGGCGGCGCCCGCCAAGGCCGTCGAAGACGCGCCCTCGGCCAAGAAGGCGATGGCCGAGGCCGGCCTGAGCGCCGACCAGGTGCAGGGCACCGGCCGCGACGGCCGGATCATGAAGGAAGACGTCCAGCGCGCCGTTGCCGCTGTGCCCGCCGCAGCCCCGGCTGCCGCGCCGGCCGCCGCCCCGGTGTCGGTGCCGCGTGGCCCGGTTCCGGCCGAGGACGCCGCCCGCGAAGAGCGCGTGCGCATGACGCGCCTGCGCGCCACCATCGCCCGCCGCCTGAAGGACGCGCAAAACACCGCCGCGATGCTGACCACCTATAACGAGGTGGACATGTCGGGCATCATGGCGCTGCGCAACGAATACAAGGGCCAGTTCGAGAAGAAGCACGGCGTCAAGATGGGCTTCATGTCCTTCTTCGTGAAGGCCTGCTGCCACGCGCTGAAAGAGGTGCCGGAGGTCAACGCCGAAATCGACGGCCAGGATGTCGTCTACAAGAGCTACGTCCACATGGGCGTGGCGGTGGGCACGCCGACCGGCCTCGTGGTGCCGGTGGTGCGCGACGCCGACCAGATGTCCTTTGCCGCGATCGAAAAGAAGATCTCGGAACTGGGCGTGCGGGCGCGCGACGGGAAACTGTCGATGGCCGAGATGCAGGGCGGTTCGTTCACCATCTCGAACGGCGGCGTCTATGGCTCGCTGATGTCCTCGCCGATCCTGAACCCCCCGCAGTCGGGCATCCTCGGGATGCACAAGATCCAGGATCGCCCGGTCGTCGTGAACGGCCAGATCGTCATCCGCCCGATGATGTATCTCGCGCTCAGCTACGACCACCGCATCGTCGACGGCAAGGGCGCGGTGACCTTCCTGGTGCGCGTCAAGGAGGCGCTGGAAGACCCGCAGCGCCTGTTGCTGGATCTGTGATCCGAACCATCACAGGATGGGCAGTATTGCCCATCCTACACCCGGTAGCGCCATGACCCCCGAACTCACCGCCCTCACCCTCGCCGCGCTGCTCCAGGCCGTGCAGTTCGCGCTCTATTCGGTGTTGGCGCAGATGCAGGTCGGCTCGCGCTATGCCGCCTCGCCGCGCGACAATCCCCGGCAGCTCACCGGTATGGCGGGCCGCGCCCAGCGCGCGCTGGCCAACCATTTCGAGGGGTTGATCCTCTTTACCATCGCCGTGCTGGTCGTCACCCTCTCGGAGCAATCCACGGCGACCACCCAGAATGCCGCCTGGGTCTATCTCGCGGCCCGCGTGCTCTACATTCCCGGCTATCTCTTCGGCTGGGCGCCCGGCCGGTCGCTGATCTGGTTCGTAGGCTTCCTCGCCACGCTGACCATGCTGCTCGCGGCCCTCGTCTGATGCTTCATCTTTGCGTTTCAAATATCCTCGGGGGGTGAGGCGCGCAGCGCCGAGGGGGGCAGACAGCCCCCCTGACCCCGAAACCACAGGAGACCCCTTATGGCTGACTTCGACCTCATCGTCATCGGCGCCGGACCCGGCGGTTACGTCTGTGCAATCCGCGCCGCCCAACTGGGCCTGAACGTGGCCTGTGTCGAAGGGCGCGAGACGCTGGGGGGCACCTGCCTCAACGTCGGCTGCATCCCCTCGAAGGCGCTTCTGCACGCGACCCATTCGCTGCACGAGGCCGAGCACAATTTCGAGAAGATGGGGCTCAAGGTCGCCAAGCCCAAGGTCGATTGGGAGGCGATGCAGGCTTACAAGGGCGATGTCATCGGCGGCAACACCAAAGGCATCGAGTTCCTGTTCAAGAAGAACAAGGTCACCTGGCTCAAGGGCTGGGCTTCGATCGTCGCGCCGGGCAAGGTCAAGGTCGGTGACGACCTGCACCAGGCGCGCAACATCGTCATCGCCACCGGTTCGGAGCCGTCGACCCTGCCGGGTGTCACGATCGACGAGGAGGTTGTCGTCAGCTCGACCGGCGCGCTCAGCCTGCCGAAACCGCCGAAGTCGATGGTGGTGATCGGTGCCGGCGTCATCGGGCTGGAGATGGGCTCGGTCTATGCGCGGCTCGGGGCCGATGTCACGGTGATCGAGTATCTCGACGCGATCACGCCGGGGATGGATGGCGAGGTCGCCAAGTCGTTGCAGAAAATCCTGCAAAAGCAGGGGCTGACGTTCAAGCTCGGCGCCGCGGTGCAATCGGTCGAGCGCGGCAAGAAGGGCGCGACGGTCCACTACAAGCTGCGCAAGGACGAGTCGGCGCACGAGATCGAGGCCGAGGTGGTGCTGGTTGCCACTGGCCGCAAACCCTATACCGTCGGGCTGGGCCTCGACGGGCTGGGGGTCGAGATGCTGCCGCGTGGGCAGGTCAAGGCGGACATGCATTTTGCCACGAACATTCCAGGCATCTACGCCATCGGCGACGCCATCGTTGGTCCGATGCTGGCCCACAAGGCCGAGGACGAAGGCATGGCGGTGGCCGAGATCATCGCCGGCAAGCATGGCCATGTGAACTATGACGTGATCCCGGGCGTGATCTATACCACGCCCGAGGTCGCCAGTGTCGGCAAGACCGAGGAGCAGCTGAAGGAAGCGGGTGTTGCCTACAAGGTCGGCAAGTTCAGCTTCATGGGCAATGCGCGGGCCAAGGCGGTGTTCCAGGGCGAAGGTTTCGTCAAGATGCTGGCCGACAAGGCGACCGACCGGATCCTCGGCTGTCACATCATCGGCCCGGGGGCGGGCGATCTGATCCATGAGGTCTGCGTGGCGATGGAGTTCGGCGCTGCGGCGCAGGATCTGGCGCTGACCTGCCATGCGCATCCGACCTATTCCGAGGCGGTGCGCGAGGCGGCGCTGGCCTGTGGCGACGGGGCAATCCACGCCTGACGGGCGGCCCGTGGTGCGGTCGCGGGGGCTTCCCGCCCCCGCACCCCCGGGGCGTATTTGGGACAAGATGAAAGGGCGCGGGTTTTCCGGGCCTTTTTTTCGTGTTTGGATTGCGTCGGGTTGTGAGGGTGGCGCATGCGGCAGGTTTTCGACGGGCACAACGATGCGCTGAGCCGGCTGTGGGGGGCAGGCGGCGATCCGGTGGCGCGGTTTCGGCGTGCCGAGGGGCAGGTGAATGCGCCGGGTGCGCGGGCGGGCGGGTTTGCCGGCGGGTTCTTTGCACTGTTTTCACCGGAGCGGCGCGCGGCTTTCGATTTCGCGGCGTTCCGGGGTGACGCCGGCGCGATGCCGCCGCCCAATCCGATTGCACAGGGGCCGGCGCTGGCCTCGGTCATGGCGCAGGTCGGTATTGCCCGGCAGTTGCACGAGGCGGGGTTGCTGGTGTTGTGCACCACGGTTGCGCAGATCGAGGCGGCGATGGGGCGGGGGCAGGTCGCCGCGCTGTTGCACCTTGAGGGGGCCGAGTGCCTGGATGGGGATCTGCTGGTTCTCGATGCACTGTATGCGTCGGGGTTGCGATCGCTGGGGCCGGTCTGGTCACGGCCGACGCTGTGGGGTGAGGGTGTGCCCTTTGCCTATGGGCGCGACGGGGATACCGGGCCCGGGCTGACTGCCGATGGCCGGCGGCTGGTCGCCCGTTGCGCCGCGTTGGGTATGGTGGTCGACACCAGCCATCTGAATGCCAAGGGGTTCTGGGACATCGCCGAGATGGGGGTGCCGCTGGTTGCCACGCATTCCAACGCCTGGGATCTGTGTGCCACGACGCGCAACCTGACCCGCGCGCAGCTGAAGACGATTGGTGAGACGGGGGGCATGGTGGGGTTGAACTATGCCGCGATGTTCCTGTCGCCCGAGGGCTGGTCGACGGGGCGAGCCAGGGTCGACGATTGCCTGCGCCAGCTCGATGCGATGATCGACGTGGCGGGCGAGGATCATGTGGGGTTGGGATCCGATTTCGATGGCGCGCCGATGCCGGAGGGGTTGGGCAGCGTTGCCGCGCTGCCCAACCTGATTGCGGCGATGGAGCGCCAGGGTTTCGGGGCGGTCCTGATCGACAAGATCTGCCGCGAGAACTGGCTGGCCCTGCTTGGCCGCACGCTGCACGGCTGACGCCTCTTGCGCCGTCCCGCATCTGGGGCTAAACGGGGGCAGCCTCGGACAACGGTGGGTTGGCGGAGAGGTTACGCACCGGATTGCAAATCCGTGAAGACCGGTTCGATTCCGGTACCCACCTCCAAGGCCTCCCCGCAGAATGCCCGAAATGTCGGTCCGAGCCGCGCTGCGTCGGTCGATCGGGTCTACCCTTGTTTCGCGAAACCGGGTCATTGTGCAGGGCTGGTCTGACGGAGGGTAAACCATGATAGTGTGTCATGGAAACCCGCCCTGCCATCAGCTGAGCCTATGCATATCAACCCCAAATTCCTGCTTCAACTGGTCGAGATTGCCGAGCGCGGCTCGTTCACGGAGGCGGCTGAGTCCCTGTGTCTGACCCAGCCCGCGCTGTCGCGGAACATGAAGGAACTGGAGGCGCAGATCGGTGCGAAGTTGTTGATCCGCGATCGGCACGGGGCGCGCCTTACGGAATTCGGGCGGCGTGCCTTGCCTTATGCCCAGGCCATGCGGAAGTCGTTGGAGCGTATCTCCATCGAGGCCGAATCCTGGCAGCACGGCCGCTCGGGGTCGCTGCTGATCGGCATCACACCGCACCCCGCGTCATTACTGCCGAAATTCCTGGCAGAGTTCCTCGCCGACCGGCGCGGCGTTACGGCCTCGATGACCGTTTCGGGGATCTTGCCGTTGATCGAAAGCTTGGGCAGAGGCGAACTCGATCTGATCATCGGGCCCGTCGGGATCGAGCCTTTCCCGGCGGGAATCGTTGCCAAAATCCTGTTTACAGATGAACTGGCGCTCTTTGCCGGAGCCTCGCACCCGTTGGCGCGCAAGCCGGTGATTGATCTCGACGATCTGCGGCATGTGCGCTGGGTCGGCACACCGTCCGACAGCCTCATGCGGCGGCGGGTCGCCTCGGTGTTGTCATCGCTGGGGCTGACGGAGGTGCGGCACGATATTGTCATGTCCGGGATCGAGAGCGCGCTGGAGATCCTCGAGACGGGGAACCATCTGGCGGTTCTTCCGCGGATGCCGGCCCGCGCCAAGATCCTGTCGGGCGGTTTGGTCGAGCTGCCGGTGGCGCTGCCGATGCCGCATTGGTCGGTCGCGGCGCTGTATCCGGAAGCCGCCGAAGCGTCGCCGCTGGTGCTCGATTTCGTCCATGCGCTGACCGAGCGGTTCGGCTGACCGCTGCCTGTCCGCACCTTTTATCAAATTCACTGATGGAAAGTGCAATATTTATTATTTTTCTTTCGATCAGGGAGCCGACATAGTCCAGACCGGGAGGAAAATTCATGCGAAGACTGTTCGAGGTCCGGGATATCGTCGTGCCGCTCGTTGCG
The DNA here is from genome assembly GCA_020637595.1 of Rhodobacter sp. Classification (GTDB taxonomy): domain Bacteria; phylum Pseudomonadota; class Alphaproteobacteria; order Rhodobacterales; family Rhodobacteraceae; genus Pararhodobacter. The sequence continues at coordinate 218,337 of JACKKE010000004.1, read as the reverse complement.
GTCGGCCTGGCCGCTCTGCTGGCCCTTGGCGCCGCACAGTTGCCGCCGGCACGGTTCGAGCCGATGGGGCCGGCCGGGTTGCCCTATGGCGTTGCGCTGGCCCTCCTTATGCTGAGCGTCCTCGATGTCGTGAGCACGCTGCTCAAGCGCCGGCGTAGTCGTGCGGTGCCTGTGGCGGCCCCGCAGTCTGCCCCGCATGCTGTCGGGCGGACCTTGCTGGGCCTTGCGGTGATCGTTGCCTATCTACTGATCCTGCAATCCGGGTGGGTCGGTTTCGTGACGGCCTCGGCTGTTTTCCTGACCCTGCTGGGCGCGGTGCTGAGCAATCGCCTGCGCGGGGAAATCTTCGTCCTGGTCGCCGTTGCCTTTGCTGTCAGCATGGGCACCGGCCTGCTGCTGACCCGCGTTCTGGTCGTGGTCCTGCCCGGAAATGGAGCCCTGTTTTGAGTGAACTCCTTGCAGCCTTCGGCACCATGTTCGGCGTCTGGCCGATCTTCTATATCGTTCTGGGCACGGTTTTGGGTGTGGTCGTGGGGGCGATCCCCGGACTGGGCGCGGCGATGCTCATCGCGCTGCTGCTGCCGCTGACCTTTTACATGGACAGCGTCCTGGCGCTGATCTTTCTGGTGTCGATCTATGTCGGATCCGTCAGCGGCGGGCTGATTTCGGCCACGCTGATGAAGATGCCGGGCACGCCCTCCGCGATTATGACCACGCTCGACGGCTATCCGATGGCGATGCGCGGCGAGGCAGGCAAGGCGCTGTCGCTGGGGATCTTCTCGTCCTTTGTCGGCGGCCTCATCTCATGGGTGCTGCTGGCGGTTCTGTCGCCGCCGCTGGCGCGCTTTGCGCTGCGCTTCGGCCCCTATGAATACTTCATGCTGGTGCTGATGGCGTTGCTGCTGATCTCGGCGGTGTCGCAGGGTAGCGTGCTGCGCGGGCTGATCGCGGCCGGGTTCGGGTTTGCGGTGGCGACGGTGGGGCCTGACGTGTCCTCGGGCGTGCACCGGCTGACCTTTGGCGTGGACGGTTTGCACGCGGGTTTCCGTCTGCTGCCGACGCTGCTGGGGGTCTTTGTGATCAGCCAGGTGATTGCCGACATGGCCGACACCGCGTCGCCGATCCAGCAGGCCAAAGTGCGCTTTCGCGACATGTTCTCGCTGGGGCGCGGGTATCTGCGGCATTCGGGGAATGTGCTGCGCAGTTCGGTGATCGGCACCTGGATCGGTATTCTGCCCGGAGTCGGCAGCTCGGTGGCGGCAATCGTCGCCTATTCGGTCGCGCGCAACACCTCGAAACAACCCGAAACCTTTGGCAAGGGATCCGAGGAAGGGATCGTTGCCGCCGAGACCGCGAACAACGCTTCGGTCAACGGCGCGCTGGTGCCGCTGCTGGCGCTGGGTATCCCGGGGAGTGTCGTCGATGCGATCCTGATCGGCGCGCTGATGATCCATAACCTGCAGCCTGGACCGGGCCTGTTCACCCAGCAGCCGGATCTTGCCTATGGCATCATTGCCGCCGCGCTGATCGCGAATTTCGTGATGTTCGGCTTCATGCTGGGGTTCTCGGGGCTGATTGCGCGGCTCTGCATGATCCCCAAGGGCTTGATCCTGCCGACGGTCGTCTTCTTCTGCTTTGTCGGGATCTATACCACCACCGGCCGGCTGTTCGACATCTGGATCATGCTGGCCTTTGGTGTCGTCGGGACGCTGATGCGGTGGGGCGGGCTGTCGATCGGCGCCTTTGTGCTGGGCTACATCCTGTCGCCGATCGCAGAGTCCGAGCTGCGCACCGGGTTGATGCTCTATGACGGCAGCCTCTGGCCGATGGTGACCCGGCCGATCTCGCTGACGTTCCTGGTCGCGTCGCTGGCGATCCTGGTCTGGCCGGTCGTCCGGCAACGCAGGCGCCGTGTCGAGGCGCCCACCGCCATCACATCTGATCAACAATCGTGAAACTGGGAGGAGAACGATTATGAAACCCCTCAACAAGACCCTGTTCGGCGGCACCGCGATGGCTGTCGCGCTGATGCTGGGCGGCCCCGCCCTCGCGGAATTCCCCGAACGCCCGGTCGAGATCGTCGTGCCCTTCGCGCCGGGTGGTGCCGGCGATGTGTTCGCCCGGATTTTTGTCAATGCGATCAACGAAAACAATCTGCTGCCGCAACCCGTGGTGGTGGTGAACATGCCCGGCGGGGGCGCCACGATCGGTTCGGGCGAGGTGCGCGATGCCGAGCCGGACGGTTACACCCTCCTGCAGCTGCACCAGACACTGATCACCTCGCATGTGATGGGAACGTCGGATTATGGACCTGAGGCCTTCGAGCCGGTCGTGGAAACGCATCACGTCTGCCTGACCTATGCCACCAGCATGGACAGCGGGCTGACCTCGCTCGACGATATCCGTGCCGCCAACGAGGCTGATCCGCGCAGCGTCAAGGAGGCGACGCTGATCGGCAGCCTGGTGCATTTCGCCTCGGCCATGCTGGAGAATGCGGCGCATCTGGGGGTCGGCCTCGTCAATGTCGGCGGGGGCGCGCAGCGGACGGCCTCGCTGATGGGCGGGCATACGCAGACGATGTTCACCATGCCCTTCGTCGTCGGGCGCGAGGACAGCGGGTTGCGGGGGCTGGTGCAGCTTGGCCCCGACCGTCATCCCCTGCTGCCCGATGTGCCGACTGCGCATGAGCTTGGCTATGACGTCGATGCCTGCACGAATTACTGGTGGCTGGCGCCCCAGGGCACGCCGGCCGACCGCGTGGCAATCCTGGCCGATGCCTTTGCGCAGGCCGCGCAGCTGGAGTCGGTGCAGCAGGACATGGCCGCACGCGGAGTGACCGTCGAGATTCACACCGGCGAGGATCTGGCCCAGCGAATCCAGGCCCAGGTCGATGCCTATACCGCCATCGCTGAAACGCTGTCCCAGTAAGCGTTGGTTGCCCCGGGCGGTGTGACCTGTCCGGGGCCAATTCAAGGGAATACCCGAATGAGCGCCCGACCGAACATCGTGCTGATCGTAACCGATCAGCAGCGAGCAGATCACCTGTCCTGTGCAGGCAACACCGTCTTGCAGACGCCCAACATCGACCGGCTGGCGGGCGAGGGCACGCGCTTTGACAATTGCTATGTGGCCAATCCGATCTGCGCGCCGAACCGAGCCTCGATCCTGACCGGGCGCATGCCCTCGGCGCATGGGGTGCGGTCCAACGGGATCCCCCTGTCGCTGGACGCGCGCACCTTCGTGGCCGAGTTGCAGAACGCGGGCTATGCCACGGCGCTGGTCGGCAAAGGGCATTTGCAGAATATCACCGGGCTGGACCGCGAGTTCATCCCCGAAGGCGCCGAAGACCTGATGGACGATCAAAAGCGCATCCGCGAGGCGTTTGACCGTGACATGTATGGCGACGAATACCAGTCGGAAAACATCCTGCGCTGGCGCGCCGATCCCGATCACCGGGTGCGCACGCCCTATTACGGCTTCGATCATGTCGATCTGGCGATCTGGCACGGGGACATGGTTGGCGGCGACTACGAGCATTGGCTTGACGAGCGATGCCCAGACCACCGTGCGCTGCGGGGTCAGCTGAACGCCGAGCCGGATGACCGCTATAGCGTGCCCCAGGCCTGGCGCACCCGGATCCCGGAAGAGTTCCACCCCAGCGCCTTCGTGGCCGAGAAATCCATCGACTATCTGCGCGTGCGGGCCAGCGAGGGTGGCGACAGCCCGTTCTTCCTGCAGGTCTCGTTCCCCGACCCGCACCATCCTTTCACGCCGCCGGGGAAATACTGGGACATGTATGACCCCGACGCCATGCCGCTGCCGGCATCCTTCGGTCAGGGTGACACACCGATCCTGCGTCATATGCGCGAGACCCGCGCCGCCGGCACCGATTTCCGTCTGGGCCAGATGCCCTTTGCCGTCAGCGACCGCGAGGCGCGCGAGGCGATCGCGCTGACCTATGGCATGATCTCGATGATCGACGACCAGGTGGGGCGGATCCTCGCCTGTCTCGAAGAGACCGGGCAGATCGACAACACGGTGATCATCTTCACCTCGGACCACGGCGAGATGATGGGCGATCACGGGATCCTGCTGAAGGGGCCGCTGCACTATCGGAACTCGATCCGTGTGCCTCTGCTCTGGCGCGAACCCGGTGGCGGCGAACCGGCGGTGGTCGAGGAGATGGTGTCCTCGATCGACATCAGCGCAACGATCCTGGCCCGCGCCGGTGTGCGCCCCTATTACGGGATTCAGGGGCGGGTGATGCCGGGGCTGCTGGACGATGGTCCGGGGTCACGCGACGCGGTTCTGGTCGAGGACGACCGCGAGCGGGTCTATCTGAACTTCGACCGCCCGCAGCGCATCCGCACCATCGTCACCCGCAAGCACCGGATGACGGTGTTCCGGCCGATGGCGTATGGCGAGCTGTTTGACCTCGAGGCGGACCCGGACGAGAACGTCAACCTCTGGGACGATCCGGCATCGCAGCATGTCCGGCAGGCCCTGACGGAACAGCTGCTGAACCTGATGATCGACACCACCGACTGGACGCCGGCGATGACCGGGCGGGCCTGAGCGCCCGGGCGGATGATCCGGGGTTTCAGTCGCGGCCGAGATAGGCGCGGCGCACGGCGGGGTCTTGTTCCAGGGCCTCGCCGGTTCCTTCGGCTGCGACCAGACCGTTTTCAAGAACATAGGCATAGTCTGCGATGCGCAGCGTGCGATGCAGATCCTGTTCCGCGATCAGGATGGTGATGCCCATGTCGCGCAGCCGGGGCACGATCCGAAAGATCTGCCGGGCGATCCCGGGCGCAAGGCCCAGCGTCGGCTCATCGAGCAACAGCACCGAGGGCTGGGCCATCAGGCCGCGGCCAAGGGCCAGCATCTGCTGTTCGCCGCCCGACAGGGTGCCGCCGAGCTGGCCGATCCGTTCGGCCAGACGCGGGAACATCGTGCAGACCTGCTCCATCGTTTCGTCGCGGTGCGGGCGCGCCCGGGCCGTCACTGCCCCCAGCAGCAGGTTCTCGCGCACCGACAGGTCCGGGAAGATCTTGCGCCCCTCGGGAACCAGCACCACGCCCTGGGCCACGCGTCGGTGCGTGGGCTGGGCCTGAATCGCGGTCCCGGACAGGCTGATCGTGCCCGAGCTGGGGGTGATCAGCCCTGCCAGCACCTGCATCAGCGTGGTCTTGCCGGCGCCGTTGGCGCCGACCACGGCGGTGATCGACGCCTTTCTGGCGACGAGGTCGATGCCCTGCAGAACCTTGATCTCGCCATATCCGGCGTGGAGCGCCTGCACGCCGAGATCCTGCGCAGCGGCGTGCGCGGGCGACGGGTCCGTCATGGCCGACCCTCCAACTCGGAATCGTCGACACCGAAATAGGCCTCGGCGACCTGCGGGTTGCGGGCGATGTCCTCGGGGGTGCCTTCGGCGATCAGTTGTCCGCGGTGCAGCACGGTGATGCGGTCCGACATCTGGTTGAGCGCGCTCATTACATGTTCGATGATCAGGATCGTCAGCCCGTGGTTGTCCTTGACCCGCTTCAGTGCGGCGATCATGTCGGTCACCTCGGTCGGGGTGAGCCCCGCCATCACCTCGTCGAGAAGCAAGAGGCGCGGCCCGGTGGCGAGGGCGCGCGCCACCTCGAGCCGCTTGCGCGCCGAGAGGGTCAGCGACGACGCAACGCGGTCGGCCAACCCATCCAGGCCGCATTCGCCCAGGATCGAACCGATCAGCCGGTCCCGTTCGCGCGGTGACAGGGCTTCGGTCTGGCCGAACAGCATCGCGGTTTCGACGTTGTCCCGGACGGTCAGCCCGGCGAAGGGCCGCACGATCTGAAAGGTCCGGGCGATGCCCTTGCGGCAGATCTGGTCCGGCCGCAGCCGGTCGATCCGGGCGCCGGCGAAATGGACCGTGCCGCTGCTGGGCCGCTGGTTCCCGGCGATGATGCTGAACAACGTGGTCTTGCCCGCGCCATTTGCGCCCATCAGGCCGTGGATCTCGCCGTCCTCGATCGACAGCGACACGGCGTCGAGCGCGGTCAGCCCGCCAAAGATCTTGCTGAGCTTGTCAACCTTCAGCAGCGTCATTTCCGCCTCCGATCCAGCAGGCCCGACAGGCCATTCGGGGCAAACAGCACGAAGGCGATCAGGCATAGGCCAAGGAGGATCAGGTAGAGCTGTGGCGAGGCCCCGCGTAGCAGTTCGGACAGCCCGACGAGGAATAGCGCCCCGAGGACCGGCCCGCGCGCATCGCCCGACCCGCCGATAATGGCCATCGTGACGATGGTGAACGAGATGGTCGGGGAAAACACCTGCAGCACCTCGAAATAGGTGGACCGTAACGCCATCACCGCCCCCACCATGCCCGGGATCACCGCCGACAGCGCAAAGGCGAGCACCTTGAAGCGGGTCACCGGCACGCCCAGCGTTTCGGCGGCGGTTTCGTCCTCACGGATGGCGATCAGCCCGCGACCAAAGCGCGAGAGGCCGACGAAATGGCGCAGCAGCGTCGCTGCCGCCGCCAGGGCGACCATCCAGGCCAGCAGTGTCGTGGTGCCCGGGGCGCCGAACAGCAGCCGCGACGAGGCCCCCAGCGCGGTTTCGAGGCGCAGCAGGGCGAATTTCACCAGTTCCGCCAGCCCGAAGGTCAGAATGACGAAATAGGGCCCCCGGATGCGCAGCACCGGGATTGCCACGATCAGCGCAAAGAGCCCGGCCAGCGCCCCGCCGGCGGGGATCAGCACCCAGACCGGATAGTCGCGGAACTGGGTTGCCATCAGATAGGCGCCCAGCCCATAGGCCACTGCATGGCCGAGCGAGACATAGCCCGTCAGGCCCGAAAAGATGCTCCAGCTCTGGATCAGGGCGATCCACATCGCCAGGGTCAGGGCGACCACCTGCCAATAGGGGCCGGCGCGCAACCCGCCGCCATAGAGCAGCGCCGCCCCGGCAAGCGTGAGGAGCAGGGGCAGCAGGATCCGGCGCATCGCCTGTCGGTTCCGGTCGGTTGCCATCCCGGTCACCTCCGCGCCCGGCCCAGCAGGCCTTGGGGGCTGATCAGCAGGATGGCGACAAAGGCGCCATAGATCAGGATGGACCGGGCCTCGGCGGAAAAGAGCGTCACGGCATAGATCTCGATGACGGCCAGCAGAAAGCCCGCGACGATGCCGCCCAGGATGTTGCCCAACCCGCCCATGATGATCACCACAAAGGCGGCGATGGTGAAACGAAAGCCCATGAAGGGCGTGACCTGTTCGGTCATCGACAGCAGGCCGCCGGCAATCGCAGCCGAGCCGAAGCCAAGGGCGATGGCGACGATCTGGACCCGGCTGACATTGATGCCGACGATCCGCGCGGCCTCGCGGTGCTGGATCAAGGCCTTGATCTCGAGGCCGAACAGCGTGCGGTTCAGGAACACCAGCACACCGCCCAGAATCGCCAATGCCACCAGCAGCGAGGCGATGCGGTTGCCGGTCATCGCGGTCTGGCCGATCTGATAGACCGTGTCGAGGTGGCGATAGGCGCGCGGGGTGGCCGAGAAGAGCAGGGCGGTCACGTTTTGGATGACCACCGACACACCGAAGAACAAGAGCAGCGAGCGGGCTTCGATCACCGCCGGCGCAAGGCCCGTGGCCAGTTGCTTGCGAAACACCAGCGCGTAGAGGGCGAGGCCGATCCCGGCGCCCCCGGCGGCGATCAACGGCAGCGCGATCAGCGGTGAAATCCCGGTGAGGGTGAACCACCAGAATGCGCCGTAAGCCCCCAGCATCAGGAAATCGCCATGCGCGATGTTCAACAGCCGCATGGTGCCATAGACGAGGTTCAGGCCCAGCCCGATCAAGGCATAGAGCGCGCCGAGAACGGCCGCGGCGAACAGCAATTGACCGGAGAGCAGCGTATCAAGCATTCGACGGATCCTGGTCGGGCGGTCGCCGGTCCGCGCACGGGGGCGCGAACCGGCTGGGATCTTAGCGCGTCACCAGCGGGGCGGTCGCGATTTCCGGCGGCCAGACCAGCTGCATGCGCCCGTCCTGACGCTGCACGAAGGCCGTCGGCGTGATCGCATTCTGCACGCCGTCAAACCGCACCTCGCCGTTGATCGTGTCGAAGGTGCCGTTGGCAATTGCCGCGCGCAGGGCGTCGTGGTCCAGGCCCGCCTGTGCCACCGCCTGTTGCAGGATTTCCACCGACATATAGGCCAGCGCCGAGTCGAGATAGTCGGGTTCCTGATCGAACCGGGCGACATAGGCGTCAAAGAAGGGGCGCGCCCGCGGCCAGGCCTCCTGCTCGGGCGACCAGTGGGCCAGCGTGACGATCCCGTCCGCGGCCGGGCCAAAGGCCTTGCCGAAGGCGTCGATGGTCGGCCCGATCAGCAGGAACTGCAGATGCGGTGCAATCCCCAGTTCGCGCGCCTGCCCGGTATAGAGGAAGGCATCGGCTGGATAGGTCAGCGCCAGCACCGCGTCGGGTTCGGCGGCGCGAACCTGCGTCAGCAGCGGCGTCATGTCCGAGATATCCGGCGGATAGTTTTCCGACATCAGGATCTCGATCCCCTGCGCCTGCAGCGCGGGGGTCAGGAACTGCAGGTTCTCCTGGCTATAGGGCAGCACGTTGGCGAGGATCGCCACGCTCTGGATCCCGGCCTCGTGCAGCATCTGCGCCAGCGCCGGGCCGATCTGGTCGGGGATGGCCGACGTCGGGAACCAGATGTTGCCGGGCTGCACCTCGCGGATCATCACCGAGGCGGCGGTGTTGCCGACCATCGGAAAGCCGTAGCGTTCGACGACACCGGCGACGTTCAGGTGATGCGGCGTGCCCCAGGGGGCAAGCAGCAGGTCGACGTTGTCCGAGGTGATCAGGCGTTCGTAAAGCTGCGCGGCTTTGGCCGGGTCACTTTCGTCGTCATAGCTGACGAACTCGATCGGTCGCATCTCGCCGGCGACATCCAGCCCGCCGGCGGCGTTCACCTGTTCGGCCCACAACGTATAGGCCTGTTCCTGCGATGGCGCGGCGGCGGCGAACAGGCCGGTCCGCGCAATGGTATACCCGATTCTCACCGGGTCGGTTGCCAGCGCCGGCGACGAAATCCCGGCAAGGGCGGCAGCCCCCGCCATCAGTCCGAACAACTGCCTTCTCAGCATGTCATGGTCTCCCGTGTTTGTGTGGTGGCCGGTTTTGGCTCAGTTGTTGCGGAGGAAGCGGTCGGCGGCACGAACCCATGCACCGTCCGCCTCGGCCGAGGCATAGCTTGCGCCGAGATGGTCGGCGTCGTTGAGTTCCAGGGTTTCGACAGAGGTTCCCGCGGCGGCCAGATCCCGCGCGAAAACCTGCGCCTGGTCGCGCAGATGGGGGAAATCGCGGTCGCCCCAGGCGATCAGAAACGGCGGGGCGTCGCCGTGGATCCAGCTGCGGGGCGAGGCCGGGCCTTCGTGCCCCAGCGCCGGATCCCCGAGGAACCGCGGCCGCATCGACAGGCCCGAGTCCGCGCCGAACCAGTAGGTGCCCGAAATCGGCAGGGCCCCGCGAATGACATCGGGCGCAAGGCCGCGCGAGGCCTGCCAGTCGCTGCGCAGCGCCAGCAGGGTGGCCAGGTGACCGCCCGCGGAATGCCCGGACACAAAGACGCGGCCCGGGTCGCCGCCGTATTTCGCGACATGCGCGACGACCGAGGCCACGCCGTCGGCCAGATCCTCGAACCCGGTCGGCCAGACATGCGCGGGGGCCAGACGATAGCCCAGGCTGGCCACGGTGATGCCGCGCGCTGTCAGGGCCGGGGCGGCAAAGGCCATCCATTCCTTGTAGCCGTTGGTCCAGCCGCCACCGTGGATCAGCAGCATCACATCGCCGCGCGGTTTGGGCGCAGGATAAAGGGCGACCGATTGATAGGGATCGTCGCCGTGCTGCCATTCGAAGGTCGGAACGGCCTCGGCCTGGCCCATGATCCGCGCGTGATAGGCGGCGCCGATGGTGGTGAAGGGATCCTGCGGGGGATAGTCCTCAGGCCGCATCGCCACCCTCCAACAGTTGGTTCAGCACCCGTTCGGGGGTCATCGGCACCTTCCGGGCACGTCCGCCAATCGCGGCGCTCAGAGCGTTTGCGATCGCTGCAGGAACCGGGTTCAGACCGATCTCGCCGGCGCCCTTTGCACCGAAGGGGCCGTTGGGTTCGGGGTCTTCGACGATGATCGAATGGACGTGCGGCGTGTCGGCGCTGGTCGGGATCTTGTAATCCATCAGCGACGGGTTCACGAGGCGCGGCCCGTCCCAGACCATCGCCTCATAGAGGGCAAAGCCCATCCCCTGCACGAAACCGCCCTCGATCTGGACCTCGACCAGCCGTGGGTTGATGGCGCGGCCGACGTCGACGGCACTCCAGGCCTCGACCACGCGGGTCTGGCCGGTGACCTCGTCCACCTCGACATCGACGATCAGCGCGCCAAAGCTGAACACCCCGATCTGCGGGAACGGCAGGCCCAGGGCGATGGAGCGTTTCGGGTCGTGCGTCGGTTCGTCGAAGACCAATGTGTGATGGCCGACGATGGGGCCGCCCTTGGCCCAGTGCGCGCGCCCCGAGATGGCGGCAAAGGGCAGATCCTCGTTCGAGCCCTTGACCGCGATCCGGCCGCCTTCGCGCAGTTCCAGATCCTCGACGGGCGTATCCAGCATTTCCGAGGCATGCTCCATCGCCTGCCGCAGCACCTCGCGCGCGGCCCCGGCGACGGCACGGCCGGTGGTATAGGTCACGCGGCTGGCGGTGGTGCCCCAGTTATAGGGCGAGCCATCGGTGTCGGGGCTGGCGACGCTGACCATCTCGACCGGCAGCTTCAGCGCCTCGGCGCAGATCTGCGCCAGCACCGTGTCCGACCCCTGGCCGATATCCGTGGCCCCGGTGTTCAGTGCGATGGTGCCGTCCTCGAGCATCCGCACGATGGCGCCGGTGCCCAGCAGGCCCGAGATATGCGCCGAGACCGCGATACCCTTGCCGCGCCGTGTGCCGGGGGTGGCGGGTGGCTGCAGGCCCTTGCGCCAGCCCGACGCCGCCTCGACCGCGTCAATGCAGCGCGCCAGCCCGTTCGACGCGATCTTGGGCCCGACGAACCAGCCGTCCCCTTCGTGCAGCATGTTGCGGCGACGGATCTCGATCGGGTCGAGGCCCAGCTTCTGCGCGATCTCGTCGATCTGCTGTTCGCCGGCAAAGCTGACCTGCGGGTTGCCGAACCCGCGATAGGCGCCGAACCGCAGCTTGTTGGTATAGACCAGCTTGCCCCGCGCCCGCTGGTTCGGGATGCGATAGGGGCCGCCCGACATCAGCAGCGCATAGCCCAGCACCCCGGGGCTGTCGTCGGCAAAGGCGCCGCAGTCCAGCAGCACCTCGCAGTCGCGGGCGATCAGCCGCCCCTGGGCATCGGCGCCGGTCTTCATGCGGATCTTGAACGGGTGCCGGGCGCGGACGATCTCGAAATCTTCCTCGCGGGTCAGGATGCATTTGACCGGGCGGCCCGTCTTCATTGCCAGCGCGACGGTGATCGGCTGGATATGCGGCTCCATCTTGTTGCCGAACCCGGCGCCGACGCGCGGCGTCAGGCTGCGCAGCTTCGACATCGGGATCTGCAGGCTTTCGCAGACATTGGCCTGCACCCGGAACACCGACTGGTTCGCGGACCAGAGCGTCACACGACCCTGCGCGTCGACCTCGGCCAGCGCGCCGCAGGGTTCCAGCGACACATGCGCCTGCGGTTCGGTTTCGAACTCGTCCTCGACGATGACGGCGCACCTGTCCCAGGCGGCGTCGACATTGCCCTCGGTCAGTTCGGTCCGCGAACACAGGTTCCCCTCGGAGCCCGCGTCGAACACCTTGATATAGTCCTTGAGCTTTTCGTGCAGGATCGGCGCATCGGGTGCGAGGCCCTCCTCGGGCGACAGCACGGCGGGCAGTTCCTCGTAGTCCACGATGATCAGGTTTACCGCGGCGCGGGCCTGTTCGAGGGTCTCGGCGGCGATGGCGGCGACGGGTTCGCCCAGATAGAGCACCTTGCCCTTGGCCAGCGCGTGTTCGTCCTTGATGAAGGCGCCCATGCGGCCGTCGGGGACATCGTCGCCGGTGATCACGCCGACCACGCCCGGGGCGGCGAGGGCCTCGGACACGTCATAGGACAGGATGCGCGCATGCGGATATGGCGACCCCAGGATCGCCGCGTGCAGCATGCCGGGGCGATAGAGGTCGTCGATGTATTCGGCGCGCCCGGTGACCTTTTCGCGGTTCTCCAGCTTGGGCGTCGATTTGCCGACAGCGGTGCCGGCGGGGATGTCGAAAGCCGTGCTCACTGGATCGCCTCCCGGGTATCGGTGTTGGCCTGTGACAGGGCGACGACGGCGTCGGTCACCGCTTCGACGATCCGCACATAGCCGGTGCAGCGGCACAGGTTGCCCGACAGGGCCTTGCGGATGTCGCCCTCGGTCGGAGTAACGGTCTGCGCCACCAGATCGCGCGCGGTGACCAGCATGCCCGAGGTGCAGAACCCGCATTGCACCCCGCCCGAGACGATCATCGTCTCTTGCAGGGCGCGGGTGATCGGATCCTCGGCCAAGCCTTCGAGGGTGGTGACCTCGCGGCCCGTGCAGGCCCCGGCAAGCGTCAGGCATCCACGCACCGGAACGCCGTCCAGCAACACCGTGCAGGCCCCGCAGACGCCCTGGTTGCAGCCGCGTTTCGCCGCGCGCAGGGCCAGATCGTCGCGCAGAACCTCCAGCAGGGTCGCATCGCTGCGGGCGAACACCTCGCGCTCACGGCCGTTGATGCGCAGGGCGAAAACTTCCTTGCCGGCCATCACAGGCCTCCTGTCACGTCGCGGATCGCCGCAGCGACCATTCTGGGGATGAGGGTCAGGCGATATTCGGCGCTGCCACGCACGTCGTCGACCGGATCGGCCAGCGCCACCAGCGCCTCGCAGAACGCGGCGACGGCGGCAGGATCATCGAGCTGTCCGGCCAGCGCCCGCTCGGCCTCGGGCGCGCGCAGGGGGGCCGGGCCGCAGGCTCCGACCGCCACCCGGACGCCATCGCCATCGCGCGCGCAGGCCACCGAAACGGTGGCGAAATCGCCGGGCGTGCGCGCCAGCTTGCGATAGACCGACGGGCCGCTCCCCGCCGGGGGCAAGGCGATCCCGGTCACGATCTCGGCGGGTTCCAGGGCGGTTTCATACCAGTCCACCAGATAGTCGCGGATCGGCAGCAGCCGTTTTCCCCCCGGCCCGGTGATTTCAACCTGCGCATCGGCGCAGACGAGCACCGGCAGGTAATCGGCCGCGGGATCGGCGTTGGCCACCGCGCCGCCGATGGTGCCCATGTTGCGCACCACGCGATTGGCGATCTGGCCCGCCGCCTGCCGGATCATCCGCAGATCGCCGTCGAGCAGGTCGCAGGCAGCGGTGTCGCGGTGCGGGACCATGCCGCCGATCGTCACGCTGCCGTCGGCGTTCCGGCGAATGCCGCGCAGGCTGTCGATCCGGGCGAGGCTGACGAAATGGCTGGCCTCGATCAGCCGGGCGTTCTTCATGGCAACCAGCGAGGCGCCGCCGGACATCGGCCGGGCCTCGGGGTTGTCGACCAGAAAGGCAATCGCCTCGTCGACCGATGTCGGGGACACCACAAAGCTCATGCGGTGCCCCTTTCGGCTTCGGTGCCTTCTTCCAGCTTGGCCGCGAAGGTCTGCACGAATTCGGTGCTCAGGCTCTCGACCTTCTTTTTCATCAGACCCAGACCGTATTTCCCCAGCCGGCCGCTGATCGTGAAATCGGTGCTCCAGTCGACCTGGGTGATGCCGGGTTCGGGTTCGGACAGGGTCAGGATATTGGTGGAGGACACCGTGCTTGCCCGCGTGCCCTCCTCGCCCCGGGTGCGGGACCGCACGAGTTCCGGGGCGATTTCTTCCTCGATCTCGACCACCAGGTTGAAGCGGGCGGTGATCGGGCCGAACTTGACGGTCACCATCGCCCGATAGCTGGTCTCGTCGATCTGTTCCGCCATTGAACAGCCCGGGACGCAGCGCGCCATCAGGCCTGGATCCCGGATGGCCTCCCAGACCGCGCTGCGCGGCGCGGACACAGGAAAGGAACCCTCGAGTTTCATGGCGTCACCCTCTCTTTCGTTCAGCCGCGCTTGACCTCTGGGACGATCATCTTCGGATCGACGAGCTGGCCACGGTCAACCACGACCTTGCCATCCAGTTCGATCGTGCAGTTGCGCATCGGCACGTCATAATGCCCGCGCGTCGTCCGTTTGCCGCCACCCTGGCTGTTCGGCCCCGTCGAGAACAGGAAGTTCCCGGGGAAGCAGCGCGACGCGGCGCGGCTGCGTTCGGGGGCATCGCCATAAAGGGCGATCGAATCCCAACGGCATTGCGGGTTCAGGCCCCAGCCAAGGTGCGACACCGCATAGGGATCGCGGTCGCCTTCGAATTCCTCGCCGCGCTTGAGCCATTCGCGCATCAGCGTGGCATCAAGGCCGCCCTCGATCGAGACGACATGACCATCCTCGATTTCCAGATGGATCGGGTCGATGACATAGCGGCAATAGGGCAGGATCACGATGTCTCCGGGCGCGATGACCACCTTGCCGCGCGACGACCCCTCATTCGGAAAGGTGTGGATCAGGCCCACGCCCCAATGATCGAAGCGGCCAGGCTCGTCGGCCATCCCGTATTGGATCATCACCGGATATTCGCCGCGGGTATAGGTGAAATCCGTGCCATGAGGCGAGGTGACCCGCACAGATTTCGTGGCCTCATAGACCTTGCCGGCGTGGACGACCGCTTCCTTCAGGCCGGGGGGCGATTGCAGCTGTTCCAGATCGTCGGGGGCGTCGATGATCATCTGCACGCGCACGCCGGCCTGCTGCACGTCGCGCAGCCATTTGGCGAATAGCGGAACGTGGAAGATCAGGATCATGTCGCATTTCATCAGCGCGTCCAGCGTGCCCTTGCACTGGCCGATGGTCGGCACGCCGACCTTGGTCCAGCCGGGGATCATGTTCACGCACATCTCATAGATGTCGAAGCCGATCTCGTCGGCAGCGGCAAAGGCCGCCTGGATATACTCGCGGCGCGTGCCGAGGTCGGACACGATGGCCACCGTCTGACCGGGGCCGACGCGGCAGAGTTCAAACTGCTTCTTGAACAGATGCGTCAGTTTGGCCGGGTTCACTTCCTGCGTGCGGATCGCCGATTCCATCTTTCCCTCCAAGAGCGTTCGAATCATGCCTCTTGTGGCGAGGTTAGGCTTGGGGTGGGGTTTCGGTCAATAATGATTGATATTCGTTATACATCTTTTTGGGCCACGGTCGCCGCAGCCATCGGTGCGGTGAACGCCTCGTCCAGCAGCATGGTTGTCGTCAGGTGAACGATCCCGGCCAGACGCGCCGAACGCCCCTTGACCCGCGCCCCCAGGACAAAGCCGTCAAAGGCCATGAACAGCAGATGCGCCAGGGCGTCGTCGCCTTCCAGCAGATGCCACCGCTCGCTGGGCAGGGCCTCTTTCAGCATGCGGGTCAGGCGCCCTTCGAGAAAGCGCAGCAAGTCCCGGCTGTAGTTGTCGCCGGGCTGCGACAATGCGAGGCCCTGCACGAGGTTGATAGACAAGTTATTGTCAACAACGGGAATTTCGCCCCAAAGAGCGGTCAGGAGGCGCTCGATCCGGGTGCGCGGGTCACTGATGCGCGCCAGTTCGAGGTCCAGCAGCTCGAACTGACGGTAAAGCCAGGGCGAGATGACGGCCCAGAGGATATCCAGTTTCGAGCCGAAATAGACATAGATATTCCCCTGCGACAGACCCGCCCGCCGCGCGATCTGCGAGATTGTCGTGCTGGCGTAGTCCTTTTCCGAAAACAGCTCGAACGCTGCCGTGAGGATGGCATCCCTTACTTCAGGTTTCTTGACCTGCGCCATGATGTCACTCTCTCCTTGGACATGCGTCGACTGATACCGGCCGTTCGGTATTGATACGCAGGTTTGACCAAATAGAAAACCTTAATCGCTTTTGACGGGGCGATTGTGCGCCGTTGCGCAGGGTCGATTGGCGCCGGGGACCGCGGCGTGTGTCGACGGTCGGCGCTATGATGCGCGCAGGGCGCCCAACAGATCCCCAGCGCTCCACCGTCGGGGCGCCGGCGTGGCCTCGGCCTGGTGCATCAGGGTCGTCAGGGTCCGGTTCACCGGGGCCTGACCGCCAAGGCGTTCGGCCAGCCGGCAGACCTCGCCGTTGATCCAGTCGATTTCGGTCGCGCGCCCGGCGGCAAGATCGTCGGCCATCGACGAGCGCGCCTGCGGATCGATGCGCAGCATCCGCCCGGCCAGCGCGCGAAACAGCGGGTCGGGCAGGCGCAGCACACGCGGGATCCAGCCTGCCGGCAGCGGCGAGAGCCGCGCCAGCCGGATGCCCGCCTGCGCGCAGAGGCCCAGTGCTTCATCTTGCGCCAGCGCCAGGCAGCGCCGATAGCCCCGGTCCGACAGTTGCGCCTGCAGCGGCAGCCCCGACAGCGCGTTGACCGCGTTGTTGAGGTTCAGCATCAGCTTGGCCCAGAGGACCGGCGTCATGTCGTCGTGCAGCCGCAGCGGTAGCCCGGCGCGCGCGAAAAGGTCGAGCGGTAGGGCAGGGTCGCGGGCGACATGCAGATCACCCTCGGTGCCCTGATGAAACCGTGCGCCGTCGCGGGCGACGTTGAAGGCGACCATCCCCGCCAGCACCGGCCGGCCCAGCGCCTCGGCCAGCCCGCCTGCATTGCCGACCCCGTTCTGAAAGCTGATCACCCGCGCATCGGTGGCCAGATGCGGGCGCAGGGCCTCGGCGGCGGCGGGGGTATCGGCGGATTTCACGCAGACCAGCACCAGATCCGCCCCCGCGACGGTGTCGGTGAAACGCGGCGCGGGCAGGGACAGGTCGGCCCCGCGATAGTCGGTCAAGCGCATCCCCTGCGCCAGCGCCGTGTGCATCCGCGCGCGTCCGATGAACGCCACATCGCCCCCGGCCACCGCCAGCCGCCCGCCGACATAGCAACCGACCGAACCCGCGCCGAACACGGCGATTCTGCCGGATGTCCGCATTGTTTGACCCTTCTTGCCTGTCGCCGCACGCCCGGGCCGCCGCGCTCGCCTCGCACCGATGGCCGGCACTTTGCGTCATATCAAGGCTGTTCGGCGGGCCTCTGGTTACCCTAACACCGCCAGTTGATCATTGACATGAAGGATAGAGCCGATGGATGACCGCACCGCCACATACACAGGCTGGCGCAATGCCGCTGGTGTCATCGTTGCCTCTCTGCTTCTGGTCGCCGCGTTTCCCGGCATTGCGCAGGCGCAGTTGCGCAACCCTTGTCCGTGGGTCAACGATGGAGAGTGCGACGAGCCGAATGGCACCAACCTGTGCGCGCCCGGAACGGATGTCGCGGATTGCAGCGGGCCGAACAGCTGTCGCTGGGCCAATGATGGCGAATGCGACGATCCTTCGGTGCCCGGCCACATGACTTCTGCCTGCGCACCGGGCACCGATGCAAACGACTGCCGCAATCCGGCCGGGCTGACGGGCCAGCCGGGGGTGGGCAGTTGCCCCTACGCTTTCAATGGCCGCTGCGACGAGCCGGTGATCGGCTCCGGCTTGTGCCCGGCCGGGACCGACGTTGAAGACTGCCGGAATCCGATCGGCGTTGGCTGTCCGACGGCGTTCAATCATATCTGTGACGAGCCTGTTCCAGGCGGCACCGGTCGCTGCCCGGCGGGGACCGATACTTCGGACTGTTACGGGGTGACCTGTGCCACGACCCGCAACGGGGTCTGCGACGAACCCGGGATCGGCACCGGCCGCTGTGCCGCGGGGACCGACGCGGCGGACTGTCAGGCGTTGAGGACTGACAGCTGCATGCTGGCCAACAACGGGATCTGCAATGAGCCGCCGAACGGGACTGGCTGCCCGCGTGGAACCGACACTGCCGATTGCAGCGGGGTAGGCGCCCCCGGGTATGGGGTCTGCAGCGGGCCGGATTGCTGCACCTACGCCTATGACGGCCAGTGCGACGAACCGGGGATCGGCACCGGCCGCTGCGCCGCCGGGACGGATCGCAGCGATTGCCAGGGTATTTCCGCACCGGGCCAACCGGCTGGCGGCCAGCAGCCTCCGCAATCGGCCAATCCGCGGTTTGATCGGGTGGCCTGTGCGGCGGACCCGGACTGCGAGTGGATATGCGGAACGGTGGAGGCAAACGGCTGCCAGACCAGCGACGTGGGCCGGACCGTGTGCCAAGGATACAGCATCTCGGAACGCAGGCGGTGCGAGGCCGATCCCCGCTGCGAATGGGACTGCGGCAGCTGGAACTGCACGTATCTGTGTGGAGGGCTATGGACCACGCCGGGATCCGGAAGCGTTTCGGACTTCATGGAATAGGCGGGCGCGAACGATAGCCCGACTTCGTTCAGGACGTGCCATCCGTGTGCCGCCCACACGCCTCTTGCGCCTTGGTGCCGACTCGGGCGCGAGGCCCCGACCTTCCTGCACGGTCGCGCCTGGCGCCCAGCCGAGCGAAGGGCGGTGCAACGGCCACTGTGGCTAATGGCCGATCGCGCGGGGGGCCAATCTTGTCCACTGGCGGAACCCCGGGATTATCCTTATATCCGCGCGCATGAGCACACACGCCCCCCATCTCCTGACCTTCCGCAAGATGCACGGCGCGGGCAACGATTTCGTCGTCATCGACTCGCGCGGGCGCGGGGCGGATGCGGCTGGCGTGACGACGCCTGCGCTGGCGCGGGCGCTGGGTGACCGCAATCGCGGTGTGGGCTTTGACCAGCTGGCCGAGCTGCGCGACGGTGGCAACGCCGATGTCACGCTGGATTTCTGGAACTCCGACGGCAGCACCGCCGGCGCCTGCGGCAATGCCACGCGCTGCGTCGCCTGGCTGGTGATGCGCGAGACCGGGCGTGACAGCCTGACCATCCGCACCGAGCGCGGCGTGCTGACGGCTGTGCAGCAGGACGGGCAGGTCTGGGTCAACATGGGCGCGCCGCTGACCGACTGGCAGGCGATCCCGTTGGCGGGCCCGCAGGACGCCGCGCATCTGCCCTTGCCGGGCGATCCCGTGGGCGTCGGCATGGGCAACCCGCATTGCGTCTTTCTGGTCCCCGATGCCGAAGCCGTGGCGCTGGAGACCGTCGGCCCGCGGTTTGAACACGATCCGCTGTTCCCCGCCCGCACCAATGTCGAATTTGCCAGCCTGATCGGTCCCGACCACCTGCGCATGCGCGTATGGGAGCGCGGCACCGGCGTGACGCTGGCCTGCGGCTCGGGCGCCTGCGCGGTGGCCGTGGCGGCGGCGCAGCGGGGCCTGACCGGGCGGCGCGTGGTGATGGATCTCGACGGTGGGCGGCTGGAAGCCGACTGGCGCGAGGATGGTGTCTGGCTGACCGGGCCTGTGGCCGAAGTCTTTACCGCGACCCTGACCGCGGACTTCCTGGCCCGGGTATGACCGCGCCCGTTTTCACCACGCTGGGCTGCCGGCTGAACGCCTACGAGACAGAGGCGATGAAGGATCTTGCCGCGCAGGCGGGTGTGGCCAATGCGCATGTCGTGAACACCTGCGCGGTGACCGCCGAGGCGGTGCGCAAGGCCCGCCAGGAGATCCGCAAGATCGCGCGCGAGAACCCGGGTGCGACGATCATCGTCACCGGCTGCGCCGCGCAGACCGAGCCCGAGACCTTCGCCGCGATGCCCGAGGTGACGCGCGTCATTGGCAACCATGAAAAGATGCAGCCCGAGGTCTGGCGCGGCCTCGCCCCCGATCTGATCGGCCAGACCGAGCGCGTGCAGGTCGACGACATCCTGTCGGTGCGCGAGACGGCGGGCCACCTGATCGACGGTTTCGGCACCCGGGCGCGGGCCTATGTGCAGGTGCAGAACGGCTGCGACCACCGCTGCACCTTCTGCATCATCCCCTATGGCCGGGGCAATTCGCGCTCGGTCCCGGCGGGGGTGGTGGTCGACCAGATCAAACGGCTGGTGGATGCGGGCTTCAACGAGGTGGTGCTGACCGGGGTCGACCTGACCAGCTGGGGCGCCGATCTGCCCGCGGAACCCAAGCTGGGCGATCTGGTGCGGCGGATCCTGAAACTGGTGCCCGACCTGCCGCGACTGCGGATTTCCTCGATCGATTCGATCGAGGCCGACCCCGCGCTGGTCGAGGCGATCGCCACCGAGCCCCGGTTGATGCCGCATCTGCACCTGAGCCTGCAGGCGGGCGACGATCTGATCCTGAAGCGGATGAAGCGCAGGCACCTGCGCGACGATGCGATCCGGTTCTGCACCGAGATGCGCGCGGCGCGCCCGGATCTGGTCTATGGCGCCGACATCATCGCCGGGTTCCCGACCGAGACCGAGGCGATGTTCCTCAACACCCTCGACATGGTGCGCGACTGCGGCCTGACCTGGCTGCACGTCTTCCCCTATTCGCCGCGCAAGGGCACCCCGGCGGCGCGGATGCCGCAGGTCGCCGGCGGCGCGATCAAGGAACGCGCGGCGCGGCTGCGCGCGCTGGGCGAGGAGCTGGCGCAGGCGCATCTGGCGACGCAGGTCGGGCGCGAGCATCGGGTGCTGCTGGAAGGCCCGCGCATGGGCCGGACCGAGCAGTTCACCGAAGTGGCGCTGGCCGAGGACGGCCCGGTTGGGGAGATTGTGTCGTTGCGCATCAAGGGGCAGGACGGGCGGCAGTTGCTGGCCTGAAGCCGGGGGGCGCACGCGCCCCCCGGACCCCCCCTGTGCGTATTTTTGGCAAGATGAAAGCAGGGTCCGTTTCGCGGCGGGAAAGGTTGCGCTAGGGTGCGGCGATTTTTCGGTTGCAGGGGCCTGTCTTGTCCACGGTGCCAAACAGGGATGCGCGTGTTGCCCGGTCTGCGCGCGTCGCGGTCTCGGGCATGTTCCTGATCAACGGGCTGCTGTTCGGCACCTGGGCCTCGCGGGTGCCGGCCTTTGTCGCGCGGTTCGACCTGGATCCGGGGGTGTTGGGTCAGTTGCTGCTGTGCCTGGCGGCCGGCGCGATCCTGTCCTTTTCCCGGGCCGGGCGGTTCAGTGACGAAACCGGCGCGGCGCGGGCGACACGGCTGGTGGCGGTGGGCTATGTGCTGTCGTTGCCGTTGTTGACGCTGGCCCCCGGGGTCGTGTGGTTCGCGGGGGCGCTGTTGGTGTTCGGCGCGTTTCATGGCTCGATGGACGTGGTGATGAACGCCTGGGCCGCCGAGGTCGAGCGCGCGGCGGGGCGGCCGATCATGTCCTCGGTGCACGCGATGTGGAGCCTCGGTGCGGGGCTGGGGGCGGGGTCCGGCTGGATGGCGGTGCACGCCGGCGTGGCACCGGGCGGGCATTTTCTGCTGGTGGCGGCGGTGGCGGCGGTCCTCGGAGTGATGGCGGGGCGGGTGCGCTGGGTCTCGGGAAGGGTGCAGCGCAGCGGCGCCGGGTTTGCGCTGCCGCCGCGGGCCTTGCTGGCGGTCGGGCTGCTGGCGATGTGTTCGTCGGTGGGCGAGGGGGCGATGGCGGATTGGAGCGCGGTCTTCCTGCACGATGTGATGGGCGCCACCGAGGCCCGCGCCGCGCTGGGGTATTTCACCTATTCGGCGGCGATGGTCGCGGCGCGTCTTGTCGTGGACCGGGTCGTCCTGCGGTTGGGGCCGGTGCGCACCGCCCGGATCTGCGGGGCGCTGGCGGCGGCGGGGGTGCTGCTGTTGGTGACAGGAGCGGGGCTGGCGGTGGGGCTGGCGGGGTTCGCGCTGCTGGGGTTGGGGTATTCCGCTCTGGTGCCGCTGGCGTTCTCGCGGGCGGCCAACGACCCCGAGGTGGCGCCGGGCCGCGCGCTGGCGGGCGTGGCGACGCTGGGCTATGGCGGATCGGTGCTGGGACCGGTTGCGATCGGGTCCGTCGCGCAGGCGACATCCCTGGCGGGGGCGTTCGGGTTGATCGGTGCGCTGGCTCTCGCTGTGGTTGTTCTGGCGGGGGCGCTGAGGGCGCGGGTCTGAGGATCGACCGTCGGGCCGAGGCATCATCGGCGTGACAAGAACAATCAAAGCGCGTATAAGTTTTCAGTCAATTTCGACAAAGGGGTGGGATTATGACAATGAAAACTCAATCTTATTCACGCACTTTCCGCCAAGCGGCCTCGGGTATTGCCTTGCTCGCGATGGCGTCCGTTCCGACCTGGGCGGTTGCCGAGCCGGACCTTCAGATGCATGTCGACAGCCCGAATGCGACGCAGGCGGTCGACGCCGCGTCGATGCTGGCCCGGGTGCACGAACAGGGGTCGATGCGCGTGATCGTCGGGTTCGAGGGTGCAACTCAGCTTGAAGGAGATCTCGATTCCGCGCAGGTCGTCGACCAGCGCGCCGCGATTGCCGCGCAGCACGCCGATATCGTCAGTGCGCTGGGCAATCCGCAGGTGATCCATCAATACGCGACGATTCCCTTCTCGGCGATGACGGTGACGCCCGATCAGATGGAGGCGCTGCTGGCGATGCCGGGAATCACCTCGGTGGCCGAGGATGTGCCCGAGCCGCCGATGCTCGACAGTTCGGTTCCGCTGATTCGCGCCAACCGCGTCTGGCGTCGGGGGATCACCGGCGAAGGCTGGAACGTGGCGGTCCTCGACAGCGGCATTTCCTATGGTCACCAGGCCTGGAACGTCGGCCGCAACCGCAACGCGGCGATCATCACCGCCGGGTGCTTCTCGAGCACCGTTTCCAGCTATCCGTCGATGTCGCTGTGCCGCAACGGTGCCGCGTCCGAGATCAACCGCGCGCGCGCCGCGCCGAACTGCGACATCAACCTGGAAGAGGGCTGTGGTCACGGCACCCATGTGGCCGGCACCGCGATGGCGCATCGCCCGAATGCCCGCCGTGGCGTGGCGCGGGACTCCGGGGTGATTCCGGTTCAGGTCTTCAGCATGTTCTATGACTACTCGCAGTATTGCGGCGGGTCTGAATACTGCATCCTGTCCTTTGTGTCGGATCAGGTGGCGGCGCTCGACTATATCGCGCAGATCGCGGCTCAACGGACGATCGCAGCGGTGAACATGAGCCTCGGTGGCGGCTCCTATTCCTCCTACTGTGATGCCCAGCAGTCGAGCCGCGCGGCGGTGATCAACACGCTGCGCTCGATGGGGGTGGCGACGGTTATTTCCAGCGGGAACAGCTACTATTCCAGCTCGATCGGCGCACCGGCCTGCATCGAGGCCGCCATTGCCGTGGGCGCAACCGACGACAGCGACAATATCGCCGCCTTCTCGAACCAGGCGGATGGCCTCGTCGACCTGATGGCGCCGGGCGTGTCGATCACTGCCCCCTTCCCGGGGTCGCGGACGGCAACCCGCACCTGGCAGGGCACGTCGATGGCCGCGCCGCATGTCACCGGGGCCTTTGCCCTGCTGCGCAGCGGTTTCCCTGCGGCGACGGTCTCGCAGATCGAACGTGCGCTGGAGTGCACGGGCGTTCCGGTGACCCGGTCGGGCACCGCGGGGACGTTCCTGCGGATCAACGTCGAGGCCGCGCGGCGGTTCCTGAATCGCGGCGACAGCTGCTGATTCCGGACAGAGACGACAAGAGGCCCGGTCCGCAAGGACCGGGCCTTTCTCATGCGCCCCGGGTGAGTTCGAGAAAGGCGTCCTCGAGATCGGGCTCGGCGGTCGAAAGATCGACGACCTCGACCCGGGCCTGGGCCAGTGCCGCCAGGATCATCCCTGCTCCGACCCGGCTGCGCGGATAGTGGAAGGCCAGCCAGCCGTCGGCGCGGTCCTCGCGGGTGACGCCCTCGGGCAGGGCCAGCGCGGGGGCGGGGCCTGCAGGGCGCACCAGCAACGTCTTGGCGTCCATCCGCGCCAGGATCGACTGGGTGGTGTCGCGCACGATCACCTGCCCCTGGTCGATGATCGCGATCTCGTCGCACATCTCTTCGGCTTCTTCGAGGTAATGCGTGGTCAGGATGATGGTCATCCCCTGCCGGTTCAGCATCCGCACATTGTCCCACAGCATCTGCCGCAGCTGGATGTCGACGCCGGCGGTGGGTTCGTCCAGCACCAGGATCTGAGGGCCGTGCACCAGTGCCTTGCCCAGCAACAGGCGCCGCCGCATCCCGCCCGACAGCGTGCGGGCATAGGCGTTGGCCTTGTCGGTCAGGCCGATCAGCTCCAGGATCTCGTCGGTGCGCCGCTGCGCCCGGGGGACGCCATAAAGCCCGGCCTGCACGTCGAGGGCCTCGCGCGGGGTAAAATAGGGGTCGATGTTCAGCTCTTGCGGCATCACGCCGATGGCCGCGCGCGACTGGCGCGGGTTCACGTCCTGGTCAAAGCCCCAGATCGTCACCCGGCCGGCGGTCTTCACCACCAACCCCGCCAGAATGTTGATCATCGTCGACTTGCCGGCGCCGTTCGGCCCCAGGAGGCCAAAGACTGAGCCGCGCGGGATCGTCAGGTCGACACCCTTCAGGGCCTCCTTGGGGCCACTGCGTTTCGAACCGGCATAGGTTTTGCGCAGGCCCTCGATCTCGATTGCATTCTCGATGGGATGTTCGCTCATCTTGCTCCTGCCCGTCATTGGGGTATTCTGCGCCGCGACAACGCATAGGCCGTCCGGCCTGCCGATACAAGGAACCCGCCGATGTCCGCCAGCCCCGCGCCCGCCCATGACGCCCCGG
Organism: Rhodobacter sp.; assembly: GCA_020637595.1. Lineage (GTDB taxonomy): Bacteria > Pseudomonadota > Alphaproteobacteria > Rhodobacterales > Rhodobacteraceae > Pararhodobacter. The sequence goes on along the minus strand of JACKKE010000004.1, from coordinate 193,627 downwards.
AAACCAAGACCGTCACCTCGCGCCGGATTGCCTGCGACGGCGGCGAGGGCGCGCTGGGCCATCCGCGCGTCTGGCTGACGATCCCGCACGACAGCGGCTGGGTCGACTGCCCGTATTGCGACGCCCGCTATGTCCTGGCCGAGGGCGCGCAGGACGCGCACTGACCTGTGCATCCGGGGGCGGCGGGCACAGCGCCTGCGCGTTCCTGCACAGTTCTCGCGCTGGATCTTCGCGCCACACAGGCCATATCCGGGTCATCCGCAACAGGAGCTTGCCATGACCTTTCGTCCCGTGACCTCGACCACGCGCGCCCAACCGACGATGGAGGGCGCCGGCGTCCATCTGCACCGCGTCTTCGGCTTCGGCGACACGACCGAGAGCGATCCGTTCCTGTTGCTCGACGATTTCCGCAACGACGAGCCGCACCTCTATCGCCGGGGCTTTCCCTGGCACCCGCACCGGGGCATCGAGACGATCACCTATGTGCTGGACGGCACCGTCGAACACGCGGATTCGCTGGGCAACAAGGGGCGGCTGGGCGCGGGCTCGGTGCAGTGGATGACCGCGGGGTCGGGCATCCTGCACCAGGAGATGCCGCTGGGCAACGCCCGCGGGCAGATGCACGGGTTCCAGCTCTGGGCGAACCTGCCGCGCAGCCTGAAGATGACCGCGCCGCGCTATCAGGACGTGCAGGCCTCGGACATCGAAACGGTGGTGGATGACGACGGCACCGCGGTGCGCATCATCACCGGCACGTTCTGGGGCAAGCGCGGCCCGGTCGACGGGATCGCCGCCGATCCGCTCTATCTCGACGTCTCGGTGCCGCCGAACACCCGCAAGGTGCTCAAGGTCGATACCTACGCCAACACCTTCGCCTATATCTTCGCCGGCGCCGGCAGCTTCCGCGACGCTTCGGTCCCGCAAGGCGTGCAGGTCGAGAAGGAATTCGCCGGGCAGGAGATCAACATCCGCGACCTGAGCGGCAACCGCACGCTGGTGCGTTTCGGCACCGGCGACGAAATCGTCGTGACGGCGGGCCCCGAGGGGGTGCGGTTCCTGCTGGTCTCGGGCCAGCCGATCCAGGAGCCGGTGGCGTGGCACGGGCCGATCGTGATGAACACCCGCGCCGAGCTGCAGCAGGCGTTCCGCGAGTTGAACAACGGCACCTTCATCAAGGCGTGATGCGGGGTATCGAGGCCTGCGGCCTCGAGTCGCTGCGCGGCAGGGGGCGCGCCCTGCGGGCGCGCCGGCCCTTTGGCGGGTGTTTGCGCTGAATCTGTGGTGCGTGCGGGTGGGTGCCTCCGGCGGGCGTATTTTGCGCAAGGTGAAAGCATCAATCGGCGCGCTGCTGGTCTCACCTTGCTGCAAATACGCCTGCACGTTCGACGCCCGCACCGCCGCCGGGCGAGGGCGGTTGTGGCGGGCGCGGGTTTGGGCGATACCTTGGGCCTGACATTTTCTGGGAGGCGCGGGCATGGCATTCGGCAAGGGCGATCATCTGCATCTGATCGACGGCTCGGCCTTCATCTTTCGCGCCTATCACGCCCTGCCGCCGCTGACGCGCAAGTCGGACGGGCTGCCGGTGGGGGCGGTGGCCGGGTTCTGCAACATGCTGTTGCGCTATACCGAGGGCAAGAACGGCGGCACGCAGGCGACGCATGTCGCGGTGATCTTCGACCATTCCTCGAAGACCTTCCGCAATGATCTGTTCCCCGCCTACAAGGCCAACCGCCCCGATCTGCCCGAGGATCTGCGCCCGCAATTCCCGCTGACGCGCGAGGCGACGCGGGCCTTCAATATCGCCTGCATCGAAACCGAGGGGTTCGAGGCCGACGACATCATTGCCACGCTGTCGCGGCAGGCGGTCGCGGCAGGCGGGGATGTGACGATCATCAGCTCGGACAAGGATCTGATGCAGCTGGTCGGCCCGGCGGTGCAGATGTGGGACGCGATGAAGGACCGGCGGATCGGTCCCGAAGAGGTGGTCGAGAAATTCGGCGTCGGGCCTGAGCGGGTGGTCGATGTGCAGTCGCTGGCCGGGGACAGCGTCGACAACATTCCAGGGGCGCCGGGGATCGGGGTGAAGACGGCGGCGCTGTTGATCAACGAATACGGCGATCTGGAGACGCTTCTGGAGCGCGCGGGCGAGATCAAGCAGCCCAAGCGCCGGCAGACGCTGCTGGACAATGCCGAGCAGATCCGCCTGTCGCGCACGCTGGTGACGCTGCGCGACGATGTGCCGATGGACGGCACGCTGGACGACCTGATCATCCGCGCGCCCGAGGCCGAGGCGTTGATGGGCTTTCTGACCGGGATGGAGTTCCGCACGCTGACCCGGCGCATTGCCGAGAAGCTGGGCGTTGCCGCGCCCGCGGTGGCCGAGGCGCCGGCTTCGGCGCCGGTGGTGGCCAGCGAGGCCGCGCCGCCGCCCGTGCCCGAGCAGCCGCCCTTTGACCCCGGCAGCTATGACTGCGTGCGCGATCTGGCGGCGCTGCAGGTCTGGGTCGACCGGATTGCCGCGCAGGGTTTTGTCGCGGTCGATACCGAGACGACCAGCCTTGATGAGATGCGCGCAGAACTGGTCGGCATCTCGCTGGCCACGGCGGCGGGGCAGGCCTGTTATATCCCGCTGGGTCACCGCGAGGGCGAGGATGATCTGTTCGGTGGCGCGCGGCTGGTCGAGGGGCAGATCGACCGTGAGGCGGCGCTCAAGGCCCTGAAACCGGTGCTGGAAGATCCGTCGATCCTCAAAATCGGCCAGAACATCAAGTATGATGCGAAGATCTTTGCGCGTCAGGGCATCGCCGTTGCGCCGATCGACGACACCATGCTGATGAGCTATGCGCTCTATTCCGGGCTGCACAACCACGGCATGGATGTGCTGTCGGAGACCTATCTGAGCCACGTTCCGATCCCGATCAAACCCTTGCTGGGTTCGGGAAAATCGGCGCGGACCTTTGACATGGTGGGGATCGAGGACGCCACCCGCTATGCTGCCGAGGATGCCGATATCACCCTGCGCCTCTGGCAGATCCTGCGCCCGCGGCTGCATCAGGAGCGGGTGACGACGGTCTATGAGACACTGGAGCGCCCGCTGGTGCCGGTGCTGGCGCAGATGGAGATGTCGGGCGTGATCGTCGACCGCGATACGCTCAGCCGGATGTCGAACGCCTTTGCGCAGAAGATGGCGGCGCTGGAAGACGAGATCCATGAGCTGGCTGGCGAGCGATTCAATGTGGGCTCGCCCAAGCAGCTGGGCGAGATCCTGTTCGACCGCCTGGGCCTGCCCGGCGGGCAGAAGGGCAAGACCGGTGCCTATTCGACCGGGGCGGATATTCTGGAAGACCTGGCGACCGAGCATGAACTGCCCGGCAGGGTGCTGGACTGGCGCCAGCTGTCAAAGCTGAAATCGACCTATACCGATGCGTTGCAGGACCACATCAACCCGGAAACCGGGCGGGTGCACACCTCCTATGTGCAGACCGGGGCGAACACCGGGCGGCTGGCCTCGACCGATCCGAACCTGCAGAACATCCCGGTGCGCACCGAAGAGGGCCGGCGCATCCGCGAGGCCTTTGTCGCGGGGCCGGGGATGACGCTGGTCAGCCTCGACTACAGCCAGATCGAATTGCGCATCCTCGCCCATGTCGCGGATATCCCGGCGCTGAAACAGGCATTCCGCGACGGGCTGGACATCCATGCGATGACGGCCTCCGAAATGTTTGGCGTGCCGCTGGATCAGATGACGCCCGAGGTGCGCCGCCGCGCCAAAGCGATCAATTTCGGCGTGATCTACGGGATTTCCGGCTTTGGACTGGCGCGCAACCTGCGTATCCCGCGGGCCGAGGCGCAGGCCTTTATCGACACCTATTTCGAGCGTTTCCCCGGCATCAAGGGCTATATGGAGCGCACCGTCGAATTCGCCAAGCAGCACCGCTATGTCGAAACGCTCTTCGGCCGGCGCATCCACACGCCCGAGATCAACGCCAAGGGCCCGGGCGCGGGCTTTGCCCGGCGCGGCGCGATCAACGCGCCGATCCAGGGGACGGCGGCCGACATCATCCGCCGCGCGATGGTGCGCATCCCCGAGGCGATCGACGGGCTGCCGGCGACGATGCTGCTGCAGGTGCACGACGAACTGGTGTTCGAGGTGCAGGACTCGGCGGTCGAGGAAACCATTGCCCGGGTCAAGACGGTGATGGAAAACGCCCACCGCCCGGCGGTCGAGATCGACGTGCCGCTAATCGTCGACGCGGGCAAGGGCGCGAACTGGGCCGAGGCGCATTGAGGGGCGATCCCACGCACCGCCGGGCATTTTATAACAGACAACCGGGAGTGCGCGGCGATGACAGGATTTGACGGCTTCTCGTCCGAGCGCGTCGCGCTGGCCGACGTCACCCTCCACGTCCGCCGTGGCGGGGCGGGCGCGCCGCTGGTCCTGCTGCACGGCTTTCCCGAAAACCACCGCTGCTGGGCCCCCGTCGCCGCCGAGTTCGCCCGCCATTTCGACGTCATCGTGCCCGATCTGCGCGGCTATGGCGCCTCGGACGCGCCGCCCGACGATGCCGGCCACACCACCTATTCCAAACGCCGCATGGCGCAGGACATCGTCGACCTCCTTGACCATTACGGGCTGGAACGCGCACATGTCCTCGGCCATGACCGCGGCGCCCGGGTGACCTACCGGCTCGCTCTCGACCACCCGGGCCGCGTCGACCGGATCGGCATCATCGAGGTGCTGCCCACCGCCGATTACTGGCGCGGCATGGATGCACGGCTCAGCCTCGCGGTCTGGCACTGGCCGTTCCTCGCCCAGCCAGCGCCCTTGCCCGAAACCCTGATCGGTGCGCGCCCCGATTGGTTCATCGACACGCTGATGGCCTCGTGGACGCATGGCAAGGGTCTGACCCCCTTCACCCCCGAGGCGCTGGACAGCTACCGCGCGCAGGCTGCCGATCCCGCGCATCTGGCGGCGATGTGCGCCGATTACCGCGCCGGCGCCACCACCGACTGGCGGCTGGACGAGGATGACCTCGCCGCAGGCCACAAGATCGCAGCGCCCTTGCACTTCCTCTGGGCCGAGGACGGTTTTCCCGCCCGCGCGGGCAATCCCCGCGCCGCCTGGCAACGCTGGGCCGAGGTGGTGACCGACAGCGCCTGCCAGACCGGTCATTTCGTGATGGAAGAAGATCCGCAGGCGGTCCTGAATGCTTTCCTGCCGCATTTCGGCGCCGGCTGACAGTGCGGCCCGCCTGCTTTTCATCTTGCCCCAAATACGCAAAATCGCCATGAGCCGCCCGCGCCCCCGCAAACGTGGCCCCGCTGAACCCGCCCGCCTCGTTGCCTTCAACAAACCGGCCGGCGTTCTCAGCCAGTGGAGCGATGACCCGCACTGGCCCGGCCTCGGGCGCAGCCTCTCGCTGCCCGGGCTCTATCCGGCCGGCAGGCTGGACCGGGACAGCGAGGGGCTTTTGCTGCTGACCAACGATGGCGCGCTGCAGGCGCGGCTGACCGATCCCGCGTCGATGACGCCCAAGACCTATGTCGCCCTCGTTGCCGGCCAGCCCGGACCCGAGGCGCTCGCCGCGCTTCGCCGGGGGGTCACGCTGACCGATGGTCCGACCCGCCCGGCCGAGGTTGCCGAAATCCCCGAACCCGCCTGGCTCTGCCCCGCCGACCCGCATGATGGCCCGGCGACCTGGCTCAGCCTGACCATCACCGAGGGCCGCAACCGCCAGGTCCGTCGCATGGCCGCGCATGTCGGCCATCCGGTGCTGCGGCTGGTGCGCTGGTCGATCGGTCCGCATACACTGGCCGGACTCGCCCCCGGCGACTGGTGCGACCTGCCGTTCTGAACGCCGGTTCTGGCCGACAGGCGGGTTTTGTGGCAGGCTGCGGGGATGATCCACAGTTACGCCGAATTGCGCGATTTTGCGCTGTCGTTGGACCTGCCCGAGGTGGCGGATGGCACGGCTTGGGGTAACCCCTGCCTGCGCGCGCATGGCAAGATGTGGGTCTGGTGGTCGCCCTATATGGATGCCGCCGTTTTCAAATGCGACCGGGACGAGCGCGAGATGCTGCTGGATGCCGATCCAGAGACCTTTGCGCTGCATCCGCATTACGCGCCGCATGCGCTGATCCTCGTCCGCGCGGGCCGGATCGAGCCGGACTGGGCGCGGGCCCGTCTGCTGCAGCACTGGCGTGCCGCAGCGCCGAAACGCTGGCTCAAGGCCTGGGACGCGGCGCAGGGCTGAGGGGCGGCGTTACCCCAGCTCGGCCGAGGGGATCACCGGAAAGAACTCGCCGCCCGACCACAACCCGAACCAGCGCGTGCCCTGATGCTCCTCGTGCACGCCCAGCTCGACCAGCCGGTAAAAGCTCTTGCGGTCGATCAGCGCCTCAAGACCCGCGCGGATCATCACATAGGGCGCGGGCTCGCCCGTTTCGGGGTCGCGTGTCACGCGGATCGGATGCGCAGGCCCGGCCTCGGCGAAATCGCCCACGTTGGTCTCGAATGTCAGCTTCTGGTCGCGCCCCGTGCCCGCGGCGGTGAAATCGACCGCGACAAAAGGCGCGTCGTCGACGGTGATCCCCACCTTCTCGACCGGGGTCACCAGGAAATACTTGCCGTCCTCCAGCTTCAGGATCGTCGAGAAGAGCCGCACCAAGGGCGCGCGCCCGATCGGCGTGCCCAGATAGAACCAGGTGCCGTCGCGGGCGATGCGGATGTCCAGATCGCCGCAGAAGGGTGGGTTCCACAGGTGCACGGGCGGCAGCCCCTTGCCTTTTGCCGCCTTTGACGCCGCTGCGGCGATCGAGTCCGCGCTGGGGGTCACATTGTCTTGTGAAGGCATGGATTTTGTCCAACTTGGTCTGGGCGAAGCGGTTGCAGGTGACATATAACCACGCTTGAGCCGAGATCACACCCGCCGCGACCTGAACCGGAGAATGCGCATGGCCGACACCCTGATCCCCGCGATCGAAGCCCTGGGCAGCCGCCTGTCGGACGCCCGCGCCGCCATCGCGCCGCGCTTCATCGGCCAGGAGACGGTCGTCGACCTGTCATTGACCGCGCTTCTTTCCGGGGGCCACGCGCTGCTGGTCGGCCTGCCCGGTCTGGGCAAGACGCGGCTGGTGGACACGCTGGCGACGGTGATGGGCCTCAATTCGAACCGCATCCAGTTCACGCCCGACCTGATGCCCGCCGATATCCTCGGCTCTGAGGTTCTGGACACCGGCGACGACGGCAAGCGGCATTTTCGGTTCATCGAGGGGCCGGTGTTCTGCCAGCTTCTGATGGCAGACGAGATCAACCGCGCCAGCCCCCGCACCCAGTCGGCGCTGCTGCAGGCGATGCAGGAACGCGAGGTGACCATCGCCGGCCAGCACCGCCCGCTTGGTGTGCCGTTCCATGTCCTCGCGACGCAAAACCCGATCGAGCAAGAGGGCACCTATCCCCTGCCCGAGGCCCAGCTTGACCGGTTTCTCGTTCAGATCGACGTTGAGTATCCCGACCGCGACACCGAACGGGCGATCCTTCTGGCCACCACCGGCACGCAGGACGCCCGCGTCGCGCAGGTCTTTACCCCCGCCGATCTGCTCGAGGCGCAGACGCTGATCCGCCGCATGCCGGTGGGCGAGTCGACGGTGGCGGCGATCCTCGATCTGGTGCGCGCATGCCGCCCGGGCACGCCGGATGCCGACCCCGCGCTGGCCGACAGCCTCGCCTGGGGCCCGGGTCCGCGTGCGGCGCAGGCGCTGATGCTGGCGGTGCGGGCGCGGGCCCTGCTGCAGGGGCGTCTGGCCCCTTCGGCCGAGGATGTCGCGGCGCTGGCGCGGCCGGTCCTGATCCACCGCATGGCGCTGAGCTTTGCTGCCCGGGCGCGGGGCGAAAATCTGGGCGCGGTGATCGACCGCGTGACCGAGCGCGTGACCGGTATCCTCGGGGCCGCCGCGTGAATCAGGCCCCCGCCTTGCGCCGGTCGGCCGAGGCGCTTTCGGGCGCGCTGCCGCCGCTTCTTGTTGCCGCCGAGCATCTCGCCAACAGCGTGCTGCCCGGTGCCCACGGGCGCAGGCGGTCGGGTCCGGGGGCCGAGTTCTGGCAATTCCGCCCGCTGACCCCTGGCGACGCGGCCTCGCACGTCGACTGGCGGCGTTCCGGGCGCGGCGACGATCTGTTTGTCCGCGAGAGCGAGTGGCAGGCGGCGCGGGCGGTGACGCTCTGGGTCGATACTGGCGCGGCGATGGCGTTTTCGGGTGACAAGACGCGCGAGACCAAGGGCGCGCGGGCGCGTCTGCTGGCGCTGGCCCTGGCGCTGGTCTTGCTGCGCGGCGGCGAGCGCGTGGGTCTGGCCGAGGCCGGGCTGGTGCCGCGCACCGGGCGCGGTCAGGCGGAGCTTTTGTCGCTGGCGCTGGCCGAGGAACGCGCGGCGCCCGGCGACCACGGCGCGCTCGACCTGCACGCAGCGCCGGCGGGCGGGCATGTGGTGCTGTTCTCGGATTTTCTGGGCGATCTGGCGCCGGTCGAGGCGGCGCTGGCGCAGGCCGCCGCGCGCAACATGCGCGGCATTCTGGTGCAGGTTCTGGACCCGGTCGAGGAAAGTTTCCCCTATGACGGCCGCACCCGGTTCGAAAGCATGGCTGGCACGCTGAGCTTCGAGACCCTGCGCGCGGGCGATCTGCGCGCGGCCTATCGCGACCGTCTGGCGGCGCGCAAGGACCGGCTGGCGGCGCTGGCGCGGCAGTCGGGCTGGCATGCCACCACACTGCACACCGACCGCGCCCCGGCCGAGGGGCTGCTCTGGCTCTATCACGCGCTGGGCGCGGGGGGGCGCTGATGCTGACCCTCGGCGCGCTTGGTTTTACCACGCCTGCGATCTTGTTCGCGCTTCTGGCGCTGCCGGTGCTGTGGTGGCTGTTGCGCGCGGTGCCACCCGCGCCGGTGCGCCGCCGTTTTCCCGGCATCGCCCTGCTGCTGGGGCTGCGTGAACGCGATCCCGAAAGCCAGCGCACGCCTTGGTGGCTTCTGGCCCTGCGTCTGCTGGCGCTGGCGGCGCTGATCGTGGCGCTGGCCGGGCCGGTCCTGAACCCGGTGCGGGTGACGGCGGGGAACGGCCCCCTTCTGGTGGTGATGGACGGCAGCTGGGCCAGCGCCCGCGACTGGCCGCGCCGGATGGAAAGGGCGGCGCGCGCGCTCGATGAGGCGCAGCGCATCGGTCGGCCGGTGGCGGTAGTGACGCTGACCGATCCGCCGGCGGGTGGCATTGAGTTCCGCGAACCCGCGCATTGGCGCGAGCGTCTGCCGGGGCTGACCCCGCGCCCTTGGTCGCCGGGGAATGACCTGCCAGACTGGGTCGCAGATCTGCCGGCGGACACCGAAACCCTGTGGATCTCGGACGGGTTGGCGCGCGACGGGCGCGCGACACTGCTGGCCGCGCTGCCCGGGCCGGTGACGGTCTATCAGCCGCCCAGCCCGGTGATTGCGCTGGCGCCGGCGGTCTTTGATGGCGAGGCGGTGACGGTCGCAGCGCGGCGCTCGCTCGATGCCGGGCCGCAGGCGCTGGTGCTGCTGGCGATGGGGCGCGACCCCGCCGGGGTCGAACGCGATCTGGCGCGCGCCGATCTGATCTTTGACGCGGGCGCGCTGGCGGCCGAGGCCCGGTTTACCCTGCCACCCGAATTGCGCAACCGCATCACCCGGTTCCAGATCGACGGGCAGCGCGGCGCGGGGGCGGTCAGCCTGACTGACGACGCACTCAAGCGCCGCAAGGTCGCGCTGCTGAGCGTGCGCGAGGGAACCGAGGCCTTGGCGCTCTTGTCGCCGCTGCACTATCTGCGCCAGGCGCTGGACCCCTCGGCGGATGTGATCGAATCCGCCTCGATCGACGATCTGCTGCTGGCCGGGCCCGATGTGATCGTGCTGGCCGACCAGCCCGGACTGACCGAGGCCGAGACCCGGGCGCTGACCGACTGGCTGGAGCAGGGCGGGTTGCTGCTGCGCTTTGCCGGGCCGCGACTGGCCGGCGCGGGGCTGAACGCTGCCGCCGGCACCGTCGCCGCCCAGGGCGACGACCCGCTGCTGCCGGTGCGGCTGCGCGCCGGCGGGCGCACGGTGGGCGGTGCGATGAGTTGGGGCGACCCGCGCAGCCTTGCGCCTTTTGCCGAGGATTCGCCTTTTGCCGGCCTCGCCGTCCCCGAGGACGTGGGCATCCGCGCGCAGGTGCTGGCCCAGCCCGGTCCCGATCTGGCCGCGCATACCATCGCCGCGCTGGCCGATGGCACGCCCTTGGTCACCCGGGCGCAGCGTGGGTCGGGGCAGGTGGTGCTGTTCCACGTCACGGCGAATGCGGAATGGTCGAACCTGCCGCTCTCGGGCCTCTTCGTGCAGATGCTGGAACGACTGGCGGTGTCGACACGCGGTGCGGTTCCGCGACCCGACGAGATCGCCGGCACCCGCTGGCAGCCCGAAGACCTGATCGACGGCTTTGGCCAGTTGCAGGCGGCGGGCGACCGGCCCGCGCTGGCCGGCGAGGATCTGGCGGCGGTGCTGTCGGGCACACGCGGGCCGGGGGCTGACCTGCCGCCGGGGCTCTATGCCGGGCCGGCGATGCGGCTGGCGGTGAACGCGACCGGCGCGCAGACGCCGTTGATGCCTGCCCAATGGCCGCTGACCGTGCCGGTGGAAACCGGCCTCGACCGGCCCGAAGTGCCGTTGGCCGGCTATGCGCTGGCCGCCGCCGCGGGGGCGCTGATGCTCGACGTGGTGGCGACGCTGGCGCTGGGTGGTCTGCTGATGCGCGCGGCGCTGCTGGCGCTGCTGGTTGCCGTGCCGCGCGCTGACGCCCAGCCGGTCGATCCGCGCATCCTGCAGGCGACCGAGGCGGTGGTGCTGGCCAATGTCGCCTCGGGCGACGCGCAGGTCGATGCGGTGGCGCTGGCCGGGCTGCGGGGGTTGTCGCGGGCGCTGAATGCGCGCTCGTCGGTCGAACCGGCCGCGCCGATGACCGTTGATGTCGAAACCGACGAGCTGTCGGTGTTTCCCTTCCTCTACTGGCCGATCACGGAAAACAGCCCGTTGCCCAGCACCGAGGCCTATACTCGGCTCAACCGCTATCTGCGCTCGGGCGGGATGATCCTGTTCGACACCCGTGACGCCGAGGTCGCGCGGCTGACCGGCGGCATGACGGGGACCGGGCGGCGGCTGCAGCAGATCGCCGCGGGGCTGGACATTCCGCCGCTGGAACCGGTGCCGGCCGACCATGTGCTGACGCGGACCTTCTATCTGCTGGGCGATTTCCCTGGCCGCTATCAGGGCGGCACGTTGTGGGTCGAGGCTTCGCCCGCCGATGCCGAGCGCGCCGAGGGGATGCCGTTTCGCAACCTCAACGACGGGGTGACGCCGGTGGTGATCGGTTCGAACGACTGGGGTGCGGCCTGGGCGGTCGATGACGCTGGCATGCCGTTGCTGCCGGTTGGGCGCGGCACCACCGGCGAGCGCCAGCGCGAAATGGCGCTGAGGTTCGGGATCAACCTGATCATGCATGTGCTCTCGGGGAACTACAAATCCGACCAGGTGCATGTGCCGGCGCTTCTGGAAAGGCTGGGGCAATGATGGGCGGCGCGACGGTGGTTTTCGACCCGCTTCTGCCCTGGGCCGTGGTCTGGGTGCTGGTGGCGCTGGCGCTGGCGGTGACCGCGCTGGCGCTGTGGCGGCGGCTGGCGGGCTGGTGGCTGCGCGGGCTGGCGCTGGCGGTGCTGCTGGCGGCGCTGGCCAATCCCGCGCTTCAGACCGAGGACCGGCAACCGCTGCCCGATATCGTCCTCGTGCTGCGCGACGAGACCGGGTCGAACCGGCTGGCGGGGCGGGGCCGGCAGACCGACATGGCGATGACACAGCTGTCGGCGGAACTGACGCGAATGGGGGTGGACGCGCGCACGGTCCCGGTGCCCGACGCGCCCGACAACGGCGGCACCGCGCTGAACCGGGCGCTGGCCGATGCGCTGGCGGATGTGCCGCGCGACCGGCTGGCAGGGGTGTTCGTGGTCTCGGACGGGCTGGCGCATGACGTGGTGGCCGAAACCGTGCCGGCGCCGGTGCATCTGTTGCAGACCGGCGAGGCCGGCGACTGGGACCGCCGGCTGATCGTGCGCAACGCGCCGGCCTATGGCATCCTCGGCGAGACGATGCGCCTGATCCTGCGGATCGAGGATGAGGGCGCGGTGCCCGAGGCGCTGCGCGGCCAGCCGGTGCGGGTGGGCTTTGCCCTGAACGGCGAGGAGATGCGTTACGCGATGGCGCCGGTCGGGCAGGACATGGGGCTGGACCTGACGCTCAGCCACGGTGGGGTCAATGTGCTGACCTTCACCGTCGAGCAGGCCGAGGGCGAGCTGACCGACCGCAACAATCAGGCGGTGGTGCAGATCAACGGCATCCGCGACCGGCTGCGGGTGCTCTTGGTCTCGGGCGAGCCGCACACCGGCCAGCGCACCTGGCGCAACCTGCTGAAATCCGACCCTTCGGTGGATCTGGTGCATTTCACCATCCTGCGCCCGCCCGACCGTCAGGACGGGGTGCCGGTGAACGAGCTGTCGCTGATCGCCTTTCCGACGCGCGAGCTGTTCGTCGAGAAGATCGACGAGTTCGACCTGATCATCCTCGACCGCTATCGCCGTCGCGGGATCCTGCCGAACGCCTATTTCGACAATATCCGAAGATACGTCGAGGAGGGCGGCGCCCTGCTGGTCGTTGGCGGGCCCGAACTGGCGGGGGCCGAGAGCATCTATCATTCGCCGCTGGGCCAGATCCTGCCTGGCGAGCCCACCGCGCGGCTGTTCGAGCAACCGTTTACCCCGGCGATTTCCGATGTCGGGCGGCGGCACCCGGTGACGGCGGGGCTCGATGCCGACTGGCCGGCGGGGACCAACGGTCTGCCGGGCTGGGGTCGCTGGCTGCGGCAGGCGGAACTGTCGCAAAGCGCCGGTGAGGTGGTGATGACCGGGATCGGTGACCGGCCGCTTTTGATCCTCAGCCGCGAGGGGCAGGGGCGCGTGGCGATGCTGGCCTCGGATCAGGCCTGGCTGTGGGACCGCGGCTTTGAGGGTGGCGGTCCGCAGGCGGAATTGCTGCGCCGTCTGGCGCACTGGATGATGGCCGAGCCGGATCTGGAGGAAGAGGCGCTGGCCGCCGAGGCGCAGGGCCAGACACTGACGGTGACCCGGCGCTCGCTGCTGGATGGCCCGCACAGTGCGACGATCACCGGCCCCGATGGCCGCACCGTCACGCTGGATCTGGCCGAGACCGCGCCGGGACGCTTTGCCGCGACCTGGACGGGCGATGAGCCGGGGCTTTATCGGCTGCAATCCGACGCGCTGGAAGCGGTGGCGGTTCTGGGCACCGCGAACCCGCGGGAATACGAGCGCGTGGTGGCCGACAGCGCCGCGCTGACGCCGTTGATCGAGGGCACGCGGGGTGGGGTTGCGCCGGTCGCGGCCGGCCTGCCGACGCTGCGTGTGGTGGAACCCGGACGGCAGGCCTGGGGCCGCGGCTGGCTGGGGATCACCCCGCGCGGGGCCTATGTGACGACCGACCTGCGGCTGGCGCCCTTCCTGCCGGCCTGGGCCTGGCTCTTGCTGGGGGCGGGGCTGTTCCTGGGGGCCTGGCTGCGTGAGGGCCGTCGCTCGGTGTAAGGGCGTGGCGGCTGGCGGGGTGACTCGACTCGGCGCGAGGGCTGCGCTAAATGGGAACATATCAAGAACAATTGGAGTCGGCATGGCATGGCGCGGCGTGTGTTGTCCCTGTGGCTGCCCCGGTTCTCCAGCGATCTGGTCTTGCGGCGGCGGGGCGGGGTCGGCCCGCTGGCGGTCGTCGCCCGGCAGGGTGGGGGCGAGGTTCTGGCCTGCCTCGACACGCTGGCCGTCGCCGCGGGGCTGCGGCGCGGGCAGCCGCTGTCCGAGGCGCGGGCGCTGGTGCCGGGGCTGCTGACGCGGCCGGATGATCCGGTCGGGCAGGCGCGTGCGCTGGAGGCGCTCAGGCGCTGGGCGATACGCTATGCGCCCTGGGTGGCGGCCGACGGGGCGGACGGGCTGGTCATCGACCTGACGGGTTCGGCACATCTGCGGGGCGGAGAGGGGCCGCTGGTCGACGAGATGCAGGCGCGGCTGGCAGCGATGGGCTTCGAGGCACGGATTGCGGTGGCGCCGACGCGCGGCGCGGCTTGGGGGTTGGCGCGGTATGGTGCGCACCCGGTGATGCTGGCGGGGGGCGATGCGCGGGCAGCGGTCGCGGGCCTGCCGCTGGCGGCGCTGCGGCTGTCGGACGAGACCTGCACGGGGCTGGCGCGGCTGGGGCTGCGGCAGGTGCGCGACCTCGACCGTGCGGCACGCGGCACGCTGGCGCGGCGTTTCGGCGCTGAACTGATGCTGCGGCTGGACCAGGCGCTGGGCGCGGTGGCCGAACCCGTCGCCGCTCCGCCCGACGAGGCCCCGCGCGCCGTGCGCCTGACCCTGCCCGAGCCGATCGGGCTGACCGCGGATGTGATGGCGGGCCTCGAACGGATGCTGGAGCGGCTCTGCGCGACGCTGGCCGCGGCCGATCTGGGCGCGCGGCGGTTGCGGCTGGAGCTGCGGCGCGCCGATGGCGGCCAGACCCAGGCGGAAATCGCGCTGGCCCGCCCGATGCGCGATCCGGCGACGATGGCGATGCTGTTCTCGCGCGCGGTCGAGGGGCTGGATGCGGGGTTCGGCTTTGACGCGATGCGGCTCAGCGCGCCGCTGGTCGAGGCGCTGCCACCGGCGCAGCTGGTGCAGGGCGGTGTGGCGGGGGCCGACGATCTGGCGGATCTGATGACGCGGCTGGGAAACCGGCTGGGGCTGGAGACGCTCGAACGGCTTTTGCCGGCCGACAGCCATATCCCCGAACGCGCCTTTGTCCGCGCCGCCGCGGCCTTTACCGAGGCGCCGGGGGCCGGGGCCTGGCCGGACGGGCCTGGGCGCCCGCTGGTGCTGTTCCCGCCCGAGCCGCTGTTCGGCATTCAGGGCCGGACACCGCCGCAGCGGTTTCGCTGGCGGCGGCGGGCGCTGACCACGCTGCGCGCCACCGGACCTGAACGGTTGCTGCCCGAATGGTGGCTGGACGACCCGGCCTGGCGCACCGGGATGCGTGATTACTGGCGGATCGACACCGTCGAGGGGCCGCGCCTGTGGATGTTCCACACACCGCAGACGCCGGGCTGGTCGGTGCAGGGCGAATTCGCCTGAACCGGGGTGCGCGTGGCGGATTCCTTCGGCCGGGGGCGCGTGCTAGGCTACCCGCCGGGGCGCTGGAGGGCACGCGCCGGGGGCGGGGAGGACAGGATGAAATTGGAGCAGGCCAATGCGCTGCTCGACCGGAACCCGCATCCTTTCGAGGATGGGTGGCAGCGGTTGGATGACGGCACCGGCGTGGTGGCGGCCCGCACCGAGATGCCGGGCTGTTCGGGGGCGATGGTCGACTGGTGGTTTTCCCATGTGCACACCACCGAGCAATACAAGCAATGGCATCCCGAGGAACACATCTGGTCCGACTGGAAGGGTCCGCGCGACACCGGCGAATATATCGGCGGCACGCATCTGGTGCACGAGCGGCTGGGCACGCCGCAGGTGGTCAAGCTGAAGATCCAGTTCCGGGATCCCGCGGCGATCCTGGACACTGGCCGCTTTGCACAGGCCGGCGTCAGCACGGCGATCTATGGCCGCGGCGGCCCTCTGGGGGTGCCGCTTTGGTCCGGGCATGTCCTGCATCTGGTCCATGACCATGCCGGTGGCTGCACCATGCGCAGCCGCTTCTGGCTGGGCGATGTCTCGCCGCGGATCCCGCTGCTGACCGGACTGATCCGGCGCGAGACCTGTTCCGACGCGGCGCTGGCCGGGCTGCACCGGCACTGCAGGACCGAGATGGCGATCCTGGCATCGTTCCTGCCGGACCTCTACCGGCAGCACCAGACCAGCGGAGGGAGAGAGCATGCACGTGAAACGTTTTGACGCGGCCCGGCCCTATGACGCGCCCAACCATTGGGGCGTCGTCGGGCTCAGGCTGCAGGGGTTCGAAGAGGGTGGTCCGGTGAACCAGTGGGTCGGCCTCAGCCAGTTCCTGCCGGGTGGCGGCGCCGGTCCCGATGCCAGTCCCATCGAGAAGGTCTATGTCATCCTCGAAGGCGCGTTGACGGTGGTCATCGACGGCGTGGAAACGGTGTTGCGCCCCTTCGACAGCTGCACGATTCCGGCGGGCGAGACCCGCCTGATCGAGAACCGGGGCAACCACGTCTGCAAGATGATCGTGGTCATGCCCTATCCGCCGGCGACCTGAAGGGAGGGGGGCGACATGGCCAGGAAACCCAAAACGATCATCACCTGCGCGGTGACCGGGGCGATCCACACGCCCACGATGTCCGATGCGCTGCCCTATACCTATGACCAGATCGCCGAGCAGGCGATTGCCGCCGCCGAGGCGGGCGCCGCGATCTTGCATCTGCATGCGCGCAACCCCGAGACGGGGATGCCCAGCATCGACCCCGACGACTTTGCGCCCTTCCTGCGGCGGATCAAGCAGTCGACCGACGCGGTGGTCAATATCTCGACCGGCGGCTCGCTGACGGCGACGATCCAGCAGCGGATTGCACCGGCGAAAACCTTTTCCCCCGAGATGTGCTCGATGAACATGGGGT
Organism: Rhodobacter sp.; assembly: GCA_020637595.1. Taxonomy (GTDB): domain Bacteria; phylum Pseudomonadota; class Alphaproteobacteria; order Rhodobacterales; family Rhodobacteraceae; genus Pararhodobacter. The sequence goes on along the minus strand of JACKKE010000004.1, from coordinate 176,927 downwards.
CGCTGAACTTCAGCTTTCACGGGCTGGCGGGGCGGTATTCGGAATGGAAGTTCGACTGGGAGCGCGACTATGTCGCCGGATCCGAGGGGAATATCTTTCGCAACACCTTCAAGGACATCAAGGAGGCCGCCGAAACCCTGGCCCCCGACCGCATCAAGTTCGAGCACGAGATCTACGATGTCGGGCACCTCTATAACCTGCGGGCGATGATGGATCAGGGGCATTTCGCGGCGCCCATCTTCCTGCAATTCGTGATGGGGATCCTGGGCGGCATCGGCGCGGACGTCGAAAACCTGGTGTTCCTGAAACGCACCGCCGACAAGCTGTTCGGGGATCAATACCGCTGGTCGGTGCTGGCCGCGGGTGCCGCGCAGATCCCGTTGGCGGTGACCGCCAGCCAGATGGGCGGGCATGTGCGCGTGGGGCTCGAGGACAGCCTGTTCATTTCACGCGGCGAACTGGCCACATCGAACGCGCAGCAGGTCGCCAAGGTCCGCCGCATCATCGAGGATCTGGGCAACGCCGTCGCCACCCCGGATGAGGCGCGCGCGATTCTGGCCCTCAAGGGCGGTGATCAGGTGAGGTTCTGAGGGCATGGTCTTGACCCCGAAAATCGCGCTCGAAGAGCATTTCATGCACCCCGATTTCGTTGACTACTGGGCGACGACCGCGCCGAACATCTCGCCTGCGCTGTTCGGCAAGGTGCGCGGCGCGCTGGAGGATTTCGGTGAGCAGCGCCTTCAGGCGATGGACTCGATCGGCGTGACCAAGGCCATTCTGTCGCTGGCCGGTCCCGGTGTGCAGGCGGAAAAGCGCACGGACACGGCGGTGCGGCTGGCGCGGAAGGTGAATGACCAGCTGGCCGCCGAAATGGCGAAACGCCCCGACCGCTATGGCGGATTTGCGCATCTGGCGATGCAGGATCCTGCCGCCGCGGCGGATGAGCTGGACCGCTGCGTGCGCGCGTTGGGCATGCAGGGGGCGATGGTCAACGGCCAAACCGGCGGCACCTATCTGGACGATGACCGCTATGCGGTGTTCTGGGAACGGGTCAGTGACCTCGGCGTGCCGATCTACATCCACCCCAATAACCCGCCGGAACAGGTGGCGATGTATCACCAGCACCCGGAACTCTGGGGGCCGGTCTGGTCCTGGACCGTGGAAACCGCGACCCACGCGCTGCGGCTGGTGTTCGCCGGCACCTTTGACCGGTTCCCGAACGCGAAGCTGATCCTCGGCCACATGGGCGAGACGCTGCCCTTCCTGCTCTGGCGGCTGGACAGCCGGTGGGACATCTCGAACCGGGGCGCGATGACGCTCGATCATCCGCCCTCGACGTATTTCCGGCGGAATGTCTGGGTCACGACCTCGGGCGTCTGCGCCGACGAGCCGCTGCGCTGCGCGCTCGATGTGCTGGGGCCCGACCGGGTGATGTTCTCGGTCGATTACCCGTTCGAGAAACCGGCCGAGGCCGGTGAGTGGATCGAGGCCGCGGCGATTACCGAGGCCGAGCGCCGCGCGGTCTGCCACGACAACGCGGCGGCGCTGCTGGGGCTTTAGGGTGATGAAGGACGGAACGGCCACCATCGACACCGACGGCTGGCTGACCCTGCCCAAGGGGTTTCTGGACCCGCGCAAGGTGGTGGTCGCCTGCCCGCCCGAGGCGCTGGCCAAGGGGCGGTTCTGGGTGCTCGACCGGCCGATGGCCGAGGCCGTGGCACATCGCATCGCGCGAATGAAACGCTCGGGCATGATGCCCGTCGCGCAAACGCTGGTCCGCACCTATCAGACCGGCGCGATCCTGTGCGTCTATGACGCCGAGGGCGCGCGCCTTGCCCTGCCGCACCGGGTGACGCAGGCGCTTGGCCCCTTGCCCTGCGCGGTCCGCCTGAACACCGAGAACGGGCCGTTGTTGGTGGAGCGAGAGGCAGGCGCATGACCGACGCCCCCCACATCCCGCTGGTGGTCAGCGCCCGAGGCACCGTGTCGCTGCCCGGGGCGCTGATTGACCAGGCCCGCGCCGAGAGCCCGGATGGCACCGCAAGGTTCACGCTGGTCTACCCGCGCCGCGAGAAAGGCGCGGGACGGTTGCTGCTGTTCACCACGGCTGAAATGGATGCCCTGCATAGACGGATCGCCGCCATGCCGGCGGGGACGTTGGAACGCGCGGCGGCCGAGCGGCTGTATATTGGTCATTCCTGTGACGTCACGGCAGAACAAGAGGCCCTGCACCTGCCGGATCCGTTGGCCGACCTCTTCGCGCCCCTGCCCTGCGAGGTCCGGCTGAAGACAGGTGACGCCAACCGGGAACTCTACGCCCCGCCCCGCGCATGAAAAAAGGGGGCCGTTCTGCCAGCCCCCTTTCCGAAAACAGACGGCAAAGCCCGGTCAGAGCAGCCCGGCATGCGCCATTGCGGCGTCGATGGCCTTTTTCACGCCATCGGTCAGGCCGACCAGCGGCAGACGCACCTCGTCGCGGCACTTGCCCAGACGCGACAGCGCGTATTTCGCACCGACCAGCCCGGGTTCCAGGAAGATCGCCGTGTGCAGCGGCATCAGCCGGTCCTGGAACTCCAGCGCCTTGGCATAATCGCCTGCCAGCGTCGCTTCCTGGAACTGCGCGCACAGTTTGGGCGCGACGTTCGCGGTGACGCTGATGCAGCCGACGCCACCATGCGCGTTGAAGCCCAGTGCGGTCGCATCCTCGCCCGACAGCTGGACAAAGTCCTTGCCGCAGGTCTCGCGCTGCATCGACACGCGCTCCAGCTTGCCGGTCGCGTCCTTGACGCCGATGATGCGCGGCAGTTTCGCCAGCTCGCCCATCGTCTCGGGCGACATGTCGATCACCGACCGGCCCGGGATGTTATAGATGATGATCGGCAGATCGCAGGCGTCATGCAGCGCGCGGTAATGCGCGATCAGCCCGGCCTGGGTCGGCTTGTTGTAATAAGGCGTGACGACAAGCCCCGCATCCGCGCCGACCTTCTGCGCGTGTTTGAGGAACCGGATTGCTTCGACCGTGTTGTTCGAGCCCGCGCCCGCAATCACCGGCACCCGACCGGCAGCGGCCTTGACGGTGGCCTCGATCACCTGCTCGTGCTCTTCATGCGTCAGCGTCGGGCTCTCGCCGGTGGTTCCCACCGGAACGAGGCCGTGGCTGCCCTCAGAGATCTGCCATTCGATGAACGCATTGAGCGTCTCGAAATCGACCGCACCGTTGGTGAACGGCGTGATCATGGCAGGAAGCGAACCCCGGAACATCAGATACTCCTTTTGCGACTGCGCCGGCCTGACCCGTTTGTGTGTTGCGCAGACGTCTTGTGCGGTTAGACTCTCTGCCGGTCCTTTTCAAGAGTAACCATGCGCCGCCTCCCCCTGTTGCCCTCCCTTGCCGCGATGCTGATCGAGGCCAGCGCCGCGCTGGCCTTCGACGGCCCGCCACCCGCGCGCTCGACCGGGGCGATCGGGGCCTTGGTGGCAGCGGTGCGCGCGGGCGATGTCGCCGGGGTCGAGCGGTTGCGCGACGCAGCCGGGCCGGTCGGTGTGCGCATCGCCACGTGGCGCATCCTGCGCGAGGGGATCGCGGGGGACTTCACCACCTTCGCCGCCTTCGAAGGCGCCCACCAGCACTGGCCGAACATGAACCAGGTCCGGGCGCAGGCGGAATACCGGCTCGAAGGGCAGCCACCGCAGGTGGTTATCGACTGGTTCACCACGCGCCAGGTCCAGACCACCGTCGGCGCCCTTGCCCTGCTCGCCGCGCAGGAGGAGACCGGACAGGACACGACTGAATTCCTGCACCGCGTCTGGACCGGTTTCGATCTGAGCGAGGCCCAGGAACAGGCGCTTCTCGCCCGCTATGGCGCGCGCCTCGCGGCCTGGCATGCCGAGCGTCTGGACGCCCTGCTGTGGCGCGACGAACGGGCCCAGGCCGAACGGATGATCCCGCGCGTCGATGCCGGTCACCAGCGTCTGGCCCGGGCCCGCCTGGCACTGCAGGCGCGCGCGGACGGCGTCGATGCGATGATCGCCGCGGTGCCCGAGGGGTTGGCCGACGATCCGGGGCTGGCTTATGACCGGTTCTATTGGCGGCTCGGGCGCGGGCTGACCGACTCGGCGACCGAGCTGCTGCTCGAACGCTCGCCCGACCGGCTGGGCCGCCCTGAACGCTGGGCGGCGCAGCGCGCGCGGCTGGCGCGGCGGGCGCTGGATGCGGGCGATGCCCGGCTGGCCTATGATCTTGCCGCCCGCCACGGGTTGACCGAGGGCGTGGAGCTGGCCGATCTCGAATGGCTCGCGGGCTATGTGGCGCTGCGCTCTCTGAACCGGCCGCAGGATGCCCTGCACCATTTCGTCCGGCTGCGCGACCGGGTGTCCAGTCCGATCAGCCTGGGCCGCGCCGGCTATTGGGAGGGGCGCGCGCAGGAGGCCATCGGCGACGCCGAGGCGGCGCGCACCGCCTACGCCTTTGGCGCGCAGTTCCAGACGGCCTATTACGGCCAGCTCGCCGCCGAGCGGCTGGGATTGACACTGGATCCGGCGATCCTGACCCCGCCCCCCTATCCCGACTGGCATGACACCGCCCTGGCGCGGTCCGACCTCTTCGAGGCGGCGCGCCTGCTCTACGCGGCCGGGCAATGGTATGAGGCGCGCCGCTTCACCCTGCAACTGGCCGAGACCCTGACCTCCGAGGCCGAACTGGGGGCGCTCGCGCAATACTGGCTGGAACGGAACGAGGCGAATTTCGCGCTGAAGATCGCCAAGGAGGCGGTGACCCGCGGCATCGTCCTGCCGCGCGCCTATTTCCCGGTGACCGACCTGGCCGAAGCCGACCTGCGCGTGCCGCCCGACCTCGCGCTGGCGATCGCCCGGCGCGAAAGCGAGTTCGATCATCGCGTGACCAGCCACGCCGACGCCCGCGGATTGATGCAGGTGCTGCCGGCGACCGGCGCGCATACCGCGCGGCGCATCGGTGTCGATTTCGATGAATCGCGCCTGACGACCGACGCGGCCTATAACGCGGTGCTCGGCGCCGGCTATCTCGAGGAACTCTCGGATCTCTTCGGCGGCACGCTGTCGCTGGTCTCGGCGGGCTATAACGCCGGGCCGGGCCGCCCGCGCCGCTGGATCCAGGAGCACGGCGATCCGCGCGACGCCGCCACTGATCCTGTGGACTGGGTCGAGATGATCCCCTTCACCGAAACCCGCAACTATGTGATGCGGGTGACCGAAGCGGTGGTGATCTATCGCGCGCTGCTGGCCGGACAGAGCGGCCCGATCGGCCTGACCGACATCCTGCGCGGGCGCGACTGAACGGGGCCCACGGATCGAAGGCCACGGATCGGAGGCCGGAGCGACACCGCCTTCCCCTTTCATCTTGTTGAAAATACGCCCGGGGTGCGGGGGTGGAACCCCCGGGCGGTGCGGGGGGCTCGATGCCCCCCGCTCCGCCTCCACCGGGTCACACCGCCGTGCTGAGCCGGGTCATCAGCGCCTCCAGCGCCGTGCGGTTCTGGGCGTTCACCAGCCGGCCATCCGCGTCGAACTGCGCGCTCGCATCGGCCACCAGCACCTCTGGCCAGCCCAGCGCCTCGACCCGGTGCGGGGCCAGCATCGCTCGCAGCATCGTCTGCGTCCGCTCGCCGCCCGCGCGCCCGTCGGTGGCCGAGACAATCGCCACCGGCTTGCCCCAGAGCGCGTTCGGCTTGACCCGGCTGATCCAGTCCAGCGCGTTCTTCAGCACTCCGGGCGGGGCCTTGTTGTATTCCGGGCAGGCGATGACCAGCGCATCCGCCGCGCGGATCGCCTCGCAAAGACGCAGCACCGCGTCCGGCATGCCCGCATCCTCCAGATCGCCATCATAGAGCGGCAGGCGCAGGTCGCCCTCGACAAAGCGGCCATCCCACAGCCGCGCGGCCTCCAGCATCAACTTGCGGTTCAGGCTGGCCGCGCGCAACGCGCCGCACAGGCCCAGCAAGGTTCTTTCGGTCATTCCAAACTCTCCGGTTGCGTGCCGTTGACCTAACACGCAGCGCGGGCGGTGCAACCTTGCAACCCGGCCCGGCTTGCGCCACCTTCGCCGCAGCAACGAAGGGGGCGACACATGCGGCACGGCGGGCAGATCCTGGTCGATCATCTGAAGGCGGAAGGCGTGCGGCGGATCTTCTCGGTCCCCGGCGAGAGCTTTCTCGCGGTGCTCGATGGCCTTGTTGGCAGCGGCATCGAAAATATCGTCGGCCGTCAGGAAGGCGGCGTGTCGATGATGGCCGAGGCCCATGCCAAGCTCACCGGCGAGGTCGGCATCGCCTTTGTCACCCGTGGTCCGGGCGCGACCAACGCCTCCAGCGGCGTGCATGTCGCGCAGCAGGACAGTACGCCGATGATCCTGTTCGTCGGCCAGATCGCCACGACCGACCGCGACCGCGATGCGTTTCAGGAGGTCGACTATCGCCGCATGTTCGGCGGGCTGGCGAAATGGGCGGCCGAGATCGACGACACCGCGCGTCTGCCCGAATACCTCAGCCGGGCGTTCCACATCGCACGCTCGGGGCGGCCTGGGCCGGTGGTGCTGGCGCTGCCCGAGGACATGCTGTCGGCGCATGCGGATGTGGCCGACCTGCCGCCGCGGCTGGCCCCGGTGCGCGCCCCCTCGACGCCCGAGGTGCAGGCAATTTGGGACGCGCTGAAGGGCGCGAAAAAGCCGATGCTGGTGGTCGGCGGGCCGCACTGGTCGACGCAGGCGGCGTCCGATCTGGCGGATCTGGCCGCGGCCTCGGGCCTGCCGGTCGCGCTGACCTTCCGCCGCCAGGACCGGCTGGACGCACGCAACCCGGCCTATATCGGCGATCTGGGCGTCGGCATGAACCCGGCGCTGGGCAAGCGCCTGCAAGAGGCCGACTGCCTGGTGATTCTGGGCGCGCGGATGGGCGATACGGCGACCAACGGCTATACGCTGCTCAACCCGGGCGCACCGGGCAAGACCATCGTCCACGTCCACACCGACCCCGACGAGCTGGGCCATGTCTGGCGGCCCGATGTGGCGATCGTGCAGGATGCGCCGTCGATGGTCGCGGCGCTGGCGCAGAGCGTGCCGCAGGGCCTGCCCGACTGGTCGGACTGGACCGCCGCCGGCCGCGCCGCGCAGGAGGCCTGGGTCACCCCCCGCGCCACACCTGGCGACGTGAAGCTGGAAGAAATCATGCTGTGGCTGTCGCAGACCCTGCCCGACGACGCCATCGCCACCAACGGCGCGGGCAATTACTGCACCTGGATGCACCGTTATTTCCGCGCCCGCCGCTATCCTGGGCAACTGGCGCCGACCTCGGGGTCGATGGGCTACGGATTTCCGGCGTCTGTCGCGGCCAGCCTCGAACACCCGGAAAAGACGGTGGTCTGCTTTGCCGGTGACGGCTGTTTCCAGATGACGCTGAACGAGCTGTCGACGGCGCGGCAATACGGTGCAAAGCCGATCGTGATCGTTGCCAACAACGGCCGCTATGGCACGATCCGCATGCATCAGGAGCGCACCTATCCGGCGCGGGTCTCGGGGACCGACCTGTTCAACCCCGATTTCGCGGCGCTGGCGCGGGCCTATGGCGGGCATGGCGAGACCGTCGAACGAACCGAGGATTTCGCCGCGGCGTTTGAGCGCGCGCAGGCCTCGGGCACCGTCGCGGTGATCGAGCTGCGCCTCGACCCCGAGGCGCTGACCCCGGGGCAGGAGTTGAGCGCGGCGCGCGCCCAGGGCGAGGCGGCGCAGGGCCGGTGACGTGGCCTCAGCACCGGGGCGGCGGCGGGTCCAGCAGGATCGTGCGCGAATGCGAGGCGAATTCGCGCGACCAGATCATCCAGATCAGCCCCAGCGTGGCGGCGATCAGCGCCGGCCCCCCCAAAAGCCAGGCCAGCGAGGCCAGCGCGAAATAGGTTGCCCGCAGCCCGCGGTTGAAGTTCCAAGCCGCCCGGATGCCGATTTCCGCGGCCTGCATCGCGCGTGGCAGGGCCACCGGATCACCGGGGTCGTTGGGCACCGCCGACATCACCACCGCCGAATAGCCGAACAGCCGGTTCGACCACAGGAATTTCAGAAAGGCGTGGGTCAGGAACAGTGCGGCGAGCATCAGCCTCAGCTCCATCGCGCGGCCGGAATGCGGGGTGAGCGACAGATCCTCGGCGACCGAGATCAGCGGCGCGGTATTGCCGATCAGCGCGAACAGCCCACCCAGCGCGATCATCGTCGTCGAGGCCAGCCAACTGGTCGACTGGCGCAGGTTGCCCAGCACGGCGGCGTCATAGATCCGCGGCGTGCGGCTGACGAACTGGCGCATCCACTCGCGCCGATAGCTGGCCATCAGCACGGTGACCGAGGGTTTCGCGCTGCGGGTGGATTCGATGCGGATTCCCAGCCAGACCCAGGCCGTGCCGATCAGCAGCAGGGCCAGCAGGTCGAGGGAATCGAAGGGGTCAAAAAGGGTACTGAGCGACATGGACCCATGTGCCACGCGGTTTCGGGTCGATGTCAAGCGGGCGGATGGGGCGAAACGCGGGGTGGGTGGGCGAAAAACCGGAGGCCAACGGGCCGTTTCGCTTGATCTTTGCAAAAATTGGTTAGTATATTTTACCAATACGGAGGATCAGCCATGCAGATGCCCCAGCCCAACGCGGATGTCCTGGCCCGGCGTGACCGGATCGTCGCGCGCCTGCGCGATGTGCTGCCGCCCGATGCGGTGATCGACGACCCTACGGAAACCCGCGCCTATGAATGCGACGGGCTGACCGCCTATCGCTGCCCGCCGCTGGCGGCGGTGCTGCCGGCCTCGACCGACGAGGTCTCGGCGGTGCTGGCGATCTGCCATGCGGAGGGCGTGCCGGTGGTGCCGCGCGGTTCGGGCACCTCGTTGGCGGGCGGCGCGCTGCCGACCGAGGACAGCGTGATCCTGGGCGTAGCGCGGCTGCGGGACGTGCTGGAAACGGATTACGACAACCGCTTCATTCGGGTTCAGACCGGGCGCACCAACCTGTCGGTGACCGGTGCGGTGGAAACCGACGGATTCTTCTATGCCCCCGATCCGTCGTCGCAGCTGGCCTGCGCGATTGCCGGGAACATCGGCATGAACTCGGGCGGGGCGCATTGCCTGAAATACGGGGTGACGACGAACAACCTTCTGGGTGTGACGATGGTGCTGATGGACGGCACCGTGGTCGAACTGGGCGGCGCGCATATGGATGCCGGGGGGCTCGACCTGCTGGGGCTGGTCTGCGGCTCCGAGGGTCAGCTGGGCGTGGTGACCGAAGCCACCCTGCGCATCCTGCCGAAGCCCGAGGGCGCACGCCCGGTGCTGATCGGCTTCAACGCCAACGAGGTCGCCGGCGCCTGCGTCAGCGACATCATCAAGGCCGGCGTCCTGCCCGTCGCCATCGAATTCATGGACCGTCCCTGCATTCGCGCGACCGAAGCCTTTGCCCATGCTGGCTACCCGGATTGCGAGGCGCTGTTGATCGTCGAGGTCGAGGGATCGGAGGACGAGATCGCCGAGCAGCTCGGCCTGATCCGCCAGATCGCCATGCGCCACGACCCGGTCGAGTTCCGCGAAAGCCAGTCGGAAGCGGAATCCGCCAAGATCTGGCTGGGGCGCAAATCGGCCTTTGGCGCGATGGGGCAGATCAACGATTACATGTGCCTCGACGGCACGATCCCGGTCAGTGAACTGCCCTTCGTGCTGCGCCGGATCGACGAGATGTCGAAGGAATTCGGGCTGGACGTGGCCAACGTGTTCCACGCGGGCGACGGCAACATGCACCCGCTGATCCTGTTCGACGCCAACAAGCCCGGCGATCTGGAGACCTGCGAGGCCTTCGGCGCCGAGATCCTGAAGCTTTGCGTTGAGGTGGGCGGCTGCCTGACCGGCGAACACGGCGTGGGGATCGAAAAACGCGACCTGATGCATGTGCAATTCGCCCGTGACGATCTGGAGGCGCAGATGCGCGTCAAGGACGTGTTCGATCCGAAATGGCTGTTGAACCCGGCCAAGGTGTTTCCGCTGGACGCAAGCGCGGGGCGGCGCGGGTAGGGCGGGGGGCTGCGGCCCTCCGCACCCCCTTGCCCAAAGGGGGAGATACCCACTTTGGAAACCCCTTGAGTATTTGAGACAAGATGAAAGGGCCTTTGGGCCGGGAGGGACGGATGCGTCCGGTGACTGAAAAAGAACTGTCCGAGGCGGTGCGCGACGCGGCGGGCCCCTTGGCGATCCGCGGTGGTGGCACGCGGCCGGTCGGGCGTCCGGTGGCGGGCGAGGTGCTGGAGACCGGCGCGCTGGCGGGGGTGCGGCTTTACGAGCCGGGGGCGCTGACGCTGGTCGCCGGGGCGGGGACGCCGCTGGTCGAGGTCGAGGGTTTGCTGGCCGCCGAGGGGCAGCGGTTGCCGTTCGAGCCGGCGGATTGGCGCGGGCTTCTGGGCACCGAGGGCGTGCCGACGCTGGGCGGGATGGTGGCCGCGAATGTCAGCGGGCCGCGCCGGGCGCAGGCGGGGGCCTGTCGCGACAGTCTGATCGGGGTGCGGTTCGTCGATGGCGCGGGTGCGATCGTCAAGAACGGCGGGCGGGTGATGAAGAACGTCACCGGCTATGATCTGGTCAAGGTGATGGCCGGGTCCTGGGGCACGCTGGGGGTGCTGAGCGAGGTGTCGTTCAAGCTGCTGCCCGCGCCCGAGACCGCGGCCACGCTGGTGTTTGCCGGGCTCGATGCCGGGCCGTCGGTGGCGCTGATGGCCGCCGCGCTGGGCTCGCCCTGGGAGGTGACGGGGGCTGCGCGGCTGCCCGACGCGCGCACGGCGCTGCGCATCGAGGGGTTCGCGGCCTCGGTTGCCTATCGGCGGGGCGAGCTGGCCGGGCATCTGGCGCGGTTTGGCGCGGCGCAGGTTCTGGAGCGCGAGGAGACTGCCGCATTCTGGGCGGATGTGCGCGATGTCGCCCCCTTCCGGGGGCAGGCGGGTGATGTCTGGCGGGTGTCGGTCAAACCCTCGGATGCGCCGGATCTGCTGGCGCGGGCGGGGGGCGCGGCGATGCTCGATTGGGGTGGCGGGTTGATCTGGCTCTTGCAGCCCGAAGGCACCGATCTGCGCGCGGTTCTGGGCCCGTTCAAGGGCCATGCCACGCTGATCCGTGCCAGCGTCGAGACCCGCGCGCGCATCGCGCCCTTCCAGCCCGAACCCGCGCCGGTGGCGGCGCTGGCGAACGGGTTGAGGGCGCGGTTCGATCCGCGCGGCATCCTGAACCCCGGCCTGATGGCCTGAGGCACCGCCGCATTCCCGAGGACAGACATGCAGACGTTTTTCACCGACGAGCAGCTTCAGGATCCGGCGATGCAGCGCGCCAACGAGGTGCTGCGCACCTGCGTGCATTGCGGCTTCTGCACGGCGACCTGCCCGACCTATCAGGTGCTGGGCGATGAATTGGACAGCCCCCGGGGGCGGATCTATCTGATCAAGGACATGCTGGAATCGGGGCGTCCGGCGGATGAGCGGACGGTCAAGCATATCGACCGCTGCCTGTCATGCCTGGCCTGCATGACGACCTGTCCTTCGGGCGTGCATTACATGCATCTGGTCGACCATGCGCGGGCCTATATCGAGAAGACCTATAAGCGGCCCGTGATGGACCGGCTGCTGCGCTGGGTGCTGGCGCAGGTCATCCCGCATCCGACGCGGTTCCGGCTGGCGCTGCTGGGGGCAAAGATCGGCCGGCCCTTTGCGTTCCTGATGCCCGATGCGCGGCTGAAGGCAATGCTGGCGATGGCGCCGAAACAGATCCCGCCGGTCAGCCGCAACGACGATCCGCAGGTGTTTCCGGCGCAGGGGCCGCGCCGGATGCGGGTTGCGCTGATGACCGGCTGCGCGCAGCGGGCGCTGAATACCGATATCAACGACGCGACGATCCGCCTGTTGACCCGGCTGGGGGCCGAGGTGGTGATTGCCGAAGGGGCGGGCTGCTGCGGGGCGCTGACCCATCACATAGGCCGTGAGGACGAAAGCCACGCCTCGGCGGCCGCGAACATCCGCGCCTGGATGGCCGAGAAGCGCGCGAAGGGGCTGGACGCGATCGTCATCAACACCTCGGGCTGCGGCACGACGGTCAAGGATTATGGCCACATGTTCCGCACCGATATCCTGGCCGAGGATGCGGCAGAGGTGGCCGGTTTGGCCCGCGATGTCAGTGAGGTGATCGAGGCGCTGGGCATCGAGAAGGGCGAGAGGAAAGGCCTGCGGGTGGCCTATCACGCCGCCTGTTCGCTGCAACATGGGCAGAAGATCAAGGACACGCCCAAGGCGCTGTTGAAGAAGGCAGGCTTTGAGGTGGTCGAGCCGCGCGACCCGCATCTGTGTTGTGGCTCGGCGGGAACGTATAATCTGCTGCAGCCCGAGATTTCGGCCGAATTGAAGGCGCGCAAGGTGGCGACGCTGGAGGCCAAGGCGCCGGATATCATCTCGGCCGGCAATATCGGCTGCATGATGCAGATCGGCTCGGGCACCGAGATCCCGATCGTGCACACGGTCGAGCTGCTCGACTGGGCCACCGGTGGGCCGCGACCCCGGGCGCTGGACGCCGGTGGCAAGACGGCCGTTCCACAGGTGCCGATCCTGCGGTGAGCGGGTAGGGTGGGCAATCTGCCCACCCTTCGCCGGTGCCGCAATTCCGCCCGAATTTCCTGCCAGGCTAACGGGTAACTCCTCGTTCGTCGGTGCCGGCCTCATGCGTTTTCCAGCTCTGATCGCGGTGCTTCTGGCCGCCGCGCCCGCCCTTGCCCAGCAGGACACCCGGCTGCAGGCCCTGCAGACCGGTGACCAGACCCGCGGGTGGGAAGCGGTGGGGCGGCTGAACATGAATGGCGTCGGGTTCTGCACTGGCACGCTGATCGCCGAGGACCGGGTGCTGACCGCGGCGCATTGCCTGTTCGACCGGCGCACCGGCCAGCGGATCGACGAATCCCGCCTGGAATTCCTCGCTGGTTGGCGCACCGGCCGGGCCGAGGCGATCCGCGGCGTGCGGCGCGCGGCGATCTGGCCGGGGTTCGATTTCTCGGCCGGGGCCGAACTGGGCAATGTGCCGACCGACATCGCCGTTCTCGAACTGGATCGCCCGATCCGCACCACCGGCATCCATCCCTTTGCCATTTCGCATCGCGTTGCCGAGCCGGGCGCGCCGGTGGCAGTGGTCAGCTATGCCCGCGACCGGTCCGAGGCGCCGTCGATCCAGGAGACCTGCCACGTTCTCGACCAGCGGCGCGACGGGGTGTCGGTGTTTTCCTGCGATATCGACTTTGGCTCTTCGGGATCGCCGGTGTTCATGGCGGATGACAGAGGGCTGGGGATCGTCTCGGTGATCTCGGCGCGGGCCGAGCAGCAGGACCGGCCGATTTCGTTGGGGATGCGTCTGGGCGGGCGGGTCGATGCCTTGCTGGCGGCACTCGATGCCGAGGTGCCGGACGCGGCCTCGGGGCAGCTGCAGGGGGCGCGGACCACCGCGCGGTTCCTGCGCCCGTGAGCCCCGCGTGGTCCCTCTTGAAAGGGGCGGGCGGCCTTCCCAGATGAAGGATACCGGATGCCCAGAGGGGTCCGGTGTTCAGATCGCCCGGCCGGGCAGACCGGCGGGCAAGCCCCTGCATCGCTTGCAACAAGGATGACACACCATGCGTAGCTTTGACCCTACCCCGCTGTTCCGTGCCTCGGTCGGTTTCGACCGCATCGCCGAGATGATGGACCGTGCGCTGGCCGCCGACCCGGTTCAGCCCAGCTATCCGCCCTACAACATCGAAAAGACCGACGAGAATGCCTATCGCATCACCGTCGCTGTCGCCGGCTTTACCGCCGATGAACTCAATGTCGAGGTCAAGGAAAACCTGCTGGTGATCTCGGCGCGCAAGGCCGATGACGCCAAGGAACGCACCTTCCTGCATCGCGGCATCGCCACCCGCGCCTTTGAGCGCCGCTTCCATCTGGCCGATCACGTCCGCGTCGATGGCGCGACCCATGCCGACGGCATGCTGCACATCGACCTCGTGCGCGAGATCCCCGAGGCGCTGAAGCCGCGCCGGATCGAGATCGCCCGCACCGAACCCGCCGGCAAGATGATCGAGGCCGAAGCGGCCTGATCGCGGCGCGGCTGAAGGGACGCAGGGGCGCACCGCGGGTGCGCCCCTTTTGCATTCGGCGACGGATGGATCCGGCAGACAGCGGGCCTTCGCCGGGACCGGGTGCCAAGGCGGCTGGGTTCTGCCGCGGGTTCTCGCCGGCCCGGGCGCCGGGGCCAAAGGGTGTTATTCCTGCGTCGATCCCGAAAGCTCGACCCAGTCGATGTCCAGGTAATGCCCGGTCCACCAGCCGTAGCCCGAGAAGGTGACGCGCTCCAGGCGGGCCCCGACCAGGCTGTCGTGGCGAAAATTCACATCCCAGCCGTCGGGGCCGGCAACCCCGACCGACAGGCGGCCGTTGTCCGAGGTGATCACCGCACGCAGGACCACCCAGATATCAAAGGCATTGCTGGACGCCTCCGACGCATAGGTCCGCATGATCCGCCCTTGCGGTCCTGCCAGGGTGATCTGCGGGCGGTCATAATTTTCCGGCTGGTTGTCATAATCCGGCCCGTAGGTCGATCGCCGCAGCGAGACCCACAGCCGCATCGGGTCGCCGTTGCGGTCGATCAGGTCCAGAACGATCGCGGGCAGGTAATACTGGTTTGCCGGATGGTGCCGGAGCCGCGCGACCAGGCGCGGGTTGGTCAGGGGTTGCGGCGGGTCGAGGTCTGCGACCGCGACATTGTCGGTGACGCCGGCCTCCAGCCTGAGGAAGCCCACGCCGTCGTCGCCGGTGTCACCGTCGCGCCGGGGCACCTCGGTGGCGCAGCACCAGCCGGTCAGGTCGCGCCCGCTGCGGAAGGTCCAGGGAACAATGTTCAGTTCGCCGTCATTGAAGGTCTCGTTGAGGACATATGTGTCGCCCTGTCGTGCGGCGATCCAGTCGACAAAGCGCGAGACTCTGGAGAAAATGGCGGGCGGCGGAGTGGAGCCGCAATCGCTGCCCCCCATCACGGTGCCGATCAGCACCGGTCCGGCATCGGTGCGGGACACCAGGGGCCCGCCGGAGTCGCCGTTGCAGACTGCGCCGAGGTCGTGCCAGACCCCCGCGCAAAGCATGGAGCCGGCGATGGTGAGACCCTCGCTGTCATACTGTCGTTGACAAAAGCGCCGTGTGCGCAGGGTCGAGCGGGTGTGCCTGAGGGCCGCTGACAGGGACCCAGGGTCGTTTTGATCGGTGCGGCCCCAGCCTGCGGCATAGGCCCGCGACCGGTCGGCGGTCAGGGTTTCATCCGCGGCACGGCTGGCCAGTGCGACCGGGGTGATGTCATCTGGTGCCGGGCTGGCCAGGCGCAACAGGGCGACGTCATTCTCGTTGATCGCCCCTGTCTGCCGGTGGCTTTCATGTTGATGGATCCCCGCGACCGCAATCCGCTCGGCGGTGCGCAGCCGGCGCGAATTCACGGCGACGACGATATCGTCCGGCGCCCTGTTGTGAACGCAATGCGCGGCGGTCAGAACCCAGTCGCGGGCGATCAGTGACCCGGTGCAGAAGGCCCGGCCGGCATCGGGGGACATGAGGGCGACCACCCACCGGTAATGGGTGTTCCACTGGCGTTGCGTGACGGCAGATCCGCCGGCGACTGCCGGACCCGAGGTTTGCGCCGGCACCGGTGCAGCCGTCAGCGGCAGGAGCAAGGCCAGGGAGACCATGCGTGCGCCGTGCAGGGCCCGAACAGCCAACCGTTTCGAGAGACCCTGACGCATGTCGCACCCTTACCTGAACACTCAACCGAGGATAGTTCGTGTCCGGCGGAATGCCCAGACCCTGGCGGCCTTTTCTGCGCCCCGTCTCGCAACCCGGGGACACTGCATGCCCCCCTATTCCTGCGCGCAGAAACTGCCGTCCGTCGCGTAGAGGCATTCGCAGGTCGTGGTGTCTGCCCAAAGCGTCAGAGGATCGAAAAAACCGCGCGACAACGTCAGGTCGCGCGCTCTGGTCAGGGTAATGTTGTTGTCTAGGCATGCCGTTGCGCCGTCATAGGGTGTCCGGCCCCAGTCCGCGCAGGTGAAGGCGGGCAGAAGAACGCCAGAGTCACTGACCAAAGGCGCGGTCGAGACACCGAGGTGTAGGTGTTCTGCATCCCAGTTCTGGGTGGTGCCGATCGTTTGTCCCCGCGATACTCTCCTGCGTGATGAGACGGGATAGGCGTCCCAGTCTCGGATTTCGTTTGCGGCCGGAATATCGCAAAGCGGTTGCCCGGCGTCGGTGCCGGTGCAGTCTACGTGGCCCAGCACATAGTGCCGCGAGTCATCCCCGCGGATGATCAAAACCGTGTTCATCCAATCCGGTGCCACGGAATTCCTGCGATTGCCAATGCGTGAGTAATAGACAATTTCGCCATCGACTGGCGACACGATTTCAGGGGTCTCGATGTCTCGGGTGCGCAGATCTACGCCGGCATGGTATTGGCCGCTGAAATACCGCAGCCGGTTGGAATTACTGCCGTCCGGCCCATGCGCGCCAAAGCAGAAGTTCAGCCGTTCGAGGGGCGCGTTTCCGTAGCCCTGAATGGGGAATAGTGGTTGCGCTGCCGAAATTGGAAATTGAACCTCGACGGGCAATCGGCGACCTTCCCAAGGACCGACAGTGCTTCCGTCGCCGATCTGCCCGTCCCTGTTCGAGCCCCAGCAAAACGCTCTGCCGGCTGCCGTTGCCGCACAGGTGTGAAGTTGGCCTGCTGAAACGGATACGACATCCGCCAGCGATGGTAGTGCGACGGGCCGAAGCCGGTCAGAAGCCCCTCCGTCCCCGATCTGGCCGAAGAAATTCATTCCCCAGCACCAGACTGTTCTTTCAGGCGTGATCGCACAACTATGGTATCCGCCGGACGAGACCGAGACAGCGCGTAGCGGTCCGGCGACATTGGTTGGTGTGTAGCGAACGCCAGTGCCACCAATGCCAAGTTGGCCAGACCCGTTGTGACCCCAGCACCGCACTCGCCCCAGATTGGTGACCGCACAGCTGTGATAGAGGCCGGGCGCGATGCTGAGTGGGTTCCGAACGCCGCTGATCGCCTGCGGCGTCCTGACGATCTGCGTGGTTCCCGTTCCGACTTCGCCATAGCGATTCCCGCCCCAGCACCTCAAAGCCTGATTCAGGGTCAGGGCGCAGGTGTGCTCCTCTCTTCCGGCAAATATCGCGAAAGCGCGTCTCAAGCCGGAAACGGGAGTTGGCCGGGCTCTGCTGAATGTATCGCCAACACCGAGCTGATAGAGATGGTTTCTTCCCCAACAGAAGGCGCGATTCAGCGTATCGGTCACACAATTGTGGCTGCCCCCGACAGACAGCTGGCGCACGACCCGCGAAAGCGAGACCTCGACAGGTCTCGAGCTATCGAGGACGCTGCTGTTTCCGAGCTGACCGAATTCGTTGCTTCCCCAGCAAAAGACGCGGCCATCGTTGGTCAGGGCGCAGGTATGCTCTCGTCCCGCACCGATCGAAGCGACGTCTGGCAGATCGGGGACGAGGACAGGACGTGTGCGACGTTCATTGGTGCCGTCGCCGATCTGACCGAATTCGTTGCTGCCCCAACACCATACCTGCCCTGTGTCCCCAAGTGCACAGCTGTGGCCTGTCCCCGCGGCAACCTGCACGATGACGGGGGATTGGGCGAGGGCGGGGGATATGCCGAGCCCGGCGGCCAGAGACGCCGCCATGATCGCCGCCACGCGGCGCCACGACCGCCAGAAAGACCGAACCCGAGCCGCCATAGAATCGCCCCTCCCACAGACATGATTGCTGACGCTAAGGCACAACCTGCCGGCGACAAAGATCCTTTTGACAGTGCCTGAACCGAAGGGTGTGTGTCGGGGTCAAAATCGGACGGTCGAGATGTGGTCGCTGGTCCGCGTGCCGTCGCCCAGCTGGCCCACGTCGTTCTGGCCCCAGCAGCGCACGCCGCCGCCCACCAGCGCACAGGTAAACCAATACCCCGCTGCAATGGCCCGGGCCCGGCCGAGATCCTGCACGGGGATCGGAACGGTGCTCCTGCCGTCCTCCAGCACCTCCCAGTCATAGACGCCCAGCGCATGGCCGAGATTGCTGCCCCAACAGCGCACGGTTCCCGCATCCTGCAGGGGCGCGATGCTCAAGGCACAGCTGTGAAAGCCGCCGACAGTGATCTGCCGCGCATTTCGCAGCTCACTGACCGCAACGGCCGTGCGCCGGTTTGTGGTCGTGCCGTCGCCCAGCTGCCCCTCGTCGTTCTGGCCCCAGCAGCGTGCCCGCCCCCGGGTATCGACGGCGCAGGTATGCGTTGCACCGGCGGCGATCTGCGCCGGCGAGGGCAGGTTCCGGACGTTCGATCCCCGTGCCCGGATGTCGTCGATCTCGCCGGTGCCAAGCCCGTCGCCCAGCACAAAGTGCCAGTTGCTGCCCCAGCAGCGCGCCCGCTCCGAGGCGGTGACGGCGCAGCCGTATCGCATTCCGGCGGTGATCGAGTCGGTCAGGCGAACCCGTGGGATTCGCCCCAGGTATGGGGGATAGGGGCCGTCCACCCCGTAGGCGCCGCCGCCCCAGCAGCGCGCCTGTCCGCCGAGGGTGATCGCGCAGATATGGGAATGCCCGACGGCAATCGCCCGTGCGGTGCCGAGCCCCTCGATGAGGGTCGGGACGAGGATGTCATTCTCGGCGGGCGGGCGCACGATCTCGCTGCTCTCGTTGTCGCCCCAGCAATAGGCATAGTCGAGCAACTCGACGATGGCGCAGGTATGGTTTCCCCCGGCGGCGATGAACGACACGGGGTCGAGCCCCTGCACCCGGACCGGCCGGCGCCGGTTCCGGCGGGTGCCGTCGCCCAGTTGCCCCTGGCGGTTGTTGCCCCAGCACCAGACCGCACCCCGGGAATCGAGGCTGCAGGCATGGGCGGCGCCGGCCGCGATCTGGACCATCGGCAGAACCTGCGCACGCGCGGCGCCGGGCAGCAGGCACAGGGGCAGACATACAGCCGCGGCGCAGAAGGCCAGGAAGGGCCGCGCCCGCCGCGGGGATCGAGAAGAGACAGCACCGGGCATGCCCTTCCTCCTCCGGCTACGAAATGACCGGAAAACGCTACCCTTGCGCGAGTGGGCGAGTCAACGACCGGGGCCCGAAGACGAACGCGCCCCGGGTCACGTCCGCGACCCGGGGCGATTGCCATGCCATCGTGTCTGACGGTTCAGATGCTCAGGCAGATGTATTTCAGCTCCAGGAAGTCCTCGACCCCGTGGTGCGAACCCTCGCGGCCCAGGCCCGACTGTTTGACGCCGCCAAAGGGCGCGACTTCGGTGCTGATGATCCCGGTGTTCACGCCGACGATGCCATATTCCAGCGCCTCCTGGACGCGGGTGATGCGGCCGACGTTCTGGGCGTAGAAATAGCACGCCAGACCAAAGATCGTGTCATTGGCATAGCCGATCGCTTCGTCCTCGGTCTCGAACTTGAAGAGCGGCGCGAGCGGGCCAAAGGTTTCTTCCTGTGCGACCTTCATGCCCTGGGTCACGCCCGTGACCACGGTCGGCTCAAAGAAGGTGCCGCCCAGCGCGTGGCGCTTGCCGCCGGTCAGCAGGGCGCCGCCGTGATCCAGCACGTCCTTGATGTGCTCCTCGACCTTGTCGATGGCGCCGGCGTTGATCAGCGGGCCGGTGGTGACGCCCTCTTTCAGCCCGTCGCCTACGTTCAGCTTTTCCACCGCCGCGCGCAGCTTTTCGGCAAAGGCGTCATAGACCCCGGATTGCACATAGATGCGGTTGGCACAGACGCAGGTCTGACCGTTGTTGCGGAACTTGGACATCATCGCACCTTCGACCGCCGCATCCAGATCGGCGTCATCGAACACGATAAAGGGCGCGTTGCCGCCCAGCTCCATCGAGCATTTCATCACCTGCTCGGCGGCCTGACGCAGCAGGATGCGGCCGACTTCGGTCGAGCCGGTGAAGGTCAGCTTGCGCACCACCGGGTTCTCGCAGAATTCCTTGCCGATGTCAGACGAGCGCGACGAGGTGACGACCGACAGCACCCCCTTGGGCACGCCCGCGCGCTCGGCCAGAACGGCCATCGCCAGCGCCGACAACGGGGTTTCGGCCGCCGGGCGGGCGACGAAGCCGCAGCCGACGGCCAGCGCCGGCGCCACTTTGCGGGCGATCATCGCGTTCGGAAAGTTCCACGGCGTGATCGAGGCGCAGACGCCGATCGGCTGCTTCAGCACGGTGATGCGCTTGTCGCGCATGTGGCCGGGGATCGTCTCGCCATAGATGCGCTTGGCCTCCTCGCCGAACCACTCGACGAAGGACGCGCCATAGAGGATCTCGCCGCGCGCCTCGGCCAGCGGCTTGCCCATTTCGGCGGTCAGGATGGTGGCCAGATCGTCGGCGTTCTCGACCATCAGGTCATACCATTTGCGCAGCACTGCGGCGCGTTCCTTGCCGGTGCGGGCGGCCCAGTCCTTCATCGCAACATTCGCGGCGGCGATGGCGCGCGCGACCTCGGCGCGGCTGAGGTCGGCCACCTGGGCGATCACGTCGCCCCGTGCAGGGTTCGTCACGGCGAAGGTCTTGCCGTCGTCGGCGCTCACCCATTCGCCGGCCACGAAGGCGCGGGTTTCCAGCAGCGACGGATCCTTGAGAAGGGCGCGAAGATCGGTGGGTTGGTCGAGCATGGGTTCCTCGTGGGTCTGTCGCCGGGGAAGGGGTCGGGCGTAGGTTGATCACAGAATACTTAACAACGCAAGTAATTTGCGTGGTGGGCCGGCCGACTGGCTGGCCGGACGGTTTGCGAGGGCTTGCCGCCCCCGCAGCTTTGCGCAAGTTTGATCATATTGCATACGCCAAGACAAGGAACCGGCCCGATGTCCGAGGATCTCAGCACCGCCTACGCCAACGCCGACTTCATCGCCGGGGCCGCGCAGTTCCCGCCGCGCTGGGCGGCCGAGGCCGAGGCGTTTCGCGCCTCGCTGGGAGAGCGGGCGCGCTGCCGGCTGCGCTATGGCGAGGGCGCGCGCCAGACCCTCGATCTGTTCCTGCCCGAGCGGACGCCCGCGGGGCTTTTGGTGTTCATTCACGGCGGCTACTGGATGGCCTTCGACCCCGCAAGCTGGTCGCACCTGGCGCGGGGTGCGCTGGCGCGCGACTGGGCAGTGGCGATGCCCGGCTATACCCTGGCGCCCGAGGCACGAATCGCGGCAATGACGGATGAGGTCGAGGCGGCAATCGGCATGGCCGCCGAGATGGTGGCGGGGCCCCTGGTGGTCACCGGGCATTCAGCGGGCGGGCATCTGTCGGCGCGCATGGCCTGCGCCGACCGGTCGCCGGACTGGATCGACCGGCTGGTGCGGGTGGTGCCGATCTCGCCGCTGTCTGACCTGCGGCCGCTGATGCAGACCGGGATGAACCAGACGCTGCATCTGGACGCGGCCGAGGCCCGGGCCGAGAGCCCGGCCCTGCTGGCGAAACGCGCCGAGGTGGATTGCACCGTCTGGGTCGGCGGGCAGGAGCGCCCCAGCTTCCTGTGGCAGGCGCGGCTGTTGTCCGAGGAATGGAATTGCCCGTGGCATGTCGCCCCGGGCCTGCACCATTTCACCGTGATCGACGATCTGGCCGACCCCGACAGCCTGCTGGTGCAGACCCTGCTGGACTAGAGCTTTGAGCTGATCACCCCGGTGTTGAACCCGCCCATGCGCAATTCGCCAAAGAGGCGCTGGTTCTCGATCTTTGGGCAGCGGTTCTGGACAAAGTTCAGGCCACGCTCGGCGCAGGCCGCGCGCGCGGCCTCGCTTTCGACACCGATCTGCAGCCAGACGGTTTTCAGCCGGGGCAGGTGGACGATGGCCTCGTCCACGATGGCCGGCACCGCGTCGGAACGGCGAAAGACGTCGATCGTGTCGACCTCGGGCGGGCAGTCGGCGACTGTTGCGCGGACCTCTTCGCCGAACAGGCGCTGACCGGCCAGCCCGGGGTTCACCGGGATCACCCGCATTCCCCTGAGGCCCAGATAGCGCGCGACGAAATAGCTGGGCCGCACCGGGTTCGCGGAAACCCCGACCACGGCCACGGTTTTCATCGACCGCAGGATCTTGCGCAGCGTGGCGTCATCGGGGGTATCGGCAGGGTCGGTCATCGCGCGGGCCTCTCGTCCTGGGCGGGACTGTCGCGCAAAGGCGAGGTCGGGGCAAGCGCCGCATGAAAAAGCGCCCGGCGGAGGTTGGAGCCGGGCGCGAG
This sequence comes from Rhodobacter sp., assembly GCA_020637595.1. Taxonomy (GTDB): domain Bacteria; phylum Pseudomonadota; class Alphaproteobacteria; order Rhodobacterales; family Rhodobacteraceae; genus Pararhodobacter. The sequence goes on along the minus strand of JACKKE010000004.1, from coordinate 154,607 downwards.
TTGGGAACGAGGGACAGTGGAAGAAACGCGAGAGTTCCTGCTCAACGCTTCACACTCCAATATGGACCCATTTCGTTGAAAAAAAAGGGGTGTCGCAGATTCGTGATACATGTGTCAGCGCGTGAGCGTCGCCGCATAGAGCGACACCGCCGCCGCATTCGACACGTTCAGCGAGCCGAATCCGCCGGGGTAGGGGATGCGCACCAGCGCGTCACAGGTCTCGCGCGTTTTCTCGCGCAGGCCCGGCCCCTCGGCCCCCATGACCAGCCCGACGGGCCGGGTGCCGGCGGCTGCGATCCCCTCGGCCAGCGTCAGATCAGCCTCACCATCGAGTCCAAGCAATTGAAATCCCATGCGTTTCAGGGATTCCATCGCTTCGGCCAGATTGGTTACCCGCAGATAGGGCTGGCGTTCCAGCGCACCCGAGGCAGTTTTCGCAAGCGCGCCGGTTTCGGGTGCGGAATGGTGGCGGGGCGCGATCACCGCGCGGGCGCCGAACACCTCGGCCGAGCGCAGGATCGCGCCGACGTTGTGCGGGTCGGTGACGCGGTCCAGCAGGACCACCACCGGTGCCCCGCGCCCGGCAGCGCAGACATCCTCGAACCGGCCCCAGTCCAGGGGTTTTACCTCCAGCGCGGCGCCCTGGTGCACCGAATCAGGGTCGATGGGCGCCGCAAACTTGCGCGCGTCCTGCAACTCGGGCTCCATGCCGCTGGCGGCGATGGCGTCGGCCAGCTTGTCGGCGGCATTCTTGGTGACCAGCAGACGCAGCTTGGTCCGCGCCGGGTTCTGCAGCGCGTCGCGCACGGCGTGCAGGCCAAAGAGCCATACGGTCTCGTTCGCGGCGGCGCGCTTGGCGCGCTCCTTGTCGACCACCCAGGCGGGTTTCTTCATCGGTTCATCCCTGATCAGCGGCGCGCACCATGCGCCCGGAGGGGCGTGAGCGCAAGGTCAGTCCTCGAAATCCGAGTCCTCGTCGCGCAGGATCGTGATCAGCTCGCGCATGTGGTTTTCGGCAAAAGCGGGATAGGCCTCCCACTCGCAGGCGGTCTTTTCGGCGATGGCATCGGGCAGGATGCGCAGCGGCCGGCCGGTCTGCAGGGCGCGGATATAGGTCTCGGCGGCGCGTTCGAAATAGTAGAGCCGGTTGAAGGTCTCGGCCACGCTCTGGCCGGTCACCAGCACGCCGTGATTGCCCATCACCATCGTGGTGATCTTCGGATCGGCCAGCAGCGCGGCGCAGCGCGCGCCCTCCTCCTCGAAGGCCATGCCGCCATACCCTTCGTCGACCACATGGCGGTTGAAAAACATCGCACAGTTCTGGTCGATCGGCGGCAGGCGCGAGTCGGCCAGGCTGGCCAGCACGGTGGCGTGGATCGAATGCACATGCATCACGCAGCGCGCGTGCGGGCAGGCACGGTGGATCGCGCCGTGCAGGCCCCAGGCGGTGGGATCGGGCGCATCGGGGCGCTGCATCGTCGCGGGGTCGTCGGCGTCGATCTCCAGCAGGTCGCGGGCGCGGATGCGCGAGAAGTGCCGCCCATTCGGGTTGATCAGGAACCGCCGCCCGTCCGCATCCAGCGCCAGCGAGAAATGGTTCGCCACCGATTCGTGCATGTTCAGTCGGGCGGTCCAGCGAAACGCCGCCGCCAGGGTGCTGCGCGCTTCGCTCAGGGCATTGTCACGCATGGGTCCTCCGTCGATTCGTGTTCAGCTATCTTGCCAGCAATTCCCCGAACTTGCGCCCCGGTTTCGGCATCGCGTCGAAGCGGCCCGCGGCGCGTTTTGTGCCCTTGACGCCCTGCGCCCCCTTCGCTATTCCCCCGGGCAGCGTCGGGCGACGAGCTGCAAGGTGCGGCAGCGGACTGTAACTCCGCCGGGGAGACCCACGCCTGGTTCGATTCCAGGGTCGCCCACCATCGCTCTTTCCAGGAGTTATGGTGATTTTGAGGGGGAGATGCTGCGCGTCTCGCCCCCGATTGCCATGCAGATTCCGCACGGTGTTTCCTGCCGTCTCGATGATCTGGATCGGTCTGCACGCGGACAGCGATCCAGGGCTATGCTGCCGATGAACGGCCTGCTGCGGCGGGGCGGGGCCGCGCCAAAGTGTTGACGCGCGATCCGAGGGTGACTAGCGAGCGTGAAGCGGCACCGGCTGGGCGCGCAGAGTGGCAAGAGGAGGTCGAGGTGAACCTGAAATCGCTCGAGGCCTTCGTTTGGGCCGCAAGGTTGGGCAGCTTCAGCCGGGCGGCAGAGCAGCAGAACTCGACGCTGGCAACCTTCTCGGCGCGCATATCGTCGCTCGAAAATGAACTGGGTGTGTCCCTGTTCGACCGGCTCGGGCGTGGTGTGCAGCTGTCGTTGAAGGGACGCGAGGCGCTGCCCTATGCCGAATCCGTGCTGATGGCCGCCAGTCGTTTCGAAGCCCGGATCAAGGACAGTGCGGCCTATCAGGGCCACGTCAAGCTGGGGCTGATCGACACCGCCGCCTCGGCGATCCTGCCGCAGTTACTCAAGACGCTGAACCGCCAGTATCCAAATGTCGATTTCGACCTCGTGTCGGGCACCAGTGCCAGCCTCGCAGACGACCTTCGGCGCGGGGTTCTGGACCTGGCCATTCTGATTGCCGATGTCGCCATCGAGGGCGCGCGCGAGCGGGCGTTGTTCGGGATGCCGCTGCGCTGGGTGGCCAGCCCGCACCTCGTCGGGGATCGGACGCACCTGTCTGTCGAGGAATTTGCCGGCTTCCCGATCCTGTCCTTTGCCGCCGGCTCGGCGCCGCACCGGCACCTGCTGGAGCTGCTGGTCGGCACGCGCAAGCGGCAGAGTATTTATTGTGGCACCTCGATGTCGACCATGATCCGTCTGGCCGAGGACGGATTTGGCATCACCGCGCTGCCACTGGTCCTGCTGCAGAGCCAGCTTTCCAGTGGCCGGCTGCAGGTGCTTGACATCGGGCAAGACCTTCCGGGGCTTAAGGTCAAAATTTCCTATATGGAAAGCACTGGCACACCCCTTCTGGAGGCGATCGCTGAGAGCGCGTTGGCCGTGGCGCGCTCGTTTCGCGAGACGTATTCGCCCGAGTTGATCGACAGCGCGACCGGCGACGCACAATAGTCAAAAATTTTCGGACCAAAACCGCAAAAACTATTCGTTAGTTCTTCTCCTTCCGCGCCCCTAGGCTGCTGTCAATCGAAGGAGACCTCGTATGCGCGTCACGCTGATCCAGAACAACCCGCAGGACAATGTGGAGGCCTCGCTGGCTGTGGTGGGCGACCTTATCGCCCGGGCTGCCGAGCAGGGCACAGACCTGATCGCCCTGCCGGAATATTACGCCTTCATGGGCAACACCGTGGTCGAGCATCGTGATGCCGGTCAGCAGTTCGAGGCAATCTCGGGGCGGATGGCCGAGCTGGCAAGAACCAACGGTGTGGCGATTCACGCTGGTTCGCTGGCCGAATTGCGCGGCAACCGGACCTTCAACACCACTGTGGTCTACGGCGCCGATGGCGCCGAACTGGCACGGTATTCGAAGATCCACATGTTCGACATCGAACTGCCGAACGGCGATGTGATCCGCGAATCCGACATCATCAGCCGCGGCGACGAGGTGGTGACATATTCGCTGAACGGTTGGACCGTCGGCTGCACGATCTGCTACGACCTGCGGTTCCCCGAGCTCTTCCGCGCGCTGCGCGACAGGGGCGCCGATCTGATCTTTGTGCCCTCGGCCTTCATGCTGGACACCGGGCGCGACCATTGGGAGGTGCTGCTGCGCGCCCGGGCCGTCGAAACCGGCTGCTATGTCGCTGCGCCGGGCCAGGTGTTCAAGCACGCCAAGGGCGCGCGCGCCTGCTTCGGTCACAGCCTGGTTGCCGATCCCTGGGGGCATGTGGTGGCGCAGGTGTCGGATGTGGTGGGCCTGACCACCGCCACGCTCGATCGCGATTACCTGGCAACCGTGCGTGCGCGCATGCCGGTCCACAACCACCACGTCCTGAACTGACCGGGTGACACCATGTTCCAGATGAATGCGTTGCCTCCAGCCCTGCCGGGGGAACTCGTCGACCTTCTGCAAAAGGTCGAGACGGCGACAATCGGCCACGTCCTGCATGACGGGTTCCTGCACCCGCGGATCAAGCCCGTCCTGCCCGGGCGGCGCGTGGTCGGCTGTGCCGTCACCGTCTGCATCCCGGCGATGGATTCGGTGATGCTGCACCATGCGGTCAGCGTCGCCCGCCCGGGGGATTTTCTGGTTGTCGAGCGGCTGGGCGACGAGCGTCACGCCTGCTGGGGCGGGATGGTCACCCATGCGGCGGCGATCGCCGGGCTGGCGGGGGGCGTGGTGGACGGCCCGGTCACCGACCTGTCAGAGTTCCACGCCACCGGCTTTCCGATGTGGGCCTCGGGCGTTTCGCCGATCACCACCAAGCAACTGGGCCTCTATGGCGCACTCAATGTGCCGGTCAGCGTGGGTGGCCAGATCGTGCGACCGGGCGACCTGATCCTGGCGGATGATTCCGGCGTCGTGGCGCTGGATCGCGCGCAGGCACAGGCGCTGGCGGCGAAATGCATCGGCATGCAGGATTTCGAGATCGAGGTGCTGGAAAAGCTGCGCACCGGCGTCAAGCTGGGCACGATCTCGGGCGCCAGCGAGAAGATCGCCAAGGCGATGGGGGTGGCCTGACATGGACCCCGCACCCAAGCGCCCCTGGCTTCCCGAGGACGTGATCGCCGCGCTAGCCCTGCTGGTCATTGTCGCGATCACCTTCGCCAATGTCATCGTCCGCTATTTCACCGATTTCTCCTTTGCCTGGACCGAGGATTTCTCGATCGTGGCAATGGTGCTGATGGTCTTCGCGGGGGCTGCCTCGGCGACCTTGGGCGACCGGCATATCCGTATCGAGATCCTCTATGCCAAGGGGCATCGCGGGTTGCGGATGCTGTCCCGGCTGGCGCTGGCCGTGGCGTTCGGGACGCTGGCGGTCTTGCTGGGCAAGATCGCCTATGACGAATGGCGCTGGGGCGAGCTGTTTTCGATCCTGGACCTGCCGCGCTGGTGGACCACTGCGCCGCTGGTGGTGCTGTCGGGCCTGTTGTCGCTGCGCGCGCTGGGCTTTCCGTGGCAGAGGGCGCAACGATGATCGCGGTTCTGCTGTTTGTGGTCTTTGCCGCGCTGATGCTGCTGGGCGTGCCGGTGGCCGCCAGCCTGGGCCTCGCCGGGATCGTCTCCATCGCGGCCGACAACCTGGATTCGCGCTGGTTCGGCCTGATCGCTGCGGGGCAGAACGCGCTGGCTGGGATTTCCAAGTTTCCGCTGCTGGCGCTGCCGATGTTCGTGCTGGTCGGTGTGATCTTCGAGAAGTCGGGCGTTGCCGCGCGCATCATCACCTTTGCCACCGCCTGCCTGGGCCGTGGGCCGGGGATGCTGCCCACCGTCGCCGTGCTGGTCGCGGTGATCATGGGGGGCATCAGCGGCTCGGCCGTGGCCGGAGCGGCCGCTGTGGGCGGCGTGATGATCGCGCCGATGCTGAAGGCCGGCTATCCTGCGCCCTTCTCGGCCAGCGTGATCGGGGCTGCAACCGCGACCGAGATCCTGGTGCCGCCCTCGATCGCGCTGATCGTCTATTCCATCAGCGTGCCCGGGGCCAGCGTGCCCGCCATGTTCGCCGCTGGCATCCTGCCGGGCATCCTGGCCGGGCTTGCTCTGATCCTGCCGTCGATCTGGCTCTCGCGCCGCCACGGCTTTGGCCAGAACGAATCCGCGCTCGACCGGCCGCCCTTCTGGGCCAGCCTGCGGCAGGCGGCCTGGGGCCTTGCCACCCCGGTGCTGATCCTCGGCGGGATGCGCGTGGGCCTCTTCACCCCGACCGAGGCTGCGGTGGTGGCGGTGATCTTCGGCCTCTTCATCGGCCTCGTGATCTATCGCACCCTCGGCCTGCGCGACCTGCCCGAGTTGTTCCGCGAGGCCGCCGAAACCTCGGCCGTCATTATGATCGTCATCGCGCTGGCCTCGATCTTTGCCTATGCGGTCACCACCCTGGGCATCGCCGATCCGCTGGTCGCCGGCATCGTTGGGCTGAACCTCGGCAGCACCGGCACGCTGATCCTCGTCATGGCGATGCTGCTGATGATCGGGGTCGTGCTGGACGGCGTGTCGATCTTCCTGATCTTCCTGATCTTCCTGCCGCTCTTTGTGCCGCTGATGCAGGTCTTTGACTGGAACGCCGTCTGGTTCGGCATCCTGATCACAATGGCCATCGCCATCGGCACGTTTACCCCGCCTATGGCCGTCAACCTGCTGGTCACCAGCCGCATCGCCGGCATCAGCGTCGAAAAAACCGTGCCCTGGGTCGGTTGGCTGGTGCTCGGTTTCAGCGCCGCGCTGATGACGGTGCTGCTGGTTCCCGGCCTTGCCACCTGGCTGCCTGCCTATTTCCGCTATTGATCCCATCGAGGAGGAGAATCTGATGGACCGCAGAGCCTTTCTTGCCACCGGCGCCGCCGCCGCAGGACTGATGACCATGCCGGGCCTCGCCCGTGCCAGCTATCGTGACGAATACCGCATGTCGACGGTCGTCACGACGGCCTTTGCCTGGGGCCGGGCCGGCGAAACCTGGGCCAACCTGATCACCGAACGGACCGGCGGCCGTGTCAACGCCCGGCTCTATCCCGGGGCGGCGCTGGTGCAGGGCGACCAGACGCGCGAGTTCACCGCGCTGCGTCAGGGGGACATCGACCTGATCTGCGGCGCGCCGGGCAACTGGGCCGGCACTGTGCGTGGCCTCGGATGCTTCACCTTGCCCTTCCTGTTCCCCGATCACCGCGCGCTCGACGCGGTGTGGAATGACGCGGATTTCATGGCGCGCTATTTCGACAAGGTGCGCGAGGCCGGGGCCGAACCCCTGGCGGTGGGCGAGACCGGCTTTCGTCAGGTCCACAACTCGACCCGGCCGATCATCACGCCCGATGACCTGCATGGGTTGAAATTCCGCGTGCCGCCGAACCCGATGATGAACGAGGTCTTCTCGGCCCTGGGCGCCAACCCGCAGGCAATGAACTGGGCCGACGCGCAGACCGCGCTTGCCTCGGGCGCCGTCGACGGCGGCGAGAACCCGATGGAAATCTATTTCCTGCTGAACATGCAGACCCTTGGCCAACGCTATGTGACCAAGTGGAACTATATGAACGAGATCCTGTTGTTCGCGGTCAACCGCGACACCTGGGAAAGCTGGTCGTCCGAGGATCAGGACATCGTTCGTGCCGCCGCGCAGGAAGCCGCCGCGGCGAACGTGGCCGAGGTGCGCGCAATCTTTGCCGATGACGTGGCCCGCGCTGCCGGGATCGGCGTGGATGTCCATGTCTCCACCCCCGACGAGCTGGCCGCCTTCCGCGAGGCGACCCGGCCGGTCTACGACCAGTGGAAAGAGCGGATCGACCCCGATCTGGTTGCCCAGATCGAATCCATCGTCGCTGCCAGCCGTTGAGGAGACCGGGGATGACCGCCGCCGACCACCGCCGCATGGGCTTCTGGTTGACCACGCCCAATTTCCAGTTTGCCGAAATGCTGGCGCTTGCCGGGTTCCGGCGCGTCATCCTCGATGTCGAGCATGGCCCGTTCGGACATGAGACCCTGCACATGCTGATCCCCGCCCTGAAGGGGATCGGGCTGGAGGTCTATGTCAAGGTTCTGGCCCCTGAGCGCAGTCCGATCCAGACGGTGCTCGATTTCGGTGCCGACGGGGTGATGATCCCGCATATCCAGGACCTTGCGCACGCGCGTGAGGTCACCGGCTATACGAAGTTCCCGCCGACCGGCGACCGCAGCCTCGCTGGCGGGCGGGCTATGGGCTATCGGATGCAACCCGACACATGGTTCGGTGAGACCGACCGCCGCACAAAGTGCTTCGCGATGATCGAAACCGCCGGTGCGCTGCGCGATGCGGCGGCGATCGCGGCCCTGCCAACGGTCGACGGGCTTTTCCCGGGTCCGACAGATCTGTCGCTGCGCCGGGAGCGCGGCATGTATAAGCGCACCGAAGCCGACTGGCGCGACCTTGAAACCATCGCCGCGGCGGCCCGCCAGCATGGGAAATCCCTCGTCTTTCCGGCCTGGTCGCCCGAGGAACGGGCAAGGGCGCTCGATGATCTGGGGGCGGATTTCGTCTTCTCGGGCCTCGAGATGCTGTTTCTCGGCATGGCGGTCGCCGGATTTGCCGAGGCGTTGTCCGCCGAGGCCTAGGGCACCAGCCGGTCGAAACGGACAAGGCTGATCGCGGGCGGGGCGGTATCTTCTCTTTCGGGAGGGTCAGGTGCTGGCCCGATAGGCCGAGGCGCGGTTGTGTATGTCGTTGATATACGGATCGTCGATGCCCAGAAGCGCCAGATGCGCGTGGGTGTCTGCGAGATAGGCGAAATTGGTGCCCAACATGCCCTGCGCGGTGGCGATCATCCGGGCCTGTTCGTCGTGCGGAATGTCGGGTTTGATGGTCTCGCAGGTGCGGTCTGCGACAAAGCCCAGCGCCGTGATCGGCCCCTGCGCAGTGTCCAGCGGCAGCCAGACCGGGCGATAGGCGGGGGCGATCATCTCGCGGCGGAACAGGACGAAGGTTTCGTGTTCGACCTGCGCCGCGTCGAGGCGAAAGGCCAGCCCCTCGCACCAGTCGCCGGCGTCGATGGCCAGCATCAGCCCGGGCTGGTCAGGGCTGCCGCGCCCGCCGTCGTCCCACAGGCAGAAGCTGCGCTGATAGCCGGGGGCGCGGGCGCGGCGGACCTCGGTGAACTCCATCCCCGGATCCCACATCAACGAACCATAGCCGAAAACCCACAGATCGCGGTCCAGGTGCCCGTGCAGCCAGTCGCGCCGCGCGGCCTCGCGCAGGGCGCAGGGGGTTCGCCAGTCGGGGCCGCGCCCGGTCTCCGCGATCCTTGCGTCCAGCGCCTCCATGTCGAGGTCGCGGAAAAAGGATTGCGCGGCGGGTTTGATGCGGCCGCGCAATTCGGGGTGGTGGCGATACGGGTCTTGGCTGGTCATTCCGCATGTCCCTGCTCGGCGCAGGACTGCAGTCGAACACCCGCCCGGCACCGGGTCAATCGTTTCTGCCGGACGGGGGGCATGCAAAACGCCGCGGCTCCGAAAAGCCGCGGCGCGATGTCGGGCAATCCGGTCGCGGATCAGCCGGTGTTCTTGATCGTGAACACATAGACGCTGCCGTCCATGTGGTGCTCGAGCAACTCGTTGCCGGTGGTGCGGCAGAAGGCCTCGAAATCCTTGACGGCACCCGGGTCGGTTGCCTGGATTTCCAGCGTCTGGCCGGTGGCCATCGCCTTCAGCGTCTTCTTTGCGCGCAGAATCGGCAGCGGGCAGTTCAGCCCCTTGGCATCCAGAACCTGGTCGGCCATGTGCGGGTCTCCTCTCGTCAGATATACAGGTTGATGTCGCAGCCGGTGGCCGCGTCGACCCAGGTCGCCGCGCCGCCCAGGCTGATGCCGTCGATCATGTCCTCTTTCTTGTATTCGAAGAGGTCCATCGTCATCTGGCAGGCGATCATGTTCACGTCGGCCTCGACCGCCAGTTCGCGCAGTTCCTCGATCGAGGCCACGCCCTTTTTCTTCATCATGTTCTTCATCATGGTGGTGGTCAGCGCGGTCGCGCCGGGCATCGCCGCCAGGATGTTCGGCATCGCCATGTGACCGCCGGCCATCGGCATTTCCATCGCCGTGTTGCCCAGCGGGTTGATCTTGAGGTTCAGATCCTTCTTGAGCAGCGTCAGCCCGTAGAAGGTGAAGAACATCGTCACCTCGAGCCCCATCGCGGCGGCGGTGGTGGCCAGGATGAAGGGCGGATACGCCCAGTCGAGCGTGCCCTTGGTGACGATGATCGACATCGACTTGGCGTTCTGGTCGTCCAGCATATCCGTCTTCTCCCAGTTGTCCGACCGCGCCCTCGGGCGTCAGGCGGCGAGGTGTCGGGCCGCGCCTGTCCGTCCCTCCCCGGGCGGGCGCGGCCGAAAGGTCAGGCGGCGCAACCGGCGAAGTTGTCCGCGTTCATCTTGTCTTCATAAGGGGCGGCAACGGCCGTTCCGGGCACCAGCAGCGCCTTGGCGGCGGCTTCGTCGACCGGCTTCACGCGCACCATCCAGCCCTGGCCATAGGTGTCGTCGTTGGCCATCTTGGGCGCCGCGCTGAGGTCGTCGTTCACCGCAATGATCTCGGCGTCGAAACCGATCTTGGCCGGGCCGACCCATTTGCCGCTTTCGACGGTGGCCACCGATTTGCCTTCCTTGATGACCTTGCCGGCCTTCTTGGCGGTAAAGGCAACCAGCGCGCCGGCCATGCCGGTGGCGATGGTGGTCATGCCGACGGTATAGGTGCCGTCGCTTTCGGGCCGATACCACAGGTTGTTCGGCACGTCATAGAACAGGTCATCGGGCAGTTCGCATCCACGCACGACGGGCATGGTCAATCTCCTTGAATGGTGGGGCCCGCCGCCGCGGCATCCGAATGCCGAATTGGACGGGAGGAACAACAAAAGTCGCCCAGGCCGGCCTCGACCATCTTGCCGCCGACGAACAGCGCCAGGTGTTTGACCACCATGCTCTGCAGGCGGAGGCTGTGCCGGGCCTCGGGCATGTCGCCATCATACTCGGTGACGACATTGCGCAAATATACAATTTCGCGGCAGGTTTCCCGGCAGGCGTTGAACGAGGGATCGCCCTTGGCGCCCTGCCGGTGAAGGGCCAGCAGGCGGAACCCCTCGACCGTGTCGCCGGTCGGGGTGCGGCCCTTCGACTCCAGCCAGGCCTCCAGCACGTCCTCGGCCTCGGCCAGTTGCAGATCGGCCAGCGCGCGCGCCGTGGCGGTCAGAGGCGCGTCGGTCAGACGCGCGTCCACCCGGTCGAGCAACTCGGCAAAGGGTGCCTCGGTCGTGGTCATCCCAGCCCCTTCTGCCGCAACAGGTCGCGCGGGTCCGACAGGTTTTCCTGCACGCCCACCTTCTTCGCGGACAGGCCCAGGGCCATGCCCAGAAGCTGCGTGAAGTAGAGGATCTTCACGTTGGTCTTGCGGCCCAGCACCTTTTCCGCGCGGACCTGATGCATCTCCAGCCCGGTGTGGCAGGTCGGGCATTCGGTGGCGATCACCTCGGCGCCGCAGGCCTCGGCGGTTTCCAGGATGTTCAGCACCAGCTTGGTCGAGGTGTCGCTGTCGGACAGCGAATGCGCGCCGCCGCAGCAGGCGGTTTTCAGCGGGAACTCGACGTTCTGGGCTCCGGCTGCCGCCAGCAGATCATCCATGAAATGCGGCTTCGAGGTCGATTCAGACCCCGGGCCCTTGTCCTTTTCCGGGAAGATATGCCGCGGGCGGGTATACATGCAGCCGTAATAGTTGGCCACTTTCAAGCCGTTGAGGCTGTTCTGCACACGCCGTGCCAGCTCTTCCTCGCCCACCGCCTTCTTGATCCAGTCCAGCGCATGGATCGTTTCGACCTTGCCGGCCTCATAGGTCTTGTGCCCGGCCTTCTGGCTGAGGCGGGCGTTCACCTCGACCGATTTCTCGTCATGCGCCAGGTCGTATTCGGCCTTCTTCAGGTTGTGATAGCAGCCGTTGCAGGGCGCCATCACCTTGTCGAAGCCCATCTCCTCGGCGATGGTCAGGTTGCGCGCCGACAGATAGGTCTGGATCTTGGGGTCGATGTTCTTGACCTCCATCGCCCCGCAGCAGTTCCAGTCCTTCAGCTCGACCAGATCGAGGCCCAGCTTCTTGCCGACCTCCTTGGTCGAGCGGTTATAGGCGTGGCCCGTCCCCTCCAGCGCGCAACCGGGGTAATAGGCCACTTTTTTCAGATCGCCGCCGTCCATCTCAATGTCCCCCCGTCGCGTCCAGGCCCAGGGCCTTGCGGTTTTCGGCTTCGCGTTCGTGCACATACTCGCGGATCGCCCGGCGCGAGGCCGACCAGCCGCGGGTCTTCGGACGGAACACCGTCGCCCAGCCCATCCGCATCAGATAGCCCAGCGGGAAACGCCGGACCAAACCGGTGATCAACGCCGCCAGCCAGGGCTGGTTCAGGGGCTGGCCGGTCTTGCGGAAGAAGCCGCGGATCACCCGGCTTTCCTCGATCTTGCCGGTGGCGATGACCTGGCTCGCGAATTCCTCGTCGAAATGGGTCGAGTTGCTTTTCGGCGTGTGGCCCTTCAACTCCATCCAGTGGGCGGTGGCCTTCATCACGGCCTCGGGCACCACGTCGCGCGGGCAGGCATAGGTGCATTTGTTGCAGCTGACGCATTGCCACAGGATGTCCTTGTCACGCAGCAGCTCTTCTTCCATGCCCAGGCGGATCAGGTAGATCCAGTAGCGCGGGTTGAATTCAGGGTTGACGGCGTTCACCGTGCAGGCGTTGGTGCAGGATCCGCATTGCCAGCAACGGTGGATGTTCTCGCCGCCGGGCAGGGCCGCGATTTCGTCCTGCATCGCCTCGTTATAGTCGAAGATCGTGCGCGGCTTGATGAAGGTCGACCAGTGGCCGGACACATCGACACCGTCGATCACCAGTTCCTCGTGCTCGACGAGGTTCTCGGGCCGGATCAGCGATTTCTCATGGATTGGCATCGACGGCCTCCTCGGATTGCAGGGCACCGGCGCCGCCGAAGTAATGGGCGGTGCCGTCGATCAGACGCAGCCGCGTGCGTCCCGTTTCGGTGTCGACCGCATCGAGCCCCAGCATTCGGCGCGTGTGCATCATCGGGTCGCCCTCGATGGTGAAATCGTTGCGCAGATACTGACCGCCACGGTCGTTGATATAGCCGGCGTAGACATGCGACAGCAGCAGGTCGACATACCAGTGCCGGTCGCGATAGACGCCTTCGCCGGCCAGAAAGCCGTCGATCTCGGTGCGCAGCATCGCGAAGGTGGCGAAGTCGCTGGGCACGTCGATGCGGGCCAGATCCACGTCGTCGGCGTGCCAGATCTCGCGCAGCACGCCGGTGTCGACGCGGGCATCCCAGACCCAGCGGGTCATCAGCGGGAAGGCCTCGGGCCAGGTGAAGTGCAGCATCTCGGCGCCCAGGTCGCGGACCCAGCGGAACTCCTTGCCCTCGGGGAAGGCCAGCACGAAGGCCGCCAGCCGGGCGTCGGCGTTGGTGGTGTCGGCGCCTTCGGCCAGCAGGCGCGCGACCAGCACGCGCATCCAGTCGAAACCGCGTTCTTCCAGGATTGCGCCGATCCGCCGCCGCACGGGCGCGATGAAGGCCACGAGATCGAGGAACTCGGTCTCGGTCATCTCCGAGGCGCCCTTGCCCAGCACCTCGTCAAAGAGCGACGCCTTCAGCGTCAGCGCGGTCACATACCGCTCGATCCCGCCGGTCGGCTCGGCCGAGGTCGCCAGATCCTCGAAGGCGCGCCGCAGCCGCGGCCCGCTGAGGTCCAGCACCGGCCCCTGGGGCAAGGGCGCAGCGTCCGCGATCTTGCGCCGCAGGCCGAACATCACTCGGCCGCCTGAGCCGGCGCGCCGGCGCCAAAGTTCATCGCCGCGATGGCTGCCGCCGCGCCCTGGGCGATCGAATCGTCGATCGTTTCCGGCCCGGTGGCCGACCCCGCCACGAACACGCCGGGACGCGAGGTCTCGGCCATCGTGACATAGGTCGACTTCTTGTCGATATAGCCATACTTGTTCAGCTCGACCCCGAACACCGAGCCCAGCGTCATGTTGTCGACGTTGGGATCCATGCCGATCGCATGCACGACCATGTCGAAGGGGATCGCGATCGGGCGCTTGACCAGCGTGTCCTCGCCCTTGACCAGCAGGCGCTTGCCATCCGAGGTGACTTCGGCGATCCGGGCCTTGACGTATTTGACCTTCGCCTCTTCCTGGCTGCCCCAGTAGTATTCGCCCTCATAAAGGCCGAAGGTGCGGATATCCATGTAATAGATATACACGTTGGTCTTGGGGCTGAGTTCGCGGATCTCCATCGCGATATTCGCCGAGACCGTGCAGCAGATCTTCGAGCACCATTCACGGCCGATCTGACGGTCGCGCGAGCCCACGCAGAGCAGGATCGCCACGCGGTCCGGCACGCGCCCGTCCGAGGGGCAGCGGATGCCCTGGCCCGATGAGATCATCTGCTCGACCTGCACCGTCGACACCACGTCGGGATAGGTGCCAAAACCCCATTCGGGTTTGTTGAGGCTGTCGAAATGCGTGAAGCCGGTGGCCAGGATCGCGGTGTCGGCGTCGATCGTGGTGCCGTCTTTCAGCGTCGCGGTAAAGGCGCCGGGCGTGCCGTCAAAGCTCTGCACCTGGGCGCCGGTATGCACCGTGACATTGGCGTTGCCGGCCACGCGGTCGACCATGCCGCCGATCGCGTCCTTGGCCCATTCGTGGCTGGGCACCAGTTTCGCATAGCCCTGCAGGATGGGGGCGCCGCCGAGGCGGTCCTCTTTTTCGACCAGAACCGCCTTGCGGCCAGCCGCGGCGACCGCATGGGCCGCGGACAGCCCGGCAGGGCCGCCGCCGATGATGAGAACGGGTTTCGTCACGGGGTCATGCTCCTGTCAGTGCCTTGGCGGGTTTCACATAGCCGGGGCCAGAGGTGATGGCGCGCTTGGGGTCGTAAAGGGTCTCGACGCGGCCCTGCTTGACCTCTTCGAGATAGCTCTCGAACTCGGCCTTGGCCTTTTCCCAGTCGATGCCCATCTTTTCGAGCAGCGTCTCGAACGGGCTGGCGTGCCAGTGCAGCTGCGCCAGCTTGTAGGGGTGGGCGCCCATCGTCAGCGCGGCGAACTGGCAGTCGGCCATCACCGGCAGTGCATAGACCTTGTCCACCGCCTTGCCGATCCACTGGTTCTTGTCGAGCGTGGTGATGCAGCCGGTGTCATGGCCGATCATCACGTCGGCGCGGGCCTCTTCGACGGCGACCTTGATCTTGCGGTCGATGGCGAAGGAGCGGGTGAATTCGCGCTCGCCGATGATATGGCGGAAGCCGAAGCCGCAGCAGTCATACCAGGTCGAATAGTCGATGACATTGGTGCCGAGGCTCTGCAGCAGGCCGGTGGTCACCGCCACGCGGTTGCCGTCCAGCACCGTGTCGTCATAGATCACGTCCTCGGGCACCATCTTGTAGACGTGGCAGGCCGGGTGCACCGTCGCGCGGATATTCGACACGTCGATTTCCTGACGCTGGGCGATGCGGTGGCGCATCACGTGCAGCCATTCCGAGTAGTGGACGATCTCCTCGGGGATCAACAGCTTGCCGTCGATCAGCCGGCCCAGCTTGCCGAGGATCTTGCGCACTTCCTCGCGCAGCTCGGCCGAGTGCAGCAGGAAGGTGCGGATTTCCTTGTAGTTGCCGAAGGACGTGCCGCAGTGGACCAGCGGGTAATACGTCCCCTCGGGCAGGCCCTGTGCCTTGGCGCTGACATAGGCCTGATGGAAGTTGCGCAGGAACACCGCCGCCAGCGACACCACGTTGCCGATGCCCGACCCGTGATAGTTCCACGCCGTGCAGCTGGTCTGGTCGGTCTCGTCCAGATAGCTCAGCCCCAGCTGGTTCATGATCCACAGCACCGAGGTCGGATAGCCGGGGATGTTGCCGCACTGGCCGCAGGACTTGTGGTGCCACAGGTTGGTGGTCGGGATTTTCTTGTCCCAGCCATACAGCGTCTTGGCCATCACCGGTTCGTTGTGCTCGCCGACACGATGGACGACGATCTCGCCGTCCTTCTCCAGCTGCCACATGATGTCGCGGACGTCTTCCTTGCGTTCCTTGCCGGTCAGCAGAAAGCGTTTGTCGATCTTCGCCTCGACCCAGCCGGTGGCGCGCTGTTTTTCGTTCTCGGTCAGGCTGGTCGGGGCCCAATCGGCGCCGAACCCGTTATAGGCGCCCTTGCCGTCGTTCTGGTTTCCTGAAGTCATGACTGCAACTCTCCCTTGCAAAGACGACGCGATCCGGCGGTCGGATCATTCGTCGTCATCGTCATCCTCATCTTCCTGTTCTTCGAGCCACTCTTCCCACTCGTCGCGCTTTTCCTCCATGACGTCGGCCACGACGTCGAACAGGTTCTCGTCCACGCTTTCGAGCTGGTCGAGCACGCCGGTCGCCTCCCAGATGGTGTAAAGCTCGACCGAGGTGCGCAGGTTCACTTCCCAGGCCGTGTCCAGCGTGTGCATCGTCGGCATCGGGATGGCCTTGCGCAGCACGGTCAGCGGCGCGTCGACCTTGGACACGTTGGGGCCCCAGTCGGGGAAGGCCTCGCGGGTGATCATGTTCGGCGCCAGCTGGTTGCCGGTGGAAATCACCTTGAGCAGCACACGGCTGAACGGGCGCAGCACTTCCTTGACCGAGGGCAGCTCGTGCTTGATCGCCACTTCGCGCATGATCATCACGAGGCCGCCGGGCGAGTTCTCGAACGGGCAGCGCGCGGCGCAGGTATAGCACTGCGCGCAGGCCCAGATCTTCTCGTCCATCGCGTCATAGATCCCCTCGAGGTTTTCGGTCCACAGAAGCTGGACGATCTCGCGGGGGGAATAGTCGTAATACTGCGCCGAAGGGCAGGTTGCGGTGCAGATCCCGCAGTTCAGGCAGCCGTGGATCTCGTGGTCATAGACCGCGTGACTGCGGATGTCCTCGAAGATTTCTTCCAGCTTTTCACGGCTCACCGGGGCCTTGTCGGACACCGGGTCGGCGATGGGCGGCAGCGGGATCGTGGCGTGAGCGGTCATCTCTGGCTTCTCCCCGGGGCGGCGATGTGGTGAAGGTCAGTAGGTCAGCACCTTCGCGTCGTCGTTTTCCATGATCTCTTCGATCACCTTGGCGCCGCCGACGATCCCTTCGCATTCGGGGATCAGGTCGTCTTCGGTCATGTCGAAGAGGTCGAGGTTGGGCGAGCAGCAGTAGAACTTGGCCCCGGCCTCGTGCGCGTCCTTGATGAAGTCATACACCGTTTTCGGTGACCCTTCCTTCACGACCAGTTTCTCGGCCACGCCCTTCTTCATCAGCTGGCCGGCCGTGGCGGTGCAGATCACGTCCACCTCGTAATCCATCGCCGCGGCGACGGTGGCCTGAAAGAACGGTGCGCCCAGCTCCTCGCCGTTGCGCGGATCGGTGTTGACCATCACGATGATCAGCTTGTCAGCCATTGGGGTTCTCTCCTCCCGAAAGACGGGCCGGAACCCGTCGAGTCGCCTCCTCCGCGACCCTTTGGATCAAAATCATATATGCGCAATTCTCTATGTCAAAATAATTACCCGCCGCGGCGCAGCAATTCACATCCAGCCGCAGCGGGCCACCAGCCACACCATCAGCGGCCCCAGCGCCTCGGCCAGATCGGCCTGTTCGCGGCCCAGCGCGGCCAGGGCCTCGGGGCAATCGTCGGGGGTGTCCGCGAATTCCATGATCAGATCCTCGGCCATGCCCCGTTTCATCCCGGGATGTCCAAGGAAACCAATGGCGTTGGGACGGGGGGCAAAGATCAGCGGATCGCCGGCTGCGTTCCGCGCGACGACCTCGCAATCGGGGCGCAGCACCGGGCGGTCGCGCAGGTAGCTGGCCATCGGAAAGACCTCGGGCAATCCGCTGGCCGGATCGGCAAAAGCCTGCTCGACGGTAAAGCGCAGCGGTGCGTCATCGGCGCCGCTGCCGGCCGCGATCGACAGAATCAGGGCCCCCAGCCCGAAACCGACCACCGGCAGCCCCTCGGCCAGAAAGGCCGAGGCCAGCCGCAGTTCCGGCCCCAGGCTGGGCAGGATATGGCCGCTGGCCACGCCATAGGGGCCGCCGCCCAGCAGGATCAGCCCGTCCGCCCGTCCGGGCTTTTCCGGCACGAATCCACCGGGCGCAAAGGGGCGCAGGTAGCGAAAGCGCACGTTGCGCCCTTCCAGGTGGTCCTCCATGAAGCCGAGATACTCGGCCTCGGTGTGCTGCAGCACCCAGAGTTCGGCCATCGGATCAGGACGCCGGATGGACGGCGGCCATCACCGCGGTGGCGATGTCGTTGGCCGAGATCCCCGGCAGTTCGAGGCCCAGTTCCTGCATCGCCCCCAACGCCGCCTGTTCGATGGCGTAATGCACCAGTTCGGTGCCGTGCAGCGCCGCCGCCAGCTGGTCGACGCCCTCGGGCGGCAGGCAGGTGAAATCGCCCGAGATCAGCAGATCCGCGATCTTGCCCTCGTGGTTCACCAGACTGGTGCGGATCAGCCCGCCGGGGGCCTTGTGGGCGGCCTCGGTCAGATGCGTGTCCGCCGAGATCTTGACCCCCAGCGCGACCATCTTGCGGTGCTGCACGTCGATCCAGTCGGGATCGGACAGTTCACGCTCGGCGGCCTCGATTGCCGCCCATTCGGCGTCGGTCGGCTGATCCTCGACCGGCTCGACGCCCAGCGTCTCGGCGCAATGGCGCAGGAACCGGGCCTTGAGGTCGGCGCGGTCGGGCAGGGCGCCCAGCTGCTTGACCATCGTCGTCATGTAGTCGTCGAGCGTCTGCCGCAGCTTGTCGCGGAACTTCTCGCTGGGCACTTTCAGGCACTTGGCCATCGTCGCGGTGTCGAAATCCAGCATGAAGCTGCCGACCATCACCGTCGCCCCGCCAATCGAGGCCGCGCCGGTGCCGCCGATCTTGCGGCCTTCGACCTGGATATCGTTCACCGGGCGGAAATTGGCGTTGATGCCCATCTCCTGATAGGTGCGCACCACGGGTTCGATGAACATCGGATACAGCTGGTCGGCGCGCTGCGGGGCCTTGTTCGCCGGATAGACGAAATGGGTGAACAGCTGGTTGTGGTCCAGATAGACCGCACCACCACCGACATGGCGCCGCCAGACCGGCAGGCCATGTTCATTGCAGAAGGCGCGGTCGACCTCCTTGTCGATGTCCTGATGCATGCCGACGCAAACATAGGGTGTCTCGGGCGAGGCCAGAGACAGCACCGGGTCGCTGCCTGGTGTCATCGTCTCGGCCAGGCCGTGATAGACCGCCTGGCTGCGCAACGCCGAAACCAACCCGAAATCGAGAACCCTGAGCCGCATGTGTCATCCTCCCAATGCTGGGGGTGATGAAACATGAGGAAACTTGCATGTGTCAAGCGACGCCGGTCAGGCGACGGTGAACACGGGCTCGATCGTGACCGGGAAATTCACCGACCGGGCGATGAAGCAGACCTTGTGGATCTCGTGGTGGATGGCCTCGGCGCGGGTCATGTCGGCACCGGGCCGGACGGTGATCTGCGGGCGCAGTGTCGCCGAGACGAACCGCGCGGCGCCGTTCGGGGCCAGCTCGCCGACGGCGTCGGGCCGGTCCTCATAGGCGGTGACGACGATCCCGGCGTCCGAGGCCAGGTGCAGATACCACAGCATGTGACAGCCCGAGAGCGCGGACAAAAGCATGTCCTCGGGGTTCATCAACCCGGGATTGCCGCCCAGTAACGGGTCGTTGGAACACGGAATTACCGGTTTTCCCGGCACCGCGACCTCCCAGTCGCGGGTATAGGAGCGGTAATGCGCGGTTCCCTGGCCGGTGTTGCCGGTCCAGCGGATGCGCGATGTATAGGCGTGGTGTTTCATGCCAGTCCTCCGGTCAGGGCCTGCAGGACCAGCGATGCGGCGATCGCCCACATCACCAGCCCCATTGCGATTTCCAAGATGACCCAGGCCCGCGGCCGCGCCAGCCAGGGGGCGAGTCCGCGCGCGCCATAGCCGAGCGCGGCAAAGAACACCGCCGAGGCCAGCATGGCGCCCAGCCCGAACGCCGTCTGGAACGGGGCGTATTGTGCCGAGACCGCGCCCAGCAATGCCAAGGTGTCCAGATAGACATGGGGGTTAAGCCAGGTCAGCGCCAGACAGGTCAGCGCGATGCGGGGGGCCGAGGCCGGGGCTTTGCCGGCGGCTGCCAAGCTCTCTCCGCCGCGCCAGGCGGCGCGGAACCTGAGCGCGCCATAGACCGTCAGAAACGCGACGCCGCCCCACAACAGCAGCGGCGTCAGCCAGGGCAGGGCCTGCGCTGCGGCGCCAAAGCCGGCCACGCCCAGCGCGATCAGCAGCGCGTCCGAGGTCGCACAGATCGCCACCACCAGGCCGACGAACTCGCGCTTGAGACCCTGGCGCAGGACAAAGGCGTTCTGCGCGCCGATGGCGAGGATCAACCCGAGACTCGTCAGAAAACCCGCGGTGACCGCGCCGAACATACTCAACCCCGTATCTGCCCGTCCGTTAGACCGGAACCCGGCGCGAGAGTAAAGCCGCCGGCGCGTGGGGGCGCACCGGCGGCTACGAAGCAGGCGAGCGGTCAACGGCGAACGATGATCCCGGTCGCCGCCGCGTGGCGCTGTGCTCCGGAGATGAGGCGGGCAAAGGTGCGCGGCGGAACAGCCGGGCCGATGCGGTTGATCCCGGGTGTGGCGGCGGTGTTGCCGAATTCCTCGTCGCAGTCGTCCAGACCGCTGGAGCTGCCGCACTGGTCGGCGTGGTCGGGGAAGGTTTCGGTGCACCAGGTGATCACCGCCTGATAGCATTGTTCGAGCGAGGTGATCGGCGCGGCGTCGGCATGGGCGGGGGCGGTCTGGGTGGAAACAGCGACCAGGGCCGCGGCGGCGAGGGTAAAGAAGCGGGTCATAAAAGTATCCTTGGTTCTGAAAAATTGCCTGCCTTCGGTGCAGACAGCGGTCAGTCGGCGGGGCGGGGGAAAAGGTTCAAAGGGGCGATACCTTTTTACGGTTCGCCTTCGTCGGGCTGGCCTGTTGCCTGAACGGCCAGCGAGGCAATTTCGGTCAGTGCCAGCAAGCGGGCCTGATCGAGATGCTCGGCCAGCGACGCCAGACCGTGCATGCGGGCGTAGGTCTGCAGGTCCTCAAGAACCCGAATCATCCATTCGTGTTGCACGCTGTTCCCTCTGCCGTCTGCCGAGCAAACCTAAGCGGAGGGAAGTTGAAGAAACGTTGACCCATCCGAAAGCCACCGCAAACGGTCGGGAAACGAGGGAGCCGTCCGGCAAATCATGCGCTGCCGCCCGGGCCGTCAGCAGCGACCGTTGGCAACGGATCCGCCGATTTTTCCTTGCTGTTCAACCCTGTGGTCGTAATATCGGCGATCCGAGGGGGCCATCAATTGGTTTTTATGGAGTTTCTGACCATGAATCGCAACGCTCTTGGCGCTTTCGCCCTGGTTGCCGCATCCGCCGTGGCGACCTTCGCCCACGCCTGCCCGCAGGCAACCACGCATCGCGGACCCTACTGGACCTTGGACGCGCCGGCCAGAAGCCCGTTGGGCGGCCAGAGAATTCCGCAGACCGAACTTCGAAGCGGATACGATATTTCGGGGTGTGGCCCAGGTTTTCAGGGTTTCGCCGGCGATGGTCCCGGGGGAGCGATCGTCTGGCACCGCAGCAATGGCGCGGGCTTCAGCGTCACGACGTTTCCGCGCACGCAGGGCACGGACACCGTCTTGATGATCCGCCGTCCTGACGGAACCTTCCTCTTCAACGATGACGACCCGGTCAATGGTGGCCTGGGGTCGCGGATCGAGATCAACCCCGCTGCCGAAGGGCGATATCTGGTCTGGATCGGCTCTTTGAACGCCAATCCCACCCGCGAAGAATATGTCGGCATGATCGAAAGCATCGGGAACTGAACGAAAGGCTGCGCGACGGATGATTGTCGCGCAGCCTTTTCTGTTGGCGCTCAGCGCCTGCCGGCTTCCAGCGCGTCCTCGAAGGTGCGCAGCCCGGTGCGCGGGGCCTGGACCAGCACCGCCATGTTGCCCGGCTTGTGCTGGTTCTTCAGCATCTTCACATGCGCCATCGGGATCTCGGCCCAGGGGAAGACCTCGGACATCGCCGGGTCGATGCGGCGTTCGATCATCAGGCGGTTGGCGGCCGAGGCCTGCTTCAGGTGCGCAAAGTGCGACCCCTGCAGGCGCTTCTGGTGCATCCACATATAGCGCACGTCGAAGGTGCAGTTGAACCCCGAGGTGCCGGCGCAGATGACGACCATGCCGCCCTTCTTGCAGACCAGCGACGAGACCGGGAAGGTCGCCTCGCCGGGGTGTTCGAAGACCATGTCGACGTTCACGCCCTTGCCGGTGAATTCCCAGATCGCCTTGCCGAACTTGCGGGCTTCTTTCAGCCAGTCGTTGTATTCCTGACTGTTGACCCGGGGCAGCTGACCCCAGCATTTGAAGTCGTTGCGGTTGATCACGCCCTTGGCGCCGAGGCTCATCACGAAATCGCGCTTGCTCTCATCCGAGATGACGCCGATCGCATTCGCGCCGGCTGCGTTGATCAGCTGGATCGCGAACGAGCCCAGACCGCCCGAGGCCCCCCAGACCAGCACGTTCTGGCCGGGTTTCAGTTCATGCGGATGGTGGCCGAACAGCATCCGGTAAGCGGTGGCCAGGGTCAGCGTGTAGCAGGCCGATTCTTCCCAGGTCAGGTGCTTGGGGCGCGGCATCAGCTGCTGCGCCTGAACCCGGGTGAACTGCGCAAAGCTGCCGTCCGGGGTCTCATAGCCCCAGATCCGCTGGGTCGGCGAGAACATCGGGTCGCCGCCGTTGCATTCCTCGTCGTCGCCGTCGTCCTGGTTGCAGTGGACCACGACCTCGTCGCCGACCTTCCACTGTTTCACCTTGTCGCCCACCGCCCAGACGATGCCCGAGGCATCGGAGCCCGCGATGTGATAGGGCTGCTTGTGGCCGTCGAACGGCGAGATCGGCACGCCGAGGCCGGCCCAGACGCCGTTATAGTTGACGCCCGCGGCCATCACGAGGACCAGCACCTCGTGGCTGTCGATCTTCCAGGTGTCGACGACCTCGACCTGGAACGACTTGTCGGGTTCGCCGTGGCGCTCGCGACGGATCGCCCAGGCATACATCTTGGGCGGCACATAGCCGAGCGGCGGCATTTCGCCGATCTCGTAGAGGTCTTTTTCGGGGGCGTCGTATTTGGCGATGCCGACGTTCTCGTCGAGGGCCATGTGTTCCACTCCTGCTCGTATCCGCCGCATCGCAGAATCAATGCGGCACCTGCAGCATCAATAAAATCGGCCGCGCAACATTGCAACCCTTCAAAGCGGTGAATTTGTAATTTTATGTCCCATCGGATTCAAATTCGGGCATTCCCGCGGGGTCTGCCCCGGGTTCGGGCAGGGTCAGGTCGGGGATGCGGCTGCGCCCGGGGGCGTCGGGTTCCGACAGGCGCTGCAGGACCGAGGCGGCGTAGTAGCCCAGTGTGTTCTCCTGCCCCGGGGTGATCCGCAGGGCGTCGCCATCGCGCTGCAGGATCCCGCGCAGCGTCAGGGCCTCGACGCCCGAGCCCAGCGCGGCGGCCACGCTGCCGCCAGGCAGGTGCAGGTTGGCGCCGCGGTCCTGTGCAGTTTCGACCATCGCCCCCGCTGCGTGTTCCAGTTCGCGGATCGAGGCCGTCCCGCCGGTGCGCACCACCGCAGCGGCTGCCAGCGGCACCGGCAGCAGCGGCACCGCGGCGCGAATGCGCACCATCAGCGTCTCGGCCAGGGCCTCGGTGCTGGCGTCGGCCTGCCCGGTCACAAAGCCGCGCAACGAGACCGGCGCGCCATAGCAGACGGCGGCATGGCCAAAGGTGCGGAACCGGCCGCGCATCTTTTGCCACATCAACCGCCAGGCCCAGCCCGCCGCCTCGCTCAGCCGCACGCGAAACCGCCGCTCGCCGGTTTCGCCGGCCTTGATCAGCATTCGGTCTTCCAGAACCCGGTCATAGTTCAGTGCAACCGGGACAAAGACCACGTCGCGCTCGCCCGCCGGATCGAAATCGCGCACGATATAGTGCAGCAGACCCTTCTTGGCCTTGCCCACCGCGCCATTCAGGCTGAGCCCGCCTTCGGGAAAGATCGCCTGGGTGACGCCTTCCTGAATCGACATCTGCACATAGCGTGCCAGCACCGCCCGATAGAGCGTGCTGGAATAGCGCCGGCGGATGAAATAGGCGCCCATCGCCCGGATCAGCGCCTTGAGCGGCCAGACCCGCGCCCATTCCCCGACCGCATAGCTCAGCGCCGAGCGGTCGGCGGCCAGCCAGGTGACCAGAACGTAATCCATGTTCGAGCGGTGGTTCATCACAAAGACCACCGCCGATTTCGGGTCGATATCGCGCAACGTCTGCGCGTCGCCCCGGCCCAGGTGGACCGAATAGAACAGCCGGCTCAGCTTGCGGGCGACGCGGATCGCAAAGCCGAAATAGGTCGCGGTCGAGAACCCGGGCACGATCTCGCGGGCATAGGATTTGGCCTTGGCAAAAGCGACCGAGCGCGGCACGCCTTCCTCGCGGGCATAGGTGGCGACGGCTTCCATCACCTGCGGGTCATAGACCAGGCGGATGATGTGGTCCTGCCGGCGCATCAGCTTGAACGGCTGGATCGGGCGTTCGAGGCGCTTGTTCAACTCGTCCACGGCGCGTTCCATCCGGCGGCGAAAGAACCAGCGCACCGACGGGAACAGGAAGTGCGACAGGAACGAAGCCCCGGCGAACAGCAGGATCAGGATCAACAACCAAAGAGGCACGGAAACAGGTGCAAACATGGGCGCAATGTGGCATTTGCCCTGGCTTTGGGCAATCGAAATGGCGGCGCGGCAGGGGGCTGGCGGTTGCGTTCAGTCGAGGCTGGCCATTGCCCCGAACGCCTGCCTGAGGAACGCCCGACCACCCTGCGCGACCGGCGTTCCGTGGGCAACGACGACCCGTTCCGCCGGCCAATCCATCACCGCCCTGAGCGCCGCGCGCGCCGCAACGCCGCGCGCGGCCAGGCGGAACTTGCGCGGCATCGTCGGCGTGGGTTCGGTCATTCGGTCAAGCCGCGCCACCACCGCGCGCCAACCGTGATACCAGTCGGCGGCCATGTTCTGCAGCAGATCGCAGACCAGCGCCGTGCCGCTTTCGCGGTGAAACAGCAGCACTTCGGGGGCGATGGTGTTGGGGATCAGCCGGGTGTCGATCGCGTCGGCCCAGTCGTCGGGCGGGGTGTCGCCCAGTTCCCCGGCAATCGTCAGGTCCGGGCGTTTCTGCGCGACCCCGGGTGCGGCCAAGAGGCGCGCCTGCGGGAAGGCCTGCGCCCAGTCGCCCAGGAAGAGATGGTGCAGCCGGTTCGGAGCGACCAGCGCCCGCACCGGACCCAGATCCGCCACGGCGTCGCGCAGCGCCCGGGTCGGCTGCACCGGCGACCACAGCACCAGCCCGCCATCGCCCAGCCGCAGCACCGTCATCCGCAGCGGATAGCGAAACCCCAGCGCCGCGACCACCGGCGCCCCCTCGGCCAGCCAAACCCCGGGCCCGAACGCTTGCAACACCATACCCGTTCCCCCTAGGCTGATCGGCAGGCTAGGCCCGTGTGGCGGTGCAAGGCAAGAACGGAGCGGATCATGGCGGGCGGTTGGGCGCAGGACGGCGCGGTGAACGAGCAGATCGAGGCCTCGATCAACGACGAACTGGCGCGGATGCGGGCACAGCGCAAGGCCCCGGTCGGCGAGAGCCTGACCCATTGCGCGGATTGCGACGAACCGATCCCTGAGGCGCGCCGCCAGGCGCTGCCGGGGGTCAAGCTGTGCCTCGATTGCCAGCAAGAGCGCGACGGGGCGTTCAAGGCCCGCCCGGGGATCAACCGGCGCGGATCGAAGGACAGCCAGCTGAAATGAGCGCCGCCGCCACGGTCGATGGGTATCTCGCGGCTTTGCCAGAGCCGGCGCGCGCGCGGATTGCGATGATCCGCGGCTTGCTGGCCGAATGGGTGCCCGATGGCGAGGAGCGGATTTCCTATGCCATCCCCTGCCTGCGCCGGAACGGGCGCAACCTCCTCTATTACGGCGCCTGGACGCATCATGTCGGTGTCTATCCCGTGGCGCAGGGCGATACCGCGTTCGAGGCGCTGGTCGGCCCCTGGCGGCAGGGCAAGGCCGGGCTGCGGTTTCCGCTGAAGGCGCCGCTGCCGGTCGAGGTTCTGAAGGCGGTGGTGCGGGTGCGGGCTGGTCTGTGATCCGGGCCGGCCGAACGGCCCCTGCGCCGCAACGCAGCGATTCCGCGCTTGACATTATCTTTCGCCCGAATATTCCCTTCGGGTAAGAAAGTTGCGCTGCACCTGCATTGCGGCCCGCATGACCTGGAGGCTCTGCCCATGACCAAAGACAAGCCCTGGCTGTTCCGCACCTATGCCGGCCATTCCACGGCCCAGGCCTCGAACGAGCTGTATCGCACCAACCTGTCCAAGGGGCAGACGGGTCTTTCCGTCGCTTTCGACCTGCCGACACAGACCGGCTATGACAGTGACGATCCCCGCGCCGCGGGCGAGGTGGGCAAGGTCGGCGTGCCGGTCAGCCATCTGGGCGACATGCGGGCGCTGTTCGACCAGATCCCGCTGGAACAGATGAACACCTCGATGACGATCAACGCCACCGCGCCGTGGCTGCTCGCGCTTTATATCGCGGTGGCCGAGGAGCAGGGCGCGGATGTGTCCAAGCTGCAAGGCACGGTGCAGAACGACATCATCAAGGAATACCTGTCGCGCGGCACCTATATCTGCCCGCCGAAACCCAGCCTGCGGATGATCACCGATGTCGCGGCGTATACCCGCGAGCATCTGCCGAAATGGAACCCGATGAACGTGTGTTCCTATCACCTGCAGGAAGCCGGCGCGACGCCCGAGCAGGAGCTGGCCTTTGCCCTGGCCACCGCCTGCGCGGTGCTCGATGACCTCAAGGGCAAGGTCCCGGCCGAGCATTTCGGCGAGATGGTGGGGCGGATCAGCTTCTTCGTGAACGCGGGCATCCGGTTCGTCACCGAGATGTGCAAGATGCGCGCCTTTGTCGAACTCTGGGATGAACTGTGCCGTGACCGCTACGGGGTCGAGGACGCGCGCTTTCGCCGGTTCCGCTATGGCGTGCAGGTCAACAGTCTGGGCCTGACTGAACAGCAGCCGGAAAACAACGTCTACCGCATCCTGATCGAGGCGCTGGCGGTGACGCTGTCGAAAAACGCCCGCGCCCGCGCCGTGCAGCTGCCGGCCTGGAACGAGGCGCTGGGCCTGCCGCGGCCCTGGGATCAGCAATGGTCGCTCAGGATGCAGCAGATCCTGGCCTATGAAACCGACCTCCTGGAATACGGCGACCTGTTCGATGGCAACCCCGTGGTCACCGCCAAAGTCGACGCGCTGAAGGACGGCGCGCGCGCTGAACTCGCGCTGATCGACGATATGGGCGGTGCGGTTCAGGCGATCGAATACATGAAGGGCCGCTTGGTCGAGGCCAACGCCGAGCGCATCGCCCGCATCGAGGGTGGTGAGACCGTCGTGGTGGGCGTGAACCGCTTCACCACCACCGAGCCCAGCCCCCTGACCACCGGCGACGGTGCGATCATGGTGGTGGACGAGGCCGCCGAGCGCGACCAGATCGACCGTCTGACCGCCTGGCGTGCCGCGCGTGACGAGGGTGCGGTCAAGGCCGCGCTGGCCGAGCTGCGCGAGGCGGCGCTGTCGGGCGTCAACGTTATGCCCGCCTCGATCAAGGCCGCCAAGGCCGGCGCGACCACCGGCGAATGGGGGCTGGTTGTGCGCAAGGCCTTTGGCGAATACCGCGCGCCGACCGGCGTCAGCCGCAACCCGTCGAACCGCACCGAGGGGCTGGAAGAGATCCGCGCCGCCGTTGATGCGGTCAGCACGCAGCTGGGCCGTCGGCTGAAATTCGTGGTCGGCAAGCCGGGGCTGGACGGGCATTCCAACGGCGCCGAGCAGATCGCCGCCCGTGCCCGCGACTGCGGCATGGATATTCATTACGAGGGTATCCGCCTGACCCCCGCCGAGATCGTCGCCGCCGCGCAGGAGCAGGACGCCCATGTCGTCGGCCTGTCGATCCTGTCGGGCAGCCATGTGCCGCTGGTGGCCGAGCTGATGGAGCGGATGCAGGCCGCCGGCCTGACCGATACCCCGGTGGTGGTGGGCGGGATCATCCCGGATGACGACGCGGTCAAGCTGCGCGCGATGGGGGTGGCTGCGGTCTATACCCCCAAGGATTTCGAGTTGAACCGCATTATGATGGACATCGTCGGGCTGGTGCAGGACCGGCCGGTCGCGGCCGAGTAATCGTCAATCGTCGAGCGGCTCGATCAACTCGGGCCCCTCGGCGCGGTTCGAATTGACCCCCGTGCCGACCCGGTGAAATTCCAGCGCGCCCTCGGGCAGCGGCTGCATCAGCTTGGCCGCGCCGTGGCCGGCCTCGCCCAGCCACAGCGGCCAGTCCGCGGGCTCCAGGATCACCGGCACGCGCTCGTGCAGCTCGGCCATGCGGCCCTGGGCCTCGGTGGTGACGATGGCGCAGGTGGCGATGCGTGCGCCTTCGGGCCCATGCCAGCTTTGCCAGACGCCGGCAAAGACCATCGGTTGGTGATCGGCGCGGCTGATGAACCAGGGCAGGCGGGTATCGCCCTGCTTGGTCCATTCGTAGAACCCGGTGGCGGGGATCAGGCAGCGCCGCCGTCGCGCGGCTTCGGCAAAGGCGGGTTTCTCGGCCAGGGATTCGCTGCGGGCATTGAACATCAGCGGGCCGTCGGTCGGTGTCTTGAACCAGCGCGGGATGAAGCCCCAGCGCATCGGGCCATAGCGGCGGTGGCCGTCGGCGCTGATGACCACGGCGACCGGTTGTGTCGGGCAGACGTTATAGCGCGGCACCGGCGGCAGGTCGTTGGCCGGCGCGGCATCGAAAAGCCGCACCATCGCGTCGTCGGGCAGGGTGATCGCAAAGCGTCCGCACATCGGCGCAGGGGGCCACGGGCGGCGCGCGGGGTCAATCCCCCGCGGCGCCCCGTGCCAAACGGGATCAGGCGATCCGCTTGGCCAGCCGTGAATCCAGCGTGACGAGGCCCAGCACAATCGCCAGGGCGACCAGAACCGTGGTGTTCAGAACCGCCCAGCCGGACCAGTGGAACAGCACGCCGGCAAACAGCGAGGCCACGGCCACAAAGGCAAAGATCAGGAAGTCGGCGAGACCCTGCAGCGCCACCGACCCGGCCGCTGCCGAGGCCCGCGCGATCATCACCGTCGATCCGGTATAGGCAAAGTTCCAGCCGATCCCCAGCAGAACCAGCGTGCCCCAGAAATTGGCCAGCGCCTGGCCGGACAGCGCCAGGATCGCACCGGCGACGACAAAGACGATACCCAGCACCATGATCGGGCGATAGCCGAAGCGGTCGATCAGCCGCCCGGTGACGAAGCTGGGCGCGAACATGCCGATGATATGCCACTGGATCCCCAGCGCGGCCTCGCCGGCCGAAAATCCGCAGCCGATCATCGCCAGCGGTGCGGCGGTCATCGTGAAGGTCATCGAACCATAGGCGAAGGCCCCGCAGACCACCGCGATCAGATAGGCGCGGGTCAGCGGCGGCAGGCCAAAGCGGCCGGTGTGCTGGGGCGCGGCGTGGGGCTTGGCGATCGGGTCGCGGGGCAGACGCAGGCTCAGCAGGAAGGGCAGCGTGGCCGTGGCCAGCAGCGCCTGCCCCAGGAACGCCGCGACATAGGGTGCGCCGATGATCATGTCGTTGGAATGGATGGCGATCTGTGGCCCGATCACCGCCGAGCCGATCCCGCCCAGGAGCACGATCGACACCGCCCGGGCGCGATAGCTGGACGGCACGCCCTGCTGCGCGGCAAAGCGATAGCTCTGGACACAGGCGATGTTCAGGCCGAACAGCAGCGCCCCGGCGCAGAACAGCAGGAACGACCCGACGAGCACGCCCAGCGCGCAGGTGAGGGCACCGCTGACGGCGACCAGCGCGCCGCCGACATAGATCGGCTGACGTCCGAATCGCTGGAAGAGCAGCGCGGCGGGCAGGGTGGCGATGCAGGTGCCGACCATGAACATCGAGACCGGCAGCGTGACCAGATAGGGCGAGGGGGCCAGCGTGGCACCGATGATCCCGCCCAGCGACACCATGATCGGCGGCAGCGCCCCGGCAAGGGCCTGCGTGATCATCAGCAGGTAGACATTCAGCGGCAGACGGGGTGGGACGGTATCCACAACAGCCATCAAGGGGCCCTTTCGGTCATGGGCGCCCTCGGCGCCGGCTGTCCCATCATCGTCGCAACCGAGGCATCACTGAAGAACGAATACTGCATGAATTTCGTGCACAGGTGCAACAATTCGGCGGGATTTCCGCTTTCTTGCGTTTGTCGCGGCAGGCGGGGCCGCGGTTTCCTTGCTGCAGGCGCGAACACGCGCGCAGTCTGGATGTCAGGGAGAGCACCGCTTCATCCGAGGCACGCCGCCATGAACCAGCAGATCCGCGTCAACCAGCTTGACGTCACCGACCTGGAAAGAATCCACCTGATCGTCGCCTTCGTCCTCGTTGCCGAGGAGATGAGTTTTGCCAAGGCTGCGTCGATCGCCAATGTCTCGCCGTCCACGCTCAGCCGCAAGGTCTCGAAGCTCGAGGATATCCTGGGCACCCGCCTGCTGGAGCGGACGACCCGCCGCGTCGTCTTCACCGATCTTGGCGCGATCTATTTTCGCCACTGCCGCGAGATCCTGGGCCAGCTCAAGGAGGCCGACGACGTGATCGAGAGCTATCACTCGGAACCGCAGGGATTGCTGCGCGTCTCGTTTCCGGTGGCGTTCGGGCATCTCGCGCTGTCGGGGATCATCTCGGACTTCATCGCCACCTATCCCAAGGTCAAGGTCGAGGCGAATTACACCGACCGGTTCGTCGACCTGCTGGAAGAGGGGTATAACGCCGTGGTGCGCATCGGCTCCCTGCCGGACTCCAGTCTGGTGGCGCGCAAGATCGGCACCAACCACAAGCACCTGGTGGCGTCGCCCGAATATATCGAGGAACACGGCATGCCGCGGACGCCGGCCGATCTGGTGAACCACGACTGCCTGTGCTTCTCGCGCTATGCCAAGCTGGGGACGACCTGGCAGTTCAAGCGCGACGAGCAGATCGAGACCGTGCATGTCGCGGGCGATTTCCGGTCGGATTCGTCCGAGGCCATCTTCGAGGCCGCGCAGCACGGCACCGGCATCGCGATCATCGCCCGCTATATCTGTTCGGATGCCATCGCGCAGGGCAAGCTGGTGCAGATCCTGCCGGAATGGACTGTCTGGCCCGAGACGAATTTCTATGTCTGCTATGCGTCGAACAAGCACATGCTGCCCAAGACCCGGGCGCTGTCCGATTTCCTGGTGCAGCGGCTGCGCAACACACTGAAATAGCGGGCTGGCCAGGTCCGGCGGTCAGGCGACCGCCGGCTCTGTCAGGGTGATGTCGGTCAGCGTGCGCGGCAGGCGGTTCATCACCTCGACGCCGGTTGCGGTGACCAGCAGCTGATCCTCGATCATCATCGCACCCAGCCCGTGCAGATAGAATGGCACCTCGAAGGCCAGAACCATGCCGGGCAGGATTTCCTCGGGGTTCGAGGCCGAGATGAAGGGCCATTCCTCGGACCCGCAGCTGGCACCGATCGAATGGCCGAAGTGACCGCGATGATAGTCCGGCAGCCCCAGCCGGGCGGTGGTGGCCAGCACCGCCGCGTGCACATCGGCAAAGGCGGCGCCCGGGCGGATCGCGGCGAGCCCGGCCATAAAGGCCTCCTCGATCACGCTGAACAGCCGGAGGGCCGCGGGCGACGGGGTGCCCAGACAGTAAGTCCGCGTGCCATCGGACAGATAGCCCGAGACGGCGACGCCCATGTCGGCCTTGATCAGGTCGCCGGCCTGCAGCACCGGGTCCGGGGTGACCAGGTTCGGCCCTACGGCGATGCCAGCCCGGTCACCCGAAACCGCGAAACCGCCGGCCTGTGCCGCGGCGCGCACCCCGTCTCGCCACAGCGCGTCCAGATCCGATCGTGCCATGCCGGCCCTCGCGTTCTGGGCCATGTGCTGCAGGCCCGCTTCCGAGGCGGTGTTGGCCTGGCGCAGACAGGTGATCTCGCGCGGGGACTTGATGCAGCGCAGGCGGCGCAGCACCTCGGAGCCGTCGCACAGTCGGACCATAGGCAGGGCGGCCTGCAGGGCGGCGAAATCGGCGGCGGGCAGGAACTCCAGATCCACGCCGATGCGCGCGGTCTTCATCTGCCGCGAGTCGAGCAGATCCTTGATCAGACCGTAAACCGCATCGCGATCGAAGCTTTCCGGTCGCGCCCCGCCCAGCGCCTGCTGGCGATAGGCTGCTTGCAGGCGCTTGGCCGGCTCGGGGTTGCTGACGGCTGAAAAGTCGACGTAATCGATCCAGATCGGATGGGTGATCAGTTCGATCGCGGCCCGTGGCGACGGGCCGAAATGCAGCTGATGGTCGGAAAGGATGGCGGCAATGGATTCGCCCGGTTCCGCCGGGACCAGCGCCGCCGAGGCGCCGCCGCGCCGCCACATCGACGCCACGCCGGCATCGAGGCCGGTGGCATAGCGAAAGGCTTCGGGCTGGAAAAGAAGCAAGGCATCAAGGTCGGCCGCCCGCATCAAGCTGGCAGCGCGCACCCGGTCGAGGTCGCTCATGGGAATGTCCGTCTGGAAAGGAATGCCGCCCCGCCGGTGCGCAGGCCCCGGCGGGGCAGGTCAGCGTCAGACCACGTACATGCGGGCCATCGAGCCCTCGAACCCTTCGGCGTTCGTGGTGTGGTCGGCAAGGCGCTTGTTCGAGATCGTCTGCCAGGCGGACATGACGATCGGGAAGCTGGGCACGTCCTGCATCACCTTGCGCTGGATCTGCGCCCAGAGCGCGACGCGCTCTTCCAGGTCCAGCGACACCGCGGCCGCCTCGAGCCAGGCATCCACCTCAGGGTCGCTGTAGCCGGTGCCGTTCGAGAAAGCGACGCCCTGGATGATGTTAGGGCTGTAGTAGAGCCGCTGCACGCCCACCTGCGGGTCGAACAGGTTCGAGATCGAGGCGAGGTGCAACTGATAGTCCTGATCACGGTAGACCCGGGCGATCAGCGTGCCCATGTCCTGGCCGCGCAGCTCGATGGTGATGCCGGCGCGGCTCATCGCGGCGCGCAGGAACTCGCCAAGGATACGCTGTTCGTCGCCCACATATTCCATCGTCAGCGTGATGCCGTCGGGATAGCCCGCTTCGGTCAGCAGCGCCCGCGCGGCGTCGATGTCGAACCCGTAGGGCGAGGGTTCGTCCAGAT
Organism: Rhodobacter sp.; assembly: GCA_020637595.1. Lineage (GTDB taxonomy): Bacteria > Pseudomonadota > Alphaproteobacteria > Rhodobacterales > Rhodobacteraceae > Pararhodobacter. The sequence continues at coordinate 121,498 of JACKKE010000004.1, read as the reverse complement.
GGAAGGCCGCGTGATAGGGCACCACCGGCGTGGCCGAGGGGGTGGCGTAGTTGAAGAACACCACGCGGTTGATCATCTCGCGGTCGATGCAGTGGGCGATCGCCTGGCGCACCTTCAGGTTCGACAGGGTCTCGTCGCGCAGGTTGCATTCGACGATGACGATGTTGGGCGGATCATAGGCATAGCCGAGGTTGGTCATGTCGATATGGCCGGTGGCCTCGAGCCGCTCGAGATCGCGGAACGGCACCGGCGTGCGATAGCCGATGTCCACGTCGCCGGTCTCGAAGGCGATGGTGCGCGCCGAGGGGTCGAGGATGAATTTCGCCACCAGTGTGTCGATTTTCGGCAGGTCGGGGTTCCAGTAGTTCGGGTTCTTTTCCCAGACGACATGGCTGCCGCGGACCCATTCCTTGAACACATAGGCGCCGGTGCCGATCGGGGCGGTGTTGTTCGGATGAGTCAGCGGGTTCTCGTCCGGGCCGTAGAGGTGGCTCGGCACGATCGGGCTTTCCATCGACGAGAACGCCTTGAGCAGGAAGGGCGTCGGCGCGCTCAGGTGCAGGATGACGGTATAGTCGTCGGGCGTCTCGATTTCCTCGATCTTGGAAAAGGTCGTGCGGTTGCGCGAGTGGTATTGCTTGGCGGTGAGGATCGAGAACTTGACGTCTTCGGCGGTGAAGTCCTCGCCGTCATGCCATTTGACGCCTTCGCGCAGCTTGAACGTATAGGTCAGACCGTCTTCGGCCACTTCCCATTCGGTCGCCAGAAGCGGCGTCGGGTTCATGTCGAAATCGAATTCCAGCAGGCCTTCGGAGACATGCGCCGACCAGATCAGGCTCGAGGTGTTGACGAAGGACAAAAGCGCGGGGGCTTCGGTCACGCCGACCATGTTGACGACCGTTCCCGTCTGGGCGCGGGCGATCGAGGGGATGACCCCGGCCGAGAACAGCCCGGCCGTGGCCGGCGCCGCGGCGAGACCGGCGAGCAGCTGCCGGCGTGTAAGTTTCGTGAGACGTTCCGTCATGTCGTGGTTCCTTTTGTTCCCTGTTGTTTGCCGGCCGGGGGAGGGGTCAGCCGGTGTAGCCATAGAGATCCCGCGCGGCGGCGGGGGTGATGTAGCCATTCGCCAGATCGGCGGCGACGGCTGCCCGGTCGCGGCTGAGCGGGTCGCCCGTCCCCGCCCCGCCCGGGGATTGGATGATCGCGCGCGCGCCGGCCGGCACCATGTGCGATCCCTTTTGATTGAGGCTTTCGCCGGTGCTCAGCCGGACATTGCCGGCCTTGCCGTCCATGCCGCCGGCGGCGCCGCGCGGCGGAAACTTGATGCGTTCGAAGGCGTTGCCGATCATGAAGGGCTCGGGGATCGAGTTGCCCATCTCCATGATCTGGCCCAGCCCGCCGCGGAACGTGCCCGCGCCGCCGGAATCGGTGTCCAGTTCCTTGCGCCACATGACCACGGTCGACATGCTCTCGAAGATCTCGACCGGGCCGCCGCGCACGCCCGACGGGAAGCCGGTGGCCGACATCCCGTCGCGGTAGGGCAGCGCGCCCATGCCGCCGGTGGTCACCAGGCCCACCATGAAGGTCTCGCCGAACTTGGGCGGGCTGGACCAAGGGCCGACGGCGCGCTGGTTCCACAATACGCCCGCGCCTTCGGCCGGGATGCGGTCGGGCAGGGCCTGACGCAGGCAGTTGAACACCAGGTCCGGCAGCATCAGCCCCATCAGGTGGCGCGAGACCACGGCGGCCGGTTTCAGCGCATTCAGGATGCAGCCCTCGGGCGCGGTGATATAGCGCGGCGCCAGCGAGCCGTAGTTGTTGGGGATGTCCCCGCACAGCGAAACGCCGATGGCATAGCTGGTATAGGCCTGCGTATAGCACAGCGGCGTGTTGAAGTTGTGCTTCACCATGCCGTGCGAGCCCGCGTAATCGACATGGATCCCGTCCTCGGCGATGGTCACCTTGGCCTTCAGCAGGATCGGCTCGCTCATCCCGTCCAGCGTGATCTCGCTTTCCCAGCTTCCACGCGGCAGGGCGCCGAGCTTGGCCATCACCGCCGCGCGCGAGGTCTCGATGACGTGTTCGGCCAGCTCGTCCAGCTCGGTCAGGCCGAACTCGTCCATCATGTCCACCAGCCGGTCGCAGCCGATCTGGTTGCAGTTGATCAGCGAATAGACGTCGCCCACGGTTTCGACCGGCTGCCGGGTGTTGGCGCGGATCACCGCCATCAGGCTTTCGTTGACGATGCCTTCCTCGATGATCTTCAGGATCGGCAGATAGAGCCCCTCCATGAACACATCGGTTGACGAGGCCCAGTCGTTCATCCCGCCGATATCCAGGATATGGCTGTTGCAGGCCAGGAAGCCGATCAGCTTGCCCTTATGGAAACAGGGCGTGGTGATCGAGATGTCATTGAGGTGGCCGGTGCCCATCCACGGGTCGTTGTGGATGAAGACGTCGCCATCTTTCATCGTCTGGGTCGGATAGGCGTTGATCACATGACCCACGGCCTGCGCCATCGAGTTGATGTGCCCGGGCGTGCCGGTGACCGCCTGGGCCAGCATCCGGCCCTTGGCGTCGAACACCCCGGCGGCAAGGTCACCCGATTCACGGACGATGGTGGAAAAGGCGGTGCGCTGGCAGACCTGCGCCTGTTCCTCGACCACCGCGAGAAGCCGGTTCCACATGATCTGTTTGTCGATCAGCGAGATCTGGGATTGGGAAGTGTCGAGCATTGCGGTCTCCGTCACGCTTCGAGGCCATAGGTGTCACGGGCGGCCGCGGCCGAGATCAGCCCGTAATCGAGATCACGCCGGACCGAGTCGCGGCTGCGCGCCCGAGGGTCGCCGGTGCCGCCGCCGCCCGAGGAATGCAGGATCACCCGTTCGCCCGACGGCACGGTAAAGCTGGATTTTCCCGACTGGCGCGCGCCGTTCGACAAGACCAGGCTGCCGGCGCCGCCCGGGCCTCCGCCCTTGGCGCCCTTGGCCGGGTTGTCGATGCGCTCGTAGCCGGCGAAATACTGGAAATCCTCGGGGATCGTGTTGCCGATCTCGATCCACTGGCCCAGGCCGCCGCGATATTCCCCCGCGCCACCCGAGTCGGTGTCCAGTTCCTTCTTCCACACCACCAGCGTGGTCATGCTCTCGAAGATCTCGACCGGACCGCCGCGCACGCCCGAAGGAAAGCCGGTGGCCGACATCCCGTCGCGGAACGGCAGGGCGCCCATGCCGCCCGTGGTCATGACCTGCGCGCGGTAGAGGTTCCAGACCCTGGACGGGCTGGTCCACGGCCCCATGACATTGATCCCCCAAAGGCCGCAGGTGCTTTCAGCCGGGATCGTTTCGGGGATCGCCTTGCGCAGGCAGTCATAGACCAGATCCGGCAGCATCAGCCCGACCTGGCTGCGTGCCACCACGGCGGCCGGTTTCAGCGCGTTCAGGATGCAGCCCTCGGGGGCCGAGATGGTGCGCGGTTCCAGCGAGCCGTAATTGTTGGGGATGCCGCCGAACAGCGCCACGCCCAGCGAATAGCTGGTATAGGCCAGCGTGTAGCACAGCGGCACGTTGAAGTTGCGCTTGGTCATCGGCGCCGAGCCGTCGAAATCGACGTGCACGCCGCTGTCCGAAATGGTCAGCCGTGCCTTCAGCGGCACCGGCTCGTCGCGCCCGTCCAGGGTCAGCTGGCCTTCCCAGGTGCCCTTGGGCAGTGCCGCGATCCGGTCCAGCACCGCCTGGCGCGAGGTGTCGATGACGTGTTCGGCCAGCTCGTCCAGCTCGGTGATCTCGAACTCGTCCATCATGTCCACCAGCCGGTCGCAGCCGATCTGGTTGCAGTTGATCAGCGAATAGACGTCGCCCACGGTTTCGACCGGCTGCCGGGTGTTGGCGCGGATCACCGCCATCAGGCTTTCGTCGATCGTGCCGGCACGGGCGATCTTCAGGATCGGCAGATAGAGCCCTTCCATGAACACATCGGTCGAGGACGAGCGGTCGGCATGGCCGCCGATGTCCATGACGTGGCTGTTGCAGGCCAGGAAGCCGATCAGCTTGCCGTTGTGGAAACAGGGCGTGGTCAGCGAGATGTCGTTGGTGTGGCCGGTGCCCATCCACGGGTCGTTGTGGATGAAGACGTCGCCGTCCTCCATCGTCTCGATGGGATAGGCGTCGATCACATGTCCCACGGCCAGCGCCATCGAGTTGATGTGCCCGGGCGTGCCGGTGACCGCCTGGGCCAGCATCCGGCCCCTGGCGTCGAACACGCCCGCCGCCAGGTCACCCGATTCGCGGACGATGGTGGAAAAGGCGGTGCGCTGGCAGACCTGCGCCTGTTCCTCGACCACCGCGAGGAGCCGGTTCCACATGATCTGTTTGTCGATCAGCGACAGGCTCATTCCGCCGCCTCCACCTTGCGATCCATGACGATCGACCCGGCGGCGTCGATCCAGGCATTGAACGAGCCGGTCACATAGGTGGTGGTTTCATCCTCGAAGATGATCGCCGGACCCGCCACCTGATCGCCCGCGCCCAGATCCGTGCGCTTGTAGCGGAAGACCTCGACCGGCGATTCGACCTTGCCGTCAAAGATCGTGACCTTGGTGCCGGGGACCGCGCGGCCGGTCATCACTGCCGGGGCGATCGTTGCGGGCAGGGCCGGCGGAGTCGAACAGCTGACCGACCAGGCCATGATCTCGATGGCGGCTGCCGGGATCGAGCGGTTGAACAGCTCCTCATAGGTCTTTTCGTAGGTCGTGCGCATCGCAGCGACGTCATCGGCCGTCAGGTCGCGCAGCGGCAGCACCACCGGGATCTCGTGGCCCTGGCCGACATAGCGCATGAAGGCGACGCGGGTTTCCTCGACGGGCTGATCGCCGGCGGCCGGGCCGACCCAGGCCATGATCTCGGCCGACATGTCGTTGAGCATCGCCGTGGCGCCGGCTGCGTCGAACGTGTCGAGCCGCATGTAGTTCGAGCGCACGATCTCATAGCTGACCGGCGCGGCGAGGAAACCCACGGCCGAGCCGACGCCGGCATTGGCCGGGATGATCACCCGCGGCGCGCCGATCTTCTCGGCCACCCGGGCGACATGCAGCGGCGCCGCCCCGCCCGAGGCGATGATCGTGTGATCCGAGGCCACCACGCCGCGTTCTACGGTATGCGCGCGCGCGGCCGAGGCCATGTTCTCGCACACCATTTCATAGACCGCATAGGCCGACATTTCCGGGCTCAGGCCGATCTTGCCGCCGACATTGGTGACCAGGGCCTCCAGCGACAGATCCTTGCGCAAGGTCATCGAACCGCCGGCGAATCCCTCGGGGTCGATCAGGCCGATGGCGACATCGGCATCCGTCACCGCCGGGTTGGTGCCGCCCAGCCCGTAGCAGGCCGGCCCCGGCACCGACGAGGCGCTTTCGGGGCCCACGGTCACCCGGTTCAGGGCGTCCACATGGGCGATCGACCCGCCGCCGGCGCCGATCTCGACCAGTTCGATGACCGGGATGCGCAGCGGCAGGCCCGACCCTTTGAGGAAGCGCGCGGCGCGGTCCACCTCGAAGATGCGCGACGATTCGGACCGGTAATCCTCGATCAGGCTGATCTTGGCGGTGGTGCCGCCCATGTCGAAGGCGATGACGTTCTTCTCGCCCAGCTTGGCCGCGATCTGCGACGCGAAGATCGCACCGCCCGCCGGTCCCGATTCGACCAGCCGCACCGGGAAGGCCCGCGAGGTGGCGACCGAGCTGAGGCCGCCACCCGAGGTCATCAGCGACAGGATGCCGGTAAAGCCCATCTCCTTCAGCCGGGCCTCCATGCGGGCCAGATAGCCGTCCATCAGCGGCTGGATGTAGGCGTTGGCCACCGTGGTCGAGGTGCGCTCGTATTCGCGGATCTCGGGGCAGACTTCGCACGAGATCGAGACATAGAGCCCGGGCACCGCCGCCTTGAGGATCTCGGCGGCGCGTTTCTCGTGGCTCGGGTTCATAAAGGAATGCAGGAACGAGACGCCGACGCTCTGGATTTCCTGTGCCTTCAGTTCGGCCGCGATTTCCAGCAGTTGCGCCTCGTCCAGTGGCAGCAACACGTTGCCGCGGGCGTCCATCCGCTCGCGCACGGTGAAGCGCAGCGGGCGGTCGACCAGCGGCCTCGGGCGAACCAGCGCCAGTTCATACTGGTCATAGCGGCTCTCGGTGCCGATCTCGAGCACGTCGCGGAACCCGTCGGTTGCCACCAGCGCCGTCTTGGCGCCGCGGCGTTCGATGATCGCGTTGGTGGCCAGCGTGGTGCCATGCACGAAGCTCGTCACCTCGGGCAGGGTCTTGCCCGAGATGCCCATGATCTTCTCGATTCCGTCCAGCACGCCTTCTTCGGGGGTGGCGGGGGTCGTCAGAACTTTCGTGGTCCAGCGGTTGGCGCCGTCTTCGAGCACGATATCGGTGAAAGTGCCGCCGACGTCGGCGGAGAGTCTCAGGGATTTGGGCATGACTTTGGGCGCGCTCACGAGGGCGTTCCTTTATTGCGGTGAGAAGGACAGGCCGCGGTGCTTTCGATCCGAAGTTCGGACCACCACGCGGCGGTTTCTGCACTGCAGCTTGGCATGTGAATTGATGCGCGCGAAGCATCAATGCCGCACGAAACTCTTGCACCAATGCAACAATTCGGGGGCGATGTTCGCTTGGCAGGTCGGGAAAGGCGGTGTTAGCCTCGAAGGACGCTGCACCTGCAGCATGACGGTGCCATGTCGCGTCCGTTCCAATAAACCACATAGACCGAGGCCGCAACCCGCGACCGTCGCTGCCTTCGCGGCACGGCTGGCAGGCGGTTGTGCGCGCGGACCAGAGAGGGAGCCCATGACGGTGCAACCAGCCCAGCAACCCGATGTTTCCCGGTTGGAAGACCCGCGCAGGTCCGTGCAACACGTCTATTCCCTGGCCTCGCCCTGGGCCTATCTCGGTGCGCAGCGGCTGCAGGATCTGGCGGCGGCGACCGGGGCGACAATCGAGTCGGTGCCGATTTCGACCTTCAAGGACAACGGTTGGGTTCCGTTGATGGAAAAGCCGGCGGTGCGACAGGCCTATGTCTTTACCGACCTCAGGCGCTGGGCCGCGCGCCTCGGGGTGCCGATGGTGATCGACGGCCGTCCCTCCGGGCTGGCCAACCTGGCCGAGGCGCTGCCGATGGTCTGGGCAGCGCAGCTGCAGGGCCATGATGCGCTGCCGATCTCGATCGCGCTGCAAAAGGCCTATTGGGAATCCTGCCTCGATGTGGGCACCCGCGCCGTCCGCGCCGAGGTCGCTACCGCCGCCGGCTATGACGGGGCCGCGCTGGCCGGGATGGAGGACAGCCCCGCGGTGGCCGACCAGAAGGAGGCGATGTTCGCCACCGCCCGCGAGGCCGGCGTCTTCGGTTCACCCACCTATATCTATCGGGGCGAGATGTTCTGGGGGCAGGACCGGCTGGACTTTCTGGCCGAGGCTCTGGCCCGCGAGGTGGCGGCATGAGGGCTATCGGCAAGGTCATCCTGCGCACCCTGCTGCAGGCCATTCCCACCATGCTGGGGATCGTTCTGATCTCGTTCATCCTGCTGCACCTGATGCCGGGGGATGCGGTCGACGCCATCGCCGGCATGTCGGGCTCGGCCAGCCAGGAAACGATGCACGCGATGCGCGAGGCCTACGGGCTGAACGACAATATCGTGGTGCAGTTCTGGAACTATATCACCGGCGTCTTCTCGCTGAATTTCGGGCAATCCATCAACTATTCGGCCCCGGTGCTGGACGTGATCATGGAACGCCTGCCGGCGACGTTGATCCTGATGCTGTCGGCCTTTGTTCTGGCGCTGATGACCGGGATCCTGGTCGGCTGGGGGATGGCGGTCTTTGCCGGCAAATGGCCGGACCGGCTGCTGACCTCGGGGTCGCTGCTGTTCTACTCGGCGCCCAACTTCTGGGTCGGCCTGATGATCATCGTCGTCTTTTCCGCCAAGCTGCGATGGTTCCCGTCTGGCGGGGCCGAATCGATCGGCGCCTCGCTCGAAGGGTGGGCCTGGTTCCTGGACCGGCTGCATCATCTGGTGTTGCCCTCGGTGGCGCTGGCGGCCTTCTTCATGGCGATCTATGCCCGCCTCACCCGCGCGGCGATGCTGGAAGTGCTGCGCCAGGATTACATTCGAACCGCCGCGGCCAAGGGCATCCACCCGGTGGTGATCCAGTTCCGCCACGGCCTGCGCAACGCGCTGATCCCGGTGACCACGGTGGCCGGTCTGCACCTGGGCAACCTGCTGGGCGGCGCGGTCGTCGTCGAAACGGTGTTCAACTGGCCCGGCCTGGGTCGCCTGACGATGAGCGCGCTCGCCGCCCGGGACAACCAGGTGCTGCTGGGCATCCTGCTGCTGTCGTCGGTCGCGGTGATCGTGACCAATGTGGTGATCGACTGGCTGATCACGCTTCTCGACCCCCGAATCCGTGCCTGAGGATCCGACCATGACCGATGCCACCCTGGTCAAGCCGCACCGCCGCCTGCGTCTTCCGAAATCGCTGAAAGACCCGCTGTTCGTGCTGGCCGTGCTTGTCTTCACCGCCGTCATCTTCATGGCGATCTTTGCCGATGTGATTGCCCCCACCGATCCTCAGGACATGGTCAACATGCCCTTCCTGTGGCCCTTTCAGGACAGCTTTTCGCCACTGGGCACCGACCAGCTGGGGCGCGACCTCTATTCGGGGATCGTTCACGGCAGCCGCTCGACACTGGCGGTGGGCTTTTCGGCGGCGATCTTCGGGTTGATCATCGGCACCGCCGTGGGCGCCACCGGCGGCTATTTCGGTGGCTGGATCGACACCCTGCTGATGCGCCTGACCGAGATCTTCCAGACCATGCCGACGATGCTGCTGATCATCGTGCTGCTGGCAATCGGCGATCCGTCGATCCCGCTGATCGCCGTCGCGATCGGGCTGGCCGCCTGGCCGATGATCGCGCGGCTGGCCCGGGCCGAGTTCAAGGCCCTGCGCGAGGCGGATTTTGTGATGGCCGCCAAGTCACTGGGCTATCCGACCTCGCGCATCATCCTGCGCGAGATCCTGCCCAACGCGCTGCCGACGCTGGTGGTCGGGGCCTCGGTGCTGGTGGCCAACGGCATCCTGCTGGAAAGCGCGGTCAGCTTCCTCAATCTGGGCGACCCCAATGTCGTCAGCTGGGGCAGCCTGATCGGCAACGGCCGGACGCAGATCCGTTCGGAATGGTATCTGTCGGCGCTTCCGGGCCTGGCCACCGTCCTCACGGTGCTGTCGCTCAACATCATCGGCGACCGGCTGACCGACATCCTCAACCCCCGCTCGAAGGTGCGCTGATGGCCAAGAAAGTCCCAGTTCTGGAGTTGTTGAACCTGCGCGTGGGCTTCCCCGGGGCCGAGATCGTCAAGGGCATCAACCTGGAGATCCATGAAGGCGAGAAGGTCGCGCTGGTGGGTGAATCGGGCTGCGGCAAGTCGCTGACCGCGTTCTCCATCCTGCGCCTGCTGCCGAATGGCGCCGCGATCAACGGCGGGCAGGTGATCTATGACGGGCTCGATCTGGCGACGCTGCCGGCCTGGCAGCTGCGCCGGATCCGCGGCAAGGGTATCGCGCTGATCCTGCAGGAGCCGATGACCTCGTTGAACCCGGTGCTGCCCATCGGTCTGCAGATTGCCGAGAACATCCGCGCGCACGAGACGATGTCGCGCAAGGCGGTGAACGAGCGGGTGATCGAACTGCTGGACCTCGTCGGCATCGCCAATCCGCGCGAACGGGCCAGGATGTATCCGCACAATTTCTCGGGCGGGATGCGGCAGCGGGTGATGATCGCGATGGCCATCGCCTGCAACCCGCGCCTGCTGATCGCTGACGAGCCGACCACCGCGCTGGACGTGACGATCCAGGCGCAGGTGATGGACCTGCTCGAAGATCTCTGTTCCAAGCTGAACATGGCCATGCTGCTGATCACCCACGATCTGGGGGCGGTGGCGCAGTGGGCCGACCGGGTGGCGGTGATGTATGCCGGCCGGATTGCCGAAATGGCGCCGATCCGCCCCTTCTTCACCGGGCCGCGGCACCCGTATTCGCAGGGCTTGCTGAATTCCTCGGTCGAGGACGACTGGCACTATACCGACACACGCCTGACCGAGATCAAGGGCACCGTGGCCTCGTCGGCGGGCGAGAAGGGCTGCGCCTTTGCCCCGCGCTGCCCGTTTGCGGCGGCCGAATGTCGCGGCGCCCCGCCGCCGCTGGAGGAGGTGCGCAAGGGATGGCTTGCGGCCTGCTATCGGCGCGAAGCGATTCAGGCTCTGCAGGAAGGAGCCGCCCATGTCCCTGCTTGAGGTCAACAACCTGCGCACTGCCTACCGGTCCAAGGGCAAGGTGTTCTATGCCGTGGATGACGTGTCCTTTGAGGTGGGCGAGCACGAGACGGTGGGGCTGGTGGGCGAATCCGGCTGCGGCAAGTCCACCCTGGGCAAGACGATCATGCGGCTGGTCGATCCCGCGGCGGGCGAGATCAAGCTGAAGGGCCAGGACATCGCAAAGCTGCCCGAACCGCAGCTGAGGCCGATGCGCAAATCGGTGCAGATGGTCTTTCAGGATCCGTTCGCCTCGCTCAACCCGCGGCTCAGCGTCTGGTCGATGCTGGAGACGCCGCTGAAGGTGCACGGTATGGCCGACCCGGCCGAGCGCAAGCGCGTGATCAGCGAGATTGCCGAGACGATCGGCTTCACGCCGGCGGCCCTGCAACGCTATCCGCATGAGTTCTCGGGTGGGCAGCGGCAGCGGATCGGTATCGCCCGCGCGCTGATCCTGAAACCCGACCTTGTGGTCTGCGACGAGCCGGTTTCGGCGCTGGACCTGTCGATCCAGGCGCAGATCCTGAACTTGCTGGTGGATCTGAAGCGCGAGTTCGGGCTGGCCTTTCTGTTCATCAGCCATGACCTGTCGGTCGTGCGCTATTTCTCGGACCGGGTGCTGGTGATGTATCTGGGCAAGATCGTCGAAGTGGCCGATCAAAAGACCCTGTGGCAGACCCCGCGCCATCCCTATACCCGCGCGCTGCTGGCCTCGGTCCCGTCGACCGACCCCGACAAGAAGATCACCCAGCGGATCGCCGGCGAGATCGGCAAGGCGGCCGAGCAAGGCTGTCGTTTCCGATCGCGCTGCCCGTTGGCGGTGGAACGCTGCGGCGTCGAGGCACCGGCCTTGCGCGCGCTGGCCGACGGGGCGCAGGTCGCCTGTCATCTTGCCTGAACCCGAATGATTGTGGGAGGACACCCGTGAACATCGCAACCACACCCGGCGCCGGGGATTTCGACGCGCGTTTCGGCCTGACGAAGGAACAACTTCTGGCCCGCCGGAATGCCAAGTGGAAACAATATGCCCCCGACGTGATCCCGGCCTTTGTCGCGGATATGGATTTCGGCATCGCGCCCGAGATCCAGGCGGCCATCCGCCAATCGGTCGATGCCGAGGACTATGGCTATCCGATGCGGGACGGGCAAAAGGCCGACCGCGCCGTCGCCGACGCCTATGCGCGCCGGATGGCGCGCCTCTATGGCTGGAGCGTCGATCCCGATCTGACGCTGGCTGTCGCGGACCTCGTGCAGGCGACCTATGCCTCGGTCATGGCCTTTTCCGAGCCGGGCCAAGGCGTCATCGTGCAAGAGCCGAACTATCCGCCGTTCCGCGCTGCCGTCACCGATTGCGGGCGGTATTTCGTGCCGCTGCCGATGGCAGCGACCGAGACCGGCTACACGTTTGACCTCGCTGCGCTCGAAGCGCAGATGACGCCTGAGGTGCGGATCCTGATCCTGTGCAACCCGCAGAACCCCACCGGCCGGGTCTTTACCCGCGACGAGCTGGCGGCGCTGCTGGACTTTGCGGAACGCCATGACCTGACGGTGATCTCGGACGAGATCCATTCTGACCTGATCTTTGACGGCGCGCAGCACCTGCCGTTCGGCGCGCTGGGGCCGCGGGCGATGGCGCGCTGCGTCACACTGAATTCCGCGACCAAGAGCTTCAATATCCCGGGGCTGCGGACCGCCATCGTCAGCTTCGGCACGCCGGACCTCAAGGCCGCGTTCGAGCGCCGCTTTCCGGCGCGCGTGCTGGGATCGGTCAACGCCATCGGCATCGACGCGACGGTTGCCGCCTGGGATCACGGCGATGCCTGGCTGACCGGGTTGATCGGGCATCTGCAGGCGATGCGCGACCATGCGGTGGCGCGGCTCAGGGCCGAGTTGCCAGCGGTGCGCTTTCGCGTGCCCGAGGCGACCTATCTGTGCTGGCTGGACTGCTCCGATCTGGGGATCGAGGGCACGGCATTCGACTTTTTCCACGACGAGGCGCGTGTCGCCTTCTCGCCGGGCGAGAACTTCCGGCCGGGCGCGGACAAGATGGTGCGCCTGAACTTCGCCACGTCGCGGCCGATCCTCGACGAGATCCTGGACCGGATGGTGGCCGCGGTGCGCCGGAATATCCGCTAGCGCGGCCCGCGCCGGCCGGAGTGTCTGCTGGACGCGGCCCTGGACGCAGGGCCGCCCCTGACCCTATGTAATCCCCTATTGAGACCATGAAACGCGTCGGTCTATCGTCGACGTGCAGCTTCCCGACAGGTCGCGTGATGCCGAACACGGAACCGACATTGACCGTCTTTCGGAACCAGACATTCCGCATGCTCTGGATCGCAACGCTGGCATCGAACTTTGGCGGTCTTGTGCAATCCGTCGGGGCGGCCTGGATGATGACGGCGCTTACCTCGTCCGAGCGGATGGTGGCGCTGGTGCAGGCCTCGGTCACCCTGCCGATCATGGTGTTCTCGCTTGCCGCCGGGGTCTTTGCCGACAACTTCGACCGCCGCAAGATCATGATCGCGGCACAGACCTTCATGCTGGTGGTCTCGCTGACCCTCGCGGCCCTCGCCTATGAGGGGATGCTGACCGCGCCGGTGCTGCTGGGCTTCACGTTCCTCATCGGCTGCGGCACCGCCCTTCACAACCCGTCCTGGCAGGCCTCGGTTGGCGATATCGTCACCCGCGAGGAACTGCCCGCCGCCGTGTCGGTCAACAGCATGGGCTTCAACATGATGCGCAGCATCGGCCCGGCGGCAGGGGGCGTGATCGTTGCCATCGCGGGGGCCGCGGCGGCCTTTGCGGTGAATGCGCTGAGCTATGTCGCGATCATCACCGCGCTGTTCAACTGGCGGCCGGCGCTGCCTGCCCGGCGCCTGCCGCGCGAGCCGATGGGCATCGCCTTTTCAGCGGGCCTTCGCTATGTCGCGATGTCGCCCAACCTGATCCGCGTCATCTTCCGTGGCTTTCTGTTCGGCCTCTCGGCGGTCGTGGTCCAGGCTCTGCTGCCGCTGGTGGTCCGCGACCATCTGAACGGCAATGCCATCGTCTATGGCGTGTTGCTGGGGTTCTTCGGCTTTGGCGCGGTGGTGGGCGCCCTGGGCAATGCCCGGATTCGGGCCCGCTTCAACAGCGAGACGATCACCCGCGGCGGGCACCTCGGCTTTGCCGCAAGCACCTGCGTGCTGGCGCTGAGCGGCAGCGCAGCGATCTGTGCGCTGGCGATGTTCATCGCCGGGATCTGCTGGGTGATCTCGCTGTCGCTGTTCAACGTGACGATGCAGCTGTCGACGCCGCGGTGGGTCGTGGGGCGGGTGCTGGCGCTCTATCAGACCGGGGCCTTTGGCGGCATGGCCGGGGGCAGCTGGCTGTGGGGCGCCATGTCGGAACATTTCGATCTGCGCACGGCGCTGCTGATGGCGGCGTCGGTCATGGTGATCGGTGCCTTGGTCGGGTTGTTTGCCCCGCTGCCCGATTCCGGGCAGCTGAACCTCGAGCCCCTCAACCGGTTTCGAGAGCCTGACATCCGGCTGGACCTGACGCAGCGCAGCGGCCCGATCATGATTATGGTCGATTACGAAATCGCGCAGTCTGACGTGCCGGCGTTTCTGGCGCTGATGAATGAACGGCGGCGGATCCGCATCCGCGACGGGGCGCAGCAATGGTCGTTGCTGCGCGATCTGCAGAACCCCGATATCTGGACCGAGACCTATCACGTTCCGACCTGGGTCGAGTATGTGCGTCACCACCAGCGCCGGACGAAGGCGGACGGCGGTGTCACGGACCGGCTTCTTGCGCTGCACAAGGGCAAGGAACCGGTCCGGGTTCACCGGATGATCGAACGGCAGACGATTACCGGCCGCGACGACACGCCACTCAGGGATGGGGGCTGACCGCGCACCCGCCCGCCTGCGGCCGAGGTCAGTCGCCCGCGACGCAATCGGCAATCACCTGCGCCAGTCCCCGCATGGTCTGCGCGTAGAGGTCCGGTCCGGGCTCGCCCAGCATCCCGGCAGGGTCGAGCGGGGCGCCGATGCGCATGTCGGTGCCCTCGGCCACCAGCGCGACAAAGCCCGAGGGGTGGTTGCCCTCGGGGAAAATGCAGACCGCGCCCGCGTCCTGCAGGTCATGGCGCAGCGCGGCGATGCGCGCGGCGCCCGGGTCTGCCGCGTCGCCGCCGGTCACCGTGCCCAGCACGTTCAACCCGAAGGCGCGCGCGAAATAGCCATAGGCGTTGTGGTGCATGATCAGCCCGGCGTCGCCCACCGGCTGGAGGATCTGCCCGATTTCGGCCCGCAGACCCTCTAGCTGGGCCGCGGCGGCCCGGGCGTTCTCGGCATAGGTTTCGGCGTGTTCGGGATCCATTGCGGCCAGTTGCCCGGCGATGGCGTCCAGCCAGACGGCGGCATTGGCGGGCTCCAGCCACAGATGCGGGTCATAGGCATCGGCTGTGTCGCTGTCGTGGTCATGGTCATGGTCGTCGTGATCGTGATCGTCGTCGCCGGCCTCGAACATTGCGCCGTCGGCAAAGGGCGCGTGGCGGGTGCCATCGACCGTGGCCAGTTCCAGCGTTGCGCCTTCGGCCAGCGAGTCGACCACTTCGGCCATCCAGGGGCTGAGCGCGGCCGAGGTCCAGATCACCAGGTCGGCATTGGCCACCGCGCGGGCCTGGCTGGGGCGCAGTTGCGCGTGATGGGGATCGGCGCTGCGGTCCAGCAGCAGGTCGGGTGTGCCCAGTTCACCCATCACCTGCGCGGTCAGCGACTGCGCGACGGGCAGGTCGGCAACCACGGTCGGCACCTCGGCCAGGGCGGGCATGGCGGTCAACAGGGTCAGGGTTGCGGGCAACAGGGAACGGGGCATCGGAAGGGCTTTCATAGATCAAGGGGGACTGCTATACTGCGAATCGTTATACTATAACATAACAGAACGTCAAGCGCCCGGAGAGCCATGCCCGCCCCCGCCTTCCATCCCCATGATCATCACGCCTGCGTCACGGGCAGCCTCGATCGCGCCGAATCGGTCGTGCGGCAGCGCGGGCTGCGGCTGACCCCGGTGCGTCGGCGCACACTGGAGATCCTGCTCGAACGTCACGGCGCGATGGGCGCCTATGAGGTGCTCGAACGGCTGGCCGAGGACGGGTTCGGCAAGCAGCCGCCGGTCGCCTATCGGGCGCTGGAATTCCTGGTGGAAAACGGGCTGGCGCACCGGATCCGGCGGCTGAACGCCTTTGCTGCCTGTTCGCACCCCGGCGAGGATCACCATGCGGCCTTCCTGATCTGCCGGGGCTGCAACGCCGTGGCCGAGATCCCCGCCGAGCCCCTGCGTGCAGTCCTGGAACGCGGCGCGGCCGAGGCCGGGTTCCGCGTCGAGCGCACCACGGTCGAGGCGCTGGGCCTGTGCCGCGCCTGCGCCGAGACCGATGCCGCGTCTGATACCGGAGCCGAGGTATGAGCGCGCCGCTGATCGAGGCGCGCGGGCTGAGCGTCGCCTATGGCCATGCCGATCCCGTGCTGCGGCATGTGAACTTTGCGCTGCATCCGGGCGAGATCGTTACCGTGGTCGGGCCGAACGGCTCGGGCAAGTCGACGTTTCTGCGCACGCTTCTGGGGATGATCCGGCCTGCCGGGGGGCAGGTGACGCGCGCACCGGGGTTGCGCGTCGGCTATGTGCCGCAAAAGCTGCATCTGGACCCCAGCCTGCCGCTGAGCGTTGCACGCTTTCTGCGGCTGCACCGGCGGCTCGACGCGGCGGCGGTCGAGGCGTTGCTGGTGCGCGTCGGCGTGCCGGGACTGGCCGAGCGCGAGCTGGCGACCCTGTCGGGCGGGCAGTTCCAGCGGGTCTTGCTGGCGCGGGCGCTGACCGGATCGCCGCAGCTGCTGGTGCTGGACGAGCCGACGCAGGGGCTGGACCAGCCCGGCACCGCCGGCTTCTACCGGCTGATCGAGGACGTGCGGCGGGAACTGGGCTGCGCGGTGCTGTCGGTCAGCCATGACCTGCATGTGGTGATGAGCGCCTCGGACCGGGTGATCTGCCTGAACGGGCATATCTGCTGCGAGGGCACGCCCTCGGTCGTGTCGAACGCGCCGGAATACCGGGCGCTCTTTGGTCTGGGCACCGGCGGGGCGCTGGCGCTCTACCAGCACCACCACGACCACGGCCCCGAGCATCCCGACCACCCCCATGACCATCTGGAACACGAGGGCTGCGACCATGATCATTGACGCCTTCATCCTGCGCGCCTTGCTGGCGGGGTTCCTGGTCGCGGTGGCGGCGGGGCCGCTGGGGTGCTTCGTGGTCTGGCGGCGGATGGCCTATTTCGGCGATGCGACCTCGCACGCGGCGATCCTGGGGGTGGCGCTGGCGCTGGCCTTTGACGTGTCGATCTTTGCCGGCACGCTGGCGACCGCGCTGGCGATGGCGGTGGTCGTTGCGGCGCTGGCCGGGCGCGGCTGGGCGGTGGACACCACGTTGGGCGTTCTGGCGCATTCGGCGCTGGCGGTGGGGCTGGTCGCGGTGTCCTTCCTGCCCGGCGTGCGGGTCGACCTGTCGGCCTATCTGTTCGGGGACATCCTGACGGTGACGGCGTCGGACCTGTGGATCATGGCGATTGGCGCGGCGCTGGTCGTCGGGCTGCTGGTCTGGCGCTGGGAGCCGCTGTTAACCGCGACGATCAGCGAGGATCTGGCGCGCAGTCTGGGGCTGGACCCCGCGCGCGAGCGGCTGGCGCTGACGCTGGCGCTGGCGGTGACGGTGGCGGTGGCGCTGAAAGTGGTGGGGGCCTTGCTGATCGCGGCCTTGCTGATCGTGCCGGCGGCGGCAGCGCGGGTCTATGCCCGCAGCCCCGAGGCGATGGCGGTCTGGGCGGTTCTGCTGGCGGGGCTGGCCGTTGCGGCGGGGCTGGGCGCGTCGCTGCAGCTGGACACCCCGGCGGGGCCGAGCATCGTCACCGCGGCGGCGGCGCTCTTCGCCGGGTCGCTGGCAGGGGCCGCCCTGATCCGGGTGGTGCGCGCACGGTGAGCGGCGTGTTTGCGTATTTGGGGCAAGATGAAAGGGTCAGAAGCGGTGCGGGCTGGTGGCCTGCGGCGTGTCGCGACCCTTCAGCGCGTTGCTGACCAGGGCGGCGGTGCGGGGCGCCAGCGTCAGGCCGATATGGCCGTGACCGAAGGCGAGGATCAGCCCGGGGCGGGCCGTGCCGATCACCGGCAGGCTGTCGGGGATCGAGGGGCGCAGGCCCATCCAGCGGCGCGCGGGTGGCGGCAGGTCGGGGAAGACCGAGCGCGCACCCTCTTCCAGTCTTGCCCAGCGGTGGGGCGAGGGGGGCGCGTCGGTGCCGCCCAGTTCGACGGTGCCGGCGGCGCGCAGCCGGCCCTGCATCGGGGTGAAGTAGAAGCCGCGGCTGGTCGGGCAGAGCGGACGGGTGAGGGGGTGCGCGTCCTCGGGCAGGTCGAATTCCAGGTGATAGCCGCGTTCGGTGTCGAGCGGGATCTTCAGCCCCAGGGGGCGCAGGAGGCGGGCCGACCAAGCGCCGGCGGCGACAACGACGGCCTCGGTGTTCAGGGTCTGGCCGGTGTCGAGGGTCAGTGACCAGCCGGGTCTGCGCGGGGCCAGGGCAGTTACCCGGGCGTCGAGGCGTGCGGCGGGTCCGGCGGCGCCGATCCGCGCGAGCATCTGCGCGGGGTCGGTGAACCAGAGCGTGCCGGGAAACAACGCGGCGCCGGCAAAGCGGCCGGGGGGAAGGGTGGGCTCGAGGTCTTGCAGCGCGTCGGCATCGAGGACCTCGACCGGGGCGCCGAGGGTTCGGCGGCGGTCCAGCCCGGGCCGGGCGGCGGCCAGCGCCTGCGGGGTGTCATAGGCGTAGAGCGCGCCGCGGTCGCGGATCAGATCCGTGCCGCCGACCGATGCCGCCAGCGCGCGCCAGTCGTCCTCGACGCCCTCGAGCAGGGCGGCGAGCGCCAGCCGGTTGCGTTGGGCGGCGGCGGGGCGCGACTGGGCGAGGAAGCGCATCAGCCAGGGCGCCAGGGTCAGCACCGAGGGGCGGTGCAGCGCCAGCGGTGAGGCGCGGTCGAAAAAAAGGCGTGGCAGGTCGCGCAGCACCTCGGGGGTGCCGACAGGGTCGACGGCATAGCCCGCGACGGTTCCGGCGTTGCCGGTCGAGGCCATATGCGGGGCCTCGCGGGGGGCGATGACGGTGACGCTGTGTCCCTCGGCCGTCAGGCGGTGGGCGATGGTCAGGCCGATCAGTCCGGCGCCAACGACCGCGACCTCCATCAATAGCCCGCGGAGCGGTCGACACAGTGCAGGAGCGGTTCGCCGTCGCGCAGGCGGCGGACGTTTTCCGCGATGACCGTGGCAGCGGTCGAGGGGCGGGTGTCGGCGGCGATATGCGGCGTGACGGTGACGCGCGGGTGCGCCCAGTAGGGGTGCCCCTGGGGCAGGGGCTCGGTGCGGAACACATCCAGCGTGGCGCTGCCGACCCGGCCTGCGTCGAGCGCGGCCAGCAGCGCGTCGTCGTCGATCAGCGTGCCGCGGCCGGGGTTGATGATCGTCGCCCCCTCGGGCAGCCAGGACAGGGTTTCGGCGTTCAGGATGTTCTCGGTCGCCGGGGTCGCGGGCAGCAGCGTCACGACGATCTGCGCCTGTTCCAGCACCATCCGCAGGCCTTCGCGGCCGTGGTGGCATTCGATCATCGGCACGTCTTTGGCAGTGCGGCTCCAGCCCAGAACGGGGAAGCCGAGGCAGGCCAGCGCCTCGCCGCAGGCTGCGCCCAATGCGCCGAGGCCGAGCATCGCCACCGGGCGTTCGGCGGCCAGCGGCGGGATCTTTGGCGCCCAGCGGGTCTGCGACAAGGCGTCCACGCCGAGATGCGCCCTGAGCGCGTGGCCCACCACATATTCGACCATCCCCTGCGTCAGCCCCGGGTCGACCATCCGGCAGAGCGGCTGGGTCAGGGTCTGGTTGCCAACGATGCGCTCGACCCCGGCCCAGAGGCTGAGCACCGCCTTGCAGCGGGTATAGGGCGTGAAATCGGCGGGCGTGTCGCCACCCGGGGCGTAGATCATCACGTCGACGGCCTCGGGCGCGGCCTCGGTGACCAGATCGGCCGCGATGCCGGCTTGGTGCAGGGCGCGGCGCAAGGGAGACTCCCACAGGGGCCAGCGGTTGGCCCCGGCGGCGAACAGGATGGTCAGGGTCATGTGCGCTCCCTCGGGCGGTGGATGCAGGCGCTTTGCACCAGGCCGAAGCCGATCAGGATCATCAGCATCGCCGAGCCGCCATAGCTGACCAGTGGCAGCGGCACGCCGACGACCGGGGCAAGCCCCATCACCATCGCCATGTTCACCGCGAAATACAAAAAGAAATTGCCGGCGATGCCGAGGATCAGCAGCGAGGCATAGCGGTTCTTGCTCTGCATGGCGGCGATCACGCAGGTGACCAGGATGCCGATATAGAGCGTGAGCAGGAACACCCCGCCGATAAAGCCGAATTCCTCGGCCAGGGTGTTGAAGATGAAGTCGGTGTGTTTCTCGGGCAGGAAGTTCAGCCGTGACTGGGTGCCCTGCATGAAGCCGCGCCCGGCCCAGCCACCGGAGCCCAGTGCGATCATCGCCTGGTTGATGTGATAGGAGGTGCCCAGCGGGTCCAGCGAGGGATCAAGGAAGGCGTCGATGCGGCGGAACTGGTAGTCGCGCAACAGCTGCCAGCTCGTCCCGCGCGAGGCAAAGACCGCAGCAACCAGCCCCACGCCGGCGGCGATGACGGCACCGAAATACCACAGGCTGACGCCGGCAAAGAACATCACCATGCCGCCGCCGCCGACGATCAGCAGCGCGGTGCCCAGGTCGGGCTGCTTCAGCACCAGAAAGGCCGGCACCATGATCAGCACCACCGCCAGCGCCACCCAGAGCGGATGCGAGACGCGGCGGATGTCGAGCCAGTCGTAATAGGCAGCCATCGCCATGATCACGGTGATCTTGGTCATTTCCGAGGGCTGCAGGCGGATCGGGCCGATCTCCAGCCAGCGTTGTGCGCCCATGCCGACCGAGCCGAAAAACTCGACGCCCAGAAGCAGGATGACCGAGACGGAGTAACCCAGCGCCGACATCGAGCGCCAGAACCACAGCGGCGTAAAGCCGATGATGAACATCACCGTCAGGGCCAGCCCGAAGCGTTGCATCTGCGGTTCGGCCCAGCGTTCGAAATTGCCGCCGGCGACCGAATAGAGCTGCAGGAAACCGACCGAAGCCACGGCGGTCAGCAGGATCACCAGCGCCCAGTTGACATAGAGCACCTTGGACAGGCCGGTCGGCACACGCTTGACGTTGTATTCCAGGTAACTCATGCGCGGCTCCGGCCGGGGTTGGGGTCGGCGGCGGGGCCGATCCGGTCGGTGATCTCGCGGATCATCGATTCGATGCGGTTACGCTGGGCGGTCGGATAGGCATCAAGCGGCGGCAGGCCGCCGTTTTGCGCGGCGAGGATGATGTCGCGGGCGATCGGCGCGGCCACCGACGAGCCGCCGCCGCCATGCTCGACCACCACCGATACGGCATAGCGCGGGTCGGTGTCGGGGGCATAACAGACGAACAGCGCGTGGTCGCGCCGGTTCCAGGGCAGCTGGTCCTGGCGGCGGATCCCGGCGTCGCGTTCCGCCTGGGTGATCGAGAACACCTGGCTGGTGCCGGTCTTGCCGGCCATTCGCAACGCGGCATCGACGATGCGCGAGCCATAGGCGGTGCCGCGCTGCGAGTTCGACACTTCCCACATGCCGCGCTGCACCTGCGCCAGCGCGGCGGGGCGCAGGCCCAGCGGCGGATACTCGGGCACCGGCAGTTCGACATCGTCGATCGCGTGCACCAGCCGCGGCAGGATCGCCCGGTTGGTGGCGATGCGTGCGGTCATCACCGCCAGCTGCAGTGGCGTCGTCAGCACATAGCCCTGGCCGATCGAGGCGTTGATGGTATCTCCCACGACCCAATCCGCGCCGCGCCGTTCCAGTTTCCATTCGCGCGACGGGTTCAGGCCGCTCGACATCGCCGACAGCGGCAGCTCATAGCGTTCGCCCAGCCCCAGCCGCGTGGCCATCGCGTTGATCCGGTCGATGCCGACGCGCTGCGCCATCTCATAGAAATAGACGTCGCAGCTTTCGGCCAGCGCCGAGGTCAGGTTGACCCGCCCGTGTCCGCCGCGGTTCCAGCAGTGAAAGCGGCGGTCGCTGATTTCCAGATAACCCGGGCAAAACACCCGCTCGTCCGGGGCTGCAAGGTTTTCCTCGAACGCGGCCATCGCGGTGACCATCTTGAAGGTCGAGCCGGGCGGATAGGCGCCCTGCACGGTCTTGTTCGACATCGGCCGGTGGTCGTTGTCCCTGAGCGCGTTGAAATCGGCAACCGAAATGCCGCGCACGAACAGGTTCGGGTCAAAGGACGGCGCCGAGGCCAGTGCGACGATGTTTCCGGTCTGCACCTCGAGCACCACGGCCGCCGCGCTGTCCTCGCCCAGCCGGGCCTGGGTAAAGGCCTGCAGCGACCGGTCGAGGGTCAGCTGGATGTTCGCGCCGGGCTCGCCTTCCTGCCGGTCGAGTTCGCGCATCTCGCGACCGACCGCATTGACCTCGACCCGGCGGTGCCCGGCCGAGCCGCGCAGCGTGTCCTCGTATTCGCGTTCGAGACCGATCTTGCCGATCTGGAACCGGGGGATCATCAGCAGCGGGTCGGGGTTCTCGCGCGCTTCCAGATCGCGTTCCGACACCGGACCGACATAGCCCACCGAATGCGCGAACTCGGCGCCGAACGGGTAGAACCGCGTCAGGCCGACCTCGGGGGTGATGCCGGGCAGGGCAGGGGCATTCGCGGCGACGCGGGCGACGTCCTCCCAATTCAGCTGATCGACAATGGCGACCGGCACGAAGGGGCGATGGCGCATGATCTCGCGCTCGGCGCGGTCGATTTCCTCAGGGGTCAGGGGGATCAGCTGGGCCAGCCGCTCCAGCGCCGCGCGGGGCTCGCCCGCGTCCTCGCGCACCAGCACGATCCGGTAGTTCTGCACATTCCCCGCCAGCAGCGCGCCGGTGCGGTCCAGGATCAAACCGCGCGAGGGGGGCAGCAGGCGGATGTTGATGCGGTTTTCCTCGGCCAGCAGGCGGAATTCCTCGGCCTGACCCAACTGCAGGCTGCGCATCCGCAGCACCAGAACGCCGGCGAACACCAGCTGCGCGCCGCCCAGCAGTGCTGCCCGGCGCGAGATCGTGCGGGCGCTTTCCTCGGAATCCTTGGGCGGTCGTTTCATAGCTTGCGGCCCAGCTCGTCGAGTTCCCCGGTCGCGGGCTTGCGCACGCGCAGCACGTTCTGCAGCCCCCAGACCACCAGCGGATAGACCAGCACAGTGAAGACAAGTTGCATGAGGCTCAAGTCAAGCGGCGCGCGCGGCGCGATCACAATCGCAAGACCCATCCGGTAGGCAAAGAACATCGCGGTAATGACCGCTGCCACCATGCCCCATTCCAGCATCAGGTTCAGTTCCCGCACCACCGACTGGCGGCGGCGCAGGAACTCGGTGCCGACCAGCACGGTCAGTGCCCAGAGGCCCGGCGGGCGCATCAGGAACAGATCCTCGACCAGAAAGACCAGGGCGATGACCGGGGCGGGTAATTGTGTCGGCCGGCGCAGCACCCAGGCGAGGGTGAGCGCCAGCAGCACGTCGGGGGCCGGCCAGCCACCCTGGCCCGAGGATAACGGCAGCATCCGCATCAGGATCAGCCCGGCCGCGATCGCCAGCCAGAGGCCCAGATAGGCCAGCGTGTTCAGCCGGGGAAGCTCATTCATTCGCGCCCCCGGCCTCGAGCGGGGTGGGCAGGGCCGGAACCGGCTCCAGCGGGCCGGCATCGGGCAGGGTGTCGCCCTCGGGCGGGATTGCGACGTCCGGGTTCACCGGCGCCAGGGGCAGGCCGCTGGCCGGGTCCAGCGGCGCGCCGCTTTCGTCGACCGGGCGCAGCAGGGCGCCGGTCTGCTCGATCCGCTCGGCCGGGCGCGAGCGCAGCACCCTGAGGAAGTCGAGCCGCCCGTAATCCGCGGCCAGCATCACCCGCAGGCGCCCGTCCGAGGCCAGCACCACCTCGCCCACCAGCAGGCCCGGCGGAAAGACCCCGCCGTCCGAGGCGCTGACCACCCGGTCGCCAGGGCGCAGGTCGCCCGCGTTCTCGACGAAATCCAGCACCGGCATCGCCGTGTTGTCGCCCGACAGAAGCGCCCGCTGCCCGGTCGGCTGCACCAGCACCGGCACCCGGCTGTTGGAATCGGTCAGCAGGATCACCCGCGCCGACCGCTGGCCCACGCCGGCGATCCGCCCGGCCAGCCCCAGCCCGTCCATCACTGCCCAGCCGTCAACGATCCCGTCGCGTTCGCCCACGTTCAGCAGGACCGACTGGCGGAACGGGCTGCCGGCATCGGCCATCACCACGCCGGTGACATGCGTCAACTGAGGGTCCAGCCGCACCTGCGCCATGTCGAGAAGCTGAGCGTTGCGCTGTTCCAGCTGCAGTGCCGCTTCGCGCCAGGCGCGCATCTGCTGCAACTCGCGGCGCAGTTCCTGGTTCTGTTCATAGATCCGGGCATAGCTGCTGAAATCCTCGACCATCCGCGCGACGCGGGTGACCGGGGCCATCGCCCAGTCCATGTTCGGCACGACGGCATCGACGACTGCGGTGCGGAACCGCTCGACCCGGGGGCTGTCGATGCGCCACAGCAGAAACAGGCCCAGCAGCACCACCGCCAGCACCCCGATCACGAGGCGCCGCACGGGGCGGACATAATCGGCCTCGTTGGAGCGTTCGGTGGCCAAGGTTTACCTCTCGGGGGCGGACTTCCCGGTCAGCTTTCGTAGTCGATGGCGTGACGCAGCTGTTTTTCGTATTCCAGCGCCTTGCCGGTCCCCAGCGCGACGCAGTTCAGCGACTGGTCGGCAACGGTGATGATCAGCCCGGTCTGCTCGCGCAGCGCCAGATCCAGATCGCCCAGCAGCGCGCCGCCACCGGTCAGCATCACGCCACGGTCGACGATGTCGGCGGCCAGATCCGGGGGCGTGGTTTCGAGTGCGATCATCACCGCTTCGCAGATCGTCTGCACGGTTTCGCTGAGCGCCTCGGCGACCTGGCCCTGGGTGATCTCGATTTCCTTGGGCACGCCGTTCAGCAGATCGCGGCCGCGGATCTGCATCACCTTGCCGCGCCCGTCGTCGGGCATACGGGCGGTGCCGATGGTGGTCTTGATCCGCTCGGCGGTGGATTCCCCGATCAGCAGGTTCTGGTGGCGACGCAGATAGCTGATGATCGCCTCGTCCATGCGGTCGCCGCCGACGCGGACCGAGCGCGCATAGACGATGTCACCGAGCGAGAGCACGGCCACCTCAGTGGTGCCGCCACCGATGTCGACGACCATGCTGCCGGTGGGGTCGGTGATCGGCATGCCGGCGCCGATGGCCGCGGCGATCGGTTCGCTGATCAGGCCGGCGCGGCGCGCGCCCGCCGACAGCACCGACTGACGGATCGCGCGCTTTTCAACCGGGGTTGCGCCATAGGGCACGCAGACGATGACCTTCGGTTTCGAGAAGGTCGAGCGTTTGTGCACCTTGCGGATGAAGTGCTTGATCATCTCCTCGGCGACGTCAAAGTCCGCGATGACGCCGTCGCGCATCGGGCGGATCGCCTCGATGGATCCCGGCGTGCGGCCCAGCATCAGCTTGGCGTCCTCGCCCACGGCCAGAACCTGCTTGCGCCCGTCCTTGACGTGATAGGCCACCACCGAGGGTTCGTTCAGGATGATCCCGCGTCCCTTGACGTAGACCAGCGTGTTCGCCGTGCCGAGGTCGATCGCCATATCGGACGAAAACAGGCCCGTAATTCCAACCATGAGGCAGGTGTCCCGAGAAAAGCATGATTGGCCCCCGCGAAGGGCGGGGGCGATTGGGCGTCCTTATAGGCCTGCAAGCCCCGCAACGTAAAGGGTCCGGCGGTCGGCAATCGGCGTGAAACTGCCGGGCCGGGGGGTCACGAAATGGTCAGGTGCTGTCCGCTCGACCGGAACTCCCTCACCTTGTCGCAAATACTCTCGGGGGGTGAATTCGCCGCAGGCGAAGAGGGGGGCAGACAGCCCCCCTTTCCCGGCCGACGCCTATGACCGAGTCGGAAGCGTGAAGCGATAGGTCAGGCCGAACCCCAGCGAGGAGTGGCGGAACCTGTTGTTCATGCCGCTCAGGTATTGGCCGGTCGAGACGACTGTCCCCAGCTGGCTATAGACCGAGAGCCGGTCGTTCACATGATAGAACATCCCCAGCGCGGGATAGAGCAGGCCGCCGACCTCGTGCGCCGGGTCGATGCCGACAGGGTTGATCCCATACATCAGCTGCGCATAGGCCTGCAGCCTGCCCGAGGCAAACATCCGGCTTTGCCAACCGAGGCCGGCATAGGCCTCGGCATAGCCCGCGTAGCTGCGGAAGGTATTGCCGGCGGCGGCGATCTGGCCGGTGAGATACCAGTGGTCGTTCAGGACATAGTCGGCCTGCACGGCGATCAGGTTCAACGGTTCCGAGGTCCGGCCATTATAGAACACGCGCGAGGTGCGACGGCCCAGGACGTTCAGGCGCACGCCGCGCAGGGCATAGTCGCCGTCCGGCTCCGCCTCGCCACGCGAGAGGTGGTAGTTCAGCCCCACCCCGACGGTCCAGTTGCGCGAGGTTCCCAGCGGGGCGCGCATGTAGCCCGCCGCGAGGGTCAGGCCCAGCCCGTTGTGCCACAGGTATTCCAGCGTGGCCTTGGGGTAGATGAAGAAGCCCGGACCGGTGTCGACGGTATTCGTCGCCCAGCCACTGCTGCCCACGCCCAACTGGGTATACAGGTTGACGTTGCGCGTCAGCGCAAAGCGGCGGCCAATGCCTGCATGGGCCTGATTATACAACGGAACGCCCGTTGTGCCGAGATCGGCTGCGATGAAGGTATAGACATCGCGGTTCAGGAAATGGGTGAACTGGACCGACGCATTGCCAATGTCGCCGGTGTAGCTACCGGTCGGATTGATTTGCACAAAGTTGTTTGCCTGAAACGAGAGGATGTTCTCGTGCTCGGGCAGACCGGGGGTGTCCGCTCTCACGATCCGCCCGGCATCGGCGTAGCGACCGACCGAGAAATGCAGCGGTCGCTGGACGAAGAAACTGAGCGTGCCGTCGTTGATCTGCGAATTCAGGATCGCGACGCGGGCGTAGTTCACACCAAAACTGAAGTGACGTGCCTGGTAGCCAATCCCGGCATAGACGCGGCCGAACACGCCGTCGCCAGACAAGGTGCGGGATTGCCCGAGGCTTTGCCCGCCCGCTCCGACGCCGAAGGCCAGACCGCCATTGATGAACCAGTTGCCGTAAATCTGCCGCTGGGCGTGCAGCGCGAGGTCCGCGCCGAAGAAGCCGCCGTAATTTCCTTCGGTCATCGGGGCAAAGGCGCCGACCCCGTACGAGAGCCAGTCGTTGACCCGCTGCAGATAATGCAGGCTCATCAGGTCGAAGTCGCCGCCGTTGGACAGTGTCAGGCTGCTGTAATCCAGCATCAGCATGCCCGAGACGCGCCGCAGCGCGGCCTGGTCGGTCGACAGGCTGAAGTCGGCTTCCTGGGCATAGGCCCTGTCGGCGGCGGCAAAGGGGCTCAGGCACGCAGCACAAAGCAGAGCGGCCAGCGCCCCTGTCTTGCGGGCCGGCCTTTCGGAGGACGTCGCGTCAACGGCACGACGGAGGATCGACTTTCGTGTCTGAAACCACATGGACCTATGCTGCCTCGGCGTCGCCTCGATTGTTTGAGGGGATGGGCGACTTCTTTTAGCACAGGCTAACCCGCGTGGCGACGAAATGCCACGGGTCTTGTCAGCCTTTGCGGGTCAAGCCGGGCGACCGATGCAAATGGAGAACACTCGTTGACCAGATCTGCCTGCCGATTGGCCGGATAGCCCCACAGATCCACGCCAGGATTGCGCCGGTGGTGCCCGTGCGGCGCATCGGCAAGGGGGCTGCGGTGGTCGCCCCCTTGCCGATGGCTGTCAGCCCGCCGATTGCATCAGCGCCGAGTTCGACGTCCGGCCCTGGCCCGCGTGCAGCCGGTTGAGCGCGTTGACATAGGCGCGGGCCGAGGCCACGACCGTATCCGTATCCGCCGACTGGCCGGTAAAGACGCGCCCGTCCTTGCTGAGACGCACCGAGACCGTCGCCTGCGCGTCAGTCCCCTCGGTCACCGCCTGCACCTGATAGAGGTCCAGCTTGGCGCCGTGCGGATAGAGCATCTTGACCGCGTTGAACACCGCGTCCACGGGCCCGTCGCCGGTGGCATCGACGAACCTCTCCTCGCCGCCGACGGACATCGTGAGTTCGGCCTCCTGCGGGCCTTCGGTGCCGCAGATCACGCGCAGCTTTTTCACCTGCAGGTAATCGTCGACCGCCGAGGCGGCGCTGTCGGCCATCAGCGCGATCAGGTCGTCGTCATAGACTTCCTTCTTGCGGTCGGCGAGCGCCTTGAAGCGCACGAACGCGTCCTTGAGCTGGTTGTCACCCAGCTCATAGCCCAGCTCGGCCATCTTGGCACGCAGCGCCGCGCGGCCGGAATGCTTGCCCATCGCGATGTTCTTGGCGTTCAGGCCGATGTCCTCGGGGCGCATGATCTCGAAGGTCTGGACGTTCTTCAGCACGCCGTCCTGATGGATGCCGGATTCATGCAAAAAGGCGTTCTTGCCGACCACCGCCTTGTTGAACTGCACGGCAAAGCCCGAGACCTGGCTGACCCGGCGGCTGATGTGCATGATCTTGGTGGTGTCGATGCCGGTGCGCCAGGGCATGATGTCGTTGCGCACGCGCATCGCCATCACCACCTCTTCCAGCGCGGTGTTGCCTGCGCGCTCGCCCAGCCCGTTGATCGTGCATTCGATCTGGCGCGCGCCGGCCTCGACCGCGGCCAGGGCGTTGGCGGTCGCCATGCCCAGATCGTTGTGGCAATGCGTCGCGAAGACCACCGTATCGGCACCCGGCACGCGCTCGAGCAGCATGCGGATCAGATCGGCGCTCTCGCGCGGGGCGGTATAGCCGACGGTGTCGGGGACGTTGATCGTCGTCGCGCCGCAGCGGATCGCGGTTTCCACGACGCGGCAGAGAAAGTCGTGTTCCGTCCGGGTCGCGTCCATCGGCGACCACTGCACGTTGTCGCACAGGTTGCGCGCATGGGTCACGGTGGCGGCGATCTTGTCGATCATGCCCTGCTGATCCAGCGCGGTGATGTCGCGGTGCAGCGGCGAGGTGCCGATGAAGGTGTGGATGCGCGGCTTGCGCGCATGCTGCACCGCTTCCCAGCAGCGGTCGATATCCGTGAAGCTGGCGCGGGCCAGACCGCAGATCACCGAGGTTTCGGCCCGCTGGGCGATGGCGCGGACGGCCTCAAAATCGCCCTCAGAAGCGATCGGAAAGCCCGCCTCGATGATATCGACGCCCATCTCGTCCAACAGGCCCGCGATTTCCAGCTTTTCCTCGTGGGTCATCGTCGCGCCGGGCGACTGTTCGCCGTCGCGCAGTGTGGTGTCGAAAATCAGAACGCGGTCTTGGTCGGTCTTGTCGGTCATGGTCATGTCTCGATGAAATCGATGTTCCTGAAGCGGTGCGGGGGCGCTGGATACCTCTGAGCGGTCGCGCCCGAAGGCACGCTCAGAGGCCGCTAAGGAGCTGAAACCCGCGCAGCTGCGCGCCGCCGCAGGGCTGACTCGGCAGGATTTCGGTCGCGAAAAGGGGGCGCTGGCGGTCCATGCGGCGGACTATACGGGCGGGGGGTGAAAAGAAAAGCCCGAATTAGCCCGGTTTGATTGTCCGGTTTGACGGGGGGCGACAGGGGGATGGCGGGGGGCTCCCGCACTCCGTCGCGGATCTGCAATCCGCTCCTCCGTTTGGGCCGGGCTCGCTTCGCGAGCCTGTGGGGGCTCTGCCCCCGTCGCTGCGCGACTCCCCCGGGATATTTGGGACGCAAAGATGGGGGTCAGGCGGCAAAGAAGCGGTCGGCAGGCAGGTAATAGGCGAGCCGCGCGGCCTGTGACCATTCGCGTTCCTCGTGGGTGTCGCCGATCAGCACGACGCGGTCCGCGGGCCAGTTCTGCGGGGCGAGGGCGGCACGCAGTGCTGTGCGGGTTTCCGACCACGAGGCGAAGGGGCGCGGCGCCGGGGTCGCCTGGTCGAGCCGGCCACCGGAGAGGGTCAGCACGGTGTCGGGGTGGAGCGGGGCGCGGACCAGGGCGGCGCGGCCGGTCGCGCTGACCGCGGCGAGACGTTCGGCGCGGTCCTGGGGCAGGGTCGGTGCGGGGGGCAGCATCCGCAGGGCGTTCGTGGAGAACAAAAGCGCGATCACATCGTGACCGGACGCGGCGCGGATCGACGCATAGGTGCGATAGTCGAGGCCGATTTCCGCTGCGCGTTTCACCCGCAGGCGCACCACCTCGATCGGCAGGGTCGGCAGCAGGCGTTTGCGCGCCGTGCCCCAGCAGTGGCGGCGCCAGCTCTCGCCGGGTTCCATCGTGGGCCCGTTGTTGTGGCCGATATCGCTCATGGCTGCGCCTCCGTGCTGCTTGGCACCACGCTAGCCGCGCCGCCGGGGCGGGGGAAGCGAAATGCGTGGGCGGGGGGCGGTTGCCCGCGGAAATGCCGGCCGGTGCAGCGTTCTACGATCCGGGTGCGGTGTCGGTGCGTTCCGGTGGCCAGGGGCGGCTGGCTTCGGCGTCGATCCAGGCGCGGATCCAGTCCGGCAGTGCGGGGCTCTGGGTTTCGGCCTGGCCCAATGCTGCGACCAGCGTGGCGGTAGGCAGGATGCCGGTGTCGCAGGTGGTCGCCATCCGCACCAGGATCTGGTTCAGCGCCTCGCCCTCGCGCTGCATGGTCTGCACGATGTAGAGGAACCGCGCATCCCAGCCGACCAGACGGCTGTGCATTTCGAACCGCTGAAACATGCGGATCCGCCGCCGATAGCGCACCGAGGAGCCGGCGACGGTCATGCCCCAGCCGTTGTCCGAGGTCGCCCGGACGATCCCCAGCCGTGCCATCAGCGGAATCCTGCCGAGGTCGAACAGGGTCAGCGTGCGGCCGTTGTTCAACTCCATCCACGGGTCCAGATCCCAGGGCCAGCAGAGGTGATGCGAGATATGGGTCTGGTGCAAACCCAGCGGTTTTCCACGGAATTTCAGCATTTCCTTGAGGAACCGGACGACGGGATACATGGGCGTGCCTCGTGGTTGTGCACCGCGCGCATGCCGTGGAGCGAACGCAAGGTCAAGCTGGGCGTTGCGTCAAAAGCGCCGTATCTTGACGAAACCGTTACGAATTGCAGTCAAAGGTGATGACGTGTCGCGTTGCTGCGGATGCGGCGGCACATTACCTTGAGGGGCAAGAGACGGAGGAACGAATGGCCGACGTTTTCCGAACCGCTTATTCCCGGGCCGAAAAGGTCTCGGACGCCGTGGTGCATGTCGCCGGGCTGACGCTGGTGCTGATGGCGGTGCCGGTGCTGATCGTGTTGACTGCGCTCTACCGGGGTGATGCGGCGTCGGTCACCGGCGTGTCGATCTATGGCGGCGCGTTGTTCCTGATGATCCTGTTCTCGGCGCTCTACAACATCGGTGAGACATCCGGGCTGGGCGCGGCCAAGGAATGGTTGCTGCGCCGTCTGGATCACTCGGCCATCTATCTGAAGATCGCCGGCACCTATACGCCCTTCACGCTGCTGTCCGGGCACGGAATGGCGCTGACCATCGGGGTCTGGGCTGCCGCACTGGCGGGTGTCGCGCTCAAGGTCATCTCGCCCGAACGCTTCAAGTGGATCGCGCTGGCGCTGTATCTGGGCATGGGCTGGGCGGGGCTGGTCGCCGGCGGGCCGATGTTCGCCGCGCTGCCGCTGCCGGTTCTGGTGCTGATGGTGGTGGGCGGTGGGCTCTATACGCTGGGGGTGGTGTTCTACCTCTGGCAGCGGCTGCCGTTCCACTACACGATCTGGCATGTTTTCGTGCTGGCGGCGAGCTTTGTCTTCTATGCCGCAGTGCTGGTCTTTGTGCTGCAGGGGCCGGTGGGCGTGCCGCTCGTCTAACCGGCGGCGCGGCCCTCGTCGAACACCTCGAGAAAGGCCGTGGCAAAGCGTTCCGCTGCGCGGTCCCCGATCAGCCGGGCGATGCCGGCCTCGTCACCCGGGCGCTGGGCGACCAGCCGCGCGCGCTGTGCCGGGCTCAGCGAAATCGGCTTTAGCGTGCCGCAGGTGCCGCGGCTCAGCGCCTGTTCGACCTCGGCCAGCCGGTCGTAGAGGCTGGCGCCCTGATGCCCGGCCAGCTTGCGCCGGGCGGGGTGGGGGGCGTTTACCCCGGCACCGGTGATGACCTCCAGAAACAGCCGGCCGTATCGCTCCAGCTTGGTCGCCCCCACGCCCGAGATCCGTGCGAAATCGTCCAGCGACTGCGGCCGCCGCTCGGCCATCTCGATCAGCGAGCGGTCGTTGAAGATCACATAGGGCGGCACGCCGGCGGCCTCGGCCAGCGCACGCCGCTTGGCCTTGAGCGCGGACAGCAAAGGCGCATCCTCGTCCGAGACCAGCGCGCGCACCTCGGGGCGGGCGCGCGCCTTTTCGACACTGTCGGCGCGCAGATGCACCTCGGATTCGCCGCGCAGCACCGGGCGCGCGGCCTCGGTCATGCGCAGTGCCCCCATCCGTTCGGGATCGGGGCGCACCAGATCTCGGCCCATCATCTGCCGGAACACCGCCTGCCAGCCCGCCCGCGGCAAGTCGCGCCCCACGGCAAAGGTCGGCAGCTGGTCGTGGCCGCGGGCGCGCACCTTGTCGGTGGCATTGCCGGTCAGGATGTCGATCAGGTGGCCGGTGCCGAAACTCTCGCCAGTGCGCAGCATGGCCGACAGCGCCTTGCGCACCGGTTCGGTTGCGTTGAACACCTTTGCCGGCACCTCGCACAGATCGCAGTTGCCGCAGGGTTCGCTGATCTCGCCGAAATAGGCCAACAGCATCCGGCGGCGACAGCTGGTGGCCTCGGCCAGGCCCAGCAGGGCATTCAGCCGCGCATGGTCGGCGTCGCGACGCTCGGGCGGGGCGTTCGATTCGTCGATCTGGGCGCGGCGCAGGCGGATGTCGTCGGGGCCGAACAGGGTCATCGTATCGGCCGGCAGACCGTCGCGGCCGGCCCGGCCGATTTCCTGATAATAGGCCTCGATGGACTTCGGCAGGTCGGCATGCGCGACCCAGCGCACATCCGGCTTGTCGACCCCCATGCCAAAGGCGACGGTGGCGCAGACGATCAGCCCGTCCTCGGTCTTGAACAGATCCTCGACGGTGCGCCGCTCCCAGTCTTCCATCCCGCCGTGATAGGCGCGGGCGGGGTGGCCGGCCTCGTCCAGCGCCTTGGCGAGGCTCTCGGTCCGGGCACGGGTCGCGCAGTAGACGATGCCAGACTGCCCGCGCCGCGCGGCGGCAAAGGCCAGGATCTGCTTGCGCGGGCTGTCCTTGACGGCAAAGGCCAGGCGGATGTTCGGCCGATCAAAGCCGCGCAGGAAGGTTTCGGGCGACTGGCCGGCGAACAGGCGGTCGGTGATTTCCTGCCGGGTCGCGGCGTCGGCGGTGGCAGTGAACGCCGCCAGCGGCACATCGAGTGCGCGCCGCAGATCGCCGATGCGCAGATAATCGGGGCGGAAATCATGGCCCCATTGGCTGACGCAATGGGCCTCGTCGACGGCGATCAGGCTGCAGCCGGAGCGCCGCAGCAGACCGACGGTGGCGCCCGAGGCCAGCCTCTCGGGCGCGATATAAAGGAGTTTCAGCCGCCCCTCGTCGAGCGCGGCAAAGATCGCGTCGTTTTCCTCGGGCGTGTTGCCCGAGGTCAGGGCACCGGCAGCGACGCCGGCCTCCTGCAGGGCGCGGACCTGGTCGCGCATCAGCGCGATCAAGGGCGAGATGACCACCGTCAGCCCCTCGCGCAGCAGCGCCGGCAGCTGATAGCACAGCGACTTGCCGCCACCGGTGGGCATGATCGCCAGCACGTCACGGCCCGCTGCCACGGCTTCGACGATCTCGGCCTGGCCGGGGCGGAACCGCGAAAAGCCGAAGACCTGCGCCAGCAGGGCCTCGGCACGGGAAGGGGCGGGCGCGGCCAGGGTCACGGGATCAGAGGAAGGCCGAGATGTTGTTGATGATCACGACGCGCAGCGCATAGATCGCCAGCAGCACGATCAGCGGCGCCAGGTCGAGCCCGCCCATGTCCGGCAGGATCGACCGGATGCGCCGATAGATCGGGTCGAGCAGCTTGTTGAGCCCGTCCCAGATCTGCGCGACCAGCGGCTGGCGCAGATTCAGAACCTGGAAATTGATCAGCCAGCTCAGGATCACATGGGCGATGACGATCCACCAGACCACATCGAGAACAAAGAACAGGATCTGCAGGATCGACAGCATGGAACCTCCGGCCGGTTGGGGTGCTGGGTCTGAGGTAAGGCCTTGGCCCGCGGACCGCAAGGGCGACGGGCCATCGGCATGGCGCAGGTGGCGGGCAGGCGCGCGCGGTCTGTTGCGCGGGGCCCGGTGCCGACGCGAATACCCCGGCCGCCGCCGAACCTGTGTGCCACATTCCGGGTGCATCCCGTGTCCGGCGACGGGTGCGGGCGCGATCGGTGTAGGCCGAGGTCGTGGCCGCGGCCGCGTCGTCGCTCAGCGTGACCGGACAGCGCCGGGGCGTTTCCGCGCGCAGGCACGGATCGGCCACCGGATCAGCCCGTCTGATCCAGAACCGCATCCACGGCGCAGACCCCATCGGGCTGATACCGGCGGATCATGTCCAGCAGCAGCGGTTTCTTCAGCGGTTTGGTCAGGACATGGTCGAGCCCGGCGGCGAGGATGTCCTCCTGATCGCCGGCCATCGCGTGGGCAGTCAGAGCTATGATCGGCAGTTGCGCGCCGCCCGGCATCTGGCGGATCGCCCGGGTCGCGGCGCGGCCATCCATTTCGGGCATCGAGATATCCATGAAGATCAGGTCGGGTTTGGTCTGGCGGAAGGCCTCGATCGCCTGCTGCCCGTCCTCGGCAAAGCTGAGATCAATGGCCAGTCCTTCAACCATTTTCGAGAAGACCAGCCGGTTGGTGCGGTTGTCCTCGGCGGTCAGGATGCGCATCCGCCGTCCGCCGGTCGCCCGGGGTGCGCGGGGGCCGGCCGCGGGCATGGCGGTTTCGTCGGCGCCATCGGGGTTCGACAGGCGTTGCAGCTGCCGCACCAGGTCGTGGCGCAGCAGCGGCTTTTGCAAGATGGCGCGCAACTCGCCGATGGCGGGGTGGTCGCGCAGCACCGCCGGGCTGGAACTGAGCAGGATCACCGGTAGGCGATGACCGGCGGTGCGCAGCCGGGCGGTCAGATCCAGCCCGTCGAGGCCCGGCATTTCGTGGTCGGTGATCAGCAGGTCGAAATTCGCGCCCGGTCGGTCGATCGCCTCGAACGCCTCCACGCCCGAAGCACAGAGCGTCACCGCAAGGCCCTGCGCCTCGAGTTGGCGTTGCAGGATCGTGCGGTTGATGAGGTGATCGTCGGCCACCAGGACATGGTGCAGCCGGATCGGGGCTGCGGGCACCTGCGGCGCGTCTTCGGCCAGGGGCAGGGTCAGCGAGAAGCCGAAGCAGGTGCCCTTGCCCAGCTCGCTTTCGACCCAGATCTGGCCGCCCATCAGCTCGATCAGGCGGCGGGTAATCGCCAGGCCCAGGCCGGTGCCTTCGAATTTGCGGTTTGCCTGATCCTCGACCTGGGCGAATTCGCCAAAGATCGTGTCGATATTCTCGGGCGCGATGCCGATGCCGGTGTCTTCGACGGTGACGTTGAGCTGCTGCTGGCCGTCGCTGGCCTCGATCCCCACGACCCGGATCAGGACATGGCCTTTCTCAGTGAACTTCACGGCATTGCCGATCAGGTTCGTCATCACCTGCCGCATCCGCCCGGGGTCGGCCAGGAAGCGGGTCGGCAGGAACAGGTCGTAATCCATCAACAGGTCGATCGAGCGATTGCGCGCGCCGGCCTGCAACAGGATCAGCACCTCATGGATGCAGCGTTCCAGATCGAAGGGTTCGGGGTGCAGCGTGAGCTTGTCGGCCTCGATCTTGGAGAAGTCGAGGACATCGTTGATGATGTTCAAAAGCGCCTCGCCCGAAGAGCGGATGGTCTCGGCATAGAGGTGCTGTTCGTCGGACAACGCGGTGTCGCACAGCAGTTCGGCCATGCCGACGACGCCGTTCATCGGTGTGCGGATCTCGTGGCTCATGTTCGCCAGGAAGGCCGATTTTGCGCGGTTCGCGGCCTCGGCGCGGCGGCGCGCATCCTCCAGTTCGGCGGCGTGGCGCTGGGATTCGGTGATGTCGCGCACCAGGCTGACGATATCGCCGCCGCGGGCCCTGCGGTCATAGATGCGCGCGGTGTCGCCCCGGCTGAAGGTCAGGATCATCGGGTCGATCCGGTCGCTGTCCCAGCGCGCCAGCATCGCGGCGATCCAGGCGTCGGCGGCGACCCCGTCGAGCTGCGCGCGCCCGTCATAGGCCAGGATCTCGACCAGGCGGCGATAGGGGATGCCCGGCTGCACCTCTGGGTAACCGGAGAACACGCCGAGATAGGCCTGATTGGCGATTACCAGCTCGTGGTTGCGATTGAACACCGCGAACCCGTCGCGGATCGTGTTGACCGAATCCCACAGCCGGCGTTCGGCCATCACCGCGCTGCGCTGGGCGGTTTCCGTATCCTCGCGGGCGCGCGACTGCACTTCGGCGCTGCGCTGGGCCTCGGCGATGGCGGCGGTGTGCCCCTGCTGGCGCATCCGGTGCAATTCGCGCCGCACGGTGTCGAGCTGGGCCAGCGCCGCGTCGAGTTCGCGTGTCCGGTGATCCAGCTGACGCTCGGCGGTCAGCCGTGCCCGGCGCTCTTGCGTCAGCTTGTCGAACATCGTCATCGCGGCGGCAACCCTGAAAGCATACGGGCCGGCGCAAGGGCCGGCCCGCACAGGATTGCGGCGATGCGTGAATACCAGCTTAATCGCCGGGCACTTTTTCCGTCACAGACGCTCGATGGCGATGGCGATGCCCTGACCGCCGCCGATGCACATGGTGATCAGGCCATAGCGGCCGCCGGTCCGCTCCAGCTCATACATCGCCTTGACGGTGACGATGGCGCCGGTGGCGCCGACCGGGTGGCCCAGCGCGATGGCGCCGCCGTTCGGGTTCACACGGGCCGGGTCGAGACCCAGTTCCTTGGACACCGCCAGCGCCTGCGCGGCAAAGGCCTCGTTCGATTCGATGACGTCGAAATCCGAAACCGACAGGCCGGTGCGCTTGCACAGCTGTTGCACGGCGGGGATCGGACCGATGCCCATCACCTCGGGGCGGACGCCGGCGACGGCATAGCCGACGATCCGCGCGCGCGGCGTCAGGCCGGCAGCCTTGGCGGCATCGGCGCGCGCCAGAACCACCGCGGCGGCGCCGTCGTTGATCCCCGAGGCGTTGCCGGCGGTCACGCTGCCGTTCTTCTCGAAGGCCGGGCGCAGACCCGCCAGCGCCTCGGCCGAGGTCGCCTTGGGGTGCTCGTCGGTGTCGAACATCACCTCACCCTTGCGGGTCTTGATGGCGATCGGCGCGATCTGGCTGGCAAAGCGGCCCTCGGCGATGGCACGCGCAGCGCGCGCCTGGCTTTCCAGCGCAAAGGCGTCCTGCGCGGCGCGGGTGATGTCATGCTCGCGCGCGACGTTCTCGGCAGTGACGCCCATGTGGCCGGTGCCGAACGGGCAGGTCAGCGCGCCCAGCATCATGTCCTGCACCGCGGCGTCGCCCATCTTCTGGCCCCAGCGCGCGGCCGGGACGATATAGGGCGCCCGGCTCATCGCCTCGGCGCCACCGGCGACGGCGAAATCGGCATCGCCCAGCGCCAACGCCTGCGCGGCCGAGACGATCGCCTGCGCGCCCGAGCCGCAGAGCCGGTTCACGTTCATCGCCGGCGTGCCGTTGGGGATGCCCGCCTGGATCGCGGCGACGCGGCTGATATAGGCGTCGCGGGGTTCGGTGTTGATGACGTGGCCAAAGACCACGGTGCCGATCTGCTCGGGTGCGACGCCGGCGCGCTCGAGCGCGACCTTGGTCACATGCGTCGCGGTCTCGGACGGCGGAATCGCGGCCAGGCTGCCGCCAAAGGTTCCGATGGCCAGGCGGGCACCGCTGAGAATGACGATCTCGTCCATGTTCATATCCTCTCCAAGATCCAGGGTTGCCCCTTCATAGCGCCGCACTGCGGCCTGACAAAGTGCTGCGCCGCGGCAGGACGTAACGTCGTGCGGCGGCGCTGGGTCGGGTCAGAGCGACCATTTCGGGGTGAAGGGCAGTTGCGCCGACAGCCCGCCGTCGACCGCCAGCACCTGACCGTTGACATAGGAGGCGGCGTCCGAGGCGAGGAACGCCACTGCCTGGGCGATCTCGTCGGGCTGGCCGCCGCGGCGGGTGGGATTCAGCTGGCCGATCCGGTCCTCGCGGCCCTTGGCGCGGGCATCGGTATAGAGGGGTTCGGTCATCGGTGTCTCGATCAGGCCCGGCGCGACGGCGTTCACACGGATGCCGCGCCCGGTCAGCGCCATCGCGGTGGTCTGCACCAGGCTGACGACCCCGGCCTTCGACGCCGAATAGGGGATCGGCCCGGCCCCGGCCCGAAGCCCCGCGACCGAGGCGGTGCAGACGATCGCCCCGCCATCGGCCATATGCGGCAGCACCGACCGGATGGCGATCCAGGGCCCCAGCAGGTTGATCCGCAGGACTTCGGCGAAGTCCTCGGTCGTGGTGTCGAGCCGCGGCAGCAGCCCGCCGGTCACCCCGGCATTGGCAAAGAGGATGTCGATCGTGCCGAAACGGTCGAGCGCGGTCTGCACGATGGTGGCGACGCCGGCATCCGTGGCGACGTCGGTTTCCACCGATTCGGCGCGCCCGCCGGCCTCGCGGATCATTGCGGCGGTGCGGTGGACGTCGGATTTGACATCGGCCACCACCAGCGCGGCGCCGCGCCGGGCCATCAAGAGGGCGGTGGCCCGGCCGATGCCACCGGCGGCGCCGGTGACGAGGGCGGTTTTTCCCGTGAGGTCGGTCATGCCGGGCTCCTGGCTGATGCGGGGCAGGGGGGCTGTCTGCCCCCCTCTTCGCTGCGCGAATTCACCCCCCGAGGATATTTGAGACGCAAAGATGGGCAATTTTCGTTAAATTGCACGCATTTTGTCGGGGGTCAGGCGTCGAGGGCCGGGTTGCGGCCGCGGCTGGTGACATGGGGTTCCCAGCCGGGGTGGTTGAGGCCCTTGCGCTTCTTGATCTCCATCCGCGCCAGCTGGTCGCGGTGCACCTCGTCCGGGCCGTCGGCCAGGCGCAGCGTGCGCAGCCCGGCATAGGCCAGCGCCGTGCCGATATCGTTGCCGGTGCCGGCGCCGCCGCAGGCCTGGATTGCCCAGTCGGCGATCTGGCAGGCCATCGTCGGCGCGGCGATCTTGATCATGGCGATCTCGGCGCGGGCTTCCTTGTTGCCGACCGTGTCCATCTTGTGCGCCGCGTGCAGGGTCAGCAGGCGGCACTGGTCGATCATGATCCGCGATTCCGCGATGCGTTCGCGGGTCACCCCCTGTTCGGCTACCGGTTTGCCGAAGGCCACCCGCTGCAGGGTGCGGTCGACCATGATTTCCAGCAGGCGTTCGGCCATGCCGATGGTGCGCATGCAATGATGGATGCGCCCCGGCCCGAGCCGGCCTTGAGCGATCTCGAAGCCGCGCCCCTCGCCGAGGAGCAGGTTCGAGGCGGGCACGCGCACGTTTTCGAACAGCACTTCGGAGGCGCGGTCGGGCACGCCGTAGTAGCCGAAGACCGGCAGCGAGCGGGTGACGGTGATGCCGGGCGTGTCCATCGGCACCAGGATCATCGACTGCTGCTTGTGGCGGTCGGGGTTCGACGGGTCGGTCTTGCCCATGAAGATGCAGATCTTGGTCTTTGGGTTGGACGCGCCGGTGGTATACCATTTATGCGCGTTGATGACGTAGTCGTCGCCGTCGCGCCGGATCTCGGCCTGGATGTTGGTCGCGTCCGAGGACGCCACCGCCGGTTCGGTCATCGCAAAGCAGCTGCGGATCTCGCCGTTCAGCAGCGGTTTGAGCCAGCGGTCCTTGTGTTCCTGGGTGCCGTAGCGTTCGATGACTTCCATGTTGCCGGTGTCGGGGGCGTTGCAGTTGAACACCTCGGGCGCGAGGAAGCTGCGGCCCATGATCTCGCACAGATAGCCATATTCGACGTTGGACAGCCCCGCACCCTTGTCGCTGTCGGGCAGGAACAGGTTCCACAGCCCGCGTTTGCGGGCCTCGGGTTTCAGCTCGTGGATCGTGTCATAGACGGCGAAGGGGCCCTTTTCCTCGGCTTCGCGGAAAAAGCGGGCCTCGTTGGGATAGATGAATTCCTCCATGAACTCGTTGAGACGGGTCTCGAGGTCCAGGACGCGGGCGGTTTTCTCGGGGATCATGGGGGTCTCCTCTGTTGGGGACAGCCTAGCGGCGAATTTTCCATCTGACAAGATCGTCTGACGATCTATCTTGACGACTGCCGTCACAGCCGGGCATGTTGGGTCAAAACGCAAGAGGTGCCCAATGGCCGAGGCCGAACTGAATGCCTGGATGGAGGCGCATGTCGAGGGGTTCCGCGGACCGCTGACGCTGACGCGGCTGAAGGGCGGGCAGTCGAACCCGACCTGGCGGGTCGAGGCGGCGAGCGGGCGCTATGTGCTGCGCCAAAAGCCGGTGGGCAAAGTGCTGCCCTCGGCGCATCAGGTCGATCGCGAATACCGGGTGATGAAGGCGTTGGGACAGACCGACGTGCCGGTGCCGCGGATGCTGGCGCTCTGCGAGGACGAGGGCGTCATGGGTTCGATGTTCTTTGTCATGGAGCATCTGGAGGGGCGCACGCTGTGGGATCCGCGGCTGCCCGACATGACGCCAGACCAGCGCGCGGCGATCTTTGATGCGATGAACGACGCGATTGCAAAGATCTCGATGGTCGATCCGCTGGCGGTGGGGCTGGGTGACTACGGCCGGCAGGGCGGTTATGTCGAGCGGCAGGTCTCGCGCTGGACCAAGCAGTATCGCGCCAGCGAAACCGGGTCGATCCCAGCGATGGATGCGCTGATCGACTGGCTGCCACAGAACCTGCCGATCGCACCCGAGGAGGTCCGCATCGCGCATGGCGACTTCCGCCTGGACAACCTGATGTTCCACCCGACCGAACCGCGCGTTCTGGGCGTGCTGGACTGGGAGCTGTCGACGCTGGGCGATCCCTTTGCCGATTTCGCCTATAACGTGATGGTCTGGCGGATCGTGCCGGGGGTGTTCCGGGGGCTGGGCGGTGTGGACCTGACGGGCACCGGGATTCCGACCGAGGATGCCTATATCGACGCCTGGTGCCGGCGGACCGGGCGCGCGCGGCCCGAAAACTTTGATTTCTATGTCATCCTCAGCCTGTTTCGCATCGCGGCCATCGTGCAGGGCATCGCCAAGCGCGCGCAGGATGGCACCGCGAATGACCCCCGCGCGGCCGAGATGGGCAGGATTGCGGGCCCGCTGGCCGACATTGCCTGGGGCATGGTGAAACGGTGACGCCAGAGGTTCCATCCGGCCCCGAAGGTCTGGTGCGCGATATCCTGCAGGGGCTGGCCGAGGGACGGTTTGTGCCCGGCCAGCGATTGGCGGAACCCGATCTGATGGCGCGTTGCGGGTTGGGGCGCTCGACCGTGCGCGAGGGGCTGGGGCGGCTGGCCGCCAGCGGCATCGTCGAGCAGGCGCCGCATCGGGGGGCGCAGATCCGGCTGTTGACACGGCGCGCGGCCGGCGATGTGCTGCGGGTGACCGAACCCCTGCTGGGACTGGCCGCGCGGCAGGCGGCCGAGGCGGTCGAGGCGGGTGCCGACCCCGCGCCGCTGCTGGCTGCAATGGCCGAGTATGACACGGCACAGGACGCACGGGCGCGGGCGCGGTATTACCGGGCGTTGACGGTTCTGGGCGGCAACGCCGAGCTGGACCGGCTGCTGCCGATGTTGCAGGTCCATCTGATCCGCGCGCAGCTGCGCCATTGCCGGCCCCCGGGGGCCGGCGCGCGGGCCGAGATCGTTGCGGCCGTCGCCGCCGGTGATCCCGACGCGGCCGAGGCTGCTGCGCGCAGCCATGTCCGACGGTTGATTGCGTTTCTGCCCGAGGCACCGGACAGCGCCTTTGCCCAGGGCTGACGCGGTTACAGCACGAAGGTGAACTGCCTTTCCAGCGGCAGTTCCCGCGCCCGCACGCCGGTCAGGTCGAACAGCGCGTTTGTCAGCGCCGGGGCGGCGGGCGGTGTGCCGGGTTCGCCCGCGCCGCCGATATGCGGGTTGTTGCTGAGCAACCGCACCTCGGTCACCGGCGCGCCCGAGATCCGCAGCGCGTCGTAATCGGGGAAGTTCTGCTGCTGCACCCTGCCATCGGCAAAGCTGATGCGCCCGTGGATGGCGGCGGAGAGGCCATAGAGCATCCCGCCCTCCATCTGTGCGGCCAGGATACCCGGGTCCAGCGGAATGCCGACATCGGCGGCGATCCAGGCGCGGGCGACGCGGATGGCGCCGCCCTCGTCGCGCACCTCGATCACCTGGGCGACCGGGGTGCCGAAACTCCAGACCATCGCCACACCGCGCCCGGTGCCGGGGGCCTTGGGCCTGTCCCAGCCCGACATGTCGCGCACGGCCTCCAGCACGCCGGCCGCCGCGGCACTTTCGCCCCTGGCCAGGACCAGACGGAAGGCCAGCGGGTCCTGTCCGGCGGCATGGGCCAGTTCGTCGATAAAGCTTTCGTGCGAGAATCCGTTGTGGCTGGACCCGACCGAGCGCCAGAAGCCCACAGGCACGGCAAGGTCGGCCTTGTATCCCCGCACGCGATAGTTGGGGATCGCATAGGGTTGGTCAAAGCCGCCCTCGACGATGGAGCGATCCGGCCCGGCCATCGGCAGGCCGGTCATGCGCGAGCCTGCGGGACCCATCAGCGCGGGCGAGGCGATCCGCGCATCGAACAGCACCGCCTGCCCGTTCGACACCGCGCCCTTCATGCGGGCGATGGCAGCGGGGCGGTAAAAGTCATGCGTCATGTCCTCTTCGCGCGACCAGGTGACATTCACCGGCGTGCCGGGCATGGCGCGGGCCACCCTGGCGGCGATCGCGGCATAGTCGGCCTCGATCCGCCGGCCAAAGCCGCCGCCCAGAAAGGCCGTGTGCACGGTGACATCGGCGGCGTCGATCCCGGCAGCCTCGGCGGCGGCGCGGGCCTGGATGAACGGCCCCTGATTGGGCGACCACAGCTCCAGCGTGTTGCCGTCAAACAGCGCGGTCGCGTTCATCGGCTCCATCGTGGCATGGGCCAGGTAGGGCAGGCGGTATTCGGCCTCGATCACGGTCTCGCCGTTGGCGCTGTCGGCATCGCCATCGTCGCGCATGGTGGAATCGGCGCTGCCATCAAAGGCGGCGAGCAGGCGTTCGGTGATCCCCGCGTCATCCGCCGGGTAGGGCGCGGGACCCCAGTCACAGGTCACGGCCTGCGCGCCCTGGATCGCGGCCCAGGTGTTGCGCGCGACCACCGCCACGCCGTCACCGATGTCGATCACCCGCTCGACCCCGGGGATCGCCAGCGCGGGGGCCGGGTCAAAGCCCTGCATCGTGCCGCCCAACCGGGGCGAGCGTTTGACCGAGGCGAATTTCATCCCGGGCAGGCGGGTGTCGATGCCAAATTGCGCGGTGCCGTTGACCTTGGCCGGGATGTCGGGCCGGGGCAGCGCGGTTCCCAACAGCCGCCATTCCGAGGCCGGGCGCGGATCCACCTGCGGCGGATCCAGTCGTGCGGCGGCCTCGGCCAGATCGGCATAGGGCAGGCGGGTGCCATCGGGGGCGATGACCGCGCCGCTTTCGGTGCGCAGCGTCGCGGCAGCGACGCCCAGCCTGTCGGCGGCGGCG
Source organism: Rhodobacter sp. (assembly GCA_020637595.1). Classification (GTDB taxonomy): domain Bacteria; phylum Pseudomonadota; class Alphaproteobacteria; order Rhodobacterales; family Rhodobacteraceae; genus Pararhodobacter. The sequence goes on along the minus strand of JACKKE010000004.1, from coordinate 78,047 downwards.
GCCTTCAGCACCTCACGCGCGCTGGCCCCCACCTGACGCAGACGGTTGTAGCCGTCACGGATGCTGGTGGAGCCGCCGGTGAATTGCAGCTTCAGCGGGCGGGCGACGACACCCATCGTCTCGGCGATCGAGCGTTGCCAGTCGGGGCGGGCGTAATCCGGCCCGGGCAGGGCCCCTTCCAGCAGCGCGCCGTTGTAATAGGCCGCCGAGGCCGGGCCATGCAGCAGACGCACGCTCTCCCAGTCCACATCCAGTTCCTCGGCCAGACAGGCGGCGAGGGTGACCTGTGCGCCCTGGCCCATCTCGGCCCGGCCGGTGACGATGGTCACGCCGCTGGCGTCGATGATCAGAAAGGGGTTCAGCGCGGTGCCGTCCTCAGGGTGCAGCGGGTTGGGGACCGCTTTCGTCACCTGATAGACGCCAAAGGCGACGCCGCCCGCCACCGCGACGGATCCCACCAGGAAGGCCCGGCGCGTGATCTTGCCCAGCGTGCTCATTGCGTGCCCTCCCTGAGGGTGGCGGCCGCGTCATGGATGGCGGCGCGGATGCGTGAATAGGTGCCGCAGCGGCAGAGGTTCCCGGCCATTGCGGCGTCAATGTCGTCATCGGTCGGATCGGGGTTTTCGGCCAGCAGGGCGGCGGCCTGCATGATCTGTCCCGACTGGCAGTATCCGCATTGCGGCACCTGATGGCGGATCCAGGCCTCTTGCAGCGCGTGGGGGGCCAACCCCTCGATGGTGGTGACCGCGCCCCAGACATCGGACAGCGCGATCTGGCAGCTTCGCACCGCCTCGCCGTCAATATGCACGGTGCAGGCGCCGCACGAGGCAACCCCGCAGCCGTATTTCGTGCCGGTCATGCCCAGCTCATCGCGCAACACCCATAGCAGGGGGGTGTCGCCGGGGGCGTCGATGGTGTGATTGGTGCCGTTGATGGTCAGGGTGGTCGACATGCGATCCTCCTTTACGCGGTATTGACAAAAATAACAAAAAACGTCATATCGGCAGAATTGACAAATCACGCAAATATTGTCAACAAGAAAGCATGAGCACTCCCGCATCTTCCGTAACGTCAACTTCTGCCGCCGATCCCCGGAGCCAGGCGATCCTGGCCGCCGGGTTCGAGGCCTTTCGTCGCTATGGCTATCGCCGGACCTCGATGGAGGACATTGCGCAAGAGGCCGGGATGTCGCGCGCCGCGCTGTATCTGCACTACCGCAACAAGCAGGATATCTTTCGCTCGCTGGTGCAGGGATATTTCGAACAGACCGAGCAGCGGATGCAGGCGGTGCTGTCGTCCGGCGTGAAACCCAAAGCGGCGCTGCTCGCTGCCTTCTCCGCCAAACTGGGCCCCGAGATGGAGGCGCTGCTCAACTCGGCGCATGGCGCGGAATTGCTCGATGCGAATTTCTCGGCGGCGGGGGATATCGTCGCCACCGGCGAGGCCCGGCTGATCGCGATCCTCGCCGACTGGCTGCGGCGCGAGGCCGAGGCCAAACGCATCACCCTGGCCGCGGGCGATGGCGATGCCGAGGCGCTGGCGGCGACGATGATCGCCGCGCTCGGCGGCCTCAAGGCCCCGGGCGTCAGCTTTGACGGGCTGCGCGCCAGCGCCCAGCGGCTGGCCCTGCTATTCGCGCGCGGCCTCAAGGCCTGAATCGGTGCCTGAATCGGGGCCTGCGCGTCAGGTCACCAACACCAGCGTCCCGATTGGCACCCGCTCATAGAGGTCGATCACGTCGTGGTTGATCATGCGGAAACACCCCGACGAGGCCGCCCGTCCGATCGAGCGCCAGCTGGGCGTGCCGTGGATGCGGATCCCCTGATCGGCGCCACTGGCCAGCGTGCGCAGATACATCGCGCGCGCGCCCAGCGGATTGCTCGGGCCGCCCGGCTGGCCATCGGCCCATTGCTCCAGCGACGGGTCGCGGGCGATCATCGTCGGGGTCGGTGTCCAGCTGGGCCAATGCGTTTTGCGATAGACCTCGGCCTCGCCGCGCCAGACCAGTCCGTCGCGTCCGACGGCAATGCCATAGCGCAGCGCATAGCCGTGTTCGAGGACCAGATGCAGCGAACGTTGGTCGGGGACGATCACGATCGACCCCACCGGACGATCGGTCCCGAAGGGCACGACCTGCCGGCGCAACCCCTCGGGCACCTGGTCGATGGGCACCGCCGGCACGGTGAACCGCCCGTCGCGCCGCGCGCCGTAATCGAGGGTGTCGAACTCGGGCGCGGGCATCGCGCAGCCGGCAAGCGGCAGGGCAGAGAGCCCGGCCAGGACGGCGCGGCGGGACAGATCGGTCATGGAACACTCGCAGAATCGGCAGCTTGGCCTGCCAGAGTGCCGCCAGCGCGCCGGCAGGACCAGCCTGCCGGCGTCTTTTGCCACGTCTTTTGTCACAGAGCGGTTCTGAGATGCCACAGTTCCGGGAACAGCTCGACCTCCAGCATCCGCCGCAGATACTGCACGCCCGACGTGCCACCGGTTCCGCGCTTGAAGCCGATCACGCGCTCGACGGTGGTGACGTGGTTGAAACGCCAGCGGCGGAAGTATTCTTCGAAATCCACCAGCTTTTCGGCCAGTTCGTAAAGTTCCCAATGATGCTCGGGGTCGGCATAGACCGCGCGCCAGGCCGCCTCGACCACCTCGTTGGCCTGCCAGGGCTGGCTCAGGTCGCGCTCCAGCACCTCGGTGGGAATGCTGAACCCGGCCTGCGCCAGTTGCCGCACCGCCACGTCATACAGTGACGGGCGTGTCAGCTCGGCCTGCAGCGCCGCGGTCAGATCCTCGCGATGCGCATGCGGGCGCAGCATCGCAGTGTTGCGGTTGCCCACCGCGTATTCGATCAGCCGGTATTGCCAGGACTGAAACCCCGACGACTGGCCGAGCTGATCGCGGAACCGGGTGTATTCGCTGGGTGTCATCGTGCGCAGCACGTCCCAGGCCCCGTTCAGCTGCTCGAAGATCCGCGCCACGCGGGTCAGCATCTTGAAGGCGGGCCGGGCCTCGCCCCGGGCCAGCAGGTCGCGCGCCGCGCCGATCTCGTGCAGCGCCAGACGCATCCACAATTCGCTGGTCTGGTGCTGGATGATGAACAGCATCTCGTCATGCGCGGTGGTGCGCAGCTTCTGCGCTGACAGGATCGCATCGAGCGAGAGGTAATCCGTATAGGACATGCGGCCATCAAAGGCCATTTGCGCGCCATCGCGCGCGGGATCGTAGGCTTTGGACATGGGGGTCTCCTGAAGGCTGAAAAGGGGGGCGCAGGCTCAGCCCGCGTCCCGTGCATTCAGCATTCCGACCATCGCCAACCGCTTCCACAGCGCGATCCAACCCGCCGGTCGGCAAAGCGCCGGCAGATCTTTCATCTTGCGCAAAATACGCACGGGGTATCCAAAGGGGTCGTTCATTGTTGCGCCATTGGTCTGAGAGACAATGGACGACGGCCGCCTTTTGGCGCGGGGGTCGCTATTGTCACGCCATTGGTCCGAGCGACAATGGCGACGGGGGCGAGGAGCCCCCCGATATCCCCGGCACCCGTCATGTCACCTTCGCCCGGGTTTTGAATTCCGGCCGGTCCCAGGCGTCCGTCGCCATGACCTCGGCCAGAATCGCCACCGCGGCCGTGACCTCGTCCAACCCGATGAACAGCGGTGTGAAACCGAAACGGATGATGTCGGGGGCGCGGAAGTCACCGATCACGCCGCGGGCGATCAGCGCCTGCATGATCGCGTATCCCTCGGGGTGGCGAAAGCTGACCTGCGAGCCGCGCCAGCGGTGTTCGCGCGGCGTGGCCAGGGTTAGCGTCGGGCAGCTGGCCTCAACTCCCGCGATGAAGGCGTCGGTCAACTCCAGCGACCGCGCGCGCAGATCCGCAATCTCGACCCCGTCCCAGGCGTCGAGCGCCGCATCCAGCGCCGCCAGTTGCAGCACTGGCGGCGTGCCGACGCGCATCCGTTCGATGCCCCGTCCCGGGCGATAGTCCAGATTGAAGGCAAAGGGGGCCTCGTGGCCCAGCCAGCCGGACAGGGCCGGACGCGCGACCTCGGCGTGACGCGGCGCGACATAGATGAAGGCCGGGCCGCCGGGGCCCGAGTTCAGGTATTTATAGGTGCAGCCGACCGCGAAATCCGCGCCGCCCTCGGCCACCTTCACATCGGTTGCCCCCGCCGAATGCGCCAGATCCCAGACCGCCAGCGCGCCCACCGCGTGGGCCTTGGCGGTCAGCGCCGGCATGTCGTGGCGCCGCCCGGTGCGATAGTCGACCTCGGTCAGCATCAGCACCGCAACCGTGTCGTCGAGGGCGTCAGCGACCTCTTCGGGGGCGACGGTCTTCAGCGTATAGCTTTCGCCCAGCGTGCGGCACAGACCCTCGGCCATGTAGAGGTCCGAGGGGAAGTTGCCGGTGTCCGACAGGATCACCCGCTTGCCGGGGGTCATTTCGAGCGCCGAGGCCAAGGCCTGATAGACCTTGATCGACAGCGTGTCGCCCAGCACGACATGCCCGGGTTCCGCGCCGAGCAGCCGGGCGATGCGGTCGCCGATCCGGGTGGGCAGGTCCATCCAGCCGGCCTTGTTCCAGCCGGTGATCAGCATCTGCCCCCATTCCTCGGTGATCGTCCGCTGCACGCGGGCGGCGGCAGAACGGGGCAGGGGGCCCAGCGAGTTGCCGTCGAGATAGAGAACACCCTCGGGCAGGTCGAACAAATCGCGGGTGCGGGAAAAATCGGTGGGCATAGAGGCTCCGGCTCTGATTGGGGCGAGGCTAGCGCCGGCCGGAAACTATTTCAAGCCTAAAGCATTTTCCCGGGGCGGAAATGCGAAAGGGGCGCGGCCTGCCCTGCAAGCCGCGCCCCCGGAATGTCGCAGGCATAGGTGCTGGCGTCAGGCGACGCGCCGCTTGACCGGGCGTCCGGCATAGGTTGCATCGCCGATCCGCACCACCACCAGCCCGCTGGGGGTGGTGCGCACGAACTGGCCCTGGATGCTGAGATAGCGGCCGATCATAATGGTCTTCAGCATGGTATTCCCCTCGATAACCTTGCCCCATTTCTGCCACATTCGGGCCGCCCTGGCCAGAAAATTGACGCAATTTATCGTTTAGTGTCAGGAACTTGATTGTTCCGCTGTTGCCCTGAGGGTGACAATTTCCGCCGCGCCGCCGCACTGTTCCTGCCGGCGCATCAATAGGCCGGCGGCCGCGGTCAGAGCCAGTCGCGCAGGATCGGAATCAGCGGGATGTCGGCGGGCGGCATCGGGTAATCGGCAAGGTCGCGCGCGCGGACCCATTTCAGGGTCTGTCCCTCGCGCGGGGTGACGATCCCCTCCCAGCGGCGGCAGGCGAAGAGCGGCATCAACAGGTGGAAATCATCATAGGCATGGCTGGCGAAGGTCAGCGGTGCCAGGCATGAGGTCCAGGTGTCGATGCCGAGTTCCTCGTGCAACTCGCGGATCAGCGCCGCCTCGGGCGTTTCGCCGGCCTCGACCTTGCCGCCGGGGAATTCCCATAGCCCGGCCATCGACTTGCCGGCAGGCCGCTGGGCCAGAAGGATGCGACCGTCGGCGTCGATCAGCGCGACGGCAGAGACGAGGACCAGTTTCATAGGGGATCTCCGGGCGGAGAGGCCGGGGGGCTGACTGCCCCCCGGACCCCCCGTGCGTATTTTCGGCAAGATGAAAGGGCGCCGTCGGGTTTTGTGTCCCGCGGGCCTTACGAGCGGTAGTCGGCGTTGATGTCGATGTAGCGGTGCGTCAGGTCGCAGGTCCAGACGGTGGCCTTGCCCTTGCCCAGGCCCAGATCCACGCCGATCTCGATCTCTTCGCCCTTGAAATGCGCCGCGCCGTCTTCCTCGCGGTAATCGGGATCGACGAGGCCCTGAGTCGCCACCGGGATCGCGCCGAAGCGGATCGCCAGCCGGTCGCGGTCGGCGGCGGCGCCGGACTTGCCGACGGCGGCGACGATGCGACCCCAGTTCGGATCATTGCCGGCCAGCGCCGTCTTGACCAGCGGCGAGTTGGCGATCGACAGCGCGCAGCGTTTGGCGTCGGCGTCGTCGTCGGCCCCGGTCACAGTGATCTCGACGAATTTGGTCGCACCCTCGCCGTCGCGGATCACCTGGTGGGCGAGGTTCATCATCACCCCGGCGAGCGCCTTTTCAAAGGCTTTGGCCGCGGCCGAGCGCAGATCGGCGATTTTCGGTCCCTTGCCGGTAGCGGCGACCAGCAGCGTGTCCGAGGTCGAGGTGTCGCTGTCGACGGTGATGCAGTTGAAGCTGACATCGGTCTGGCGGCTGACCATCGTCTGCAGGTGCTTCTGGCTGATTGCCGCGTCGGTGAAGATATAGACCAGCATCGTCGCCATGTCGGGGGCGATCATGCCGGACCCCTTGGCGATGCCGGCGATGCGCAGCGGCTGACCATCGACCTCGATTTCGGCCATCGCGCCCTTTGGGAAGGTGTCGGTGGTCATAATCGCCTGGGCGGCGCCGGTGATGCCGCCGGCGTCGAGCCCGGCCACCAGCGTATCCAGCGCGGCCTCGATGCGCTCATGCGGCAGCGGTTCGCCGATCACCCCGGTCGACGAGGTGAACACGCGCGCCGCCGGCAGGCCGAGCCGGGCGGCGACGGCGGCGCTGAGGGTGTTGACCGACGCCCAGCCCCGCGCGCCGGTGAAGGCGTTGGAGTTGCCCGAATTGACGAGGATCGCCGCGCCCTGATCCGCGTCGGCGGTCTGACCGATCTTGGCCTGGCAATCGAGCACCGCGGCCGAGCGGGTGGCCGAGCGGGTGAAGGTGCCGGCGATCACCGTGCCCGGCGCGAGCCGCGCCAGCATCACATCGGTGCGGCCCTTGTAGCGCACGCCCGCCTGGGTCGCGGCAAAGTCGACACCGGCGATCACCGGCAGCAGCGGGAACCCGTCCTTGGGGGCCAGCGGCGAGACCTGCAGCGCCTTCTTCTTCGGCGCTTGGGGCTGCGCGGCGGCGAGCTGGACCTCGAGCGCCTTGGCGCGGGCTTTCCACTTTTTCGCCTTGGTCTTGTATTTGTTGGCCATCGCGACCGGTCTCCTTGAACGGGAACGGCCCGCACCGGGGGGTGCGGGCCGGATGCGCCGACAGGATACGGCGATGCGAGTTACTCGTCCAGCAGGTCCGTCCGGCTGAGCAGCGACGGATCGACGCCTTCGGACAGGTCTTCGACCGCGGCTTCGTCGCGCAGGCTGTCGATCATCGCGCGGGTTGCGGCGCGCTGGATCTGGTTGACCAGTTCGTCGCGGACCTCGTCCAGGGCGGGCACCGCCTGGTCGCGGGTTTCAAACAGTTTGATGACGTGCCAGCCGAACCGGGTCTGCACCGGGTCCGAGACCTGGCCGGGTTCGAGGGCTTCGACCGCGGCCTGGAAATCGGGGATCATCGTGCCCGGCGCGAACCAGCCCAGATCGCCGCCCTGACGGCCCGAGCCGTCGATCGAGAATTCCTGCGCCACGTCTGCGAAATCGCGGCCCTCGGCCAGCGCGGCGACGACCTGGTCGCGCTCTTCCTCGGTGCGCACGAGGATATGCGCGGCGTGGTATTCAGTGACCGGTTCGCCCTGCGCGGCTTCGGCGACATAAGCATCATAGGCGGTGGCGACGCTTTCGTCGGTGACGGCGGCCTGGGCCGAGGCGACGAGGGCGGCGTTGGCGATGAAGCTGCGGTGCTCATTCTCCAGCATCAACGTTTCAGCGCGGTTGAGCTGGTCGGCATAGGCCTGCGACAGCAGTTCCTGTTCGATCAGCTGCTGGACGATCGCCGGGAACAGGGTTTCGTCGGGCACCTGGGCGAACTGCTGCGGCAGCTGGGTGCGCAGGGCGATGACATGGCCGAGCGTGATCTCGGTGTCGCCCACGCGGGCAAGCACCGTCGAGGCATCCTGTGCCAGTGCCGGCGCGGCAAAGACCGCGAACAGCGCGGTCGCGACGGCAAATCGAGCGTTTTTGATCATGCAGGGCTCCTGAATCGCCCCCCTCGGGGCGCCTGTGATTGACACCAACAGGGCCGCCCCTTACATGCCAAAGCGAATTCCTGAGGGCCGGTCTGTTGCGCCCTGTTTAGGTAAGCAGCCGCCGGGCGGCAACCCCGCCAGCTCCGACGGCCGGTCACACATAGGCGAGCGGAGATCACATGTTGGGCCTTGGAACTCTGAGCCGGAAGGTTTTCGGCACGGCGAACGACCGCAAAGTCAAGGCGGTCAGACCGCTGGTGGCGAAGATCAACGCGCTCGAGGACGAATTCAAGGCGCTCGATGACGCCGGGTTGATCGCCAGGACGGAAGACTTCAAGCGGCGCTATGCCGAAGGCGAGAGCCTGGACAGCCTGCTGCCCGAGGCCTTCGCCAACTGCCGCGAGGGCGCGCGCCGGGCGTTGGGGCTGCGGGCCTTTGACGTGCAGCTGATCGGCGGAATTTTCCTGCATCAGGGCAATATCGCGGAAATGAAGACCGGTGAGGGCAAGACGCTGGTTGCGACCTTCCCGGCCTATCTGAACGCGCTGACCGGCAAGGGCGTGCATGTCGTCACCGTCAACGACTATCTGGCGCGGCGCGATGCGGGCTGGATGGGCAAGGTCTATGCCCAGCTGGGCCTGACCACCGGGGTCGTCGTCCCGCACCAGCCGGACGACGAAAAGAAGGTCGCCTATCAGGCCGACATCACCTATGCGACGAACAACGAACTGGGGTTCGACTATCTGCGCGACAACATGAAGACCGACCTCGGTCAGATGATGCAGCGCGGGCACAACTATGCCATCGTCGACGAGGTCGACTCGATCCTGATCGACGAGGCGCGCACGCCGCTGATCATCTCGGGCATGTCGCAGGACCGCGGCAACCTCTACGTCCGGGTGAATGCGCTGATCCCGTCGCTGGTCGACGAGGATTTCACGCTGGACGAGAAACAGCGCAGCGTCACCTATACCGACGAGGGCAACGAGCATATCGAGCAGCTTCTGCAGCAGGAGGGGATCCTGCCCGAGGGGCAATCGCTCTATGACCCGGAATCGACGACCCTCGTGCATCATGTCCAGCAGGCGCTGCGCGCGCACAAGATGCTGCACAAGGATCAGCACTATATCGTTCGCGACAACAAGATCGTTCTGATCGACGAGTTCACCGGCCGGATGATGCTGGGCCGGCAGCTGTCCGAGGGGCTGCATCAGGCGGTCGAAGCCAAGGAAGGCGTGCCGATCCAGCCCGAAACGGTGACGATGGCGTCGATCACCTTCCAGAACTACTTCCGGCTTTACCAGAAGCTGGGCGGGATGACCGGCACCGCGGCGACCGAGGCCGAGGAATTTAAGGAAATCTATAACCTCGGTGTGGTCGAGATCCCCACCAACCGGCCCATTGCCCGGCTCGACGAGCACGATCAGGTCTATAAATCGGCGCGCGAGAAATTCCAGGGGATCCTGGAGGAAATCAAGCTGGCGCACGAAAAGGGCCAGCCGATCCTGGTCGGCACGACCTCGATCGAGAAATCCGAAGAACTCAGCCAGATGCTGACCGGGGCCAAGATCCCGCACAACGTGCTGAACGCCCGCCAGCACGAGCGCGAGGCGCATATCGTCGCCGAGGCCGGTCGCGTCGGCGCGGTCACCATCGCCACCAACATGGCCGGTCGCGGCACCGACATCCAGCTGGGCGGCAACGTCGAGATGCGGGTGCAGGACGAGCTGGCCGCGAACCCTGAGGCCGATCCCGTCGCACTGCGCGCCCGCATCGAGGGCGAGGTGGCGGATGAAAAGCAGAAGGTGCTGGAGGCCGGCGGCCTCTTCGTGCTGGCCACCGAGCGTCACGAAAGCCGGCGCATCGACAACCAGCTGCGCGGCCGCTCGGGCCGTCAGGGCGACCCGGGGCGCTCGGTGTTCTTCCTGTCGCTCGAAGACGACCTGATGCGGATCTTTGGCTCCGAGCGCCTGGAAAAGGTGCTGTCGACGCTGGGCATGAAGGACGGCGAGGCGATCGTGCACCCCTGGGTGAACAAGTCGCTGGAAAAGGCCCAGGCCAAGGTCGAGGCGCGCAACTTCGATATCCGCAAGACGCTGCTGAAATTCGACAACGTGATGAACGACCAGCGTCGGGTGATCTTTGAGCAGCGTCTGGAAATTCTCGAAGCCGAGGATCTGAGCGAGGTCACCGGCGACATGCGTCATGCGACGATCGACGATATCGTGGCGCGCGACATGCCTCCGGGCACCTATGCCGATCAGTGGGACATCGACAACATCGTCAGCGACGTCAAGGACAAGCTGAACCTCGATCTGCCGATTGCCGACTGGGCGGCCGAAGATGGCGTCGACCAGGAGGTGGTGCGCGAACGCCTGATCGCCGCCGCCGACGCGATGATGGCGGAAAAGGAAACGGCCTTTTCGTCCGAGACCATGCGGACGATCGAAAAGCAGCTGCTCCTGCAGGTGATCGACGGCAAGTGGCGCGAGCATATCGTGACGCTGGACCATCTGCGCTCGGCGGTGAACTTCCGCGGCTTGGCCCAGCGTGACCCGCTGAACGAATACAAATCCGAGGCCTTCGTGCTGTTCGAGCATATGCTGGCTGCGCTGCGCGAGGATGTGACCCGGCGACTGGCACGCATCCGGCCGATGACCCCGGAAGAGCAAGAGACGATGCGCCAGCAGATGCAGCTGCAGGCCGCGGCGTCGCGTGATGACGGCCGGCTGGACACGCCGATGGACCTGCCGCAGATCGGTGGCGGCGCGCCGGCCGGGGCCGCGCGCGAAGGCTTTGTCGAGAACGATCCGTCGACCTGGGGCAACCCCGGCCGGAACGAGCCCTGCCCCTGCGGGTCGGGCAAGAAATTCAAGCACTGCCACGGCGCGCTGGCCTGAGCGATTGCGGATCGGGTGCCCCGAAAGCACCCGATCCCTGCCCCAAAGCTGCCCATATCGGGGGACATAACCGGCTGCAGAAACAATCAGCCGGAGTCCGCCATGAACAGGGTCCGCATCGTCGCACTGGCAGCCGTTGGGCTGGGTGTGGCTGTCGTCGCCGGAACGAAGTTCCAGCAACAACGCGAAGTTGAACAGATGGCCGCTGCGCAGCCCGCACCGGCTGTCGAGCAGGTCGCCCTCGCCTCGGCGCAGGCGCCGGTCAATCACAGTCTGACCGCGCCGGCACCGCGTGCGCCGGCAGCGCCGGCTCTCGCCGGCAACGGCGGACTGTCGCTGACCGAACCGCCGACGCCCCGCGCCGTCGCCGGGATGACCGCCGAAGCCCCGGCCCCAGCGCCCCTGCCGGCGCAATCGCTGAACGCCAGCATTGCGCCCAGCCTGCCGGCCTCGCTGGCCTCCGATGCGCCTGTGGTGCTGGCCGATCAGTCCGGGACGCTGGATGCCCCGGCTGCCGCCGATGCAGCGCCTGCCGAGCCCCTGGATCAGGAGCTGCAGGCGGAACTCGACAACTGTGCGGTCTGGGTCGTCGTGACCCCCGCGCCCGGGGCGATGCTGGACATGAGCGCCTATGCGCCCTGTGACCGCGATGCAGCGGTGACCGTCAGCCATGCCGGGCTGACCGTCGACACCCGGATCGGTGCGGATGGGCAGATGATGCTGATGGTTCCGGCACTGGCCGAGGACGCGACGCTGACGGTCAGCTTTGCCGATGGCCGCAGCCAGTCGGACACCACCTTCGTGCCGGATCTTGCGCAGCATGAGCGCGTGGTCCTGCAGTGGCAGGGGCCGGCGACGATGGTGCTGAACGCCTATGAATTCGGCGCACAGTTTGGCGACAGCGGCCATGTCCATCCGGGCAATGCGATGGCGCCGGGCAATGGCGAGCACGGGTTCCTGACGGTGCTGGGCGATGCCTCGATCGCCGATGGTCACCGCGCGCAGGTCTATTCCTATCCGCGCGGGCATGCGCCGCGCACCGGGTCCGTGGCGCTGGAAATCGAAGCGCCGGTGACGGACGCCAGCTGTGGCCAGGTGCTCGATGCGACAGCGATCGAGATGCATGGGCTTTCCGGCGGCCAGGCCCGGGTGATCCAGCTGGATATGCCCGCCTGCGACGGTGCTGGTGGCTATGTGGTGCTGCCTGGCGTGCTGCCGGATCTGCAGATCGCGATGAACTGATCCCTTCTGCCCAGGCAGAGACAGGCGGGCCGGGGCAGCACCCCGGCCCGCCGTTTTCACAACATCCCCTGTGCGCGAAAGCTGAATTCACGCGATTGGCCGATGATCAGGTGATCGTGCAGCACCAGCCCCAGCGCCTCGGCCCCGGTCTGGATCCGTTCGGTCATGGCGATGTCGGCGGAACTGGGCGTGGGATCGCCCGAGGGGTGGTTGTGCACCAGGATCACCGCCGAGGCGTTGTGATCGAGGGCGCGGCGCAGGACCTCGCGTGGATAGAGCGGAACATGGTCGACCGTGCCGCGCGCCAGTTCCTCATCCGCGATCAGCCGGTTCTTGCGGTCGAGGAACAGCGCACGCACATGCTCGACCGCACGGTGCGCCATCACCGTGTGGCAATAGTCCAGCAGCGCATCCCACGAGGAGATCACCGGCCGGTTCACCACCCGCGCCCGCGCCACGCGCGAGGCGACGGCCTCGGCCAGTTTGAGCGTGGTGATGATGGTCTCGCCAACGCCTTTTTCCTTGGCCAGTTGGGCAGGCGTGGCATTGACGACCCCGGCCAGATCGCCAAAGCGCGCGATCAGCGCATGGGCCAGCGGTTTGACATCCTGCCGCGCCATTGCCCCAAAGAGCAGCATCTCCAGCAATTCGTAATCGGGCATCGCGTCGGCCCCGCCATCGAGGAAGCGGTTGCGCAGCCGTTTGCGGTGGTCGCGCAGATAGGACGGCAGCCTGCCGTCTGCGGGCAGGGGGGCCGAGGGTGCGGCGAAGAGCGGGAGCGAGAGGTCGGAGAGGCCGCTGTCTTTCATGGCGACAGCCTCGCGCGATTCTGCTTTCGGAATCGTTAACGGGTTGATCGGGGCAATGAAAAAGGCCGGCGGAGGTGCCGGCCTTTTGTCAGGGGGCGGGCATCAGCCCTTCATTCCGTCCCAGAAGTTTTTCACCTTGGAAAAGAAGCTCGACCCTTCGGGGTGGTTGTCCTCGCCCAGCGACTCGAACTCGCGCAGCAGTTCCTTTTGCCGCGCCGACAGGTTGACCGGCGTTTCCACGCTCAACTCGATCAGCATGTCGCCACTGCCACCGCCGCGCAGCGCCGGCATCCCCTTGCTGCGCAGGCGCATCTGCTTGCCCGATTGCGCCCCGGCCGGAACCTTGACCCGGCTGCGCCCGCCGTCGATCGTCGGCACCTCGACCTCGCCGCCGAGCGCGGCGGTGGTGAAGCTGACCGGCACCCGGCAATAGAGATCCATGCCGTCGCGCTGGAAGATCGCGTGCTCGCGCACCTCGATGAAGATATAAAGGTCGCCCGCCGGGCCGCCGCGCAGACCGGCTTCGCCCTCGCCCGACAGGCGGATGCGGGTGCCGGTTTCGACGCCGGCCGGGATGTTCACCGACAGCGTGCGTTCCTTTTCCACCCGGCCCGCGCCCTTGCAGGCCTTGCACGGGTTCTTGACGATCTGGCCCAGGCCGCCGCAGGTCGGACAGGTGCGTTCAACGGTAAAGAAGCCCTGCTGCGCGCGCACCTTGCCCATGCCCGAGCAGGTCGGGCAGGTGACAGGTTCCGCGCCGCCCTCGGCACCGGTGCCGTGGCATTCCTCGCAGGCGGCCATTGTCGGCACGCGAATCGATTTCTGGCTGCCTTGATAGGCCTCTTCCAGCGTCACCCGCAGGTTATAGCGCAGGTCAGACCCGCGGCTGGCGCGTTGACGCGCGCCGCCACCGGCACCGCCGCGTCCGCCCATGAAATCGCCGAACAGATCCTCGAACACGTCCGAGAAGGCGCTGGAGAAATCGCCGCCCGGGTGCCCGCCGGGGCGCGGACCGCGCGGGCCGCCGCCCATCCCACCATCGAAAGCCGCGTGGCCAAACCGGTCATAGGCCGCCTTCTTGTCGGCGTCCTTGAGCACGTCATAGGCCTCATTCACTTCCTTGAACTGGTTCTCGGCGTCCGGGTTGTCCTTGTTGCGGTCGGGGTGCAACTCCTTGGCCTTGGCGCGATAGGCTTTCTTCAGCTCGTCGGCCGAGGCGCCCCGGGAAACCCCCAGAACCTCGTAATAGTCGCGCTTTGCCATCGTGGCCCTCGCTTGCAAGGGCAGGGCCCCGAGCCGGCGTTACCGGCCGGGGCCCTGCGGTTTCCTTGGCGCGTCAGTTGCGCTTGTTGTCGTCGAGGTCTTCGAAGTCGGCGTCGACGATGTCGTCATCCACCGGGCGCGGTTCGTCACCATCGGCCGTTTCACCGGCCTCCTGTTGCGCCTTGTAGATCGCCTCGCCCAGCTTCATCGAGGCATCGCGGACGTTGTTGATGCCCGACTTGATCTTGTCGGCATCTTCGCCTTCCAGCGTGTCCTTCAGCGCGGCGATGGCCAGCTCGATCGCCTCGACCGTGGTCGGGTCCACCTTGTCCTTGAACTCGACCAGCGATTTCTCGGTCGAGTGGATCAGGCTTTCGGCCTGGTTGCGGGCCTCGACCAGATCCTTGCGCTTCTTGTCCGACTCGGCGTTGGCCTCGGCGTCCTTGATCATCTGGTCGATGTCGGCATCCGACAGACCACCCGAAGCCTGGATCGTGATCCGCTGCTCCTTGTTGGTTGCCTTGTCCTTGGCCGAGACGTTGACGATACCGTTGGCGTCGATGTCGAAGGTCACCTCGATCTGCGGCATGCCGCGCGGCGAGGGCGGGATCCCCTCCAGATTGAACTGGCCCAGCATCTTGTTGTCCGCAGCCATCTCGCGCTCGCCCTGGAAGACGCGGATCGTCACGGCCGACTGGTTGTCCTCGGCGGTCGAGAACACCTGGCTCTTCTTGGTCGGGATCGTGGTGTTGCGGTCGATCAGGCGGGTGAACACGCCGCCCAGGGTCTCGATGCCCAGGGACAGCGGCGTCACGTCGAGCAGCACGACGTCCTTGACGTCACCCTGCAGAACGCCGGCCTGGATGGCCGCACCCAGCGCCACGACCTCGTCGGGGTTCACGCCCTTGTGGGGCTCCTTGCCGAAGAACTTGGTCACTTCCTCGACGACCTTGGGCATGCGGGTCATCCCGCCGACCAGAACCACCTCGTCGATGTCGCCTTTCGACAGACCGGCGTCTTTCAGCGCCTGCGCGCAGGGCTTCATCGACTTGACGATCAGGTCACCGACCAGGCTTTCCAGCTTGGCGCGGGTCAGCTTCATCACCATGTGCAGCGGCTGACCGGTGTTCTTGTCCATCGAGATGAACGGCTGGTTGATCTCGGTCTGCTGCGAGGACGACAGCTCGATCTTGGCCTTTTCCGCCGCTTCCTTCAGACGCTGCAGCGCCATCTTGTCGAGGCTCAGGTCGACGCCATGCTCTTTCTTGAACTCGTCCACCAGGTAGGTGACGATGCGCATGTCGAAGTCTTCACCACCCAGGAAGGTGTCGCCGTTGGTCGACTTGACCTCGAACAGGCCGTCGTCGATTTCCAGGATCGAGATGTCGAAGGTGCCGCCGCCGAGGTCATAGACCGCGATCGTCTTGGTGCCTTCCTTGTCCAGGCCGTAAGCCAGCGCGGCCGCGGTCGGCTCGTTGATGATGCGCAGGACTTCGAGGCCCGCGATCTTGCCGGCGTCCTTGGTGGCCTGACGCTGGGCGTCGTTGAAATAGGCGGGAACCGTGATGACGGCCTGGGTGACATTCTCGCCCAGATACGATTCGGCGGTTTCCTTCATCTTCTGCAGGATGAAGGCCGAGATCTGGCTGGGCGAATACTTGTCGCCGCGCACCTCGACCCAGGCGTCGCCGTTGCCGCCATCCACGATCTTGTAGGGGACGAGCTTCTTGTCCTTTTCCACCTCGGCATCCGAGGTGCGGCGGCCGATCAGTCGCTTGACCGCAAAGACGGTGTTGGTGGGGTTGGTGACAGCCTGACGCTTGGCCGGCTGGCCGACGAGGCGTTCACCCTCGGTGAAGCCCACGATCGAAGGCGTCGTGCGCGCGCCTTCGGAGTTTTCGATCACCCGGGGTTGCGAGCCGTCCATGATGGCCACGCAGCTGTTGGTCGTCCCGAGGTCGATCCCGATGACTTTAGCCATGTTGCTTACCTCTTTCCTTCGGCGATGTTGTGGGGCGGCGATCCCATCAGGCTTCGCATCCCCGATCCCTGAACCGGGCCTCCCCAAAGGGCGTTTTCCCGGCTTCGAGGGCTATATAGGGAGGGGTCCGGGGGGCTGCAAGCGCGGCGGCCGGACGAATCCCGCGAATTTGCCGTGATGGCTGGTCGGGTGACACCGCGTCGACGCGGTGTTGGCGACGCGCTGTCGACAGCGCGTCTGAACGGCGTGTCGACACGCCGTCCTTCCGGGCCGTCGACGGCCCGGCATCATCCGGTGAACCAGGCGATGACCACCGGCAGGGTGGCCACGCTGACCGCGGTCGAGATCAGGATCGCTGCCGAAACCCGCGCCACCGCCACGCCATAGTGTTGCGCCAGGATATAGACGTTACCGGCGACCGGCAGCGCGGCCGCGGCGATCAGGACGCCCGTGGCAAAGGGATCGACATCATAAAGGAAGAACGCTGCGCTGCCCACCGCCAGCGGATGCAGCACCAGCTTGGCAAAGCTCAGCCAGGTGGCGACGGTCAGCCGTTCGGCCCGCGCCACGGCCAGGCTGGCGCCGATCGCGAACAGCGCGCCCGGGGTGGCCGCGCCGCCCAGAAGGGACATCGTCGCGCTGACCGGTTGCGCCAGGCCCAGCCCGGTCGCCGACCATGCCAGCCCCAGTGCCATCGACACCACCATCGGGTTGCGCACCAGCCCGCGCAGGATCACCCGCGGCATTGCCGGCGACAGGCGCCCCTCGCGCGCGGCGGTGATGATGATCGTCAGCAGGCTGGAGAACACGATCAGGTCGATGACCAGCACCAGCAGGATCGTCGCTGCGGCCTGATCCCCCAGCAGCAGCACCAGCATTGGCACACCCAGAAACCCGGTGTTGCCGATGATCGCGGTGTGGGCCTCCATCACCGCTTCGGTCAGGGGCCGCCGGCGCGCCAGAGCGACCACAAAGGCCAGGATATAGAGCGCGAAGCAGCCGGTCAGATAGGCGGCCGCGGTCGAGGGCACCAGGATGTCGCCCAGCGTCATGTTGGCGGCAAAGCCGAACAGCATCGCGCTGAGCGAGAAGTAGAAGACGAACCGGGTCAGCCAGGCGGTGGCCTCGGGCGGGAACAGCCCGGCGCGGGCTGCGGCATAGCCGAGCCCGATCACCGCGAAGAATGGCAAGGTCTGGAGAAAGACGGCCCACATGTCGGTGGCGCTAGCACAGCAAGGCGCGGCCCGCCAGAGGGGCGGGCCGCAACCGGGTCAATAGAGCAGATGCGGCAGCCAGGTGACCAGCTCGGGGAACACGAACAGCACCGCGATGGCCAGGATCTGCAGCAGCACGAAGGGGATGGCGCCCTTGTAGATCATGCCGGTGGTCACGTTCGCCGGCGCCACGCCGCGCAGATAGAACAGCGCAAAGCCGAACGGCGGCGTCAGGAACGAGGTCTGCAGGTTCACGCCGATCATCACCCCCAGCCAGATCGGGTCGACGCCCAGCAAAAGCAGGGTCGGCGCGGTGATCGGAAGCACGATGAAGATGATCTCGAACGTGTCGAGGATGAAGCCGAGGATGAACATCGTCAGCATCACCGCGATCATCGCCCCCAGCGCGCCGCCCGGGATGTTGGTCAGGAACTCGTGCACCAGGTCGTCGCCGCCCAGCTGCCGGAACACCACCGAGAAGACCGAGGCGCCGAACAGGATGACGAAGATCATCGAGGTGATCTTGGCCGTCGAGCGCACGGTGTGCTGGATGATTCCCCAGGTCAGCCGCCCGCGCAGCAAGGCCAGCACGGTCGCGCCGACCGCGCCGACCGACGAGGCCTCGGTCGGGGTGGCGACGCCGCCCAGGATCGAGCCCAGCACCGCGACGATCAGCAGCAGCGGCGGGAACAGGGCAAAGACGATGTCGCGGCCCAGGGTCTTGCGCTCGTCCTCGGGGACCGGGGTGGCGGGGCAGCTTTCGGGGTCGATCACCGCCTTGACCAGGATATAGCCGATATAGACCACGACCAGCAGCAACCCGGGGATGAAGGCGCCGGCGAACAGATCGCCCACCGACACCGCCGACGGGGCGAAGTTGCCCAGGCTCATCTGCGCCTGCGCGTGCATGCCGGCGATCATGTCGCCCATGAAGATCAGCACGGTCGAGGGCGGGATGATCTGCCCCAACGTGCCCGAGGCGCAGATCGTGCCGCAGGCGAGTTTCGGGTCATAGCCCGCGCGCATCATCGCCGGCAGCGAGATCAGGCCCATCGTCACCACGGTCGCGCCGACGACGCCGGTCGAGGCCGCCAGCAGCGCGCCCACCACGACGACCGAGATGCCGAGGCCCCCGCGCATGTTGCCAAAGAGCTTGCCCATCGTCGTCAGCAACTGCTCGGCGATGTTCGATCGCTCCAGCATCACGCCCATGAAGATGAACAGCGGCACCGCGACCAGCACCTCGTTGGTCATGTAGCCGGTATAGCGGCCAGCCAGCGCGCTCATGTTCGACAGGTCGAAGGCGCCCAGCCCGTAGCCGACCAGTGCGAACAGGATCGAGGTGCCGGCCAGCGTGAAGGCCACCGGAAAGCCCAGCATCAAGAAGCCGATGACACCGACAAACATCAGCCCGGCCAGGAGTTCGCCAATCAGTTGAGGATCCATCTGGGCTTACTCCGTAAACGCTTCGTAGCGGTAGTTTTCGGGCACAAGATCCTTGCGCCCGCGGATGATCAGGATCGACCGGATCAGCATCGCGATCCCCTGCAGGGCAATCGTCACCGCAAAGACCAGGATGAAGCCCTTGACCAGGAACAACCCCGGTGCACCGCCCGGGTTGGCCGAGCCTTCGTGCAGCCGCCAGGAACGGGCGACAAAGACAAAGCAGTATTTCCAGACGACGAAGGTGAAGGGCAGCAGGAACAGCAGGACGCCCACCATATCCATCCACGCCTTCTTCAGGTCAGAGGCCGGACGATAGAAGATATCCACCCGCACATGGTCGTTGTGAAACAGTGCGTAGGCGGCGACGGCGGTGAACATCACGCCGTTCAGCCAGGGATACAGATCCTGCATCCACAGCCGTGTGTTTGCGAAGAAGTAGCGTTCGATCACCACCCAGAAGCAGACCAGCACGATGCCGACCGACAGCCAGGCAAAGACGTTGCCGATCAGCCGGTTCATACCGTTGATCGAGCGCATGAGAAGGGACAGGGCGTTCACGGGGCCTCCCGGGGTTCGTCCGGTATGGGCGAGGGCCCCGGCGCGATGTCGCGGCCCGGAGCCCTCGTTTGAAACGGGGTCGCGCGCCGGCGGAAAGCCGGCGCGCGGCATCGGATCACAGGTCCGAATAGTCCATGAACCGCTCGCGGGCGGCGGCATAAGTCTGGTCGGTGTTCTCGGTGCGGGTGCGCAGCAGCTTGACCGAGTCGATGAAGCTGCGGGCCACGCGGCGGGTCAGCTCGTCATCCGAGTTGACGATGCCGCCCAGCACTTCCTTGGCTGCGCCGGCGGCGGCCTGCAGGATGTCGTCGGGGAACGACTTGTGCACGATCACGCCGTGGTCGTTGACCAGCGTCGCCAGGGCGCGCGGGTCGTTGGCGTAGAAGTCCGACGGCACCTGGTCGTATTCGGCCTGGGCGCAATCGCGGACGATCGCCTGCAGGTTCGACGGCAGCGCCTGGAACTTGGCCTTGTCGACGACGATTTCCGTGGCCAGGCCCGGCTCGTTGAACGACGAGGTGTAGTAGTGCTGGCAGACCTGGTAGAAGCCCAGCGCGAGGTCGTTGTAGGGGCCGACGAATTCGGCCGCATCCAGCGCGCCCGACTGCAGCGCCTGGAAGATCTCGCCGCCGGCCATGTTGGTGACCGAAGCGCCCATCAGCTGCCACACGCGGCCGCCCAGACCCGGGGTGCGGAAACGCAGGCCCTGGATGTCGGCGAGCGAGGTCAGCTCGTTACGGAACCAGCCGCCGGCCTGGGTGCCGGTGTCGCCCGACAGGAAGCCCTGCACGCCGAACTGGTCATAGACCTCGTCCCACAGTTCCTGGCCGCCCAGATAGCGGACCCAGGCGGCGAGTTCGCGCGAGGTCATGCCGAAGGGCACGCCGGTGAAGAACGACAGCGCGACCGACTTGTTCTGCCAGTAATAGGCGGCGCCGTGGCTCATCTCGGCGGTGCCGTCGATCACGGCATCCAGCGACTGCAGCGGCGGAACCAGTTCACCGGCCGAATAGACCTCGACGGTCAGCGCGCCGTCCGAGGCCGCGGTGATGCGGTCGGCCAGGCGCTGGGCGCCGACGCCCAGACCGGGGAAGTTGCGCGGCCAGGTGGTAACCATGCGCCAGGTGATACGGCCCTGAGCGATGGCCGGGGCCGCCAGCGACGACGCAGCAGCGGCCGCGCCGCCTACCGTCGAGGCGCGCAGGAATGAACGACGATCCATGTAGATCCTCCCAAGGATTCAGTTTGTTTCGGCCCGCAAGCAGGGCCGATGTTTTGTTTAAGCACAGGAAAATTGCCCCTGCAAACCCGATTCAGCACGTCGGCGCAACTGGTCGCAGGGTCACTTTGCCCAGAATTGGTAAAATAACCTATCCAGTATTCCGGGCAAGTCCCCTCATGCGGCTGGCTGCTGCCGGGCCGTGGAGTTCCGCAAGTTCAGGAAGTTCGCGGCAAAGATGATCCCCGCGCCGACAAAGACCCAGGGGTCCAGCGGCTCGGCATAGAGCCAGACACCGACCAGGGCGATGATCGGCAGGCGGGCGAACTCCATCGGCGCGACCATCGTCGCCGGAGCGAGGCCCAGCGCGGTGGTCAGGCTGTAATGGGCGGTCAGCCCGGCGATCGCCACCGCCGCCAGCCACGGCGAGAGCCCCAGCGAGGGCCATGTAAAGCCGCCGATCAGCGACAGGCCCAGCCCCATCGCTCCCTGGCTCAACGTCATCCAGAACAGCACGCAGAGCACCTGATCGTGCAGCATGATCTTGCGGGTAAAGATCAGGTTGACGGCAAAGCCGACCGCCGCCGCGACACCGGCCGCGTGCCCCCAGTTGACCGGTTGCACCCCGGGCTGCGCCACCACCAGAACGCCGATGAACCCGATCAGCGTGATCAGCAGCTTGCGCGGGGTCAGTGATTCGCCCAGAAAAAGCGGTGCCATCACCACCACCCAGATCGGCATGGTGAACTCCAGCGCCACCAGCTGCGACAGCGGGATCATCATCAGCCCTGCGAACCACATGTTCTGGCCGAAGAAATGGAACAGGTTGCGCGTCAGGTGCAGGCCCCAGTGCCGGGTGCGGATCACCGCAAAATCGCCTTTGCGCAGGCGGATGATCGTGGCGATGATCAGAAAGCCGAACAGCGAGCGCCAGAACATCAGCTCGAAGCTGTTCAACTCGGCCTGCACCGCGCGCCCGGCGACGGCCATCAACAGGAAGGACGCAATCGCCCCCAGCATCCACAGCGCCGCCTTCAGCGGTTGAGGTTGTGCGGTTGTCATCGTCCTCTCCCTGTCGCGCGTTGCCCCTCTTCCGGCCCCGGGGCACGCCAGGGTGTGGGTGTGGTGCGACGGGGGCCGCGCCCTTTCCTAGGCCTCTGCACTGCACATGTGCAAGACCTCAGCATCCGCGGGCGGGCGAACCGAGCTGCGCGGATCCGGCCGATCTTGACGCGCCTTGCGTCCTGTCGGCAGTCTCCTTGCTGTCCGGCGAGGGGGGGATGACATGGACGTCGTGCAGCAGTCGCTCGATGCAGCCCGAGCGCGCAACGCCCGGGTCGTTCTGCCCGAAACCGACGATCCCCGGATTGTCGAGGCCTCGGCGCGGCTGGTGGCCGAGGGGCTGGCGCGGCCGGTGCCGCTGTCCGAGGCGCGTCCGGCTGCGGCCTATGTCGACCTCCTTCTGCGCAACCGCCCGGGGTTGAAGCCTGCGCTGGCGCTGCGGCTGCTCGAAAAGCCCCTGATCCGCGCCGCGGCGATGGTTGCCGCGGGCGAGGCCGAGGCGATGGTCGCCGGGGTGGTCCATGCCACACGGCGGGTGATCGAGGCCGCGCAGCTGGCCATCGGCATGGCCGAGGGGGTGCGCACGCCGTCCAGCTTCTTCCTGATGGTGATGCCCGGGGGCAATGCCCTCGTCCTTGCCGATTGCGCGGTCAACACCGACCCCGACGCTGCGACACTCGCCGATATCGCCCGCGCCTCGGCCGTCTCGGCGGCGGCCTTGCTTGGCGAATCCCGGCTTGCGCTTCTCAGCTATGCCACGGGGGCATCCGGCAGCGGGCCGTCCGTCGACCGGGTCCGCGCCGCCGCCGAGGCAGGCGGCTTTCCCGGACCGGTCCAGGCCGACGCCGCGCTCAATGCGGCCATCGCCGCCAGGAAGGGATACCGCGCACCGCCGGCGAACACGCTGATCTTCCCCGATCTCAACGCCGGCAACATTGCCTATAAATTGCTGCAGGAACTCGCCGGGGCGCAGGCGCTGGGCCCGTTCCTGCAGGGGTTCGCCCGGCCGGTCTGCGATCTCAGCCGGGGGGCGTCGGTTGACGATATCGTCAAGGCGACGGCGATCACCCTCGCGCTGGCGGTGTGAGCAGAGCGCCCGCGCCGCGCGTGAGCGCGGCGCCGGGTCGCCCGAGCGCCGCGGGCCGAAGGTCCGCGTCGGCGAGGGCGAAACCCCTTTCGGCTTACAGCCAGACCTTGATCAGCCCGATCACCGCCATCAGCGCCAGCATTGCAATGGTCACCTGCCGGAATCGCTTGGGATCGGTGTGCATGACCCGCCGGGCCCCCAGCCACGATCCCAGGATGACCAGTGGCACCGACAGGGCGGCCAGCGTCAGGCCCTGATGATCGACCCGGCCGGCAAGCGTGAACTGGATCACCACCATCGTGTCGAGCAACATGAAATAGGCCAGCAGCGTCGCCCGGAACACCAGCGGCGCAAGACCCAGCGCGGCGACCAGCATCACCGCCGGCGGGCCGGCGACCCCGGCCGCAGCCGAGAGGCCCGAGACCACGCCCATGCCCAGTGTCGCCGCCGGTCCTGCATGGCCCGGCACCGTCCAGCCGCCCAGCATCACCACGCAGGCCAGCAGCACCATCACGCTGACCATGATGCGCGCGGTCGATTCGTCGATCAGCAGCAGGATCCACAGACCGGGGATCAGCCCCAGCAACGCCCCCAGGGCCAGCCGGCGCACGGTGGCCCAGTCCACATGCGCCCGCGACGCGCGCCAGTGCTGCGCGCCCAGCACCAGGTCGCCCATCACCGCCGCTGGTACCAGATAGAGCGGGTTCATCACCAGCGCCCCGGCGGCGATCACCAGAACCGGATACCCAAAACCCGAATAGCCGCGCAGAAAGGCCGCGACAAAGATGACCACGGCCATGAAGACGGCGGCCTCGGGGCTCAACGCAAAGGGAAGGGTCATGCCGATTGCGGCCGCATGTCGGCGGCGTCGATCCCGGCGACGACCACCGGCTTCTTCATCGCGTCGCGGCGGAAAGGTTCGCCCAGCTCCTGATTGATCAGGGCCTCGATCAGCGTGGTCTTGTGATGTTTCATCTGGTCCTCGATTGCGGTGTGCAAGGCGCTCGTCAGCGCGTTCATCGTCTGGACTTGGACGCCTTGCAACCCACAAGCGCGCGCAATCCCCGCATAACTCACCCCGGTATCCAGTTCGGTGCCGACGAAATTGTCGTCATACCACAGCGTCGAGTTCCGCTTTTCCGCGCCCCACTGATAGTTGCGGAACACGACCATCGTGATCGCCGGCCATTCCTCGCGCCCGATGGCGGTCAGTTCGGTGACGGCAATGCCGAAGGCCCCGTCACCGGCAAAGCCCACCACCGGCACATCGGGGCAGCCGATCTTGGCGCCGATGATCGACGGCAGGCCATAGCCGCAGGGGCCGAAGAGGCCGGGCGCGAGGTATTTGCGGCCCGCCTCGAAGCTGGGATAGGCGTTGCCGATGGCGCAGTTGTTGCCGATGTCGGAGGAAATGATTGCCTCTTTCGGCAGCGCGGACTGGATTGCGCGCCAGGCCATGCGGGGGCTCATCCAGTCCGGCTTTGCATCGCGCGCGCGCTGGTTCCAGGTGGTGCCGGGATCGTCGTCTTCGTGGTCCATCGACGCCAGTTGCTGCGCCCAGGCCGATTTCTTCTGCGCGATCTCGGCCTTGCGCGCGGCCCGGCCCGCGTCGCCCGCGTGTTCGCCCAGGCGCGCCAGGATCCCCTCGGCCACCTGTTTCGCATCGCCGACAATGCCCACGCTGACCTTCTTGGTCAGGCCGATACGGTCGGGGTTGATGTCCACCTGGATGATCTTGGCGTCCTTGGGCCAGTAGTCGATGCCATAGCCCGGCAGGGTCGAGAACGGATTGAGCCGCGTGCCCAGGCACAGCACCACATCGGCTTTCTGGATCAGCTCCATCCCGGCCTTGGACCCGTTATAGCCCAGGGGGCCAGCGAACAGCGGGTGCGAGCCGGGGAAGGCATCGTTGTGCTGGTAGCCCACGCAGACGGGTGCATCCAGCCGTTCCGCCAGCGCCATCGAGGCCGGGATCGCCCCCGCCAGCACCACACCCGCGCCGTTCAGGATGACGGGCGATTTCGCCTCGGTCAGCAGTTTCGCGGCCTCGGCGATGGCGCCAGTGCCGCCGCCGGGGCGCTCGAATTCCACCACGGCGGGCAGGTCGATGTCGATCACCTGGGTCCAGATGTCACGCGGCACGTTGATCTGCGCGGGGGCCGAACGGCGGTGCGCGTTGACGATCACCCGGTTCAGCACCTCGGCGATGCGCGAGGCGTCGCGCACTTCCTCCTGATAGGCCACCATGTCCTTGAACAGCGCCATCTGCTCGACTTCCTGAAAGCCGCCCTGACCGATGGTCTTGTTCGCGGCCTGCGGCGTCACCAGCAGCAGCGGCGAGTGGTTCCAATAGGCGGTCTTTACGGCGGTGACGAAATTGGTGATGCCCGGCCCGTTCTGGGCGATCATCATCGACATCTTGCCGGTTGCGCGGGTGTAGCCATCGGCCATCATCCCGCCGGATCCTTCGTGCGCGCAGTCCCAGAACATGATGCCCGCCTTGGGGAACAGATCCGAGATCGGCATGAAGGCCGAACCGATGATGCCAAAGGCGTGCTCGATCCCGTGCCGCTGGAGCACTTTGACGAAGGCTTCCTCGGTGGTCATTTTCATGGCGGGTGTTCCTTGGGGTCGGACGTGGACGGGTCGGGCATGGCCCGGAGGTTGCGCGGCCGAGAGTGTGGGATCGTCGGGCGGAACGTTAGGGCCAGTTTCCGGCGATGACTAGCGCCAGAACGTCAGAACGGCGGCCTTTCCGCGACCAGCGCCATTGCGCGTGTCTGTCGTGCGATGCGGGCGATGCCCTCGGGGATCCGGTCCGCGGTGATTGACGAATAGGCGATCCGAAAGAACCGGTCGCCCGCGCTTGGAACGGAAAAGAACGGGGTGCCCGGTTCGATCAGAACGCCCGAGTCGCGCAGCGCGGCGGCCAGGTCCGAGGCACTGACCCCGGGCGGCGTGCGCATCCACAGGCTGGACCCGCCGTCCTCGGCAGCGCCGGCGATGGCCAGCCCTTCGGCGTGCACGGCCTCCAGCATCACCGCGCGGCGCTGGGCAAAGGCGCGGGTCAGGCGGCGCAGCATCGCGTCGTAATGGCCCAGTGACAGGAACAGGGCGGCCGCGCGCTGCAACAGGCCCGGCGGGTGGCGCAGAACCGTCGCCCTGAGCGCGCGGGCCTCGCGGATGAAGGGTTCGGGGCCGACCAGAAACCCCAGTCTGAGCCCCGGAAACAGCGATTTGGAAAAGCTGCCGACATGAATCACCCGCCCCCCGCGGTCCAGCGATTTCAGTGCCGGCAGGGGCGCGCGGTCGGGGCTGATCTCGAACTCATAGTCATCCTCGACGATCAGCGTGTTTTGCGCGGCGGCGGTTTCGAGCAGCGCGTGGCGCGCGGCCAGCGGCATCGTCGCGCCGGTCGGGCAATGGTGGCTCGGGGTGCAGAACAACACATCCAACCCCTCGGGCAGGCTGTCGGGCTCCAACCCGTGCGGGCCGATCGGGATCGGGTCGACCCGGCAGCGCGTCTGCGCCAGGATATCGCGCAACCCGTGATAGCCGGGATCCTCGATGCCGGCCGTGCGCCGCTGGTTCAACAGCACCTGCGCCGCCAGCCACAGCGCGTTCTGGGCGCCCAGCGTCACCAGAATCTCTTCGCTGCGGGCGAGGATGCCGCGGCGGGGCAGGGTGTGGCGGGCGATGTATTCCAGCAACCCGGGGTCGTCATGCTCGAACTGGTCATCGGTCATCCGGGCGAAATCCTTGTGTCCCAGCGCCTGGATCATGCAGCCGCGCCAGTTTGCATGATCGAACAGCGTCGGGTCGGCCTGGCCATAGACGAAGGGATAACGGAAATCGCGCCAGTTGCGGGGCTTGCCCAGCGCCAGGGTGCCGCTGGCGGGGCGATGGCCCAGCATCCGCGCCCAGTCGACGGCGTCGACGCCGGGCGCAGTCTGGGCGGGCGGGTTCACCGGCTGCGGCGCGTCGGGGGACACGAAATAGCCTGATCGCCCCCGGGCGCGCAGATAATCGTCGGCCACCAGTTCGGCATAGGCCAGCGACACGGTGATCCGGCTGACGCCCAGGTGCTCGGCCAGTTTGCGGCTTGACGGCATGCGTTCGCCGGGGCGCAGCCGACCGGCCAGGATGCCCTCGGCCACCAGCTGGCGGATCCGGCTCTGCAAGGTGCCGTCCTGCGCCGGGTCGAGGAGGAAGCACTCCACCGAAATCGCCATGCCGTCTCCTGTGCCGTCCCCTGTGCGGTTTTCGCCAGACTAGCGAGTTCTGGTGCTATGGATAGAAGCAATCTGGCCCTATCGTGTGGCGGCGCGAACCGTCAAGGTCGTCGGGTTCTCAGCACATGCCAGCCAGCACGGAGTCTCGACATGGAAAGCGCGACCTTTAACGACATGAGTGCAGTGGTCGAAGCCGACCGGGCGCATGTCTGGCATCATCTGACCCAGCACAAGGCCTTTGAGTCGGTGGACCCGCGGGTGATCGTCGAGGGCAAGGGGTTGCGGGTCTGGGATGCCACGGGCCGCGAAACGCTGGACGCGGTGTCGGGCGGGGTCTGGACGGTGAACGTGGGGTATGGCCGCGAGAGCATCGCCGATGCGGTGCGCGAGCAGCTGGTGAAGATGAACTATTTCGCGGGTGCGGCCGGGTCGGTGCCGGGGGCGATCTTTGCCAGGAAGCTGATCGAGAAGATGCCGGGGATGAGCCGGGTCTATTATTCCAATTCGGGCTCCGAGGCGAACGAGAAGGCCTACAAGATGGTGCGCCAGATTGCGCATCGCCAGCATGGCGGCCGGAAGTGGAAGATCCTCTATCGTGAGCGGGATTACCACGGCACCACCATCGCCTGCCTTGCCTCGGGCGGGCAGGAAGAGCGCCGCGCGATGTATGGCCCGTTCCCCGACGGGTTCGTGCCGGTGCCGCATTGCCTGGAATACCGCAGCCAGTGGGGCGATGTGGCGGATTACGGCCTGCGCGCGGCGAATGCCATCGAAGAGGTGATCCTGCGCGAGGGCGCCGATACCGTCGGTGCGATCATCCTGGAGCCGGTGACGGCGGGCGGTGGCGTGATCACGCCACCTGAGGGCTATTGGCCGCGCGTGCAGGAGATCTGCAAGAAATACGGCGTGCTGCTGATCATCGACGAGGTGGTGTGCGGGGTCGGCCGGACCGGCGTGTGGTTCGGCTATCAGAACTACGGGATCCAGCCCGACATCGTGACGATGGCCAAGGGCGTGGCCTCGGGCTATGCGGCGATTTCCTGCACGGTGACGACCGAAGCGGTGTTCGACATGTTCAAGGACGACGCCTCGGACCCGCTGGGCTATTTCCGCGACATCTCGACCTTTGGCGGCTGCACCTCGGGTCCGGCGGCGGCGATCGAGAACATGCGGATCATCGAGGATGAGGGGCTGTTGGCCAACACTCTGGCGATGGGCGACCGGCTGATGGCCAACCTGCACGGGCTGATGGAAAAGCACGCGGTGATCGGGGATGTGCGCGGGCGCGGCCTGTTCTGCGGCGCGGAACTGGTGCGGGACCGCACGACGCGCGCGCCACTGGAGGAAAAAACCGTCGCGGCTGTGGTCGGCGGGGTGATGAAACGCGGCGTGCAGATCGGCATGACCAACCGCTCGTTGCCCGGGCTGAACAACACGCTGTGCCTCAGCCCGGCGCTGGTGGTGACGGCCGATCAGATCGACCAGATCACCGACGCCATCGATGGTGCGCTGACCGAGGTCTGCAGCTGAACCTTTGCAGGTCGATCGGTAAATGCGCCGCCGATCCTGTCGGTGGCGCATTTTCGTTGACAGACGGCAGGACGCCACTCACCCTTTCCGGTAGGGCGCGGTCAGGCGCTCGCTTCGGGCGATGACCCGATACCTCGGGGAGGGGGTCATGGCGATCAAGCGTCTTCTTCTTGCGACGGCTGGGGCGTTCTGCCTGGCGTCGACGGCCTACGCGACAACATGCAGCGGAAATTTCGGCAGCAACAGCGTCCGGCTCGATTTCTCGGCCGGGACCTATCGGTTCAACACCTCGACCTGGCAGGTCCAGTATGCCCAGGGCGCGAATGGCGTCATCACGGGGCAGGCGGGCGACGCGCAACTGACGATGACGCCGCAGTCCGGTGGGCGCTATCGTCTGGACTTCCTGCTGAACGGGCGCACGTCGACGACTACAGTGACCTGCCGCAACTGACCCCGATGGCGCTGCCCCCTCAGGCCAGCGCCATGCCCTCGCCGTCGCCCTGACGGTCGGCCACACGCACGCCCTCGGCCAGCACGACAAAACCGCGGATGTCGACACCACGGTCACGGCGCAGGGTGGCCGGGGTGATCCGCACCCGGGCAAAACCGGCCGCGGACAGGACGCCCTGCAGATAGTCCCGGGAATGCGCAAAGCGGCGGCTTTCGCGCAGCACCAGCGGCCCTTCGGATTCCGCCGCGGCCTCGACGGTGAAGCCCAGAACCCCGCCCTCGGACAGTGAACCCGCGCACCAGGCGACGATCCGTTCCAGCGCGCCGACATAGACGAAGACATCGGCAGCAAGGATCAGGTCATAGCGGCCGTCGCCGATCTCCAGCGCGCCCAGATCGGCCTTGTCGAGCCGGTCATAGACCCCTTTGGCCTGTGCCTGCGCCAGCATCCCGGCGGAAATGTCGACCCCCTCGATCCAGTCGCAGGCTGGCCGGAACGCCTGACCCGCCAGCCCGGTTCCGCAGCCGAGATCCATCGCCCGACCGAACCGGCGCCCGGCCAGCGCGGCGCGCAACAGCCCCGGCGCGCGATAGCCCAGCCGGTCGACCAGCGCCTCGTCGAAATCGCCGGCGTATTGATCAAAGAGTGCCTCGACAAAGGCCGCGGGCATGGTTTCCGCCACGGGCACCTGCCGCGCGAGGTCACGCTTCAGCCCGGCCCCCAACGCATCCGAGGGGTCCGCCTGCACGGCGCGGTCCCAGGCGGCGATGGCCTGGGGCGAATTTCCTGCCGCCTCTTGCCACTCGGCCAGCCGGAACCAGCCGGCGGCCCAGTCGGGGACCATCTCCAGAGCGTCGCGCAGGACCTCGATGGCGGCCGACAGCTCGCCGTCCTGGGCCAGCCCCTCGGCAAAGCCCAGCCGCCGGTCCACGATCAGATTGCCCGAGGAAAATCCCCACGCCACGATCATCACTTTCCGAAAGGGCTGCTCGTAGGCCAAGGCCACGCGGCAGCACACGCCGCACCGTTCCGGGGTGCACGGCGCGCATATATCGCAGTTGCGGCGCCGCGCAAGAGGGGGCACGCGCCAGGTGCGCGCGAAAATGTCATTCCGCGACTCAGCGGGCAGGCGTATCGTGAGGGTGTCGAGAACCCGCGGGTTCCGGCAGTCCTCGTCCTCGGGGCGGATCGTCGTTCCGGGCATGGGGTGCACCGCACAGGAGGAGCGGATCATGGCAGGAACGACCAAGACGAGCGCAGGCGGCAAGGGCGGTTCAGCCCCGGCAGGCGGCAAGGGGTCTGGCCCGGCTCCGAGCAGCAGCAAGGGCGGCACGAAACGCTGACGTCTTCCCCCGCACACCGACAGCACCCGAGACCTCGTGCTGGCCCGCCGCCCCCGCGGCGGGCTTTTTCGACCCGGCCGAGCGGCCGGATCGGTCTGCGGTCGCAGGGCTGGCGGGCGGTTTGGTGCGAATCGCCTCTTGCGCTAGGATCACCGAGGGGCGGGGTTTGCCCCCGTCCTTCACCCTGCGTGAATGCGCTGCGCAGTCCACGAGTGTTCAAAGCGAGGACAAGCCATGACCAAGACACCCCCTCCGGCCGGCAAGGGCCAGGGCACGCCGAACCCGTCGGGACCGAAGGGAACCGCCTCGGGCCCGCTGGGTCAGGCCGACGGCAAGGTCGAATCCGGCCTGCCGAACCACGGCCCCAAGGGGCGCTGAGCCTGATACGAAAAATGGCCGGTCCCGCAGGACCGGCCAGTCAACGGCATCCGACCGGAGGGAAACGGCCGGGGCAGGAATTCGTCACCAGGTATCGGGGCCCTTGTCGGCAAACCGATCCACCAGGAAGTCGATGAAGGCGCGGACCTTTGGCTGCGTGAAGCGGCCCGGAGGATAGACCGCGTAGATGCCCAGCGTGGTTTGCGGCAGGTCGGGGATCACGTCCTGCACCAGCCCCTGCGCCATCGCATCGTGATAGAGGAAGCTCGGCAGATAGGCGATGCCCAGCCCCTTGATCGCGGCATTGACCAGCGATTGCCCGTCGTTCACCGTCAGCCAGCCGGTGCCGCGCACCTGACGCACTTCGCCCGAGGGCGCGGTGATCCGCCAGACGTTGGCGCTGGCCTGGTTCGAGTAATGCAGCAGGCGGTGTTCGTTCAGATCGTCGATCCGCGTCGGGCGGCCGTGCTGCTGGAAATAGCGCGGGCTGGCGATCAGCCGCTGTGTGGTTTCGGTGATCTTGCGGGCGCGCAGGCTGGAATCCTCCATCTCGCCCATGCGGATCGCCATGTCGAACCCCTCCGAGATCAATTCGACATAACGGTTCTTCAGAACCATGTTGACGCTGATTTCCGGGAATTCGGCGAGGAATTCGTCCAGCACCGGCGACAGCAGGCTGACGCCGAAATCGGTCGCCACCGACATCCGCAGCACCCCCGAGGGGGCCGACTGCATGGCGCTGACGATGCTGTCCGCCTCGCCCGCGTCGTTCAGCACGCGCCGCGCACGGTCATAGTAGACGAGGCCGATTTCGGTGGGGCTCACACGGCGGGTCGTGCGGTTCAGAAGCCGCGCACCCAGACGCGCCTCAAGCGAGGAGACATGCTTGGAGACGGCGGATTTCGAGATCCCCATCTTGCGCGCCGCGTCGGTGAAACCACCCTGGTCCACCACCGTGGCGAAAGCTTCCATTTCGGTCAAACGGTCCATCTTGCACCCGTTGCACTTCGATATTCGATGGTTCTGTTAAACGGGACAATCGTGACCTGATTGAGGCGGGGCAGGGGTATTCCTTGGACAATTGTCTGAAAAGTCGGCACAATCGAGGCGTGTGCATGCGGATTGTTCTCGCCAAACCGGGGCGATTATGCGCGTCAGAACACGGCTTCGGCCAGCCAGAGCCACAGCGGCAGCGTCAAGGCGGCCAGCAGGGTTCCCTGCGCCACCACCGTGGCCGTCAGCACCCGGTCTGCACCGAACCCGGCCGCCAGGACATGCGAGGCCGTCGCGGGCGGCAGGGCGGCAAAGGCGACCAGCATCGCCGCCAGCGCGGGGTCTGCCCGCAGCACCAGGCACAGGGTCAGCGTCACCGCCGGCAGCAGCATCAGTTTGACCCCGCAGAGGATCGCGCTGAAGGCATTCAGCCGGGCCAGTGCCCGCCAGTCCATCGTCGCCCCGATCGACACCAGCGCCACCGGGATTGCCGCCTGGGCCAGCATCGCCACGGGGGCCATGACCAGCGCGGGCGGGCGCAGCCCGGTCAGGCCGACGAACACCCCGCCGAGCGAGGCCAGCAGAAACGGGTTCAGCGCAATCCGGCGTGCCGTTGCCAGCGCCCCCAGGTTGCCGCCCCGCGACAGGGCACCCACGGCAAAGACATTGGCGACCGGCACCGCCATACCGGCGACCACCGCCATCATCGCGGCATCCGGGCCGCTGAGGGTGCTGGCTGCAACGAAGCCCATCGCCGTGTTGAACCGCCAGGCCGTTTGCCAGCCTCCGGCGAAATCCAGAAACCGCGTTGGCCCGAACCGCCGCGCCGCATAGCCTGCGACCAGCCCCAGCGTCAGAATGGACCAGACCGCCGGTCCGATCACGGCAACGAGGGCGGGATCCAGTGGTCGTGACGCCGCGGCATTGAACAGCAGTGCCGGGAACAGGATCTCGAAATTCAGCCGGTCCAGTCCGAGCCAGGCGTTGTCGCTCAGCCGCCGGCGGACCAGACCGCCCAGCCCTACCAGCAGGAAACTGGGCACGAGCCCGGCCAGGATCGTGCCCAGGATCACCTCAGAGCGCCGCCGCCAGCCGGGCGCCCTGATTGATCGCGCGCTTGGCGTCGAGTTCGGCGGCGACATCCGCGCCGCCGATCACATGCACGCTCTGCCCGGCGGCGATCAGCGCATCGGCCAGCGCGCGCAGCGGTTCCTGCCCGGCGCACAGGATCACCGTGTCGACCGGCAGCAGCTGCGGACCCTTGTCGCCGCCGCCCAGCACGATCCCCTCGTCGGTGATCGCGTCATAGGTGACACCGCCGAGCATCCGCACCTGGCGCGCCGCCAGGCTGGCGCGGTGGATCCAGCCGGTGGTCTTGCCCAGCCGTTTGCCGGGCTTCTCGGCCTTGCGCTGCAGCAGCGTGACCTCACGGGCGGGTGCGGGCGGCGCGGGCTCCAGCAGGCCGCCGGGAACCTCGGCCGGGTCGCCCACGCCCCATTCCTTGCGCCATTCCTCGGGGTCCAGCGTCGGGCTGGTGCCCTGATGGGTGACGTATTCGGCGATGTCGAAGCCGATGCCGCCCGCACCGACCACCGCCACGCGCTTGCCCACCGGGGCCTTGTCGCGCAAGACGTCGATATAGCTCAGCACATTGGCGCGATCTTCGCCGGGGATGCCGGGATCGCGCGGGGTGACGCCGGTCGCGACGATCACCTCGTCAAAGCCCGCCAGTGCGTCGACCGTCGCCTCGGTGTTCAACCGCACCTCGATACCCGAGGCCGCAACCATCGTCTCGAACCAGTGGACGAGGCCGTGGAATTCCTCCTTGCCGGGAACTTCGCGCGCCATGTTCAGTTGCCCGCCCAGCCGGCTGTCCTTTTCGAACAGCGTCACTTTGTGGCCCCGCTGATCCGCGACCAGCGCGGTCATCAGCCCGGCTGGCCCCGCGCCCACCACGGCGATGGTTTTCGGCGCGGCGGTCGGTGCATAGCTCAGCTCGGTCTCGGCGCAGGCGCGGGGGTTGACGAGGCAGGACGTCAGCTTGCCGCTGAAGGTGTGGTCCAGACAGGCCTGGTTGCAGCCAATGCAGGGCGCGATGGTCGCGCCCTTGCCGGCGGCGGCCTTGGCGACGAAATCGGCATCGGCCAGGAAGGGGCGCGCCATCGACACCATGTCGGCATTGCCGCCCGACAGAACCTCTTCCGCCGTGTCCGGGTTGTTGATCCGGTTCGAGGTGATGACCGGGATCGACACATGGCCCATCAGCTTCTTGGTCACCCAGGCAAAACCTGCGCGCGGCACGCTGGTGGCGATGGTCGGCACCCGGGCCTCATGCCAGCCGATGCCGCTGTTGAGGATCGTCGCCCCCGCAGCCTCGATCGCCTTGGCGAGCTGGATCACCTGGTCAAAGGTCTGCCCGTTCGGCACCAGATCCAGCAGGCTGATGCGATAGATGATGATGAAATCCGGTCCCACGGCCTCGCGCACGCGCTTAACCACCTCGACCGGCAGTTGCATGCGGTTTTCATAGCTGCCGCCCCAGCGGTCGGTGCGTTTGTTGACGTGCAGGCAGAGGAACTGGTTGAGGAAATACCCCTCGGAGCCCATCACCTCGACGCCGTCATAACCGGCCTCGCGGGCGCGGACGGCGGCGGTGACGAAATCCCGGATCTGCTTTTCGATCCCCTCTTCGTCCAACTCGCGCGGCGGAAAGGGCGAGATCGGTGACTTGATCGCGCTGGAACTCACGCAATCGGGGCCATAGGCATACCGCCCGGCGTGCAGGATCTGCATCGCGATCTTGCCGTCATGGGCGTGCACGGCATCGGTCACCTTGCGGTGGTTGGCGATGTCCTGATCGGTGAACAGCCCTGCCGCGCCGGGAAACACCCCGCCTTCCTTGTTCGGCGCCATGCCGCCGGTGACGATCAGCGCGACGCCCCCCGCCGCGCGCTCGGCGTAATAGGCGGCGACGCGGTCCCAGTCGCCGCGTTCCTCCAGCCCGGTGTGCATCGAGCCCATCAGCACACGGTTTCTGAGCGTCGTGAATCCCAGATCGAGGGGCGCGAGCATATGCGGGTAAGGGCTGGACATCGGGTCTCCTCCGGGGTCTGGCAGACGGGGTCTGACGATTGCGGCCACCCTAACGGGGTGCGGCGGATTGTCATGCGAAACCTTGCGTCAGGAATCAGTCCGCCCAGACGCCATAGTCTTGCCGTGTTTTCGCGTCATGCGGGTGGAGCGGGATCCGAGAGATCCCGCGTGTTCTCCCTCTGTCACGTCGTCTGGTTCCCATGTCCACCACCCTTGCGACCGTCCTGATTGCCAGCGGGTTTGCCGCTTATCTGGTGATCATCAACCTGCACACCTATCGCCTCTTCCGCGAGGACAAGGCCCGCGCGATGACCGGCGACTGGCGGATCCCCGAATCGCGGCTGTTGCTGGCCGCATTCCTCGGCGGGACGCCGGGCGGGCGGCTGGCGATGGTCCGGTTTCGTCACAAGACCCGCAAGCAGCCGTTTCGGGGCCTGATGCAGGCCATCGGGCTGTTCCAATATGGGCTGGCGGTTGTCGGGCTGTTCCTGCTGCTGTCACCGAGCTTTTCCAGCTATGTCGCCGGGGTGTTTGCCGATACGTTGGCCCCTGCACCGCGGATCCCGGCCGTCGAGACGCGCGGCCGGGTGGTCGTCAACCGCGGCCTGCCGTAAGCCCCCTCGACGCCCCGCGGCCCGCGTGACACAAGCGAGGCATGGAACCCTGGGTCATCGTCACCTTTGTCGCCGCGGCCGTGCAGACCGTGCGCTTCATGCTGCAAAAGCGGTTGAAGGGGCTGGGGCTGTCGACCGGAGGCGCGACCTTTTCGCGGTTTCTGTTCGCCGCGCCCCTGGCCTGGGCGGGGTTGGCCTTGCTGTTATGGCTCGATGAGGCGGCGCTGCCGGCGTTTTCGGCGCGGTTCTGGGGCTTTGCGGTGCTCGGTGGGCTGGCACAGATCGTCGCCACCTTCCTGACGGTGATGCTGTTCTCGATGCGTTCGTTCGCCGTGGGTATCGCCTTTACCAAGACCGAAACGATCCAGGTTGCACTGTTCTCGGCGCTTGTGCTGGGCGAGGGGGTCTCGGCCCCCGGTCTGGCGGCGATCGTCGTCGGCACGGTCGGGGTGTTGTTGCTGTCGCGTCCGCCCGAGGGCTGGCGGTCAGGCGGCGTGCTGAACCGGGCGACGGTGACGGGAGTCGTCGCGGGCGGGCTCTTCGGGATCTCCGCGATTGGATACCGGGGCGCGACGCTGCAAATCGCCCATGACGATGCGCTGTTGCGGGCGACGGCGGCCCTGGCCTGCGTCACGGCGTTCCAGGCGCTGGCGATGGCACTATGGCTGCGGCTGCGCGAGGCCGGCGAGCTGACGCGCGTGCTGCGCGCCTGGCGGGCCACCGCACCGGTGGGGGTGACCGGCGTTCTGGGCAGCCTGGGCTGGTTCACCGCCTTCTCGCTGCACAACGCCGCCTATGTCCGCAGTGTCGGCCAAGTCGAACTGATCTTCTCGATCCTCGTCTCGGTGCTGGTGTTCCGCGAACGCCCCCGCACGCTGGAGATCGCCGGCATGGCGCTGCTGGCGATGTCGATTGTCGGGATCGTGCTGCTGGCTTAACGGATTGTTAGGGGTTTTCGTTTTTCCTACCTAAATGGTTTGAGGAATGGTATCAAACTCGTAACTGCCCCGCCCACGGTCAGAAGTTCAGAGAATGCAAGCGCAAAGCAAGGACGGTTCGACCTATTACCGCGTTCAGGTTGTCGGACGAGAATCCCGCAGTGGTAAGTTCACCACGTCAAGCACCCCCAACGGTGGGCGTGTCGTGACACTCAATAGCGACACCTATGCGGCTGCAAAGAGCGCCGCAGCGGCAGCTTTGGCCGGACACAAGAAACCTGCGTAACAATGGCGAGCGAGAACAAGGTCTTTGACCTGCTCGGCGCAGCCGGCGACGATATCGAAGCCTTGACAGCCTATGCCCTCTACAAGCGGCATAAGCGGTCGTGGGCCAGCGAGTTTGCCGACCAGCATGGACGCAACCCCACAAAAGACGAAGACCTCGCATTTGCACGGGTCGCATCAACAGCGGATCAACTGGAGCGTTATCGCAAAGACGCGCGTGACATCCTGATTGCCTTCGCGAACCAAACGGTCGACGAGGCGCGGCACGACATCGGCGTCGAGGCGATTACTGCTCGGATCGAAAAAGCAGCAACTGATGTAACCACGCAGGGTTCTTTTTCCAATCAGGTGGTGACCGGCATCATCGCCTCGGCGATCTACACCCTGGTTCTGATCGTTCTGGCCGTTGGGATTCGCCTGTTCGGAATAGACCTGATGAGCGCCTATCAGTCCCTTGGAACCCCGCCAGTCGCACAACCGGCCCCGGCTGGTCCTTAATCGACGTCAGGCCTCAGCCGCCGTTCACCGCCCGCATCCGCCGCACAAAGCCCCGCAGGATGGTCAGGCCGCTGCCGGCCTCCATCGGATGCTCTTGTGCGGCCAGCACCGACAGGGTGACGATCCGGCCGGCGATCGGCAGCACCGCGCGCCAATAGGTCTGGTCGAAGCTGGCGGGGTTGCCGGTGTCGGTGACCAGCAGCCAGATCGCGTTGTCGGACAGCGTCACCTCGCGCACCGTCACATCCGCCGGATCGCCAGAGCGCGACAGCTGTGCGCGTCCGGCCGGGGTCGGAAGGAACTCGGTCAGGCGGCGCAGCGCGCCCGGGTCGCCGCTGTCGGGGGCGGGCACGCCGGTCACCGTCGCACTGAGCACCGGCGCCGGGCGCAGCGTGCCGCGGCAGCGCACCAGCAGGGCAAAGGCCTCGATGCTGGATTCGCGCGTTGCCTCGGCGTCGATGCAGTAACCCGCAGGCCCGGCCACGGTCACTGACCGGTTCAGAACGGTGATCTGCGCCGGCCCCGATGTCGGTTGCAGCCCGCGCTCGGCGGCGTCGCGCAGCGGCTCGGATTCAAAGCAGGCCGACAGGCACAGCGTCAGCACCAGCAACCAGACCGGCGCGCGGCGAAGGGCAGCGAGCAGGGTCATGCGCCAGATGTCCCGCCGGTCACAGAACGCAGCGGCGCCAGGGTTGCCCGCAGGGCTGCGCCAGCGGCGAAGGGGGGTGAACGCAGGGAGAGGGGCATCGCACGCACAGAAAAAGGGCAGGTCGGCACTAGGGATACGCGCTGCGCGAAGATCGGGCAAGGCGGCAGTTCGGGCGTCTTTGCCGCAGGGCCCGGGGGTTGTGCCCCTCGCACAGGGGGCCTACCTGAACGCCACCGCAACCAAAGGCGCGCCGTCATGCTTTCTTTCCTCGACCAGATCCCGCTGAATGTGCTGATCCTCGCGGCTCTGGTGCTGGGGCTCGCGCCGTTCTTCCCCGAACCGCATCTGTGGGAAAAGCTGAAGATGCTGGCTTCGGGGACGTTGACGCGCCCGATCGATATCTTCGACCTGGTGATGCATGCCACGCCTGTGGTTCTGCTGATCCTCAAGTTGATCCGCATGGGAAGCCTGCGCGGCTGACCGCGCTTGCCGGCCGGCCAAATGCCCCATCGACACGGCGCCGAAATCGCGCTATGGGCTGGTGCATGACCACTTTGATCGCCCTCTCTGCCGATCTGCGACGCCGACGCTGACGCGTCCGCTTGGTCATGCCCGCCTGCCGGGCACCCCCGATCCCCCTGAACCTGCATTGACTTGGCCCGCTGCCTTCGGCACGAATGGGCCTTCGCTTCAAAGGGTATTCCCATGATCTCGTCCGTTCTGCCCACCTATTCGCGCGCGCCCCTGTCCTTTGTGAAGGGCGAGGGTTCCTGGCTGATCGAGGCGGACGGGCGCCGATTCCTCGACATGGGCGCGGGGATCGCGGTGAATGCGCTGGGTCACGCCAACCCCGAGCTGGTGGCGACGCTGACCGAACAGGCCGGCAAGCTGTGGCATGTGTCGAACCTCTACAAGATTCCGGAACAGCAGGCGCTGGCCGATCTTCTGGTCGACAAGACCTTTGCCGACACGGTGTTCTTCACCAACTCGGGCACCGAGACCGCGGAACTCGCGATCAAGATGGCGCGCAAGTATCACTATGAAAAAGGCGCCCCGCGCGCGACGATCCTGACCTTCGAAGGTGCGTTCCACGGCCGCTCGACCGCCGCCATCGCCGCCGCCGGGTCCGAAAAGATGGTCAAGGGCTTCGGCCCGCTGATGCCGGGCTTCAAGCAACTGCCCTGGGGCGACATGGCGGCGTTCAACGCGGCGATGGATGACAGCATCTGCGCGGTGATGGTCGAGCCGGTGCAGGGCGAGGGCGGTATCCGCCCGATGCCCGAGGCCGACCTCAAGGCGATCCGCGAGGCCTGCGATCGCACCGGCGCGCTCCTGATCCTCGACGAGGTGCAGTGCGGCGTCGGCCGCACCGGCAAGCTCTTCGCGCATGAATGGGCGGGCGTCACCCCGGACATCATGATGGTCGCCAAGGGCATCGGCGGCGGCTTCCCGCTGGGCGCGGTGCTGGCCACCGAAAACGCGGCCTCGGGCATGGTCGCGGGCACGCATGGCTCGACCTATGGCGGCAACCCGCTGGCCTGCGCGGTCGGGCTGAAGGTGATGCAGATCGTCTCGGACCCGGCTTTCCTGGCCGAGGTGAACCGCAAGGCGGGCCTCTTGCGGCAAAAGCTGGAAGGGCTGGTCGCCGCGCATCCCGACAGCTTCGAGTCGGTGCGCGGATCGGGGTTGATGCTGGGGCTGAAGTGCAAGGCGCCCAACACCGAACTGACCGCCGCCGCGCGCGACGCCGGCGTGCTGGTGGTCCCCGCCGCCGACAACGTGCTGCGCCTGCTGCCCGCGCTGAACATCCCCGATGCGGATATCGCCGAGGCTGTCACCCGCCTCGACGCTGCCGCCACCGCGCATGAGGCGGTGTGAGTTTCATCTTGCCGACAATACGCCGGGGGTGAATGCGGCGCAGCCGCAGAGGGGGCAGCGCCCCCTTCCCCCCGGTTTCAGAAAGACCGTGCCATGAACCATTTTCTCGATATCCACACCACCGACGCCGCCGATCTCAGGGGCATGATCGACCAGGCCGCGGCGATGAAAACCGCGCGCAATGGCCGGCCCAAGGCCGCGCCCGACGACGACCAGCCGCTGGCCGGCCGCATGGTCGCGCTGATCTTCGAAAAGCCCTCGACCCGGACCCGGGTGTCTTTTGATGTCGGTGTGCGCCAGATGGGCGGGCAGACGATGATCCTGTCGGGCGCCGACATGCAGCTGGGGCATGGTGAAACCATCGCCGACACCGCGCGCGTCCTCAGCCGCTATGTCGACCTGATCATGATCCGCACCTTCGAGGAATCGGTGCTGCACGAGCTGGCCGAATATTCCTCGGTTCCCGTCATCAACGGGCTGACCAACCGCACCCACCCCTGCCAGATCATGGCTGACGTGCTGACCTACGAGGAACACCGCGGCCCGATCGCCGGCAAGCGCGTGGTCTGGTCGGGCGACGGCAACAACGTCTGCGCCTCGATGCTGCACGCCGCCGGGCAGTTCGGCTTCGACCTGACCTTTACCGGGCCGCAGACCCTGGACCCAGAGAATGAGTGGGTGCGCTATGCCCGCGACAAGGGCCGCGACGTGCAGATCGTGCGCGACCCGATGCAGGCGGTGCAGGGGGCGGATCTGATCGTCACCGACACCTGGGTGTCGATGCATGACAGCCAGTCGACCCGCGAGCGCCGCCACAACCAGCTGCGCCCCTATCAGGTGAACGAGCGCCTGATGGCGGAGGCCAAGCCCGACGCGCTGTTCATGCATTGCCTGCCGGCGCATCGCGACGAGGAGGTCACCAGCGAGGTGATGGACGGGCCGCAGTCGGTGATCTGGGACGAGGCCGAGAACCGGCTGCACGCGCAGAAGGCCGTGATGCGCTGGTGTCTGGGGGTTTGAGCCTGTGTTGGGGGCTCCTCGCCCCCCCAACCCCCCGCGCTCAAGGGGGGCGTCGTGCGTATTTGGGGCAAGATGAAAGGCTGAGGGCATGTCTGCGTCGGCGCTGGTGATCATCGACATGCAGCGCGAGATGCAGGTGCGGCTCGATGCAGGGCGCGATTGTGTGAACCCCGGGGCGGGGGCGGCGATTGCGCGGTTGGTGGCTGCGTGTCGCGCGGCGGAGGTGCCGGTGGTGCATGTGCGCCATCGCCAGGACGATCCGGCGCGGCCGTTTCATCCCGAGGCACCCGGGTTTGCGCCGATGCCCTGCGCCGAGGCCGCACCGGGCGAGGCGGTGTTCGTCAAGGTGACCTCGTCCGCCTTTGCCTCGACCGGTCTGGAGGCGCATCTGCGCGGCCTGGGGATCGGGCGGTTGTTCGTCGTCGGTGCGGTGGCCGGGTTCTGCGTCAACTCGACGGTGCGGGCGGCGGCGGATCTGGGGTTCGCGGTGACCGTGGTGCGTGACGCGGTGCTGGGGTTCGATCTGCCGGGCAAGATGGACGCGCAGACGCTTTTCGATGCGACAATGGCGCTGTTGGAGCCCGATTTTGCGCAACTCGTCGAGAGCGAGGTGCTTTGCGCGCAGATCGGCGGTTGAGCCTGCCGGGAAACTGCGCCTCTATGCGGTCAGACCACCCATTCTGACGAAGGCCTCTGAGCGATGACCAACCCGTTTTTGACCGACTGGACCGGCCCTTTCGGCCTGCCGCCCTTCGATGCCATCGAGGACGCGGATTTCGCGCCTGCGTTTGACGCGGCCTTGGCCGAGGGGCGCGCGGCGGTGGCGGCGATCGTCGCGAACCCTGAGGCGCCGACATTCGCCAACACCATCGAGGCGCTGGAGCAGGCGGATGCGCTGCTCGATCGGGTTTCGGGGGTGTTTTACAATCTGGTCGGTGCGGATTCGAACCCGGCGCGCGAGGCCTTGAGCCGGGATCTGGCGCCGAAGCTTTCGCAGTATTCGTCCGAGATCACCGCCAATGCGGCGCTGTTCGCGCGCATCGAGGCGCTGTGGGAGGGGCGTGAGGCCCTGGATCTGACGCCCGAGCAGGACCGCGTGCTGATGCTTTACCGGCGGATGTTCCTGCGCGCCGGCGCGGCGCTGGACAAGGGGGGCTCGGACCGGATGGCGGCGGTGAAGTCGCGGCTGGCCAGCCTGGGCACCCAGTTCACCCAGAACCTGCTGGCGGACGAGCGCGACTGGTTCATGCCGCTCGACGATCTGGCGGGGCTGCCCGATTTCGTCATCGACACGGCGGCTGCGGCGGCCCGGGAGCGCGGGCGCGAGGGTCATGTGGTGACGCTGAACCGGTCGCTGATCGTGCCTTTCCTGCAATATTCGACGCGGCGTGATCTGCGCGAGAAGGCCTATGAGGCCTGGGGCGCGCGCGGGGCGAACGGGGGGGAGACCGACAACCGGGCGATCACCGCCGAGACGCTGGCGCTGCGCGCCGAGCGGGCGCAGCTGCTGGGCTATGCAAATTTCGCCAGTTACAAGCTGGAAACCGAGATGGCGGGCAGCCCGGAGACGGTGCGCGAATTGTTGATGCGGGTCTGGGCGCCGGCGCGCGTGGCCGCGGAACGGGACGCCGCGGCGATGGAGGCCTTGCTGCATGCGGACGGCTATAGCGGTCCGCTGGAACCTTGGGACTGGCGCTATTACGCCGAGAAGCGACGCGCGCAGCTGCATGACTTCGACGAGGCGGCGTTGAAGCCCTATCTCTCGCTCGACGCGATGATCGCCGCGGCCTTTGATGTGGCGCACCGGCTGTTCGGGCTGGAGTTCCGGCCGCTGGACGTGCCGCTCTACCATCCCGACGCCCGCGCCTGGGAGGTCACCCGTGACGGCCGCCACATGGCGGTGTTCATCGGCGATTATTTCGCGCGGCCGTCGAAGCGGTCGGGCGCGTGGATGTCGAACTTCCGCAATCAGCGCAAGCTGGGGGGCGAGGTGCGGCCGGTCGTGGTCAATGTCTGCAACTTTGCCAAGGGCGAGCCGGCGCTGCTCAGCTGGGACGACGCGCGCACGCTGTTCCACGAATTCGGCCATGCGCTGCACGGGATGCTGACGGATGTGACCTACGGGTTCATTTCCGGCACCTCGGTGGCGCGGGATTTCGTCGAACTGCCTTCGCAGCTTTTCGAACACTGGCTGGAGGTGCCCGAGGTCATCGAGACCCATGCCCGGCACTGGAAGACCGGCGAGCCGATGCCGGCCGATCTGCGCGCAAAGCTGAAGGGGGCGGCAACCTGGGATCAGGGCTTTGCCACGGTGGAGTTCGTCGCCTCGGCGCTGGTGGATCTGGAGTTCCACGACGGGCCCCCGCCCGCCGATCCGATGCAGAAACAGGCCGAGGTGCTGGAGGCGATCGGCCTGCCGCGGGCGATCCGCATGCGCCACGCGACGCCGCATTTCGCCCATGTCTTTGCCGGCGATGGCTATTCCAGCGGCTATTACAGCTACATGTGGTCCGAAGTGATGGACGCCGACGCCTTTGAGGCCTTCGAGGAGACCGGCGATGCCTTTGACGCCGCGACTGCCGAGAAGCTGGAGCGTTTCATCCTGTCGGCGGGCGGATCGGACGAGGCCGAGACACTGTATAAGGCGTTCCGCGGGTCGATGCCGGGGGTCGAGGCGTTGTTGAAGGGGCGGGGGCTGGTCGAGGTGTGAGGGCCGGGATCCCTTGAGGCTGCTGCACATCAGCATGACGGCGCGCGATGCGGCCGCGTTATCCGGGTTCTACTGCAAGGCGTTGGGCTTTGTCGAACGGCGCCCGGCGACGCGGCTCGTCGGGGCCGCGGTTTCGCGCGGAAACGGGCTGCCGGGGGTGGGGCTGACCGCAATCTGGTTGTGTCTGCCCGATGATCCCGGCCCGTTTCTGGAGATCATGGAATTCGATCGCACCGTCGAACGGTCCTTGCCGGCCGTCAATGAGCCCGGCTATGCGCATCTTGCCTTTGCGGTTCCGGATCTGTCCCAGGCCATTGCCCGGATCCTGAAGTGCGGTGGATCCTCGCAGGGCGAGGTGACCGACCTGGGCAGCCCGGGCCGGCCGCACCGGATCATCTATATGCGTGATCCCGAGGGCAATCTGCTGGAGCTGGAGCAGATGGCGTCGGGGGACGAGGGTGACTGACCTCGATGTTCATCCGCGCATCTGGCGCCCGGATCCTGGCCCGACCGGGTCCAGATGAATAATCACCTCGGATCCTTCGATGGCCTGTTCCAGCGCGTGTTCCAGCCCGTCGCCGATCCGGTGGGCATCGTTGAGCGACTGGCTGCCGTCGAGTTCGACGTGCAGCGAGATGAAGGTCCGGTGACCGGCCATGCGCGTTTTCAGGTCGTGATGGCCGATCAGTCCCGGCCAATCGGCGGCAATGGCGTGGATGCGGTCCAGAACCTCGGGCGGGGCGGCATGGTCCATCAGGGCGTTCCAGGCCCCGTGGCCAATCGACAGCCCGCTGCGTGCCAGCCACAGTGCGGCAAGCAAGGCGATGGCGGAATCGACCCGCGACAAGCCCCACCACGAGGACGCCCCCAACGCCACCAGCACACCCAGCGTCGGCAGCAGGTCACCGAGGTAGTGCAGCGAGTCGGCGGCGACCACCCGGTTGCCGGTGACCTTGGCGACATGGCGTTGCCAGAGGACCAGCGCCCCGGTCAGCACGACCGAGACGCCCATCACGGCGATGCCGGCGCCTTCGGCGTGGACCGGCGCGGGCTCGGCTGCAAAAAGGCGCAGCACGGCCAGCACGCCGATCATCCCGGCCGAAATCAGCACCAGCGCCGATTGCAGCAGCGCCGCGAGATCCTCGGCCGAGGTGTGGCCAAAGGCGTGGTCGTCGTCGGCGGGGCGTGTGGCATAGGCGATGGCCGCCAGGGCCGCGACCGACACCATCACATCCAGCGCGTTGTCGGCCAGCGAGGCGGCCACCGACAGCGCCCCGGTTATCACCATCGCCCAGAGTTTCAGCACGACCAAGGTAACCGCCACGGCAACCGACGCGACCCCGGCGGAATAGTTCAGCAGTTTGTTGCGATCGGTCATCGGCGGGTCTCCGTGTCGAGCGGCTATATAGGAGTGTAGTCCGGGGAGGGCAACGCGCCGGTGACAGGCCGTGGAGTTTGAAACCGGTTGGCTGGCAGGGGTGTGGTTTTGCCGGCGACGGGTTCGCATTCGGGGCGGACGGGGTCCGGGTCTTGCGCCGGCGTCCTGCGTGGCGCAGGCTGAGCGCCGGAGGTGCCCGATGCCGATGCCTTGGACCTATCGACAGGCCTCGCGCGAGTG
Source organism: Rhodobacter sp. (assembly GCA_020637595.1). Taxonomy (GTDB): domain Bacteria; phylum Pseudomonadota; class Alphaproteobacteria; order Rhodobacterales; family Rhodobacteraceae; genus Pararhodobacter. The sequence continues at coordinate 33,053 of JACKKE010000004.1, read as the reverse complement.
GCGCGCGTTTCTGGATGACGTCAGGGACTGGACCGGGCTGGAAACCGACAACCTAGCCTATACCGCCATTCAGGGCGTGTTGCAGACCTTTCGCCGCCGTCTGACGCCTGTGCAGGGCATCGCCTTTGCCGATGTGCTGCCTGCCGTGCCGCGGGCAATTTTCGTGCAGGGCTGGGATATCGGCGCGCCGCCCGTGCCCTTTGGCACCCGCGCCGACTGGCAGGCGGAGGCCCGTGCACTGCGCCCGGATCACAACCTGACCCCCGACTCCGCCGTCGAGGCCACGGCGCGGGCGCTCTGGCGGCAGGTGAACCACACTGACCTGACCCGCGTTCTGGACCGGCTGGGCCCCGGGGCCACGGCCTTCTGGTCGGTGCCCGGTGGCGACCCGGCCGATCTGGCGGCTCGGATTGTTTGAAACAATTCGTTAGGATTGCGACAAACTACGGCAAAACTCGCCGGTCACCACTTTGTCAACGCGCGACGGGGCAGGAGGAGCCCTGCCGTGCCTTGGGAGGAGACAAACCGTGACGACGAACGCAACGCAAGGGGCGCTGCACTCTGTGCCTGCCCTGCTGGCGCGCAACGCTGTCCAGTTCGCCAACGCAACCGCCTATCGCGAAAAGGAATTCGGGATCTGGCAGTCCTGGACCTGGAAGCAGGTGGCCGAGGAAGTGCGCGCGATGGCGATGGGCTTTCTGGCGCTGGGCATGGAACGGGGCGACTATGTCGCAATCATCGGTCGCAACCGGCCGGCGCTGTATTGGTCGATGGTCGCCGTTCAGTCGGTGGGGGCGATTCCGGTCGCGCTCTATCAGGACTCGGTGTCCGAAGAGATGGCCTATGTCGTCGAGCACTGTGGCGCGCGCTTTGCGATCTGCGGCGACCAGGAGCAGGTCGACAAGGTGATCGAGATGCAGGAGACCGTGCATTGCGTCGAGCAGATCCTCTATGTCGATAAACGCGGCCTGCGCAAATACGACCACAGCCGGATGAACTGGCTGCACGACGTGCAGGAAGAAGGCCGCGCCGGGCATCACCGGTTCGAGGCCGAGGTGAACAAGCGCAGCGCCGAGCTGACCTATGACAGCACCTGCGTGATGCTCTATACCTCGGGCACCACCGGCAAGCCCAAGGGTGTGGTGCTGTCGAACCGCAACATCATCGAGACCGCCAAGGCCTCGAGCGAATTCGACCACCTGCGTTCGAGCGAGGAAATCCTTGCCTATCTGCCGATGGCCTGGGTGGGTGACTTCATCTTCTCGATTGGCCAGGCCTACTGGACCGGGTTCTGCGTGAACTGCCCGGAAAGCGCGGCGACCATGAACACCGACCTGCGCGAGATCGGCCCGACCTATTTCTTTGCCCCGCCGCGTGTGTTCGAGACCATGCTGACCACCGTGATGATCCGCATGGAAGACGCGGGTCCGACCAAGAAGCGCATGTTCGACAAATACATGGCGCATGCGCGCAAGGTCGGGGGGGCGATCCTTGATGGCAAACCCGTCAGCGCGGGCGACCGGCTGAAATACCGCATGGGCGAGGCGCTGGTCTATGGTCCGCTGAAGAACACGCTGGGTCTGTCGAACATCCGCGTGGCCTATACCGCCGGCGAGGCGATCGGGCCTGAGATCTTTGATTTCTACCGCTCGCTGGGGATCAACCTGAAGCAGCTCTATGGTCAGACCGAGGCCTCGGTGTTCATCACCCAGCAGCCCGACGGCGAGGTGCGTTCGGATACCGTGGGCGTGCCCAGCCCGGGGGTCGAGGTGCGCATCGCCGAGAATGGCGAGGTATTCTATCGCTCGCCGGGGACGTTCGTCGAATACTACAAGAACGCCGAAAGCACGGCCTCGACCAAGGATGCCGAGGGCTGGGTGGCGACCGGCGACGCTGGCTTCTTCGAGGAAGGCACCGGGCATCTGCGGATCATCGACCGCGCCAAGGATGTCGGCAAGATGGCCGACGGCAGCATGTTCGCGCCCAAATATGTGGAGAACAAGCTCAAGTTCTATCCCGATATCCTCGAGGCGGTGCTGTTCGGCAACGGGCGCGATCATTGCGTGGCGTTCATCAACATCGACCTGGCCGCCGTCGGCAGCTGGGCCGAGCGCAACAACATCGCCTATTCCAGCTATCAGGAACTGGCCGGCCATCCGCGCGTTCTCGGCGCGATCCAGGAGCATGTCGAAGAGGTCAACGCCTCGGTCGCGCAGGATTCGATGCTGTCGGGCTGCCAGGTGCATCGCTTCCTGGTGCTGCACAAGGAACTCGATGCCGACGATGGCGAGATGACCCGCACCCGCAAGGTTCGCCGCCGCATCGTCGAAGAGAAATTCGCCGACCTGATCGCCGGTCTCTATGACGGTTCGCCCTCGGTCTATACCGAGACCGAAGTCAGCTATGAGGACGGCCGCAAGGGGGTGCTGAAAGCCACCGTCGAGATGCGCGATGCCAAGGTCTTTCCGACCGCGGCGCGCATGGCGGCCGAGTGAGCGCGGGCAGAAGGGAACGAGATCCGATGCTGGATTCGCAAGAAGGTTACGTCACCGCAGATGGCCGCCAGATCGGCGGCGTGGTGCTGGAACTGAAGAACATCACCCTGCGCTTTGGCGGCGTCGTGGCGATCAAGGACATCAGCTTTGACATCCGCAAGGGCGAGATCCGCGCGATCATCGGCCCGAACGGGGCGGGCAAATCGTCGATGCTCAATGTCATCTCAGGGTTCTATAACCCGCAGGAAGGCGATGTGATCTACAAGGGCTACAAGCGGCCCAAGATGGCGCCCTACAAGGTCTCGCGCATGGGGATCGCGCGGACTTTCCAGAACATCGCCCTGTTCGAGGGGATGTCGGTGCTGGACAACATCATGACCGGCCGCATGCACCACATGAAGGCGGGGTTCCTGGCGCAGGCGATGTGGTGGGGCAAGGCCCAGAAGGAAGAAGAAGAGCACCGCGCCGCAGTCGAGAAGATCATCGACTTCCTCGAAATCCAGGCGATCCGCAAGACGCCGGTCGCACGCCTGCCCTATGGCCTGAAAAAGCGCGTCGAACTGGCGCGGGCGCTGGCCGCCGAGCCGCAGATCCTGCTGCTCGATGAACCGATGGCCGGCATGAACGTCGAGGAGAAGGAGGACATGTCCCGCTTCATCCTGGATGTGAACGACGAATTCGGCACCACCACGGTGCTGATCGAACACGACATGGGCGTGGTCATGGACCTCAGCGACCGGGTCGTGGTGATGGATTACGGCAAGAAGATCGGCGACGGCACGCCCGACGAGGTGCGCAACAACCAGGACGTCATCGACGCCTATCTGGGGGTGGCGCATGACTGATCTCGACAACATCGTTCTGGGGGGCATCGGGCATGTCTGATACCGTTCTCTTCGCGCTCGAAGCCGCGCTCAACGGGCTGACCGTCGGCATCATGTATTCGCTGGTGGCGCTGGGCTTCGTGCTGATCTTCAAGGCCTCGGGCATCTTCAACTTTGCCCAGGGGGTGATGGCACTGTTCGCGGCGTTGACGCTGGTGGGCATCCAGACCGGGCAGGTGCCGTTCTCGCACCTGATCAACGCGGCGCTGGGCACCAACATCCACGACTTCGGCTTTACCCTGCCGGCGATCCTGTCGATTCCGCTGACGGTGGGCGTGATGGTGCTGATGGCGCTGCTGATCGAACGCCTCGTGCTGAAGCATCTGGTGAACCAGGAGCCGATCATCCTGTTCATGGCGACCATCGGCCTGGCCTATTTTCTTGAAGGGCTGGGCGACATCATGTGGGGCGCCGAGGTCAAGCCGCTCGATGTCGGCATCCCGCAGGGCATGTCGAGCACGGTGGACGAATTCACCTATAACCTCTTCGGTTACGGTTTCTATATCGACGTGCTCAGCCTCTGGGCGCTGGGGATCGCGGCTGTGCTGGTGACGGCACTGGTGGTCTTCTCGCAATACACCAAGCAGGGCCGGGCGCTGCGCGCGGTGGCCGACGACCACCAGGCGGCGCTGTCGGTCGGCATCTCGCTGCGGTTCATCTGGGTGCTGACCTGGTCGATCGCCGGCATCGTCGCGCTGGTCGCGGGGATCATGTGGGGCTCGAAATCGGGCGTGCAGTTCTCGCTGTCGCTGATCGCGCTCAAGGCCCTGCCGGTGCTGATCCTCGGCGGCTTCACCTCGATCCCGGGCGCCATCGTCGGCGGTCTGCTGATCGGCGTGGGCGAGAAGCTCTTTGACTTCTTCATGCAGCCGATCATCGGCGGCGCCACCGAGAACTGGTTTGCCTACATGCTCGCCCTCGTGTTCCTGCTGTTCCGTCCGCAGGGCCTGTTCGGCGAAAAGATCATCGAGAGGGTCTGAGACGATGCTTTACCGTGAAGCGGGCGATTTCAAGACGTCCTACGCCAGCGACAACCAGACCTTCCCGATCCGGGGCGACCGCATGGCCTATTGGGCGGTCCTCGCCGTGGCCTTTCTGGTGGTGCCCTTCGTGCTGGGCGACTACTGGGCCAACGCGGTGGTCATTCCCTTCCTGATCTACGTGATCGCGGCGCTGGGGCTGAACCTGCTGATTGGCTATACCGGCCTGCTGTCGCTGGGCACCGCGGCCTTCATGGCGGTGGGCGCCTATGCGACCTACAAGCTGACGACGGCCTTCCCGGGGATGAACATCTATCTGGTGTTCCTGCTGTCGGGCGTGGTGACCGCCGCTGTCGGCGTGCTGTTCGGCCTGCCGTCGTTGAAGATCAAGGGCTTCTATCTGGCCGTGGCGACGCTGGCGGCGCAGTTCTTCCTGATCTGGCTGTTCACCCGGGTCGAGTGGTTCTACAACCACTCGCCGACCGGCCAGATCGCGATGCCCGAGCGCAGCATGTTCGGTATCACCATCACCGGCGCGGCGGCCAGTTCGACCGCGGTCTACATGACCTGCCTGATCTTCGTCGTGGTGATGGCGTGGCTGGCGCGCAACCTGACGCGGGGCACGCTGGGCCGGACCTGGATGGCAATCCGCGACATGGACATCGCCGCCGAGATCATCGGCGTGAACCCCCTGATCGCCAAACTCAGCGCGTTCGCGGTGTCGTCGTTCTTTGTCGGGGTCGCCGGGGCGCTGATGTTCGGCGTCTACCTGGGCGCGGCCGAGGCGGGCGAGGCCTTCAGCATCAACAAGTCGTTCCTGGTGCTGTTCATGGTGATCATCGGCGGCCTGGGCTCGATCCTCGGTTCGTTCCTGGGCGCGGCCTTCCTGGTGGTGCTGCCGGTGCTGCTGAAGCTGCTGCTGGTCGACGGGTTCGGCTGGCCGGCCGACCTGGCGCGCCATCTGGAAGTGATGATCATCGGCGCGCTGATCATCGTCGTGCTGATCGCCGAACCGCACGGCATGGCCGCGCTGTGGCGCACGATGAAGGAAAAACTGCGTCTTTGGCCCTTCCCGCACTGAGCGGGCCGGGCCTGAGAAACCCCTAAACTGTCATCATCGACTGGGAGGAGAAACCAATGAAGATGACCCACGTCGCCGCGGCTTTCGCGGCATCCCTGGCGGTCGCGGCTCCGGCCGTAGCCCAGGATCTGCACTTCCCGATGCTGTCGTATCGGACCGGCCCCTACGCGCCGGGCGGCATCCCCTTCGCCGACGGCTATCACGACTACCTGACCCTGCTGAACGAGCGCGATGGCGGCATCGGCGGCGTTCCGATCCGCATCACCGAATGCGAAACCGCCTATAACACCGAGCGCGGCGTGGAATGCTACGAGTCGGTGCGCGGCGACAACCCGCTGGTCATCCAGCCGCTGTCGACCGGCATCACCTATCAGCTGATCCCGCGCGTCACCGAAGACCACATCCCGATGCTGACGACCGGTTACGGCCGCACCTCGGCGATGAACGGCAACGTGTTCCACTATGTCTTCAACTTCCCGGCCAACTACTGGGACGGCGCGTCGGTGGCGATCAACTACCTGCTGAGCCAGAACGACGGCTCGCTGCAGGGCAAGAAGATCGTGCTGGTCTATCACAACTCGGCCTATGGTCGCGAACCGATCCGCACGCTGGAAATCCTGGCCGAGCGCCTGGGCTTCGAGTTCCTGCCGATCGCCGTGGACCACCCGGGTCAGGAGCAGGGCTCGCAGTGGCTGCAGATCCGCCGCGAACGTCCTGACTATGTGCTGATGTGGGGCTGGGGCGTGATGAACGCCGTCGCCATCCAGGAAGCCGCCAACATCCGCTTCCCGATGGAGAACTTCATCGGCATCTGGTGGTCGGGTTCGGAAAACGACGTGATCCCGGTGGGTGCGGGCGCCAATGGCTATACCGCGCTGACCTTCCACGGGATCGGCACCGACTATCCGGTCTATCAGGACATCCAGCAGTATGTCGTCGACCGTGGCCTGGCGGCCGGCGCCGGTGACCGGATCGGCTCGGCGGTCTATTCGCGCGGCGTCTACGCGGCGATGCTCGCGGCCGAAGCCGCCCGCACCGCGCAGGAACTGGCTGGCCACGGCGCCATCACCCCTGATGAGATGCGCGACGGTATGGAACACCTGAACATCACCGACGAGCGTCTGGCCGAGCTGGGCCTGCCCGGCTTCTCGGCGCCGTTCCAGGTGTCCTGCGCCAACCACGGTGGCCCGGGTGCGGCGATGCTGCAGCGCTGGAACGCCGAAACCCAGAGCTGGAGCCTGATCACCGACTGGATCAACTCGGACCGCGAGCTGATCGGCCAACTGGCCGACGAGGACTCGGCTGCTTATGCCGCCGAGAACAACATCGCGCCGCAGTGCAACTGATCTGACCCACCGGCGGGCGCATGCGTGCGCCCGCCACCCTTTTCCTCGATTTTCTGACGGACCCTTGCCCATGTTCGATGCCCAGACCAAGCCCGAGACCCTGCTCGAGGTCAACAACATCGAGGTGATCTATAACCACGTTATCCTGGTGCTGAAGGGCGTGAGCCTCAGCGTGCCCAAGGGGGGTATCACCGCGCTCCTGGGGGGCAACGGTGCCGGAAAGTCGACCACGCTCAAGTCGATCTCGGGACTCTTGGCCTCGGAACGCGGCGATGTGACCAAGGGCACGGTCACCTATCGCGGCCAGAACCTGGCGGGCATGAACCCCGCGGATCTGGTCAAGACCGGCGTCATCCAGGTGATGGAAGGCCGGCATTGCTTCGAACACCTGACCGTCGAGGAAAACCTGCTGACCGGATCCTATACCCGCACCGACGGGCGGGGCGCGACAGCGGCCGACCTCGAGATGGTCTATGAATATTTTCCGCGCCTGAAGGAACGGCGCAAGTCGCAGGCCGGCTATACCTCGGGCGGCGAGCAGCAGATGGTGGCGATCGGCCGCGCGATGATGGCCCGCCCCGAGACGATCCTGCTGGACGAACCGTCGATGGGCCTTGCGCCGCAGCTGGTGGAGCAGATCTTCGAGATCGTGAGACGGCTGAACGAAGAGCAGGGCGTGACGTTCCTGCTGGCCGAGCAGAACACCAACGTTGCGCTGCGCTATGCGCACACCGGCTATATCCTTGAAAACGGCCGCGTGGTGATGGAGGGGACTGCCCAGGCGCTGCGCGAGAACCCCGACGTCAAGGAATTCTATCTCGGCATGTCGGACAAGGGCCGCAAGTCGTTCCGCGACGTGCGCAGCTATCGCCGCCGCAAGCGGTGGCTGGCCTGATCGCCGGCACGCCACGAACCGCCAGACGGGCCGGGTGCAGACCCGGGCCGGGACCAGACCGGGTAACAGGGAGCGGGGCCAACCCGCATACAGGATGAACCAGTATTTCGATCAGTTGGAAATCCGTTCCGCCGACCAGCGCGCCGCCGACCTGGCCCGCGATTTGCCGCAGCAGATTGCCCGCGCGCAGGCGACCCCGGGGATGGGGCGCACGCTGGCCGGGGTCGATGCCGGGGCGATCACCAGCGCCGCCGCGCTGGCCGCGCTGCCGGTTCTGCGCAAGTCCGAACTGGTCGCCGCCCAGGCCGAGGCCGCGCCTTTTGGCGGCTTCGCGGCGCTGAAGACGGCCGAATTCGACCATATCTTTCAGTCGCCAGGCCCGATCTATGAGCCGGGCCGCGTGGTGCGCGACTGGTGGCGGTCGGGGCGGTTCCTGCATGCCTCGGGCATCGGCCGCGGCGATATCGTGCAGAACTGCTTTTCCTATCACCTCGTGCCGGCTGGCATGATGTTCGAAAACGGGGCCCGGGCGGTGGGCGCGGCGGTGCTGCCCGCTGGCACCGGCCAGACCGAGCTGCAGGTCCGTGCCGCGCGTGACATCGGCACCACGGCCTATGCCGGCACCCCCGATTTCCTGAAGGTCATCCTCGACAAGGCCGACGAGATGGGCGTGGCCCTGGCGATCCGCAAGGCGGCGGTGGGCGGCGGCGCGCTGTTCCCCAGCCTGCGCCAGTATTACGCCGATCGCGGCATCACCTGCCGTCAGTGCTATGCCACCGCCGATCTTGGCAACATCGCCTACGAGACCGATGCGCTGGACGGCATGGTGATCGACGAGGGTGTGGTCGTCGAGATCGTGCGCCCCGGCACCGGCGATCCGGTTCCGCATGGCGAGGTCGGCGAGGTCGTGGTGACCAGCCTGAACCCCGATTATCCGCTGGTTCGGTTCGCCACCGGCGACATGTCCGCGATCATGGAGGGGACCAGCCCCTGCGGCCGCACCAACCTGCGCATCAAGGGCTGGCTGGGGCGCGCCGACCAGACCACCAAGATCAAGGGCATGTTCGTGCGCCCCGAACAGGTCGCCGCCTTTGTCAGTCGCCACGAGGAGGTCAGCCGCGCCCGCGTCATCGCCACCCGCGAGGGCGAGATGGACGTGATGACCGTCCGCATCGAGACCCGCGCCGCGAACCCGGCGTTGTATGAAGGGACGTTGCTTGATACGCTCAAGCTGCGGGGAAAGGTGGAGCTGGTGCCCCCCGGGACGTTGCCGAATGACGGCAAGGTGATCGAGGATCTGCGCAGCTACGAGTAACCTGACCTCCACATTTGAGGAGGTTCCATGTTTCAACGTCTGCTTGCCGCTGCCGTGACCTGGATTTCGCTGTCCCTGCCGGGGCTGGCGTCGACCGGGACCGTTCTGATCATCGCCAACGAGGATTACGCGACCTTGCGCGACGCCACCGGCGCGCGCAGTGTCCTGGGCGCCGTGCGGCGGTTCGAGGACATGGGCTTTGACGTCGACATTGCGACCGACCTGTCCGCAAACGCGATGCGCGCGGCGCTGTCAGCCTTGTCCGAGGGGCTCAGGACCGATCCTTATGAGCGGGTGGTGATCGTCTATGCCGGTCGCACGATCCACGCCGCGCATGGCGCATGGCTGGTCGGAACAGATGCCGCCACGCCCGATTTCGCAACAATCGAGGGCTATGGCGTGCGGTTGGAGACACTGCTGGCGCTGGCCTCGGCGCGGCAGGGCGGGGCGTTGGTGGCGATTGCCGATTTCGGCTTTCCCACGCCCACGGTCGCCGGGTTCCAGCCGGGCCTTCCGGGGGATGTCACGGTGCCGCAAGGCGTGACGCTGGTGCGCGGCTCGGGACCCGGGATCGCGGACTATCTGGCCTCAGTCGCGCAACCGGGGGCCAATCTGGGGGCGATGGCGGGGCGGCGCGCCGATCTGCAGCTCGACGGGTTCAACCCGCCTTATCTGACCTTCCTGCCGGCCGATCACCAGCCCGCGCATGACGCCGACCGCGAGGCCTGGCGCGCGGCCCTCGATGCGAACAGCGTCGAGAGCTATCAGGCCTATCTCGCCGCCTGGCCGCAGGGCGAATACGCCGCGCAGGCCCAGGAGGCGCTGACCCGGCTGCTGAACACGCCCGAGCGGATCGAACAGGCGCTGAACCTGACCCGCGACGAACGCCGGGCGATCCAGCGCGACCTGACGATCCTGGGCTATGATCCGCGCGGCATCGACGGGATTTTCGGTGGCGGCACCCGCACTGCCATCGCTGCCTGGCAGGGCGCGAACCGCTTTACCGATACCGGATATCTGAACCGCGACCAGGTCTTTGAACTGGCGCAGCAGGGGGCCCGTCGCGCCGCGCAGCTCGAGGCCGAGGCCCGTGCCCGGCAGCTGGAAGAAGAGCGCCGCGACCGGGCCTATTGGCGCGACACGGGCTCGGGCCAGGACGAAGCGGGGTTGCGGGCCTATCTGAACCGCTATCCGCAGGGGCTATTCGCCAACATCGCCCACGACCGGCTGGTGCAGATCGAAGCCGAGCGCCGGGCCGCCGCCGAGGCTGCGGATCGGGCCGACTGGGAAGCCGCGTTGCGGGCCGATACCGTCGCCGCCTATCGCGCCTATCTCTCGCAACGGCCGAACGGTCTCTTTGCCGACGAGGCGCGCGAGCGGATCGACGACCTGACGAATCCGCGGGTGACCGACGCCGAACGCGAGGCGGCACGGCTGGCCGAAGAGGCGATGAACATCCCGCAGATCCAGCTGATGTTGATCGAACGCCGCCTGATGGGGCTTGGCTTTGAGCCGGGGCCGCTCGACGGGGTTTTTGACCGCGACACGCGCCGGGCCATCCGCCGCTGGCAACGCTCGATCGACATGCCGCCGACCGGCTATCTGGACCAGAACGCGCTGGTGCAGCTGTTGTCGGGCGGGATGCTGAACATCCTGCATTGAGCGACCGAATGCGCGTCACCGCGTCGCCCCGTGGGTGGCGCGGTGATGATTCGGCCAGCCAAGGGGCGGTCCATCCCAGGCCAGCGGGCAAAGCAAAAGGCCGCGCGGTTGCCCGTGCGGCCTTTGGAATTCCGGTGCCCGGAAGGTCAGCCCTGACGAGCCTTGAACTTCTTCTGGGTCTTGTTGATCACGTAGACGCGGCCTTTGCGGCGCACGATCTGGCAATCGCGATGGCGCTGCTTCAGCGAACGCAGCGAATTCCTGACCTTCATCGGTCTTCTCCTCTTCGCGGCGCTGCTGCGCCTTGAAACGATTACGCCCCTTGCGGGGCGCGGTGATCACCTGCCCCGAACGGGGCTAATGGTGGGCACGACAAGGTTCGAACTTGTGACCCCTACGATGTCAACGTAGTGCTCTACCACTGAGCTACGCGCCCTGACAACGAGCCCGCCGAACTGGCAGACCGCGTCTGTGCAGCGGTCTATAAAAGGACTCGCTGGCATGTTCAAGGGCTTTCCGTGACGGGAATTTCACCGTTATGATCTTCTTCGGAGGACCAGCCCCGTGCCCACCCCGACACCCGTCGCAATCGAGGTTTTCGAGCCTGCCGTGACCACCTCGCCGGTGGTGTTCGCCTCGCCCCATTCCGGGCGGGTCTATCCGGCCGACATGCTGGCACGGGCGGTGGTGGACGAACGGATCCTGCGGTCCTCGGAAGATGCCTATGTCGACCTGCTGCTGGCCGATGCGCCGGCCTTCGGTGCCTGTCTGGTGACCAGTCAGGTGCCGCGGGCCTATGTCGATTTCAACCGTGGCGCCGACGAACTGGACCCGGCGCTGATCGAGGGCGCGCCCAAGGCCGGGCTGAACCCGCGCGTGGCCTCGGGGCTGGGGGTGCTGGCGCGGGTGGTGGCCAATGGCCGCTCGATCTATCGCGGCAAGATGACCCTGGCCGAGGCCGAAGCGCGAATCACCCGCTATTGGCATCCTTATCACGACGGTCTGGCCACGGTGCTGGACCGCCGTCGTGCGCGATTCGGCAAGACGGTGTTGCTGGACGTGCATTCGATGCCGCATGAGGCCTTGTCGGGCTATGTCGCGCGCGGGGTTCCGCGGCCGGATATCGTGCTGGGCGACCGCTGGGGGGCGTCCTGCGGGGCGGAGATCCTGGAACAGGTCGAGGCGGTGCTGAAGGGGGCGGGGTTCCGTGTCGCCCGCAACACGCCGTTTTCCGGTGCCTTCATCGTGCAGCGGTATGGCCAGCCGTCGCAGGGGGCCCATGCGCTGCAGATCGAGATCGACCGTGGCCTCTATCTGGACGAGACGCGGGTCGCCCCGGGGGCCGATTTCGACGCCTTCCGCGACCTGATGCACAAGGTCGTGCGGGATCTCGCGCGGATCGGCGGCACCGGCCAGCCGCTGGATCTGGCGGCCGAATAACGCGGCATTCTTTCGATTCTGTAACAAGAGTTTCGTGTTTCATTTGAAAGCGCGTTGCAGGCAGTGGCGTGCGAATGCGCAGCGCCCCGCGAAACCCGCCTGTTTTTTCACCGGCCTTTGCAGCGCCGGTTCCGACGGTCGCGCCACCCCTGCCAAGTCGCGCGGCAGGCCCCAGAATGAGCCATCACGCTGCAACTGGGAGCCCTGACCGTGACCCGTCCTTTCCTGATCGCAAGCCTCTTCGGCGCGGTGCTGGCCCTGCCGGCCGCCGCGCAGACCCTCGACGTGCCGTTCACCCTGGACTGGCGGTTTGAGGGGCCGGCTGCCCCCTATTTCCTGGCCGTCGACAACGGCTATTTCGCGGATGAAGGCCTGAGCGTCGAAATCGCGCCGGGTCAGGGGTCGCTCGACGCGATTCCAAAGGTCGCCACCGGCGCCTTCCCGATGGGCTTTGCCGACATGGCCAGCCTGATCAAGTTCATCGACCAGAACCCCGATGCGCCCGTCACCGCGATCATGGTGATGTATAACAAGCCCGCCTTCGCCATCGTCGGCCGCATCAGCGAAGGCGTCAGCACCCCCGCCGATCTGGAAGGCCACATCCTGGGCGCGCCGCCGCCCGATGGTGCCTGGGCGCAGTTCCCGGTTTTTGCTGCGGCACAGGGCCTCGACGTCAGCCAGATCACCATCGAGCCGGTCGGCTTCCCCACCCGCGAGCCGATGCTGGCCTCGGGCGAGGTGGACGCGGTCACCGGCTTCTCGTTCACGTCCTACCTGAACACCGTGCGTCTGGGTGTCGATCCCTCGGACATCTCGGTCATGCTGATGGCCGACTATGGCGTTGAGCTTTACGGCAACGTGATCATCGTCAACACCGACTGGGCAGCCGAGCACCCCGAGGCCGTCACCGGCTTCCTGCGCGCCGTGGCGCGGGGCGTGACCGCCGCCGCCGCCGACCCGGCCGCCGGTGTCGCGGCGATTGCCGCGCGCAACCCGGCGCTGGACAGCGAGCTGGAGGTCGAGCGCCTGCAGATCGCGCTGCGCGACAACATCCTGACGCCCTGGGTGATGGAACATGGTCTGGGCGGGGTTGACCCGGCGCGTCTGGCGACGTCGCTGGAACAGATCGCGATGACCTACACCTTCACCAATACCCCGGACGCCAGCCGCTACTTCACCGACCAGTATCTGCCTACAGACGGCAGCCTGTCGATGCAGTGACGAACCTCGGCCCCGCGTTGTCCCTTTCCGGCGCGGGGCCCTTTTTCCTTCTCGGGCGGCACGGATGAACCTGATCGAAATCAAGGGCGTGACCCACGCCTACAAGACCAAGGCCGGGCCGTTTCCGGTGCTCAAGAACCTCAATATCTCGATCCCCGAGGGCAGTTTTTGCGCGGTGGTCGGGCCTTCGGGTTGCGGCAAGTCCACGCTGACGCGGCTGATCGCGGGCCTGATGTTTCCCGATCAGGGCGAGGTCTGGCTGCATGGCGAGCGCGTCACCAGCGCGCGCAAGACGGTCGGCATGGCGTTCCAGAACCCGGTGCTGCTGGAATGGCGCACGATCCTGCAGAACGTAATGCTGCCGCTGGAAATCGTCGCGCCGATGATGCCGCGCCGGCAGAAGGAAGAGCGTGCGCGCGAGCTGCTGGCGATGGTCGGCCTTGAGGGGTTCGAGGGGCAACGCCCGTCGCAACTGTCCGGCGGCATGCGTCAGCGCGCCAGCCTGTGCCGGGCGCTGGTGCACAAGCCCGACGTGATCATCCTCGATGAACCCTTCGGTGCGCTCGACGCCTTCACCCGCGAGGATCTGTGGCAGACCATGCACGAGATGCGCGCCAAGGAACCCTTCACCGCGCTGCTGATCACCCATGACCTGCGCGAGAGCGTTTATCTGGGCGATCAGGTGGTGGTGCTGTCGGGTCGCCCCGCCACCACGCAATACGTTATGGAGATCCCTGGCGGTGGCCCGCGCCCGCTGGAGATCCTCTATGAGCCCGAGTCGGTCGAGCGTCTGGCGATCCTGCGCCACCAGATCCAGATCGCCCAGGGGCGGGAGGCCGCGTGATGAACTGGCAGAAGATCGTCGTTCCGATTGCCGCCGTCGTGGTGCTGATGCTGGCCTGGGAATGGCTGGTGTGGTTCAACGACTGGCCCAACTACAAGATGGCCTCGCCCTCGGATCTGTGGCCGGCCTTCGTGCGGTTCCAGGATCTGTTCTGGCTCTACGGCTGGCAGACGCTGTGGCGCACGGTTGCGGGTCTTGCCGTGGCAGTGGTGTTCGGCACCTTCCTGGGCATGGTCATGGGCCTGAGCAAGGTGATGAACGAGGCGCTCTATCCGCTGCTGGTGGGGTTCAACGCGATCCCCAAGGCGACGGTGGTGCCGGTGGTCGCGCTGATGTTCGTCGGCCAGCACGATTTCAACACGATCCTGATCGCCTTTCTGATCTCGTTCTTTCCGATCGCGGTGTCGGTGTCGATCGGGCTCAGCACGCTGGAACCCGAATACCGCGACATCCTGCGGTCGCTGGGCGCCAGCCGCTTCACCGTGTTCTGGAAGATCGCGCTGCCGAAAACCCTGCCAGAGTTCTTCGGTGCGCTGAAGGTCGCGGTCACGCTGGCCTTCATCGGCACCAACCTGGTCGAGATCATCACCCCGCACGGGCGCGGGCTGGGGCATCTGTTCCAGAGCGCGCAGACCAACAGCGACTTCCCGCTGATGTTCGCGGTGTTGATCGCCCTCGCGGCGCTGGGGATCTTCCTCTATTACATCGTCGTCGCGCTGGAAAAGATCTTTGCCGGCTGGGCCGAGCGTCCGGCCCACTGACGCTTCAGGCGGCTTTCGAACGCGCCCGCTTCGCTGCGGGCGCTTTCAACGCCTCGGCATCGGCGGACAGCTCGGACGCGCGCTCGTGCGGTAGCATCTGCGCCCACGCACCCCACAGTGCCATCGACTGCTCGAACTGTCGTTGCCACAGCGTCAGCCAGAACGACATCGCCTCGTGCCAGATCTGATCGGAACTCTTGTTCGCAGCCATGATTCCCCCCTTGGATGTTGAACCTGGGCACAATACCGCGAAACACCCCGTGAAACCTTGATGCGCCGCAAATCGGCGCGTGCGGGGCTGGGATTTCCGCCTCGCCGCCGCGAATGCGGGCAGGCCGGCGGGCCGGTGCCGAATTCCCGGTCAGAGACGATGCTCGGTCACGTCCGGCTTCGAGCGCAGGAAGGCGAGGCTTTCCTCAAGATACCCGGGGGGCAGGTCGCGGCCGATCACCACGATGCGGGTGATCTTGTCATCCTCGGGCCAATGGCTCAGCGGCATCGGCGGGTGGAAAATGTGCTGAACACCGTGCAGGGCAAAGGGGTGCTTCATCCCTTCGACATGCACCACGCCCTTGAGCCGCAGGATATCCGCCGCCGCCGAATTCATCAGCGATTCCAGCCAAAGATCAAAGACGATCGGCGAAATCGGCTGCGCGATCTCGATCGACTGCGAGGAAATCCGCCCGTCATGGCTGGCCGGCCGCGACGGCGCGGCGGTCGAGCCAAAGAGGCCGTGCGATTGCGGCGCCGAGAAAGGGTTGGTCGATTTCAGTCCGCTCAAGGGCGGCAGGCTGGCCTTTTTCGGTGCGGCGGCGACCCAGTCGAGCGCCTGCGCGCGGCTGCTGTCGAGCCGTGGGGCGACGCCAAACAGCAGCTTTGGGTCGATCTTGCCGTGGTCGGCCTTCAGCCGTTGTGCGCCCGGATTGATTGCGGCGATGCGCTTTTCGAACGCGGCCAGCTGCGGGGGCGTCACCAGATCGGTTTTCGTCAGGATGATCCGGTCGGCCATCGCGATCTGCTGCACCGCCTCGAACTGCTGATCCAGCGTTGCGGGGCCGGTGGCGGCATCGGCGGTGGTCAGCACCCCGTCCAGCACGAAATCATAGGACAGCTCGGGGTCCATCACCAGCGTCTGCACGATCGGGCCGGGGTCCGCGATGCCGGTCGTTTCGATCACCACGCGGTCAAAGTCGATCTCACCCGCGTCGCGGCGGTCGCGCAGATCGGCCAGCGTGTCGGCCAGATCGCCGCGCACCGTGCAGCACAGACAGCCCGACTGCATCAGCACCATCGTTTCGGTCGAGCTTTCGATCAGGTCATGGTCCAGCCCGATCTCGCCGAATTCATTGATCACCACCGCCGCCCGGTCCATCCCGGGATCCCGCAGCAGCGCGTTCAGCAGCGTCGTCTTGCCCGAGCCGAGAAAGCCGGTCAGCAGGGTCACGGGGATCGGTTGCGCGGTCATGGCGGGCCTCCTGTGGCTGGCCGAAGGGGTAAACCCGGGGTGCGGCGAAGGCAAGCCGGGGCAGGGGTCACGCGGTCGTGACTGGCCGATACGCCGTGATGCCCCATTCTTGGCGGGGTCAAGGATGGAGGGCGCGATGGCGCGGATCGGACGGCGGGGATTTCTGGGCGCGGGGCTGGCGATGTTGGCGACACCGCTTTTGGCGCAGCGCGCGCCCCGGGTCGAGGTCTGGCGCGACCCCAATTGCGGTTGCTGTGGCGGCTGGATCGACCATCTGCGCGCCGAGGGGTTCGTGGTGACCGACCATCGCGTGGCCTCGGTCGGTGCGGTGCGCGCCCAGCTGGGCACCCCGTCCGACCTGCTGTCCTGCCACGCCGCCCGGGTCGAGGGGCTGCTGATCGAGGGCCATGTGCCCGCCCACGCGATCCGCCTCGCCCTGGCCGAACGCCCAGCGGGGGTGGTGGGGCTCGCCGTGCCGGCGATGCCCGCGGGCACGCCGGGGATGGAGGCCCCGGGCATCGCGCCCGAGGTCTATGACGTCATCGCCTGGCGCGCCGACGGATCGCATGTCCCCTGGCTGCGGATGCGCGGGGCGGCACCGGTCTGACCCGTCAGCAGCCCGCGGCGAATTCGGCCAGCAGTGCGTTGAAGACACCGGGCGTCTGGATGAAGGGCGCATGCCCCGCGCCGGGAATGCGCAGCATGCCCTGCGGCCAGAGCGTCGGCGCGCTCAAGGTGTCGAAGAATTCGGGCTTCAGGAACAGATCCCCTTCGCCATTGGCCACGGCAAAGGGGATGGTCAGCCCGGCGACGATGGCGCGTTCGTCCAGCGGCGCGCCCATCACCACCGAGGTGAACATCACCTCGCGCGCGCGCCCGTCGGTGCGTTTCACCATCGCCAGCAGATGCGGATCCAGCGCGCCATCCGCCCCGGCACTGGTCGCGGTGGCATAGGCCAGCGCGTCGGCCTCGGTGAAATCACGCTTGGCGGTCAGGTTCTCGGCCGCCGGGTCGATGTTGAAGGCCGCCATCAGATCCTCCATCGCCGGTTTGACCGGTGGCGTGCCCGAGATCATCACGCCCCGCAACGCGCGCCCCCGCCCGGCCATCTCCAGCGCCACATGCCCGCCCAGCGACCAGCCGAACACCACCGGTGCCGCAACGCCCAACGTATCCAGCACCGCCTCGATCGCCGCGGCATAGCCGGCAAAGGTATAGGCGGCACCCGGGTCCGGCGCGTCCTGCGAGGCCCCGTGGCCAGGCAGATCGGGCGCGATCAGCCGGAACCCGGCCAGCTCGGGCGCGTCGAACTGCACGGCAAAGACATCCTTGCAGCCGGAATTGCCGTGGATCAGCAGCAGCGGCTGGCCCGCCCCGCCGCTGTCGCGGACCGAAAGCATGCCGAAGGGGGTGTCGATGCGGTGGTCGGTCATGGCCGTCTCCCTGTTTCGTTGAGTCCACGATACACGCCGCGGGCGAGGGGGCCAGTCAGTTCCTCCATACCCAGGCTCAGCGGATCAGCACCCGCAGGGCCAGCCGCAACCCGCCGCGCCCGATCCCGCGTCCCAGCCGGGCCAGCAGTGGCGTCATCAGCCCCAGAACCGAGGTCATCGCCGAGAAAAGCCCCGCCACCACCGCCCAGACCTCGTCCGAGAGCCGCACCGCCAGCCGCAGGAAGCGCGACTTGCCCAGCAGCTCGAAGGCACCCAGCGTGCGCGGCCCCAGCGCCTCGGCGGCGCGGCCGATGCGCGCGGCTTCGGCGGGGGTGTCGATCGCACCCATCAGATGCAGCGCCTGCCGCGTGCCCAGCCGCGCGTTCAGCCGGCCCAGATCCTGCGCCACCTCGACCGCCGGGCGCAGCACCGCGGGGCGCGCCAGCCCGGCCAGTTCGTCGGCCGACCGCACTGCCGGCAGCCGCGCCCAGTCGATGCCGAAGGCAAAGGCGCGGCGGAACACCGCCAGGATCTCGGGCGCCAGCCGCCCGGTCCGATGCGCCACCCTGAGGATCGCCGCCCCCCCCTTGACCGCCAGCGAGGTGCCGCCGGTGGCCACCACCAACCCGGTCGCCCCCAGCCCGACAAAGGCCAGCGCCACGTCGACCTGATCGACCGCGTCACCGGCCAGGTAATGCGCCCCCTCGCGGGTCAGCGCGACCAGATCGCCCAGCACCGTCAGGTTCACCGCCACCCCGCAGGCCAGCGCCGAGGACAGGTCGCAGTCCCGCAGATCCCAGGCGCAGGCGGCGCAGCTGACGCCGGTCGCGATCCAGCCGTTGTCCTCGGCGTCCAGCACCGCGATCCGCTCCAGCAAGGCAGGCGGCAGGGCAATGCCCAGCTCTGCCGCCAGATCCGTCAGCGCCTCGATCACCACCCAGTCGCGTGGCACCTCATCGAGCCGCGCGGAAATCCGCGCCGCCAGCGCCTCGGGCGTCGCTTCACGGCTCAGCGCCTGCTCATAGGCTGCCGTCAGCCCCGAGGCCGCGCGGTCAACCACCAGCGCAGCCGCGGGCGCCTGCAGGATCTGCCCCCACCACCAACCCGACCAGGCCAGCGACACCAGCGCGACAAACACCAAAACGCCGCGCTCGATGCGTGCCCGCTTGACCTGTCGCGGTTTGGGTTTTGCGGTGGCAGGAGGTTTCATGCACCCGGTTCGCGTTGCTCCGCACCCTGTCTGCCGCTTTTGGCCCTCTCGGGCAATGCCCGCGCCGCCTGCCCGGTGAGCATGCGAAAGGGCGGGGACACGACCACCCCCGCCCTTTCACCTTGTCTCAAATACGCAATCCCCGGTCGCCAACAGCGCACCGGCCCGGTTCAGTGGCGCGAGCGCACCATGCCGAGGATCTCGTAGGTGCGTTCCATGATCGGGCGGGCGATGGCGTCGGCGCGATCGGCACCCAGCCCCAGGATGCGGTCGATCTCGGCCGGGTCCTGCATCAGCCGGCCCATCTCGGTCGAGATCGGCGCCAGTGTTTCCACCGCCAGATCGGCCAGCTTCGGCTTGAAGCTGCCGAATCCCTGGCCCGCGTAATCGGCCAGCACCTGTTCGACCGTCTGGCCGGCCAGCGCGGCATAAATGCTGACCAGATTCTTGGCCTCGGGGCGGCCGGCCAGCATCTCGGGCAGGTCGGGCATCGGCTCGGCGTCGGTCTTGGCCTTCTTGATCTTCTTGGCAATGGTGTCGGCGTCGTCGGTCAGGTTGATGCGCGACATGTCCGAGGGGTCGGATTTCGACATCTTCTTGGTGCCGTCGCGCAGGCTCATCACCCGGGTCGCCGCGCCCTCGATCACCGGTTCGGTGATCGGGAAGAAATCGACGCCGTAATCGTGGTTGAACTTGGCGGCGATGTCGCGGGTCAGCTCGACGTGCTGCTTCTGGTCCTCGCCCACCGGCACATGCGTCGCGTGATAGACCAGAATGTCCGCCGCCATCAGCGACGGATAGGCAAAGAGCCCCAGCGAGGCTTTCTCCGCGTCCTTGCCGGCGGTCTTGTCCTTCCACTGGGTCATCCGGTTCATCCAGCCCATCCGGGCCACGCAGTTGAACACCCAGCCCAGTTCCGCATGGGCCGAGACCTGGCTCTGGTTGAACAGGATCGACTTCTCGGGGTTCAGGCCGGCGGCGAAATAGCCCGCCGCCAGTTCCCGGGTCTGCCGGCGCAGCGCCTCGGGATCCTGCCAGACGGTGATCGCGTGCATGTCGACGACGCAATAGACAGTCTCGATACCGGTATCCTGCATCTCGACGAAACGCTTGATCGCGCCCAGGTAGTTGCCCAGCGTCAGCCCGCCCGACGGCTGGATGCCGGAGAACACGCGTTTCTGGAACTTGGCATTGGCGCCTTCGGTCATTGCCGGCACTCCACGGTGGTAAAATCCCTGCGCCTCGCTTATCGCTGGCGGGGCAGGGCGTCAACCGAGGCCGCCCGGATGGACGAGAGCCGCATGACCGACAACGACGACCACGATCCGCTGGCCGATCTCAACGCCTCGCCGGTGAATCCCCTGCCGGGGGTGGTCTGGCTTTTGATCCTCGTCGTGCTGGGGGTCGAGGCCGCGCTGTGGGCCGCCGGGGCCGGGCTGGTCGGTGGCGCCTCCGGGGTGGGCTGGCGGGTTGATGCGATCCAGCGGTTCACCTTTTCCAGCGCCATCCAGGACTGGATGGTGCAGAACTGGCGGTTCCCGCCGATGCACCTCGCGCGCTATCTGACCTTTGGCTTTATCCATACAGGGCCGATGCATGCGCTGTTCGTCGCGGTGCTGCTGGCGGCGCTGGGCAAGGCTGTGGGCGAGCGGTTCTCGACCGCGGCATTCCTGGCGCTGGTGCTGGCGGTGCCGGTGCTGGCGGCGGTGTTCTTCGGCCTGCTGACCGCGCAGGATCCGCTGGGCTGGCTGATCGGCGGCATGCCGCTGGTCTTCGGGCTGGTGGGCGCCTTTACCTGGCTGAAATGGCGCGATGCGGGCGGTGACCCTGCGTTGCAGCGCCGGGCCTTCGGGATGATCGCGGTGCTGTTGCTGGCGCGGCTGGGGTTTGGCCTGCTGGCGGAAAGCGGGCCGGGCTGGATTGCCGAGGTCGCGGCCTTCGTGCTGGGGTTTGCCCTTGCGGCTCTGGTGCTGGGGCCGGGCAGCTGGCAGCGGCTGCGGACCCGGCTCAGGGGCTGAGAGGCTTGCACCCTTGCGCCAAGCGCCTATCTTGATGGGGCACCGTCAAGGAGGGCGCAGATATGGGAATGGGCTGGATCGGGTCGATCATCGTTGGCGGTTTCGCCGGGTGGTTTGCCTCGCGTTTCATGGCTTCGAACACCGGGGTGATCATGAACATCATCCTCGGCATCGTCGGTGCGGCGGTGGCGGGGTTCCTGTTCGGGTTCCTCGGGGTCAATTTTTCCGGGATCCTCGGCTATCTGATCGCGGGCTTCGTCGGCGCGGTGATCCTGATCTGGGCAGGACGCCGGCTGTTCTAGGCGACACGTGATCTCGGCGACAAGGGCGGTTCGATGCGCCTCGGCGACGCGGTTTCGAAACCGCGTTTGGAGCGCGGTGTCACCGGCTGCGCTTCATTGCCGAGGTAAAGTCGGACAGCCTGAAGGCGCCGATCAGTGCCCCCAACCCGAAATAGCTGACGATGCCCGCCATCACCAGCGCCAGCAGTGCCAGATAGCGCCAGCCGGCGGTCGCCAGCATCGGCGCCAGCGGGATCTGCACCAGCCACAGCACCGCGCCCATCAGCAGCGCGGCCAGCACGATCCGCGGTGCGCGGCTGCGCAGGCGGTCGTCGAAGCGCGCAGCGTCGCCCATGCTGCGGCTGCCGTTCCAGAGTTGCCAGACCATCGCCCAGCCCGCGGCCGAGGTCGCGGCGGCGGCGGCGATATAGCCGACGACCGGCGCCAGGCCGATCGCGAGGCCCGCGTTTACCACCATCGAGACCACCGCGTAATAGAACGGCCTCCGGGTGTCCTCGCGGGCAAAGAACAGCGGCTGCAGCACTTTTTGCAGCACGAAGGCGGGCAGGCCGATGCCATAGACCGCCACCGCCAGCGCGGTTGCGATCGTATCCTCGGGGCCGAAGCGGCCGCGTTCGAACAGAACCGAGGTCAGGGGGCCGGCCGAAACCACCAGCGCCACCGCCGAGGGCAGGGTCAGCGCCAGTGCGAATTCGGTCGCGCGGCTGAAGGAATGGCGCGAGCCGCCGATATCGTCGGCCTTGAGGCGGCGCGACAGGTCGGGCAGCAGCACCACGCCAATGGCAATGGCCACCACGCCCAGCGGCAGCTGATAGAGCCGGTCGGCGTTATAGAGCCAGGCGACGGCGTCCCCGAAATAGCTGGCGACCTGCCGGCCGACCAGCAGGTTCACCTGCACCACGCCACCCGCCAGCATCGCCGGCGCGGCGATCCGTGCGAGGCGTTTCATTTCCGGCGACAGACGCGGCATCCGGGGCAGCAAGGTGATGCCTGCGCGTTTCGCGGCGATCCAGACCAGCGCCAGCTGGGCAAAGCCGGCGACGGGCACCGCCCAGGTGATCGTCAGGCCCGGATCCCAGCCCAGCACCGGCAGTAGCCAGAAGGTGCCGACAAAGATGATGTTCAGCAGAACCGGCGCGGCGGCGGCTGCGGCAAAGCGGCCGGTTGCGTTCAGCACGCCCGAGGCCAGCGCGGCCAGCGAGATGAACAGGATGTAGGGAAAGGCGATCCGCCCGTAGCGCACCGCGAGGTCGAACCGCTCATCCCCGGCAAAGCCCGAGGCCATCGCCAGCACCAGCCAGGGCATGAAGACCTGCGCCACCAGGGTCAGGGCGATGACCACCGTAGCGAGCCCGGACATGGCCTCGCGGGCAAAGCCCTCGGCATCCTCGCCGGCCTCGTATTTCTTGGAGAACATCGGCACAAAGGCCGTGTTGAACGCGCCCTCGGCAAAGAACCGGCGGAACATGTTGGGCAGCGAGAAGGCGACGATGAAGGCCTGTGCGGCCGGGCCGGTGCCCAGCACGGCGGCGATCCAGGCATCGCGGAGGAACCCCAGAACACGGCTGGCCAGCGTCCAGCCCCCGACGGTTGCAAAGCCCCGGACGAGGCGGATCGGTGTCACGATGGCTCCTTGGGGTGAGGGGCGCGCGTTGCGGCCCCCGGGCAAAACCGCGTCGACGCGGCTTTTGACGCGGTGTCGACACCGCGTGGCGCGTGGCGGCCGGTCATCCCTGAACGGCCCTTTGCGCGCCCGCCTCGATCGCCGCGCGAAGCTTGCGCTCCAGCGCCTCCTGGCGGGGTTTGGTGTGCAGCTTCAGGCCGAACATGTCCTTGACATAGAAACTGTCGACCACCTGCACGCCAAAGGTCGCGATCACCGCGCTGGCGATATAGATGTTGTTCGCCGCCAGCGTTCGCGTCAGGTCATAGAGCAGGCCGGGCCGATCGCGGGTGTCGACCTCGATGATCGTGTAGATGTCCGAACCGTCGTTGTCGAAAACGATGTTCGTCGGCACCCGGAACTGACGTTCGCGCTTCTTGACCTTGTCGCGGTCCTTCAGCGCCTGGGTGGCGATCACTTCGCCGGCAAAGGTGCGCTCGATGGTCTTGCGCAGCCGCGGCAGGCGCTCTTCCTCATAGGGGTGGCCTTCGGAGTCCTGGATCCAGAACACCGCGGTCGCATAGCCGTCCTTCGACGTATAGGTGCGCGCGTCGACGATATTGGCTCCGACCAGCGCCAGCGCCCCGGCCAGCCGCGAAAAGATCCCCGGGTGATCGGCCAGCGCAAAGCAGGCGCGGGTCGCGTCGCGTTCGACGTCGGGGTGCAGGTCGATGCGGATCTCGGAATCGCCGAGGTCGCGCAGCAGCCGCGCAAAGACGACATGCGTGTTGGTCGCCAGCCCTTGCCAATAGGGCCCATAATGGCGCGCGGTTTCGGCGCGCAGATCGCCGCGCGACCAATCGGGCAGGGCCTCGCGCAGGGCGCGCTTGGCCTCGTCCTCGCGGTGCGAGCGGTTGAGTGCCTCGGCGCCCTTTTCCAGCGCCTCGGTGGTGTCGGCGTGGAGCCGCCGGAGCAGCATCGCCTTCCAGTTGTTCCAGGTGCCCGGCCCGACGCCGCGGATGTCGCAGACGGTCAGCACCGTCAGCAGGTCCAGCCGTTTCTTGGTCTTTACCGCCTTGGCAAAGTCGCGCACCGTCCGCGGGTCGCCGATGTCGCGCTTTTGCGCCACATCGGACATCAGCAGGTGATAGCGCACCAGCCATTCGACGGTTTCGCAGTCCTCGGCGTTCAGCCCCAGCCGCGGCGCCACCCGGCGGGCGATCTGCGCGCCGACGATCGAATGGTCCTCGGGGCGGCCCTTGCCGATATCGTGCAGCAAGAGCGCGACATAGAGCACCTTGCGGTTCACCCCTGCGTCGAGGATCGACGAGGACAGCGGCAGTTCCTCGATCAGCTCCTTGCGCTCGATCTGCGCCAGGGTGCTGATGCATTGGATGATGTGCTCGTCCACCGTGTAGTGGTGATAGACGTTGAACTGCATCATCGCCACGATCGGCTCGAACTCGGGGATGAAGGCCCCCAGCACGCCCAGCTCATTCATCCGCCGCAGGGCGCGTTCGGGGTTGCCGTGTTTCAGCAACATGTCGAGGAAGATCCGCACCGCCTCGGGGTTCTCGCGCAGATCGGCGTCGATCAGGTGCAGGTTCGCCGCGACCAGCCGCATCGCGTCGGGATGGATCAGCAGGCCGGTGCGCAGGCCTTCTTCAAAGATCCTGAGCAGGTTCAGCGGGGTTTCCAGAAAGCTGTCAGGGTTGGCAATGTTCAGGCGGTTCAGGTCGACCTTGTATTCCGGCTTGACCTTCTTGCGCCGCCGCAGCAGGCCCAGCAGTCCGGGCGCGCGCTTGATGTGGCGCGCCTCGAGCCCGGTCAGGAACACGCGGGTCAACTCGCCCACCTGGGTGGCGTGGCGGAAATAGGCCTGCATGAAAATCTCGACCGCGCGGCGCCCGCCCTGATCGCTGTAGCCCATGCGCTCTGCGACCTCGGGCTGCAGGTCGAAGGTCAACTGGTCGACGGCGCGGCCGGTCAGGTGGTGCATGTGGCAGCGCACCGCCCAGAGGAAGGTCTCGGCTTCGCGGAAGTGCTGGTATTCGGCCTGGGTAAAGAATCCGTGGCGAACCAGTTCGGCGGCTTTCTCGACGCCATAGATATACTTGGCGATCCAGTAGAGCGTCTGCAGGTCACGCAGCCCGCCCTTGCCCTCCTTGACGTTGGGCTCCAGCATATATCGCTGGCCGCCCTGCTTCTGGTGGCGATCGGCGCGCTCGGCCAGCTTGGCCTCGAGGAACTCGGCGTGGGTGCCCTTGAACAGCTCCTTGCTCAGACGCTCCTTGAGGTCACGGGCCAGGACCGCGTTGCCGGTCAGATAGCGTTGTTCCAGAAGGGCGGTGCGGATCGTGATGTCTTCACGGCCCAGGCGGATGCAATCCTCGATGGTGCGGCTGGAATGGCCGATCTTCAGCTTCAGATCCCACAGGATGTAGAGCGTCGATTCGATCACGCTCTCGGCCCATCCGGTGACCTTGTAGGGCGTCAGGAACAGCAGGTCGACATCGGATTGCGGCGCCATTTCCGCCCGGCCATAGCCGCCGACGGCCAGCAGCGCCATGCGCTGCCCCTCGGTCGGTGCGGCATTGGGGTGAAGGTGGCGCAGGGCGACGTTCAGGGCGCTGGTGACGACGATATCGGTCAGCCAGGTCTGCGCACTGACATACGAGCGCGCATCGCGCGGCGCTTCGGCCAGGGCGTCCTTCAGGGCTGCGTTACCCACTTTCAGGACATCGGTCAGTGCCTTGACGGTCAGTGCGCGGATCTCGCGCGGGTCGCTCTGGTCGGACAGTTCCTCGGCCAGGCGCCGGTCGAGCGCGGCAATGTCGCAGATCTGCTCGGGCGGGCAGATCAGGGCCTCGTCCGGGGACGGCGGGCAGGCATAGAGCTGGGACACGGGCGCGGTTTCGGCGGACGGCGCCGCTTTGGCAAAGGCCACGGGTGCTCCTTATGTGCCCGAGCCGGCAAAGCTGCGCGGGGCGGGTTCGAGGATCACCACGGTATTGTCGCGGATCGTCGCCAGCGCCAGCCCGCGTTGATTGGTGCCGTCAGGCATCAGACGGAACACGCCGTTGACCCCCACGAACCCCGACCCCTGGGTCAGCGAGGCGCGCGACAGCGCGTCGGCATCGCCGGTTCCCAGCAGCGCGCCGATGGCCGCGATCCCGTCATAGGCCAGCCCGGCGATCGGATGCGGGGCCTCGCCATAGGCCTGGGCATAGCGCGCCTCGAACTGGCCGAGCGTGGCCGGATCGGGCAGGGCGAACCAGCCGTCCTGCAACCCGCGCAGCTGCAGCGTCGCCGGCGGAACGTTCCACTGGGTGATGCCCATGAACTGGAACTGCGGATAGGCGATGCGGTTGTCGGGCAGCAGTTGCGCCAGGATCGGCAGCGCGCCGGCGCTGTCGGCCGTGAACAGGATCGACTGCGCGCCCGACGACCGGGCGGCGTTGGCGATGTCGGGCAGCGCGGCGACGATGCCCTGTTGCGAGAATTCGTAGGTCTGGGTGGCGACGATGCTGGCGCCGGTGCCCGCGACGGCGCGGTTGACGGCGGCGAGGACCAGCTCGCCGGCCTGGGTCCGCTCGCCGATCACCATCACGTTGCCACGGTTGTTGCGTGCGGCATAGTCGAACACCCGCCGCGCCGCGTTGTCCGGGGTCAGGCCCAGGACAAAGACGTTGTTGCCGGCAATCGCCGGGTTGTTGGAAAAGCTCAACACGTTGACCCCGGCCGAGGCCACGGCGGCGCCGGCGGCGTTGGCCTCGGCACTGCGCACCGGCCCGAGGATGATCCGCGCACCGTCCTGCACCGCCTGCCGCGCCAGCTGCGCGGCGCTGGCAGGATCGCCGGTCGTGGCATAGACGCGCAGGTCGATCTGCACGCCGCTGAGGTCGCTGACCGCCAGCCGGGCCGCGTTTTCGAGATGGCTGGCGAGGATGTCGTCGCCCGGCGTGGTCGAAGCCCCGGGCACCAACAGCGCCACGGTGACCGGACCCGAGGCGTCGACCCGCGGACCAAAAGCGCCGAAGCCCGTGGGCATGCAGGCAGACAGCGCCAGCGAGCCGGCCAGACCCAGCAGGGCACGGCGGGTCGTGCGGGTGGCAGGACGGCGGCGGGCAGGGGGCTGAACGGCGCGCATCGAACTCCTCGTAATCTCGGCTTGCAGCGGTGGCTTGCGGCGGGCATCACCGCGCGCAACACTAAGGAACAGACCCGGCGAAGTAAACGTGTCAGGTGGAGCCCCCATGAGCGATGCGCAAGAACCCGACCATCCCGGCCTGCCCCATACGCCGGGGCCTTCTCGGGTCGCGCCCGGGCTGCATCTGGTGGCGACGCCGATCGGGGCTGCGCGCGACATCACGTTGCGGGCGCTCGACATCCTGACGGGCGCCGATGTGCTGGCCGCCGAGGACACGCGCTCGCTGCGCCGGCTGATGGAAATCCACGGTATCCCCGTGCGGGGCCGGCCGGTGCTGGCGTATCACGACCACAACGGCGCGCAGGTCCGCCCACGGCTGCTGGCGGCGCTGGCCGAGGGGAAATCGGTGGCTTTCGCGCCCGAAGCCGGCACGCCGATGGTTTCGGACCCGGGCTATCAGCTGGCGCGCGCCGCGACCGAGGCCGGCTATTCCGTGGTTGCCGCACCGGGGGCGTCGGCGGTGCTGACGGCGCTGACCGTCGGCGGACTGCCGACCGACCGGTTTTGCTTCATGGGCTTTCCTCCGCAACAGGGGGCGGCCCGGAAGAGGATGCTGGCCGAAGCCGCGGCGATCCCGGCGACGCTGGCGTTCTACGAATCGCCGAAACGAATTCACCGATTGTTAGGAGAAATCGGCGAGAGTCTGGGAACAGGGCGCGACTGTGCCTTGTGCCGCGAACTCACCAAGCGATTCGAAGAGGTGATCCGCGGCACCGTTGCCGATGTGACCGCGGCGATCGAGGGGCGCGATCTGAAGGGCGAGATCGTGCTGCTGGTCGGGCGTGCCTCGGATGTGGAGGTTGGCGAAGCGGATCTGGACCGCGCGCTGCACCGCGCGCTGGAGGGGGCGCGGGTCAAGGATGCCGCGACACAGGTCGCCGAGGCTTTGGGTTTGCCCAGGCGGCAGGTCTATCAGCGTGCACTGGAGTTGTCGCGCGCAGAGGAGGACGACAGATGAGTGGACTGGTTTCCTATCATGCCGGGCTTTCAGCCGAGGATCAGGTCGCCCGGACCTATCGCGGCCGCGGATTTCCGGTCATCGCCCACCGGTGGCGTGGCCAGGGGGGTGAAATCGACCTCATCGTTCGTGACGGCGAGACCTTCGTCTTCATCGAGGTCAAGAAAAGCCGCAGCCACGCCCGCGCCGCGGAGCGTCTCAGCGCCCGGCAGATCCGCCGGCTGTATGATGCCGCGGGTGAGTTCCTGGCATCCTGTCCTGCCGGGCTGAACACGCTGGCGCGATTCGATGTGGCCCTGATCGACGGGGTCGGACGGGTTGAAATCATTGAGAACGCGCTGTGCGCCTGACCGGGGCCGATTGAAACTTTCTGTCGTCTGCGCCATCTAAGGGTGTGGGGGCTGGTCCCCGAGACGGCAGGAGATGTCATGGCGCTGCGAGTTGCCTTCCAGATGGACCCGATCGAAGGCGTGAACATCAACGCCGACAGCACCTTTCGCCTGGCCGAGGAAGCGCAGGCGCGCGGCCACGAGATGTTCGTCTATACGCCGGACCGGTTGACCTTTGACGAAGGCAAGGTTGTGGCGCATGCGCGGCCGTTGCGGGTCCGGCGGGTGCAGGGCGACCACGCTCAGCTGGGCGATGAGGTCGCGCTGGATCTGGCGGGAGTCGATGTGGTCTGGTTGCGCCAGGATCCGCCCTTTGACATGGCCTATATCACCACGACGCATCTCCTCGACCTGATCCGCGAGACGACGCTGGTGGTCAACGATCCGTTCTGGGTCCGCAACCATCCCGAAAAGCTGCTGGTCCTGCAGTTTCCGCAGCTGACGCCGCCGACGATGATCGCCCGCAACCTGACGGACATTCGCGCCTTCAAGCACCGCTATGGCGACATCATTCTCAAACCGCTCTATGGCAACGGCGGCGCCGGGGTGTTCCGGCTCGATGCCGGCGACCGGAACCTCGCCTCGTTGCATGAGATGTTCACCGGGTTTTCGCGCGAACCGATGATCGTGCAGAAGTTCCTGCCGGCGGTGACGAGGGGTGACAAGCGCGTGATTCTGGTGAATGGCGAGCCGGTCGGTGCGATCAACCGGGTGCCGGCCGAGGGCGAGACGCGCTCGAACATGCATGTCGGAGGGCGGGCGGAGAAGGTCGAGCTGACCGAGCGTGACCGCGAGATCTGTTCGATCATCGGCCCGGTCCTGCGCGAGCGGGGGCAGATCTTTGTCGGCATCGACGTGATCGGCGACTGGCTGACGGAAATCAACCTGACCTCACCGACCGGCATCCAGGAACTGGAGCGGTTTGACGGGATCAACGTCGCCGAGAAGATCTGGCAGGCGATCGAAGACAAGCGCAGCGCGTCATGAGCTGGCAGGCGACAGTCGCGCGCTGGGTGCACCGGACCTTTCTGCGGCCAATGTTCGCGCGGACGGCCCTGCCCGAACCGGGGCGGCGAAAATACGCGGCCCTGTCGCGCCTGTCGTTTCGCGATCCGCCGCTGACCTTGGGCCTGCCCGGCACGGTGGGCGGCGTGTCCGGCCTCTGGGTCGAGAATCGACCCCAGGGCGAGGCGGTGCTGCTCTACCTCCACGGCGGCGCCTATGTGATCGGCAGTGCCGAAACGCATCGGGCGATGGTTGCCGAGCTGGCCGCGCGCAGCGGGGTGCGGGCCTTCGTCCCCGATTATCGCCTGGCGCCCGAGCATCCGTTTCCGGCCGCCTTCGAGGATGCGCTGGCGGTCTGGGAGGGCCTCGTGCAGCGGGGCGTTGCACCGCAGCAGATCGTCCTGGGGGGGGACTCCGCAGGCGGGGGGCTGGCGCTGGCGCTGCTGGCGCACCTGTGCCACGCGGGCACGCCGCCGGCCGGGCTTTTCGCCTTTTCGCCCTGGACGGATCTGACGTTTACCGGTGCCTCGCTGGTAACCAATGCCGCGCGCGAGCAGGTATTGCCGGCACACCGGCTGACCGAGGTGCGGTCGATGATCCTGGGGGGCGCCCGCCCCGGCGACGCGGCCGATCCGCGCCTGTCGCCGCTGCAGGCCAGCTTTCCGGATGCGCCGCCGGTGCAGATCCACGCGGCCGAGACCGAGATCCTGCGCGACGATGCCTTGCGCATGCGCAGCCGGTTGCCGGGGGCCGAGATCCGGGTAGCCGGCGATTTGATCCATGTCTGGCCCTTGATGCACGGGATCCTGCCCGAGGCGCGGGCGACGCTCGACTCCACCGGCGCGTTCATTCGCGGTTGTCTGGGCCGATCGTCAGGCGAAAGCTGACGGCCTCGGCGACATGCGGCAGGCGAACCGCCGTGCTGCCGTCCAGGTCGGCGATGGTGCGCGCAACGCGCAACACCCGGTGATAGCCGCGCGCCGTCAGGCCAAAGCGATCGGCCACGCGCGCCAGCAGGGCGCGGCCTTCGGCATCCGGGCTGGCGACCTCCTCGAGCAGCGCCCCTTCGGCATCGGCGTTGACCCGCGCGCCGTCGACTGACGCAAAGCGGGCCTCCTGGGTGGCGCGGGCGGTGGCGACGCGGCGGGCGACCTGAGCCGAGCTTTCGCCGGTGGCTGGCAGATCGAGGTCGGACCAGGCGACCGGTGGCACCTCGAGCCGCAGATCGAAGCGGTCCATCAGCGGGCCTGAGATCCGCCCCAGATACTCCTCGCCGCAGGCCGGGACGCGGGCGCAGGCGCGGGCCGGTTCGCTCAGATATCCGCAGCGGCAGGGGTTCGCGGCGGCAACCAGCAGAAACCGGCAGGGGTATTTGGTGTGGGCGTTGGCGCGGGCGACGACCACCTCGCCGGTTTCGATCGGCTGGCGCAGGGTTTCCAGAACCGTTCGGGGGAATTCGGGGAATTCGTCGAGGAACAGCACGCCATTGTGCGCCAGGCTGATTTCTCCGGGTTTTGCGCCGCGGCCACCGCCGACGATGGCGGCGACGCTGGCGGTGTGGTGGGGCTCGCGAAACGGGCGGCCGCGAGAGATCCCGCCCTCGTCCAGCAGGCCGGCAAGCGAGTGGATCATCGAGGTCTCCAGGGCCTCGGCCGGGGTGAGGGGCGGCAGGATGCCGGGCATCCGGGCTGCCAGCATCGACTTGCCGGAACCGGGGGAGCCGACCATGAACAGGTGATGCCGTCCGGCGGCGGCGATTTCCAACGCCCGCTTGGCGCGCTCCTGGCCCTTGACGTCGCGCAGATCACGCAGCCCGGTGTCGGCTTGCACCTCGCCGGGTTCGGCGCGTGGCAGGGGTGCCTGACCGGCGAGGTGACGAATCGCCTCGGTCAGCGTGGCGGGGGCAAAGACCGGCGTGGCGCTGACCCAGGCGGCCTCGGCCCCGCACCCGCGCGGACAGAGAAGGGCGCTTCCCGCCGCCGCCGCGGCCATCGCCGCAGGCAGTGCACCGACCACCGGCACCAGCGCCCCGTCGAGCGCGAGTTCGCCCAGCGAAACGGTCTGCGCCAAGTCTTCGGGCGGGATCACGTCGAGCGCGGCCAGCAGCGCCAGGGCGATCGGCAGGTCGAAATGCGACCCCTCCTTGGGCAGATCCGCGGGCGAGAGGTTCACCGTGATCCGCCGCGGCGGCAGCGCGATGGACAGTGACGACAGCGCGGCACGCACCCGCTCGCGGGCCTCACTGACCGCTTTGTCGGGCAGGCCGACGACATGAAAGGCGGGCAGGCCCGGCGACAAGACGCATTGCGCCTCGACGATCCGGGCCTCGATCCCGTCGAAGGCCACCGTGCGCGCCCGTGCCAGCATTCCCGTCCCCATCCGTTGGCCGGAGTGTCGGGGAAAACCGGTTAGGAAATGGTTAACGCGGCGCCGCAGCCGCGAGCGCGTCGATGTCGCCGGCCTCGATCGCGGGCAGCGCGGACAGGATTGCCGCGATGGGCCAGTCCCACCAGGCCAGGGCCAGCAGTTGCTCGACGGTGCGCGCGTCGAACCGCATCCGCACGACGCGCGCGGGATTGCCGGCGACCAGCGCATAAGGGGGAACGTCGCGGGTGACGACGGCGCAGGCGGCGACGATGGCTCCGGCGCCGATGGTCACGCCGGGCATCACCCGGGCGTCGAACCCCAGCCAGACATCGGGGCCCAGCACGGTGTCACCATGCGTTGCCGCCTCGTCGATATAGGGGCCGGTGGTGGCCATGTCGTAGATGCGGAACGGATAGGCGCTGAGCCCCCGGAGCGGATGATTGGCCGAGCTGGTGACAAAGCGCACACCTTGGGCGATCTGCGCGAAGGGGCCGATCACCAGGCGCTCGGGCGCCCCGGGATAGAGATAGGGGGCAAGCCGGGCCGCCCAGTCCTGCGGCACGTCGTTGTCCGAGGCATAGGCATAGTGGCCGACGGAAATATTCGGGTGGTCGATCGCCCGTTGCAGAAACACGGTGGTCTGCAGGACGGTGCCATCGGGCAGGCTGATGGGATGCTGGGTGAGCGGGTCGGGCAGGGCCGCGGGACCGGGTTGAAAGACGGGCATGATGGATCCTTGTGCTGAAACGGTCGGTGTTCAGGCGCGGGTCAGGTCCATCGTCTCATCCTCTGGCTGCTGTGCCCTGCATAGCGCAGCCGGGCGAAAAGGGAAAGGCGCGCGGGGGATCCGCACGCCTTTCGTCGGGTCGTGGCTCGCAGGATGGGCACTATTGCCCATCCTACGGTCCGCGTTAGTTACTTCAGGATTTTCGAGACGACGCCTGCGCCGGTCACGTTTGCGGTTTCCGCGAACGTGCTCGTTTCCCGGATCACTTCAGGATCTTGGAGACGACGCCTGCGCCGACGGTGCGGCCGCCTTCACGGATGGCGAAGCGCAGCTTCTCTTCCATCGCGATCGGGGCGATCAGCTCGACCTCGAACTTCAGGTTGTCGCCCGGCATCACCATCTCGGTGCCTTCCGGCAGCTTCACGGTGCCGGTCACGTCGGT
>JACKKE010000003.1 GCA_020637595.1 Rhodobacter sp. | reverse complement strand
GCCGGGCACGAAGGTGCAGCGGGCGGCGCGCTTGCAAAGAAAAACGCCGCCCGGTCGGGGCGGCGTCTCCGGTCGGGGCAGGCCGCGCTCAGCGACCTTCGACCTCGACATAGTCGCGGCGCGGCGCACCGGTGTAGAGCTGGCGCGGCCGACCGATCTTCAATTCCGGGTCGCCGATCATTTCCTTCCATTGGGCGATCCAGCCGACCGCACGCGACAGCGCGAAGATCGGCGTGAACATCGAGGTGGGGAAGCCCATCGCCTCGAGGATGATGCCCGAGTAGAAGTCGACGTTCGGGTAGAGCTTCTTCTCGACGAAATAGGGATCTTCCAGCGCGATCCGCTCCAGTTCCTTGGCGACCTTCAGCGTCTCGTTGTCGTGGATGCCCAGCAGACCCAGCACCTCGTCGGCCGATTCCTTCATGACCTTCGCCCGCGGGTCGAAGTTCTTGTAGACGCGGTGACCGAAGCCCATCAGGCGGAACGGGTCATTCTTGTCCTTGGCGCGAGCGATGAACTCGGGGATGCGGTCGACGGTGCCGATCTCGCGCAGCATCTCCAGGCAGGCCTGGTTGGCGCCACCGTGGGCAGGTCCCCAGAGGCAGGCGATGCCGGCGGCGACGCAGGCGAACGGGTTCGCGCCCGATGAGCCCGCCAGACGCACCGTCGAGGTCGAGGCGTTCTGCTCGTGGTCGGCGTGAAGCATCATGATCCTGTCCATCGCCTTGGCGAGGATCGGATCAACCACATAGTCCTCGGCCGGGACCGAGAAGCACATGTTGAGGAAATTGCCGGCGTAATCGAGCGAGTTCTTCGGATACACGAAGGGCTGGCCGATCGAATACTTGTAGGCCATGGCGGCGATCGTCGGGATCTTGGCGATCATGCGGATCGCCGCGACCTCACGCTGCCAGGGGTCGTTGATGTCGGTCGAGTCGTGGTAGAAGGCCGACATCGCGCCCACCACGCCGACCATGGTCGCCATCGGATGCGCATCGCGACGGAAGCCGCGGAAGAAGTAGTGCATCTGTTCGTGCACCATGGTGTGGCGCGTGACGCGGGTCTCGAAATCGACCATCTGCTGCGCCGAGGGCAGTTCCCCGTAAAGGAGCAGGTAGCAGACTTCGAGGTGATGCGATTTCTCGGCGAGCTGTTCGATCGGATAGCCGCGGTAAAGCAGTTCGCCCTTGTCGCCGTCGATGTAGGTGATGGTGGACGAGCAGGAAGCGGTCGAGGTGAAGCCGGGGTCGTAGGTGAAGACATCGCCCTGTGCATAGAGCTTGCGGATGTCCAGCACGTCCGGGCCGATGGTCGGCGAATGGATCGGCAGGTCGATCGCCGTATTGCCGATCGTGAGTGTTGCACTTCCCTTGGATTCTGCCATCGCGTCCCTCGCTTCTCAATAGCCGGCGTTGGGCGGCCCGGCACCGGGCCGCGGGGTATTCATGGCCCCGCAGCGGCGTCGGACAGCCGTGCCAGGGTCTCGTCTCGTCCCAGGACAAGCATCATGTCGAACACGCTGGGAGACACGGTCCGACCGGCAAGAGCCGCCCGCAACGAGGGGGCAAGCTTGCCGAGGCCGAGGCCGTGCGCTGCCGCGAGGTCGCTCACGATGGCTTCGAGTCTTTCGCGATCCCAGCTAGCATTTTGCAGATGCGGCGTCAATTCATTCAGTATACGACGGGATACCGGATCGAGCGCCTTGGCGGCCTTCTCGTCCGGCAGGATGGGGCGCGCATTCAGCACAAAATGAGCCCGCTCAAGGATTTGCCCGAAGTTGCGGGCCTTTTCCTTGAGCTGGGGCATCGCCCGCGCGACTCCGTCGCGTTGCCAGCCGGTCAACGGCGGGGCGTCGGTCGCGGCCAGAAACGCCTCCAGTTCCTGCAGTGCAGCGGAATCGCTCATCGCGGTGAAGTGCGATGCCGTCAGATGCTCCAGCTTCTTGAGGTCCAGCCGGGCGGGGGCACGGCCGATGCCACCGAGGTCGAACCATTCCTTTGCCTCGGCGTCGCTAAAGAATTCGTCGTCGCCGTGGCTCCATCCGAGCCGCGCAAGGTAGTTGCGGATCGCGGCGGCGGGATAGCCCATCTTCTGGTAGTCCTCGACCCCCAGTGCGCCGTGGCGCTTCGACAGCTTCTTTCCGTCCTCGCCATGGATCAGCGGGATATGGGCGAATTGCGGCACGTCCCAGCCCATCGCCTGGTAGACCTGCGTCTGGCGCGCGGCGTTGTTCAGATGGTCGTCCCCCCGGATCACATGCGTGACACCCATGTCGTGGTCATCGACCACCACGGCCAGCATGTAGGTGGGTGTACCGTCCGAGCGTAAACAAACCATGTCGTCGAGCTGGTCGTTCCGGAACACCACGCGGCCCTGCACGGCGTCCTCGATCACCGTCTCGCCGTCGCGGGGGGCCTTCAGCCGGATGACGAAGGGCGCGTCGGGATGCGTTGCGGGGTCGGCATCGCGCCAGGGCGACTGATAGAGGGTCGAACGGCCCTCGGCGCGGGCGGCCTCGCGGAACGCCTCGATCTCGTCCTGGGTGGCAAAGCACCTGTAGGCGTGGCCGCGCGCCAGCATCTCGCGGGCAACTTCGGCGTGGCGCGGCGCGCGCTCGAACTGGCTGATGGCCTCTCCGTCCCAATCCAGCCCCAACCAGGTCAGTCCGCTGAGGATCGCCGCCGTCGCCTCGGGCGTCGAGCGCGCCCGGTCGGTATCCTCGATCCGGAGCAGGAACCGGCCGCCCCGTCCGCGGGCATAGAGCCAGTTGAAGAGGGCGGTCCGTGCGCCGCCGATGTGCAGGAACCCGGTGGGCGAGGGGGCGAAACGGGTGACGACACCGGCGTCGGCGGGGGCGTTCATCGGTCGTTAACCTTTCGGAAACCATGGCAGGGCTAAGCTGGCCGCAAGCTCTAGGCAATGATGGGGGCAAGAACAAGTGTCGAGCCCGGCAGAGCCCCTCGCGGCGCTCGCCACGCCCGCGCGCGCAGGGCCGATCGCGCGCGCGCTCGCGCGGGTCGCCGGCGCGGTCTCGGCGCGGCGGGGCGCGCTGTTCCCGCTTGCGCCGGTGGCGCTGGGTCTCGGCGTCGGCTTCTATTTTGCTCTTGGCACCGAACCCGGGCCTGCCCTGATGGTCGGTGCGGGGCTGATGGGCCTGGTCGCACTGATCGCGCAGCGCAGGCTGGCGGACGGGCTGCGCCCTCTCGCGCTCGGGGGCGCGCTGGTCGTAGCCGGCCTGCTGCTGGCGGCGTGGCGGGCGCATTCGGTCGCCGCGCCGGTGCTCGAGTGGCATCGCTACGGTCCTGTCGAAGGTCGGATCGTCGAGGTCGACCGATCCGTGTCGGACGCTATCCGCCTGACGCTCGATCGCGTCGTGCTGCCCGGGCTGGACCCTGGGCGCGTCCCCGCTACGGTCCGCGTGTCGCTGCACGGCACGCTCGATCTCGATCCCGTCGTCGGCACGCGGGTGATGCTGACCGGTCATCTGGGTCCCCCGGGCGGCCCGGTCGAGCCGGGCGGCTTCGACTTCCGCCGCCTCGCCTGGTTCGAACGGCTGGGCGCCGTGGGTTACACGCAAAGCCCGGTGCTGGCCCTCGACGACGCCGAGCCCGGTGCGGCCCTTGCCGTGAACCGGCTGCGGCAGCGCATCGCCGAAGGGATCCGGGCGCGACTGCCGGCCGAGACGGGCGGCTTCGTTGCCGCGCTCCTGACCGGCGACCGGTCCGGCGTCGGGCTCGACACGACCGAGGACCTGCGCCGTTCGAACCTCGCGCATCTGCTGGCGATCTCAGGCCTGCACATGGGCCTGCTGACGGGTGTGGTCTACGGCGGGTTGTGCGCCCTTCTGGCGTTGTTCCCTCTGCTGGCGCTCTACCTGCCGCTGCGCAAGATCGCCGCGGCGGGCGCACTGACGGCGGCGGCAGCGTATCTCATGCTGTCGGGCGGCAATGTCGCGACGCAACGCGCCTTCGTCATGGCGGCGGTGTTCCTTGGCGCCGTGCTGGTCGAACGGCGGGCGCTGTCGATGCGGTCGGTGGCACTGGCGGCGCTGATCCTGCTGGCGTGGCGGCCCGAGGCACTGTTGTCGGCCGGGTTCCAGATGTCCTTTGCCGCCACCATCGCGCTGGTCGCCGTGTTTCGCTGGCTGCGCGACCGTCGCCTAACAGAGAGACGTCCGCCGCCGCAAGGCTGGCGCCGCCTGCTGGCGCCCGTCACGACAGCGGCACTGTGCTCGTTGGTCGCGGGGATCGCCACCGCCCCTTATGCGGCCGCCCAGTTTCACCGCATCGCGGAATACGGCCGTTGCTGGCGAACCTGCTCAGCGTGCCACTGATGGGCGCTGGAGATGCCTGCGGCGGTGCTGGCTGCGGTGCTCTGGCTGTTCGGACTGGAGGGGTCGGACTGGGCCTGATGGGGCTGGGCACCCGCTGGATCCTGACCGTGGCCGAACACGTCGCGGGATCGAGGGGGCGGTTCGCCGATCGCCGCGCCACCGGCTGGTGGTGCCGGCGCTGGCGCTGGGCGGATTGTGGCTGGCGCTCTGGCCGGGCGAACGCGCTGGGCCGGCGCCGGGGTGGTGATGCTGGCGCTTCCGGCTGGGGACTGGCAGAACGGCCGTTCCTGCTGATCGACCGCGACGGCGCGCTGGTCGGCGTCCTGGGGCCACAGGGCCGGGCCCTCAGCCGCGGACGTGGCGCCGGTTTCGTCGCCGGGGCCTGGCTCGAGGCGGACGGCGACGCGGCCACGCAGGCCGAGGCCGCGTCGCGGGTCGGTCTGTCGGAGATCCCGGCGGCGTCCGGTTCGAGGTCGCGGGTTCTACCTGGCTGCATCTCTTTGGTGCGGCAGGGGCCGAGGCCCTGCCGGTCGCCTGCCAGCCCGGCGTGACCATCGTCACCGACGCCGAGCTGGCTGCGTCTCCGGGCCCGTGCCGGGTCTTCGATGCGTCCGGGCTGGCACAAACCGGCGCGCTGGCGGTGGATCGCACGGGGCGGATCACCCCGGCAGCGGGACCGGCCGGTCGCAGACCCTGGACCGGCGTGCCCTGAAAGAATGCACCAAGGTTGGAAAATAGCGCCTAAACGGGACTGAGCGGCAGTTAATTCTGGTCTGGAGATCGGGTTCTTGCTAGGTTTTTGGAAACAAAAGGCAAGAACAATGAGCAGTGTTTCCGGTTTCAGCGGCGTTTATGCCGTCGACTGGGTGCAGACCGCACCCGGCGAGGAATGGGGCTTGGCCCCCGAACTGATGACGGTCGGCATGACTTGGCGCTGGACCGGTCAGGCCCGGCGGCTCGATGCGCAGGTGGATATGCTGCGCCTTGACAGTCCGGTTGGACGCCCCGACCCGCGCAGCCGGGCCCGCCGCCGGCTGCGCCGTCTGGCGCTGGCGGCAATGCCCGAAGGCGACCGGCTGACCGACGATCCCGCCGGCGCGCTGGCCGAGGGCAGCCTGCCGGGCGAGGGGATGGTGCTGACCGACGGCCAACGCCTCTATCAGGCGCGGGTGATCCGCCTTGGCCAGCGGATCCTGGCGGTGTTCGATCCGCTCCTGCCGCCGCCGAACCGCGACCTGTGGGTCGCCGCGCTGACCGTCGACCCGCCGGCACAGCCGCGCCGTGCCGGGGTGATCTGCTTCCTGCCGGGCACGCAGATTGCCACGCCCGACGGGCCGCGGCTGGTTGAAACGCTGGTGCCGGGGGACCGGGTCGACACCCGCGACAATGGCCCGCAGCCCCTCATCTGGCGCGGCGAGACGCGGCTGTCGGGGGCCGAGCTGTATCTGCATCCGGGGCTGCGGCCGGTCCGGCTGCGAGCCGGCGCGCTGGGGCAGGGACGGCCCGAGCCCGACCTGCTGGTGTCTCCGGGGCATCGGCTGTTGCTCGGGGTGGCGGCGGGGGTGAGCGAGGAGCGCGAGCTTCTGGTCGCGGCCGCCGATCTCGAGGACGGGGGCCTCATCCGGCGTGATTTCACCCTGTCTTCGGTGCGTTATATCCACCTGATGTTCGAGGGCCACGAGATCATCACCGCCAACGGCCTGCCCTGCGAGAGCTTTCACCCGGCGATGGCCGATCCGCAGGTGCTGGCCTGGCACGCGCGGTCGCTGGAAAAGGCGGCGCCGGGGCTGGTCGCCCATCCCCAGCGGATGGGCGCACCCGCGCGGCGTTGCCTGGACCGGGGCGAGGCGGCGATCCTGCGCCCGGCGCTGGTCTGACCCGTCAGCTGACGGCAAAGACCACATAGGCGGCATAGGCGGCCAGCAGCGCGGCCCCCGCCATCCGCCCGATTGAGGGCCGCTGCATCAGCAGCGCCAGCGCCAGCCCGGCCCCCGCCATCACCGGCAGGTCGATGGTCAGAAACCGTGGCGCCACCGGCACCGGCGCGATCAGCGCCGTGACGCCGAGAATGCCGAGCACGTTGAACAGGTTCGAGCCGACGACATTGCCCAGCGCGATGGCCGATTGACGGCGCAGGGCCGCGACCAGCGAGGTCGCGAGTTCCGGCAGCGAGGTGCCCACCGCCACCACGGTCAGGCCGATGAAGGCCTCGGACACGCCGAAATCCCGGGCGATATCGACCGCGCCGGAAACCAGCGCCCGCGCTCCGACGATCAGCATCGCCAGCCCGGCCAGGGTCAACAGCCCGGCCCTGGGCAGGGACGCGGTCGCGATCGGCGTCGTTTCGGGGTCGGCGCGGGCGGTGCGGATCGACTGCGCAAGATAGAGCGCCAGCGCCGCCACCAGCGCCGCGCCTGCCCAGCGGCTGACGCCTCCGGTCCAGAAGAGCGGCAGCAGCGCGACCGATGCGGCGAGCATCGCCACCAGATCGCGGCCCAGCGACAGTCCGGCGGTGCGGATCGGCCAGACCAGCGCCGCAAGTCCGACGATCAGCAGCACGTTCGCGGTGTTCGAGCCGACGACATTGCCCAGCGCGATATCCGGCGTGCCGCGCAGCGCCGCGTCGACCGAGACCACCAGCTCGGGCATCGAGGTGCCAAAGCCCACCACCGTCAGCCCGATGAGCGCGGTCGGCACGCCCAGCCGCGCGGCCAGCGCCATCGCACCGCGCACCAGCAGATCGCCACCGAAAAAGAGCAGCGCGAGGCCCGCGCCGACGAGAAGAAGGGGGGACATCGAGGGGGGCTCTCAGGACGGGGTGCGCCAGCGGCGCAGGAGGGCGCGGATGCGCACCGCCGCCGCCGCGACCGAGGGTCTGAGCGGCGGCACGTCAACGGCCAGCAGCATCACGCCAAGCGGCAGCATCCAGAACCCCAGGATCGGCAGAAATCCCAGCAAGCCGCCGACGATCAGCGCCAGCGCCGCCGGCAGCCGCAGCCAGCCGCGCCCCGGTGCTGCAAGGGCGGCAACCGCCCCGCCGAGCCGCGGCGAGCGCCGTTCGAGGAGGTCGAGCTGGCGCGCGAAGCGCCGCGAATGGCCGGCCATGATGCAGCAGTTCCCGTTACGAAAGGGCAGGATGCATCTGGGGTGCCGGGGGGTGAGCTACAAGCGGGCTGCAGCGATGCGGCGGCAAAAAAGAATTCGACCGGCAGGCCATTGACTCGGGAGGTGCCGGTTGTATAAGCGCGCCGTCCGGGTGCCAGAGTGCCCGGATTTTCATTGGTGTTGGTGGCCCCCGCAAGGGGATGCCTGTCGCCCGAGGGTCAAAGCCCGACGGAAAGGACAACGCCCTTTACAATCGGCACGAGGCCTTCCGGCCACCGCGCCCCACGGGTTGAGCCGCGACGCGATTTCAGCCCGAAACATGGGAACCGGTTTTCGGAGCACGCTGAAATGCCAGCTATAAAGGAGATCAGCGATGACCAAACGCACCGCTGCCAAGTATAAAATCGACCGCCGGATGGGCGAAAACATCTGGGGCCGCGCCAAGTCGCCGGTCAACAAGCGTGAATACGGCCCGGGTCAGCACGGCCAGCGCCGCAAGCAGAAACTGTCGGACTTCGGCACCCAGCTGCGCGCCAAGCAGAAGCTCAAGGGCTACTATGGCGACCTGACCGAAAAGCAGTTCAAGAAAATCTACGGTGAAGCCGCCCGCGTGAAGGGTGACACCGGCGAGAACCTGGTGGGTCTGCTCGAGCGTCGTCTGGACGCCGTCGTCTACCGCGCCAAGTTCGTGCCGACGATCTTTGCCGCCCGCCAGTTCGTGAACCACGGCCATGTGACCGTGAACGGCCAGCGCGTGAACATCGCGTCCTATCGCGTCAAGGAAGGCGACGTGATCGCCGTTCGCGACCGCTCGAAGCAGATGGCGCTGGTGCTCGAAGCCACCCAGTCGGCCGAGCGCGACGTGCCGGATTACCTGGAAGTCGACCATTCGAAACTGACCGCGACCTTCGTGCGCACCCCCGGCCTGTCGGATGTGCCCTATGCGGTGCAGATGGAACCGAACCTGGTCGTCGAATACTACGCGAAGAACTGATCCGGTTTCGGCGTCAGCTTTGCCACGCATTCGAGGGGGCCGCGCCGGGAAACCGGGCGGCCCCTTTCGCATGCCGGGTGGGGGTGCCGGGGATTCTTGCGGAACATTGTGGAAGCGGTCGGCGGGGCGTCGCCGCTTTTGTCGCAGGGGCGTCCGGGGAACTGGCCGGGCGCGTCGCGACGGGTTAGGACGGGATGGAACGCCCGCGAGGGCAGGGAGTGGAGACCGAGGATGAGTGAAACCATCCAGCCGCAGCCGGGGATCATGGAGATTGCGCTCTATGTCAGCGGCGAGAGCACGGTGGCGGGGCGCAACGATGTGCTGAAGCTATCGTCGAACGAGAACCCCTATGGGCCAAGCGAAGCCGCCAAGGCGGCCTTTGCCGCGGCGGCGGGCAATCTGCACCGCTATCCGTCGACGGATCACGCGGGGCTGCGGCAGGCGATCGGCGCGGTGCACGGGCTCGACCCGGACCGGATCATCTGCGGTGTCGGTTCGGACGAGGTGCTGCAGTTCATCACCCAGTCCTACGCTGGCGTCGGTGACGAGGTGATCACCACCGAGCACGGATTCTCGATGTATCCGATCCTGGCCCATGCGGTCGGCGCGCGCCCGGTCGAGGTGGCCGAGAAAGAGCGTCGGATCGACGTCTCGGCAATCCTGGCGGCAGTGACCGAACGCACCAAGATCGTGTTTATCGCCAATCCGGCGAACCCCACCGGGACGATGGTTCCGGGCGGCGAGTTGCGGCGGCTGGCGGCGGGGCTGCCGGGGTCGGTGATCCTGGTGCTGGACGGTGCCTATGCCGAATTCGCGGACGGGTTCGATGGCGGGGCGTCGCTGGTCGACGAATTCCCCAACGTGGTGATGACGCGGACCTTTTCAAAGATCCACGGGCTGGGCGGGCTCAGGATCGGCTGGGGCTATGCCCAGCGCGCGGTGATCGACGTGCTCAACCGGGTGCGCCAGCCCTTCAACCTGTCGCAGGCGCAGATGGCGGCGGCCGAAGCGGCGGTGCGCGACACGGCCTATACCCACTGGTGCGCGACCGAGAACGCGCGCTGGCGCGACTGGCTGCGCAACGCGCTGGTGCAGATGGGTGTGGGCTGCGACGAGAGCCATGCCAATTTCATCCTGGCGCGCTTTGCCAGCCCCGCCGAGGCCGAGGCCTGCGACGCGGCATTCAAGGCCGAGGGGATCATCGTGCGGCGGGTTGCGGGCTATAAGCTGCCCGAGTGCCTGCGCATCACCGTCGGTGACGAGGAGGCCAGCCGCCGGGTCGTCGGTGTCATCGCGCGGTTCAAGGGGGTGCGGGAATGAGCGTGGTCTACGAGCGCGTTGCGCTGATCGGGCTGGGGCTGATCGCCGGCTCGATGGCGCATGCGATCCGCAGGCGTGGGCTGGCCGGGCATGTCGCCGGCCATGCGCGCAGCGCCGAGACCCGCCGCGCGGCGGGCGAGATCGGCTTTGTCGACAGCGTGCATGCGACGGCGGCCGAGGCGGTCAAGGGCGCCGATCTGGTGGTGCTGGCGGTGCCGGTCGGCGCGATGGGGGCGGTCGCCGCCGAGATCGCGCCGCATCTGAAGCCGGGCGCGACGGTGACGGATGTGGGCTCGGTCAAGCAGGCGGTGATCGACGCGGTTGGGCCGCATATCCCGCCGGGGGTGCATTTCGTCCCCGGCCACCCGCTGGCCGGGACCGAGCATTCGGGGCCCTATTCGGGCTTTGCCACGCTCTTTGAAAACCGCTGGTGGCTGCTGACCCCGCCCGAGGGGGCTGACCCCGCGGCGGTGAACCGGTTGCGCACGCTGTGCGAGGGGATGGGGGCGAATGTCGACGCGATGGATGCGCCGCACCATGACCTGGTGCTGGCAGTGGTGTCGCACACGCCGCACCTGATCGCCTACACGATGGTCGGCGTGGCCGACCACCTGCGGCGCGTCTCGCAATCCGAGGTGATTAAGTATTCGGCCTCGGGGTTTCGGGATTTCACCCGGATCGCGGCCTCGGACCCGACGATGTGGCGCGACGTGTTCCTGACCAACAAGGAAGCGACGCTGGACATCCTGGGCCGCTTTACCGAAGAGCTGTTCGTGCTGCAG
Source organism: Rhodobacter sp. (assembly GCA_020637595.1). Lineage (GTDB taxonomy): Bacteria > Pseudomonadota > Alphaproteobacteria > Rhodobacterales > Rhodobacteraceae > Pararhodobacter. The sequence continues at coordinate 308,686 of JACKKE010000003.1, read as the reverse complement.
CGGGCGATCCGCATGGGCGATGGCCAGCACCTGTTCGACTATTTCACCCGCACGCGGGCGATCCGGCGCGGAATCATCGAGGCCGGCCAGGATACCGACGCGCCCGATTTCGGCCGGGTGCGGAAGGGCTGATGCGAGGGGTGCGGCCTCTGGCGTTGGCACTGGCCGTGCTGCTGGGCCCGGGGGCGGCCCTGGCGGATGTGCCGTGGCACTCGCTGTTTCCGCGCCCGCGGCCGGTGCAGGTGCAGCCGGCGCCGATGACCCCGGTTGCGCCGATGACCGACGCCGCGGTGGCGCAGGCACTGGGCACCTTGCCCGTGCCACCCCCCACGCCGGTGCAGACCGCCCCCGAGGCCGTGGCACGCAGCCTTGCGCCGCGCCCGCGCTCGGCCGCCGCCGCGGCGCGCTTTGCCGCCAGCCGGACGGCGCCGGCGGCACCGGCGCAGACCGTCAGCCGTGCCCCCACAACCGCCGGCCCGGTGGAACGCGGGATCTGCGGCTCGCGCGATCTCGAGGGGCGTCGGCTGCCGCGGATCACCTCGTCGACCCGGGGATGCGGCGTGGACGAGCCGGTCAGCCTGACTGCAGTGCAGGGCATTCCCCTGTCGCGGCCGGCGACTGTGCATTGCGACACGGCGCGCGCGTTTTCGCGCTGGGTCGACGATGCGCTGCTGCCGACGGTGGGGCGTCGCGGGGGAGGGGTCGCACGGCTCCGCGTCATCGGGGATTATTCCTGCCGCACCCGCAACAGCCAGCGCGGGGCGCGGCTGTCCGAGCACGCGCGCGGCATGGCGATCGACTTTGCCGGCTATCAGCTGGCCAATGGCGACTGGGTCACCGTGCAGGACGACTGGCGCGATGGCCGCAACGGGCGCGATCTGCTGGAGATGTATCGCGATGCCTGCGGTATCTTCAGGACCACGCTCAGCCCCGATTCCGACCGCTATCATCAGGATCATTTCCATTTCGACCTGGCGCAGCACCGCAACGGCGGCACCTATTGCCGGTGATCGTTGCGCGGGCCTTCGCGGCTCACGGGCAGAGCATCACCTTGCCGGCGCTGTCGGCAAGGGCGGGCAGGATCCCGTCGAGCGCCTGTTCCAGCGACAGTTCGGCGTGGACGCGGGTTGACCACTGACCACTGGCAAAGCGGCCCTGCACCTGGCGCACGACCTCAAGGCGGCGCTCGGGCGCGGCGGCGGGCAGCCAGCGGCTCAGCCAGAAGCCTTCGATCTGCTTGCCCATGAAGATCAGCTGACCCAGCTGTGTCAGCCGTGGGGCCTCGTCGCTCATCTTGCCATAGACCACCCATCGCGCGCCCGGGGGCATGGCAAAGAACAGATCCGCCGCCATCTGGTCGCCGACGGCATCCAGCAGGCGACGGGGTTTGTGTGCCTTGAGCGCCGCCTGTGCCGCCGCCGAAAAGCCCGCATCGCTGCTGACCAGAACCTCGGCGGCGCCCAGGGCGCGCAAGTCCCCGGCGTCGTCCGGGCGGCGGATCACCGCAATCGCCTGCAGCCCGGTTTCCCGCGCGAGTTCGAGCATCAGCCGGCCCAGCTGTGACCCGGCGGCAGTCAGGACGAAGGCATTCGACCCGGACTCGCGCACCTGGTCGAGCAGCGCGACGGCGGTCAGCGGATTCACGATCAGCGCCGCGCCGTCGTTGTCGCTGACCGCATCGTCCAGCGGAATGCACAGCGCCGCGTCGGCCAGCGCGTGACGCGCCCAGGCGCCGGTGCCGGTGCCGAGAAAGGACACCCGACGCCCGGTCAGCGCCTCGGCCAGCGGGCCGTTGCCGCCGATCACCCGGCCGACCCCCTCGAACCCGGCGGCCTGACCCTGGGTGCGGGGTTGGCCATAGACGCCCTGGATGAAGAACAGATCCGACGGGTTCACCGGCGCGCGGGTCACCTCGATCACCACCTGCCCGGGGGCGGGGGCAGGCAGCGCGACCTCGGCCAGTTCGAGGTAGGGGGCAAGGCTGGCGGGAACTGCCGGTTTCGGCTCGCGGGCATAGCCGCCTTCGCGCAGGCTGAGGGCCAGGGTGGTGCTGGGCAGGGTCATGGTGTGTCCTCCGGGTCTGCGCCCATGCTAGCGCGCGGGGGACGGCAGACAAACACCGTGATGGTCCGGCGGACGTCACGTCAGGCATCGGTGCGGGGCTTGCGCGCCGCGCAGGACTTGGCAAGGCTGGGGCGGAAACGAGGGAGGGCAGTCATGGCGCGGATCATCCTGATACACGGGGCCTGGGGGCGGGCAAGCGGCTGGGGCGCGCTGGTGCCGCTTCTGACCGCAGCCGGTCACAGCGTCGAGGCCCTGGACCTGCCGGGCCACGGCACCAGCGAGATTCCGGCGGCGACGGTCGGGCAGGCGGACTATGTCGATGCCGTCGAGCGGCGGCTGATGCAGGGCGCGCCGGCGATGCTGGTGGGGCATTCGATGGGCGGGATCGTCGTCGCCCAGGTGGCGGCGCGCCGGCCCGAACAGGTGACCAAGGCGGTGTTCGTCGCGGCGCTGTTGCCGCGCGACGGCGAGAGCCTGCTGGACCTGATCAAGCAGCAGGACGCGCCCGGCGTGCAGGCGGCGGTGCGGCCGGGACCCGAGAAGGGCACGACGGTGCTGGATCCCGCGGCGGCGGCGGTGCTGTTTCCCGATGCCACGCCACGGCAGGCCGAGGGGGCGATGGCCTATATGGTGCCGCAGTCGAACCGCGCGCAGGTCGACAAGGCGGTGATCGGGCCGGGGTTCGCCAGGGTGCCGCGCGCCTATGTGCTGTGCACCGAGGATCAGGTGGTGACGCCGCCGCTGCAACGGCAGATGATCGCGGCGACGCCCTGCGAGGCGGTGTTCGAACTGACCTGCGGGCATGTGCCGCAACTGACCCAGCCCAAGGCGCTGGCGGCGATCCTGATCGGGTTGGCGGACAGCTGAAGCAGGGTGTTTCGCCCTCGTCCTCCGCGCTGACGCGCGGCCTCCTCGGGCGATCCGGCCGCTGCGCGGGGCCGATTTTATCCACTGCGTGGGGCGTTTTATTGTCCACTGCGTGGGGCAGGGGGCTTTGCCCCCCTCTTGCCTGCGGCAATTCACCCCCCAGGATATTTGCGACGCAAAGATGGGGGCAGTGTGCGTCAGCCGTGGCGGGTGACGATATCGGTGAGCGCGGCGCGCCCGGTGCGGGCGGCATTGGCCGGGTGGCTGGGGTCTTCATGCCCGAAGGCGATGCCGACGATCAGCTGTTCGCCGGCGCCGAGGCCGAGATGGGCACGGACGATATCGGGGTAGAGCGACAGTGCGCCCTGGGCGACGCTGCCCAGCCCCTGCGCGGTCAGCGCCAGCAGGAAGGTCTGGACGAAACCCCCGAGGTCGGCGGCCTCGCGGGTGCCGAACCCCTCAGGCAGGAAGACGAAGGCTGCATGCGGGGCGCCAAAGGCATCGAGGTTGCGCAGGAAGGCGGCCGAGCGCCCGGCGCGGTCGTCGCGGGCGATCCCCATCGCGCCATAGAGCGCCTTGGCCGAGCCGATCTGGCGATCCCGGAACACGCCGCGATAGGCGGTATCCATCGGAATGTCGGGGTGCGGCTGGCCGCTGTGCGCGGCCTCGGTCATCGCCGCCCCCAGCACGCGCAGCGCGTCGCCCGAGACGATATGGACATGCCAGGGCTGGATGTTGCAGTTCGACGGCGCCCAGAGGGCGGTGGCCAGCGCCGCGTCGATGACCTCGGAGGCGACCGGGTCGGGCCGATACCCGCGCACCGACCGGCGGGCGCGCACGAGTGTGTCGAAGTCCTGGGGTGTCATCGTCGGCGTCCTCCGTTGTGAACGACGCTTAGCGCGTGGCCGGGGCGTGGTGCAAGGGCCGCGGGGGCAGAGCGGGGCTGGTCCGGCGTGCGGGTCCGTGTCAGGATGGGCGCATGCGGTGGACACGGCGCGAAACACTGGGGATCCTCGGCGGGCTGAGCCTGGCGGCGCCGCTGCGCGCGCAGACTGCGCGGCCGCTGGACCTGCGGGTGGTTCTGTCGGGGCACAGCCTCAGCGACGGGGTGCGGGATCCGCTGGAAGCGATGGTGCGGGCGGCAGGCGGTCCGCGGGCGACGGTCGAGTTGTCGACGATCCCCGGCAGCACGCTGGAATGGCGATGGCAGCACGCGCCGGGGCTGGATCTGCGCGCCCGGGTGGGCGATTTCGACGTCGTGGTTCTGACCGAGCGGGTCGCCCTGTCGAACACCGTGCCCTGGCATGCCAGCGCCGATTATGCGCTGCGCTTTGCCCGGCTGGCGTGGGACCAGGGTGCGCGCGGCCAGGGGGCCGAGGTGCTGCTTTATGCCAGCTGGGTGTCGCTGGAAACCGGACCGGCCTATGCCGGGCAGGGGGCGGATCCTGACGCCGGGCTGCCGTGGCGTGCGCGCCTCGATCGCGAGGCGACCGCCTGGGAGGAAATCCGCGCCCATCTCGACGCGAACCGTCCGCCCGGCGTGCCGCCGGTGCGGATGGTGCCGGCCATCGCCGTAATGGCGGCGCTGTTCGACGCGATTGCCGCGGGGCAGGCGCCGGTCGGGGATATCCGGGCGCTGTTCGTCGACGATATCCACCCCAACGCGCTGGGCGCCTGGTTGGTGGCGCTGGTGCATTTCGCGGTGATCTATCGTCGCAATCCGGCGGGGTTGACCCGTCCCGAGGGGCGCAACCCGGCGGTGGCGCGCTGGTATGAGGACCTCGTCTGGCGGGTGGTCCGGGCCGATCCGGCCGCCGGGCTTCAGCCCTGACGGAACTGCCGGGCGGCGGCGGCCAGATGGCGCAGCAGCGGCAACCGGTCGAACCAGCGTGGCGCGGCGATGTCGCTGCGCGACGGGCGCTGGATGGCCAGTGCTGGGCTGATGGCGAGCGACCGGAGCGCGGGGTGCCCCCGCCGGATCCAGTTCAGGGCGCCGTCGACATGCATCGGCCCGCCCTCGGGGCTGCCGGCCGGGCGGGTCAGCATCGCGCGCAGGATCGGTGCGGCGGTCTCTGCTGCCTCGCGCGTCAGGCCGAGGAAATGCAGCTGGATCAGCCCGAGTTCTGGCGGCAGCGCCACCAGCCCGTCAGCGTCGGCGGGCGGGGTGCGGTCGGGCTGGTCGCCGGGGTGTCCATAGAGCAGCGCCCAGTCCTGCCGGCGCAGCGCCTCGGCCAGGGCCGGCAACCGCGCTGCGGCCCCCCGGGCAAAGCCCATGTCATCCTCGAGAACCAGCACCTTGGGCCAGCCGAGATCCAGCATCCGCTCCATCACGCCCAGATGGCTGCGAAACGCGCCATGCGCGCCGATCGAGGGAAACCCCTCGGCCGCGGCGGGACGCACCGCGGCGAAAACGTCGACCGCGGGGTGATCCAGCGACAGGCCGACCTTGCGCAGTTCGGCGTCGATCCCGCGGCGGCGGTCGGCGCGCTCGGGCAGGTTGATGACGACGATCCGCCCGAACGTGTCGAGAAGGGCCTGGGCGGCAGGGGTTTCGGGCATGATGGCGCGGTCCGTGATTGCGTCGGTCTTTCTTGCCGTGTGGCGGTCCGGGTTTCAACCGCCCTTGCGGTGGCGCGCGCGGCATGGTTGGGAATGCGCAGACCCATTTCGCAACAGGAGAGCCCCATGAGCACCCCGATCACCCGCATCGAACCCGGCAAGCGCATGAGCGCGGCCGTCGTCCACGGCGAGATCGTCTATCTGGCCGGTCAGGTTGGCGAAGGCGCCGACGTGACCGTGCAGGCCCGCGCCGCGCTGGCCGAGGTCGACCGCCTGCTGGCCGCCGCCGGCAGCGACAAGTCGCGGATCCTGTCGACGACCATCTGGCTGGCGGATATGGCCGATTTCGCGGCGATGAACGCGGTGTGGGAAGCCTGGGTCGATCCGGCGAACCCGCCGGCGCGGGCCACCGGCGAGGCGAAACTGGCGACCCCGGATTACAAGGTCGAGTTCATCGTCACCGCCGCGCGCTGACGTCAATCCCAGGCCACCAGCACCATCTGCGAGCGCCACAGCGGGCCGGGATCGGTGAACTGCGCCACTTCCCGGCCCCCCGTCGCGGCATAGAACGCGCGGGCAGCGGTGTTTTCCAGCACGACACCCAGCCCTGTGCCGGAAAACCCGGCGCGGGCCACGTCCTTGTGGCCCAGTGCCAGCAGTGCCGCCCCGAGGCCCAGCCTGCGCGCCTGCGCCGCGACATAGAGATGCTTGATCTCGCCGCGCGGGCCATAGACGTGGTCCGCAGGCGGGCCGGCACTGACCAGACCGACGATGTCGCCGTCGGCCACCGCGATCCGGGTGCTGCGCGCGGGATCGGCCAGTGCGTCTCGCCAGCCGGCGCGCCGATGGGTTTCATCGAGGCTGGCGATGGCCGTTGCCGGGGCGAGGGTGCCGTAGGTTTCGCGCCAGACGGCGACGTGGAACCGGGCGATGGCGGCGGCATCCCGGCTTCGGCCGGGGCGGATCGTCACACCTGCGGGGATGGGTTCGGGGCTGGCAGTCGGCATTGCGGCGTGTCACAGTCGGCTGAGGCGATTTGATCGCAATGGCGGGTCAATCGCCTGGTCGGGCGCCCGGACGGGCGACGGAACCGCACCGTTTCTGCGTATCACAGCACGGGCCATTTGTAAGGGAATAGAAAAATGTCTGGGACAGTTCAGAAATACGCCGTCAGCCAGCGGCTGTTGCACTGGCTGACGTTGCTTCTGCTGATCGTGAGCTTTGTCAGCCATGAAGCGATGAAGACCTCGTGGATCGCCTTGCGCCGCACCGGCGAGGCGACATTCAGCACCGGCACGGCGGTCCATGTGTGGATCGGCGTGGCGATCCTGGTTTTGACCCTGCTGCGCATCGTGCTGCGCTTTACCCAGGGGGCGCCGGCGCCGGTCGAGGGGCAGAACCCGATGATCACGCTGGCTTCGGCGATCGTGCACGGGCTTTTGTATATTGTGCTGCTGCTGATCCCGCTGTCGGGGATCATGGCCTGGTTCGTCGGGATCACCGACGCCGGCGAGGTGCACGAGGTGCTGTTCAACATCGGCTGGGTGCTGGTTGCCCTGCATATCGTCGCGGCGCTCTATCACCAGTTCTTCCTGAAGGACAATCTGATCGCGCGGATGCGCTGAGACGGTCTTGACGGGCACAGATCCCCGTCCCGGTCGCCGGGGCGGGGTTTTCATTTTCAGGGGATTGGCCATGAAGTTGGGATTTTTGGGAACCGGAACCATCGCCTCGGCGGTCGTGCAGGGAATCGCCGCCGACGGTCACGCGATCACCGTGTCGCGGCGCAGCGAGGCGCGATCGGCAGCCCTGGCCGAGGCCTTTGCCGCCGTCACCGTGGCGGATAATCAAGGCGTGCTCGACGCGGCCGAGGTGGTGTTCCTGGGACTGATGGCGGAAACCGCGCCCGGGATCCTGCAGGGCCTGCAGTTTCGGGCGGGGCAAAAGGTGGTCTCGTTCATGGCGGGGCTGCCGCTCGAGGCGCTGGCGCCGCTGGTCGCTCCGGCCGAGGCGGTGGCAATCATGCTGCCATTTCCCGGCATTGCCCAAGGGGGCTCGCCGGTGCTGGCGCTGGGCGGCGACGATCTGCTGCGCGGGATCTTCGGGCGCACAAACACGGTCTTTGCCCTCGGCAGCGCGGCCGAACTGAACGCCTATCTCTGCGCCCAGGCGGTGTTGTCGCCAGCGGTGCTGATGGTGGCCACGGCAGCCGACTGGATGGAAAGACAAGGGGTCGACCGGGTCGGCGCCGAAGGGTTCCTGCGCACCCTGGTCGGGTCGAGCCTGATCTCCGGCCCGTGCCGGCCGATGCTGGCCGCGCTCGATACGCCGGGCGGGTATAACCAGCGGCTGCGCCGGCACATGGAGCAGGCCGGGATGGAACCGGCGCTGACCGAGGGGTTGGACCGGCTGCAGGGCTGAGGTCGCACCGGGCGTTTGGCGCTTGCCTTGCGCGGTCGAATGGGGGCAGATGGGGCACCCGAACCGGAGGCCCCATGACGACGCCCGACCCCGACCGCCAACCCTCGCCCGTGTTGAAACAGGCGCTGGAATTCGGGCCGCTCCTGGTCTTTCTGGGTGTCTACCTGTGGATGCGCAACGCCACCGTGACCCTGGGCGGCACGGATTATGCGGGGTTCGTCGTGGCGGTGGTGGCCTTTGTGCCGCTGCAGATCCTGGCCACCGTGGCGATGCGGGTGCTGACCGGGCGGCTCAGCCGGATGCAGGTGGTGACACTGGCGATGGTCGTGGTGCTGGGGCTGGCGACCGTGCTGTTCAACGATGAGCGCGTCTTCAAGATGAAGAGCACCTTCATCTTCGGCCTGTTCGGGATCCTGCTGTTCATCGGCCTTGCGCGCGGTCAGTCGTGGCTGGCCTTCGTGCTCGACCATGCGCTGCCGCTCAGCCACGAGGGATGGATGCTGCTGACCCGGCGGATGGCCTGGTTCTTTATCGCCTTCGCCGCGATGAACGAGGTCATCTGGCGCAATTTCTCGACCGATGTCTATGTGTTCTGGGACACCTTCGGGCAGATGGGCGTGATGATGGTGTTCTTTCTGTCGAACTACCGGCTGATCGACCGCCACTGGGTCGGGCCGCGCTGAGGCCGCACCGGGCCGGCGTTTCGCTGGCGGCGCAGGCAGAGGCGTATTTTCGGCAAGATGAAAGGGCGGGCGGTCATCCGGCGCTGCGGGCGGGCACCAGGCGGGTCCAGCGCGGGTGCTGCGGTGTGGCCAGCGCCGCGCGCAGGAGCGGCAGGTTGAGCCGGGCGCGGTCGTGGAGCAGCGCCCGATAGAGGCGGAAGACGCCCGGGCGCAGATAGACCGACCAGTGGCAGATCCGGGCGCGGGGGCGCGCGAGCGGCAGACCGAGGGCGCGCAGCGCAGCCTCGGTCGCGGGGTGGTCGATCTGGATGTCGAGCCAGTTCGCGGCGCCGCCCAGCCCACGCCCCAGCGCGCCGGCGCGGCCAAGGGGTGAGAGGGCGCGTTCGAAGAGGAAATCGTAGAGGTCGTTCTCGCGCGTGGTGATGTTGAGGAATTCCGCCGTTTGACCGGCGGGGCTGGTCAGCGCCTGACGGGCGCGGTCGGTGAAATCGGCGCCGGCCAGCAGGATCACCCGGTCCAGGGTGCCGGCGGCCAGCAGCGGCACCGCCCCCAGAATCACCCGCGCGCCCAGGCTGTGGCCGATCAGGTCGACCCGACGGCCGGGGTCGGCGCGGCGGATCGCCTGCACCAGCCGGGCAAGCATCAGCGCCGCGGTATCGGCGGCGGCGGTGGCGCGCCGCAGCGAGCCGGTGGATTCCCAGCCGAAAGCGAGGCAGAGGCCGCGCGGCCGGTGCGGCCCGGGCAGGGCGAAGCCGAGGCGCCGGGGCCAGGAGACGAAGCGTGAGCGGCCGTGGCCGGCGCGGGGGGCAAAGATCAGCGCATGCGGGTCGATCGCGGGCCGGCCGGGGCAATACCCCTTGCCGTGCAGCATGATGACCACCGGCGCCGTGGCGGGCAGGTCCGTCAGCGCCGCGCGGATTGCCGGTTCCGGCGCGCCGCCGCCGGGCATGGCCAGCGAAAGACCGGTGGGCGTTGCGGTGATCGGGATCAGCGTCATGGCGGGGCTCCTGCGGGGCGGTCGGCGGTGGTCGGTCCTTTCTTGTCGCGGGTTCCGGCCAAAGGCCGGTAACCGGGGCGCACGGTGATGGGTCGCACGGCAACGCCCCCGGGTTCAGGGTTGCGCAGGAGTCTGTCGAAAATGTGAAAACCGCGCGCCAGCCTGGGGGCACGCGGTTCATCGGGGCCGTGCGGCGGCGGCGGGCCGCCGGGCTCAGAGCACGAGTTCGTAGGTCATCAGCATGTCACGTGCGCTTTCGGTGCCGGCGGGACGCAGCACGCCGCGGGCCACCAGTTCGGCCTCGGCCAGCATCGCGTAGTCGCACAGCGCGCGGGCCACGGTCAGGTCGTCCTGGCCGATATAGTCGCGGAACGTGGCATGAATGCGCGCATAGGTCAGGCTGAGGTCGGCATCCGACATCGCCTGCAGCGCCTGTTCCACCTCGACGCGGGCCTGCGCGGACATGCGCAGCGCGTTCAGCGGCAAGGTCAAGGAAATCTCGGTCTGCAGCGCCGTTTGGGCGCGTGCTTCCTCGACAAAACGGCCCAGTCCGAACAGGCTGGCGCCAAAGACCGACGCCGCGAGGGCGACGGCATTCAGGGATACTCCCCCACACTCGTCAGGCACAAAATCTCGGAACGTCGGTTTCATCGTTTCAAGTCCTGCCAGGCGATTTCACCGTTTCGGTATCGTGGTCAAAAGGGGCGATTCAGGGGCAGGTCCGGGGCTATTCGGGGACGATTCAGCGACGGTTTCGGCACACGCGGGGATTGAATTGCGTCGTTTCGCCGCAGCTGCCATTGACCTTTCCCCCCGGCATGGCGTAAGCCGCGCGGGCGTGGGGGTTTGTGCCGGCTTGCGGCCCACGGAAAAGAAACCGCTAAAGAGGCCGGGCTGCGCGGAAACGCGGGGCCGCCCCTGCCGGTATTGGACAGCGCGGCCATGCTGCCGCAGGAGGGGCGAGATGACGAACCCGGTCACAGGTTGGAATGCGCGCACGGTCGCGGTGCATGGCGGCGCGCGGCGCAGCCAGTATGGCGAGATGGCCGAGGCCCTCTATTTGACGCAGGGTTTCGCCTATCCCAGCGCCGAGGCTGCCGAGGCGCGGTTCATCAAGTCGGGTGACGACGAATTCATCTATGCCCGGTATGGCAACCCGACGGTGGCGGTGTTCGAAGACCGGATCGCCGCGCTCGAGGGGACCGAGGACGCCTTTGCCACCGCCAGCGGCATGGCGGCGGTGTCCGGGGCGCTGACGGCCCTGCTGCGCGCCGGCGACCGGGTGGTGGCCAGCCGCGCGCTGTTCGGCTCGTGCCTGTATGTGCTCGAGGAGGTGCTGACCCGGTTCGGCGTGCACGTCGTCTTTGTCGACGGCACCGACCTCGATGCCTGGCGCAACGCGATCACCCCGGGCACCGCGCTGGTGTTCCTGGAAAGCGTGTCGAATCCGACGCTCGAGGTGATCGACCTGCCGGCGGTTTCGGCCCTGGCGCACGCGGCCGGGGCGCTGGTCGTCGTCGACAACGTCTTTGCCACGCCGGTGTTCAGCCGCGCGGTCCAGAGCGGCGCCGACCTGGTGGTCTATTCCGCGACCAAGCATATCGACGGGCAGGGGCGGTGCCTGGGCGGTGTGATCTGCGGCTCGCGCGAGCTGATTCGCGGCCGGATCGAGCCCTACATGAAGCACACCGGCGGGGCGATGAGCCCGTTCAACGCCTGGGTTCTCGCCAACGGGCTGATGACGCTGGACATGCGGGTGCGCGCCCAGGCGGCCTCGGCACAGCGCCTGGCCGAGGCCCTTCTGGGTCATCCGGCGGTGCGCTCGGTGATCTTCCCCGGTCTGCCGGGCCATCCGCAGCATGACCTGGCCAGGCGCATCATGGGCGGGCCGGGGACGGTGGTGTCGTTTGACCTCGCCGGCGGCAAGGAGGCGGCCTTTGCCTTTATGAACGCGCTCCAGGTGGTGCTGATCTCGAACAACCTCGGGGATGCGCGCAGCATTGCCACCCATCCGGCGACGACGACGCATCAGCGTCTGCCGGAGGACCAGAAGGCGCTGCTGGGGATCACGCCGGGGCTGATCCGTCTCAGCGTCGGGCTGGAAGATGCCGACGACCTGCTGGCCGACATCACCGCGGCGCTGGCGGCCATCTGAGGTCGCCTGCGGGTGATCCGCAGGCACGGCGACGTCGTAGAACCGTTGAATGCGCGGGATAAAGGCTTACGTTACGGGCCTGCGCGCCAAACGGAGGGCGAGGGATGAACATTCAACGACCGGTCACGGATCTGGACCCCAACCGCTCGGAGGCCGAGGCGGCGCTGGATGTGCTGCGTGCCTGGGCTGGCCGGGCCACAGATGACGAGATTGCGGCGCTGGACCCGGCGCTGAAGCGGCTGATCCCGGGGCAGGTCGATCCCGCCTATCCCGAGCTCCGCCGCGATTATCCCGCCGATTTCCGCCCCGATGTCGCCTACAAGCGCACGATGCCCGATCTGCAGAACGGGCCGGCCAGCCTGATCAAGGGCGCGAACACGGCGATCCAGCATGTCGGGATCTCGAATTTCCGGTTGCCGGTGCGGTTTATGACCCGCGATTCCCGGGCGGGCGGGCATGGCGACGTGACGCTGCAGGCGTCGGTCACCGGGACCGTCAGCCTCGATGCCGACAAGAAGGGCATCAACATGTCGCGCATCATGCGCAGCTTTTACCAGCATGCCGAAAAGCGGTTCTCGACGCAGGTGATCGAGGCGGCGCTGGACGACTACAAATCCGACCTCGGCAGCTTTGACGCGCGGATCCAGATGCGCATCCAGTTCCCGATGCAGATCGAGAGCCTGCGCTCGGGGCTGAGTGGCTGGCAGTATTACGATATCGCGCTGGAACTGGTCGATCAGGGCGGTGTGCGGCGCACCTTCCTTCATCTCGACTATGTCTATTCCTCGACCTGTCCGTGCTCGCTGGAACTCAGCGAACATGCCCGTGCCGGGCGCGGCCAGCTGGCAACGCCGCATTCGCAACGCTCGGTCGCGCGGATCTCGGTCGATCTGCTGCCCGGCGAGACGCTGTGGTTCGAGGATCTCATCGAGGCCTGCCGCCGTGCGGTGCCGACCGAGACACAGGTGATGGTCAAGCGCGAGGACGAACAGGCCTTTGCCGAACTCAACGCCGCCAACCCGATCTTTGTCGAGGACGCGGCGCGGCTGTTCTGCGAGGCACTGCAGGACGATCCGCGGATCGGCGATTTCCGCGTGGTGGCCAGCCATCAGGAAAGCCTGCACAGCCACGATGCGGTCAGTGTCCTGACCCGGGGGCCGACCTTTGAGCAGATCAGCCTCGATCCGCGGCTGTTTTCGACACTGATTCACGTTGGTTGAGGCGGTGCGGAGGCGACGGCTCAGTCGGGGGCTTCCGGCCCGGGGTCGGGCGGGCTAGGCTGCGGCGAGCGCCGCCACCGAGTCCGCAATGACCGACCTCCTGACGATCACCCTCAACCCGACGCTGGATCTCAGCGCGACGACCGGCCATGTCGTCGCTGGCACCAAGCTGCGCCTGGACGAGCCGACCGCGGAACCCGGCGGCGGCGGGATCAACGTCGCGCGGGCTGCGCAGGCGCTGGGCGGGCAGGCCAGGGCGGTGGCGGCCCTGGGCGGCACCACCGGCGCGCGCATCCGCCACCTGATCGAGGCCTCGGGCCTGCCGCTGGCGGTGTTCCGGCTGGCCGAGGAAAGCCGCCAGTCGCTGGCGGTGATCGACCGGGGCACCGGGCAACAATATCGCTTTGTCATGCCGGGCCCGCACTGGAGCGCGCAGACCGTGGCCGAACTGCTGACCCGGCTGGCCGATGACGTGCGGCGGATGGGGCCGGGCGCCGTCGTGGTGCTGTCGGGCAGCCAGCCGCCGGGTATCGGCCCGGAGTTTCCGCAAGCCCTGGCCGAACGCATCCCGCAGGCGCGGCTGATCGTCGACACCTCGGGCGAGGCCCTGCGCCGTCTGGTCGAAGCCCCGCTGGCCACGGCCAAACCCTATGTCCTGCGCATGGATCGCGGCGAATCCGAAGATCTCGCCGGGCATCCGCTGCCCGATGCCGTCGCTAGCGCCGATTTCGCCCAGGGGCTGGTGCGCGCGGGCGTGGCGGATTGCGTCGTGCTGGCGCGCGGGGCCGAGGGGTCGGTCCTGGCGACATGGACCGACCGGCTGCACTGCACCCCGCCGCAGGTGCCGGTGTCCAGCGCGGTCGGGGCGGGCGACAGTTTCGTTGCGGGCCTCGCCCTGGCGATGGCGCGCAGCCAACCGATGACCGAGGCGCTGACCCTCGGCACCGCCGCGGCCGCTGCCACGATGATGACCCCGGGAACCGAGCTGTGCCGCGGGTCGGACGTGGCGCGGCTGCTCGGCAAGTGCCACGTCGATGTGGTGCCATGAGGCTGGCTTGACACGGCTTGCCGCCACCGCCAAGGGTGCGCCATGATCGACTTCAGACCCGTTGCGAACATCATCGGCTGGCTGCTGATCGCGCTGGGCGGCATCATGCTGGTTCCGGCGCTGGTCGATCTGTCCTTTGGCAGCGGCGACTGGCCGGTGTTCCTGATGTCCTCCTTTGTCACGGTCCTGTCGGGCGGGCTTCTGGTGCTGGCCACCTCGAACAGCCTCGGCACCTCGCTGACGATCCGGCAGTCGTTCCTGGTGACCTCGCTCAGCTGGACGGTGCTGCCGATGTTCGGGGCGATCCCCCTCGAACTGGGGATCGAGCACGTCAACTGGACCGATGCGATCTTCGAGGCGATGTCCGGTCTGACCACGACCGGCGCCACGGTGCTCAACGGGCTCGACGACCTGCCGCCGGGGATGCTGCTGTGGCGCTCGACGCTGCAATGGCTGGGCGGGCTGGGGATCGTCATCGTCGCGCTGATCTTCCTGCCGGTGATGAAGGTCGGCGGCATGCAGCACTTCCGCTCGGAAGGGTTCGACACGATGGGCAAGGTGCTGCCGCGGGCGCGCGACATCAGCTGGATGCTGCTGCAGATCTACCTCGGCCTGACCATCCTCTGCGCCGGCGCCTATATCGCGGTGGGCATGGGGCCGTTCGACGCGATCAACCACGCGCTGACGACGCTCTCGACCGGCGGGTTTTCAACGCGCGACGCCTCGTTTGCCGATTTCGGCGCCGGGGCGCATTGGGTCGGCGTGGTCTTCATGTGGCTGGCGGGGCTGCCCTTCATCCGCTTTCTGCAGGCCCTGAACGGCTCGTATCGCCCGCTGTTCGAGGACATCCAGATCCGCGCCTATTTCCGCTGGACGCTCTATGCCATCTCCTCGGTGATCGTCTATCGCCTCGCCAATTCCGACGAATCCGTCGAAGCGATCGTGCGCGAAGCTGCGTTCAACGTGGTGTCGATGTTTTCGGGCACCGGCTTCGGCAGTGGCGAAACCTCGGCCTGGGGCGATTTCCCGATCCTGGTGATGATCGTCACCGGCTTCATCGGCGCCTGCACCGCCTCGACCGGCTGCTCGATCAAGGTGTTCCGCTTTCTCGTGCTGTTCGAGGCGATCAAGGCCCAGATCCGGCAGCTGGTGCACCCCAACCGGGTGATCCCGCTGCAACTGGGGGGGCGCCGGCTGGAAGACGACGTCGTCGTGTCGGTGGTGGTCATGTTCACCGCCTTCGTGCTGGGCTTCGGCGTGCTGACGATGATGCTGTCGCTGACCGGGCTTGAAATGCGCACGGCCTTCACCGCGGCCTGGACCTCGATCTGCAACGTCGGCCCGGCCTTTGGTGCCGAGGTCGGCCCCTCGGGGGCGATGGATGCCTTTCCACCCCAGGCGAAATGGCTGATGATCGGGGCGATGGCGATGGGACGGCTCGAAATGGTCGCGGTGCTGGTGATCTTCCTGCCCCGGTTCTGGCGCGTCTGATTGCGCAGCTTCCGGGTCGCCCGGCGGCCGCGTCCGGGGCACCGTCGGGCTCTGATCCAGCCCGGAGGTTTTGCAATGCCCGCCGTCTTCCACCCGCTCCCCGATGCCGTCGCCGCCCGCTACCGCGCCGGCGGCGCCGATGCCTACGGCCTCATGCCCGAGCGCCGCATCTCGGACGGGCAGGGGGTGCCCTGCCGCCATACGCTGCGGCTGCTGCCCGCGGGCACACCCTATCTGATCGTCGCGCACCGCCCCTTCACCGGCCTCAATCCCTATACCGAGACCGGCCCGATCTTCCTCGCCGCCGATCCGCAACCCGGTGCCACGCCCTCGACCGCGCTGCCCCCCTTCCTGGCCGCGCCGCGCTACATCCTCCGCGGCTATTCCGAGGACGAGCGCATCGTCTATGGCACCGGCGCGGTGATCGACACGGCCCGTATTCCCGAGGCCAGCGAGACGCTCCTTGCCCGCCCCGGGATCGCTTTCCTCCACATCCGCTCGGCGACCAACAATTGCTTCCATTGCCGAGTCGAGCGCGGCTGATCGGCCCCCATCTTTGCGTCTTAAATATCCTGGGGGAGTCGCGCAGCGACGGGGGCAAAGCCCCCTCTTTTTCCTTCAGGCTCGCGAAGCGAGCCCGGCCCAACGGGAGGGACAGCATCGGCGATGCTGCGCCCGACCGGCGGGAGCCCCTGCCTGCATCGCCCATGAAAAACGGCGACGCCCGCAAGCGCCGCCGTCAGGTGTCAGACCCGCAAAGGGCTCAGTTCCAGCAGGAAACCAGCACCGTCAGATCCGCCGACACCCGGGTCAGGATCTCGGCCGACATTGCCATTGCCGCTCGGCTTTCGGTGCCACCCAGCCCGGCACCCTGCAGCGCGGACAGGATCGCCTCGGACGAGACGGCAAAGTTCACGTCCTCGGGCAGCATCCGTCCCGGGGTTTCCGGGCGCGGCAGCAGCATGCCGATCACGGCGCCGTTCGCGTCGAACACCGGACCGCCCGAATCGCCGGCTTCGACGGTCAGGCTGAGGCGGCGCAGCTCGGGTTCGCCGTTCAGGCCCTGCAGGTCGGCCATCTGGCCAAAGGACAGAATCGGCCGGGTCAACGTGTCCTGATAGCTGAAGCCCGAGACGCGGATATCCGACCCCACCGAGGGCTGGCGCGGGCTGAACTGGGCAAAGGCCAGCGGCACCAGCGGATCCTCGGGCGTCAGCACGGCGATGCCCAGCACCGGGTCGATCGCCCGCACGCTGGCGCGATAGGCCTCGTCGATGGTCACCCGGTCACAGCTCTGGACGGCTTCGGCGGTGGTCACCACGGTGCCCACCGAGTCGACAAAGAACCCGGTGCGCGACCGTTCCGGCCGGCGCACTTCCAGACCCGAGATCAGGTCGCGGCGGGCGACGGTCGAGGGGCTCGCGCCGAGGTTCGACGGCAAAACGCCGTTCACCGCGCGGAAACTGTCGCGCATCGTGTCCATCACCAGGCGCGCGTCCTCGTCGGCCGCGGGATCCCACAGCAGCATCCAGCCCTTGATCGCGCCGCCGCTCAGGCGGGCCTCGACATGGGCACGGGCGGTGGCGCTGCGGCCGTTGATGACAAAGCTGTCGCGGCCACGGTCACGCTCGCCGTCGAGCGGGATCACCTCGAGGGTCTGCAGGATCTCGTAGAGTCCATACAGCGTCGTCTGCGACCCCTCCTGGCTCAACAGCAGGACGCGCATCCCCGAGTTGTTGATCTCGTTCAGGTGCACAAACGGCGCCTCGATGTGGTCGAAAGCCACCATGCCCATCGGCAGTGTCACCTCGATCCCGGCATCTTCCGCGACGAAAGGCGCAAAGCTGTAGCGCGCGACTGCAGCGTCATACGAGGTCAGCAGCTCATGGCGCTGGCGATCGGTCAGCACGCCCCAGGGCTCATGCCCCGCGTTCGTCTGCCAGTCGCGGATCGCCTGACGGGTGCCCGGGCCGAAATCGGCGTCGATGCCATAGCGGTAGAAGCCGAACCATTGCAGTGCGACCTGGATCGCCGCCCGCTCGTCGCGGGTCAGTTCGTATTCCGCGCGGCGGGCCTCGTCGAGGGTCTGCTCGGGGAGTTCCTCGACCACCGGCTCGGCGGCGGCGACCTCGGGCTCGGCGGCAGCGGGGGCCGCAGCCGTATCGGTGGCCGCCACGGCGTTGCCGGTGTCGTCGGTCTGCGCGGGTTGGTCGGTCACGCTCTGGTCTGCGGCGACGGCCTGATCGGCCGGACGCTCGACGACCACGGGCGGCTGCGTCGCCGCCTGCCCGCCGACCGGCCAGAATTGCTGGCCATAGATCGTGTCGTCGGTGACATAGGCATCCTCGCGGATCTCGCGCGCGGCCAGCAGCTGCGTGCGGCGCGCCTCGGCATCCTCGGCGGTGGCAAAGGGACCGACCGCCAGGGCATACCAGCCACCCGCAATGCGGAACCCGGCGATGTTGCCGATCCGCTCCTGATAGCGGGTGGCGAATTCCTCGGCCGTGCGCAGGGTCGCGTGCGCTTCGATCTGCACCCAGTGCGTGGTTTGCGCCAGCGCCGCCACCGGCGCCAGAAGCATCAACACAAGCGCGGCGAAAAAGGCTTTAACTCTAGGCTTTGTCACGGTCAGTCCACGAATTGTTGGTCACATGATTCCCTCGCGGACCCTAACAGGGTCGTGAAGGCTTTACCGATAAAAAAACGGTTAGGTCAGACCTTCAACCTCTTGTGCATGAAAATTCTGTCATCGCGCCGGGTTTGCCGCAGGGTGGCGGCGTTGACCCTTGCTGGGACTGCGCCTATTGAGGCGCACGTGCCCGCGACAGCCCGAGGATGCGATGACCGCCACCGTCCAGAAGCCCCGCTCCTTCCAGGAGATCATCCTCCGCCTGCAGACCTACTGGGCCTCCAAGGGCTGCGCCGTGCTGCAGCCCTATGACATGGAGGTCGGCGCCGGCACCTTCCATCCGGCGACCACGCTGCGCAGCCTCGGCACCCGGGCCTGGGCCGCGGCCTATGTCCAGCCGTCGCGGCGTCCGACCGACGGGCGCTATGGCGAGAACCCGAACCGGATGCAGCACTATTACCAGTATCAGGTGATCATCAAGCCGTCGCCGGCGGACCTGCAGGATCTCTACCTCGGTTCGCTCGACGCGATCGGCATCGACACCAGCCTGCATGATATCCGCTTTGTCGAGGACGACTGGGAATCGCCGACGCTGGGCGCCTGGGGCCTGGGCTGGGAGGTCTGGTGCGACGGGATGGAGGTCAGCCAGTTCACCTATTTCCAGCAGGTCGGTGGGCATGATTGCCACCCGGTTTCGGGCGAGCTGACCTATGGTCTGGAACGTCTGGCGATGTATGTGCTGGGCATCGACCACGTCATGGACATGCCCTTCAACGACCCCGACGGGGCGATCCCGCTGACCTATGGCGACATCTTCCGCCAGACCGAACAGGAATACAGCCGCCACAACTTCGACGGCGCCACCACCGACATGCTGCTGCGCCACTTCGAGGACGCCGAGGCGGAATGCGAGCGCCTGCTGGCCTTCGATCCGGCCGATCCGAATTCCGGCAAGCGGATCCTGATGGTGCACCCGGCCTACGACCAGTGCATCAAGGCCAGCCACCTCTTCAACCTGCTCGACGCGCGCGGGGTGATTTCCGTGACCGAGCGTCAGGCCTATATCGGCCGGGTCCGCGCGCTGGCCAAGAAATGCGCCGACGCCTTCGTGCAGACCGAGGCCGGCGGCTGGACCCCGGCCGCCGCGGAGGCCGCGCATGGGTAAATTCCTCGCCGCGCTGCTGGTCGTCTGCGCCATCGCTGCCGGTGGCGGTATCTACTACTTGCAGGTCTATGCCTTCTACGACCGGCTGGAACCGCAGATCGGCTATCAGGTTGCCTCGCCCGATGGCACGGCCCGGCTGTCGATTGCCGATTTCCAGGGGATCGATTCCGACAGTTCGCCGCTGCGCTACCGCGCCTGTTTCGCCGTCACCGGCGACCTGCCCGACCTCGTCGCCTATGACGACCCGACCCCGCTGATCGCCCCCGGCTGGTTCGACTGCTACGACGCCCGCCGCGTCGGTGAGGATCTGGAATCCGGGGCCGCCCGCGCGGTCCTCGTCGAGGCCGACGTGCCGCACTATGGCATCGACCGGGTGATGGCCCTCTATCCCGACGGCCGCGCCTATGTCTGGCCGCAGTTCAACGCCTGCGGCACCGCCTTCTACGAAGAAGACCCGCTGCCCCCGGGCTGCCCGCCCGCGCCCGACCGCTGATTTCCGCCCGAACGCAGATTTCCGAAAGCCGATCCCATGCCCGATGTCCTGATCGAACTCTTCTCCGAGGAAATCCCCGCGCGGATGCAGACCCGCGCCGCCGAGGACCTGCGCAAGCTGGTCACCGATGGTCTGGTCGAGGGCGGGCTGACCTATGCGCACGCCCGCGCCTTTTCCACCCCGCGCCGGCTGGTGCTGGCGATCGAGGGGCTCAGCCTTGAGAGCCCGACCCAGCACGAGGACCGCAAGGGCCCCAAGGTCGGCGCGCCGCAGCAGGCGCTCGACGGGTTCCTGCGCTCGACCGGGCTGACGATGGAGCAGCTGCACGTCCATGAGGACAAGAAGGGCGCCTTCTACGTCGCCCATCTGCACAAGCCCGGTCGCCCCGCCGCCGCCATCCTGGCCGAGGTTCTGGACAAGACCATCCGCAGCTTCCCCTGGCCCAAGGCGATGCGCTGGGGCGCGGGGTCCCTGCGCTGGGTGCGTCCGCTGCATTCGATCCTGTGCCTGATGGTGACCGAGGCCGGGGCCGAGGTTGTCCCCTTCGAGATCGAGGGCATCACCGCCGGCAACACCACCCGCGGCCACCGCTTCATGGCGCCCGACGCTTTCGCGGTGACCTCGTTCGAGGACTATGCCGCCAGGCTCAAGCGCGCTTTCGTGATCCTCGACACGGCGGAACGCGCCGACATGATCGAGCACGAAACCAGGAACCGCGCCTTTGCACTGGGCCTCGAACTGGTCGAGGACAAGGGCTTGCTGGCCGAGGTCGCGGGCCTCGTGGAATGGCCGGTGGTGCTGGTCGGTGACATCGGCGAGCAATTCCTGAACCTGCCGCCCGAGGTGCTGCAAACCTCGATGCGCGAGCACCAGAAGTTCTTCTCGCTGCGCGATCCCGCCGATGGCCGCATTGTTCGATTTGTGACCGTCGCCAACCGCGAGACCGCCGACGACGGCGCCACCATCCTGAAGGGTAACCAGAAGGTTCTGGCAGCCCGCCTGTCCGACGCAAAGTTCTTCTGGGAGAACGACTTGCGTGTGGTGGCAAATGTCGGGCTTTCGGGCATGGCCGAGGGGCTGGCGAGCGTCACCTTCCACAACAAGCTGGGTAGCCAGAAAGCGCGGATAGATCGCATTTGTGCCCTTACCCGCGAGATCGCGCCCCTGGTCGGCGCCTCGCCCGACCTCGCGCATCAGGCCGCCGAGGTCGCCAAGGCCGACCTGCGCTCGGCCATGGTCGGCGAGTTCCCGGAACTGCAGGGCACGATGGGCGTCTACTACGCCCGCGCCGCCGGCCTGCCCGATGCGGTCGCCAATGCCTGCAAGGCGCATTACCAGCCGCTGGGTCCATCGGACGCCGTGCCGACCGAACCGGTCTCGGTCGCCGTCGCGCTGGCCGACAAGATCGACACGCTGACCGGGTTCTGGGCGATTGACGAGAAACCCACGGGCTCGAAAGACCCCTTCGCCCTGCGGCGCGCGGCGCTGGGGGTGATCCGGCTGATTCTCGGCAATGCGATCCGCGCAAACCTCGCGGCGATCTTTGCCAAGGGCTATGCCGGGGCCGACGCCGCCGACCTCCTCTCCTTCTTCCATGACCGCCTCAAGGTCTTCCTGCGCGACGAGGGGATCCGCCACGATGTCATCGACGCCTGCCTGGCGATGCCGGGCAACGACGACCTGACGCTCCTCGTCACCCGCGCCCGCGCGCTGCAGGCGACGCTCGACACCGATGACGGCACCAACCTGATCCAGGGCTTCAAGCGCGCGAACAACATCCTGATCCAGGCGGAACAGAAGGACGGCGTCGAATATTCCTTCGGCGCCGACCCGAAATTCGCGGAGACCGATCAGGAGCGCGCCCTCTTCACCGCGCTCGACACCGCCGAAGCCGCCATCGCCCCGGCGATGCAGGCCGAGGATTTCACCGCCGCGATGGCCGCGATGGCCGCCCTGCGCGCACCGATCGACGCCTTCTTCACCGCCGTGCAGATCAACACCGACAACGCCATCGTCCGCCGCAACCGGCTGAATCTGCTGCATCGGATCCGCGCGATCTGCCTCGGTGTCGCCGACCTGACCCGCATCGAGGGCTGACCCAGCCCCTCTCTTTGCGTCCAAATATCCTCGGGGGAGGGCCGCAGGCCCGCGGGGGCAGACAGCCCCCGGCGGCGCGCGGCCCCTCGATGGGGCCGCGCGCCGCTCCTCCCCGGAATTTCTGCACTTGCACGGTCGCCGGATCCGCCTATCCTGCGCCCGTCAGGAGCACCGGCCATGCCCACCAAGAAAACCAGCCCCGTCGAATTCACCGAGATCGCGCCCTCCGCGCCGATCGCCACCGCCTCGCACGGCTGGCGCGCCAAGTGCCTGCAGCGGCTGGTGCGGCTGGAGCTGCCGGTGCCGCGGACGATGGCGCTGTCCTTCGACGCGGTGCGGGCGATTGCCGGCGGCTTGCTGCCCGATCTCGCGCGGCTGGTGTCGGTCTTTGATGACGGGCAGCTTCTGTCCGTGCGGCCCTCGGCCGAGAACCCGGACTGGGGCGGGCCTGGCGCGATCCTGAACATCGGCATGAACGACGAGCGCCACGCCGAGCTGTCCGAAACCCACGGCGAACCGGTGGCGACCGCGCTCTATCTGGCCTTCGTCCAGTCCTATGCCCAGCACGTTGCGCGGCTCGACCCCGACATGTTCGCGGTGACCGAACCCTGCCTGCCGGCGCTGCAGGCCGCGCTCTATGACTACGAAAAGGAAATGGAAGAGCCGTTTCCGCAGGATCCGACCAAGCAGCTGGCCGAGGTGCTGCGCTCGATGGCGCGCGCCTGGGAGGGGACGTCGGCGCGGCTCTTGCGGCAGGCCAAGGGGGCGCCGGCGGATGCCGGTCTGGGGCTGGTGGTGCAGGCGATGGCCGGGGGCTTTGGAACCGCGGAATCGGGCGCAGGTGTGATCCAGTTCGTCGAGGGGGTGACCGGCGCGCCGCAGATCACCGGCCGCTATGCCGTGCGCGGACAGGGCCGCGAGGCGGTGTCGAACAACCCCCAGGCGATCTATCTCACCCGCGACCCGCGCGGCCCGTCGCTGGAGGAACAGCACCCCGAGGCGTTTGCCGAACTCGTCCGCCACGGCGCGATCTGCCGCGAGCGCCTGCGCGAGGAAATGCAGATCGAGTTCACGGTGGTCGGCGGCAAGGTCTGGGTGCTGGATGCGCTCAAGATCCAGCGGTCCAGCCGCGCTGCGGTGCGCATCGCGGTGTCGCTGGCCAAAGACGGCGTCATCAGCCGCGAGGAAGCGTTGATGCGGGTCACGCCGCGCGCGCTCAGCGAGCTGTTGCACCGCCAGGTCGACCCGCGCGGCAAGCGCCAGTTGCTGACCCGCGGCATCGCCGCCAGCCCGGGGGCTGCGACCGGTCGTCTGGTCTTTACCTCGACCGCGGCGCAGGCCAGCGCCGCGCGGGGCGAGCCCTGCATCCTGGTGCGCCGCGAAACCTCGCCTGAGGACATCCGCGGCATGCACGCCGCTTCGGGCGTGCTGACCGAACGGGGCGGCATGACCAGCCATGCGGCGGTGATCGGCCGCGGTCTGGGTCTGCCCTGCATCGTCGGCGCAACGGGGATCCGTATCGACGCCAAGAACAAGGTGCTGGAGACCGGCCGCTATCAGCTGGTCGAGGGCGATCCGATTACCATCGACGGCACCTCGGGCGAGGTGCTGCTGGGCGCGGTCGATCTGCTGGAGCCGGCGTTGGACGACTGGTTCGGGGCGCTTCTGGACTGGGCGGACGCGCGGCGCGACATCGGTGTGCGGGCGAATGCCGACACGCCGGCGGATGCGCGCATCGCCCGGGGGTTCAACGCGCAGGGCATCGGCCTGTGCCGGACCGAGCATATGTTCTTCGAGGACGACCGCCTGACGGTGATGCGCGAGATGATCTTTGCCGATACCGCACATGACCGGGCGGCGGCGCTGACCCGTCTTCTGCCTATGCAGCGGTCTGATTTCATTGAACTTTTTTCGATTATGCAGGGGCTTCCGGTCTGCATTCGCCTGTTCGACCCGCCCTTGCACGAATTCCTGCCGCACACCCGCGAGGGGATGCGCGAACTGGCCGATGCGCTGGACAAGCCGTTGTCCGAGATCACCCGCCGCGCGGATGACCTGGCCGAGTTCAACCCGATGCTGGGCCTGCGCGGCGTGCGGTTGGGGGTGACCGTGCCCGAGATCTACGAAATGCAGGTGCGTGCAATCTTCGAGGCGACGATCGAGACCGGCAAACGCGGCGAAAAGGTCGTGCCCGAGATCATGATCCCGCTGGTCTCGGCGATGCGCGAGGTCGAGCTGGTCAAGGCCCGCATCGACGCCGTGGCGGCGGCGGTGCGGGTGGAAAAGGGCACGCCCTTTGAATATCGACTGGGGGTGATGGTCGAAACGCCGCGGGCCGCGCTGCGCGCTTCGGAAATCGCCCAGCATGCCGATTTCATGTCCTTCGGCACCAATGACCTGACGCAGATGACCTATGGCCTCAGCCGCGACGATGCGGGGCGGTTCATGTCCTATTACGTGCAGTCGGGCGTGTTCCCCGAGGATCCGTTCCACGTCCTCGATACCGAAGGGGTGGGCGAGTTGCTGCTGATCGCCGCCGAGCGCGGACGGCGGGTCCGGCAGGGGCTCACGTTGTCGATCTGCGGCGAGCATGGCGGCAGCCCCGAATCGATTGAGTTCTGCCGCGAGGCGGGTTTCGATTATGTGTCCTGCTCGCCGTTCCGGGTGCCGGTGGCACGGCTTGCTGCGGCGCAGCTTGCGATTCGCGATGAGGTCTCGGACGCGCTGAGTGCGGACCTGCGCTGAGCGCACCGCGCCCTTTGAAAACAGGCGAAAAACCGCTTGAAAGGTTTGGACCGGCGGTTTGCCGCCGATACCGTTGCGGCATTGCAGCATTCGGCGTCCGGGGCCGGCCCGGGGAAACCCTGCGCTATCGTGGACTTAGCCCGTGTTTTGCGCTAAGAAGACCACAGGTGACCGCGGCCACCGGGGGGAGGCCGAGCCGCATTTCGCCAAAACATGAACCAACAAAGGCCGCATCAAAAGCGGCCCACCGGACGCCGCTGGCATGGCTTCTTGCTGCCGCTGGCTGACAGAGGATGGACGGTATGGGATCTGTGGACCGGGTTGCGCGCTTTGGCGCTGCTGCTGCACTGATGCTTTCGCTGTTGCCCGCGCCTGCCGCGGCCGACTTGCCTATTGAACAGAGCCTGGCGATGGCGCTCAGCGCCGAACGCGAGGCGATGCGCGGCGTCAGCCGCACACTGGTCAGCCGGGTGACAACCCCGCTGGACGAACCTGCGGCGATTCGGCGCTATGATGCCGATTACCTGATGTCGCTGCCGCAGTCGAACGACCGGCAGGTGCAGTGCCTGCAAGAAGCGATCTATCACGAATCGCGGGGCGAGGATGTCTATGGCCAGTTCGCCGTGGCCGAGGTGATCCTCAACCGCGTCGATCTGCCCAACTATCCGGACTCGGTCTGTGGGGTGGTTCACCAGAACGCTCATCGCCGCAACGCCTGCCAGTTCAGCTATGCCTGCGATGGCCGGGCCGAGGACATGACCGAGCCGCGTGCGCGCCGTCTTGCCGGGGCCATCGCGCAGGTGATGATTTCGGGTGCCCCGCGCGAGTTGACCGATGGCGCAACCCATTTCCACACCACCGGGGTTCGCCCCCGCTGGGCGCGCACCTTCGAGCGCACCGCCCAGTTCGGCTCGCATCTGTTCTACCGCGAGCCGGTCCGTCTGACCTCGAACTGAGCCAGTTCGCGCCTTTCGGAAACGCCCGGCGTCGCGTCGGGCGTCTTTCGTGCCGCCTTTGGACTGTGCAGAGCGGGCGACAGGGGCTATCACCCGCCCAGACCCTCGACCGCCCCGACGACCGGAGGCTCGCATGAGCACCGATATCCACCTCGCCTTCGCCCATCCCGAAGAGCGCGCCGAAGCCACCGCCTCGGCCGATCCGCGCGACCGGATTTCGCTGCGCGACTACCTGGTCGAGGCCGAGATCGGCGCCTTCCAGCTGGAACGCGGCCATCGCCAGCGGCTGATGTTCAACGTGGTGGTCGAGGTGCGCCCGCAATCCGGGCCGATCGACGACGATGTGGACCGGATCATGTCCTATGACACGATCACCGAGGCGATTGCCGATGAACTGTCGGCGGGCCGGCTGAACCTGCTGGAAACCCTGGCCGAACATATTGCCGAACGGATCCTGTCCCATCCCCGGGCGATGCGCGCCTTTGTGCGGATCGAAAAACTGGACCGTGGGCCGTTCAAGCTGGGCGTCGAGATCGTGCGCACCGCCGCCGCGATGCCGGTAACCGCGCAAAGCGACGATCTGGTGGCGCTGCATCCGCTGGTGGTCTACCTCGACAACCGGCTGATCGGTGCCGCGGATCTGCCCGAACGGATCGACGCGTTGGGGCTGGACGGGGTGCCGGTCATCCTGTGCGTGGGGCTGCCGGACAAGGACGTGCCGCAGGTCGGCGTGACGGCGGTGCAGCGGCGCATCGACCTCTTGGCGATCGAGCAGAACGCCTGGGTGCTGGCCGGGCGCGACCGGCGCTGGCTGGTGACGGAATCGCGGACCGAGATCGACTGGGCGATCCGCCAGGGCAGCACCATCGTCTGGGCGCCGTCGAAACTGGTGCTGGACACGCCCGACGCGCCGATCCAGCACGCGGCGAACGGCCCGGCACTGGCGCTCTGGCTGGCCGAGCAGCTGGCGGCGCGGGCGCTGATGGTGCCGGTGGGGGTTTCGGTGTCGGCGGGAAGCCGCGTGCCGGTTGAAACAATCCCGGCCTGACCGTGCGCTTTCCTTGCCAAGGGGCCTGCGATCTGATTCTCAGGGGGGCATGACCACACCGTTGCACCCGATCCCCCGCACCGATCTGCCGCGCCCATCCGGCGCCCTGCCGCTGACCGGCAGCGCCCATGTCTGGTGGGATGCGACGGGCGCCGACGCCGCAGCGCGGGCGCTGCTGTCCACGCCGAAACCGGTCCTGCCGGGACTGGCCACCGACCGGCCGCTGGTGATGGGAATCGTCAACGTCACGCCCGACAGCTTCAGCGATGGCGGCACGCTGGGCGGTCTGCACGATGCGGTGGCCCGCGCGGCGGCGATGGTTGCAGCCGGGGCCGACATCCTGGACATTGGCGGCGAGAGCACCCGTCCCGGCGCGGCCGAGGTTCCCGTGCCCGATGAGATCGCCCGCACCGCCCCGGTGATCGCCGCGATCCGCGCCGAGGGTATCGCCACGCCGATTTCCATCGATACCCGCAAGGCCGGCGTGGCCGAGGCTGCGCTGAGGGCCGGGGCGGATATCGTCAACGATGTCTCGGCCCTGACCTGGGATGCCGATCTGGCGCGCGTTACCGCCGAGGCCGGCGCGCCGATCTGCCTGATGCACGCGCAGGGCACGCCGCAGACCATGCAGTTGGACCCGCGTTATGACGACGTGCTGACCGAGGTGTATGACTGGCTCGCCGGGCGGATTGACCACGCGGTTGCGCAGGGCATCGCGCCCGGGCGGATCATCAGCGATCCGGGCATCGGGTTCGGCAAGACACTGCAGCATAATTTGACGCTGTTGCGCGGCCTCGCGCGGTTCCATGCTTTGGGCGCGCCGATCCTTCTGGGGGCCTCGCGCAAGAAATTCATCGGCACGCTCTCGGGTGTTGACGAGGCCGCCCGGCGGATGCCGGGGTCGGTGTCGGTCGCGCTCTGGGCAGCGGCGCAGGGGGCGCAGATCATCCGCGTCCATGACGTGGCGGAAACGGTTCAGGCGCTGGCCTTGTGGCGCGCGCTGACGACACAGGAGCAGGCATGACACGCAAGTTCTTTGGCACCGACGGGGTTCGGGGGCAGGCCAACAGCTGGCCGATGACGGCCGAGGTGGCGCTGAAGCTGGGTGCGGCGGCGGGCCGGCATTTCGGCGCGGACGGGCGCAACGGGCACCGGGTGGTGATTGGCAAGGACACGCGCCTGTCGTGCTACATGCTGGAAAACGCACTGACCGCCGGGCTGACCTCGACCGGGATGAACGTGCTGCTGCTGGGGCCGGTGCCGACCCCCGCTGTGGGCTATCTGACGCGCTCGATGCGGGCGGATGTCGGGATCATGATTTCCGCCAGTCACAACCCGGCGACGGACAACGGGATCAAGTTCTTCGGCCCTGACGGGTTCAAGCTGTCGGATGACGCGGAACTGGCGATCGAGGCGATGCTGTGCGACGAGATCCCGCTGGCGCCACCGCTGGAAATCGGTCGCGCCAAGCGGATCGACGACGGTCTGGGGCGCTATGTCGAATACGCCAAGACCACGCTGCCGCGCGGCACAAGGCTGAACGGGCTGAAGGTGGTGATCGACTGCGCGAACGGCGCCGCCTACAAGGCCGCGCCCGAGGTGCTGTGGGAACTCGGCGCCGAGGTGATCCCGGTCGGCGTCAGCCCCAACGGCACCAACATCAATAAGGACGTGGGTTCGACCAAGCCGCAACTGGCGGCCGAGACGGTGGTCGCGCATGGGGCGGATATCGGCATCTGTCTGGATGGCGATGCCGACCGGGTGGCGATCATCGACGAGCACGGCCGGGTTGCCGATGGCGATCAGGTGATGGCCTTGCTCGCCAGCCGCTGGGCCGCGGATGAACGGCTGAACGACGGCACGCTGGTGGCGACGGTGATGTCCAACCTGGGGCTCGAGCGGTTCCTGCAGGGCCGCGGCCTGACGCTGGAGCGCACGGCGGTGGGCGACCGCTATGTCGTCGAGCGGATGCGCGAGAAGGGGTTGAACCTGGGCGGCGAGCAGTCGGGGCATATCGTGATGACCGATTTCGCCACCACCGGCGACGGGTTGATGGCGGGGCTGCAGGTGCTGCTGGCGATGGCCGACAGCGGCCAGCCGGCCAGCGCGCTGACCCGGCAGTTCGAACCGGTGCCGCAGATGCTGCGCAATGTGCGCTATGCCGCCGGGCAGGTGCCGATGGAGGCCGCGACCGTGCAGACCGCCGTGCGCGATGCCGAGGCGCGGCTGGTCGGGCGCGGCCGGCTGTTGATCCGCAAATCGGGCACCGAGCCGCTGGTCCGGGTGATGGCCGAATGCGAGGACGAGGGGCTCTTGTCCGAGATTGTCGGCGGGTTGGTCTCGGAAATCGAGGCGGCGCTCTGACGGCGGGCGGTCGTCAGGGCGTATTTATCGCAAGATGAAAAGGCGGCCGTTTTCGTGGGTCAGGCGCGCTGGCGCAGGGCCAGGCGGCTGACCGTGAGACCTGCGAGGATCAGCGCCAGCGCCGCGAGGAAGCGGCCGGGCAGGGGCTCGGACAGGATCAGCATCCCGAAGATCACCGACCAGACCGGCACCTGATAGTTGGTTTGCGTGAGGAAGGTCGGCCCGGCCGTGCGGATCACATGCACCATCAGCAGCGTCGCGGCAGCGGTCGGCATCAACCCCAGATAGGCCATCGCCACCGTTGCGCGCAGCCCGGGCATTGCCTGCGGCAGGCCGATGACAGCCAGCGTCACCGGCAGCATGATCGCACCGGCGACGACGACCGAGGCGGTCGAGAACACCACCGGATCCACCGGCGGGCAGCGCCGGGTGATCACCGCGCCAATCGAATAGCTGAGCGTGACGCCGATGCAGACGAAGCGCGCGACGGGTTCCAGGCTGGTTCCCAGGCTGGCAAAGGCGCCGGGTCCGATCAGCACGCCGACCCCGATCAGCCCCAGTGCGAAACCGGCGACCCGGGGCAGGGTCAGGCGTTCGCCGGGCAGAAAGACATGTGCGATCACCAGGGTGAACAGCGGCACCAGCGCCATCGAGATGCCGACGAAGCTGGACAGGACATGCTGCTGCGCCCAGGCGATCATCGTGAAGGGCAGGGCGTTGGAAAAGACGGCAAAGCCGAGGATATGGATCCAGACCTGTCGGTTCTTCAGCGGGGGCATGCGCAGGCCCCGCGCCCGGGCAAAGATCGCCAGCACCAGCGCGGCGATCAGGATCCGCAGGGTGGCGATCCAGAGCGGCGCAAAGCCATCGAGCGCGACCCGCACCGACAGGAACGAGGCGCCCCAGATGACACCGAGGGCGGCGATCTCGATCCAGTTGATCACGGTCGGGTGCGAAGGCGAGGCGATATCGGACATGGAAACCTTGGGGCAGCAACGGCGGAGTGCTGCCTGCCTCGCATGAGTTGTGAACATGTGCAAGAGTTGCGCCCTCGCCAGCGCCGGTCGCGCGTGGCAAACTGGGCGGTGAGAGCCACGGAGGACATATGAACAAGCCGATTGCGTGCGGGACCGGGCCGCTGGCCCTGGCAGGGGCGATGCCGCTGCGGGCGGCGGGGTTCATCGTCACGCTCTATGGCGATGTGGTGGTTCCGCGTGGCGGCGAGGTCTGGATCGGCACGGTCATCGAGGCCTGCGCGGCGGTCGGGATCAGCGAAACCCTGGTGCGCACCGCGGTATCGCGGCTGGTCTCGGCCGGCCAGCTGGAGGGTTGGCGGCGCGGGCGGCGCAGTTTCTATCGGTTGACCGACGCCGCCCGGGCCGAGTTCGAAGCGGCGTCGCGGGTGATCTATGGCCCGCCCGAGGGGGACGGCGCCCCGGCACGCTGGCGCTTCGTGCATCTGCCCGAGTTGGGGGCCGACGGGCGTATGGTGCAGCTGGAGCGCGCGGGCTACGCGCGGCTCAGGCCGCAGCTGGCGGTGGGGGTTGCGCGGGGCGAGGCGCCGCGCGGGCTGTTGTGCTTCGAGGCCGAGGCCTCGGGCGCGCTGGGGCTGATGGCGGGGTTTGCCGCTCAGGCCTGGGATCTGGAGCCGCATGCCGCCGCCTATCGCGCCTTCCTGGAGCGGTTCGCCCCGGTCGACGCTGCGGCGCTGGACGGCGCCGAGGCGCTGGCGATGCGGCTGTTGCTGGTGCACGCCTGGCGCGGGGCCTTGCTGCGCGACCCGCGCCTGCCGGCCGAGGCGCTGCCCGTGGACTGGCCCGGCCATGCTGCGCGGGGCGTGTTTGTCCGGCTTTATGCGGCGTTGAGCCCGGCCGCCGATTCGCAGGTCGCGGCGCGGTTCGAGGGGGGCAAAGGGCCCTTGCCGGCGGTCAACGCGGTTCTCGAGGCGCGCGCGGCGCTGCTGGCCCGGGGGGCGAATTCCGAAGTGGGACAAGGGGTTCGCGGCGGGAACGAGCGGCAGGGGCGGGTGGCGCCGTGAAATGTCACAGAGTCCATGATGAAATCCGTTGATTTGTGATGTGTCGCGTCGTATACAGTGACCGGACGGTCAGCGAATGGGAGGAGCTGCCAGAGATTGACGCGCGCATCCGCAAGGCGGTGCCGGGCGCGTCGGGTCGGGCTTCTCAAGGAAAGTGCAGGGCAAGGGCGGGCGCCGTGGCGCGGGCTTTTGCGATTGGGCGTAGGCCGGGGCGGTGCCCCGGTTTCGGAACAGGTCTGAACAGGAGGCCGGAATGTATGCACAGATGATCAAGACCGCGCACTCGGGTGTCCACAAACGCGAGGACATGACCGAGCAGGAGCGCGCGTTCCAGGACCGCATCGACGCGGGTGAAAAGATCGAGCCGCGCGACTGGATGCCGGATGACTATCGCGCGACGCTGATCCGCCAGATCGGCCAGCACGCCCATTCCGAGGTCGTCGGCCAGCTGCCCGAAGGCAACTGGATCACCCGCGCACCGACGCTCGAGCGCAAGGCGATCCTGCTGGCCAAGGTGCAGGACGAGGCGGGGCATGGGCTCTACCTCTATTCCGCGGCCGAGACGCTGGGCGAAAGCCGCGACGAGCTGGTGCGCCTGCTGCACGAAGGGCGGATGAAATATTCGTCGATCTTCAACTATCCGACCCTGAACTGGGCCGATATCGGCGCCGTCGGCTGGCTGGTTGACGGTGCGGCGATCGTCAACCAGGTGGCGCTGCAGCGCACGTCCTATGGCCCCTACAGCCGGGCGATGGTGCGGATCTGCAAGGAAGAGAGCTTTCACGCGCGCCAGGGCTATTCTGCCTTTATGGCGATGGCGCTGGGCACGCCCGAGCAGAAGCGCATGGCGCAGGACGCGCTGAACCGGATGTGGTTCCCCTGCCTGATGATGTTCGGCCCGTCGGACAAGGATTCGGTGCATTCCGAGCAGTCGATGGCCTGGAAGATCAAGGTCGCGACCAATGACGAGCTGCGGCAGAAATACGTCGACCAGACGATCCCGCAGATCGAATATCTGGGGCTGGACCTGCCCGAGGCCGGCATCGTCTGGAACGAGGCGCGCGGGCATTACGACTTCGACATGCCCGACTGGAGCGAATTCTTCAACGTCCTCAAGGGCAACGGTCCGTGCAACAGCGACCGCATGGCCGACCGGGTGAACGCTTGGGAAGACGGCGCCTGGTTCCGCGACGGGCTGATGGCGCATGCCCGCAAGGCGCGCGCGCGCAAGATGGCGGCCGAGTAACCGACCGGGACGGGGGAAGGGGGCTTTGCTCCCTCTTCGGCTGCGCCGAATTCACCCCCAGAGTATTTGGGACAAGATGAAAAGGGGAAGGTCATGTCGAACGAATGGCCGCTTTGGGAAGTCTTCATCCGGGGTCAGCACGGGCTGAACCATCGTCACGTCGGCAGCCTGCATGCGCCCGACGCGGAATTGGCGATCCGCCATGCGCGCGACGTCTACACGCGGCGCAACGAGGGGGTGTCGATCTGGGTCGTGAAATCGGCCGAGATCGCGGCCTCGGACCCCAACGAGAAGGGCCCGCTGTTCGAGCCCTCGAACAGCAAGGTCTATCGGCACCCGACCTTTTACGACATTCCCGATGAAGTGGGGCATATGTGATGGTGGCCCCGGTTCCTGAGGTTCGCCTGGCGACCAATGCCAATATGGCGGGGCCGGTGGTGTTCACCGGCCAGACCCCGCTGACCCCCGGCACGCCCGAGCACGATCTGTTCACCGGTCTGACAAGACTGGGCGACAACACCTTGATTCTGGGCCATCGTGTGTCCGAATGGTGCGGCCATTCGCCGATCCTCGAAGAGGATATCGCGCTGGCCAACATGGCGCTGGACCTGATTGGTCAGACGCAGCTGTGGCTGGGTCTGGCGGGCGCGGTCGAAGGGGCTGGGCGGACCGCCGACGATCTGGCGTTCCTGCGCGACGGCTGGGACTTTTCCAACATCCTGCTGGTCGAACGCCCGAACGGCGATTTCGGTCAGACGCTGATGCGGCAGTTCCTGTTCGACGCCTGGCACCAGCCGATGCTGAAGGCGCTGGAGGGATCGGCCGACGCCCGTGTAGCCGAGATCGCCGCCAAGGCCGGCAAGGAAGTGGCCTATCACGTCGAGCGGTCGGCGGATCTGGTGATCCGGCTGGGCGACGGCACCGAGGAAAGCCACACGCGGATGCAGCGCGCGCTCGATGCGCTGTGGACCTATTGCGGCGAGATGTTCATCGGTGACGCGATCGACGCGCGGCTGGCCGCGGCCGGGATCATGCCCGCCCCCGAGAGCCTGCGCCCGGGTTGGGATGCGCTGGTGGGCGAGGTTCTGGCCGAGGCCACGCTGACCCCGCCGGCCAACCCTTATGCCCATACCGGCGGCAAGCAGGGCAAGCACACCGAGCATCTGGGCCATCTGCTGACCTCGATGCAGTGGCTGCAGCGCGCCTATCCCGGGGCCAAGTGGTGAGATGGCACCCTCGGTCGCACAGGTCTGGGACTGGCTGAGCGATGTCCCCGATCCCGAGATTCCGGTCATCACGTTGACCGATCTGGGGATCATCCGGGACGTCGCCTATGACGGGCCGACGCTGGTGGTGACGGTGACGCCGACCTACTCGGGGTGCCCCGCCACCGCGTTCATCAACCTGGAGATCGAGCGCCGTCTGCGCGAGGAAGGGGTCACCGATCTGCGGCTGGAGCGTCAGCTCAGCCCGGCCTGGACCTCGGACTGGATCAAGCCCGAAGCGCGCGAGGCGCTCAAGGCCTATGGCATCGCGCCGCCGATCGACGGCACAGCCGCCGATGGCGTGCTGGCTGGGCGGATCGCGCGGCTGGCGGGGGGCGGCAATCTGGTGGTGCCCTGTCCGCGTTGCGGCTCGGTGCATACCGAGAAGCTCAGCCAGTTCGGCTCGACCCCGTGCAAGGCCAGCTATCGCTGCACCGACTGCCTCGAGCCCTTCGACTATTTCAAATGCATCTGAGGTTCTGACATGGCGCGTTTCCTGCCCCTCGACGTGATCGACGTTACCAAGGACACCCGCGACGCGGTGGTCGTCACCCTGCGCCCGCGGCCTGATGACGCCGAACGGTTCGCCTTTATCCAGGGCCAGTATCTGACCTTTCGCCGCGAGTTCGAGGGCGAGGAGCTGCGCCGGTCCTATTCGATCTGCGCCGGGCTTGATGAAGGCCTGTTGAAGGTCGGCATCAAGCGCGTCGACGGCGGCGCGTTCAGCACCTGGGCGAACGAGAACCTGGCGCCCGGCGACACGCTGGAGGCGATGCCGCCGATGGGCAACTTCCACACCACGCTCGATGCCGGGGCCTCGCGCCACTATCTGGGGTTCGCCGGCGGTTCGGGGATCACGCCGGTGCTGTCGATCCTGAAAACCGTGCTGAGCCGCGAGCCCGCGTCGCGCTTCACGCTGGTCTATGCCAACAAGACCATGAGTTCGATCATGTTCCGCGAGGAGCTGGAGGATCTGAAGAACCTCTATCTGGGCCGGCTGAGCGTGCTGCATGTCCTTGAGGCCGAGGCGCAGGAGATCGAGTTGTTCACCGGGCTGGTGGATGACGCCAAGATGACTGCGCTGTTCACCCATTGGGTCGATCCGAAATCGGTCGACACGGCCTTTATCTGCGGGCCCGAACCGATGATGCTGACCATCGCGCGCAACCTGAAAACGCAGGGCCTGAGCGACGAACAGATCAAGTTCGAGCTGTTTGCTTCGGGCCAGCCGGGCCGCGCCCCGCGCAAGGCCGCCAGCACCGGCGCCGCCACGGGCGACGCCTGTGAGGCGACGGTGACGCTGGATGGTGCGACGCGCAGTTTCCGCATGCCGAAGAGCGGCGAGAGCCTGCTGGACGCGGCGCTGGCGAACAAGATGGACGCGCCCTATGCCTGCAAGGCCGGCGTCTGTTCGACCTGCCGCGCCAAGGTTCTGGAAGGCGAGGTCGAGATGATCGCCAACCACGCGCTCGAGGATTACGAGGTCAACCAGGGCTATGTTCTGACCTGCCAGTGCTATCCGCTCAGCGACCGTGTGGTCGTCAGCTACGACCAGTAAGGGGGCGACCATGACCGAGATGTCGATCGAAGACTACCTGGCCCACGGCGGCAAGCTGACCTCGCCGGGGAATGTGCCGGCGCGCTATCGCGGCGAGCTGATGCGGCTAATGGCGTCGTTCGTGGACAGCGAACTGGCGGCCTCGGCCGGGTTCGCGGAATCGATCAATGACGCGCCCGGCATCAAGAGCCGGATCGCCGCGGCGCGGATCGTGCTGGAAAAGGCCGACCACGCCGAGAAGGTGCTGACGGTGATGGCCGAATTCGGCGCGAACACTGACCGCTATGAAGGTGTGCACCCCTGGGCCGCCCGCACCGAGCGTGACGCCGACATCGGTGCGCAGCGTCAGGGCGGCGACATGCGGCTGAGCGTGTTCCATTATCCGCTCGAAGGCTGGGTGGATGCGGTGGTGATGAACGTGCTGCAGGGGCTGGCGGCCAATGTGCAGCTGGCCGAGATGGCGCAGGTCAGCTACCAGCCGCTGGCCGAGGTGTTCCGCAAGATCGCCCCGGTCGAGGCCCGCCACGCCGAGCTGGGCGTCGAGGGCCTGTCGCAGATCGCCGCGTCCGAGGAAGGGCGCGCGGCGGCCGAGGCCAGCATCGCCTATTGGCGTCCGCGCGTAGCGGCGGGCTTTGGCACCGCGAACTCCGCGCGTTTCGAGCGACTGTCCAAGCTGGGCCTGCGCCAACGCACCAACGAGGCCATGCTGGCCGACTGGACGGCAACGGTCGATGCGCTGTTGGCCGACCTGACCCTGATCTGATTCTCTGAAAGGTGCCGCAATGACTGCACAGACCCCCTATCGGCTGAAAAGCTACATTTGCGGTGAATGGAAAGAGGGCAGCCGCAACGGTGCCGAGCTGCGCGATGCCGGCACCGGCACGGTGATCGCCACCATCGACTCGGGCGGCATCGACATGGCCGAGGCGCTGGCCTATGGCCGCGCCGCCGGGTCCAGGCTGCGCGCGATGACCTTCCATGAGCGCGCGACGATCCTCAAGGAACTGGGCAAGGCCCTGACCGAGGCCAAGGCCGAGTTCCACGCCCTGTCGCTGGCCACCGGCGCCACGCCGCGCGATGGCTTGGTGGATATCGAGGGCGGTATTCACACGCTCTTCAGCTACTCGGGGCAGGGCCGGCGCGAGCTGCCGAACACCCGCACGCTGGTCGAGGGGAATGTCGAGCCGCTGTCCAAGGATGGCAGTTTTTCTGCACAGCACATCCTGACGCCGCTGCAGGGCGTCGCGGTGCACATCAACGCTTTCAATTTTCCGACCTGGGGGATGCTCGAGAAACTCGCGCCGACGCTGCTGGCCGGGATGCCCGCGATCATCAAACCGGCCTCGCAGACCGCCTATCTGACCGAGCTGGTGGTGCAACGGATCATCGCCTCGGGGCTGTTGCCCGAAGGGGCTCTGCAGCTGATCTGCGGCTCGACCGGCGATCTTCTGGACCATGTGACCGGGCAGGATGTGGTGACCTTCACGGGTTCGGCCAGCACCGGCCGGATGCTGAAGGCCTCGAAGGCCATTGTCGACAATTCCGTGCGCTTCACGATGGAGGCCGACAGCCTCAACGCCTGCGTTCTGGGCCCCGACGCGGTTGCCGGGACGCCCGAATTCGACCTGTTCATCAAGGAAATCACCCGCGAGATGACCGTCAAGGCGGGGCAGAAATGCACCGCGATCCGCCGCGCCTTCGTCCCGCGCGGGCAGGAACAGGCGGTGATCGCGGCACTGGGCGCGGCGCTGGCCAAGATGGGCGTCGGCCTGCCCGGCGACGAGGCGACGCGGATGGGCGCGCTGGCGTCGCTCGCGCAGCGCGACGAGGTGCGGGCGCGTATCCGCGACCTGCAGAGCGATGCCGAGATCGTCGTCGGCAACCCCGATGCGGTGTCGGTGGTTTCCGGCGATCCCGACGCGGGCGCTTTCCTGAACCCGGTTGTCCTCTATTGCGACCGGCCGGACGCCGCGCGCGCGGTGCATGACGTCGAGGCTTTCGGCCCGGTCAGCACGGTGATGCCCTATGACGACCTCGACGAGGCGATCGCCCTGACCCAGCGCGGCAAGGGCTCGCTCGCCGCCTCGGTCTTCACGGATTCGCCCGAGGTGGCCGAGGCCGCGGTGATCGGCATGGCCCCCTATCACGGGCGTATCCTGCTGGGGAACCGCGCCAGCGCCAAATCCTCGACCGGCCACGGCGCGCCCCTGCCGAACCTCGTGCACGGCGGCCCGGGCCGCGCCGGTGGTGGCGAGGAAATGGGCGGCATTCGCGGCGTCAAACACTTCATGCAACGCACCGCGGTGCAGGGCGCGCCGAAGCTGCTCAGCGCGGTCACCGGCCGCTGGCTGCCCGGCGCACCGACCCGCAGCGACGTGCACCCGTTCCGCAAATCGCTGGCCGAACTGCGCGTCGGCGACCAGATCGTCACCGCCACCCGCACCGTGACGATGGAGGACATCGAACACTTCGCCACCTTCACCGGCGACACCTTCTATGCCCATCTCGACGAGGCCGCAGCCAAGGCCAACCCGTTCTTCGACGGTCGTGTGGCGCATGGCTACCTGATCGTCAGCTTTGCCGCCGGGCTTTTCGTGCAGCCCGATCCGGGCCCGGTCCTGGCCAATTACGGCGTCGACACCCTGCGCTTCCTGACCCCGGTCTATCCCGGCGACACCCTCGGCGTGACCCTGACCTGCAAGGAGATCAACCCCCGCGTTGGCGCCGAGCATGGCGAGGTGCGCTGGGATTGCGTGGTCGCCAACCAGAAGGGCGAACCGGTCGCGCAGTATGACGTGCTGACGATGGTGGCCAAGACCTGGCCGTAAACCGGAGAGCGTGCCTCGGGGGCATCGAGCCCCCTCGGCCCGCGCAGGGCCAGCCCCGCACCCCGCCAAGGGGGTTTTCCACCCCCTTGGATCCCCCGAGGATATTTAAGACGCAAAGATGAAGCGAGTTTGGCCCATCTTTGCGTTTCAAATATCCTGGGGGTGAGCCCGTAGGGCGAGGGGGCAAAGCCCCCTTTCTTCAGGCTCGCGCAGCGAGCCCGGCCCAAACGGCGGAGCGGATCTTTGATCCGCGACAAAGTGCGGGAGCGCCCCGTCAGCCGGTCAGCATGTCGCGGACCATCGGGATCACCCGTTCGCCGTAGAGGGTCAGCCCCTCCATCAGCTGGGCGTGCGGCATCGGGCCGGTTGCGTATTTCAGATCGAACCGTGCCAGCCCCAGCCCCTTGACCGTGCGGGCGATCTTGCGGGCGACCGTTTCGGGCGAGCCCACGAACAGCGCGCCATGCGCGACTTCGCCCAGAAAGCGGTCCTTGGTCACTGGTGGCCAGCCGCGCTCGCGTCCGATCCGGCCGAACATGGCCTGATAGTGCGGCCAGAGTGCCTCGCGCGCGGCCTCGTCGGTTTCGGCGATGAAGCCGGGCGCGTGGACGCCGATCGGGCGGGCCCGGGTCTGCAGTTTGTCGATGGCGCGGTGATAGAGATCGACCAGCGGGCGGAAGCGCAGCGGGTCGCCGCCGATGATCGCCAGCATCAGCTGCAGGTCATGGCGGGCGACGCGCACCACCGATTCCGGGCTGCCGCCGACGCCGACCCAGGTGGTCAGCGGTTGACCCAGCCGCGGATACACCGTCGCATCGCGCAGCGGTGTGCGGGTCTGGCCGGACCAGCTCACCCGGTCCTGCCGCAGGAGGCGGACGAAGAGGTCGAGGCGTTCCTCGAACAGCGTGTCGTAGTCGTGCAGGTCCAGTCCGAAGAGCGGATAGCTCTCGGTGAACGAGCCGCGCCCCAGGATCGGTTCGGCCCGGCCGTTCGACAGCGCGTTGAGCGTCGAGAAACGTTGGAACACCCGCACCGGGTCGTCGGTCGACAGGATCGTGACCGCCGTGCCCAGTTTGATGCGTCGGGTGCGTCCGGCGATGGTGGCCAGCACCATCTCGGGTGCCGAGATGGCGAAATCGTCGCGGTGATGTTCGCCCAGGCCGATAAAGTCGATCCCCAGCGCATCGGCGTGCACCGCCTGTTCAACCACGTCGCGCAGGACGGCGTCTGCGGGTTTGGGCTGGCCGTTCGCGTCCAGCGTGATGTCGCCAAAGCTGTCGAGGCCAAGCGAGATGTCAGTCATGGTCGGGCTCCTGTTGCCGCGTTCAGGCTAGGCCCGCGCCTGCGCCGCGTAAAGGCGCAGGTGGCTGTGCGCTGGCTCACAGATCGAGGGCGATCACACCGCCATCGTCGCGGGCGCGCGAGCAGCAGAGCACGACGCGGCTCTCGCGTTCCCGGGCCGAAAGCACGTAGTCGCGGTGTTCGATCCCGTCCGGTGAATGGTGTGCGACCGCGCAGACCCCGCAGATCCCGTCCGAGCATTTGGTGGGGATCACGATCCCGGCGGCCTCCAGGGCGTCGGTCGCGCTTTGATCGGCGGCGACCGGGATGTCGCGGTTCGAGCGTTCGAGGTGCAGGGTGAACGGGTGGTTCACATAGTCGGGCGCTTCGGGCACGGCGAAGAATTCGCGCGCCAGGGCGTCGTCGGGCCAGCCCCGGATGCGGGCGGCGTCGAACACGGCATCCATCAGCTCGGCCCCGCCGCAGGTATAGAGTTTCGCGCCCCGCACATGCTCCGGGATCAGTGCGGCCAGATCCACCCGTGGTCCGCCCGCGCGGAGGTGCGTCGTGGCACGGTCTGCCCAAGGAGCGGCAGCCAGTTCATGACCGAAGGGCGCGCTGTCGCGGCAGAGATAGTGCAGCCGGAAATCGCGCCCCAGTGCGTGCAGCCGATGGGCCATCGTCAGCATCGGCGTGATGCCGATGCCGCCGCCGATCAGCAGGGTCAGCGGCGCGGCCTCGTCCAGCGGGAAGTTGTTGGCGGGCGGCGTGACAAAGACCCGCCGGCCGGTGTGGAACACCCGGTGCAGCAGGATCGACCCGCCGCGCCCCGAGGCCTCGCGCTGCACGCCGAGGACATATGTCGTGCCGTCCGCAGGGTCGCCCGCCAGCGAGTATTCGCGCTGGTATTCGGGGGCGATCATCACGTCGATATGCGCGCCGGCGGTGAAGGGCGGCAGCGGCTGGCCATCGGCGCGGGTCAGTTCCAGGCGCACGGTGTCGGCGTCCAGATCGTCGCGGCGGGTGACGGTGACGGGAAAGACCGGCGGCGTTCCCGGGATGCGCGACTGCGGTGTCAGCCCCTCGGTTTCGTCGCGGCGCAGGCGGTTGCGGTATTCCTCGGGCGTCAGCAGCGCGCGATAGCGGGTAATGCCCTCCTCGCGGTTCAGCGGCTGTTTGACGGGGAAGGGCAGGGGCATCACATCGGCGGGGTAGACGGCCAGCGTCTGGTCCTCGGGGCGCAGCACCAGGTCCGGGCTGAGGCCCCGGCGGTTGACCGCGCCTGCCTGCACATAGCGTTTGCCGGCGGCGTCCAGTTCGACATCCCACCACCAGGTCTTGGCCGGGTTGATCGCGCCGCGATCCAGCGCGTCGTCAAGGCGCTGCAGCAGCGGTGCGGTGCCCGGGGCGTGGGTCGCCAGCCAGCGGAACGGGGCCTCGGCAAAGAGGCCCTGCAGGTTCCAGGGGCAGGTCTTCATGCAGCGCCCACACATGCCGCCGGCGGCATTGGTGATCCGGTAGCGGGCGCATTTCTCGGCGTCCGATTTCCAGATCTCGTAACCGTTATACATTCGTTTAGTGCCAGCAGTGATCGCGCCTGAAGGGCATTCCCGGGCGCATTTATTGCATTTGTCGCAGAAGCGTTGCAGGCCAAAGTCAATTGGCCGGTCATGGGTCATCGGCATGTCGGTGGTCACCGTGCCCGATTTCAGCCGCGGTCCCAGATAGGGGTTCAGGATCACCTCGCCGATCCGGCTGACCTCGCCCAACCCGCTGAGCAGCAACAGCGGCGGCTGCAGCACATCGCCATCGAGCGCCGAATGCACCCGCGCGGAATAGCCCAAACGGCGGATCTGCTCGGCCACCACGCCGCCCAGCAGCGAGAAGCGCAGATAGGCGCGCATCGACTGCGCGACCGAAATCCAGTCGTCGCCCGAGGCCCCGTCCATCGTCTCGAACCCCTGATCGAGCAGCATGTTGACCGCGTTCGCGTGATAGGGGGTGATCGGCTCGCCCGCCGAGTTGTGCGAGTAATAGGCCCAGTCCGGCACCCGGCTGAGGCCCACCGCGTCGCAGCTCAGGTAATAGGACGCAGCCTTGAGGTTGTCGGCGTTGCGCGCGGGGTCGGTGGCCTGCACCGGGCCGCGCGCCTCGCCGAATTGCAAGAGCAACAGCGCCCCCAGCGCCCGGCGCGCGCAGGCGCCGATCGGCGACTTCAACACATAGCGCCCACCCTTCGCCCCGTCCTGCACCGCCTTGCCCATGTCGCCGTAAAGTGCGCGGGCAAAGAAATCGGCGCGTTTGGGGAAGCGCGGCACGCGGTCCTCGTCGATCAGCGTGGTCGGCGCGTCGACGCGCTTGAGGCGCTCGAACGGATAGGGGCCCTTGCGGAATTCGCGATGGGCAAAGGGCTCGGCGGTGGCGGCGCGGACGGGGGCTGCGGCGCCGGTCCACCAGCCGGGACCGTGGCTGCGCAGGCTGCGCCCGGCGTCGGCCAGCGGCTGGTCAGGGGCCAGTTCCAGCGTCGTGGTCACTGCCGCCAGCGCATACCGCGTGCCCAGATAGGGGTTGACCGCAACGCCCTCCTCGATCCCCGCCAACCCCGCCGAGACCGCCAGCCGCGCCAGATCCACCTCGGAGGTGCTGGCCGAATGGGCGCGCGCCTCATGGCCCAGAAGCCGCAGGTAGGACGACAGCACCACCGCCGTATAATTCGCCAAAAGCGCCGCGCGATGCGCTTGCGTGCCGTGCAGCCAGTCGGTGCCCGCCTCGCCCTGCGCCGGGTCGCGGGTATAGCCGACGGCAATCACCAGCGCATGGCTGTGATGGGTGACCGGCCCGTGCGGGCTGCGGGCGGCGTCGAGGATATCGGCGTAGATCGCGTCGATACCGGCGGCGTGGGTCTTGGGCTGGCCCTGTTCCAGTTCGGCGCGCAGGGCGTCGATACGCGGGTTGCGATGCGGCGCGGGCAGGTGATGCGCCGCGTCCAGCGCGCAGACCCCCATCAACGAGGCATCGAAGTAATAGCCGGCGGCTTTCAGGTGCTCGGACCGTGCAACCGGATTGTCAGGGATCTCGGCCGGCTCATGGCCCAGAGGGCCCGCGCGCACCGTGTCGAACAGCGCCTGAAACCGCGCCATCGCATGGGTCAGCGCCTGCGGGTCCGGGTGCTCGAAGGCGAGTGGCTGCGACCAGGGCAGGGCGGCCAGATCCGGCGCGCTGCCTCGGCGCAGCCGCTCCATCGGAAAGGGGCCGAGGTGGACGGGGCGGTCGGCATGAGAAAAGAGCGGCATCGCGGACCTCAATAGGCGGTGGGCGCGGGTTCCCCCGCGGCAAGGGTGTCGAGCATGGCGGACAGCGCGGCCAGGGCCTCGGGCGTCAGCTTGGCGGTGAAATGGTCCTGCAGCGCGTCAAAGGCCGCGCGCACCCGGACCAGCGCCGCCGCCCCTTCGGGCGTCAAGGCGACAGCGGTCTGACGGCCATCTTCGGCCTGCCCCGCGGTGCGGGTGATCAACCCGCGCTCTTCCAGCCCGCGCAAGAGGCGCGACAGGGCGGGGCGGGTGATGCCGGCGTGATCGGCCAGCTCGGACGGGGCGATCAGCCCGTCGTCGCCAATCCCGCTCAACACCAGCGCGCCCAGCCGGGTCAGCCCGAGCGGCGCCAGATCGCCCTCAAGCCGTACCTGCATGATCCGCGCCAGACGCGACACGCGCTGACCGAGGCGATGATTGGCGGGCATGACGGGGTCCTCCTGCAGGACAGCGTGCCGAAGGTAATTATCAATGTCAATCAAATCCACACGGTTTCATCTTGCCTGAAATACGCACGGGGGGTGTCCAGAGGGGGGGCGCGTGCGTCCCCCTCGGTGGGGGGTGCGGGGGGCAAAGCCCCCCGCCTACAGCGGACCGGCCAGCCGTTCCTCGCTGAGCAGCACGTTCGCATCGACCTGCCCGACCCCCGGTAGCGTCATGATCCGGCGCCGCAGAACGCGCTCGAAATCCGACAGGTCGCGGGCCACCACCCGCAGGCGATAGTCATAGAGCCCCAGCACATGCTGCACCGTCTGCACCTCGGGGATCGCGCCGACCGCGCGCTCGAAATCCTCGAGGCTCATCCGACCCTTGGCCGCGAGCGATACGCCC
The DNA here is from genome assembly GCA_020637595.1 of Rhodobacter sp. Taxonomy (GTDB): domain Bacteria; phylum Pseudomonadota; class Alphaproteobacteria; order Rhodobacterales; family Rhodobacteraceae; genus Pararhodobacter. The sequence continues at coordinate 265,326 of JACKKE010000003.1, read as the reverse complement.
AGGAACACCGTCACGCCGAACCCCAGTGCCGCGCGGTCCAGGTCCAGCCGTCGGCCGGCCAGCGCGCCGGCTTCGGTCAGGCGCTTCATTCGCCGCCAGGTTGCCGGCTGGCTGAGCCCCAGCTGCCGCCCCAGCGCCCCGGCCGAGAGCGTGGCGTCGACGGCCAGCGTGCGCAGGATCGCGCGGTCGGTGTCGTCGAGGTCGATCATCGGGTGCGCCTGTGGCGGCCGGGGCGGGGGGCTGTCTGCCCCCCACGCGCCTGCGGCGCGCCCCCCGAGCGTATTTTCGGCAAGATGAAAGGGGCGCTGGTCATAGCGGCAGGGTCTCGCCGTGCTTGATTTCGGCGATATGCATCAGGGCCTCGAGGTCGACGATATGCGGCAGGGCGAGGATGCGTTCGCGGTAGATCTGCTGGTAATGGGCCATATCGCGGGCGATGACGAAGAGGCGCACGTCGACCCGGCCGAGGAAGGTCTGGATTTCCAGCACTTCGGGCACGGTGCGGGCGGCGGCGAGGAAGTCGTCAAAGGCGCGCGGATCGGTCTTGTCGAGGGTGATCCGCAGCGAGACGGCGACCTCCCAGCCCAGTTTGCGCCAGTCGATCACCGCCTGCTGGCCGCGCAGGATGCCGCGCGCGCGCAGCCGGTCGAGGCGGCGCGAGGCGGTGGCCTCGGTCACGTTGGCGCGGCGCGCGAGTTCGGCCATCGGCTGGGCGGGATCGGCCTGGAGTTGGCGCAGGATGCGGCGGTCGGTATCGTCGACGGACATGAAAGCTTCGGTATTTGGCCTTTAGGCGAATAGATACTTTTATACTCTGATGATTTTTGCGGGATTTTGCAATCTATTGTGGGGAAATCGGCCTATGATGCGCGGCATCCAGAAAGAAGAAGGAGCGCCCCAATGCGCGTGTATTACGATCGCGACTGCGACATCAACCTGATCAAGGACAAGAAGGTCGCGATCCTCGGCTATGGCAGCCAGGGCCACGCCCATGCGCTGAACCTGCGCGATTCGGGCGCCAAGAACGTCGTCGTTGCGCTGCGCCCGGGCTCGGCCTCGGCCAAGAAATGCGAAGCCGAGGGCCTGAAGGTCATGGGCATCGCCGAGGCCGCCGCCTGGTGCGACCTGATCATGTTCACCATGCCTGACGAGCTGCAGGCCGAGACCTACAAGAAATACGTCCATGACAACCTGCGCGAGGGCGCGGCGATCGCCTTTGCCCACGGTCTGAACGTGCATTTCGGCCTGATCGAGCCGAAACCCGGCGTCGACGTCATCATGATGGCGCCGAAGGGCCCGGGCCACACCGTGCGCGGCGAATACGTCAAGGGCGGCGGCGTGCCCTGCCTGGTCGCGGTGCATCAGGATGCCACCGGCCGTGCGATGGAGCTGGGTCTGAGCTATTGCTCGGCGATCGGTGGCGGCCGTTCGGGCATCATCGAGACCAACTTCCGTCAGGAATGCGAAACCGACCTGTTCGGTGAGCAGGCCGTGCTGTGTGGTGGTCTGGTCGAGCTGATCCGCATGGGCTTCGAAACCCTGGTGGAAGCCGGCTATGAACCCGAGATGGCCTATTTCGAGTGCCTGCACGAGGTGAAGCTGATCGTCGACCTGATCTATGAGGGCGGCATCGCGAACATGAATTACTCGATCTCGAACACCGCCGAATATGGCGAGTATGTCTCGGGCCCGCGCATTCTGCCCTACGAGCAGACCAAGAAGGCGATGAAGGAAGTCCTGTCGGACATCCAGACCGGCAAGTTCGTGCGTGACTTCATGCAGGAAAACGCCGTCGGTCAGCCGTTCTTCAAGGCGACCCGCCGTCTGAACGACGAGCATCAGATCGAGCAGGTCGGCGAGAAGCTGCGCGCGATGATGCCCTGGATTGCCAAGGGCAAGATGGTCGACAAGGCCCGCAACTGATCGGGCCTTTGAAAGCGGTGCGTGCGAGCACGCACCCTACCCCGCGGGGGTAGCGAGGGGCGCGCAGCGGGGAGGCTGCGCGCCCTTACTGTTCATGCGACGCCATCACGCAGGTCTGACGGGTGTCCGGCCCTGGCGCGTGCTAGGGTGGCGGAAACCGAACGAGGAGACGCCGATGCATCGCAGAACTTTCGCCAGCGCCGTGATTGCCGCTCTGGTTGTCGGCGGACGGGGGCAGCGGGCTGCTGGCGATGTGCCGGACGTATTGCTGCAGGGCGACCGCCGGCCGTTGAGCCTGCGGCTGGAGGGAGGGCGGTCCGTGCTGGTCCGGGAAATCCGGCTGGGGCGTGCCGGGCTGCGCTGGGATGGCAGCGCGGATCTTTATGACGAGAACCGCGCGGATTTCAGCGTGGTGCCGGGGCTGGGCGGGCTGTTCCGCCCGGCGTTTCGCAATCGCTGGGCAGCGGCGCGTCCCCTCGGTGCGGTTGCGCTGGTCGGGGATGCGCTGGTCGGGGCGGTCGAGAGCGGGGAGTTCGCGGGCCGGCGGGTGAGCGTCGGGGCCGGGCAGGTTTGCTGGGATATTCCGGCGCGGCTGGTGCCGATGCCCGAGATCGGTGTGCGCGGCCAGCCGGTGGGGGCGCTGCGGGTCGAGGCGGACGGCACGCTATTGATCTCGGTGCAGGCCGATCCGCTCTATTGACTGGGGAAACCGATCCCCTCTGTCCGCTGTGTGGCCGGCCGATCCCGCCGGATGTGCCGCAATCGCTGCACCATCTGGTGCCGCGCCTGACGGGCGGCAAGGGCGGGCCGCCGGTTCTGCTGCACCACATCTGCCCCAAGGAAATCCATGCCGCGCTGACCGGGGTCGAGCCGGCGCGCGGCTGTGCGAGGATCGCGGCCATCCACGGATCGCGTGGGTCATGGCCTGGGTGGCGGGATGGCCGCCCGGCTTTGTGGCGCGGGTTCCGGGGGGGGGGGGACGGAGGCGGCGATGACACTGGACTTGGCGCATGGCATTGCATAGGGGGCAGGGATGATGACCCCGGACGAGGATATCGACGCGCGCGGGCTGTTGTGCCCGCTACCGGTGCTGAAGGCCCGCAAGGCCTTGTTGCGCATGGCACCGGGGCAGGTGCTGCGGATCGCCGCCACCGACAGGGCCTCGGTGATCGACATGCCGCATTTCTGCGCGCAGACGGGGCATGAGTATCTGGGCGCGACCGAGGAGAGGGGCGCACTGGTGCATCTGATCCGTTGCGGCGCGGTCTAGGTCGGCGGCGCCGCTGCGCGGCAAGACCTTTGTGCGCTGACACGCGGATGGGGGGCTCGTTGTCCATTGTTTCTCGGACCAAGGGCGAGACAATGAGCAACCCCCGCCTTCGGCTCCCTCCGGGATATTTTCAACGCCAAGATGCGGGCGGGCAGGCGGCGTTCAGGGCGGCTTCGGCCCCGAGGCCGAGGATCCAGCCTTCGTCTTTGGGGGCGGGTGGCGGGACAAGGAGCGGGGCCAGCGCGCCCTGGTGGTCGAGCGTGGCAAGCGCCCGGGCGAGCAGCGTGACCTGCACGGCATCGCGCACCGGTCCCGCGGCGGTGGCCGCGCGCACCGGGGCAGCGAGGAGCGAGGGGAAGACCTCGGCCAGGGTGACCGGGGCAGGGGGCTCGAACGGCCAGGCGGCGATGCGGCCGGGGAAGGCCGCGCGCAACCGCCAGAGGACCGGCAGGCCGGTCAGCACCTGCGAGCCGACGGCGCCCGCGCCGCCAAGTTTCCAGACCGATTGCGCGCCCCTGGTGCGATCCGTGACCCGCAGGTCGGTGAACCCGTGGCCGTGGCGGGTCGTGCCTTTGCGTGGCAGGCCGGGCAGGTCGGTTTTCGTCGGGTTGAACCAGAACGGGCCGAGGCCGGGCAGGCCGCGGTTGATCTCGGCCGCGACCTCGAGGCGGTTCGAGCGGTTTCGGGCGTCGTCCTGCAGGCGGTCAGCGAGCTGTTGCCAGAGGGCCAGCGCGTTGTCCTGACCGGTGAGGGCGCGGGCAAAGCCCCGGGGGTAGCCAAAGGCGAAATCCGCGCCGATCAGCAGGCGCTGGTTGCGGGTCAGTGCGTCCTCGACCAGCGCGGTCAGGCGGTCGAAGGCGGTGGCGCGGGTCGGCAGGTTCTCGGGCGGGGCGCTGTCATGGCCGAGCCAGATCGAATCCTTGCCCCGCCGGGGGCGGTTGGCGGCGGACCAGTCGAGGATGGCGATCCGGTCGAAGATCATGCAAGGCGGGCGAGGTCGTCTGGGGTGTTGACGTTGACAAACGGGTCCGGGGTTTCGTCGAAGCGCACGATGGCGGCCCCCTGCGCGGCGGCCCAGCGGCCGAGGCGGCGTTCGCCCGCTGCCAGGTCGGCGCGCAGGGTCTCGCGCAGGACGGTGGGCCAGAGCGCAGCGGTGGGGTGGCTGCGCAGCGCGCCCTCGGCATCCGGGCTGGCGGCGATGGCGAGCGGTCCGGCGGCAGCGAGGCGCACCACCAGGTCGCGCGGCAGGAAGGGCGTGTCGGCGGCGGCGGTGGCGACCCGGTCGAGGCCTTGGGCTGCGGCCCAGTCCATCGCCGCCAGAATCCCGGCCAGCGGGCCGGGGAAGCCCGGCAGCGGGTCGGCCAGAACGGGCAGGGCAAAATCGGCAAAGCGCGCGGGATCGCCGTTCGCGTTCAGCGCGAGGCGCGTGACCTGTGGTGATAGACGCTCGATCACATGCGCCAGCATTGGCCGGCCCCGCACCGGCAACAGGCCCTTGTCGCCCCCGCCCATACGCCTTGCCTGCCCGCCCGCCAGGATCACCCCCGCTATGCCGGTCATCGTGTCTCTTTCCCCCATTGCGTGGAAACTGTATCAGGGCCGCGACCGGCAACAAGGGGTGGCCATGACGGCGCTGGGATATGTGACGGGCGACGGGCGCGGCGAGACCGACCGGCTGCTGGCCGAGGTCGCGCGCGGTTTGCAGGCCGAGGGATGGCCCTTGGCTGGCGTCGTCCAGCACAACACCGAACGTGCCGGGCAGACCCGTTGCGACATGGACCTGCAGGTGCTGGGGCGGGCCGAGCGGGTGCGGATCAGCCAGTCGCTGGGCGGGGCTGCGCAGGGGTGCCGGCTGGACGCGAACGGGCTGGAAACGGCGGTCGGGCTGGTCGAGGCCTCGCTGCCGGAGGCGCGGCTGCTGATCGTCAACAAGTTCGGCAAGGCCGAGATAGAGGGCCGCGGCTTTCGCCTGCTGATCGGCGAGGCGCTGGGCCGGGGGCTGCCGGTGTTGGTGGGTGTCAAGCGCGACAACCTGACCGGCTTTGCCGCCTTTGCCGAAGGGATGGCCGAGGCCCTGCCCGCCGATGCCGAGGCGCTGACCGCGTGGTGCGTGGCCCGGATGGCGTGACGGTTTGGGTCTTGTGTCTGCGGGGGCTTGCCGCACCCGGGGCGTCGGGTCCATATCTGCGCCAGGAGGTCCGATATGACCCAGACCCAGACCCTGCGCGTCGACGGCATGACCTGTGCGTCCTGCACCGCGCGCGTCGAGCGCATGTTGTCGCGCGAAGAGGGCGTGACCGGCGTGCGCGCCAATCTGATGACCGGCACCGTGGCGATTGACGGCGCGGCCGAACCCCGGCGCGTGGCCGAGAAGCTGGCAGCGGCCGGGTTCAGCGCGGCCGAGGATACGACGCGGCTGTCCATCGCGGGCATGACCTGCGCGTCCTGTGTCGCCCGGGTCGAGCGGGTGCTGGCCAGGGTGCCGGGCGTCGAGGGGGCGAGCGTCAACCTCGCCGACGAAAGCGCGACGATCCGACACTTTGCCGTGGCCGGTCTGCCCGACCGGCTGGCCGAGGCGGTGAAGGCCGCGGGCTATGAGGCGCGGGTGGTCACCGAAACCTCGCGCGACGATCTGGCGGCGCGGCGCGAGGCGGACCAGCGGCAGCTCAAGCGGGCGGTGATCCTGGCCGCGGTTCTGACGCTGCCGGTGTTCATTCTGGAGATGGGCGGCCACGCGGTTCCCGCCTTTCACCACTGGCTGCATGGCACCTTCGGCCAGACCCCGGTCTGGGTGCTGCAGTTCCTGCTGACCACCGCGGTGATGGTTGGCCCCGGCTGGCGGTTCTTCCGCGCGGGCGTGCCGGCGTTGTTGCACGGCGGACCGGACATGAACAGCCTCGTCGTGCTGGGATCGACCGCCGCCTGGGGGTTCTCGACGGTGGCGACCTTTGCGCCGGGGCTGCTGCCCGAGGGCGCGCGCGCGGTCTATTTCGAAGCGGCGGCGATGATCGTCACGCTGATCTTGCTGGGCCGCTGGCTGGAGGCGCGCGCCAAGGGGCGCACCGGGGCGGCGATCCAGCGGCTGGTGGGGTTGCAGGCCAAGACCGCGCGGCGGGAACGCGCGGGTCTGGTCGAGGATGTGCCGATTGCCGAGATTGCCGTGGGCGATCTGCTGCAGCTGCGCCCGGGCGAGCGGGTCGCCGTCGATGGCACCATCGCCACCGGGCATTCCTGGCTGGACGAGAGCATGATCTCGGGCGAGCCGGTGCCGGTGGAGAAGGGGCCGGGCGATGTGGTCACGGCGGGCACGGTGAACGGGCAGGGAGTGCTGACCTACCGGGCCGAGCGGGTCGGCGGCGACACGCTGCTCGCGCAGATCATCCGCATGGTCGAAGAGGCCCAGGGCGCCAAGCTGCCGATCCAGGCGGCGGTGGACCGGGTGACGCGGGTGTTCGTGCCAGTGGTGATGGGGATCGCGGCGCTGACGGTGCTGGTCTGGCTGGTCGTCGGCCCCGCGCCCGCACTGTCGCATGCGCTGGTCGCCGGCGTCGCGGTGCTGATCATCGCCTGCCCCTGCGCGATGGGGCTTGCCACGCCGACCTCGATCATGGTCGGCACGGGGCGCGGCGCCGAGATGGGCGTGCTGTTCCGCCGGGGCGATGCGTTGCAGGCGCTGCAGGGGGTGCAGGTCGTGGCCTTTGACAAGACCGGCACCCTGACCGAAGGGCGCCCGGCGCTGGTCGCGCTGCACCCGGCGTCCGGCTGGGACGGCGATGCGGCACTGGCGCTGGCCGCTGCCGCCGAGGCCGGGTCCGAGCATCCGATTGCCGGCGCGATCCTGCGCGCGGCTGAGGAAAAGGGGCTGGTGCGGCCCGAGGCCGAAGGGGCCGAGGCCCGCGCGGGTTTCGGCCTGACGGCGGTGGTCGAGGGGCGGCGCGTGTTGATCGGTGCGGCGCGGTTGATGGCGGCCGAGGGCGTTGCGCTGGGCGACCTGCCCGCCCTCGCAGAAGACCATGCAGGACGCGGCCAGACCCCGCTTTACATGGCGGTCGACGGCGCGCTGGCGGCGCTGATCGTCGTTGCGGACCGGGTCAAGCCGAGTTCGCGCGCGGCCATCGCGGCGCTGCACGGGCTGGGGGTCGAGGTGGCGATGATCACCGGCGACGCACAGGCGACCGCGCGGGCGATTGCCGCAGAGCTGGGCATCGACCGCGTCGTGGCCGAGGTTCTGCCGGCGGGCAAGGTCGAGGCGGTCGAAAGCCTGCGCGACGGCGGGCGGCGGGTGGCCTTTGTCGGTGACGGTATCAACGACGCGCCCGCGCTGGCGGCGGCGGATGTCGGACTGGCGATCGGCACCGGCACCGATGTCGCGGTCGAGGCCGCCGAGGTGGTGCTGATGTCGGGCGACCTGAAGGGCGTGGTCAACGCCATCGACCTCAGCCGCCGGGTGCTGCGCAACATCCGCCAGAACCTGTTCTGGGCTTTTGCCTATAACACCGCGCTGATCCCGGTGGCGGCGGGGGTGCTCTATCCCGCGTTCGGGCTGCAGCTGTCGCCGGTGCTGGGCGCGGGGGCGATGGCGCTGTCGTCGATCTTCGTGCTGTCGAACGCGCTCAGGCTCAGGGGCGTGCGGCCGGTTCTGGGAGGGTGACGCCGCGTCGACGCGGCGTTGCCCGCCAGGCTCAGCCGTCGCCCTCGAACATCTCGCCCTGCGCGGCGGGGCGGGGCGGGGCCAGCCCCAGGTGCCGCCAGCTGGCCGCGGTCAGCATCCGCCCGCGCGGGGTGCGCGCGATCAGGCCTTGTTGCAGCAGATAGGGCTCGATCACCTCTTCGATCGCGTCCCGGCTTTCGCTGAGCGCCGCGGCGATGGTTTCCACCCCCACCGGCCCGCCGCCATAGCTTTCGGCCAGAAGGCGCAGATAGCGCCGGTCCGCCCCGTCGAGGCCCAGGTGGTCCACCCCCAGCCGGGTCAGCGCATCGTCGGCCAGCGCCTGGGTCAGCCGGCCGTCGCCCTCGACCAGCGCGAAATCAACGACCCGGCGCAACAGCCGCCCGGCGATCCGCGGCGTGCCGCGCGCGCGCCGCGCGATCTCGTGCACGCCCTCGTCTGCCGCGGCGACGCCCAAGAGCCGCGCGCCGCGCGCGACGATCTCGCACAGTTCGGGCTCGGTATAGAACTGCAGCCGGGTCGGGATGCCGAAGCGGTCGCGCAAGGGCGTCGTCAACAGGCCCAGCCTGGTTGTGGCGCCGACCAGCGTGAAGGGTTGGAGTTCAATCCGCACGGTGCGCGCCGCTGGCCCCTCGCCGATCACCAGATCCAGCTGGAAATCCTCCATCGCCGGGTAGAGCACCTCTTCGACCGCGGGGTTCAGGCGGTGGATCTCGTCGATGAACAGGACGTCGCGCGCCTCGAGGTTGGTCAGGATCGCCGCCAGATCGCCGGCCTTGGCCAGCACCGGCCCCGAGGTCATGCGAAAGCCCACGCCCAGTTCGCGCGCCATGATCTGCGCCAGCGTCGTCTTGCCCAGACCGGGCGGGCCGTAGAACAGCGTGTGGTCCATCGCCTCGCCGCGCATCTTGGCAGACTGGATGAACACCTTGAGGTTCCGCCGCGCCTCATGCTGGCCGATGAATTCGTCCAGCATCTGCGGCCTGAGGGCGCGGTCGGCGTCCTCGGGCTGGCGGTTGGGGCGGAGGGTGGGGTCGGGGGTGGTCATGGTCCGGGTCTAGCGCCTGGTGGCCGGTTGCGGAAGCGGGGTTCCACCCCGCACCCCGGCGTATTTGACACAAGGTGAGGAGGCAGGACTCATTTCGGCGCCAGCAGTTTCAGGGCAGCGCGGATCAGGGCCGGGGTCTCGGTTTCGGTCTCGGCGGCCTGGGCGACGGCCTGGGCTGCATCCGACGGGCCATAGCCGAGGTTCGTGAGCGCCGAGAGCGCATCGGCCTGCGCCTGCGCCGACTGGCGGCGGGCCGAGGGTTTCGGCGCAGGTTTCGCGGCGGGTGCTGCGGCCGGCGCCTCGTCCTCGATCACCGGAGTGTCGTCGCCCAGATCGGGGGCGGCGGCGCCCAGCGCCATCACGGCCGGCGCCTTGTCCTTGAGTTCCATCACCACGCGCTGCGCCAGCTTCGGCCCGATCCCGGGGGCCTTGCGGATCGCGCCCGCGTCGCCGATCGTCAGAGCCCGCGCCACCCCGTCGGGCCCCAGTGCGCCGAGGATCGCCATTGCCGCCTTGGCGCCGACCCCCTGCACCGACATCAAGAGCCGGTGCCATTCCTTTTCCGCCAGCGTCAGAAAGCCGAAGAGCTGCAGCAGATCCTCGCGCACCAGCAATTCGGTATAGAGTGCGCAGGCCTCGCCCGGGCCGGGCAGGGCTGCCAGCGTGCGGTCCGAGGCATAGACGAGATAGCCGACGCCGCGCACGTCGATCAGCACATGGTCGCCCGCGCGGTAGTCGATCCGCCCCGAGATCTTGCCGATCATTCCGCAGCCCTCAGCGCCGCCTGCAGCCGGCCCGCGCTTTGCATATGGAAGGCGTGGCAGATCGCCACCGCCAGGGCATCGGCCGCGTCGGGGCTGTCCATCACCGCGCCGGGCAGCTGCATCTTCACCATGTGATCGACCTGCACCTTGGCTGCCTTGCCGACGCCGACCACGGCCTTCTTCACCGCGTTCGGGGCGTATTCGCCCACCGTCAGCCCTGCCTGTGCGGGCACCAGCAGGGCGATCGCCCGGGCGTGGCCCAGTTTCAGCGTTGCCACGGCATCCTTGTTGACAAAGGTTTGTTCGACCGCCGCACAATCCGGTGTCATGCGCGCCAGCACATCGGTCAGCTGGACATGCAGGCTGAGGAGCCGCGTCGCCAGATCCTGGCCCTGCGAATGCAGTGTGCCATTCGCGACATGGCGCAACCGGACGCCCTCGACGTCGATCACGCCCCAGCCAAGGTTCCTCAAACCCGGGTCGATTCCCAACACCCGCATGCGCCCATCCTGCCCGTTGTCGCGTCTGGCCCTTTGCCCGGCCTTGCGATCTGGCTAGCACGAAAAGTGAACATTGGCCAGAGCAAAGCGTTTTTCCGCCCCTCGTCGGGGACTCCTCGCCAGATCCGGGCTTGTGTCCGACGCAAACGGCCGTAAACTGGTCGCATCCGGTCCGCCCCCGCCTGAAGGGGGTCTTTGCGCGTTCCGCTGCAGGCATGAAGATGCTGCATGGCGGGAATGCATTTTCTCCGTCTTCTCGTTGCACATGCAGTGACGTATCTGAGCGTCACAAAGCCCAACCCTTGGGCAGTTTTGAAACGACAGGAGCCTGAGATGGCCTTTTTTGCCCAGTCCCGCCCGGTCGCTGACGGTGTGTTCGGCCGCTCGTTCGGCTTCTCGTTCGGTGACTTCTTCGCGCGCCTGATCGCGTGGAACGATCAGCGCACCACCCGGAACGAGTTGTCGAAACTCTCGGACCGTGAGTTGGACGATATCGGTCTTTGCCGCGGCGACATCGAGCGGATCGTCTCGACGTTGAACTGATCCGTCCCGCCAGACGCGAACCGAAACGCCGCCCGGAAGTCCGAGGCGGCGTTGTTCGTTTCCGAAGGGCGGACGGGCGCTCAGAGCGTGGCGAGGATCGCCAGCCTCATGTCGGGGCGAATCGCCACGGCGATGGTGCGGGTGACCGGATCGGCACCGGCAAACCAGTGATGGAGATGCGCGGCGACCCCGGCCTCGTCAGTCAGTGGTGCGGCAAAGGAATGGCCACCGGACCCGGCCAGGGCCACAGCCTTGAGGAAGAAGAAGAAGGCCATCGCAAAGGGCACCGCACCCGCGGCACGCAGCGCCGTCAGGGCGGCCGGCGCATCCTCGCGTTTCTTTTCTTCGACCCGTGACGCCAGAACCGTCTCCATCCGGCGCAGAAAATCAGGGCTTTGCATGGTCGTCACTCGTCGGCGCGCAATCTCTTGCGCAGACCCTGACAGTGAATTCGGGCAAAATTCAGGCGCGGCGCAGCACCAGTGTCGACCATTCGCCGATATCGTCGCGCTGGACCAGCTCGAAACCCGCCGCGCGATAGGCGGTCAGCACATCCTCGGCCTGGGTGGTCAAGAGCCCCGACAGGATCGCCAGGCTGCCCGCCACGGTGTGCTTTGCCATGTCGGGGGCGATCTGGATCAACGGCCCTTTCAGGATATTGGCAAACACCAGATCATAGGGCGCGCGCCTGGCGATCTCGGGGTGGTCGAAGCCCACCGCCTCCAGACAGTCGACACGGCCTTGCAGCCCGTTCGCGTCGACATTCGCCTCGGCCACCTCGACGGCGACAGCGTCGATGTCGGTCGCCAGCACCGTGTCGGGCCAGATCCGCGCCGCGGCCATTGCCAGAACGGCGGTGCCGCAGCCGACGTCAATCACGTTCTTACCGACGAAGCCCTGCGTCGCCAACCGGTCGAGCGCCTTCAGGCAGCCCAGCGTGGTGCCGTGATGCCCGGTGCCAAAAGCCATCGCCGCCTCGATCAGCAGCGGGATGCGCCCCGCGGGCACCTTGTCCGCGTCATGGCTACCATAGACAAAGAACCGCCCCGCCTCGACCGGCTTCAACTCGCGCCGGACATGGGCGACCCAGTCGATCTCGGGCAGCTCGGACACCGCGAATTCCGCCGCGCCGAACGCCGCTGCGATCAGCGTCAGGGCGATGTCATCGGGGCTTTCGGTGAAATAGGCGCCGACCTCCCACAGGCCCGAGCCGTCTTCCAACTCGAACACGCCGACGCCGACCGGCGCCGGGTCCAGATCTTCCAGCGCCTCGCCCAGCGCCTCGGCGCGGGCTTCGTCGGGCAGGGTGGTCAGCGCGGTAAAGGTGGGCATGGCGGCCTCCGGTTGCTTTCAGACCGCCTAACGCGCGCCGCGCCCGAGAGCAAGAGATCGCAGCCCCAGGCGCCCTCCGCCCGCCCTTTCACCTTGCTGCAAATACGCATGCCGACGCCGGCCTCCAGCGTTCCGGCCGGGGGTCAGCCGTCCAGCCCGGGTTCGTCCAGCAGGGTGCGTCCGGCGCGGTCCTCGACCTCGATCACCCACAGATCCGGGTCGCGGGCGCGCTCGCGGGCGATGCGGGCGTCGATTTCGCCCTCGGGCCCGCGCGCGACCTCTTCCCAGCGGCGGGTGTCGGCCATCAGGTCGAACCGGCGCTGGTGCAGGCTGGCGGTGCCGTCGAGGGGCGCTTGCTTGATCAGCACTGCGCCCGCGGTCGCATCGCCGCGCGCGACGACAAAGGCCGGGATCTCGACCAGCCGCAACCGGGCGAGATACGCATGGACCCAGAAATCGGCGGTCAGGCGGGGCGACATCGGCAGACTCTCGCGGGGCCTCAGCTGTTCCCGTCGCGGAAGTCGAGGCCCATCTCGTCATAGCGTTCGCGCTCTTCCAGCCAGTTCTGGCGCACGCGGACGGTCAGGAACAGATGCACGGTGCGGCCCAGGAATTCGCCGATCTCGGCGCGCGCGGCCTGGCTGATCGCCTTCACCGTCTCGCCCTTGTGGCCCAGAACGATGCCCTTGTGGCCCTCGCGCGCGACATAGATCACTTGGTCGATGCGGGTCGAGCCATCTTCGCGGTCCTGCCACTGCTCGGTTTCCACCGTCAGCTCATAGGGCAGTTCCTGGTGCAGACGCAGGGTGCATTTCTCGCGGGTGATCTCGGCGGCGATCATCCGCAGCGGCAGGTCGGCGATCTGGTCCTCGGGATAGAGCCAGGGGCTGTCGGGCAGGGTTTCGGCCAGCCAGGCCTTGAGGTCGTCGCAGCCATAGCCGCGCTCGGCGGAAATCAGGAAGGTGCGGGCAAAGGGATAGACCGCGTTCATCTCCTGGGTCAGGGCCAGCAGGGTTTCGGCCTTCAGCTTGTCGATCTTGTTGATCGCCAGCGCCACGGTCTGCTTGGGCGTCGCGCGCTCTTTCAACGCATCAAGGATCGCGCGCACCCCGTCGGTCATCCCGCGATGCGCCTCGATCAGCAGCACCACGATATCGGCATCCGCCGCGCCCCCCCAGGCCGCCGCGACCATCGCCCGGTCCAGCCGGCGGCGCGGGCGAAACAGGCCGGGGGTGTCGACGAAGACGATCTGCGCGTCCTCATGCATGGCGATGCCGCGGATGCGCGCGCGGGTCGTCTGCACCTTGTGCGTGACGATCGAGACCTTGGCCCCGACCATGCGATTGAGCAGCGTGGATTTGCCCGCGTTGGGCTCTCCGATCAGGGCGACGAAACCGGCGCGTGTGGTCATGGATGGTCCTCTGGATGCGCTGCGCGGGCCTTATACCATAAGGGCGGCGGGCGCCATAGCGGGGGTCAGCGGCGGCTGCGCGCCAGGGTAAAGAGGCCCGATCCCACGATCAACGCAGACCCCAGCAGCATCGGCAGGTCCGGGCGCTCGCCGAACACCAGCACGGCGAGGACCAGCGCGAAGACCAGGCGGGTATAGCGAAACGGCGTGACGACCGAGACCTCGCCCGCGCGCATCGCCACGGTCAGCGCGCTGTAGGCGGCGACGCCGAACACCGCCGCGCCCAGGATGCGCAGCGCCGCGTCGGGGCCGGGCAGCGCCAACGGCGACCAGGTGGCCAGTTGCACCACCAACCCGGCCAGCGCCAGCACGCTCATGCCCAGCACACCCAGCTGCGCGTTGGTCACCGTCAGGGGCGCCGCGCGGGTCGCCAGGTCACGCCCGGCAAAGCCCAGCATCCCCAGCACAGCAAACAGCGCCGCCATGTCCAGCCCCTCGCCCGAGGGGCGCAGCACCAGCAGCACGCCCACGAACCCGATGCCGATCGCCACCCAGCGCCGCCAGCCGACACGCTCGCCAAACACCCAGACCGCGCCGCCCACGACCACCAGCGGCGTGGCCTGCAGGATGGCCGAGGTCGCGCCGAGATCGGCAAAGGCCAGTGCCAGCGAATAGAACAGCCGTCCGCAGAGTTCGATGGCCGAGCGGATCATCAGCCCGCGCGTCAACCCGCCTGCCGGGAAGGCGGTTTCGCGGCGCAGCCAGGCCATGACCGCGAAGATCGCCATGCCCAGCAGGCCGAACCCCATCATCACCGTCGCCGGGGCGACCTGCTGCGTCGCGGCCTTGACCAGCGCGTCCTCGCAGGCAAAGGCCGCCATCGCCAGCACCATGAAGGTCGCGCCCTTGCGGTTGGTGCTCACGATGCGCTGATCCGGGTCAGCAGCGCCTGCGCCGCAGCCTGTTCGGCGGCCCGTTTCGACCCGGCGCGCGCGGTTTCGCGCTGGCCGCCCTCAAGGCGCACCTCGATGGTAAAGACCGGCGCATGCGGCGGGCCCTCGCGGGCGATCTCGACATAGGTCGGCGGGGCCTCGCCCCGGCCCTGGGCCCATTCCTGCAGCGCGGTCTTGGGGTCGCGCGCATCGTCCTCGACCGTGTCGATGCGATCCGCCCACAGCGCCAGGATCACCCGCCGCACCGCCTCCAGCCCGCCATCGAGATAGACCGCGGCCAGCACCGCCTCCATCGCGTCGCCCAGCAATGCCTCCTTGCGCCGCCCGCCCGACAGCATCTCGGACCGGCCCAACCGCAGCACCGCGCCCAGCTCGATCTGACGCGCGACATCGGCGCAGGTTTCCTTGCGCACCAGCGCATTGAAACGCGGCGCCAGCTGGCCCTCGGTCGCCTTGCGGTCGGCGGCGAACAGCGCCTCGGACATCACCAGCCCCAGCACCCGGTCGCCCAGAAACTCCAGCCGCTGGTTGTGCGGCCGCGAGGCCGACCCCGCCGAGGCATGGGTCAGCGCGCGGATCAGCAGTTCGGGCCGGCCAAAGTCATGGCCCAGCCTTTGGGCGAAACCGGCCATTTCGGCCGAGAGGCGGATCGGATCAGGGGTGCGGGCCATCAGTCGTGCAGCGCGTGAAAGAAGCGGTCGGGCCGCCAGGTCCAGAAGGCCAGCATCGACGAGCCGGCCGAGGAAAAGATCACCCGGTCGGCGCGGCCGATCAGGTTTTCAAAGGGCACGAACCCGACACCGCCCGCGCTTTGCGGGAAGCGCGAGTCGATCGAATTGTCGCGGTTGTCGCCCATGAAGAAGAAATGCCCCTCGGGAACGATGAACTCGGGCGTGTTGTCGGCGCGACTGGCGTTGGTGATGTTCAGAACCGGATACGAGACACCGTTGGGCAGGGTCTCGATCATCCGCGATTTCAGGCACTGCAGGCCCGGCGCCACCGGCGCGTTCTCGCAGCGCGGCAGCTGGGCCGCCGCGCCCTGACGCTCAAAGGCTTCGGCAAAGGCGCCGTCGTGCTGTCGCGGAACGACCTGGCCGTTGAGATAGAGCACGCCATTGCGCACCTGGATCCGGTCGCCGGGCAGGCCGATCAGCCGCTTGATATAGTCGGCGCCCGAGACCGGATGGCGGAACACGACGATATCGCCGCGCTCGGGCATCGTGCCGAACAGGCGCCCCTCGATCGGGCACAGGCTGAGCGGGCAGGAATGGCGCGACCAGCCATAAGCGAACTTGTTGACGAACAGGAAATCGCCGATCAGCAGCGTTTCCTTCATGCTGCCCGAGGGGATCCAGAACGGCTGGTAGAAGACCGTGCGGAACACCCCGGCGATCAGCAGCGCCCAGATCACGGTCCTGGTCGTGTCCCACAGGCCCGCGGCAAAGCTCCGTGCGCTGGTCGTCATCCGTCATTCCCGGGGCGCGCCCCGCCCCGTGCGCGGCCGCCGGGGTCCGTCTTGCGCGCCGCGGTCGGGTCTGTCAACCCGCGCGCGTCACTCATGCAGCGCGTGGAAGAACCGGTCGGCGCGCCAGGTCCAGAAGAACAGCATCGAGGTGCCCGCCGACGAGAAGATCACCCGATCAGCCCGCCCGATGAGGTTCTCCATCGGCACAAAGCCCACGCCCCCTGCGGTCTGCGGAAAGCGCGAATCGACCGAGTTGTCGCGGTTGTCGCCCATCACGAAGATATGGTCCGCGGGGACAGTGAACACCGGCGTGTTGTCGGCAAAGCCGTTGTCCTCGATGTTCAGCACCGGGTGGCGCACCCCGTTCGGCAGGGTCTCGATGGCGCGCGGCTTTTCGCAGACGCCGCCCTGGCCGACCGGCGCGTTGTAACACCGCGGATAGCCGCCCATCGACCCCTGACGTTCGTAGGTCTCGGCAAAGACGCCATCGGGCTCCTGCGGAACCTCCTGGTCGTTGATATAGAGGATGCCGCCCCGCACCTGGATCCGGTCGCCCGGCAGGCCGATCACGCGCTTGATCAGATCCTCGCCGTTCACCGGATGGCGGAATACAACGATATCGCCGCGCTCGGGCTCCGAGCCAAAGATCCGGCCGGAGAAGGGGCACAGGCTGAACGGGCAGGAATGGCGCGAATAGCCATAGGCCATCTTGTTGACGAACAGGAAGTCGCCGATCAGCAACGTGTCCTTCATCGACCCCGAGGGGATCCAGAACGGCTGGAAGAACAGTGTGCGAAAGATGCCGGCGATCACCAGCGCCCAGAACACGGTCTTGACCGTTTCCCAGATGCCATCGTTCTTCTCTGCAGCTGCGGCCATCGTCAACTCCCTCGCGGTGCCCCGCTGTCTTGCGTGCGCCCCTTGCCGAAGTCAACCCGGCCGTCTCGCGGCTTCATCTTGTCGTGAAATACGCACGGGGGTTCTCAGGGGGCGCGTGCGTCCCCTGAGCGGGGGGGCCGGGGGGCGGCGCCCCCCGGTGCCCGAAGGTCATCGCACCGTCAGTCGACGATCGTCGCCTCGGTCGCTGCGCGGAGTTCCGCTTCGGTCACGCCCTCGGCGCATTCGACGATCTTCAACCCGCCCGCGACGACATCCAGAACGCCCAGATTGGTAATGATCCGGTCGACCACGCCCTTGCCGGTCAGCGGCAGGGTGCAGGCCTTCAGCACCTTGGAATCACCGTGCTTCGAGGTGTGATCCATCACCACGATCACCTTGCCGACGCCGGCCACCAGATCCATCGCGCCGCCCATGCCCTTGACCAGCTTGCCCGGCACCATCCAGTTCGCCAGGTCGCCGGTTTCCGATACTTCCATCCCGCCAAGGATCGCCGCGGCGATCTTGCCGCCGCGGATCATCGCGAACGAGGTCGCGCTGTCGAAATAGGCGGTGCGGGGCAGTTCGGTGATGGTCTGCTTGCCGGCGTTGATCAGGTCGGGATCCTCGTCACCCTCAAAAGGGAACGGGCCCATGCCCAGCATGCCGTTTTCCGACTGCAGCGTGATGTCCTTGTCGCCGACGTAGTTGGCAACCAGCGTCGGGATGCCGATCCCGAGGTTCACATACATCCCGTCTTCGAGTTCCAGTGCCGCGCGGGCGGCCATTTGATTGCGGTCCCAAGCCATCTCAGAGGTCCTCCCCTTGAGCGGACGAGCCCTTGTTGGTCGGCCGCGTGGTGCGCTGCTCGATGCGCTTCTCGTGCTCGCCCTGAATGATGCGATGCACATAGATGCCCGGCAGGTGAATGTGGTCGGGGTCCAGCGTGCCGGCGGGAACGATTTCCTCGACCTCGACGACGCAGACCTTGCCGCAGGTCGCCGCCGGCGGGTTGAAGTTGCGCGCGGTCTTGCGGAACACCAGGTTGCCGGTCTCGTCGGCCTTCCAGGCCTTGACGATCGACAGGTCCATCACCAGCCCGGTTTCAAGGATATAGGTCTGGCCGTTGAAATCCTTGTGCTCCTTGCCCTCGGCGATGACCGTGCCGACGCCCGTCTTGGTATAGAAGCCGGGGATGCCGGCGCCGCCCGCACGCATCCGTTCGGCCAGCGTGCCCTGCGGGTTGAATTCCAGCTCCAGCTCGCCCGACAGATACTGGCGCATAAATTCCGCGTTCTCGCCGACATAGGACGAGATCATCTTCTTCACCTGCCGGGTATCCAGCAACTGCCCCAGGCCGAATCCGTCGACGCCGGCGTTGTTCGAGGCCACGGTCAGGTTCTTGACGCCGGCATCGCGAATCGCCGCGATCAGAAGTTCCGGAATCCCGCAAAGGCCGAAGCCGCCGGCCGCAATCGTCATCCCGTCGAACAGGAGGCCATCAAGGGCCTCGGCGGCCGAGCCGTAGATTTTCTGCATGCTTTCCCCCGCAATAAACGTGCGAGACGTTGTGACGCGGCACCGCGGCGAAGTCAATTGCGTGTCCCCCTTGCCGACATCCCGGCGCGGACTATGCTGGCGCGCGATGAAACGCGCCTTTCGAACGACCGCGGCCTTGCTGCTGCTTGCCGTCTCCGCCTGTGCCCCGGCGGCGAACCCTATCGTGCCGCGCCCCGGCGGCGAAATTGCCACGCGCCTCGCCTCGGGCGAACGGCATGCGATCAGCATGCTGGTTCTTAGCCGTGACGGTCCGGCTGCGGGGCAGGACCGTTTCTATTTCGACGCGCTTGCCGCGGACGAGGTGTCGATCGACCTCGCGGTGCGCGATCAGACCCGCATGCAGCTGCGTGCGGTATGTGACGGGCGTGCGCGCCGCCGCTCGACCGACATGCAGGAGACGTCCCCGGCCTGGGTCGCCCCCGGCCAGCCCGTCGTCATCGAGCTGTCGCCACGCGAGCGGTTCCAGACCCGGCTGGAACTGGGCACCGAGGTGCAGCACTGCGACGCGACGATCACGCCGGGCGGACAGGCGCCTTATCGGCTCAGCCTGCTGCGCGAGGACACGGCGTTGCCCTGGCTTTCGCGGATCGACGCACCGCTGCCGTCCTGCCCGGGCGGTGACAGCACCGACCCGCTGGTGCGTGCGTTCCTGGCGACCGACGGGATGTCGGCCAGTTGCCCGGTGGCGCTGGGCCGCACGCGCCTGTTGCCGGACGGGCTGGATGCACTGGATGCCAAGGTCGAGGCACTGCTGGGACGACGCCTGACGCGCGCCCAGCTGCTGGCCGGCGACGCGGACATGCCACTGGATTTCTCGAATGCGCCACAGCTCGACCTCATCTATGTCAACTATCTGAACCTGAACGCCGATTTCTCGGGATACCTGATTTCGCGGATGCTGGCCTGGCACGCGGCACGGGGCACCATCGTGCGGATCCTGGTGTCGGACATCATGCAGACCGAGACCGACCGCCGCCTGTTCGAGGGGTTGGCCGCGCGCTATCCCACGGTGCAGATCCAGTCCTATCGCTTTCCGGCCGAGGCTGCGGACGGGTTCGAGGGGCAGATGGGGCGCCTGCACCGGGTCAGCCACGTCAAGCTGTTCGCCACCCTCGCGCGCGAGCCCGGGCGGTCGACGGCGATGGTCGGCGGGCGCAACCTGCACGAGGGCTATTTCTATGAAGAGCCGCGCGATCTGTCGGCCTGGCCCTTCCTGCACCAGTATGACCCCAACCAGACCAAGCTGACAGGGGGGTTCACCGCCTATCAGGATTTTGAGATCGAGTTTCAGTCGGATGTCGCGGTGCGCTCGATCATCGGCCATATGGCCGCGTTGTGGCACCGCGACCACGACAGTCAGGCGCCGCGCCCGCCATTGCCCGGACCGCAGCGGGTCACCGCGCAGGACGGCATGGTCCGCCACTTCATCTCGGTGCCCTTTACCGATGGCGAGGCGCAGACCGGCTATTTCGTCGGTTTGCTGGATGCCGCGCGCCACTCGATCCACATCGCCATCCCCTATCTGAACATGCCGCCGGAACTGGAAGCGGCGCTGAACCGGGCCCGCGATCGCGGGGTCGAGGTGCAGGTGGTGACCACCGTCCGGGTGCGCGAGGCGACCGACTTCATGGTCACCGGCCTCAACCGGCAATTCGCCAACGACTTCGGCGACTGGGTGCAGTTCTATGACTACGATCCGGTGCCCCGGTTGCTGCATGCCAAGCTGTTCGTGATCGACGACCGTCTGGCGATCATTACCTCGACCAACCTCAACATGCGCAGCTTCGTGCATGACATGGAGAACGGCGTCGTGGTGCTGGACCGCGACGTCGCCGCACAGGTGGACGCAGTGATCGGGCGGTTCATTGCCGAGGGCGAGCGCGTGATGCCCGGACAGGAGGTGCCGCGGCTGGTGCAATGGCTCAGACGGCTGGGCGCGGTGACCCGCGCCTTCTGACCGGAGGATCCGCGCGGGCCGGTGGCCTGGCCGCGCGCGGGTCACGCTACCGGGTTACTCGGCGTCCTTCACGGCTTTCTTGGCCTTGGTCTTCTTGGCGGGGGCTTTCTTCGGCGCGGCCTTCTTGGCCCCGGCCTTGCCTTTCTTGCCACTGGCGCCGGCCTTGGCGGCGATCAGTTCCAGCGCCTGCTCCAGCGTGACGTCTTCGGGGGTCATGTCCTTGGGCAGGGTCGCGTTGACCTTTTCCCATTTCACATAGGGGCCATAGCGCCCGGGCATCACCGCCACGGCGCCGCCATCCGGGTGGTCGCCCAGCGTGTGCAGGGGCTGCGCCGCCGCGCCCCGTCCTGGGCCGCGCGCGGCCTTTGCGGCCAGCAGCTCCACCGCCCGGTTCATGCCGATGGTGAACACCTCGTCGACATCGGGCAGGTTGGCATAGGTCTTGTTGTGTTTGACGTAAGGGCCGAAGCGGCCGATCGCGGTTTCGACCGGCTCACCGTCTTCCGGGTGCGTGCCGACCAGACGCGGCAGCGACAGCAGACTCAGGGCACGTTCCAGGTCCACCGCCTCGGGTGCCCAGCTTTTCGGCAGGCTCGAACGGGGCGGTTTCGGGGTCTCGGCCGTCACTTCGCCGCGCTGGACATAGGGTCCGAACCGGCCGGTGCGCAGATAGATCGGGTCGTCGCCGTCATGGCCCAGCAGTTTGCCGTCGCCTGACAGCTCGCTGTCGCCTTCCTCGCCGGAAAGGGGCCGGGTATAGCGGCATTCCGGGTAGTTCGTGCAACCGATGAACGCCCCGCCCGAGCGCGCGGTCTTCAGGTTCAGCCGTCCCTTGCCGCAGGTCGGGCAGACGCGCGGGTCGGACCCGTCGGGGCGCGGCGGGTAGAGATGCGGAGCCAGAACCTCGTCGATCTTCTCCAGCACGTCCGAGATCCGCAGCTCGGCCGTCTCGGCGATCGCTGCCGAGAAATCGCGCCAGAACCGCGCCAGAACGTCCTTGTAGTCGCGTTCGCCCGCCGAGATGTCGTCGAGCTGGTCCTCCAGATCCGCGGTGAAATCGTATTCCAGATACTTGCGGAAATAGTTGACCAGGAAGATCGTCACCAGCCGGCCCTTGTCCTCGGGGATCAGGCGGTTCTTGTCCTTGCGGACATAGCCGCGGTCCTGGATCGTGGTGACGATGCTGGCATAGGTCGAGGGGCGGCCGATGCCCAGTTCTTCCATCCGCTTGACCAGCGTCGCCTCGGTATAGCGCGGCGGCGGCTGGGTGAAATGCTGCTCGGGATCGACGGCGCGTTTTGCGGTGGCGTCGCCCTGCGCCAGTTGCGGCAGGCGGCCGTCCTCGCCCTCGTCGTCGTCGCGGCCTTCCTCGTAGACCTTCAGGAACCCGTCGAACAGCACCACCTGCCCGGTCGCCCTGAGGCCGACCTGGCCGTCCTTGCTGCCGATCTCGGCGGTGGTGCGCTCCAGCCGCGCGGCCTCCATCTGGCAGGCGATGGTGCGCTTCCAGATCAACTCGTAAAGCCGGCGCTGGTCGGCGTCGGTCAGGCGCAGGCTCTCGGGGTCGGCCGACATGTCGGTCGGGCGGATGCACTCGTGCGCTTCCTGCGCGTTCTTGGCCTTGTTCTTGTAGAGGCGCGGGCTCGGCGGCACATACTCGCGGCCATAGCGGCGCTCGATCTCGGCGCGGGCGGCCTGCACGGCCTCGGGGGCCATGTCGATGCCGTCGGTCCGCATGTAGGTGATGTGCCCGGCCTCATAGAGGCGCTGCGCTGCCGACATCGTCTGCTTGGCGCCCAGACCGAACTTGCGGCTGGCCTCCTGCTGCAGGGTCGAGGTCATGAAGGGCGCGGCCGGGTTGCGCGCGGCGGGCTTGGCCTCGACCGACTGCACGAACAGTTCGCGGCTGCTGACCGCCTGCACCGCCATCTCGGCACTGGCCGCGGTGGCCAGATCGAACTTCTCCAGCCGCTTGCCGGCCAGGTTCGTCAGACGCGCGGTGAACTCGGCCCCGCGCGGCGTCGTCAGGGTCGCGGTGACGGTCCAGTATTCCTGGGCGCGAAACGCCTCGATCTCCATCTCGCGCTCGACGATCAGGCGCAGGCAGACCGACTGCACGCGCCCGGCCGATTTCGCGCCCGGCAGCTTGCGCCACAGCACCGGCGACAGGTTGAACCCCACCAGATAGTCCAGCGCGCGCCGCGCGAGATAGGCGCGCACCAGTTCCATGTCGACCTGGCGCGGGTTCTTCATCGCCTCGGTCACCGCGGATTTGGTGATCGCGTTGAACACCACGCGCTTGATCGGCGTGTCCTTCTTGATCGCGCGGGATTTCGACAGCGCCTCGGTCAGGTGCCAGCTGATCGCCTCGCCCTCGCGGTCGGGGTCGGTGGCGAGGATCAGGTCGTTGTCGGCCTTGAGCGCGTCGGTGATCGCCTTGAGGTGCTTTTTCGAATCCGCGGCGACTTCCCAGGTCATGTCAAAGTCGTGCTCGGGATCGACCGACCCATCCTTGGCCGGCAGGTCGCGAACATGGCCGAACGAGGCCAGAACCGTGTAGTCGGACCCAAGGTATTTGTTGATCGTTTTGGCCTTGGCCGGGGACTCGACGACGACGACTGCCATGCAAACCTCTGATATTTCTACGTCCTTCGGCCCTGGGCAGGGCTGTGGCGGACGAAGCCGCGGCGCATAGATGGGGGCGAACGGGGGCGGATGTCAATCTGGCGCCGGTTTTTCGGGGCGGGTTCGCTCCGGCACGCAGGGGGCGGCGGGCGCCGATCCGCCGCTTTTTCGGGCGTTTCGGCGGTATGGCGGTCAGGCGCGGGCCAGCAATCCGCCGGGCTGACGCTGAACCCGCCCGTCGAGTTCAAGAAACAGCAGCGCCGGGGCGACGGCAGCCGCGGGCAGGCCGAGATCGCGCAGCAGCTGGTCTTCGGCCACCGGGGCGGCGCCGAGGCAGTCGAGGATCCGTTTGTGCAGGGTCAGGGTATCGACCGGTTGCGAGGCCGGTTCGTGGGGGAATGCCTGGACAGGCGGCGAATCGGCCGTTGCCGCGGTCACGCCCCCGATCATGCCCTCGTTCAGGGTCTCGAGCGCATCCGCCACGTCCCGGACCAGCCGTGCGCCGTCGCGGATCAGCCGGTTGCAGCCGGCCGCCCGGGCATCCAGCGGATGGCCCGGAACCGCCAGCACCTCGCGCCCCTGATCCAGCGCATCCTGGGCGGTGATCAGACTGCCTGACCCCTCGCCGGCCTCGACCACCAGCACAGCGCGCGAAAGGCCCGAGATCAGCCGGTTGCGCCGGGGGAAATGGCGGGCCTGGGGTTGCAGGCCAAAGGGTTGTTCCGACACCCTGAGCCCCTGGTCAGCAATCGCTGCGGCCAGCGCCGCGTTCTCGGGCGGATAGATCACATCGACGCCGCCGGCCATCACCGCGAGGGTGCCGGTCCGCAGCGCCGCACCGTGGGCGGCGGTGTCGATCCCGCGCGCCAGCCCCGAAACGACGACCAGGCCGTGGTGGCCCAGCCCCTCGGCCAGTTTGCGCGCCATGCGCAGCCCCAGGCTGGAGGCGTTGCGGGCCCCGACGAGGGCGATCGCAGGCCGGTGCAGCAAGGCGGCGTTGCGGCCCTGCACCCAAAGGACGGGCGGCGGATCGGACAGGGCGGCCAGCGCCGCGGGATAGTCGGCCTCACCCAGGCACAAGAGCCGCGCGCCCTTGCGCCGGCCGGCTTCGAGTTCGCGACGGGCGATGTCCGCGGGGCAGGGGGAATAGCCGTCGACCCCGGCATGGCGGGCAATCGCCGGCAGGGCATCGAGCGCGGCACCGGCGGTGCCGTGTTCGCCCATCAGCCGCAGGAATGTCGTCGCACCGACCCGGTGCGAGCGAATGAGACGAAGCCACGACAGCCGGTCTTCTTCCGTGGTGGGTGGGGTGAAGGGTGTGGGAGAAGAAAGTGTGTTCCCGTCCATTGCAACCTCGCCTCATTCGATTCGCAGGTTGCGCGAGGAAGGTTAACGGGTGGTGAAGATTTCCGGACGAAGGAAAAACAAAATCAACCGGACCACCAGCAGCGCCGCCGCGCCCGCTGCCACCAGGCCCATCTGTGCCGCGTCTCCGGTCATCGACTGGGCCAGTGCCGCCGCGCCGCCGCCGGTCAGGGCAAAGCTCAGCCAGCCACCGAAACCTGCGCGCAGCAGACCCCAGCTCAGCGCCAGCGCCACGGCGACCCCGGCCAGCCCCAGCACCGGCCCCAGGATCAGCGTAAAGCCGAGCGCGGTCAGGGTGGCGCTCCAGGCCGGCTGCACCGCGGCCAGCGGCCAGGCCGCAAGCAGCGCCGTCACCCCCATCGGCAGTGGCGCCAGCCAGGCGATCAGCGCCGTCAGCCCCCAGTCGCGCAGGCGCAAGGCGACCAGCGCCTCGGGGGGCGAACGGAACAGGTCCATCAGGCGACGCCGCCCACCGTCAGCCCGCCGATCAGCAGGCTGGGCTGGCCCACGCCCACCGGCACCCATTGCCCGGCCTTGCCGCAATTGCCGATGCCGGGGTCCATCTTCAGGTCATTGCCGATGCCGCGCACGTTGTTCAGCGCCGACGGCCCGTCGCCGATCAGTGTCGCGCCCTTGACCGGCGCACCGACCTTGCCGTCCTTGACGCGATAGGCCTCGGTGCAGCTGAACACGAACTTGCCCGAGGTGATGTCGACCTGTCCGCCGCCGAAGCCCACGGCCCAGATCCCGTCCTTCATGCCCGCGACCAGACTGGCCGGGTCGGCGCCGCCGGCCATCATCACGGTGTTGGTCATCCGCGGCATCGGCGGATGCGCATAGCTTTCGCGCCGGCCGTTGCCGGTGGGCGCGACGCCCATCAGCCGCGCGTTCTGGCGGTCCTGCATGTAGCCGACCAGGATGCCGTCCTCGATCAGCACCGTGCGGTTCGAGGGCGTGCCCTCGTCATCGACGGTGATCGAGCCGCGCCGGTCGGGGATCGTTCCATCATCGACCACGGTCACGCCGCGCGCCGCCACCTGCTGGCCCATCAGCCCGGCAAAGGCCGAGGTTTTCTTGCGGTTGAAATCGCCTTCCAGCCCGTGGCCGATCGCCTCGTGCAGCAGGATACCGGGCCAGCCCGGGCCCAGCACGACCTCCATCGCGCCGGCCGGCGCCGGCTGGGCGTCGAGGTTGACGGAGGCGATGCGCAGGGCCTCGTCGGCGTGGCGTTTCCAGTCGGCGGGGTCCATCAGCCCGGACAGGCCGATCCGCCCGCCGCCGCCGGAATGGCCCGATTCGCGTCGCCCGTCGCGTTCGACAATGCAGGCGACGGAAATCCGCGCCATTGGCCGGATATCGGTGACCAACCCGCCCTCGGGGCGCAGGATCGCGACCTCCTGCAGCGAGGCGGCCAGCGTTGCGGTGACCTGCACGACGCGCTTGTCCTTGGCCCGCAAATAATCGTCGATCTCGCGCAGGGTGGTGATCTTGGCCGCAAACGAGGCGTCGGCGATCGGGTCGAGGTCGGCATAGAGGTGGCGGTTGGTGCGGGGCGGAGCCTCGGCCAGGGTGCCGCCTCCTGCGCCCACCGCCAGCCGTGCGGTTTCGGCGGCGCGCAGCAGCGCGGCCTCGGTGATCTCGGTCGAATGCGCATAGCCCGCGACATCGTTTCGCACCGCCCTGAGGCCAAAGCCCTCGGCCGCGTCATAGGCCGCCGAGCGGATCCGCCCGTCGTCGAGCACCAGTGATTCGGAGCGCCGCCGTTCGACGAACAATTCGCCGTCGTCGGCGCCGTCGGTGGCCTGCCGCAGCGCAGCAAGCGCGCGATCAGGGTCGAGGGCGGTTTCAAAGGGCTGGAAACGATCGTCAACGGTCCCGGACTGGGCTGCGGCGGGCATGGTTTTCCTTTCGAGGCGGCTGCGCGGACGTCGGTGCGTCTTTGACCTAAATCAAGTGGCGTCAACCTGACGCATTGGTTTGGCTTGTTCTGGCGATGCTAATATGATTTTAGGAAAGAGGGAAACCGCCGATTTCTGCGCGGCGCGGGCAGCTGGCTGCCCTGCGCCCTGGACAGCGGCGGGGGACAATGACGGTCGAATGGCCGCGTAAAAAACGGGAACACAAGATGTATCTTTTCAAAGACCTCACCCGTGCATCCGCTGGTCTGGGCGGTGCTCTGCTGGCGCTGCTCGCCGGGCAGGCCTCCGCGCAGGAGGTGCCGTTCCGCGGCGAACCCATCGACGGCGGCTGGCACCTGCAGCAGGCCGCGACCTCGCTGGCGACCGAAAGCCACATGATCGACGGCATGCTGATGTGGATCATCACCGTGATCACCATCTTCGTCTGCGTGCTGCTGCTGTGGGTCATCGTCTTCCACAACCGCCGTGTGAATCCGACGCCCTCGCGCTTCACGCACAACTCGCCGCTGGAGATCGCCTGGACCATCCTGCCGATCTTCATCCTGATCTTTATCGGCACCTTCACCGTGCCGGCGCTGTTC
Source organism: Rhodobacter sp. (assembly GCA_020637595.1). Taxonomy (GTDB): domain Bacteria; phylum Pseudomonadota; class Alphaproteobacteria; order Rhodobacterales; family Rhodobacteraceae; genus Pararhodobacter. The sequence continues at coordinate 238,565 of JACKKE010000003.1, read as the reverse complement.
CACCAGCAGACGATCCCGCAGGCCGATGTGACCATCAAGGTGACCGGTTACCAGTGGTATTGGGGCTACGAATACGTCGACCACAACCTCGAATTCTCGAGCTATGTCCTCGAGCGTGACGAGCTGGAGCAGTATGGCTACGAGCCGCGCCACTACCTGCTGGCGACCGACACCCAGGTCGTCGTGCCGGTGGGCCGCAACATCGTGATGCAGGTGACCGGTTCGGACGTGATCCACTCGTGGACCGTGCCCGCCTTCGGCGTCAAGCAGGACGCCGTTCCGGGTCGCCTGGCGCAGCTGTGGTTCAACGTCGACGAGCCCGGCATCTACTTCGGTCAGTGCTCGGAACTGTGCGGCAACGGCCACGCCTATATGCCGATCGTGATCCGCGCCGTGCCCGAGGCCGACTATGTCGCCTGGCTGCAGGAGCAGGGCGCCGAGAACCTGGCCGCCGCGCCGGGCTACGACGCTACCGTTCAGCTGGCCGCGAACCAGTGACCTGACGCACGGGTGCCGCGCGGGGAACCTCCGGCGCGGCACCTGCAGACTTCGAGGGCTCCATGAGCGATATCCGCGCTGACATGACGGGACGCGAAGGAACCGGCGACGCCGGGTTCCGCGACTATGTCCAGCTTCTGAAACCCCGCGTGATGTCGCTCGTGGTGTTCACCGCGATGGTCGGCCTGCTGGTCGCGCCGGTGCGCCCGCACCCGGTCGAGGCGCTGGCCGCGATCATCTTCATCGCGCTGGGGGCCGGGGCCTCGGGGGCGCTGAACATGTGGTGGGATGCCGATATCGACCGCGTGATGCGCCGCACCGCCGGCCGTCCGGTTCCTTCGGGCTCGGTCGCACCGGGCGAGGCGCTGGGCCTGGGCCTGGCGCTGTCGGGGATCAGCGTGGTGATGCTGGGCCTGGCCGCCAACTGGCTGGCCGCGGGCCTGCTGGCCTTCACCATCTTCTTTTACGCCGTCGTCTACACGATGTGGCTGAAGCGGTCGACGCCGCAGAACATCGTCATCGGCGGTGCCTCGGGTGCCTTCCCGCCGATGATCGGCTGGGTCGCGGCAACCGGGCACATCAGCCTGGAAGCGGTGCTGATGTTCATGGTCATCTTCATGTGGACGCCGCCCCATTTCTGGGCGCTGGCGCTGTTTATGAACGACGACTACACCAAGGCCCGGGTGCCGATGCTGACCGTGACCCACGGCCGCAAGGTGACGCGCGCGCACATCCTGGTCTATACCGTCGCGCTGGTGCCGGTGGCGGTGGGCGCGGCCTTCACCTCGATCGGCGGGCCGATCTATCTGGCGGTGTCGCTGGTCCTGAACGCGCTGTTCCTGATTGGCGCCTGGCGCATCTGGCGCCGCCCCGAAGAGGCCGCGACCGCCGACAAATACGCGGTCGAGAAGAAATTCTTTGCCCTGTCGCTGGCCTATCTGTTTGGCCATTTCGCCGCCTTCCTGGTCGAGGCGACGCCGTGGGCCGACGCGCTGGCACGCCATCTGGGATGGGGGTTCTGAGATGCCGCTGACGCAGGAGCACGAACTGCACAAGCGCCGCTGGGGCCGTAACCTGGGCCTGGGCCTGACGCTGGGCGCGTTCATCGCGCTGGTTTTCGGGCTGACCATCGCCAAGGTGCAGCAGGGCAGCCAGATGCAGGGCTTCGACCATACCTATCGGATCGAAATGGACCCCGACGCGCGCATTCCGGGGGCGAACCGATGATCCGCTGGTGGCGCAGTCTTGACGGTGTCGGCCGCACCGCCACGATGACCGTGGTCGTCGTGCTGGTGATGGGCGCTTTGGCCTGGGCGGCGATCCCGGCCTATAACTGGTTCTGCCGCGTGACCGGTTTCGGCGGCACCACCCAGGTGGCCGAACGCGGCTCGGACGTGATTCTGGACCGGACCGTGCAGATCCGCTTTGACGCGGGCGTCGAGCGCGGCTTCCCGTGGGAGTTCCACCCGGTCGAGCGCACGATGGATCTTCGCATCGGCGACACCGGCATCGCCTTCTACGAGGCCTACAACCCGACCAACGAAGTGATCGCCGGCACCGCCAGCTATAACGTCACGCCGTTCTACGCCGGGGCGTATTTCAACAAGATCGCCTGCTTCTGCTTCGATCTGCAGGTGCTGCAGCCCGGCGAGCGGGTGCTGATGCCGGTCACCTTCTTTGTCGACCCCGAGATCGTCAACGACGCCGATGCGATCGCCGAGGGGATCACCACCATTACCTTGTCCTACACCTTCCATCGCTCTGAACTGCCCGAAGGCGCGGCGCAGGCCGAGGTGGGGACAAACTGAGATCCGGGGCCCGGTCCGCCGGGCGTCACAGGGAAAGGACCGCGCAAGCGGCAAAAAACGGGAAAGACTGAGGGAACACACCATGGCGCACGCAAAGAACCATGACTACCACATCCTGCCGCCGTCGATCTGGCCCTTCACGGGCGCGGTCTCGGCGTTCGTCATGCTGGCGGGGGCGATCTTCTGGATGCACGACATGGGGCCCTGGGGCTTCCTGATCGGCCTGGTCGGCGTCCTCTACACGATGTTCGCCTGGTGGTCGGACGTGGTGAAGGAAAGCCACTCGGGCGACCACACCCCGGTCGTCGTGATCGGCCTGCGCTATGGCTTCATCCTGTTCATCATTTCCGAAGTGATGTTCTTCGCCGCCTGGTTCTGGAGCTTCTTCAAGCACGCGCTCTATCCGATGGGGCCGCAATCGCCGGCGATCGACGGCACCTGGCCGCCGGCGGGCGTCGAGCTGTTCGACCCCTGGCACCTGCCGCTGATGAACACGCTGATCCTGCTGCTGTCGGGCTGTGCCGCGACCTGGGCGCACCACGCCCTGGTGCATGAAAACAACCGCAAGGATGTGCAGACCGGTCTGCTGTTGGCCGTCGGCCTGGGCGTGATCTTCACCTTCCTGCAGGGCTATGAATACAGCCACGCGGGCTTTGGTTTCGCCGGTAACATCTATGGCGCCAACTTCTTCATGGCGACCGGCTTCCACGGCGCGCATGTGATCATCGGCACGATCTTCCTGTTCATCTGCTATCTGCGGGTGCGCGCGGGTCACTTCACCCCCGAGCGTCACGTCGGCTTCGAAGCCGCCGCCTGGTATTGGCACTTCGTTGACGTGGTCTGGCTGTTCCTCTTTGCCGCGATCTACGTCTGGGGCAGCTCTGGCGTCTGACCGGGCTGGCTTGCTGAATGCGGTGCGGGGGGCTATGTGCCCCCCGTATCTTTTGCGGTCGGAGGGAACGGCATGGGCCGGTTGATCGGAGCGGGCATTTTCGGGGTGGTCGGCGTGGCGATCCTGCTGTCGCTGGGGTTCTGGCAGCTGTCTCGGCTGGACTGGAAACTGGCGCTGATCGCCTCGATCGAGGATCGCATCCACCGCGACCCGGTGCCGGTCCCTGCCGACCCGAACCCTGAGCGCGACCGCTTCCTGCCGGTCACCGTCGCGGGGCGCTTTACCGGCGAGGTGGTCGACGTGCTGTCGAGCCACCGCGAGGCCGGCCCCGGCTCGCGCCTGATCGCGGTGCTGGAAACGCCCGACGGCCGCCGCCTGCTGGTCGACCGTGGCTATGTCCCCGAGGCCCGGCGCGGTGATGTGCCGCTGGTGGCCGAGGGCGTCACCGTCACCGGCAACCTCGACTGGCCCGCCGATTCGGACAGCTACACGCCCGCGCCCGACATGGCCCGCGGCCTGTGGTTCGCGCGCGATCCCGCGCCCATCGCCGATTATCTGCACGCCGAGCCTTTGTTGATCGTCGCCCGCCACGACAGCGCCGCCGCCAGCCCGCTGCTCACGCTGCCGATCGACACCGCCGGCATCAAGAATGACCATCTGGAATACGCATTGACCTGGTTTATGCTGGCGGCGGTCTGGGCGGTGATGACAATCGCCCTGCTGTGGCGTATCAGGCGCCAGACGGCCTGAGGACTTATGCATGCACTACATTTCGACGCGGGGCTCTGCGCCCGTTCTGACCTTTGAACAGGCGATGCTGACCGGGCTGGCGCGCGATGGCGGGCTCTATGTCCCCGAAACCGTGCCGGTGATGACCCCGGCCGAGATCGCCGCGCTGGCCGGCCTCAGCTATGAGGAGATCGCGTTCCGGGTGATGCAGCCCTTCATTGGCGACACCTTCACCGATGACCAGTTCAAGGCACTGATCGCGCAGGCCTATGCGGGCTTTGGCCATGCCGCGCGCGCGCCGTTGAAGCAGCTGGCGCCGAACCATTTCCTGCTGGAACTGTTCCACGGCCCGACGCTGGCCTTCAAGGACTTCGCCATGCAGCTGATCGGCCAGCTGTTCCAGGCCTCGCTCAGCCGGTCGGGCGACCGGGTGACGATCGTCGGCGCGACCTCGGGCGATACCGGTTCGGCGGCGATCGAGGCCTTCCGCGGCCTCTCGAATGTCGATGTGTTCATCCTCTTCCCGCACGGCCGGGTCAGCGAAGTGCAGCGCCGTCAGATGACGACCCCGGCGGATGCGAACGTCCACGCGATTGCCGTCGATGGCGATTTCGACACCTGTCAGGGCCTGTTGAAGGACATGTTCAACGACTTCGCCTTCCGCGACCGGGTGCGGCTGGCCGGGGTCAACAGCATCAACTGGGCGCGGGTTCTGGCGCAGGTGGTCTATTACTTCAGCGCCGCGGTCAGCCTGGGCGCGCCGCACCGCCTGGTCAGCTTCACAGTGCCCACCGGCAATTTCGGGGACATCTTTGCCGGCTATATCGCCCGCAAGATGGGCCTGCCGATCGAGCAACTGGTGATCGCCACCAACCAGAACGACATCCTGCACCGCTGCCTGACGACCGGCGTTTACCAGACCGAAAGCGTTCATCCGTCAATCTCGCCGTCGATGGACATTCAGGTCAGTTCGAACTTCGAACGCGCGCTGTTCGACGCCTACGGCCGCGACGGGGCGGCGGTGGCGCAGCTGATGGATGAGCTGAAGGCGCAGGGCGCCTTCACCGTCAGCCAGGGCGCGCTGCAGGCCCTGCGCGAGGTTTTCGCCTCGGGCCGTGTCAGCGAGGACGAGACCCGCGCCGAAATCGCCCGCACGCTGAGCGCCTCGGGGGAACTCTTGTGCCCGCATTCGGCGGTCGGCGTCGCGGTGGGCGAACAGCATCTGGGCGCCACGCCGATGATCACGCTGGCCACCGCCCACCCGGCCAAGTTCCCCGACGCGGTCGAGGCCGCGACCGGTGTTCGCCCGGGCCTGCCGCCGCGCATGGCCGATCTGTTCGAGCGGACCGAGCGCGTGACGCGCATGGCCAACGACCGGCAGGCGCTGCAGGCGCTGATCCTCGAACGAACGGGCGCCTGATGCATCGGCTGACCACGCTGCCCAACGGCTTTCGCATCGTCTCCGAACCCATGCCGGGCCTGGCCTCGGCCTCGGTCGGGATCTGGGTGACCGCCGGCGCCCGCCATGAGCGCGCCGAGGAAAACGGCATCGCGCATTTCCTCGAACACATGGCGTTCAAGGGCACGGCGCGGCGCAGCGCCCTGCAGATCGCCGAGGAAATCGAGGATGTGGGCGGCTATATCAACGCCTATACCAGCCGCGAGATGACCGCCTATTACGCGCGCGTCCTGGAAAACGACGTGCCGCTGGCGCTGGATGTGATCGCGGATATCGTCCTGAACCCGGCCTTTGACGCGCGCGAGATCGAGGTCGAGCGCCATGTGATCCTGCAGGAGATCGGTCAGGCGCTGGACACGCCCGACGACGTGATCTTTGACTGGCTGCAAGAGGCCGCCTATCCCGAGCAGGCGCTGGGGCGGCCGATCCTGGGCCCGTCGGGGCAGATTTCGCGCTATGACGCGGGGGATCTGCGCGGCTTCGTCGGCGGCCATTACGGGCCGGGGCAGATGATCCTCGCGGCCTCGGGCGCGGTGCACCACGATAAGCTGGTCGCGCTGGCCGAGACGCTGTTCGGCCAACTGCCTGCCCTGACGATGCCCGCCGCCGAACCCGCGCGCTTCCACTGCGGCGAACGGCGCGAGGTCAAGACGCTGGAACAGGCGCATTTCGCGCTGGCGATCGAGGGCCCGGCCTACCGTGATCCCGACCTTTTCACCGCGCAGATCTATGCCAGCGTTCTGGGCGGCGGCATGTCCTCGCGTCTGTTCCAGAAACTGCGCGAGGAACGCGGCCTGTGCTATACCACCTTCGCCCAGGCCGGCGCGCATGAGGATACCGGCTCGATCACCATCTATGCCGGCACCGGGGCCGAGGACGTCGCGGCGCTGGCCAATCTGACCATCGACGAATTGCGCCGCGCGACCGAGGACATGACCGAGGCCGAAGTGGCACGGGCGCGCACGCAGATGAAGGCGGGGTTGCTGATGGGGCTCGAAAGCCCGTCGAGCCGCGCCGAGCGTCTGGCGCGGCTGCTGTCGATCTGGGGTCGGGTGCCCAGCCTGTCCGAGACCATCGACAAGATCGACGCGGTCGACCTGCCGGCGATCCACGCCTATGCCGAACGCGTCGCCAGCGAGGCCCGGCTCAGCGCCGCGCTCTATGGCCCGGTCTCGGCGGCGCCCTCGCTGGAGGCGCTGCGCGAAAGGCTGGCGGCGTGATGCTGGGGCGGTTGCTGGGCGGACGGCGCAAGTTTCAGCTGGAAACCCAGCGCATGATCCTGCGCCTGCCCGAGCACCACGACTTCCGCCAGTGGACCGCATTGCGCGAGACCTCGGCCAGCTTCCTCATCCCGTGGGAGCCGGTCTGGTCCCACGACCACCTGACGCGGCGCAATTTCACCGGACGGGTGCAATGGGCGGCGCGGGTGCACGGACGTCAAAGCGGGTTGCCGCTGTTCCTGATCCGCCGCAACGATCAGCAGCTTCTGGGTGCGATCACCCTCGACAACATCCGCCGCGGCCCGGCGCAGGCCGGCACCATCGGCTACTGGATCGGCCAGCCCTTTGCCCGGCAGGGCTATATGCGCGAGGCCATCGAGGCGCTGGTTTACCACGCCTTCGCCGAGATGGACCTCAGCCGGATCGAGGCCGCCTGCCTGCCGGAAAACGCCGCCTCGCGCGCGGTGCTGGAGAAATGCGGCTTCAAGTATGAGGGCGTCGCGCAATCCTATCTGCAGATCAACGGGCGCTGGCGCAATCACGTCCTCTATTCGAACCTGCGCGGCGACCGGCGGGGGCGGACCGATGCCGGATAGCGTCCCGGTCGGCGTCTTGCTGCTGCGCGGTGTCAACGTGGGCGCCAACCGCAAGCTGCCGATGGCCGATCTGCGTGCGCTTCTGGGCGATCTGGGCCTGACCGACATCCGCACCCATATCCAGAGCGGCAACGCTGTGTTCCGCGCCCCCGGGGGGCTGGAGGGGTTGGCCGAACGGATCACCGCGGCGATCGGCGCGCGGTTCCCCTTTACGCCCGAGGCGATGGTTCTGCCGGCCGGGGCGCTGGCCGCGATCCTCGGCGGCAACCCCTTTGCCGAGGCTGGCCGCGCCGATGGTGCAACCGTCCATATCGGCGTTCTGGCGCGCCCCGCCCGGGCCGACCCTGGCGCCCTGCAGGCATTGGCCGCCCCGGACGAACGGTTCCACCTGACCGACGCCGCCTTCTATCTGCACGCGCCCTCAGGCATCGGCCGCTCAAAACTGGCCGCCCGGGCCGAGGCGGTGCTCAAGGTGCCGATGACGATGCGCAACCAGCGCGTGGCCGAGGCCATCGCCGCGCTGACCCATGCCCCCGCGACCCGAGGTTTCCCATGTTGAACCCCGCCGATCCTGCCTTTCTCGCCGCGCTTGAGGGCCAGCTGCCCCCGGGCACCCTGCGCGCCCCGGAACCGCGGTATCTCGAGGAACCGCGCGGGCGCTATTTTGGCCAGGCGGCGGCGGTGGCCTGCCCGACCCGCGTCGAGGAGGTGGCGACGGTGCTGCGCGCGGCCAATGCGGCGCGGGTGGGCGTGGTGCCCTATGGCGGCGGCACCGGGCTGGTGGGTGGGCAGGTGATGTCCGCGGGCCCCGCGCCGATCCTGCTGTCCCTCGAACGCATGACCCGCATCCGCGACCTCGATCCCGCCGGAAACGTGGCGGTGGCCGAGGCGGGCTGCGTGCTGGTCGATCTGCAGGCGGCGGCCACGGCGGCGGGGCGGCTCTTTGGGGTGTCGCTGGGGTCTGAGGGCAGCGCGCGGATCGGCGGGCTTTTGGGCACCAACGCGGGCGGCACCGGCGTTTTGCGCTGGGGCAATATGCGCGAACAATGCCTGGGGCTCGAACTGGTGCTGGCGGACGGGCGGGTGATCCACGGGCTGAAACGGCTGCGCAAGAACAACATGGGCTATGACCTCAAGGATCTGATCGTCGGCTCCGAAGGGACGCTGACGGTCATCACCGCCGCCAGCCTGCGCCTGCATCCGCGCCCGGCACTCACCGGCGCGGCCTTCCTGGCGGTGCGCGACCCGGCGGCGGCGCTGGAGTTGCTGGCGCTCGCGCAGGCGCGGCTGGGCGAGGGGATCTCGGGGTTCGAACTGATGAGCGGGCAGGGGCTGCATTTCCTGACCGAAGTGATGCCACAGGTCCGCCAACCCTTTGCCACGCCGCCCGACTGGTCGGTGCTGATCGACCTCGGCCTGCCGCAGGGGCTCGACCCGGCCGGGGAACTCGAGGCACTGCTGGCTGAGGCATTCGAGGCCGGGCTGGTCGAGGACGGGGTGATCGCCCAGAACGAGACGCAGCGTGCGCAGTTCTGGAGCCTACGCGAATCGATCCCGCTGGCGAACCGGATGATCGGCGCCATCGCCAGCCACGACGTCTCGGTGCCGCTGGCGGATCTGCCCGCTTTCATCGCCCGCGCCGATGCCGCGCTGGCCGGGCTGGCCGAGATGCGGATCAACTGCTTTGGCCATGTCGGTGACGGCAACCTGCATTACAATCTTTTCCCGGTTCGCGGCCGCGACCGCGCCGCTTATGAGGCGCTGCGCCCGGCTGTGATCGAGACCGTGCACGGGCTGGTCGCGGACCTGGGCGGTTCGGTCAGCGCCGAACACGGGATCGGCCGGCTGAAGGTGGGCGATCTGGAACGCTATGGCGATCCGGTCGCGCTGGAGGTGATGCGGCAGATCAAGACGGCGCTTGACCCCAACGGGATCCTCAACCCCGGCGCCGTGCTGCGCGGCTGAGTGCGCACCCTGTCGCGTTCGGGTGCTGACGGCGCGGAAGGATGCGTATTTGAGGCAAGCTGAAGACGGGCTTTTCATCTTGCCCCAAATACGCACGGGGTTTCCAAAGGGGGACGTGTCCCCCCTTTGGCGCAGGGAGCGCGAGGGGGCGCGCAGCCCCCTCGCTCCTCTCAGGCCTCGCCCGGGCGGCTCAGTTCGAAGGGATCGTCGACAAAGGCGTAGTCGCGATAGCCCAGCCGTCCCACCGGCGTGAAGGTCTCATAGGCAAAGCGGCCGTCGACCAGGCAATCGTCGCGCAGGTGGATCCCGGTCACCTCGCCGATCACCATCGTGTTGCTGCGCCCCAGGAGCGGCACGATCTGCGTGACCCGGCATTCCAGCGCGGCGGGGGCCTCGGCGACCCGTGCGCAGGCGATCGTCTCGCAGGCCTCGCGCGCAAGGCCGGTCAGGGTGAATTCGTCGGTGTCCCGCGGCCAGGGGCCCGAGCTGGTGTTCATCGCCGGCAGCAGTGCCTTGGACACGATATTGACGCAGAACACCCCGGTCTCGCGGATATTCGCCACGCTGTCCTTGGTGCCCTCGCGGTCGGGTTTGGTGCCGGTCGAGGCAAACATCACCTGCGGCGGCACATAGGCGACGGCGTTGAAGAAGGAATAGGGCGCGAGGTTGTCCGACCCGTCGGCGCCGCGGGTCGAGATCCAGCCGATTGGCCGGGGGGTAACGATGGCATTGAACGGGTTGTGCGGCAGCCCGTGGCCGTTCTCGGGGCGGTAGAACATCGGAACTCCTTGTATTTGATCTTGGATTTAACGCGTGTTAGGGCCGAGTCCAGTATTTCCGGGCGGAGGGGCGTGTGGATCTGGGCCAGGAACAGGCGTCGGACTGGTGGGAAGTCGAGGCGCTTTACGATCACTGTTTCGCGCCGGGGCGCACGGCGTTGTCATCGTATCGGCTGCGCGACGATGTGGCGCCGGTGCCCGAGTTATGCCTGACGCTGCGTGACGATTCCGATGCGCTGGTCGGCGCGATCCGGCAGTGGCCGGTGCGGGTCGGCGGGCAGCCCGCGCTGTTGCTGGGGCCGGTGGCGGTGCACCCGACGCGGCAGGGCGAGGGGCTGGCCGGGATCCTGATCCGCGAGAGCGTGCGCCGTGCCGCGCCGCTGGGCTGGACCCGGGTGATGCTGGTGGGGGATGCGCCCTATTACCGGCGATTCGGGTTCACCAAGTTGCCCGGCGTGATCATGCCGCCGCCGACCAACCCCGACCGGGTTCTGGGGATTGCGCTGAGTCCCGGCGCCTGGGACGGGATTGCCGGTGATGTCACGCGCTGGGAGGGGGATCCTCAGGCCGGGGACAGCCCGCGGACGTAATCGGTCAGCTGCGGGCGCAGGCTGGCCACGCCCAGGCGTTTGGCATCCTCGACCAGGGCGGCGATCTCACCGAGATCGGCGCGCAGGATCAGATCCTTGACCGGGCCGATCGAGGCCGGGCGCATCGACAGCGTCCGCATGCCGATCCCGGCCATCGCCAGGGCGTCGATCGGCCGCCCGGCGTCCTCGCCGCAGAAGGACAGGTGGGTGCCGCTTTCGGCGCAGCGCCGGACGATGGTTTGCAGGAAGGTCAGGAACGAGATCGACAGCGTGTCGTAGCGCCGGCGCACCAGCTCGTTCTCGCGGTCGGCGGCAAAGAAGAACTGCTTCAGGTCGTTGCCGCCGACCGAGATGAAATCGGCCATCTGGAAGAAGGCGTCCGGGGCAAAGGCGAGGCTGGGGGTTTCGAGCATCGCGCCCACTTCGAGCCGCGAGGGCAGCGGGTGGCCGAGATGGGCCTCGCGGTCGATTTCGCGCAGCAGGATATCGCGGGCGGCGACGAATTCGCCATGTTCGGCGACCAGCGGGAACATCACCGTCAGCGGCCGTCCGGCGGCGGCGCGAATCAGGGCCTGCAACTGCATCCGCATCACCCCGGTCTTGTCGAGGCCGACGCGCACCGCCCGCCAGCCCATCGCCGGGTTGGGCTCCTCGGGGCGGTTCATGTAGGGCATGACCTTGTCCGAGCCAATATCGAGCGTACGGAAGGCGACGCGACGCCCTTCGGCGGCCTTGAGCACGCGGGCATAGAGCGCGGCCAGGTCCGAGCGGCGGGGCATCGAGTTGCGTAGCAGGAACTGCAATTCGGTGCGGAACAGGCCCACCCCCTCGGCACCCGACCCTTTGAGCGACGGCAGGTCGGCCATGATGCCGGCGTTCATGTGCAGGCTGACGGCGGTGCCGCAGCGCGCCACGGCCGGGCGGTCGCGCAGCTCGGCAAAGCGGGCGGCGGCCTGGGTCTGCATGACGATCTTGTCGCGGAACGCCGCGGCCACCGAATCGTCGGGGCGCAGGTGCACCACGCCCTCGTCGCCGTCGACGATCACCGAGTCGCCGTTCAGCGCCTCGGTGGTGATCGTGTCGCAATGGACGACCAGCGGGATCGCCAGAGCCCGGGCGACGACCGCGGCGTGCGAGCCGACCGAGCCTTCTTCCAGCACCACGCCCTTCAGCTTCTTGCCGTATTCCAGCAATTCGCCGGGGCCGATGTTGCGAGCCACCAGAATCGGCCGGTCGGGCATCACCGCGCCGGTATCGCTGCCCTGGCCGGTGAGGATGCGCAGCAGGCGGTTCGACAGGTCGTCGAGGTCGTGCAGGCGCTCGCGCAGATAGGGGTCGGGGGCCAGTTGCAGCCGGGCGCGGGCCTCGGACTGTTCCTTTTCCACCGCCGCCTCGGCCGAAAGGCCGCTTTCGATCGACTGTTCCATCCGCCGCAGCCAGCCGCGCGACTTGGCGAACATGCGATAGGCCTCGAGGATCTCGCGCTGTTCCTTGTCGGCGCCGGCGGTCAGCCGCAGCAGGTCGTCGACCGAGACGCGCAGCTTTTCGACAGCCTCGCGCAGGCGCGCGGTTTCGGCTACCGGGTCGTCGTTGACCAGGTTGGTTACCACCACGCGCGGCTCGTGCAGCCAGACATGGCCCTCGGCGGTGCCCTCCTGACCCGAGCCGCCGCGCAGCATCACCGGGTGCTTGTGCGGGGCGGCGATCGGCGTGTCGTCGCTGACGAAGGCGCCGAGTTCGGTCATCTCGGCCAGCACCATCGCGGTGACGTCGAGGGCATAGACCTCGTCTTCGGAATAGGCGCGGGCTTCACGCGACTGCACGACCAGAACGCCCAGCTTTTCGCCCAGACGCTGGATCGGCACCCCGAGGAAGCTGGAGTAGATCTCTTCGCCGGTCTCGGGCATGTAGCGAAAGCCGCGTTCGCTGGGGGCGTCGGCGGTGTTGACGGCGGTCGCGGTGCGCGCGACGCGGCCGACCAGGCCCTCACCCAGGCGCATCCGGGTGCGATGGACGGATTCGGGTTTCAGGCCGCGGGTGGCGCAGAGTTCCAGTGTCTCGCGGTCACGGAACAGGTAGATCGAGCACACGTCCGTGCACATCGAATCCGCGATCAGCCCGGTGATCCGGTCCAGCCGTTCCTGCCCCTGACCCGGTTCGGCCAAGGTATCGCGCAAGCGCCGCAAGAGCTTGCGGCTTTCGCTTTCGCTGCGGTCTGGCATCGGAACGGGTGTCCTCGCGGGGCGGATAGGGCGGCGAGTGGACCTTAGATCAACTTGCGGCAGAAAGGAAACGGATTGCAGCCTGGGCCGGGGGGCCAAATACTGCCATTTCGCCTTTGCCGGTCAAAGCAGCGGGCGGCCGTGTCGCCGCCCGTCTGCTGGGCCGGATCAGACGGATTTTTCCAGCTCGAACGCGTCGTGCAGGGTCTGGACCGCCAGTTCCATATACTTGCGGTCGATCAGCACCGAGATCTTGATTTCCGAGGTCGAGATGACCTTGATGTTCACGTTTTCGGCCGAGAGGGCCTTGAACATCTTGGCCGCGACGCCGGCGTGGCTGCGCATGCCGATGCCGACCACCGAGACCTTGCTGACATCGGTGTCCACGATCAGCTCGTCATAGGCGATCTTGCCGGCGGCCTTGGCCTCTTCCATCGCCTTCTTGGCCAGCTTCACCTGGTCGACGGGGCAGGAAAAGGTCATGTCGGTAACGGCGCCGGAATGGGCCTCGTCATAGTCCTTTTCGCTGATGTTCTGGACGATCATGTCCACGTTCACCCCGGCGTCGGCCAGCGGGCCGAAGATCGCCGCGGCGATGCCCGGGCGGTCGTCGATGGTGAAGAGGGTGATCTTGGCTTCGTCGCGCGAATAGGCGACGCCCGAGACGACTTTCGATTCCATGATTTCCTCCTCGTCGCAGACCAGGGTGCCGGACGTTTCATCGGTTTCGTCGAAGGATGACAGCACGCGCAGGCGCACCTTGTAGCGCATCGCCAGCTCGACCGAGCGGGTCTGCAGCACCTTGGCGCCCAGCGATGCCAGTTCCAGCATCTCTTCGTAGCTGATCTTGTCGAGCTTGCGCGCCTTCGAGGTGATGCGCGGGTCGGTGGTATAGACCCCGTCGACGTCGGTGTAGATGTCGCAGCGTTCGGCGTCGAAGGCCGCGGCAAAGGCCACCGCCGTGGTATCCGAGCCGCCGCGGCCCAGCGTGGTGATCCGGCCCTCGGCGCTGACGCCCTGAAAACCCGCGACCACCGCGACCCGGAACCCTTCGGCGAATTTCGCGTCGATGTGCTCGCGCGGGATCGACACGAAGCGCGCCGAGCCATGCTGGCTGGTGGTGTTGATCGGCACCTGCCAACCCTGCCAGCTGCGCGCCGAAACGCCCATCTCCTGCAGGCGCAGCGCCATCAGCCCGGCGGTCACGTTCTCGCCCGAGGCGACGACGGCATCGTATTCGCGCGCGTCATAGAAGCCCGAGGTCTCGTTGACCCATTTGACCAGTTCATTGGTCTTGCCGGCCATCGCCGAGACGATGACGATCACGTCATAGCCGCGTTCGACCTCGCGCTTGACCTTCTCGGCCGCGTTCGCGATGCGGTCCAGGTCGGCCACCGACGTGCCGCCGAATTTCATCACCAGGATCGGCATAGAGGCCCCCCGCGTCTGCGCGCTCCGCACCCCATGCGCGGCGCGCGCTCCTCATACGCGCGGGCGGGCAGGCGCGCAAGAGGTGCACGTCAGGGGGGGGAAGGGGGCACAGGCCGTGCCCGGGCAGGGCGACCGGCGATCAGTTCGCCCGGGTTTGCGTGCTGGGCAGCGGGGTGCCGGTGGGGCCGGCCCCGGTCACGCCCGAGGCCACGGTGATGGTCGCGGCCAGGGCGATTCCGGTCGCGGCGGCGCCCAGTGTGACCCAGTCGATGCCGGCTGCGGGGGCGGGCTGGCGTGGCGAGCGGGTGGATTGGTTCGGCATCGTCATCTCCTGTGAGGGCAGGGCTTGATTGTTGCGAACCAGGAAACACCACGAATGCGGCAGGAATTCGAAAACGGGATGACAGCTTGGCGGCAGCAGGCCGGCCATCGTGACGGTTCGGGAACACGGCCCGAGGGCGCGCGCCGCCGCGGCTCAGTTCGCGCGGGATTTCGGCACGAACGGCAGGGGCGCCACGGGAATGCCGTCCTCGATCAGCGATTTGGCCTCGTCGGCGCGGGCCTCGCCCCAGATCGCGCGCTCGGGCGCGGTGCCGTCGTGGATGGCCCGGGCCTCGGCCGCGAAATTCATGCCGACATAATCCGTGGTCTCTTCGATATGGCGACGCATGGCCGACAGCTTTTCCTCGATCTCGGTTTTGCCCGACAGCGGTGCCTTGGCGACCTCGGGCGATGCCGCGGCGACCGCCGGGGCCATCAGCGCCTTTTCAACCGCTGTGCTGCCGCAATGCGAACAGGCGACATGCCCTGCAGCGCGCAGGCTGTCATAGGCCGAAGCCGAGGCGAACCAGCTGTCAAAGCTGTGTCCCTTGTCGCATTTGAGGCTGTAGTGGATCATTCCCGGACCCGTTGCATGCACTGATCCAAAGATAACGGCTGACGGGGCAGCTTCAAGAGCGGTGCGCGCCGGACAGCCTGCGCCACAGCCGCCCGTCGATCACCGACAGACCCAGCGCGATCAGCGCCATGCCCGCCAGATGGCGCGGCAGCAGCGCCTCGCCCAGAAACGCTACCCCCAGCGCCGTCGCGCTGACCGGGATCAGGAAGGTGACGAGGAAGGCGTTGACCGCCCCGGCCGAGGCAATCAGGCCGAAGTAGAGGCCATAGGCGATGGTGGTCGACAGCAGGGCCAGTCCGATCAGCGCGGCGATCACCTCGGGGCCGGGCTGGGGCAGGGTCCAGGGTTGATCGATCAGCGCCACCAGGGGCAGCAACACCAGCGAGGCGACGGCGGTCTGGCCGAACCCGGTGGCCAGGGGCGAGATGCCCATCCGTTTGAACCGCCGGCCCCAGACCCCGGCAAACCCATAGCTGAGCGCCGCCGCAAGGCAGGCCGCCTGCGCCCAGACCGTGCCGTCGCCCAGCGAGGCGCCCATCATCACCGCGACCCCGACAAAGCCCGTCAGCACGCCGACCACCCGCGCCGGGGTCAGGCGTTCGTCCCGGGTAAAGACATGCGCGACCAGCACACCCCAAAGCGGTGTCGTTGCGTTCAGGATCGAGGCCAGACCGCTGGAAATCTGCCCCTGTGCCAGCACGAAGAGGGTGAAGGGAATGATGTTGTTCAAGACCCCCATCACCGCCAGCGCGCCCCAGACCGCGCGGCCGCGCGGCACCGGGATGCGCAGCACCGCCAGCATCGCCGCCAGCCCCAGCGCGCCCAGACCCACGCGGGCCAGCACGATGGTAAAGGGTGGCAGGTGCGGCACCGCGACGCCGACGAAAAAGAACGAGCCGCCCCACAGGACGGACAGGGTTACAAGGCGCAGCCAGTCGGCACCGGACATCACGGATCCTTTCGGTCAGGGACCAACAGCCCTAACCCTACCCCCCGGGCGCCCGCGACCCGAAAGCTGCGCAATCGCGGATCAGCCAGTGCGGATCAGTTGGTGCGTGACCAGACCTGGTCGCGGCAGATGAACAGGAAACAGCCCGCGACGGTCAGCCGGTCGCCGGCCAGATCCATCCGCGCGCGATAGGTCTGGTCGCGGTCGGGTGCCCAGATCTCGCCGTCGCGATAGGTGCCGTTGCCGCGGGGTTCCATGTCCCAGACGATGCGGCGGCCGACGTTTTCGGATGCAAACCGCGATCCGTCGCCGCGCCGCGATTCGATCAGGGTGCCGCAGAACCGGTTGCCGCAGGCGGTGATTTCGACGATGCCGGTGTTGCCGTTGTCATCGGGCTGGGTGCTCCAGCGGCCTTCGACCGGATCGGCCAGTGCGCCCGAGGCGGCAAAGGCCAGAACGGCGGCGGCGATCAGACGTGACGTCATGGTGGTCCTCCCTTTTGCCGGCAGCATCGGAGCTTGCGCGAGTCGGCGCAAGCCCCCAGTTCAGGCCGTTTTGGGTGGCGTGGCGTCAGCCGCGATCCTTACCAGGCGTTCATCTGGTCCAGATCGTCGCGCAGGGCCGCCGAGAAATCCAGCGCCCGCGCCGACGGCCGGGTCAGCAGGCTGACGACGATGAACAGCGCGACGCTTGCCCCGCCGACACTGAGCGCCAGCACCGGGTTGAAGACGCTCACGCCCTGCACCATCGCCATCCACACCGCCAGCACCGCGCCGCCTCCGATCGACGCAAGCGCACCCAGCGCCGTCGCCCGCCGCCAGAAGAACGCGCCCACGGTGGCCGGCACGGTGACCATCAGACCCGCCGCAGACAGGGCCGCCAGCTGGTCGACGATCTGCGCCTTTTGCAGCGCAAAGCCCGAGGCGAACAGGATCACCAGGATCACCACGATCCGCCCGGCCAGGATCTGCGACTTGGGCGCGGCGCCGGTCATCAGGTCGCGTGCGACCATCGCCCCCAGCGTCAGTGCGATCGAGTCGAGCGTCGACACCGCCGCCGCCAGGATGCCGAGGATCAACAGCACCGCGACCGGGGCCGGGATCGCCCCCGACACCAGCAGCGCGGGCGTTGCGGTGGCGGTGTTCTCCAGCCCCGGGGCCAGTTGCAGCGCGGCAAAGCCCCAGGTGACCGCGATCAGCGTGAACACCAGGCCAAAACCCAGCACCCAGAAGATCATCCGCTTCATCGCCGCGACATCGCGCAGGATGAACAGCCGCTGGCTGACCTGCGGGTTCGAGATGGCAAAGAAGAACCAGGGCAGCGACAGCGCGATGAAGGTGTTGAGGCTCCACAGACCCGGGCCCGGGACCGACAGGCGCTCGGCCTGGGTTTCCATCGTTGCCTGCGCAAAGGCCCCCCAGCCGCCGATCGCCGCGACCGCGAAACCGATCGCCAGCAGCGCCGAGACCAGCATCACCACCGCCTGCACCGCATCCGTCCAGGCGACCGAGCGCAGGCCGGCGAACAGCGTCCAGAGCGCCGCCAGAACCGCGCCCGTGGCGATGGCCTGGAACAGCGTGATCTCGCCGCCGGTCACGCCCGACAGCAGCAGGCCGACGCCCGCCATCTGCGTCGTGCAATAGGGCATCAGGAATACCAGCGCGACCAGCGCCGCCAGACGTGCGACCCAGGGGCTGCCATAGCGCGCGCCCAGCATCTCGGCGGGCGAGACGAAGTTCCAGCGCCGCGCCGCCAGCCAGAAGCGGGGGGCAAAGATCACCAGCAGGCTGAGACCCGCGAAATAGATCAGCTCGAAGCCCAGCGCGCCGATGCCGCCGCGATAGGTCAGTCCGGTCAGCACCACCAGCATGAAGGCCGAATAGGTGGTCGCGGCATAGCTGAGACCGGCGATCATGCCGCCGATGTTGCGCCCGCCGAGATAGTAATCCTCGACCGTGCCGCGGTTCTCGCGCATCGCGCGCCAGGCGACGATGAGGCCGAACAGCGAAAACAGGGCGATCGCGCCCCAGACCGTCGTTGGTGCCAGCATCAGCGTGCCCTCCAGCCGCGGACGCCGGCGGCGATGACGACGATCACCGTGACGCCGAACAGGATCCAGAAACCCGCTGTGAACCACCCGCGATGATCCGCCAGCAGGCCGTAGGGCACGAAACCGCCCGCTACGACCAAGACCAAAACGGCCACCAACCACGCACCGAACCTGTCGCGTCGCGCCATCGCTCGACCCCTCCACGCTTTCAGTCAGGAAGCGAGCCGGATAGGGCAAATCCGCCCATGCTGCAAGCGCGAAATTCCTTAGTTGTTGAAATTGCGTGATTTTTTACTATACGGTCAAGCAAGAGCGGCCGTGCGAGGCGATTGCATCCGTCCCCGGGCCGGGCTAAACCCCCGCCATCAGACAGGAGCCTTCGCCATGATCCTCTACCCCGCCATCGACCTCAAGGACGGCCAGTGCGTGCGCCTCTACAAGGGCGCGATGGAGAAGGCGACGGTGTTCAACGACGACCCGGCGGCGCAGGCGCGGGCCTTTGCCGATCAGGGGGCGGAATGGATCCACCTCGTTGATCTGAATGGCGCTTTTGCCGGCAAGCCGGTGAACGCGGGCGCGGTCGAAGGGATCCTGAAGGCGGTCGATGTGCCCTGCCAGCTGGGCGGCGGCATCCGCGATATGGCCACCATCGAGGCCTGGCTGTCGAAGGGGCTGCGGCGGGTGATCCTGGGCACGGTGGCGGTGGAAAACCCCGCCCTGGTGCGCGAGGCGTCGCGCGCCTTTCCCGGGCAGGTCGCAGTCGGCATCGACGCGCGGCAGGGTCGCGTGGCGACCAAGGGCTGGGCCGAGGAGACCGACGTGATGGTCACCGATCTGGCCAGGGCTTTCGAGGACGCGGGGGTCGCCGCGATCATCTATACCGACATCGACCGCGACGGGGCGATGCAGGGGCCGAACGTGGCCGCCACTGCGGCGCTGGCGCGCGCGACCTCGATCCCGGTGATCGCCTCGGGCGGGGTGTCGTCGCTGGCCGACCTGATCGCGCTGCGCGACTGCGGCGCGGCGCTCGATGGCGCGATCTCGGGCCGGGCGCTTTACGACGGCAAGCTGGACTTGGCCGAGGCGCTGGCGGCGCTGAAGGGCTGACCCCTCAGCGCGTCATCAGCGTTTTGCTGTGGCGCACCATGAAGTCGATGAACCGCTGCACCTTGGGATCCTGCAATTTGCGGTGGGGATAGAGGATCCCGAACACCGAGGGCGCGGGCGGGGTGTCGGCCAGGACCGGCACCAGCCTCCCGGTGTCCAGATGTTCGGCCACCTCGAACAGCGGCTTGTTGACGATGCCGTGCCCGTCGAGCGCCCAGTTCAGCAGAACGTCCCCCTCGTCGGCGTCGAACCGCCCCGAAACCTCCAGCTTGACTGGCCCTTCGGGGGTTTCCAGCACCCAGAAATATTCGGGCGAGCGCGGAAAGCGCAGCAGCAGGCAGTTGTGGTTCTGTGCGATCAGATCCTGCGGGCGCTGCGGCGTGCCGGCGCGGGCCAGATAGGCGGGGGCCGCGCACAGAAGCCGCGGACACTCCGCAATCTTGCGCAGCTTCATCGTCGAATCCGGCGGCGTTCCCAGAACGAAGGCCACGTCGAGCTCTTCCTCGAACAGGTCCACCCGGCGATCCGACAGGCGCAGCCGCACGTCGACTTCGGGGTAAAGATCGCAAAACCGCGGCACCAGCGGCGCGACCAGCCGCCGGCCCACGCCCAAGGGCGCCGTCACCCGGATCGTGCCGCGCGGCTGGCCGGAAAACCCGGCGAGCGAGGCCTCGGCATCCTCCAGCGCGGCGACCACGGTGCGGGCCTGTTCATAGAACAGCCGGCCTGCCTCGGTCGGCACCAGTTTGCGGGTGGTGCGATTCAGCAGGCGCGCGCCCAGCCGGGTCTCCAGCTCCTTGATCCGTTTTGATGCCACCGCCGGTGTCAGCCGCAGGTCACGCCCGCCCGAGGTGATCGAGCCCAGCTCGACCACGCGGACGAAAACCTTGATGCTTTCCAGGTAGGGCATGGGCTTACCCACCCGTTCCGTTGATAATGCCGCCGTTAACAGGTGGAATTTTCAATGGCTGCGTGAAACAGTCAACCGAATTCCGGGGTTTGACCACCTGGGCCGCGCGCCTATGGTGGCCGCCGCATCACCAGACGGAGGCGCAGATGGACAGGGTGTTGAGGGGCCGGGTTCTGGGTTTTGCCCGCGAGCCGCAGGGCGTCGACGATCTGGCCGCGCTGACCTGGTTCGAAGATGGCGCGATCGCGATCCGTGGCGGGCTGATTGCAGCGGTGGGGGACTACGCCGAGGTGGCGCGGCAGGCGCCCGATCTGGCCGTCACCGATCACCGCCCGCATCTGATCCTGCCGGGGTTCATCGACGCGCATATCCACTTCCCGCAAGGGCAGATCGTGGGCTCGTGGGGCGAGCAGCTGCTGGACTGGCTGAACACCTATACCTTCCCGGCCGAGACCCGCTTTGCCGACCGCGCGCATGCCGACCGCATGGCAGGTGCGTTCTTTGACCTGCTGCTGGCCAATGGCACCACCACCGCCTCGGCCTTCTGTTCGGTCCACCCGACCTCGGTCGACGCCTATTTCACCGAGGCCGAGCGTCGGGGCCTGCGGATGCTGGGCGGCAAGGTGCTGATGGATCGCAATGCCCCCGAGGCGCTGCGCGATACGCCGCAGACGGCCTATGACGACAGCATGGCACTGATCGCGCGTTGGCACGGGCGGGGGCGGGCGGGCTATGTCATTTCGCCGCGTTTCGCGATCACCTCGACCCCCGCGCAGATGGAGGCCGCGCAGGCCCTGACGCAGGCGCATCCCGATCTGCTGATCCAGACCCATCTGAGCGAGAACCGCGCCGAGATCGACTTGGCCTGTTCGCTCTATCCGCAGGCGGACGGGTATCTGGATATCTACGCGCGCTACGGGCTGGTCGGCCCCGGGGCGCTGCTGGGGCATTCGATCCACCTGACCGGGCGCGAGCGGGCGGTGATCGCGGAAACCGGTGCGCATCCGGTGCATTGCCCGACGTCGAACATGTTCCTCGGCTCGGGCCTGTTTGACGAAGCCGGGCTGCGCGGGCAGGGGATTTTGAGCGGCATCGCCACCGATATCGGCGCAGGCATGAGCTGGTCGATGCTGCGCACCGCGGGTGCAGCCTATTCCATCGCCCAGCTGCAGGGGCAGAAACTGGACCCGCTGCGCGCCTTCTGGTGGATCACCCGCGGCAATGCCGAGGTGCTGGGGCTGGCCGACCGGATCGGCACGCTGGATCCGGGCTCCGAGGCGGATCTGGTGGTGCTGGACAGCCGCGCGACGCCCGATCTGGCGCTGCGGATGGAGGCCGCGCGCGATCTAAAGGATGAGCTGTTCGTGCTGACCGTGCTGGGCGACGACCGGGCGGTGGCGGAAACCTATGCGATGGGCCGCCCGGTCAAGCCACGCTGACCTCAGCGCAGTTTCAGACCCCGTGCGCGGAACAACTCTTCGGCGATGATCAGCTTGCGCACCTCGGTCGTGCCGCCGCCCAGAGACGCGATGCGGGCATTGCGGTAGTGGCGGTTGACCTCTGTCTCCCAGACAAAGCCCGAGCCGCCGTGGATCTGCACCGCCATGTCGGTGACCCGGGCGATCATCTCGGCCCCGAACAGCACCGATCCGGCGCAGATGCGGTGGATCTCGCCGCGCCCGCCATCGCCGTGCTGCATCGCGTCGCAGGCCGCCAGCGCGGCATAGGCGTTGAGCCGCGCGGCCTCGATCAGCACGGACATTTCGGCCAGCATCGACTGCACCATCTGGAACGAGCCGATCGGCCGGCCGAACTGCTGGCGCATCGCGGCATAGTCCAGCGACAGGTCCAGACAGCGTTGCGCCGCGCCGATATAGGGCAGGCCGAGGAACGCGCGTTCGATGTCGAGGCCCGACATCACCACCGCGACGCCGCCGTTCTCCACACCCAGCAGGTTGCTTGCCGGCACCCGCACATCCTCGAACACCAGTTCGCCCGTCGGGCAGCCGCGCCAGCCCATCTTCTTGAGGTTTTGCGCGACCGAGAACCCGGGCGTGTCGGTGTCGACGATGAAGGCGCTGATCCCCTTGGCGCCGCGCTCGGGCGCGGTTTTCGCATAGGTCAGGATCACGTCCGCCACGGGCCCGTTCGAGATGAACATCTTGCGCCCGTTCAGCACATAATCATCACCGTCGCGCACCGCCCGCAGTGCCATCGACCCCAGCGCATCGGATCCGGCACCGGGTTCGGTCAGGCCCAGCGCCCCCACCGTGCGCCCGGCGCACAGATCGGGGACATAGCGCGCGATCTGGTCCTCGGTGCCGTTGCGCAGGATGTTGTTCAGGCACAGGTTCTCGCTGGGGCCCCAGACAAAGGCCGCATTGGTGTTCCAATAGCCAAAGGCCTCGCCCACCAGCCCGGCAGACAGCAGGTCCATCCCCGCGCCGCCCAGTTCCTCGGGCGCGGTCAGGCCTGAATAGCCATCGGCGCCCAGCTTGGCCATCAGGTCGGGCGGATACCAGTCCTCGTCATCCATCCGGGCGAGGAGCGGGTGCAGCTCGGCCTCGGCATAGCGAAAGGCCGCGTCATAGACGGCCTGCTGGTCGGGGGTCAGGGTGAATTGCATGTCTGTCACTCCCACAGGGGCACGCCGGGGGCGACGGCGCGCTGAAAGGCCGGGCGCAGTTTCAGGCGCTCCAGATAGGCGCGGGTCTGGGGTTTGTAGTGCTCAGCCAGGCCGACGATCTCGCCCAGATAGACCGCATAGCCCACCGCGACATCGGCGGCGGTGAAGCGGTCGGCGCAGAGCCATTCGTGATGCTCGAGGCGCGCGTTGACCAGCTTCAGCCGGGAATAAAACCACTGGGTGTAATCCTCGACCACCTGCGGCTGGCGGCGGTCCTTGGCCTCGAACCGGCCATAGCGCAGCACCAGGGTCTGCGGGAAGGTCAGCGTGGCGTCGGCGTGATAGATCCAGTTCAGCCAGTCGCCATAGTCGGGGTCGTCGACCGGAACCCCCAGCGTGCCGCGCCCGTAGCGCATGGCGAGGTAATGCACCATCGCGCAGCTTTCGGTCATCTCGGTCGTGCCGTCTTTGAGGAACGGCACCGTGCCCAAGGGGTTCACCTGCAGGAACTCGGGGTGGTGCAGGCGCGGCGGAAAGGCCATGAGTTTCAGGTCATAGGCAACGCCCAGTTCCTCGAGAGCCCAGAGCGCCCTGAGCGAGCGCGCGTCCTTGCAGTGCCATAGCTCGATCATCATTCCTCCGGTTCGATCTGGATCAGGGGTTGGCGGGCGCGGACCTGCGCGCCTGCGGTGGCGGTGATGGCGGCGACGCGGCCGGCCACAGGACTGCGCAGCGGGTGTTCCAGCTTCATCGCCTCGAGGATCGCCAGCACCTGACCCGCCGCGACCCGCGCACCGGGTTCGGTCTGCAGGGCGACCAGCGTGCCGGCCATCGGCGCGACGATCCGCCCGTCACCGCCGGCTTGCGTGGCCTCGGCGGGGGCCAGCGTCACGTCGGTCAGCGGTGTGTCGCCCAGCCACAGCGTGTCGCCGTCGCGTGCGACGGGCACCGGGCGCGACAGCCCGTCGACGCGCAGCTGTGCGAGGCCGTCGGCCAGCCCTTCCAGTTCGACCAGCGGGCCGTCCTGCACCTGCGCGCGCGGGCCGGGGCCCAGCGTCAGCGTCACCGCATGCACCGTGCCTCCGCACTCGAAGCGCCGGGTCAGCACTGGCGCGGGGCCGGTGGTGAAGCCGAACCGTGCGGTGGGCGCGCCCGCGTTCACCAGCACCGCCGCAGCCAGCAGCGCGGGTTCGGGCGGGGCGGGGCTCAGGCTGGGGTCGTCGGCAAAATCCGTCGCCAGGAAATCCGTCGTCGCCGCGCCCGAGGCAAAGCCCGGATGCGCCAGCACTGCCGCCAGAAACCGCAGATTGCTGCGCAGCCCCTGCAGGCGGGTCGCGGCGATACCGGCGATCAGCCGGCGGCGTGCGGTGTCGCGGTCGGGGCCGTGGGCGATCAGCTTGCCCAGCATCGGGTCAAAGCCCGCGCCGATCTGCTGCCCCTCGGCCAGCGCGTGATCGGTGCGCAACCCCGGCGCGGGCTGCCAGCGCAGGACCGGGCCGGTCTGCGGCAGGAACCCGTTCGCCGGGTCTTCGGCGTAAAGCCGCACCTCGATCGCGTGGCCGGTCAGGTGGATCTGGTCCTGGGGCAGCGGCAGCGGCGCGCCCTGCGCCACGCGGATCTGCCAGTCGACCAGATCGAGGCCGGTGATGGCCTCGGTCACCGGGTGTTCGACCTGCAACCGGGTGTTCATCTCCAGAAACCAGAAGTCGCCGCCATCGAGCAGGAATTCCACCGTCCCCGCCCCGACATAGCCGCAGGCCCGCGCCAGCGCGACCGCGGCCGCGCCCATCCGCGTGCGCAGGGCCTCGTCGACGGCGGGCGAGGGCGCTTCCTCGACCACCTTCTGGTGGCGGCGCTGGACGGAGCAGTCGCGCTCGCCCAGATGCACGACGGTGCCGTGGCTGTCGCCGAACACCTGCACCTCGACATGGCGGGGCGTCAGCAGTGCCCGTTCGAGGATCAGCGCGCCGTTGCCAAAGGCCTTTTCGGCTTCCGAGCGGGCGCGGGTCAGGGCCTCGGGCAGGTCGGCCAGATCGGTGACCAGCCGCATCCCCTTGCCGCCGCCGCCATGCGCGGCCTTGACCATCAGCGGCATGCCGATCTGCGCGGCCTCGCGGGTCAGCGCGGCGTCGGACTGGTCCGCGCCATCATAGCCCGGCAGGCAGGGCACGCCGGCCTTGGCCGCGGCCACCTTGGCTGCTGCCTTGTCGCCCATCAGCGCGATGGCCTCGGGCGAGGGGCCGATGAACACCAGCCCGGCCTCGGCGCAGGCGCGGGCGAAACCGGCGTTTTCCGACAGGAACCCATAGCCCGGGTGCACTGCGCCCGCGCCCGCCTGCACCGCCGCCGCGACCAGCGCCGGCCCGTCGAGATAGGACGGCACCCGCACCGCACGGTCGGCGGCCTGCACATGCGGCGCATCCGCGTCGGCCCCGGTGTGCACGGCGACGCAGCCCAAGCCCATCGCACGGGCGGTGCGGATCACGCGCAGGGCGATTTCGCCGCGGTTGGCGATCAGGATCGTGTGGAAACTCATAGCCGGGCCACCCCGAAGCTGTTGGGTCTGAGGGTGCGCGCGCCTTCGCTGGCGCAGAGTCCCAGCACCAGGGCCAGGATGTCGCGGGTCTGTCGCGGGTCGATGATGCCATCGTCTTCGAGCCGCGCCGACGAGGCCAGCGCCGTCGTCTGCGCCTCGAGCATCGCTGCGGTGCCCTGTTCCAACGCGTCCAGTTTCGCGGTGTCGATCGCGCCCGCGCCGCGCATCTTGGCTTCGGTCACGATGCGCATCACCTGCCCGGCCTGCGCCGGCCCCATGACCGAGGTCCGCGCGTTCGGCCAGGCGAAGATGAAGCGCGGGTCAAAGCCGCGCCCGCACATCGCGTAATTCCCCGCGCCATAGCTGCCGCCGACCACCACCGACAGCTTGGGCACCCGGGCATTCGCCACCGCCTGGATCATCTTCGAGCCGTGCTTGATGATGCCGGCGTGCTCGGGCTCGGTGCCAACCAGAAAGCCGGTGGTGTTGTGCAGGAACAGCAAGGGCGTGCCCGACTGGTCGCAAAGCTGGATGAACTGCCCGGCCTTGGCCGCACCCTCGGGCGTGATCGGGGCGTTGTTGCCGATGATGCCGATGGCGTGGCCTTCGATCCGGGCGTGGCCGCAAACGGTGCCCGTGTCATAGCCCGGCTTGAAGTCGAGGAATTCGGACCCGTCGACCAGCCGGGCGATGATCTCGTGGCAGTCATAGGGTTGCTTCATGTCGGCGGGCACCAGACCCATCAGATCGGACGCCGGGAACAGCGGCGCCGGGGCCGGGGCCGGCGCGGGGTCGCGCGGCCAGGGCAGGGCGGCGATCACCTCGCGCGCCAGACGGATGCCGTCGGCGTCGTTTTCCGCCAGATAATCGCCCACGCCCGAGACCCGGGTGTGCATTTCGGCCCCGCCCAGATCCTCGTCGGTGGCAATTTCGCCGGTCGCTGCCTTGAGCAGCGGCGGGCCGGCCAGATACATCGTCGCCTGCTTGCGCACCATGATGACGTAATCGCTGAGCCCCGGCTGATAGGCGCCGCCGGCGGTGGCCGAGCCATGCACCACGGTGACCTGCGGAATGCCCAGCGCCGACAGCCGCGCCTGATTGGCGAAACCGCGCCCGCCGGGGATGAAGACCTCATGCGCATAGGCCAGATTCGCGCCGCCCGACTGACTGAGGCTGACCAGTGGCAGCCGGGTGTCGCGCGCGATCTCCTGCAGACGCAGCTTTTTCGCCAATCCGTCGGGGGTTACGGTGCCACCCTTGACGGCGAAATTGTCGACCACCACGACGCACGAGCGCCCCTCGATCCGGCCGATTCCGGCGATCGCGCCGGCACCGGCGCCGGTGCCGTCCTTGTCGTCATAGCGTTTCCAGCCGGCAAAGGGGCAGAGTTCCAGAAACGGTGCGCCCGGGTCCAGCAGCAGCGCCAGACG
Source organism: Rhodobacter sp. (assembly GCA_020637595.1). GTDB lineage: Bacteria > Pseudomonadota > Alphaproteobacteria > Rhodobacterales > Rhodobacteraceae > Pararhodobacter. Next base: position 211,870 of record JACKKE010000003.1, on the reverse strand, counting down.
CTCGCGCGGCAGCAGTTGACCGCGCTTGGCATAGCGCGCGCGCACCGCCTCGGCGGCGTCCTCGACGGCCGTGCGGACGGCCAGGACCGCGCCCAGAGCCGTCTCCATCGCCGCGGCATTCGCCGCGAATCCCGGTGATTGCGGATCGACCTCGGATGTCAGAGTCGCCACGTGCATTCCTCCACTTGCGCCTGCACCCGTCCGTGGTCGGGGCAGGGCCTCCCTGACGGTGAGCCTAGCAACCACCCCGGCGTGGGAAAAGCGCCGGGAAGGGGGGACGCCGCGGTGCACGGGGTGAAGTGACGCCACGTTCAGCCGGCACCCGGAGGGTTGCCGTAGCGGAAGGATCACGAGGAGGCAGGAGGTGGTAGCCGCTGTGGGACTCGAACCCACACGCCCATTCGGGCAACGGATTTTAAGTCCGGTCTGTCTACCATTCCAGCAAGCGGCCCCCCGTCACTCATAGCAGCCGGCGGGACAGGCTCAACCCCGTTTCCGACGCGTCGTGACGCAGGGTTCGTGACGCGGGGTCACGGGGCACGACGCGCTTGACCCTGCGGGTGGAAGGGCTACGCATGAGGAAACTTTAGGGAGGATACCCATGCTTGGCCAGATGATGAGCCAGCCGCTGCTGATTTCCAGCCTGCTGGTCCACGCCGAACGTCACCACGGCACCCGCGAGATCGTCTCGCGCCGTGTCGAGGGCGACATTCACCGCTATACCTACCGCGATCTTGCGCGCCGCTCGCGGCAGCTGGCGAACGCGCTCGAGGATCTGGGCATTGCTGCGACCCAGCGCGTCGGCACGCTGGCCTGGAACGGCTATCGCCACATGGAGCTGTATTACGGGGCATCGGGTGCGGGCATGGTGCTGCACACGCTGAACCCGCGCCTGCACCCCGACCAGCTGGTCTGGATCGCCGATAACGCGGGCGATCAGGCGATCTTCTTTGACGCAACTTTCCTGCCGCTGATCGAAGCCACCGCCGCCCGCTACGCCACCGTCAAGCATTTCGTGCTGATGGGCGACCGCAGCCTGATGCCGGCCGAGACCCGGATCCCGAACCTGCTGTGCTACGAGGATCTGATCGAGGGCGCCTCGGACCTCTATGACTGGCCGCAACTCGATGAAAACCTGGCGTCCTCGCTGTGCTATACCTCGGGCACCACGGGCAACCCCAAGGGCGTTCTCTATTCGCACCGCTCGACGGTGCTGCACGCCTATGCCTCGATCGCGCCCGATGCGCTGAACCTCAGCTCGCGCGATGCGGTGCTGCCGGTGGTGCCGATGTTCCACGTCAATGCCTGGGGCCTGCCCTATGCCGCCTGCATGGTCGGCGCCAAGGTGGTGTATCCGGGTGCCGCGCTCGACGGCAAATCGCTCTATGACATCTTCGAGGCCGAGGGCGTGACCGTCTCGGCGGGCGTTCCGACCGTCTGGCAGGGGCTTTTGGGCCACACCGAGGCGAACGGCCTGCAATTCAGCAGCATGCGCCGCACGGTGATCGGGGGCTCCGCCTGCCCGCCGGCGATGCTGAAGATGTTCGAGGACAAATACGACGTGCAGGTGCTGCATGCCTGGGGCATGACCGAGATGTCGCCGCTGGGCACTGTCTGCACGCTGAAAGGCGGGCAGGAGGACCTGAGCGCGGGTGCGAAATTCGCCGTGCAGTCGAAGCAGGGCCGGACGATCTTCGGTGTCGACATGAAGATCGTCGACGAGGACGGCAACGAACTGCCGTGGGACGGCAAGACCTCGGGCGAATTGCTGGTGCGCGGCCCCTGGATCCTCGACAGCTATTTCAACCGCCACGGCGAAGACACGCTGCGTTTCGATGCGGCCGGCCACGGCTGGTTCCCCACCGGCGACGTGTCGACCATCGACCCCGACGGGTTCATGCAGATCACCGACCGCACCAAGGACGTGATCAAGTCGGGCGGCGAGTGGATTTCCTCGATCGACCTGGAAAACATCGCGATGGGCCATCCGGCGGTGGCGATGGCGGCCTGCATTTCCGCCAAGCATCCGAAATGGGACGAACGCCCGCTTTTGATCGTGATGAAGAAACCCGGTGCCGAGGTGACCAAGGACGACATCATCGCCTTCTTCGACGACAAGATCGCCAAGTGGTGGCTGCCCGATGACGTGGTCTTTGTCGACGCGATCCCGCTGGGCGCGACCGGCAAGATGCAGAAGAACAAGCTGCGCGACGAGTTCCGCGACTACGTCCTGCCGACAATCTGACCTGCTGGCTGCGGGGCTGCCCGGTGCGGCCCCGCGGCTATTCCCACCAGCGGTCGATGGCGGCGATATCGTCATCTGACCAGCCCAGGTGATGCGCCAGTTCGTGCACATAGACATGGGTGACCAGCGCGCCCAGCGTGACATCGCCCCGCGCGCTCCACTCGTCCAGGATCGCCGCGCGAAACAGCCAGATCACATCCGGCTGCTGCGCCACCCCCATCAGCGATTTCTCGGTCAGCGGCACCCCGTCATAAAGCCCGGTCAGCTCCAGCGGGTCGTCAATGCCCAGCTCGTCCAGGATCGCATCCGGCGCGACCTCGACCACCTGCAGGCCGACCCCGCGCGCCGCCGTGGCAAAGGGCTCGGGCAGGGCATGGCGTGCCGCGTCGGCCAGCCCCTCGATCTCTTCGAGCGATGGCGCCATCCGGTCGGACCAGCCGGTCATGCATCGCCCCGGCGCCAGGCCCCCGGCGCGCGCCCATAGGCCGCGCGGAACGCCCGCGAAAACGGTGCCGCGTCCGAAAACCCGACCATCAGCGCGATATCCGCCACCGGGCGATGCGCCTGCGCCGGGTCACGCAGCAGGCGCGCCGCCTGTGCCAGACGCTCGCGCGTGAGGGCAGCGGCAAACCCGTCCTCCTCGTCGGCCAGCAGGCGCTGGACATAGCGCGGCGACAGGCCCAGTTCGGCGGCACAAGCGCCCAGCGTCCACCCCGCGCGGCCCAGGTTGGCCCGGATCGCCGCCCGCACCCGCAGGCGCTGGGCCTCGGCGCGGCTGGCGGTTCCGTCGTCCGAGGTGTTTTCCCGCCCCGCCATCGCCACCAGCGACAAGAACAGCCCGTGCAGATCTGCCAGCCTCCCGCCGCCGTGCGCGGCGCTTGCGGTCAGGGCCCGCGCCGCCTCGACGATCAGCCCGCCATAGACCGGATGACGCGACAGGATGGCCGGCCCCGACCCGAAACCGTCCCCCGGCAGCGCCGCCTTGGGCACCAGCAGCGAGGCCACATGCAACCCCGGCCGTTGCTCGTGGCCCAGTGTGAAATGGCGGTCGGACTCGAAGATCCCCACATCGCCGGGGCGCAGCGCCAGCCGTTCCCCGGCCTGCTCGATCTCGCAGACACCGTCGAGTTGCAGGTTCACATAATAACACGGCTCGGGCGAGGCGGCGATCTCGGCCCGGGTGCGCAGCACCTGATGGGCGCGCGCGCTGACCAGATTCAGCGCGCCCTTCGGCATCGCGTAGGATCGCACCACCGATCGGAACCCCGCCCGTGCCCCACGCGCCAGCTCGGGGCGCAGCGGCATGAAACAGGCGCAGATGCCTTCGCGGTAATAGTCGAAGGCTTCGGGCGCCGCGACATCGCGCGTGTCCCAGATACGGGGTGGATTGGGGTCACAGGTCACGGTTTGTGCGCCTTCGGTCATCGGCAAAGGATGCACCGCCGATTACGCTTTCGTCCAGTCAAAGCTGAGGGAGGAAAGCCATGACAACCTTTGTTCTCGTCCACGGTGCCTGGCACACCGGGGCCGAACTCGAACCCGTCGCCGCAGCGATCCGCGCCGCCGGTCACACCGTGCATTGCCCGACGATCGCCGGCAATCGTCCGGGCGACGCCAAGACGACGGGCCTCGACGCGGCCATTGCCTCGATCGTCGATTATCTTGCCGACAATGCCCTGTCGGACGTGGTGCTGCTGGGTCATTCCTATGGCGGGATGGTCATCACCGGCGTCGCCGACCGCGCGCCCGAGCGTATCCGCCGGCTGATCTACTGGAATGCTTTCGTGCCCAACAACGGGGAATCGCTGACCGATATGGTCCCGCCCCATTTCGTCGCCCTCTTCGACGAGATCGCCGGCGCCCGCGGCGATGGATCGGTCATCCTGCCCTTCCCGATCTGGCGCGAGGCCTTCATCAACGATGCCGACCTGGCGACCGCGCAGGCTGCCTATGACGTGCTGAACCCGCATCCCCATGCGACGATGACCGACAAGATTTCCCTGTCCCGCGACCCCGCCGCGATGGAGATCGCCAAGTCCTATCTGTTCTGCACCGAAGACACCGCCCAGCCCCAGAGTCACGGTTGGCACCCGCGCCTGTCGGAAAAGCTGGGGCTGTTCCGCCTCGTTGCGATCCCTGGCAGCCATGAGCTGTGCTTTACCGATCCGCAGGCGCTGGCGGCCGGGATCCTGAAGGCCGGGCGCGACTGAACCGGGGCGAACCGGGCGAACAACTGGACAAATCGCCAGCCTTGGTTCAATACCGCGGCGAACAGGAGCCCAACATGACCGTCACCCGCTTCGCCCCGTCGCCGACCGGCTACCTCCACATCGGAAACCTGCGCACCGCGCTGTTCAACTTCCTGATCGCCCGCAAGACGGGCGGTCAGTTCATCCTGCGCCTCGACGATACCGACCGCGAGCGCTCCAAGCAGGAATATGTGGACGGGATCAAGCAGGATCTGGAATGGCTGGGCCTGACCTGGGACCGGATCGAGCGCCAGTCCGAACGCCTCGACCGCTATGCCGAGATGGCCGAACAGCTGCGCGCCGATGGCAAGTTCTACGAATGCTTCGAGACCCCGACCGAGCTGGACCTCAAGCGCAAGAAGCAGCTGAACATGGGCAAGCCGCCGGTCTATGACCGCGCCGCGCTGGCGCTCGACGATGCCGCGCGCGAAAAACAGCGCGCCGAGGGGCGCGAGGGATACTGGCGCTTCCTTCTCGACCTCGAACGCATCGAATGGACCGATGGCATCCTCGGCCCGATCTCGATCGACGCGGCTTCCGTCAGCGACCCGGTGCTGATCCGCGCCGACGGGCAGGTGCTCTACACCTTCGCCTCGTCGGTCGATGACATGGACATGGGCGTCACCCATATCGTGCGCGGCGCCGACCACGTCACCAACACCGCGACGCAGATCCAGATCATCCGCGCGATGGGCGGCACGCCCCCCGATTTCGCGCACCACTCACTGCTTACCGGCCCGCAGGGCGAGGCGCTGTCGAAACGCCTCGGCACGCTCTCGTTGCGCGATCTGCGTGCGCAGGGTGTCGAGCGGATGGCGCTCCTCAGCCTGATGGCGCGGCTCGGCTCGTCGCAGCCGGTGGAACTGCGCGCCAATCTCGATGAGATCGCCGAGGGGTTCGACCTGTCGCAGTTCGGCGCAGCACCGACCAAATTCGACGCCGAAGACCTCTGGCCGCTGACCCGCGCCCATGTCCAGGCCCTGCCGGTCGAGGCCGTCGCTGGCAAACTTTCCGCGATCGGCGTGCCCGCGGACCTGGCGCCAGCCTTCTGGGCCGTCGCGCGCGAGAACGTGACGCGACTGGATGACGTCGACGGCTGGTGGACGCTCTGCCGCGATGGCGCAGCGCCGCTGATCGCGCCCGAGGACGCCGAGATGATCGCCACCGCCTTCAGCCTCCTGCCGCCGCCACCCTATGGCGCGACCGCCTGGGCCGACTGGACCACGGCCGTCAAGGCCGCAACCGGCCGCAAGGGCAAGGGCCTGTTCATGCCGCTCAGAAAGGCGCTGACGGGCATGGACCACGGCCCCGACATGGCCACGCTGATGCCGCTCCTGCAAAAGGTGCCCGGACGCGGCTGACCCCGAGGTTGCCCCTCCCATCTTTGCGTCGCAAATATCCTGGGGGGTGAATTTGCGCAGCAAAGAGGGGGGCAAAGCCCCCCTTTTTTCGTCACCAACCCGCGCCGCGTTCGCCGGTCAGCCCAGCCGGCGAAAGGTCGACTCGGACCCGGAGTTGTCAAAGAACGGCACTGTCTCCGGTGCCCCCTCGCGCAGGATCGCGTCGGCCTCGGCCAGCACCACTTCGGTGATGAACGGCAGGTCCAGCCGCCGCGCCTCGCTGAGCGCGATCCAGTGCAGATGGCTCAACTCGTCGGTCGCCCGCGAGAAGTCGTCGAGATCGCCGGCAATGTCCTCGGCCAGCGCCAAGAAAAACCGTGCATCGAACCGCCGGCTGCGCCCCGGCGGGGTCACGGCGCGAAAGATGAACCGCAGACCGGCCGCGTTGGGCTTCAGCCCGGCCTCGGCAAAGGGGCGCCAGTCGTCGGGCAGGGGGCCCTCCCAGGCGCCGGGACTGCCCAGCATCAGCCCTGCCTCTTCCCACAGCTCGCGGATCACCGCGGCGGCCATTGCCGCAGGCGGCGGCGCCTCGGCGGTCACCGGGCGCAGCGACAGGCGCGCGGTCTCGCCCTCGGGCAGGCCGGGTGACAGCAGGACCGCGCGGTCGTCCATATCCACCGCCCCGCCCGGAAAGACGTATTTCGACGGCATGAAGGCCGCGCCCGCCCCGCGCTGGCCCATCAGAACCTGCGGCGCATCGCTGCCCGCCCCGCGCACCAGCACCAGCGTTGCCGCGTCGCGGATCGGCCGGTTCTCGCCGGTCTCGTCGGGGTCGCGCATCATGCGTCGTCGCCAAAACCATACATGCGCCGCGACCATTGCAGCGCGACCAGCGCCCCCTTGAACCGCGGCAGCAACCACAGCGCCATTGCCAGTGCGGCGCTCCAGCAGACGGCGATCATCACATAGGGCGAGGGTTCCCACATCACATAGACGGCGAGATAGAGCGCCATCACCACCTTGCCGACGACGAGGATCGTCAGATAGGCGGGGCCGTCGTCGGCGCGGTGGTGGCACAGCTCTTCGCCGCAGTCCGGGCAGCGATCGGCCACTTTCAGATAGCCGGCCATCATCTTGCCGGTGCCGCAGTGCGGGCACCGCCGGGACCAGCCCCGGCGCAGGGCGGGCCAGACCGGGCGGTCGTCGAGTGCGGGCAGGGTCGAGGTTTCGGTGATGGTCATCGCAGCGCCTGTTCTGGAAACGGTCAAGGGCGGTGCCCTGACAAGGCCCGCCCGATCCTGCCGTCAGAAAAGGCCATGATCACGACCGCGTCAAGTTCCAGTTTTCCCGAATTCCTGCGACGGAATGTCCGGACAGGCCCGTTTGACAGGCATCAACGCGCTGCAGAGGACAATCCTGGCGCCTGACAAACGGAGAGAGAGCATGAAGACCAAGACCCTGACCGCAGCCGCCCTGATCCTCGCCGCGCTGCCGGCGCTCAGCTGGGCGCAACAAGGCGGCATGCAAGGCGGCATGCAAGGCCAGATGCAGGGCCAGATGCGCCCGCAGATGCCGGCGCTCGATTTTGCGACGGCCGATGCGGACGGCAGCGGCGGTATCTCGGCCGAGGAATGGACGGCCTACACCCAGACCCTGCGCGACGCGATGCGCGCCCAGATGCTGGGTGCCCGCGCCGACGCGCTGATCGCCGCCGCCGATGCGAATGGCGACGGCAGCCTGACCCGCGACGAGATCATCGCCGGCTATACCGCCTTGGGCGATCAACGCCGCGAGATGCGCGGCCCGATGGCTGAGGGGCGCGGCCCCGGAATGATGCGCGGCGAGATGCGCGGGGAAGGCCGTGGTGACGGCCACGGCATGCGCGGCGGCGACTGCGAGCACGATCACGGTCGCGACGATCACGACCGGGGCGGCATGCGTGGCCACGACGACCACGGTCGCGGCGGTCAGGACCGTGGCGGGCGCGACGGGCGCGGCATGGGCATGCAGGGCGGGCAGGGCTCGCGCGGCATGATGGGCGATGGCCCGTTCGGGGGCGCGCAGATGGATCCGGCACAGCGTGCCGCGCAATCCTTTGACCGCATCGACCTGAACGGCGACGGCCAGATCGACGCCGACGAGCTGAACCTCGCGCAGCAGGTGATGCAGCGCCGGATGCAGCGCGCAGCCCCGGGTCAGGGCATGGGCCAAGGGCAGGGCATGGGCCAAGGAATGGGCCAGGGCATGGGTGCCGGTCAGGGTGCCGGCAACAACTGACCTTGAACTGACACCGGCCGGGCGCTACCCCAAGGGATGGCGCCCGGCCCCGCAAGCCGCAGGCGGCCCTTTGACCGATGCCCAGGGATACCACCGACCGGATGACCGCGCCCGATGCCATGAGCGACGAGGCCCTGCTGGCGCTCTATGCCCGGGGCGACCGCGAGGCGGCGCGGATCCTGCTGGAACGGCTGGCGCCCCGGGTGATGCGTCTGGCGCGGCGCCTGTTGCAAGACGAGGCCGAGGCCGAGGACGTCACGCAGGAAGCCATGCTCAGGCTCTGGCGGATCGCGCCGAGCTGGGTGGCCGGCGGGGCGCAGCCCTCGACCTGGCTGCACCGGGTGGCGGTGAACCTGGCGACGGACCGGCTCAGACGGCGACGCGGCGTGGCACTGGATGCCGTCGAGGAACCCGACGACCCGGCCCCGGCGGCGGTCGAAAGCATGATCGACAGCGAACGCAAGCGCGCGCTGGACGAGGCGCTGGCGCTCTTGCCGGACCGGCAGCGCGCGGCGGTTGTGTTGCGGCACCTCGAGGGGATGACCAACCCCGAGATCGCCGCCAGCATGGGAATTGGCGTCGAGGCTGTGGAAAGCCTGACGGCGCGTGGCAAACGGCGTCTGACCGAGCTTCTCTCGGGACGGCGCGGCGAACTGGGGTATGAACGATGAGCCAGGACCGGATCACCGACGGCAGCATCCCCGAGGCAGACCTCGAGGCGTTGTTCGCCGCTGCGCGCGACGCGGGGCCTGCGCCCCTTGAGGCCAGGTTCCAGGCGCGTCTGCTCGAGGCGGCGCTGGGCGCCCAGCCACGCCCGGCGGCCCGCCCCGGCTGGCTCGCGCGGTTTGGCGCGATGCTGGCCGATATCGGCGGCGCTCCGGGTCTGGCCGGGGTCGGCGCGGCGGGTCTGGCCGGCGTGTGGATCGGCTTTTCGGGGCCGGGGGTGACCGGGGATCTGGTCAACCGGTTCTGGCAGGGGGCGGCCACGGTCAGCCCCACGGTATCGGCGCTGGTCGATGCCGACCTCCTGACGGGCGACAGCGGCGATCTGCTGTCGTTCATCACCGGCGAGATCGAATGAGGCGGATATGAGCGGACCTGACACCCCGACCCCGGCGAAACCGCGCGGCCTGCGCATCGCGCTGATCGCGTCTCTGATGGTCAACCTGTTGCTGATCGGCATTCTGGCCGGCGGTGTGATGCGCTTTGCCGGGCGCGAACCGCCGGTGCCGGGGCAACCCGATTACCGCAGCCTGTGGCGCGCTCTGCCGGACCGCGCGCAGGAGGATCTGCGCGCGCAGTCCCGCGACCGCGGCTTTCCGGGCGACCGCGAGGGGCGGCCGTCGCACGAGGACCGGCGCGCGCGGATGGAGGCGGTCAACGCCCGGATCGTCGCGCTGCTGCGGGCCGAACCCTTTGACGAGGCAGCCTTTACCGAGGCCCTGACCGGTGATCGCGAGGCCCTGGCCCGCCGTCTCGACGGTGCCCGGACCGCCTTTGCCGAGCGTGTCGCCGGGCTGACGCCGGCCGAACGGCAGGCGATGGCCGCGCAGCTGGAAACCGACTGGGCCGACCGTCTGCCACGGCGCTGAGCCAGCACCCGCCGCGCCGTTCGGGGGCGGCTGTCTTGGCCCGCAGAGGGGTTGGGCGGCGGGCGCCGACATTGGTCTGACCCCCCGTTGCCGGTTTTTCGACATGGGTTCGGACAGCGCCCGCGGCGCTGACGGTTCGACAGGTTGCGGCCGGGGGCCACAGGATGGTTTCCGGGCCTGGCCTGCCTTTGCCGGATCGCCCCGGTGCACCGCCATCGGCGGCGTCCGGCATCCCTCGCGCCGGTTGTCGCGCCGGTCAGGCTGCGCTGGCGATGGTCACCTGGTTGCGGCCATCGGATTTCGCTGCCAGCAAGGCGGCATCGGCGCGCGCCAGAACCGCCCGCCCGGTGTCGTCGGCGGCGTCCGGGCCGGGATCCAGATCCGGCCCCAGCGCCAGCCCCACCGAAATCGTCACCGCAACGGTGCCCTGGCCGTCCGGCAACGGCACCGGCACCTCGCCGACCACCCGGCACAGCCGCTCGGCAGCGATCCGCGCGGTGCCCAGCGTCGCTTCGGGCAGGGCGACGAGGAATTCCTCGCCACCGATCCGCGCCACCATGTCGGTGGGCCGCAGATTGTCGCGCAGCCGTGCTGCAACCGTTTCGAGCACCGCATCGCCCGCCGCATGGCCATAGGTGTCGTTGACCGATTTGAACCGGTCGAGATCCAGCAGCATCACCGCAAAGCGCCGCCCGGTCTCGCGCGCACGGCGGGCAATCCGGTCCAGATGCGCCAGCGCATAGCGGCGGTTGTAGAGGCCGGTCAGCGGGTCGGTGATCGCCAGCCGTAGGCCCTGGTTGACCGACCGCCGCAACTGATCGGCACGGCGCTTGCGGTCGATGTGCAAGGCGATGCGCAAGGCGGTTTCCTGCGGGTCAAGGGGCAGTGTCAGCAGATCGTTGGCGCCGACGTCGAGGGCGATGGCGGCGCTGTCGGGATCGGCCTCGGTCAGGACCAGGGCAATCGCCGCATGCCGGCTGGGCAGACGCGAGCGCAGGTCCGCGACCAGCCGCAGCGCCGCGCCCTGCGTTCCCAGATCGGCGCCGATCAGATAGAGGTCGGGCGCGGGAACGCCCGGCAGATCGGTCAGGGCGGCGGTCGAGCTGAGGATGCTGAGCCGTTCCGCGACATGCGGGGCCAGCGCCGTGCGCCAGCCCATCGCAATCGCCGGATCGGCGGCGATCAGCCCGACATGACCGGGCATGGCAAAGCCGGGCTCGGCCTCGGCCAGTTCCAGCCCGCCCCAGGTTTCCGACCGCAGCCGCAGTTCGGCCTCGGTTTCATGGGCGCGCAGCAGACTGCGGATGCGCGCCAGCAGGATCACGTCGTTCAACGGCTTGGTCAGGAACTCGTTGGCGCCCGCCTCCAGCGCCCGCAGCCGGGCCTCGCGATCGCCCGAGGCGGTGATGATGACGATCGGGATATGCTGCGTCGCGGGATCCGCACGCAGCCGGCGGCAGACCTCGATCCCCGAGATGTCCGGCAGCACCATGTCCAGCAGGATCAGCTTTGGCTGGTCGTCACGGGCCATGCGCAGGGCCGTCGTGCCGTCCGGGGCCTGGCTGGTCTCATAGCAGGCGGCGTTCAGCTTGACCTTGAGGATGATCCGGTTGGTCGCCAGATCGTCGACGATAAGAATCCTGCCTGACATACAAATACCTTCAACCTCGGGCCGCCGGTTCATTTCACTTGAAGAGCGTGGGGACCGGTCGTAGCTGGAGGGTAGAGCCAATTGGTTAATGATTTCTTTCCGATCGTTAACGAATCGAGAGGAGTTGCCCATGACCCTGTCGCGTGACGCGGCCGAGGCCTTCGCGATCCAGGTCGTCGCCTGGCTGGCCGAGGACAACGCCCGCATCGGCTCGTTTCTGGCCTGGTCCGGCGAGAGCCCGGACAGCCTGCGGGCGCGCCTTGCGGATCCGGGGCTGCTGCTGGCGGTCATCGAGTTCCTGATGCTCGACGAGGCGATGCTTCTGGATGCCTGTCAAGCCTTTGATGTCTCTCCAGAAACCCCGATGCAGGCACGCGCGGCGCTGCCTGGCGGGGCCGATGTGCACTGGACCTGAGCGATGCAGCAGATCCGCGCAATCCTGTTCGACAAGGACGGCACCCTGTTCGATTTTCAGGCGACCTGGGGGGCCTGGGCGCAGGTGCTGCTGGCCGATCTGGCCGAGGGCGACGCTGCGTTGACGGCGGTGTTGGCCGGGGCGCTCGAATTCGATCCGGCCACCGCGCGGTTCCTGCCCTCGTCGCCGGTGATTGCCGGCACCGGGCGCGAGGTCGCCGAACTGCTGGCGCCGCACCTGCCCGGGCAGGATGTCGATGCGCTGGAGCTGCGGATCGCGCAGGCGGCGGCGGACGTGCCGCTGGCGCCGGCGGTGCCGCTCAGGGCGCTGCTGCAACGGCTGCGCGACGCGGGGCTGCGGCTGGGCGTCGCCACGAATGATTTCGAGCGTGTCGCGCGCCGTCATGTCGCTGATGTTCTTGACCTTTTCGATTTTATTGCCGGGTTCGATTCTGGCCACGGCGGCAAGCCCGAGCCGGGCATGTTGCTGGCCTTTGCCCGGGCCTGTGGCCTGCCGCCCGAAGCGGTTCTGATGGTCGGCGATTCGCGGCATGACCTGCAGGCGGGCCGGGCCGCGGGCATGGCGACGCTGGGGGTGCTGACCGGGGTTGCCGGGGCCGAGGATCTGGCGCCGCTGGCCGATGCCGTGCGCGCCGACATCGGCCATCTGCCGCAGCTTCTGGGATTGACCTGACCGCATTCGCCAAACGTTAAGAGGTTTGCGCCACTCTTCCTCGTGTGACAGTGAGTGGAAGGCGGCGATGCATGGTCTGATCAACAAGGCGATCCAGTCGTTTTTGTGCGACTCCTTCGGCACGCCCGTCTGGCATGACATCGCGCAAGCCTCGGGCGTCATGCAGTTTCTCGGCCCCGACGGATTCGAGGCGATGCAGCTCTATGACGACGCGCTGACCGATGCGGTGCTGGCGGCGGCCGCCGCGATCCTGCGTCGCCCGCGCGAATCGCTGCTCGAGGATCTGGGCACCTATCTGATCTCGAACGAGCGGCTGGAACCCTTGCGCCGGCTTCTGCGCTTCGGCGGGGTCAGTTTCACCGATTTCCTGTATTCGCTCGATGATCTGCAGGGGCGCAGCCAGCTGGCGGTGCCCGACCTTGCGCTGCCGGAACTGGCGATCGACGAACTTGGCGCCAGCGCCTTTGCGCTGACCTGCCGGACCTGCCCGCCCGGCTTCGGGCATGTCCTGGTCGGCATCCTGCGGGCGCTGGCGGATGACTATGGCGCGCTGGCGGTGCTGGAACACCACGGCGGCGCGGTGCCGGGTGAGGAAGTGATCGGCATCGAGGTGCACGATCCCGCGTTTCACGCCGGTCGCCGTTTCGATCTGGCGGCCGAGGCGTGCTGATGGACGGGGATCTCAGGCATCCGGGGTTTCTGCTGGGCGCGCCGGCCCTCGGTGCGCTGATGCCGATGTTCCTGTGGCTCGATGCGCTCGGTCGGATTCGGGGGGCCGGGCCGACACTGCTGAAACTGATGGGCGCCGAGGCACTGGGCACCCCGTTCGAACGAATCTTTGACCTGCGTCGCCCGCAACGGATCGGCGCCGCGATGGACCTGACGCGGGCGCAGCGGCTGCGCATGACCCTGCGGGCGCCGCCGGGGACGCAGTTCAAGGGGGTTGCGGTGCCGTTGCAGGCCGACGGCGGCATCCTGGTGAACCTGTCCTTTGGCTATGCGGTGCGTGAGGCGGTGCGCGATCATGCGTTGAGCGATACCGATTTCGCCGCGACCGATCTGGCGATCGAGCTGCTGTATCTGGCCGAGGCCAAGGCCGCGGTGATGGGTGAGGTCACCAAGATGGCCGCCCGCCTGCGCGGCGCCAAGGCGCGGGCCGAAGAGCAGGCGTTGACCGATGCGCTCACCGGGTTGGGCAATCGTCGGGCGATGGAAAAGGCGATGGACCGGCTTCTTGCGGCGGGTGAAGGATTTGCCCTGATTCACCTCGATCTCGACTATTTCAAACAGGTCAACGACACGCTGGGTCATGCCGCCGGGGACCATGTGCTCACCCGGGTTGCGGCGATCCTGCGCGCGGCGGTGCGTGGCGGCGATCTGGTCGCCCGGGTCGGTGGCGATGAATTCGTCGTGCTGCTGTCGGGGGTGCGCGATGTGGCGCCGGTCCAGCGGGTCGGCATGCAGATCCTGCGCGGCATGGCGGCTCCGATCCTGTATGACGGCCAACCCTGCCGGGTGGCTGTGTCGATGGGTGCCGTGCTGGGCGTGACCGCAGCCGAGGGGCCGGCCGATACCCTGCTGGCCGAGGCCGATCGTGCACTCTATGCCTCGAAGCGCGGGGGCCGGGCGCGGCTGACCTTCTGCGCGCGCGACGGCACCCTGACCGAACTGGCGGTTGGTCCCTCTGCATCCTGTGAGCCGGGCAATGACGGGCGCTCGTAACCGCCTCCGACCGTGGCTCGCCACGGTGTTGGCGAGCCTCCGCCGCGCCTTTAGGCGCTCGGTGCCGGCCGCGTCAGGTCTTGACGAACAGCTCTCCCGGCAGTGTGCAGAGCCGCTCGACGCCCGTCTCGGTGATGAGGATCGGCTCGGTGATCTCGATCCCGCCGTCATCGAGCCACAGCGCGGGCATGAAATGGAACACCATCCCGGGTTTCAACTCGGTCCGGTCCCCGCGGCGCAACGACATCGTCCGCTCGCCCCAATCGGGCGGATAGCTGAGGCCGATCGAATACCCGGTGCGGCTGTCCTTGTGAAACCCGTGGCGCCCCAGCGTGCCGTTGAAGGCTGCGGCGATCTCCTCGCAGGTGGCGCCGGGGCCGGCGGTGGCCAGGACGGCTGCGGTGGCCTCCTGCACGGCGGCCTCGGCGCGGCGATACTTGGCCGGCGGTTCTCCAAAGAACAGGGTGCGCGACTGCGGGCAGTGATAGCGCCGATAAACTCCTGCGATTTCAAAGAAGTGCGCCTCTCCGACCCGCATCGGCCGGTCGTCCCAGGTCAGATGCGGCGCGGTCGCGTCGAGACCCGAGGGCGTCATCGGCACGATGGCAGGATAGTCGCCCCAATGCCCCCCGGCCCCCAGGGTGCCGGTGCGCAGGATCTCGGCGACCAGGTGGTGTTTCGGCAGGCCGGGTTCGGCAACCTCGAGGATCCGCCGGTGCATCGCCTCGACGATCCGCGCGGCGCGGCGCATCCGTTCGATCTCGGCCGCCGATTTGATCGCGCGCTGCCAGTTCGCCAACCCGGTTGCATCGACCAGTGTCAGCGAACCGGCCAGCACCGCATGGGCCTTGGCCGAGTAATAATAGTTGTCCATCTCGACGCCGACGCGTCCGCCGGACCAGCCCCGTTCGACCAGGAGCGCCGCCAGCGTCTCCATCGGATGCTTCTGCGGGTTCTGCACATAGCTGTCGTCATAGCCGACGATGTCGTCGTCGCCCATCCACACCGTCCGCCGCGCCCCCGCCGCATCCATCGCGCGCCCCCACCAGACGGGTGCGCCCTCGGGGCCGATCACCACCGCCTGGTGCACATAAAAGGACCACCCGTCATAGCCCGTGGCCCAGGCCATGTTCGACGGGTCCGACAGGATCAGGGCGTCGAGACCGTCCCGGGCCATCGCTGCGCGGATACGGGCAAGACGGGCAGCATATTCGGATTGATCGAAGTCGGCGGTATCCATCGGCAGCCCCTCACGCAGCGAACCCTGCGAGAGTGGCACGCGGCCGGCGCCCGCCGTCCGCCGGAAACGACCGTTTTCCGATCGGCTGCGGCCTCAGACATCCAGCCAGATGGTCATCGGCCCGTCATTGACCAGCGCGACCTGCATCTCGGCGCCGAACTGGCCGCGCCCGACCGTCACACCCTGTGCGGCGATATGATCGGCGAAGAGCGCGTAAAGCGCGCGGCCCTCGTCGGGCGGGGCGGCGTTGGAAAACCCGGGCCGGTTGCCGCGCGAGGTGTCCGCGGCCAGGGTGAACTGGCTGATCGCCAGAACCTCGCCACCCACATCCATCAGGCTGCGGTTGGTCTTGCCGGCCTCGTCGCGAAAGATGCGCAGCTTCAGGATCTTGTCGGCCAGCGCACGGGCCTTGTCGGGGCCGTCGCCGGCCATTGCGCAGACCAGGATCATCAACCCCGGTCCGCACCGACCCACCACCGCGCCGTCGACCGAGACCGAGGCCTCGGTTACCCGTTGCAGCACAGCCCTCACTTGGCGACCTGCGAGAAATAGACATAGGCGGCGCCCAGAAGCACGACGACCAGCACCGCGCCGGCGATCTTCCATGCCGACCAGGGCCGTTCGCCCTGCACCTTGCCGGTCTGGCCGTTGACGACAAAGCGATAGGTCTTGCCCTGATAGCGGTAGGCCGCCATCCACAGCGGCAGCAAGAGGTGCTTGAACCGTTCGTCGTCATGGTCGGTGTCGACCGAGTGGATGCGCTGTTCATCGCCGCCGATGTCGCGGCGGATATCCTGGCGGATCACCTCGTCCATGCGCTCGACGGCCATCGTGTGGCCTTCGGGAAGCTGCACGGTATAGCCCTCGGCGCGGAACCCCGACAGGAACTGCGGATCATAGGGGGCGAGTTCGCCCAGCATCCAGGGTTCGAGGGCGCGCACGTATTTCCGCGGCAGCGACTGCGAGGCCATGATCAGCACATCGGCGAATTTGCGCGCGACCCGGCCAGACACCCGGTGCCAGCGGATCTTGCGCACACGCTCGGTCTCGGTCTTGCCGTTGCGGGTGACGGTGCGGGTCTCGTAATAGGCATCGCCCCGTTCGCCGGTATACCGGGTGCGGGTATCGGAATCAAAGGCCCAGTAGGGCACATAGAGCCCGTCGAGTCGCGAGCCATCCGAACGCGCATAATCCTTGAGCTTGGAGGGCGCGAACCAGAGCCGGCCGAGCCAGCCGCGCATCGCGTCATGCGCCTGTCGCTCGGTGATCTTGAAGGGCAGTAGCGCCGCGGGCTTGATATGCCGGTGCGTGCCGGTGTCGGTCACCACCGGCGAGCCGCAAAACGGGCATTCGGCGGCATGCTGGGCGGGGTCGAATTCGACCTGCGCGCCGCAGTTCGTGCAGCTGAGGACGCGGGTTTCCTCGATCGCCTCGGGCGGCAGATGATTGGCCAGCGCCTCGCGCAGATCGTGGGTTTCCAGCGCGGTGTCGCGCTCGGCCTCGGTGTGCGGGATGTCCTGTTCGAACCCGCAATACTGGCAGGTCAGACGGCGCTGGCCGGGCGAATAGCGCAGCTGCGCGCCGCATTGCGCGCAGGGAAATTCGTGCCGGTGTTCGCCGTTGGAACCGGACTCGCCGGCCTCGGGGGCCGGCGGCGGGGCAGGGGGCAGGTCGCTCATGGCTCAGCCCGCGGGCGGGGGCGGGGGCGGCATGGTGGCAAAGAGGCTGGACAGGCCGGACACCTCGCCAGCCTTCTTCCAGCCGTCCATGCCGGCAGTCCAGATCAGCGTGTCGCGGCCGAACCGACCTTGTGCCATCAGATCGCGCAACTGGCCTTCGCCGAACGGACCGGTGGTCTGGCCGTTCTCCGCGACATGCCAGACGGTGGCAGCGGGCGGCGGGGGCGGTGGCGGCGGTGCCGCGGCGGCAGGCTGCTGCGCGGCCTGGTTCATGCCGCCCATCGCATTCGCCATCGCCTGGGCCATGCCCATGCCCATGCCCATGCCCATGCCGGTGCCCATCGCGCTGTCGCCACCGGCCGAGCCCGCATTCTGGATCGCCTGCGCGGCCGAGAACTGGGTGTATTTGTTCAGATCGCCGACGATGCCCATCGAGCTGCGCTGGTCCAGCACCTTTTCGACCTCGGGGGGCAGCGAGATGTTTTCGATATACAGTTCCGGGATTGCCAGCCCGTAGTCGGTCAGCGTCGGCTCGACACCTTGCTGGATGATCCGGCTCAGGTCATGGGTGTTCGCCGCCATGTCGAGCGCCGGGATCCCGGATGCCGCCAGCGACTGGCTGACCTTTTGCACGACGATGTTGCGGATCTGGCCCGAAATCTCGTCCTCGGTGAACTCGCCGTCAGTGCCGACGATCTCGGTCATGAACTTGCCGGGATCGGAGACGCGGATCGTGTAGCTGCCAAAGGCCCGCAGCCGCAGCGCGCCGAATTCCGGGTCGCGCAGCATGATCGGGTTCTGGGTGCCCCATTTCAGGCCGGGAAAGCGGCGGGTGTTGACGAAATACACCTCGGACTTGAACGGCGAGTTGAAGCCGTGGCTCCAATGCTGCAGCGCCGTCATGATCGGCATGTTGTTGGTTTCAAGCTCGTAAAGGCCGGGCCCGAAAATGTCGGCCATCTGGCCTTCGTGAATGAACACCGCCGCCTGACCCTCGCGGACCGTCAGCTTGGCGCCCATCATGATGTTGTTGCCGTAGCGTTCAAAGCGGTAGACCAGCGTGTCGCGGCTGTCGTCCAGCCACTCGATGACGTCGATGAACTGCCCTTTGAGGAAATTGAAAACCATCAGTGTCTCCTGCGGAAAAATTCGATCCGAGCTGGGCTCAACTTTCGCCCGCAACCAGCTCGGAGGCAATGGTAAAGATCAGCGGCCGGGCGGTGGCCTCGGTCATCCCCGGGCGCAGCCGCGGGTCGTAGTGGATGCGCAACAAAAGCAAATCGTGGTCGGTGAGCAGTGCGAATTCCTGATCGTCGTTGAAGATCGACGGTCGGGCGCGATCGCTGTCCGAGGCCAGCCCGAGCCCCTGCGTCAATTCCTCGTGATAACAGGCCAGGCGGGTCAGGTCGGGGTGCTCTGCGCGGATGATGGCGACTGCTTCGGAATAGGCGGCACTGCCGTCGCGCGAAAAGGCCATCACCAGGCAGAAGGTCTCGCGCGGCATGTCGGTGATCAGCCGCACCGCGCCTTCGTCGATGCCCGGAACCAGTTGGCGCAGGCGCGGCGCGGCGGCGCGGCGTTCGCTTTCCGAGAGGATCAGGACATGAAAGTTTCCGGCAGTGCTGCCCGGTGGGCTGACGCTGATCGCGTGTCCTGAGGCCACCGCCAGCCGTGCCGCCAGCTGCGCGACCTGGGTCTGATCGCGCAGGCGCGTCGCGCGGCTGACCGAGGGGCCGAATTCCAGCGCATATTGAACCGGGACTTCCCAACGACGCAGCACACTGTTCGCGGGCCCCCCGAACCCGGTCGCGGTGCGGGTGTGCTCTTCGTGCAGGGCGATGTCGATATAGTCCTCGGCCAGGCGCGCGGCACTGATCGCGGCCTCGCCGGTGCCGTTGTCGGTGCGCATCAGGTTGCGGCTGACGCGCTCGGCTTCGATGTGCTGGTAATAGGCGGCGAGGTCGGCCGACAGCGGGTCTGTCGGCAGGACCTCGGCCGGGCGGGCGGGGGCGATCGGCGACGACGGCCGCTGCCCGCCCACCCCCAGCGAGGCACACCCCGCCAGCAAGGCCGCGCCGGTCAGCGCGGCCAGGGGGCCGGTCCGGGGAAACCGGCGCCGGGGCTCAGGCGGCCGGCGTGTCGGCACGGGCCCGGGCCGCAGCGAGCGAGTCGCGCAGCTCGGCCTCCATCTTGCGCAGTTCCTCCTCGGCAGCGGCGCGCTTGGCCTTGCCGGCGTCGGCAATCTGCAGGCTGTCCTGAATGGTGGCGATCAGCTGTTCGTTGGCGTGCTTGACGGCCTCGATGTCGAAGACGCCGCGTTCCATCTGCTCGCGCACCTCGCGGTTGGTCTGACGCAGGTTGTCGGCGTTGCGGTTCAGCAACTCGTTGGTCAGATCGTTGGCGTCCTTGATCGCCTTGGCGGCTTCTTTCGACCGCTGGATGGTCAGCGCCTGCGCCAGCTGGGTTTCCCACAGCGGCACGGTGTTCACCAGCGTCGAGTTGATCTTGGTCACCAGCGACTTGTCGTTTTCCTGCACCAGCCGGATCGAGGGCAGCGACTGCATCGTCACCTGGCGGGTCAGCTTCAGGTCATGCACCCGGCGCTCCAGATCGTCGCGCGCGGCGCGCAGGTCACGCAGTTCCTGGGCGCGGATGATGGTGTCGTTCTGGTTGGCGGCCTGCACCTCGGCTTCCTTGGCCGGGATGGTGATGCTGTCCAGTTCCTTCAGCTTTTCCTCGCCGGCGGCGATATAGAGCGCCAGCTCGTTATAGAAATCGAGGGTCTTTTCATACAGGATATCGAGCGACTTGATGTCCTTGAGAAGCACGGTCTCGTGGCCCAGCAGGTTCTCGGTCACCTTGTCGATCTGGCCCTGCACGGTCTCGTAACGCGCCATGAAATTGGCCAGCGGCGCGGCCTTGCCGGTCAGGCGCTCCCACCAGCTGCGCTCGCGCCGGGTATCCAGTTCGCTAACGGTAAAGCCGCGGATCGTCGTCACGATCTGGCGCAGGCTGTCGCCGGCGGGGCCCACGTCCTTGTTGCGCACATCCGCCAGCATTTGCTGGCTGATGGTCTGCAGTTCCAGCTGCGCGCGCGAACCGAAGCCGATGATCGAGCCGGTCGACTCCATGTCGATTTCGTTCATGCGCGTCTGGATCTCGGCGCTGGTCGGCTCGTCCGCCTGTTCGAGGGGCACGACATCGCCCGCCGGTTCGGGCAGTCGCAGCTGCGCGGCCTCGGAAATCGCGGTGGTCAGTTCTTCGGCCTGCTGGCGGACCTGGTCAGACATGGGGCATTCCTTTCGCGGACATTTCGGGACTATGGCGTCGGTTCGGGGGGCGTCGGTTCAGGGGCGGACGTCAGTTCGGGGCAGGATCGGCGGGCTTGAGCCCCTCGCGTTCGAGGCGCTCGCGCAACACGTCGATCTCGATGTCCAGCTCCTGCCGGTCGCTGTCGCGCAGCGTCTCGGTGCGCAGCATGAAGTTTTCCTCGAGATCGTCGAGCAGGTCGATATAGTCGGTCCGGGCCTGGGCGTCGCGGTTGCGTTCGTAGAGGTTGGCGAACTTGATCGTCGCGTCACGCGCACCCTGCAGATAGACCCCCATGTAGCGCCGCGCGGCGGCAAGGTTCGCCGGGTCGTCCTCGACCGCGCGCAACAGCTCGCGGACATGGCTCTGAAAACCGCTCAGCCGCTCTTCGACCTTGCGATCGCGGGCGCGAAGGATGGCGTCCGACATCGCCGCCAGATGGGCCTCGGCCCCTTCGACGGCGCGGGCAACGCGGTCGGTCTGGAACTCGTCAACCCCTTCCATGCCCTTGTCGGTCAGCGGATCGGGGCCGAACGAGGCCAGGTGCAGCACCCCGCCCAGCACGCCGAAGATCACCATGTTCAGGATCCCGCCGTCGGACCCCCAGCCAGCCAGCGCCAAGGCCAGCCCCATCGCCACCGACGCGAAGATCTTGCGCGGGATGGCCGGGCGGCGCGCGATCCGGCGTTGGTCATAGGCGTCCTGGGCGATCACCCCTTCGCGGGTCAGCCAGGCCGACAGGATCATCAGGGCGAACACGCCGAGGTTCTGCACCATCCCTGTGGGGTCGCGCCAGAAGGCGCTGACCGCCCAGATGAAGGGCAGGATGAACAGGATATGGACACGCGCGCCGACCGGGCTGAGGCGCTTGCGCCTCACGGCGCGCTGCGGCGACGGGGTGCGGTCGGCCTGGGGGCGCGGATCGCCGCCGGGGCTGTATTCTCCACCAAAGCGTTTGGCCATCGCTCAGCCCCCCACGACCGAGACGTAAATGATCAGTGCCACCAAGAGAAGGTAGGCGGTTTTCTGGAGGCCACTTGCCGTCACCGTTACATCCCTGTTGTCCGCGCAGGCGCGCGTTTCTTGTTGCTCCACAATACGCATATAGGGAGCGGTTTCGACAACTATAAGACATAGCTGCGCGGCTTGGAAAGCGCCGAACGGGGTGCCTGAGGGGCAGTCTGCGCGACCTTTAGGCTTTGGGCGACGGGCGCCGCGGTGGCTGCCCATCGGTCGGGCGCGCGGATTTGCTGCCCCAGGACCGCGGTTTGGTCGCGCCCTCGCCCTCGGTCTTGCGGGCGCCGCCGTGGCTCTTGATCCCCCAGGACTTGCGCGCGGGCTTGCCGTCGGGGCCCAGCGTGGGCTTGGCGGCGGGCTTGGCGCCAGATTTCGCGTTCGGCTTTGCGTCAGGTTTGCTGTCCTGTTTCGGGCCGCGGGGCAGGGCGGCGGCGCGGCCGCTGGCCACCGCGTCGGATTTCAGCCCCAACTGGTCCTTGAGCACCCGCGGACGCAGCTCCTCGACCGCGCCCGAGGCCAGTTCACCCAGCTGGAAGGGGCCATAGGAGACGCGGATCAGCCGGTTCACCGACAGGCCGACGCTTTCCATCGCGCGGCGGATCTCGCGGTTCTTGCCTTCGCGGATCCCAACCGTCAGCCAGGCATTCGCCCCCTGCTGGCGGTCCAGCGTCACCAACATCGGCTGGAACCGCTCGCCATCCAGGGTGATCCCCTGCCGCAGCGGCGCCAGCTTGGCGTCATCGGGCGTGCCGTTGACGCGCACCCGGTATTTGCGCAGCCATCCGGTCGAGGGTAGTTCCAGCCGCCGTTTCAGCTCGCCGTCGTTGGTCAGCAGCAGCAGCCCCTCGGAGTTGAGGTCGAGCCGCCCGATGGACATCACCCGCGGCATGCCCTCGGGCAGGGCGTCGAACACCGTGGGCCGGCCCTTTTCATCACGCTCCGAGGTCACCAGCCCGGCGGGCTTGTTGTAAAGCCAGACGCGCGTCGGCTCGGCCGCGCCCAGCGGGGTGCCATCGACGGCGATGCGGTCCTTGGGGCCGACGTTCAGCGCCGGGCTGTCGATCACCGCGCCGTTCACGCTGACGCGCCCTTCGGCGATCATCGCCTCGGCCGCGCGGCGCGAGGCAACGCCGGCGCGCGCCAGGACCTTGGCGATGCGGTCGCCGGTGGTTGCGGCGGGACGGGGCGCGGGCGGGGCGGGGGGCTTGGACATCGGGCGCGGGCTCTGGGGGAAGGGATCGGGCGGTCGTCGGGCTTGCACGCGCAAGCCCGGGCGGGCATCAAGGCCCCATGAACCCCTTTGCCAGCCCCATGTCAATCGCACTGGACGAAGCCCGCGCCGCCGCCGCGCGCGGCGAGGTGCCGGTGGGCGCGGTGGTGACCGATCCGGGCGGGGCGGTGGTCGCGCGGGCCGGCAACCGCACGCGCGAACTGACCGACCCCACCGCGCATGCCGAGATCCTGGCCCTGCGTGCGGCCTGCGCGGCGGCAGGCAGCGAGCGCCTGCCGGGCCATGCGCTGTGGGTCACGCTGGAGCCCTGTCCGATGTGCGCGGCGGCGATCGGCTTTGCCCGGATCGCGCGGCTCTACTATGGCGCTTCGGACCCGAAATCGGGCGGGGTGGCGCAGGGGCCGCGCGTCTTTGCCCACCCGCAATGCCACCATGTTCCCGAGGTCTACGACGGGATCGCCGAGGCCGAGGCTGCCGCCTTGCTCACGACTTTCTTCGAAGGGTTGCGGCGCTGATCGTCCGGGCAGGGGGCAAAATCTGCCCGCAAAGCGACCTTCAACCCCAACTTGTGCCTTGGAGCGGGGCAGTCAGTCACAAAAAAGTCCAACGAATCAAGCAAACCAGAAAGTGGATTGCGTGATTCGTGCAATTTCACTAAACTCGACCCAATAAAAAAATACGAGGCAGAGGCAGAAACGCGGCTCGTTGCCGACCGACAGCACCCGAATCAGGTGCTGGGTTGCTGCGAATCACGGTGGGCGCTCTGTCATCGAAGACGAACGGCAGAGCAGGCACCATGATTGGTATTGTCAGGGCAGTTGCCCGATCCCGACCCCTTGCGCGCAGGTCGCGCCCCCTTGCCGTGCGCGCGTCCAGGCTCGCCGGTTTCGGATTGATGGCGGCGCTGGCGGCCTGTTCGCAGTCCGAAGGTGATCGCGCGGCGACCGGGATCTATCGGTTTCTGGGCAGCGACCGGGCTCCGGGCATGGAGACGCTGGAAAACACCGTCGAATACACCGTGGTCCCGGCGACCCGGGCGATGGTGAATGCGCCCAGTGCGCTGGTGGTGTTCGAGCGCAACCTCGGTGGCGCCATCGAACAGCGGATCGTGCTGCCCAATGACACGGCGGTGCGCGGCGACAACGTGCTGCATGTCCGCGCCCAGACCGGCGACAGCGCCCGGCTGGAAGAGTTCAATTTCGAGGAAATCGAGGCCCGGTTTGGCGGTTTGCCGGCCCCCTTCGAGAGGCTGACGGTGTCCAGTCTGAATTCGGGCACGGATGCGCTGGGCACCTATGTCTACGGGCGCGAAACCCTGGGAACCAGCACGGTCTGCGTTCTCGTCCTGCGGCGGCTGGGGGTTGGCGCACGCCCCTTGCCGCGCGGCACCAGCGCCCTCGATGTGGTGATGCGCAACTGCGTCAACGGCACGGTCGAACAGGCGCTGGCGCCGGTGAGCGAGCGGGCGCTGTCGGTCACCGGAGCGATCGGTGGCGCCAACTATACCTTGTCGCCGCACGCTGCGCCGCGTGGATGACATGACGGTTGAGTTCTTTTCGAGGGTGAATGAGTTGAACGGGGAAACGCACCAATGGCCAAATTGATCGGGACGCGGGCCCTTTCACTCGGGGACAAGCTCAACCTGCTGCTCTGGCTCCTGTTGTTCGGGGCGCTGGCGGCATTGGTCAGCGTTCCAACTTCGATCCAGGTTCAGGCAACGCTGGGCATCGCGGCGGTGGTCGTCGTCGCCCTGCTCAAACCGTTTGCCGACCGCAACATGGTCGCCCGCTTTGCGATGATGGCGACGGCCTCGACGCTGGTGCTGCGCTACTGGGCGTGGCGCGCGACCGAGACCCTGCCGCCGGTCGAGGACTGGGTGTCTTTCATTCCCGCGATCATCCTCTTCGCGGTCGAGACCTATGCCATCGGCGTGTTCTTCCTGTCGGCCTTTATGACCGCGGATCCGGTCAGGCGCGGGTTGCCGCCCAAGGTCGCCGCGCGCGACCTGCCGACCGTCGACATCCTGGTGCCGTCCTATAACGAGCCCATCGAAATGCTCGCGATCACGCTGAGCGCGGCGAAGAACATGCATTACCCCGCCAGCAAGCGCACCGTGGTGCTGTGTGATGATGGCGGGACGGATCAACGCTGCAATCACGAAGATCCCGAGGTGGCCGAGAAGGCCCGCAAGCGCCGGCGCGACCTGATCCAGCTCTGCCAGGAGCTGGGCATCGTCTATTCGACGCGCGCGCGCAACGAGCACGCCAAGGCCGGCAACATGTCGGCGGCGCTGGAACGTCTGAATGGCGACCTGGTGGTGGTGTTCGACGCCGACCACGTTCCCAGCCGCGACTTCCTGGCCCGCACCGTGGGCTTCTTTGTCGAGGACCCCAAGCTGTTCCTCGTGCAGACCCCGCACTTCTTCCTGAACCCCGATCCGATCGACCGCAACGTGGGTTTCCGCAAGGATTGCCCGCCGGAGAACGAGATGTTCTATCACCTCAGCCACCGCGGTCTGGACCGCTGGGGCGGGGCGTTCTTTTGCGGATCGGCGGCGGTGCTGCGGCGCAAGGCGCTGGACGAGGCGGGCGGTTTCGCGGGCGATACCATCACCGAAGACGCCGAGACGGCGCTGGGCATTCATGCACGGGGCTGGAAATCGCTCTACGTCGATCATGCGATGATCGCCGGTCTGCAGCCTGAAACCTTCGTCTCGTTCATCGAACAGCGCGGCCGCTGGGCGACCGGGATGATGCAGTTGCTGATCCTGAAGAACCCGCTGAAATACCGCGGTCTCAGCATCACGCAAAAGCTGTGTTACCTGAACTCGATGACGTTCTGGTTGTTCCCGCTGGTGCGCATGACGTTCATCCTGGCGCCGTTGATGTATCTGTTCTTCGGCCTGCAGATCTTCGTCGCCACGATCGAGGAAGTCGCGGTCTACATGACCAGCTACATGGCCGTGAACTTTATGATCCAGAACGCGCTTTACGGGCGGGTGCGCTGGCCGCTGATCTCGGAGATCTACGAGACCGCGCAGGCGCCCTATCTGTCGAGCGCGATCTTCAAGACGATCTACAACCCGCGCGGCGCCAAGTTCAACGTGACGGCCAAGGACGAGGTTCTCATCGAGGATTTCGTGTCGCCCATCTACAAGCCGCTGGTGCTGATCTTTACCCTGACTCTGCTGGGCGTGGTGGCTGCGGCGGTTCGCTGGGTGATGTATCCGGGCGACCACAACATCGTCATGGTCGTGGGCGGCTGGGCGGTCTACAACTTCCTTCTGGTCGGCGCCGCACTGCGCGCCGTGGCCGAGCGCCAGCAGCGCCGCGCGGTGCCCCGCGTTCCGGTCAGCGTGCCGGCGACGATCGCGCTGGGCAGCGACAACCCGGAATTCCTCAAGGGCACGGTTGTCGATGCCTCGACCGCCGGCTGCCGCATCGTGCTGCGGCCGCGCACGAATGCCGACGGCACGTCCACGGGCATCACCCTCAAGGAAGGCGACACCTTCTATTTCACCCCGGATTTCCCCAAGTCGCCGCACCTCGAAAACGCCGTGCGGGTGCAGGTGAAATCGGTGACCCGCGAGGGGGATTCGGTCTCGCTGGGGGTCAAGTTCGACCCGTCGCAGCCGATGACCGTGCGCGAGACGGTGGCACACATGATCTTCGGCGACTCGTCTTCGTGGGAGGCGATCCGGGCGCAGCGCCACAAGACGATGGGCCTGCTGCGGGGTATGGCCTATGTGCTGAGCCTGTCGTTCAGTGGCATCTGGAACACCCTCAGCGCCCTGGCGGCCGAGCCGGCACGCCTGCAGCGCCAGCGGGCCCGTGAAAGCGACGTCATCCAGGTCGAGAGCCAACCCGCGCACCTGCTGGCCTTTGGCGAGGCCTTCGACCCGCCGCCGACCGGGCGTCCGGTGTCGATGCTGCGTGCCGCCATCGCCCAATCGTCGGCGGCCGGCGCGACCTCGCGGCAGGACGGCGACATGTCGGAGGGGCTGGTGTGATGCGTCTGTCTGGTATGCGCCTTCCCCTGATCCTCATCCTGGCCCTTGGCGCCCCGGGCCTGATGCCGCAGCGTGCGGACTCGCAAACGCTGATCCCGCTGCCTCTGTCCGGCGATGTCGCCGCGACGGTCGACCAGAACCGTCAGGACCAGCTGGATGCCGAACGCTTCGACCCTGAGCGCCATCGCGGCAACCATGTTGAACCGGTGGCGGCGGATCCGTCCTTTGTCAGCCCGCTGCGCCCGATCGAGGCCCGCGGCCGCCCTGCCGGCAGCGCGATCCGCTTTGACGGCGAGCGCCGGACGCTGGAATTCGCGTTGTTTGTGCCAAACCCGGCACAGATGCGGGCGCTGCGCGTGTCCACCCTGTCGTCGATCAACGTTCTGCCGGAACGCTCGCACTATCTCGTCTATGTCAACGAGACGCTGGTGGGCGAGGGCGAGCTGGGCAATTTCACCGATTTCGGCGCGATTGATTTTCCGGTCAGCACCGCCGCGGTGCTGCCGGGGCAGAACCATGTCCGTATCGAACTGATCCAGTATCATCGGATCTACTGCGGCCCCGAGGCCTCGTTTGCGCTGTGGTCCGACATCGACCTGGCGAATTCCGGCGCGGTGCTGGGTTCGGCCGAGGGGATTTCCGGGCAGGACGGCTTTATGATGGGGATCGCCGCGGCGGCGGCCACCGGCACCGGTATCGAGATCCGCGGCGCCGAGGGGCTGGCGGAATACCGCGATGCCTGGATATCGCAACTCACGCAGCGGATTTCGGCGGCGCTGGGCGGCGATCCGATCCCGTTCCGCTTTACCGAATACTGGAGCGTGCAGGGACAGGCACGGTCGGCCGCGCGGATTACCTTCATTCCCTCGACTGTGGACCGGGTGACCTTCCGCACGTCGGGTGACGGCGCCCAGGTGATGCTGGTCGAATTCGCGCCGGGCGAGCGCCCGCACGCACTGCCTGAATTCGAGAACATCCTGCCGCGCGTTGCCGAACGCTCGCAGCCGGCGCTGATCGCCACCCAGCGCCCGGTCGCCTTCTCCGAATTCGGCTTCCGCACGACCGAGGTCCGCGACCGTTATGCGCTGATCGAACGCCGGTTCCGGTTGCCCGACGATTACGTCGTCCTGACCAACGCCAAGGCCGAGATCGCGCTGGATTACATCTATGTGCCCGACTTGCCGGACGGGGCGATGCTGCTGGTGCATATCAACGGCACCAACGTGCGCCTGTTGCCGCTGCGCGGCGAGGGCGGGCAGCTGATCGAGCAGTTCCCGGTCCGCTTCGAGGCGCGGTTGTTGCGCGCGGGGATCAACACCCTGACCTTCGAGTCGATCATCCCCGGCAATCCCGCGGATCTGCCTTGCCCGACGCAGGACGAGCCGATGCTGGCCATCGGTCAAAGTTCGACCCTGACAGTGCCGTTCAGCCCGTCGATGTATCTGGCCGACATGCACATCGCCTTCACCGGGTTGACCCCGGGCAGCGTGACGACGAATGATATGTCCGGCCGCGCCTTTGACGACAACGACGTGGTGACACTGCGCGCCGCCCTCAGCGGGGGCGAGAACCCGCAGGCCGCGGCGCTGCGCCCGCAGCTGCATCTGCTGTCGATCGAGGATCTGGGCTCGATTCCGACCGGCCACTACCAGTTCAGCCGCCGGGCCATCGAAACCACCTTGCTGGGCGAGGCCGCACCGGAAACCGCCATCGCGCAGCAGGACGTCAGCCCGCTGCTGCGGGCGACCGAGCGCGCCGAATCCACCGCTGCGCTGGCACGCGGCTGGGCCTGGATCACCAGCGGCTTCGAAACCGCTCTGCAATGGTTGCACCCGCGTTCGGGCATGCTGCTGGAGCATTGGCTGGAACAGCATCGCGGCCAGGCCGTCCTGCTGCAACTGGACCCGGCGCGGCCGAACCAGCTGTGGCTGCTGCGCGCGCCGGGCAGCGACATCAGCGCGATCGCCTCGGCCATCGTCGCCGCGCGCACCAATTCCGAGGGGCCGCGCGGGCAGGTCTCGGTGCTGGACCGCGACGGCCACTGGCAAAGCTGGATCGCGCCCGATCGCGAGCCGGTGCTGCTGGAGCCGGTGACCCTGGACAATGTCCGTTATGTCGTCGGCAATTTCGTGTCGGCGATGCCGATGCGCTATGTCGTCGGCCTGTTCTTTATTGCCTTGGTGTCTGCGCTGGTTGCGCTGCGCCTCGTGATTGCGACCCGGGAGCACAGACAATGAACCGACGCCACTTCCTGTCCCTGATGGGCGCAACCCCCGCGCTGGCCGCGGCCGGGTTCGGGGCCAGTGGGGCCTCGGCCCAGGGCCTGCTGGCGACGGCCAACCTGGCCGAAACCGCCTGGCCGGTCTGGGAGGCCTGGAAAACCGCCTATCTGCAATCTGACGGCCGGGTCGTCGACCGCCTGCAGCGGCAGGCCAGCCATTCCGAGGGGCAGGGCTATGGCGCCCTGCTGGCGACCGAGTTCGGCGACCACGACGCCTTTCGCCGGATCACCGGCTGGGCCGAGGCCAACCTCTCGGTGCGGGGCGACGGGCTGTTGGCCTGGCGCTATCTGCCGGGCGAGACCACTCCGGTGCCGGACCTGAACAATGCCTCGGACGGTGATCTGTTCTATGCTTGGGCGCATGTGCGCGCCGCGCAGCGGTTCAACGAGCGCCGCTATCTGACCCGGGCGCTGCAGAGCGCGCAGTCGCTGGCCCAGCTGTGCATCGTCGCCAACCCTGCGCAGACCGGCGAGACGATCTTTCTGCCCGGTGCGCACGGCTTCGTCCATGACGACCGCGTGGTGTTCAACCCCAGCTACATCATGCCGCTGGCGATGCGCGAGGTGGCGGTGGCCACCGGGGTGGCCGAACTCGCGCTTGCCGCGCAGCATGCCGAGGCGATCCTGCTGCGTCTTGCCCAGGCCGAACTGGTGCCCGACTGGGTGCAGGCCGGCGCCCGCGGGATGGCGCCCGCGCTCGGGTTCTCGACCAACGCCGGCTACGAGGCGATGCGCATTCCGCTCTATCTCGTGTGGTCGGGGCTGAACCGCCATCCGGCGGTGATGCAGATGGTGCGGGTCTATGACCGCACCGTGCAGCCGGGTGTGCCGGTGCCGACCATCATCGAACCCGCCTCGGGCGCGGTCCTCGAGGCCAGCAACGACCCCGGCTATCGGGCGCTCGCGGCGCTGGTGTCCTGCGCCGGCAGCGCCTCGCAGGTGGGGTCTGACATGCCGGCCTTCGACCCCGCCCAACCCTATTACCCCGCGACACTGCAGATGTTCGCGATGATCGCCGCCAACCAGGTGACCCCCGAATGCGTTCCGATCTGATCCCCCCCGCCCGCACCCTGATCCGCCGCCGCCTGCGCGCCGCCGCGCCGGTCCTGGCCGCCGTGCTGACCTTGGGACTGGCCGCGCCCGACATGGCCTTCGCCCAGTCGCAAGAGCCCGGCGCCGAGGATCTGCGCGCGCTGATCTATTACCTCGACCACGACGATCAGCGGTCGGTCCAGGCCGAAATGCGCCGCCTGCGCGCGCAGTTTCCGCGCTGGACCCCGCCAAGCGACGTCAGCCAACTGCGCTCGATGGCGCAGACCTCGGTGGCTTCGGTCGACGTGCAGCCGATCTGGCAGCGGATCGAGCGCGGTGACTATACCGGTGCGCGCGGTCTGATCGACCAGGCGCGTGCCCAGGTGCCGGGCTGGTCGCCCGATGCCGAAATGCTGCGTGTTCTCGAGACCAACGAGTCCCAGGCTGCCTTTGACGAGGCCTATGCCCGCCGCGATGCCGCCGGCGCGCTGGCCGCGGCCCGCCGCACCCCGGCCCTGATGCGCTGCGACCGGATCAACAACGCCTGGCGCCTGGCCGAGCTTTACCAGCTGTCCGACCAGCCGGCGAACGCGGTGACCACCTATCGCGGGGTCGTGCAGTCCTGCACCCGCGTCAACGACGTGATCCCGACGCTGGAAAAGGCCAACGACGTCGCCAGTTGGGAGCAGATGACCGAACTCTTTGCACTGGCCCGCCAGACCGCGCCCGCCAATGCCGAGCGCGTGACCCAGCTGGAAGAGCGCCTGCGCGCCGGCAGGGGTGGGCGGGTTGCCGCGACAACCCCCAGCCGTCCTGCGCGGACCGCCAGCGCCGCCCCGGCCGCGCCCGCCGCCCCCGCTGCGCCGCGTCCGGCCGCGGCCCCGACCCAGTCGGCAGCGATCTCGGCTCCGCCGGTGCAGACCGGGCAGTTGCCGCTGCGGGGCGACAGCCGCGTGAGCGCGGTGCGTGGTTACAAGGAACAGGGCAACTGGTCTTCGTGTCTGGCCAACTCGGCCAATCCGCGGTCGATCGAGCTGCTCTATGAACGTTCGTGGTGCGCCTACAACCTCGAACGCGCCGGCGAGGCGCTGGCCGGGTTCACCACCACCGCGCAAGCGGGTGCGGCGCTGGGCGGCGACGTGCCGCGCGATGCACGGTTCGGGATGATCCTGTCCTATCTCGCGCTGAACATGACCGAGGAAGCCGCGCGCATCGCCGCCGCGACCAACCTGACCCAGCAGCAGCGGCTGGAGACCGAGACGGTGATCCTCGACCAGCGCGGCGTGCGGGCCTATCATGCGCGCGAATACAGCCAGTCGATTGCGTATTTCAACGCGCTGGAACAGATATCGGGCTCGCTGCGGCGCGATCTGGCGATGCTGCGCGCCTATGCCTACATGAATGCCGGCCAGAACGCCGAGGCCCTGGCCGAATTCACCCGTCTGCACAACGAACTGGCGACCGACGAGACCCGCGCGGCGATCCAGTCGTTGCGCAACATGATGAGCGGGTGAGGCCGCCGGTGCGGTGCGGCTGATCCTCCATCTCGGAGCGCATGGCACTGATGGCGGCATGATTGCCGCCTGGATGGCCCGTAACCGGGCCGAATTCGAACGGCAGGGTGCCGTCGTCCCGCCGCCGCGCCTGTTCCTGTCGCGGCTGTCCGAGGCGCTGGATCGGGGGCGGGACCTCGATCCGCTGGCGCGCGAGGACGCCTTGCTGCGCAGCCTCGGCGCCTCTGGCACGCATCGCTGGATGGCGGTCAGCGCACCGGGGCTTCTGGGGGCGGTGGACGATGTGATCGCACCCGAAGGGTTCTATGTCCGCGATGTCGCGCGCCGGCTGCACGGGCTGCGCACGTTGTTTCCGCGCTGCACGATCACGCTGATGCTGGCGGTGCGCTCGCCCGCGACGATGCTGCCGGCGATCTTGCCCGACGACCCGGAAATGCTGGCCAGCCTGCTGCCGATGCTCGACGGCGACACGCTGCCCTGGGCGGCCCTGGTGGCGACGATCCGGCACCATCTGCCCGCGGCGCAGCTGGTGGCCTGGCGGCACGAGAACCTGGCCGGCGTCTGGCCCGACATTCTGGCGCAGATCGTCGGACCCGGGCGGGTGCTGCCGCCGGCGGGGTTGCTGGACTTTGCCACACTGGGGTTGTCGGCGCAGGCGCGGTTGCGTTTTGAACGCTACTGCGCTGCGAACCCGCCGCCCACGGCGGGTCACATGCGGCAGCTGGCCGAGGCCTTTGGCCGGCGCTATGGCCATGCCCGCCTGTCCGCCCCTGCCGAATCCCTGCCCGGCTGGGCGCGAACCGAACTGGATCGCCTCGACGCCGGCTATGTGACCGAATGGGCCGATATCTCGGGCCGGGCAGACGTGCACACGCTGTTCACCCGCACCCCCTAGCAAAGCGGATCCCCCTGAAACAGCGGATCCACGGGTTCGTGCCCGCGCGCCAGGGCCACCAGGGCCGCACGGTCGCCCCGGGCTGTCGCGGCGCGGGCCTGCTGGGCCAGGGCCTCGTCCTGCATCGCGCTGCCGATCGAGGCGAGGAATTGCCCGGCATAGCTCAGACGTGCCGGGTCTGCCGGTCCGGTCAGCAGGTCGCGCACCAGCCGCAGATCGTCGCGCAGGGCCAGCGGGTCTGCCCCGGCGTTGCGCGCGCCCCGGGTGCCGCCGGGCAACAGGCCCAGCACGCGGTCGATCCCCGCCAGATCCGTCCCGGCCGGGCTGGCGGCCCCCAGCAGTGCCCCGAGGTGCCGGGCCAGGCTGAGCGGCTTGAGCAGAAAGGCATCGGCCCCTGCCGCGAGTGCCGCCCCCTCCAGCCCCGCGTCGCCGCTGATCGCCAGCAGTCGGCGTGGCCGCATCGGCCCGTGGTCCAGCGCCGCGATCAGGTCGAGGCCCGAACCGTCGGGCAGGCCCAGGTCGATCAACACGATATCCGGCCGATAGACCCGCAGGTGCAGGTCGGCCGAGGACAGCGTATCCGCCCGCCGCAGGCGGATCGCCAGGCGGCGGCAGATCAGGCGCACGGCCTCGGCGGCGAGGCGGCTGTCCTCGACCAGCAGCAGGGTGCGTGGGGGCAGGGTCAGCGCCGCGGCCGCGGCGGGCAGCGGGAGGGTCAGCGGGCAGGCGGGCAGGGGATGGGGCATGGCGTCACCTTTCCTTGTCCCCGCAGTGTCGCGCGAATTGGCTAACCGCGGGTTAAGCGCCGCGACCCCGTGCCGCTTGCATTCCGGGCGTGGCAGGGTATGTCATGCGGCAACGCAGAGAGCCTGGGCAGAGAGAGAGGATCCCCATGATCGGACGCCTGAATCACGTTGCCATCGCCGTGCCCGACCTCGAGGTTGCCTCGGCCCAGTATCGCACGGTTCTCGGGGCCGATGTCGGCGCCCCGCAGGATGAACCCGACCACGGGGTGACGGTGGTGTTCATCACCCTGCCGAACACCAAGATCGAACTGCTCTATCCGCTGGGCGAGGCCAGCCCGATCAAGGGGTTCCTGGAAAAGAACCCCGCCGGCGGCATTCACCACATCTGCTACGAGGTCGACGACATCCTGGCCGCCCGCGACAAGCTGAAGGCCGAGGGCGCGCGCGTGCTTGGCACCGGCGAGCCGAAGATCGGCGCGCATGGCAAGCCGGTGCTGTTCCTGCACCCCAAGGATTTCAACGGCTGCCTGGTCGAGCTGGAGCAGGTCTGATGATTTCCCCCGTCTCGGCCTTTGTCCTCTACTGCTTCATCTGGTTTCTGACCCTGCTGGTGGTGCTGCCGATCCGTCAGCGCAGCCAGGACGAGGTCGGCGAGGTCGTGCCCGGCACGCCGCGCTCGGCCCCGGCGAACCCGCAGATGCGCAAGCGACTGGTGATCACCACCATCGCCGCGACGGTCGTGTTCGCGATCATTGCCGGGATCATCCTGTCGGGGATCATCACCGTCGAGGATATCGACTGGCTGCAGGCCGGGCGCTGATCTCAGCGCAGCGAAAGCCGGTGGAACAGGTGGGTAAAGGTCGCTGCCCCCACCACTGGCATCACCAGATTCAGGATCGGGATGCTGAGCGGGATCGCCATCAGCACCCCGGCCACCCACAACCGCCCGCCGTTCGCCCGGCGCATCGCCGCCGCCGCCGCGGGGTCCATCCGGCGCAGTGCGATCATCGTGAAATATTCGCGTGACAGCAGATAGCCGTTGATCGCCCACAGGACGACCATCCCGACCCCGGCCGAGAAGATCGCAACGATAAGCCCGACGAGGTTCAGCGCCACAAGCACACCGAAATAGCGCAGCGAATCGACCAGCGCCGGCCAGAAGCGCGCGCGCGGCGCCGGGGGCAGGGCGGGATAGTGCCGGGCCTCGACCGCATCCGCGACATCGTCCAGGAACAGTCCGGTAAAGGCCGAGGCAACCGGCACCATCAGGAACACCGACAGCACCAGCATCAGCGCGATCGAGGCGACCGAGACCAGCGTTGTCAGCCCGTCGACCTCGCCCACCCAGGGCAGGGTCAGGCTGTCGGGGGTGAAGATCTGCACGACCATCAAGAGCAGCGCATACATTCCGACCAGCAGTGCCACCGCCAGCGCCAGCCCCAGCCAGACCGCGCGACGAAACCGCGGGTCGTCCCACTGGCCCATCGCGGCGAGGAAGGAACCCAGGATCATGCGTCGAGCCGCGCGGTAATCGCGGCGATGTCGGGGCGCGGGCGCTCGGCGGGTTTGGTCTCGCCGGTGCCGAGGTGGACAAAGCCGGCGACGGCTTCACCCGGGGCCAGCCCCAGCCCCTGTTCGACGAATTCCCGGTCAAAGGCCGCCCAGCCGGTGATCCAGGCCGCCCCCCAGCCCGAGGCCAGCGCCGCGTTGACCAGCGCCGCGCAGACCGCGCCCGAGGACAGGGTCTGTTCGATCTCGGGCACTTTGTCGGACGGTTTTGGAGTCGAGATCACGGCGACGATCAGGGGCGCGTTCAGCCAGCTTTTCGCGGATTTCTCGATCTTCTCGGGTGCGACCCCCAAGGCCTCGCCGCGGCTGCGCAGCAGGCCGGCGATCCGGTCGCGGGCGCCTGCGCCGATCACCAGGAACCGCCAGGGTTCCAGCTTGCCGTGGTCGGGCACGCGGGCGGCCGCGGTCAGCAGCATCGTCAGCGCCGCGCCCTCGGGCGCCGGGGCCTTGAGCGCCGCTGCCGGATAGGACCGGCGGGTCAGCAGGAAATCCATCACGGGGTTCTGGTCTGTCATCGGGCACCTCCGGCCTCTCAGATCGCACCTTGCCCCGGGGGTTTCAAGGGCGGCACGGGCGCAGGTCGTCTCTTGCCGCCGCCGGGAAAACCGCTGACACTGCCGGGCCGAGGAGGACGCGACATGTATATGGCCGATTTGGGCGACATCCGCCTGCACTATCGATTGGATGGCGATCCGGCCGGCGCGCCGGTGGTGTTCGCCCATGCACTGGGCACCGATCTGCGGCTGTGGGACGATCTGATCCAGCACCTGCCGGCCGGGCTGCGGATCCTGCGGGCCGACATGCGCGGGCATGGGCTGTCGGATGCGCCGACCGGACCCTATGCGATGGGCACGCTGGTGCGCGATCTTGAACGGCTGATCGAGCATCTGGGTCTGCGCCAGGTGGTGGTGGTCGGCCTGTCGATTGGCGGGATGATCGCACAGGGGCTGGCGGTCAAGCGGCCGGACCTTTTGCGCGGGCTGGTGCTGTCGAACACCGCCGCCAAGATCGGCACTGCCGGGTCCTGGCAGGAGCGGTTGGCGACGCTGAAGGCCGGCGGGAT
Source organism: Rhodobacter sp. (assembly GCA_020637595.1). Taxonomy (GTDB): domain Bacteria; phylum Pseudomonadota; class Alphaproteobacteria; order Rhodobacterales; family Rhodobacteraceae; genus Pararhodobacter. Next base: position 176,101 of record JACKKE010000003.1, on the reverse strand, counting down.
CGAGCCGCTGGCCGGACCGACGCTGGAACGCTGGTTCGCCCCGGCGTTCCGCGCCAGCCCCGCCGCCCTGCGCTGGCGCCACATGCTGACGCGCACGCCGCTGGCCGGTTACATGGGCTGTGCCGCGGCAATCGGCGGGACGGATTTCTACACGCCGGTTTCCGGCCTGCGGTTGCCGGTTCTGGGTATCGCCGGAACCGAGGACGGATCGACCCCGCCCGACCTCGTGCGTGAAACCGTCGCGCTGGTGCCGGGATCCCGTTTTGCACTGATCCGCGGGGCGGGGCATCTGGCCTGCGTCGACCAGCCGGTGACCTATGCCGAGCACCTGAGCGGGTTTCTGCGGGAGATCGGCCATATTTCATCTGACGTTTAAAAAGTGAAACAGTATCGCCGGTTTTGCGCCTGTTTTTGCCAAACGATATCGAATTTGTGACAGTGCTCCCGTCGTGACCGATCGCCTCGCCATCCTGTTCATCCTCATCACGCTGGCGCTCGACGCGATCGGCTTTGGCCTGATCATGCCGGTGATGCCGGACCTTCTGCGCAGCGTGACCGGCGGCGATCTGGCGCGGGCGGCGCTGTGGGGCGGGCTGCTGACCGGCGGGTTCGCGGTGATGCAGTTCCTGTTCGGCCCGGTGATCGGCAACCTCTCGGACCGGTTCGGGCGCAAGCCCGTGCTGCTGGCCTCGCTGGGGGTTCTGTCGGGCGACTATGTGGTGCTGGCGCTCGCCGGATCGGTCTGGATGATCTTTGCTGCACGGCTGGTCACCGGTATCGCCTCGTCGACCTATGGCACCTCGATGGCCTATATCGCCGATATCTCGACCCCGCAGCAAAAGGCACAGCGGTTCGGACTGGTCGGCGCCGCCTTTGGCGCGGGCTTCGTGCTGGGCCCGGCGATCGGCGGGATGCTGGCCGAATACGGGCTGCGCGCGCCCTTTGCCGCGGCCGCGCTGGTGGCCGGTGCCAACATGCTGTTCGGCGCGCTGGTGATGCACGAGTCGCTGTCATCCGCCAATCGGCGGCCCTTTGAATGGCGCCGTGCCAATCCGTTCGGCTCGTTCCGGCATGTCGGGCGGCTGCCCGGTCTGGGCCGGTTGCTGACCGTCTACAGCCTCCACGAATTCGCCTTTACCGTCTATCCGGTGATCTGGTCCTATTTCGCCATCGCCCGCTTTGGCTGGACGCCCGGGCAGGTGGGGCTGTCGCTGGCCTATTACGGCGTCGGATTTGCGCTGGTGCAGGGCTGGTTGATCCGCATCGCCCTGGCCCGGCTGGGGCGCGGCGTGACGATGGGGCTGGGCTTTACCGCGTCGGTCGTGTCGTTCTCGATCCTCGTCTGGATCGCCGATGGCGGCTGGGCGCTGGTGCTGATCCCGGTCTCGACGCTGTCCGGGCTGGTGATGCCGGCACTGCGGGCCGAGATGTCGGACCGTGTCTCGGCGGCGCATCAGGGGGAATTGCAGGGCGCCTTGGCCTCGCTGCACGCGGTGGGCATGATCGGCGCGCCCTTTGTCTATACCTGGACCTTCGCCAGTTTCGTCGGGGACCGGGCGATTCTGGACCTGCCGGGCGCGGTGTTCGCGATTCCGGCGATGCTCAGCCTTCTGGCCCTGTGGCTCTTGTGGCGGCCAGCAACGGAAAGGACACCTGCATGAACCTGTCATCCCTTGCCCGCGCGCGCGCCGACGCCGGCCGCCCGATCCGTGTCGCGCTGATCGGCGCCGGCAAGTTCGGCTCGATGTTCCTGGCCCAGGCGCCGCATATCGCCGGGCTCAGCGTGACGCATATCGCCGATCTGGACCCCGAACGCGCCCGCACCGCCTGCCGCACCGTCGGCTGGACGGCCGAGCGCATCGCTGCGACGACCTATCGGGATGACGGGCTGGAGGTGGTGCGCGCCGATGTCGATGTGGTGATCGAGGCCACCGGCGCGCCCGAGGCCGGGCTGAACCACGCCCGCGCGGCGCTCGATGCCGGCAAGCATGTGGTGATGGTCAATGTCGAGGCCGATGTTCTGGCCGGTCCGGTGCTGGCGGCGCAGGCCCGTGCGGCAGGGCTGGTCTATTCGATGGCCTATGGCGATCAGCCGGCGCTGGTCAGCGAGATGGTCGACTGGGCGCGGGCGGCGGGATTTCAGGTGGCGGCGGCCGGGAAGGGGACGAAATACCTGCCGGCCTATCACCAGGTGACCCCCGACGGGGTCTGGGACCACTATGGCCTGACGCCCGAGCAGGCCCGGGATGCCGGCATGAACCCGCAGATGTTCAACAGCTTCCTCGACGGCACCAAATCCGCGATCGAGATGGCGGCGATTGCCAATGCCTGCGGGCTGGATGTGCCCGAGGCGGGGCTGGCGTTTCCGCCCTGTGGGGTCGACGACCTGGCGCATGTGCTGCGCCCGCGGTCGGTGGGCGGGCAGCTGGACGGCGACGGCATGGTCGAGGTGGTCAGCTCTGTCGAGCGCGACGGCCGGCCGGTGTTCCGCGATCTGCGCTGGGGCGTCTATGTGATTCTCAAGGCGCAGAACGACTATGCCGCGGCCTGTTTCCGGCAATATGGCCTGCCGACCGATTCCTCCGGGCGCTACGCCGCAATGTATAAGCCCTTTCACCTGATCGGCATGGAGCTGTCGATTTCGGTCCTGTCGGCAGCCTTGCGCGGCGAGGCGACAGGCAGCACCCGGGAATGGCGCGGCGATGCGGTGGCGGTGGCCAAGAAGGCGTTGACCGCCGGCGAGATGCTGGACGGCGAGGGCGGTTTCACTGTCTGGGGGCGGGCCTGCCCGGCGGCAACCTCGGCGCGCGAAGGGTTGTTGCCGATCGGACTGGCGCACCGGGTGCGGCTGCGCCGCAATGTGGCCCAGGGCGCGGTGCTGCGCATGGCCGATGTCGAGCTGGACGAATCGGCCACCGGCGTCCGACTGCGGCGGCAGATGCTCGAGGCGCGCTGATTGCCCGGGATTCGGGCATGGCGGCGTGTTTTCGGGCGGTTTGGCGGTTGCCGTGCCGTTTCCTGCGGCAGCAGCGGGGATTCCATTCTTGTTTTTTGATCAAATTCCCGAAAGACTGCCGGGGAACCGCCGGGCTTCCGGCCTGAACTCAGGGAGTTTTCAGCCGCCAATCGCCCGCCGCAACGGCAGGATCCGAGGCCGGCAGCGGGATGGGCACAACTCGGTCGCTAGGGCGATAGCCGTGTCGCAATCCAGCGCGACTGCCGCGCTGCGGCACGGCATGGGGCGTTTGCCTCGGGCCTGAAACGGTCCGGGCCGGGACGACCCGCAGGAAGTCTGGACGCTGCTTGGCGAAGGCGGCTAGACTGCAGAAAAAACCGGGGCGCGCACGCTGAATCGGCCGACCCCGAGATCACCATCGACCCCGAGACGGGTCACCAACTGGGAGTATGCGAATGAATCGTTCGATCCTTGCCGCCGCGCTTGCCGGCCTGGCGTTGCCTGCCGCGCCGGCCCTCGCCGACGGCGATCTGCACCTCTATATCTGGTCGGACTATATCACCGACGCCGCCATCGAGCGGTTCACCGCCGAAACCGGGATCAACGTCACCGTCGACGTCTATGATTCGAACGAAACGCTGGAAGCCCGGATGCTGGCCGGCGCCTCGGGCTATGACGTGGTCGTGCCGACCGCCGATTTCATGGCCCGCCAGATCGCGGCCGGGGTCTATCAGCCGCTGAACTACGACCTGCTGCCGAATGCGTCGAACATGGACGCCGGCCTGATGGGCGAGGCGGCGACCTTTGATGCCGGCAACGAACACGCCGTGATCTACATGTGGGGCACCACCGGCATCGGCTATAACATCGACGCGATCGCCGAGCGTCTGGGCGAGGATTACGAGGTCAACAGCTGGGATCTGATCTTCAACCCCGAGATCGCCGCCAAGGTCGCCGATTGCGGCATCAGCTTCCTCGACGCCCCGACCGAAATGCTTCCGGCCGCGCTGGCCTATCTGGGCCTCGACCCGCAGACGCGCGATGCCGACCAGCTCGAGGCGGCGGCCAACCTGCTGTCGTCGGTGCGCCAGTATGTGCGCTATTTCCACTCGTCGCAGTATATCTCGGACCTGGCCAACGGCGAAACCTGCGTGGCCGTCGGCTGGTCGGGTGACGTGTTCCAGGCGGCGGCCCGCGCCGAAGAGGCGGGGCAGGGCGTCAACGTCTGGTATGCGATCCCGCAGGAAGGCGCGCTGGTGTGGTTCGACATGCTGGCGATCCCGTCGGACGCGCCGAACCCCGAGAACGCGCATGCCTTCATCAATTTCCTGATGCAGCCTGACGTGATCGCCGAAATCACCGACTATGTCTGGTATGCCAATGGTAACCGGGCGTCCTGGCCGCTGGTGAACGAAGAGATCACCTCGGACCCGGCGATCTTCCCGACGCAGGATGTGCTGGACAAGCTGTTTACCGCCGTCACCACCGATGCGCGCACCGACCGCCTGATCACCCGCCTGTGGACCCGCGTCCGCACCGGCCAGTAATCGGTCTGCCCGCCCGCGAATCCTGTCGCGGGCGGGTTCCTTTCAGTCGGAGGCCCGCATGACCAGCCCGACAATCGCGGCGAATACCCGTCCGTGGCTCGACCCGGCGGCAAAGCCGTTCATCTCCATCCGGCATATCACCAAGCGGTTCGACGATGTGACGGCAGTGAACGATGTCTCGCTGGATATCTTCCGCGGGGAATTGTTCTGCCTGCTCGGCGGTTCGGGCTGCGGCAAGTCGACCCTGCTGCGGATGCTGGCCGGGTTCGAAGTTCCGACCGCCGGCCAGATCCTGATCGACGGGCAGGACATGGCGGGAGTGCCTGCCGACAAGCGTCCGACCAACATGATGTTCCAGTCCTATGCGCTGTTCCCGCATATGACGGTGGAAAAGAATGTCGCCTATGGCCTGCTGCGCGAGGGCAAGTCCAAGGCCGAGGCCTATCAGCGCGTGGCCGAGATGCTGCGCCTGGTGAAGCTGGAGCAATACGCCAAGCGCAAGCCGCACCAGCTGTCCGGCGGGCAGCGGCAGCGGGTGGCGCTGGCGCGCGCGCTGATCAAGCAGCCCAAGCTGTTGCTGCTGGATGAACCCCTGGGCGCGCTGGACAAGAAGCTGCGCGAGGAGACCCAGTTCGAGCTGATCCGCATCCAGGAGACGCTGGGCGTGACCTTCATCGTCGTGACCCATGACCAGGACGAGGCGATGACGCTGGCGACCCGGATCGGGGTGATGGACGAAGGCGTGATCCGCCAGGTGGGCGAGCCGCGCGAGATCTACGAGGCGCCGAATTCGCGCTATGTTGCCGATTTCATCGGCTCGGTGAACCTGTTCGAGGGCAAGGCCGGTCCCGCCGCACCCGACCTGATGCGGGTCGAGACCGGCGATCTGGGGCCGGTCGTCGTGCCGCCGGTCGAGGCGCTGGTGCAGGGCCAGAACGTCTGGCTGGCGGTCCGGCCCGAGCGGATCAGCCTGGAACGCCACCGCCCCGAAGGCCGTGCCAATGTTGTCGAAGGGGTCGTCGAGGATCTCGCCTATGGCGGGCATCTGACCGCCTATCGGGTGCGGCTGGACAATGGCCGGGTGATCAGCGTGACGCAATCGAACCGGCTGCGCGACGAGGATCCGATCAGCTGGGACGAACGGGTATTTGCCATCTGGCAGCCCGGCGCGGCCCGGGTGCTGACGAAATGAGCGCGGGCGCCGTTCCCTGGCGCGGGCTGCGCCGCTCGGCAGTGGTCCTGCTGGGGGGGCTGGCCGTCGCCGCCGGGCTTGGCGTGCTGCCGCTTGCCGCTGACAGCGCCGGCTCTCTGGCGCTGGTCGCCGGGGGGCTGGCGATCCTGTTCGCCGCCATCGAGCTGGGCGACGGCTTTGGCCTGTCGCGGCGCTGGCTGGTGATCGCGGTGCCGATGCTGTGGTTCCTGGTGTTCTTCCTGATCCCCTTCGTGGTGCTGGGGCGGATCTCGCTCAGCGAAGTGGTGATCGCCCGGCCGCCCTATTCGCCGCTGTGGGAACGGGGCCCGAACGGCGAGCTGGAGATCATCGCCAGTCTGGATAACTATCGGTTCCTGCTGGACGATCCGCTCTATGTGAATGCCTATCTGTCGTCGATCAAGGTCGCGATCGTCTCGACGGTGTTCGCGCTGCTGGTCGGCTATCCGATTGCCTATTACATCGCCCGCTCGCCCGAGCCGAGGCGCTCGGTGCTGCTGCTGCTGGTGATCCTGCCGTTCTGGACCTCGTTCCTGCTGCGCGTCTATGCCTGGATCGGGTTCCTGCGGTCGAACGGGGTGATCAACAACATCCTGATGTGGGCCGGGGTGATCGACGAACCGCTGGTGATGATGCAGACCGATTTCGCGGTCTATATCGGCATCGTCTATACCTACCTTCCGTTTATGATCCTGCCGCTCTACGCGACGCTGGTGAAACTGGACGATGCCCTGCTCGAGGCTGCGGCCGATCTGGGGGCGACGCCGACGGTGACTTTCCTCACGGTGACGCTGCCCTTGTCGATGCCCGGCATCATCGCGGGCTCGATGCTGGTGTTCATCCCGGCGATCGGGGAATACGTCATCCCGGCGCTGTTGGGCGGACCGGACACGCTGATGATCGGCCGGGTGCTGTGGGACGAGTTCTTCTCGTCGCGCGACTGGCCGGTGGCCTCGTCGGTGGCAATCGTCATGCTGATCGTGGTGGTGATCCCGATCATGTGGCTGCAGGCGGTGCAGAACCGGGAGGCGCCGGAATGAAGCGTCGCGGATGGTTCCTGCCGATCACGGCCGTGCTGGGCTTCGTGTTCCTCTATGCGCCGATCGTGTCGCTGGTGGTGTTCTCGTTCAACGACAGCCGGCTGGTGACGGTCTGGGGCGGGTTCTCGACCCGCTGGTATGGCGAGTTGCTGAACGACGGGCAGATGCTGGCCGCCGCCTGGGTCAGCCTGAAGGTCGCCACGATGAGCGCCACGATGGCGACGATCATCGGCACGCTGTCAGCTTTTGTCCTGACCCGCTTCACGCGGTTCCGGGGCAAGCTCTTGCTGACCGGTATGGTGACCGCGCCGCTGGTTATGCCCGAGGTGATCATCGGCCTGTCGCTGCTGCTGCTGTTCGTGGCGATGGAACTGACCCTCGGTTGGCCCGCCGGTCGTGGCCTGACCACCGTGGTGATCGCGCATTCCACCTTTTGCGCAGCCTATGTCACGGTGATCGCCCAGTCGCGCCTGCGCGAGATGGATGAAAGCCTGGAAGAGGCCGCGCGCGACCTCGGCGCGGGGCCGGTGCGGGTGTTCTTCGACATCACCCTGCCGGTGATCGCGCCGGCGCTGGTCTCGGGCTGGCTGCTGGCCTTCACGCTGTCGCTCGATGACCTTGTGGTCGCCAGCTTTGTTTCCGGGCCGGGGGCCTCGACCCTGCCAATGGTGATCTTCTCCAAGGTCCGCCTCGGCGTCAGCCCGGACGTGAACGCGCTGGCCACGATCATCATCGGCATCGTCGCGGTGGCGGTGACCATCGCCGGCCTGCTGCTGCGCCGGCAGATGAAGCGCAGCTAGGCGAGCGGGCGGTCAGAGGGGCAGGGCGGTCGTTTCCTTTAGCTCTTCCATCACGAAACTGGCCGAGACATCGGCCAGATCCACCCGCCGCGTCAGCTGCTGATACAGCCGGTCATAGTCGCGCACATCCGCGACCCGGGCGCGCACCAGATAATCCAGATCGCCGGTCATCCGATAGGCGCCCAGAATTTCGGGGATGTCGCGGGTCGCGCGGGCAAAGCGGTCCAGCCAGTCGGGCCGGTGGTCGTTGGTGCGCACCATCATAAACACCATCAGCCCCAGCCCCAGCCTGTCGGCATCGAGCAGCGCCACACGGGCACGAATCAGACCGGCCTCCTCCATCAGGCGGATACGCCGCCAGACGGCATTGCGCGACAGCGCCACGCGCGTGCCGATCTCGTCCAGGGGCAGGCTGGCGTCGACCTGCAGCAGCGCCAGGATGCGACGGTCTGTTTCGTCTATTGTCACCGGATATCCCATTATTGTGGGAGTATTTCACACGATCATAGCCAATTCCTTTGATCTTTGCGACCCCTTCCCGCGGCTGATGCGGTATCCCTGACTCATCAATTCCACGGAGACCGCCATGCTGACCCGCCTGTTCCTCGATCATCCCGCCAGCGTCGACGAGAGCTATCTCGAACATGCCCGCTTTGCTGCGGGGTTTTCCGCCGCCCTGCTGCTGGCCGGTCTGGCGGCGGCGGTGCACGCCGTGCTACCCTTTGCCTTCGAGACGACGGCCAGCCGCATGGTGCGTCGCCTTCATGCCCGTATCGAGAACCGGAGCCGCTGAATGTGCCGCTGGGCCGCCTATATCGGTCAGCCGATCTTCCTTGAGGACATCGTCAGCCGGCCCGGCCATTCGCTGATCCATCAAAGCCACGGCGCGACGCAGAGCGTCAGCGCGATCAACGGCGACGGATTCGGCATCGCCTGGTATGGCGAACGCCCCGAACCCGGCCTTTACCGCGACATCTATCCCGCCTGGTCCGACCCCAACCTGCGCTCGATCACCGCGCAGGTGCGCTCGCCGCTGTTTCTGGCGCATGTGCGGGCCTCGACCGGCTCGGCCACCAGCCGCAACAACTGTCACCCGTTCACCGTGGGCCGCTGGAGCTTCATGCACAACGGTCAGGTCGGCGGGTATGACGCCTTCCGGCGCGATGCCGACATGCTGATCCCCGACCAGCTCTATCCCTTCCGCAAGGGCGCGACCGACAGCGAGGCACTGTTCCTGATCGCGCTGAGCGAGGGGTTGGATAGCGATCCGTATGGCGCCTTGAAGCGCGCGGTCGCGCGGATGGTGGCGATCAGCCGAACCAAGGGTCACGCGCCGCATCTGCGGCTGACGGCGGCGTTTTCGGATGGCGAAACGCTCTATGCGGTGCGCGCGGCGTCGGACGATCAGGCGCCGACGCTCTGGCATCGCTGGTCCGATAGCCGGGGCGGGCGTGCCGTGGTGTCCGAGCCGCTGGAGGAAACCGAAGACGGGTGGGAAGTGATCCCGCAAGGCTCATTCTGCACCTTCCGCGGGGCCGAGGTGCAGATCCGCCCCTTCCTGTGCGATGCCGAAGCCGCCGCCGCTTGACGCTGTTCGATTGGGCGCACAGGGTTCCGGGATGAGCACGCCCCTGTCCCATTCCGAATTCCTCGCCAGCCTCGCCCCCGACACCCGCGCCCGGCTGACCGCGCGCTCGCGCTGGCAGGGGCTGGCGCATCTTGCCGGGTATCTGGCGGCGATGGTGCTGACCGGCGCGGGGATCGCCGCCGGGGTGCCGTTCTGGCCGCTGCTGCTGCCCATACACGGCGTGCTGATCGTCTTCCTGTTCACGCTGGAACACGAATGCACGCATCGCACGCCCTTTGCCTCGGACCGGCTCTGCGACTGGGTCGGGCACGCGACGGGCGCGCTGATCCTGAACCCGTTCCTGTGGTTTCGCTATTTCCACCTGGCGCATCACCGTTTCACCAATGTCCCCGGAGACCCGGAACTGGACAGCTCCAAGCCCGAAACGCGGGCGCAATGGCTGTGGCATGTCTCGGGCCTGCCGCTATGGTGGGGATCCCTGCGCCTGATCGCCCGGCTGGCGATGGGCGCCGAGCGCCCATCCTACCTGCCCGACCGCGCCCGCCCGCGCGCCGAGCGTGAGGCGCGGATCCTGCTGGCCCTCTATGCATTGGCGCTGGCCAGTCTGCTGATCTCGCCGCTGGTTGTCTGGCTGTGGCTCCTGCCGATCCTGCTGGGCCAGCCCGCGCTGCGCCTCTACCTGCTGGCCGAGCACGGCGACTGCCCGCGCGTGGCCGACATGTTCGCCAACACCCGCACCACCTTCACCACCGCCGCGATCCGCTTCATCGCCTGGAACATGCCCTATCACGTCGAGCACCATGTTTTCCCCTCGGTGCCGTTCCACGCGCTGCCTGACCTGCATCGGCTGATCCGCGATCACCTTCGGGTGACCGCAGACGGCTATCTGGCGTTCACCCGCGACTACCTGGCGCGGCGGCGTTAGGGGCTTGATCCCGGCGGCCAAGACGGGCAAGACAGGAACAAGTGGGGAACGAGCGAATGAGCGACAGCAACGGCGGCGCAAGCCTTTCGCAGATGGCCCTGGCCGGTGCCCTGGGTGGCCATCAGGCGGCCTATCTGCAGGGGCTGAACGCCCCCCAGCGCGAGGCGGTCGAGGCGCTCGACGGCCCGGTCCTGATGCTGGCCGGTGCCGGCACCGGCAAGACCCGCGCGCTGACCGCCCGCATCGCGCATCTGATCGCCACCGGCACTGCGCGCCCGAACGAGATCCTGGCTGTCACCTTTACCAACAAGGCCGCGCGCGAGATGAAGCTGCGCATCGGCACGCTGTTGGGCGACGCGGTCGAGGGGATGCCCTGGCTCGGCACCTTCCACTCGATCGGTGTGCGCTTCCTGCGCCGCCACGCGGAATTGGTGGGGCTGAAGTCGAATTTCACCATCCTCGACACCGACGACCAGCTCAGGCTGCTGAAACAGTTGATCCAGGCCGCCAACATGGACGAAAAACGCTGGCCGGCCCGCGCGCTGGCGGCGATCATCGACAACTGGAAGAACCGCGCCTGGCGGCCCGAAACCGTTCCGGGGTCCGAGGCCGGGGCCTTCAACAACCGCGGCTCGGAACTCTATGCGGCCTATCAGGACCGGCTGCGCACGTTGAACGCCTGCGACTTCGGCGACCTGCTGCTGCATGTCGTGACGGTCTTTCAGCAAAACCCCGACATCCTGGCGCAATATCAGCGGTGGCTGCGCTATATCCTGGTCGACGAATATCAGGACACCAACGTCGCCCAGTATCTGCTGCTGCGGCTTCTGGCGCAGGCGCATGGCAACATCTGCTGCGTGGGCGACGACGACCAGTCGATCTATGGCTGGCGCGGGGCCGAGGTCGGCAACATCCTGCGCTTCGAGCGCGACTTTCCCGGCGCGCGGGTGATCCGGCTGGAGCAGAACTATCGCTCGACCCCACATATCCTGGGCGCGGCCTCAGGGGTGATCTCCAGCAACGAATCGCGTCTGGGCAAGACCCTGTGGACCGAAGCGACCGAAGGTCACAAGGTTCTGCTGATCGGCCATTGGGACGGCGAGACCGAGGCGCGCTGGATCGGCGAAGAGATCGAGGCGCTGGAACGCGGCAGCCGCGGCTTTGCGCCCTTCAGCCGCGATCATATGGCGATTCTGGTGCGTGCCAGCCACCAGATGCGCGCCTTCGAGGACCGGTTCCTGACCATCGGTCTGCCCTATCGCGTGGTCGGCGGGCCGCGGTTCTATGAGCGGCTCGAAATCCGTGATGCGATGGCCTATTTCCGGCTGGCGATCAGCCCGACCGACGATCTGGCCTTTGAACGCATCGTCAACACCCCAAAGCGGGGCCTGGGCGATAAGGCGCAACAGACCATCCAGCGCGTCGCGCGCGAGGCCGGCGTGTCGCTGCTACAGGGGGCAATCCTGGCACTGCGTGACGGATTGCTGAGTGGCAAGGCGGCCGGGAATCTGCGTGCTTTTGTCGAGGACATGGCGCGCTGGCACGATCTGGTGCGTCAGCCGCCGCGCCCTTCGGACGATGAGACCGTGGTGATCGAGGAGGACGCGCCGATCGGCCGTGGCATCGGCCATGTTGAGCTGGCCGAGATGATCCTCGAGGAATCGGGCTATACCGCGATGTGGCAGGCGCAAAAGACGCCCGAAGCCGAGGGGCGGCTGGAAAACCTCAAGGAGCTGGTCAAGGCGCTCGATGGGTTCGACAGCTTGCAGGGGTTCCTCGAACACGTCGCGCTGATCCTCGACAACGACACCGAGGACACCCAGGAAAAGGTTACGATTATGACCCTGCACGCGGCCAAGGGTCTGGAGTTCCCGGTGGTTTTCCTGCCAGGCTGGGAGGACGGGCTGTTCCCCTCACAACGCTCGCTGGATGAAACCGGGCTGAAGGGCCTCGAAGAGGAACGCCGGCTGGCCTATGTCGGCATCACCCGCGCCGAGGAGCTGTGCGTGATCTCCTTTGCCGCCAACCGCCGGGTCTATGGCCAGTGGCAGAGCCAGCTTCCCAGCCGCTTCATCGACGAATTGCCCGCGAAGCATGTCGAGGTGCTGACCCCGCCGGGACTCTACGGCGGGGGTTTCGGGGCCGCGGGGATGGCGCGGGGGGCTGGCGGCAGCATGCCGCGCGATGAGGCGGACGAGGATACGCTGGAGGCGCGTGTCGCCAAGGCCGATGTCTATAACGCGCCGGGCTGGAAGCGGATGCAGGCCCGGGCGCTGACACGGCCAGTGGCGCCGGTGGCGGCCCGCAGCGCCGCGTCCGAGGTCAGTTTCGGCCCCGGTGAGCGGGTGTTTCATCAGAAATTCGGCACCGGCACGGTGGTGGCCGTCGAGGGGGACAAGGTTGCGGTCAGCTTTGACCGGGCCGGCGACAAGCACATCGTCGCCCGGTTCCTGCTGCCGGCGGACGGCGCCGACGACGTGCCGTTTTAACGCGCCGAGCGGCCGACGCGCGGTTCGGTTCCTGCCAGGATGCGGCGGATATTGGCGCTATGGCGCAGCCAGACCAGCGCGGCCAGCGCCAGCGCCAGCACGATCATGCTGCGCGGGCCCAGGACCCACAGCCAGACCGCCGATCCGGCCGAAGCGACCAGCGCCGAGGCCGAGGAAATCCGCGTGAGGAGCACCACCACCAGCCAGGTCGCGCAGCAGGCAAGGCCGATCGGCCAGGCCAGCGCCAGCATCGTGCCGAGGAAGGTCGCCACGCCCTTGCCGCCCTTGAACCCCAGCCAGACCGGGAACAGATGGCCCAGGAAGGACATCAGCGCGGCCAGCTGCGCCGCGTCCTCGCCGGCGATGGCCCGCGCGATCAGCACCGCCACCGCGCCCTTGCCCGCATCCAGCAGCAGCGTCGCCGCGGCGGCCCCCTTGTTGCCGGTGCGCAGCACGTTGGTCGCGCCGATATTGCCAGATCCGATCTGGCGCACATCGCCCAGCCCCATCGCGCGGGTGATCACCACGCCGAACGGGATCGACCCCAGCAGATAGGCCCCCAGACCGATCAGGGCCAGCATCAAGGGCGCGGTTTCGAGCGCGGGAAGAAGGGTCATGCGGCCTCGCGTTGGTAAACCGGCTGTCCGGCGACATAGGTCGCCAGCACCTTACCCTGCAGCCGTGCGCCGTCAAAGGGTGTGTTCTTGGACTTTGAACGCAGGGTGAAGCGATCCAGCACGAAGGGCGCGTCGGGGTCGAACAGCACCAGATCCGCGGGCGCTCCCGCGCTCAACCGCCCACAATCGAGGCCGAGCCGCCGCGCCGGGTTCAACGCCATCGCCCGCCACAGCTGCGGCAGGGTCAGCTGCCCGGCATGATAAAGCCGCATCGCCGCGGGCAGCAGCGTTTCCAGGCCGACGGCACCGGGCGCGGCTTCCTCGAACGGCAGGCGTTTCGATTCCTCGTCCTGCGGCGTGTGCATCGAGCCGATCACGTCGATCAGCCCGTCGGCCACCGCCTGCACCAGCGCCAGCCGGTCGTCCTCGGACCGCAGCGGCGGCGTCAGCTTGAAGAAGCTGCGATAGTCGCCGACGTCGAATTCGTTCAGCGTGAGATGGTGGATCGACACACCCGCCGTCACATCAAGACCGTTCTTCTTGGCGCGTTCCAGCGCCGGCAGGGTGCGCGCGCAGGTCACCTGATCGGCATGATAGCGCGCACCGGTCATCTCGATCAGCGCCATGTCGCGGTCGAAGGCCATGCGCTCGGCCATCGGCGAGACACCGGGCAGGCCTTTGAGGCTGGCGAACTTGCCCGAGGTGACGGCGGCGCCCTTGCTCAGCCCCGGGTCCTGCGGGTGGCCGACGATCAGCGCGCCGAGGCTGCGGGCATAGGTCAGGCAGCGCGAAAAGACCTTGGTGTCGCGCACGACATGGTCGGTGTCGGTAAAGGCCACGGCGCCGGCGTCCATCAGAAAGCCGATCTCGGCCATTTCTCGTCCGTCGCGGTTGCGGGTCAGGGCGGCCATGTGGTGCACATGCACCGGGGCCTCGCTGTCCGCGCGGCGGCGCAGAAAGTCGAGCGCCTCGGGCGAATCGGTGGCGGGCGTGGTGTCGGGGCGGGTGACGAAGGTGGTGACGCCCCCCGCCGCAGCCGCGAGGCCCGCGGTGCGATAGCTTTCCTTGTGGCGCGCGCCGGGCTCGCCCACATGCACACCCCAGTCGACCAGCCCCGGCGCCAGGCATTTGCCGCGGCAGTCGATCACCGTCGCGCCCTGGGGGGCGATGTCGGTGATGCGGCCCTGCGCGACGGCCAGCGTGCCGGGGGTGTCGGTGCCGGCTTCGGGGTCGATCAGCCGGGCATTGGTAAAGATCAGGGTCATGCGCTGCCTTCTCCGCGTCCCAAAGAGGGGCCTGCGGGCTTATAGCGGCAGATGGTCCCGGGCGCTACTGGCGAAGCGGCAGGATCGCAGCCCGGATCAGCCGGGCAGCGGCGGCGCTGTCGACCACCCCGTAGAGGCACAGGCGCCGCGTGCCGGCCCCGTCGAGCGCCAGGAAACCCGGTGCCCGGGCAATGCGCGCGATTCCGGTCAAGGGCTGCGAGGCCCCGTCGGCGGTGATGATCCGTCGGTCGGTCAGAACCCAGTGCTGGCGCGATTCCATCACCAGCCAGCACAGCCCGGTGATGACAAAAGGCCCGAACGCCAGCCCCAGCGCGGACGCAGGATCGGAGGTGGAGAGGGGCAGCAGCAGGGCCAGCCCGGGCACGATGAGCACCCGCGAATCGGGGCGCAGCGTGGCGATCACGGTTTCTCCGGGCAGCAATGGCAGCTCGGGAGCCCGCCGGGCAAAGGCCCGCCGCACCGGCGCCAGCAACTGGGCGGTGGCGAACAGCGCCAGCCCCAGCGGGGCAAGCAGCAGGATGTCGAGGACAAGGGTCGGTCGCATGGCAGTCCCCCAGGACGGGAAGGGGACAGCATGGGCGCGAATCGGTTTCCGGGCGGTTAAGCCTGCGCCCTGCTCATCCGCGGCGCTTGCTGCGGCGTTCGCGCGCCTCCAGGATCTGCGCCACCACCGCACGGGGCTGGGCGAGGTGTTTCAGCAGATGCTTGTCGCCGGACTTGGTGATCAGCTGCACATCGCCCAGCAACGGGCGCGCCGTGTCAAGTTCCAGCAGCATCACCGACCGCTGGCCATCGGGCAGGATCACCCGCCGGTCGGTCAGCGCCCAGACCAGCCCCAGCGTTTCCGAGGCCAGATAGGCCGCACGCACCGCCACCGCCAGGATCGCGCCCAGCGATCCGATCGCCGGATAGGGCGAATCGATGGCCCAGAGGACACCGCCGGCCACCGCCATCAGCGCCACCGCCATGATCCCGTGATCGCGCCAGTAGCGGCCCTTGTCGGGGCGCAGCTCGGCCAGCAGTTTTTCGCCGGGTTCAAGGATATAGCGGGGGGCGGGGTCGGTCATGGCGGGATCCTGAAAGAGGTCGCGCCCCCGGCAGAGGGGGGCGCAACCATCGGTTCCGGGGCTTACTGGGCCTGCGGTTCGACGTGCCGCAGGAAGCGGAAGAAATCGCTGTCCGGGCGCAGCACCATCGAGGCGTTGTCACCGGTCAGGGCCCGTTCATACGAGGTCAGCGACCGGGTGAAGGCGAAGAACTCGGGGTCACGGCCAAAGGCTTCGGCATAGATCCGGTTGCGTTCGGCATCGGCCTCGCCGCGGACGATCTCGGCGTCGCGGCGCGCCGAGGACACCAGTTCCACCACCGTCCGGTCGGCCAGCGCCCGCACCCGTTGCGCGGCCTCGTTGCCGCGGGCGATTTCGTCGGCGGCCTCGCGTTCGCGCTCGGCGCGCATCCGGGCATAGGTGGCGGCGAGGTTCTGGTCGGGCAGGTCGGTGCGGGTCAGGCGCACGTCGATGACGTCCACCCCCAACGAGCGCGCCTCGCGCCGCGACAGGTCGCGGATCTGGTTCATCAGCCCGGTGCGGTCCTCGGACAGCACCGCATTCGACGGAACCGACCCCAGAATCTCGCGGATCGCGGCGTTCAGGATCCGCTCGATGCGGACCTGGGCGGCGCGCACCCCTTCGGTGCCGACGGCCTGACGGAACTGCTGCACGTTGTCGATGCGCCAGCGCAGGAAGGCGTCGACCACCAGGCGGCGGTCATCGGCGGGGGTGACTTCGAGCGGCTGCGACTGCAGGCCCAGGATGCGCGCGTCATAGCGCACCACTTCCTGGATGAACGGCACGCGGAAATAGAGGCCCGGTTCGGTCCGCACCTGCTTGACCTGGCCGAATTGCAGCACCAGCACGTTTTCGCGTTCGTCGACGATGAACATCGACGACAGCGCCAGGGCGATGACGATGATGACGGCGGGGATTGCGAGCGTCAGACGGTTCATCAGTTGCTCCCCTGGTTGGTCAGGCTGCTGCGGTTGGTGCCGGTTGCGGCGCTTGCTGCGGGGGCTGAGGGCCGCACCGTGTCGAGGGGCAGATAGGGCACGACGCCCTGGCCGTCCTCGCCGGTGACCCCGTCGAGGATCGTCAGGTTCATGGCGCCGAGCACGCGCTCCATCGTTTCCAGATACATCCGCTCGCGGGTCACCTCGGGGGCGTTGCGGTATTCGTCCCAGACCGCGACAAAGCGGCTGGCCTCACCCTCGGCGGCGTTGACCACCTGGGCGCGATACCCTTCGGCCTCTTCCTGGATCTGCGCGGCTTCACCGCGGGCGCCGGCCAGAACCCGGTTGGCATAGGCATCGGCCTGACGCTCCAGCCGGTCGCGTTCCTGCCGCGCGGCCTGCACTTCGCGGAAGCTGTCGATCACCTCGCGCGGCGGGTCGGCGCGGTCGAAGTTGATGCGGATCACGTTGATGCCGGATTCGTAATTGTCCAGCACCTCCTGCACGGCGGTGCGCAGCTCGGCCGCGATCGCACCGCGGTCGCGGTTGAGGATCGGCGACAGTTCCGAACGCGCGATGATGTCGCGCATCGCCGATTCCGCCACGGCGCGCACCGTGTTCGACGGATCGGCCAGGTTGAACAGATAGGCGGCCGGGTCGGTGATGTTCCAGACCACCTGGAATTCGATGTCCACAACGGCCTCGTCGCGGGTCAGCATCAGACCGCTGTCGAGCGCCGAGCGCCCGGTGCCGACCTCGGTCACGCGTTCGGTCGTGACCTGCACGATCTCGGCATTGACCACCGGCCAGGGGGCAAAGTTCAGACCGGGGTTGCCGGTGCGGTAATACTCACCGAACAACAGCTCGACCGAGCGTTCTTCCGGCTTGACGGTATAGAACGAGGCATAGAGCCACAGCGCCGCGAGGCCCGCGGCGCCCAGCAGAATGCCGCGGCCGGTCAGACCAGGCCCGGACCCCCGGCGGCCACCGCCGCCGCCATTGCCGTTCTGGCCGCCGCGTCCGCCCATCAGGACTTTCAGCTGCTGCTGGCCCTTGCGCATCAGATCCTCGATTTCGGGGATCTGCGGGCGTTCGGGTCCGCCGTTGCCGCCACCGCCCGTGGGGCGGTTGTTGCCACCGGAATTGCCGCGGTTCCCACCGCCGCCGCCCCAGGGCCCTCCTGAATTGCCTGACATGGCCACTCCTTGTTCGGGTCAGTCATAGATCGTCTGTGCCTGAATTGGGCACGAAGCCCGCGGATTCAAGGCAAATCGGCCCCATGCCGGGGCCCCTGCGGCGATTTTGCCCTCAGCGGACGGGTTTGCGCAACAGCACGAGTTCCTCGCTCATCGTCGGATGCACCGCCACCGTGCGGTCGAAATCCTCCTTGGTGGCGCCCATCTTGACCGCGACGGCGGCGATCTGAATCAGCTCGCCCGCGCCGGGTGCGACGATATGGCACCCCAGCACGCGCCGGGTCTGCGCGCAGACCACCAGCTTGAACAGGGCCTTGGTCTCGGCGTTGATGAAGGCGGCCTGCATCGGGCGGAAGCTGGCCATGTAGATTTCGACCGGGCCCTGCGCGCGGGCCTCGGCCTCGGTCAGGCCGACGGTGCCGGCCTCGGGCCGGGTGAAGACGGCGCTGGCGACGGTCTCGTGATCGACGGCCACGGGGGTGCCACCGAACACGGTGTCGGCAAAGGCATGCCCCTCGCGGATCGCCACGGGGGTCAGCTGGATGCGGTCGGTGACGTCGCCCACGGCAAAGATCGAGGGGATATTGGTCTGCGAATAGGCGTCGACCACGACTGCGCCGCCGTCGTTTACCGCGACACCCGCGGCCTCGAGCCCCAGACCGTCGGTGTTGGGCCGCCGGCCCGTCGCGAACAGCACGGTGTCGAACTCGCGCACGCGGCCCTGGGTGCAGGCGGCGCGGAACCGCCCGTCGGGCAGGCGTTCGAGCGACACGAGGTCGGTGTTGACCTCAAGATGAATGCCCAGCGCGACCTGGGCGGCGGCGACATGCTCCTGCACGTCCTGGTCAAAGCCGCGCAGGATCTGCTTGCCGCGATACATCTGCGTGACCTGCACACCCAGCCCCTGCAGCACGCCCGCCATCTCGCAGGCGATGAAGCCGCCACCCAGAACCAGCATCGAGCCGGGCAGGCGGTCCATCAGAAAGATGTCGTTCGAGGTCCAGGCGCCGAGCGTGTCGTAAGGCGCGGGAATGAACGGCGTGCCGCCGGTGGCGATCAGGATGTGTTTGGCGGTGACGCGGCGGCCGTCGGCCAGGCGCACGGTGTGCGGGTCGGCGATGGTGGCGCGCTGGTGATAGATTGTCACGCCCGCACCCTCGGCGTTGCGGGTATAGATGCTCTCCAGCCGGTTCAGTTCGGCATCGAGGCGGTGACGAAAGGCCTGCCAGTCGAACCGGCCCTTTTCCACCTGCCAGCCATAGGCCGCGCCCTCGTCCATCGCGGCGCCGTGGCCGGCGGCGAAGACCATCAGTTTCTTCGGCACGCAACCGCGGATCACGCAGGTGCCGCCCATGCGGTATTCCTCGGCCATTGCCACCTTGGCGCCGTGATCGCTGGCGGCGATCCGCGCCGCCCTGACCCCGCCCGAGCCACCACCGATGACGAAGAGGTCATAGTCGAATTGGGTCATGTCGGGCTCCGTCGCAACTGATGCGTCCTACCTAAGCCGCGGCGGGGGAAAACCCAAGAGCGTTCGGATCATCCGCGGGTTCGAGGGGCCGGAGGGGTTTCGCCCTCGGCCGGCAGGCCTGACGGCCCGCAGCCCTCGGGCGACCCGGCGCCGCGCTGACGCGCGGCGGGGCCGGGATCAGCGGCGCAGGTGTTGCCAGAGCCAGATCAGCGCCATCGCCCCGCCCAGCGCCAGCACGAAGGTGATCATCCAGCCGCCGGCGGTCACGATGAGCCGCAGCACCAGCCCGCCAAAGAGCGCGCCCAGAACGCCGATCCCCATCGCCGAGGGCAGGTCGACATTGACCCGCATCAGCGAGGTCGCCAGCACCCCGGCCGCTGCGCCGATCACCACCAGCAGAAGCAGCGACGGGATCACGATGCCGCCTCGGCAGCGATCTGTGCCGCCGATTTGCGCCCGCGCTCGGTGGCGGATTTCAGCTGGCCGCAGGCCGCCATGATGTCCTCGCCGCGCGGGGTGCGGATCGGCGAGGCATAGCCGGCCTTGAAGATGATGTCGGCAAAGGCCTCGATCCGGTCCCAGGACGAGCGGCGATACGGCGCGCCGGGCCATTCGTTGAACGGGATCAGGTTGATCTTGGCCGGGATGCCAGCGATCAGCCGCACCAGCCGCCGCGCATCCTCGTCGCTGTCGTTCACCCCGTCGAGCATCACGTATTCAAAGGTGATGCGCTCGGAATTCGTCAGCCGCGGGTAGTCGCGCAGCGCGCCCAGCAGCGTCGCGATGTTCCATTTCTTGTTCACCGGCACCAGACGATCGCGAACCGCATCGGTGGTCGCGTGAAAGCTGATCGCCAGCAGGCAGCCGATTTCCTCGGCGGTGCGGGCGATTTCCGGGACGATGCCGCTGGTCGACAGCGTAATCCGGCGACGGCTGAGCGAAATCCCCTCGCCGTCCATGACGATCTGCATCGCGTCGCGCACGTTGTCGAAGTTGTAAAGCGGCTCGCCCATGCCCATCAGCACGACGTTCGACACGAGGCGTTCCTCGCGCTTGGGCTCACCGGGGACCGGCCATTCGCCCAGATCGTCGCGCGCCACCATCACCTGGCCGACGATCTCGGCGGCGGTCAGGTTGCGCACCAGTTTCTGCGTGCCGGTGTGGCAGAAGGAACAGGTCAGCGTGCAGCCCACCTGGCTGGAAATGCACAGCGTGCCGCGGCCTTCCTCGGGGATATAGACGGTTTCGACCTCATGCCCGCCGTCGATCTTCAGGAGATACTTGCGGGTGCCATCGGCCGAGACCTGCCGCGTGACGATTTCCGGCACGCGGATGTCGAAGGCCTGTTCCAGACCGGCGCGATAATCCTTGCTGAGGTTGGTCATCGACGCGAAATCGCGCACGCCCCAATGATAGAGCCACTGCCAGATCTGCCCCTCGCGCATTTTCGCCTGCTTTTCCGGCGTGCCGGCGGCGATCAACGCCGCGCGCAGCTGCGGGCGGGTCAGGCCGATCAGGTTTGGCCGCTGGCCTTCGGGGGCCTTGCGCGGGATGGTCAGGACATCCTGGGTGATCGGGGTCGTCGTGATGGGTGCCTGGGGGGTGGGGGCGGTCATGCGCGTCTCCGGTGCTGGCGGTGCAGCATATAGGAAAAAGCCGCCGGGCTGAACAGCCCGGCGGCCTGCAAATCGTCCGACGCGGCGCTTATTGGGCGCAGCGGCGCTGGGCCTCTTCGGTCGCGGCGGTGATGCCGAAGAGGTTGAACGTGTCCTGCGTGCGGGTGCCGCGCGACGAACGCGCGACCAGAACCGCGCTTTGACCCGCGCGCATCGCGGTCAGGATGCGCTGGTCTTCCTCGGGCGAGGCCGCCCAGGCCCATTCGCCGTCGGTGAACAGCTGATAGGTCTCGGTGCCGATCGTCATTTCGACCGTCGAGCCGTCGGCAAAGGGGTAGCCGCCGGTGAACGATACCTCGGCCGCGCTGCCCTGCCCCTGACGATAGGTCGCGAACAGCAGGATGTCGCCGCGACGCACCGACACCGCGCGGCCGTCGCGGGTGTTCACCGTCTCGCTGGGCGCCGACACCGCCCAGCATTCGCGGGGGGTGCCATCGACGAACACGCTCCACGCCGTTTCCACGGCGACGCGGTTGGTGGATTCCTGCGCAACGGCGCCGGTGGCCGATGCCGTGGCCAGCGCCAAGGCCAAACCTGCTGCGCCGAACTTGAACGATGCTGCCATCTGCCTCATAGCCTCCAGCCTTATCAAGGGATCCCACGCGACCGGCCTTTTCGCACAAGGCTTTGAACTGGCGCAACGGTGGATTGCCCGATAGATTGCCTCATACCGCGATTTGCGGGGGCAGAGAAACCCCCGTTGGCGGAAAATTGCGCATCTGTGAAGGAGACTTGGCATGAGCGACGTCGGATCGGGCGCCGTGCCCCTTGTGGAGGTCTGGCGCGGAGGCCGGATGGAGAGCCAGCATCGCGGCCATGCGGTGATCTGTGATTCTTCGGGTGCGATCGTCGAGGCCTGGGGCGAGCCCTCGGCGGTGATCTATCCGCGCTCGAGCTGCAAGATGATCCAGGCACTGCCGCTTCTGGAAAGCGGGGCAGGGGCGGGGCTGTCGGACCGGCGGCTGGCGCTGGCCTGCGCCTCGCACCAGGGGTCTGCGATGCATGTGCAGGCGGTGCGCGAATGGCTGGCCGAGATGAGCCTGGCCGAAGGTGATCTGCGCTGCGGCGCGCATGAGCCCGCCGATATCCCTGAACGCAACCGGTTGATCTGCACCGGCGACGAGGCCTGCCAGCTGCACAACAACTGTTCGGGCAAGCATGCCGGGTTCCTGATGCTGAACAGGCATCTGGGCGGTGGCAGCGAATACGTCGAGCCCGATCACCCGGTGCAGAAAGCCGTGCGCGCGGCCTTCGAGGAGGTCACCGGCGAGGACAGCCCGGGCTATGGCATCGACGGCTGCTCGGCGCCGAATTTCGCAACCTCGGTCCACGGGCTGGCCCGGGCGATGGCGCGCTTTGCCGCGGCCAAAGGCGGGAATGCGCGCGAGGAGGCGATGGTCAAGCTGCGCACGGCGATGACCCTGCACCCGGAGATGGTCGCCGGCGAAACCCGCGCCTGCACCGAGCTGATGCGCGCGATGGACGGGCGCGTGGCACTGAAGACGGGCGCCGACGGGGTGTTTGTGGCGATCCTGCCCGAGCAGCAGATCGGTGTCGCGCTGAAGATTGTCGATGGCGCGACGCGCGGGTCCGAGGCAGCGCTGGTTGCGCTGCTGGCGCATCTGGGCGTGCTGGACGCAGCCCATCCCGCTGCGCAAAAGCGGCTGGGCGCGCCCCAGCGCAACTGGCGCGGGCTGCATTGGGGAGAGATGCGTCTGTCCGACGGGTTCCCGGCCGCCTGACGGGATTGGCCGCGCGTCGGGGCACTGACGCGCGGCACGCCCCGGGTCAGCCGAGGACCGTCCTCAGCGCCTCGGCGGTGACCCGGACGATGGTCTCAGCCTCGCCCTCGGTCAGGCAGAGCGGTGGGGCAAAGCCCAGCATGTCGGCCTGCGGCATGGCGCGGGCGATGACCCCGCGCTTGAGCATCTCGGCCACCACCTTGCCCGCAGCCGAGGCGACCGGCTGGAACCCGGCGCGGGTCGCGCGGTCGGACGTCAGCTCCACCGCACAGAGCATCCCCTCGCCACGGATATCCCCGACATTCGGGTGATCGCCCAGCGTCTCGGTCATCTTTGCGCGCAGATAGGCGCCGACGCGGCCGGCGTTCTCGACCAACCCCATCTCGTCGATCAGCTGCAGGTTGGCGACCCCGGCCGCCGCGCCGATCGGATGCGCCGAATAGGTCCAGCCGTGGCCGATCGGGCCATTCTCGTCGGTGCCCTGGCACAGCACGTCCCACATCCGCTGCCCGACGATCGACCCCGACAAGGGCGCATAGGCCGAGGTCAGCCCCTTGGCGATGGTGATGAGGTCGGGCTTCAGCCCGTAGTGATCCGAGCCGAACATGCTGCCCAGCCGGCCAAAGCCGGTGATCACCTCGTCGACGATCAGCAGGATG
Organism: Rhodobacter sp.; assembly: GCA_020637595.1. Taxonomy (GTDB): domain Bacteria; phylum Pseudomonadota; class Alphaproteobacteria; order Rhodobacterales; family Rhodobacteraceae; genus Pararhodobacter. The sequence continues at coordinate 152,894 of JACKKE010000003.1, read as the reverse complement.
TCGTGGCGGTTCAGGATCTCCTGCACGCCCGCCCAATAACCCGCGGGCGGTGGCGTGATGCCGCCGGTGCCCAGAACCGGCTCACCGATGAAGGCGGCGATGGTGTCCGGGCCTTCGCGCAGGATCAGGGCTTCGAGATCGGACAGCAGCCAGGCGGTGAACTCGGCCTCGGTCATCGCGGCATCGGGGCGGCGATAATAATCAGGGGCGGCGGCGTGGACGACCTGCGGCAGCGGCAGGTCGAATTTCTTGTGGAACAGCTCGAGCCCGGTCAGCGACCCCGACATCAGCCCCGATCCGTGATACCCCCGCCAGCGCGAGATGATCTTCTTCTTTTTCGGCAGGCCGCGGATGTTATTGTAATACCAGACCAGTTTGATGTTGGTCTCGTTCGCGTCCGATCCGCCAAGCCCGAAATAGACCCGCGCCATCCCCTCGGGGGCGCGATCCATCACCATCTTCGACAGGGTGATCGAGGCTTCGGTGCCGTGGCCGACATAGGCGTGGTAATAAGCCAGTTCCGAGGCCTGTCTGGCGATGGCGTCGGTGATCTGTTTCCGCCCATAGCCTACGTTCACGCAGTAAAGCCCGGCAAACCCGTCCAGCAGGCGATTACCCTCGCGGTCGGTGATGTGACAGCCTTCGCCGCCGGTGACGATGCGCTGCGGGGCCTCGCCGCGGGCGAATTGCGCCAGATGCGTCGAGGGGTGAAAGAAACTGTCGCGGTCCCATTGCGCGAGCTGGTCGTTGGTCTGCATCGAAGGCCCCTTGAACATGATGGTCGCGCGACTGTCGCGCAAAACGGGGCGGGACGGCGACCGATTCTGGCGCCCAGAGCAGATGAATCATCTGCCACTTTGTGGAATTCCAGGGGTTTCTACTGCCCCAGCAGCAGCGCCAGGGGCGGGGCGACCTGGGTTTTCACCGGTTTCGTGACGATATAGCTGAAATACCGTGTGAGGCCGAGGCGCGCCTCCAGCATCGCGTCGATCAGCGCCTGATAGGCCTCGACGTCGCGGGTTACCACCTGCATCAGATAGTCGTATCCGCCGCCCAGCGCCCAGCAGCCGGTGACCTCGTCATAGCGATGCATCGCCGCCTCGAAGGCGCGAAAGCTGGCGGCGGTGTGGTCGGCCAGCTCGATGACAACAAAGACGGTGACCGACGGCCCCAGTTTCTTCAGGTTGAACCGCGCGCCATAGCCCTCGATCAGGCCTGCGCGCTCCAGCTTCGCCAGGCGTTCCCAGCAGGGCGTCGGGGTCAGGCCGACGCGCGCGGCCAGGGCGGCCTTGGTGATCCGCCCCTCGCTGGCCAGAACCCTGAGGATGGCGATGTCGCGGTCGTCGAGCTTGAGCATCGGTCTTTCCCGGTCCCTGGGGTGTCGCTTTCCTTCTACCCGGGGCGGCGGGGCTCTGCCATCCTCGGGTTTCCCGATGCCCGAGATCCGCCATGACCGCGCTTGCCCTGACGCAGGAGATCCTGCGCGACCTGATCGCCTTTCCGACCGTATCGAGCGGCTCGAACCGCGCCTGCATCGACTATCTCGCGGACCGGCTCGACACCGCGGGCGCGCGCGTCGAGGTGCAGCGCGCGCCGGGCAGCGACAAGGCCAACCTCTGGGCGACGCTGGGCCCTGAGGGCGACGGCGGGCTGGTCTTGTCAGGGCATTCCGACGTGGTTCCGGTCACCGACCAGGACTGGAGTTCGGACCCGTTTGAACTGGTCGAGCGCGACGGGCGGCTCTACGGTCGGGGCACCTGCGACATGAAGGGGTTCATCGCGGCCTGCGTGGCGCTGGCGCCTGACTGGGCCGCCCTGCCGCTCAAACGGCCGCTGCATTTCGCCTTTACCCATGACGAGGAGACCGGCTGCCTCGGCGGGCAGGCGCTGGTCTCGACGCTGCGCGCGCGCGGCATCCGGCCGGCGACCGCGATTGTCGGCGAGCCGACCGAAATGCGCATCATCGAGGGGCACAAGGGCTGTTGCGAGTATTCCACGCATTTCACCGGGCTGGAGGGGCATGGATCGGCCCCCGCCCGCGGGGTGAACGCGGTCGAATACGCGGTGCGCTATGTGGCCCGGCTGATGGAGTTGAAGGACCGGCTGCGCGCGCGGTGCCCCGCGACCTCGCGCTTCGATCCGCCCTGGACGACGATCAACACCGGCGCGCTGGTGGGCGGGGTCGCGCATAACGTGATCCCGGGCAAGGCGCGGGTCGACTGGGAGATGCGCCCGGTGGTCTGGGCGGACGCCGATTTCGTCAAGGCCGACCTCGACGCCTTTGTCAGCGGCACGCTGCTGCCGGCGATGCGTGCGGTCAGCCCGGGGGCGGATATCCGCACCGAGGTGATCGGCGAGGTCGTCGGGCTGGAGCCGATGGCACGAAACGCAGTGCGCGATCTGGTGGCGGAACTCACTGGCGCGAATGGCTCGGATCTGGTGCCCTTCGGGACCGAGGCCGGGCTGTTCCAGCAGATGGGGATGGACGTGATCGTCTGCGGACCCGGGTCGATCGCCCAGGCGCACAAGCCCGACGAATTCTTGGCGCTGGATCAACTGGCGCTGGGCCTGTCGATGCTGACGCGGCTGGGTGCGCGGCTGGTCTGATCTCGCCGCATTCGGCGTTTCGGCCCGTCGCTGAGGTCAGGCGCCGCCCTCAGACCCCCACATTCGGTCCCTGGCAGGTCAGCGGCACGTCACTTTGTTCGACCTCATAGAGTTCCGTCGACGGGCCGCCGGGTCCCTGAAACACCCCGCGCATCCCGTGATCGGTCTCGTGGAAGGTCCAGCATTGCTCGGCGTCGGGGGCTGCATCGTAGAGAAAGCAGATCGTGCCGTTGCGTTCATACCAGACGCCGTCCTGACATTCCTGGCCGACAAACGCCCAGCGGACGCGGTGATTCGGCAGGTATTGCTCGATCCCGTAGGGGGTGCCCTGAAAGCTGTAGCTCAGGGTCCGGCCCTGGGTATAGGCCTCGAACTGCGCCCCGGTCATCGCGGTCTGTGCTGGCGCGGGGGCCTGCTCCTGGGCCTGTGCCAGGGACCGAGTGGGCAGGACGGCGGGAACGACGGCGGTCATCGCCAGCGCGGCAAGGACAAGGGAACGCATTGGCACCTCCGGGGTTGTGGTCGCACTGTGCCAGAGCGCGCCGGGCGCGGCCAGCCGCAGCCCTGTCACTTTGGCGCGAGGGGGGGCGGCAGGCGCGGGTCCATCACCCGCCGCCAGAGCGGCGGCACCAGCGCCACCAGCGCCATCGCCGGCAGCGGCGCTGGCAGCAGCGGTGCGCCTTCGGGCAGGATCAACCGCGGATAGGGGCGCATCGGGTGGCTGTGGTGGTCCGAATGCCGCGGCGCGTTCAGCATCATCGCCGAGGAATACCAGCCGGTCGCATTCCAGCTGTGCTCCGGCCCCACCGGCTCGGGCCGGCCATCGACCCCGACAGCACGCCTGAGCCCATAGTGTTGCACATAGTCCGACACCAGCAGCTGCGACTGCGCATGGACCGCCAGCAGGACATAGATCAGAGGCCCCGCCCAGCCGAAGAGCAGCGCCGACAGGATCAGCGCCCCCGCCGCCCCCGCCAGATAGCCCGTATAGGGGTTGTGTCGCCCCGGTGCCCGGGCGCACAGCCCCCGTTCGGCCGCGAGCCCGGCGCGGAACGACCCGATCCAGGCGCGCGGCAGGAACCGCCAGAATCCCAGCCCCTTGCGCGCCGAATTCGGATCGGCGGTGGTCGCGACATGAACATGGTGCACCAGCCGATGGGCCGAAGCATGATGCCCGAACAGCATCGCGGTATAGACCGCCAGGCCCAGCCGCCGCAATGCCGGGTTCTGGCGATGAATCAATTCATGCGCGGCGGGATTGCCGATCTGTCCCAGGAACAGGCCGAAGGCAACCAGCGCGCCCAGCCAGTCCCACCCGGTCAGACGCCCGGTCAATGCCCACAGGGCCAGGGGAATATGCGTCAGCTGCAGCACGCCAATCAGCGCCAGAAGCCCGTCGCCCGCCGGAAACTCCCCGCCTTCGCGCGGTGCGAGCGTCGTCATCCGGTCCAGGATCAGCCACAGAACCATGATCGAGACCAGCGCCGCGCCAATCCACCACCCGCCCCATGCGGCGGAGGCCACCAGCAAGATGGCGGGCAAGAGCGTGGCAAAGGCAAAACCGGCAAGGCGCATGCTGTGATCATATCCCAATGGCGGCGCGGCAGAAGGGGGCCAATAGCCGCGGCCCCCTTCCATCTGCGGCCTGCATAGGCTAGCTGCAAAGAGTAAACACGGGCCAAACGCACGCGGGAGGCGTCATGTCCTTCTTCAGCAAACTCAAGGAACGGATGTTCCGCTCGTCCTCGAAGCTGGACGAGGGGTTGGATGCATTGGTCTCGGCCGATGCGGACGAGGGCGAAAGCGCCAGCACGCCGGACGCGCCCCCGGCGACGCCGGCCCCTCGCGATCCGGCCGACACCGGGCGGTCCGGCCTGCTGGCCCGGCTGACCCGGCGCGCGGATGCGCCGCGACGGGTGCTCGACGATGCGATGATCGAAGAACTCGAGGATCTGCTGGTTCAGGCCGATCTGGGGGTCGAGACCGCATTGAAGGTCACCGCGAACATTGCCGCCGGCCGGTTCGGGCGCAAGGTGTCGACGGACGAGATCAAACGTGCGCTGGCCGATGAGGTCGCGCGCATCATGGAACCGGTCGCCCGGCCGATGCCGCTCTATCCGAAACGGCCGCAGGTGGTGCTGGTCGTGGGCGTGAACGGGGCCGGCAAGACGACGACGATCGGCAAGCTCGCGTCGCAATTCCGGGCTGCGGGCAAATCGGTGATCATCGCTGCGGGCGATACCTTTCGCGCGGCGGCGGTCGAACAGCTGCAGGTCTGGGGCCAGCGCGCGGGCGTGCCGGTGATGACCGCGCCCGAAGGGTCCGATCCGGCCTCGCTGGCCTATGACGCGATGACCCGCGCCCAGGCCGAGGGGGCGGATCTGTTGATGATCGACACCGCCGGGCGGCTGCAGAACCGTGCCGACCTGATGGAGGAACTGGCCAAGATCGTCCGCGTGATCCGCAAAAAGGACGAGACGGCGCCGCACAACACCTTGCTTGTGCTCGATGCGACCACGGGCCAGAATGCGTTGAATCAGGTCGAGGTGTTCCGTCAGATGGCCGATGTGTCGGGGTTGATCATGACCAAGCTCGATGGAACCGCGCGCGGGGGGGTTCTGGTGGCCTTGGCCGACCGGTTCGGCCTGCCGATTCATGCGATCGGCGTCGGCGAACAGATCGACGACCTCGCGCCCTTCGATCCGGCAGAGTTTGCCGCGGCCCTGACCGGCACGGATGCAGCCTGAAGTGGCACGCGCCGGGCCGTCCGATCGCCCGCGACGCCCCGCGAGCGGATACTGCGGTGCGGGGCGTTGTCGATTGCCGGGTTTGCGGGTGTCGCACTCAGCATGAGCGGCTGGTTGATTTCCCTCGAGGGCACCCCGGCGGGGGCCGCCTTGGCTGCGGGGCTGGCGCTGATGGCCGCCGTCCTGCACGCGGTGTTCGGGGCCTTGCAGAAGGGGCGGCATGACCCCTGGCTTTCGCGCGCCGCGATTGATGCCAGCTATGGTCTGCTCGCCGTGCCGATCGTGCTGTTCGTGGTGCCCTGGCCGCAGCCGCAGATGTGGCCGATCTTTGCCGGGGTCTGGGTGATCCATGTCGTTTACAAGGTCTTGCAGGCGATGGCGTATTCGCGCGGCGCCTATACGGTGGTCTATCCCGTGGTGCGCGGCACGGGCCCGCTGTTCACGGTGATCGGTGCCGGCCTGTTGTTCGGCGAGCATTTCTCGATGGTGCAATGGCTGGGCGTCGCGGTTCTGGTGAGCGGCATTTATGGTCTTGCACTCTATAACCTGCGCACCGTGACCAGCGGGCGCGAGACGCTGGTGCCGGCTCTGGGCCTGGCCATCGCAACCGGGGCCCTGGTGGCGCTGTATACGACGTTTGACGCCTACGGAATCCGGGCTTCGGCCGATCCGTTCACGTTTCTGGCCTGGTTTTTCCTGATTGATGGCGTGTTCATGCCCGTGATCTTGTGGCGGCGATGGTGGAAATTGCCACGCGCGCAAATCCTGCCACTGGCCAGGCGGGGTGTGATCGGGGCCGCCGTGGCAATGGCCAGTTTCGGCGGGATCATGTTGGCCACCCGGCTGGGCCCCGTGGGTCAGGCTGCAGTCCTGCGCGAGACCTCGACGGTGTTCTCGGCCCTGATTGGCTGGATGATGCTGGGGGAAAGCACCGGCCCGCGACGGGTGGCGCTGATGAGCTGCATCGCTTTTGGCGCTGTCATCGTTCAGCTTGGCGGGTGAGCCGTGGTCCCGGGCACCGTTGGCCTGGCGTCGGAGGGCAGGCAACGGGTGGCCGTGGCAGGAACCGGCGCGAGCCGCCGCATTTGGCGGTTCGATTTTCCCTCGGCTTCGGGCGATGCTTTCATCCCTGCGAGGGGCGCGCGGGCTCCGGGGTTGTGTGTGGCGGTTGATCCTGCGCGGAGTCGCCTGGGGGGCGCGCCGGTTTGGAGGTATTCGTTCGCCGTCAGGGCCTGAGGCCGGAGGATCGTGTGGCCGACCGCAGGTGCCGCCGTTGCAAGGGGATGTCGACGTCATTGAAGTGGCGTCTCGACCAAGGCCTGCAGAGAGTCGCGCAGATGTTCGCTTTCGCTCAGTAGAAGAGATCCGCGGGTCACGACGCCGAGCCGATCGAACGGTGTGGGTGTGTCCTCAGGGCGCCGCACGGAAATACCATCGGGTGGAACGGCATGGTCGGACATGGTCCGGTGGGCCCCCTCGCCAGACAACGAGGCTCCCGCCGCGAGATTCGGCGTTGCGTCAGGGGCTCGCCCCTCATCGGCGGCTGAGGGCGTTTCGGCGAGGGCAGGCCGACGGTCAGGGCTGCTTTCCGCGGCAGCGTCCGGGGCCGGCTGTTGCGAACGCGGGGCCGGGGGGCTGTCCGGACCGATCTGCGGTCTTTCCGACAGGCCTGGGGCGGCGGGGGGCGCAACGGGTGCCTGCGGGGCGAAAACCCCGTCCCGGGTCATCTGGCTATGCCCCGGTTGCGCCGTCAACAAGTTGCCGAGGATTGCCTCGTTCGCGTCGGGGGATGGGGCGTCGTTTTGTTGCAGGTGTTGCCAGTCGCCTGCCAGGATTGCCGCATGGCGGGCGGCGGCCCCTTCACCGAGAGCCCGGAACGCGCGTGCGGCCTGACCGTTTTCGCCAAGCTGCGCCAGGGCGACGGCTCGTATGGCGTCCGCTGCGGAATCGTCGTGCGTGGCGAGAAGGGCAAGGGCGGTTTCGGGCGAACCTTGTGCGAGTGCCGCCCGTGCACGCAGGCGCAAGCCTTCGGGTGTCGCATTGTCCTGCAAAAGTGCCGTGACCGGGGGGGCGAGCCCCAATCCCAGCAGTCGGTCTGCAAGCGCGAAACGCACGGGTTCTGCGAGCCCGTCGCCAAGCCAGTCTTGCCGGTTGAGGAGGGCGGCGGCGACTGCGAGGTCGTCTCCCTGGTGGCTCAACTGATGCCACACTGTGTTGCGGAGCGCGGCAAGCTGTGCCTGGTTTGAAGGGGTGGCGGCGAGCCACCGATCGAGGCGATCGAGGGTGGCAAAGGCCGCGTCGAATGTGCCGTCGCGCGCATGAAGTTGGACGAGAGACCCCATCAGCGCAACGCCGGTGTCGTTGTTTCGCTCGGCGCTGGCGAGGGCCTCGGCGCTGGCCAGATCGGCGGGGGCAATCGCCCGGCCGGTCTGCAGGGCAAGGTCGAGCAGCGCTTGGATCGACGTCGCGTCCGTCGATGCGAAATGAGCCAGTCGTTCGGCGGCGAGCGTCTCGTGCCCGCGGGCGCGGTCGAGTTCGGCGTCGATCAAGGGTATCTGACTGACTGTATGCCAAGGTGAGCGGCGCAGGCTTTCGGCGGCGATCCGTGCCGCGTCGACGGCACCGGCATCCGTCAGTCGTTGCACCAGACCGGGGCCCACAATCGCCCGCAGCGTCGCGGGGAATTGCGAAAACGTCAGCGCGATGTCCGCGGCTGGCAAGGGCGGGCCCTCCGCGCCGGCCAGGAGGGCGAACGCGGCCGCAGCACCACCACAGTTCAGCGCCTGGCTGAGGCGGTGTCGCGAATTCGAGGCGCGGTCTTCGAGAACATCGGCAATGCCCAGCAATACATCGCGGCCGGCGACCGGATCGGGGCTGTTTTCGATCAGAACCCGGGCTTCGGCGCCAAAGCCGGACATCAGATAGAGACGGATCAAGGTCAGGCGCGCCTCGGGATCCGGTTGGTCGAATTCACCGTAGAAGGCGCGCGCCGTTTCCGCGAAGGCCGTGGCAAAGTCGGGTGTTGCGGCGGCGAACATGAAGGCGAGAACCTCTGTTGCGGGGCAATCGCCAGCGAGGCGACCGGGGGCAGGCTCTTGAGGGTCGGGACGATCCAGAACGGTCGAAACGCGGATGTTTTCGAGCAGCGCCTCCGATGGCAGCGGCGTGTTTGGCAGCAGGCCCGTGCCTGTGGCGGCGATGTCGCCGGACGGGTCGAGCAAGCCCTGGCTGAGCGCCTGGGCAACCGTCTGGCCGAGGCCCCGAGCCAGCTCTTCGGCTGCCGGGCCCTGAGGGGGAGGGGCCTCGGGCGGGTCGAGCAGGGCATGGGCCCGGGCGAGGGCGTGGCCGGCCAGGCGTGCCGCTTCGGCCAGGGTCGCAGCGGAAGGGGGCTGGATCCGAGGTGCCGGGTCTTCGGGGGGCTGTGGCGGCGGATCTGCAATGTCGATCACGATCAAACCGGGGCGTTCCTCCCAGGCGCGGGGCGCACAGTCGCAGGCCAGGGACAGGGTCATCTCGGCCCCTTCGGCATGGACCGCCGCCAACCGCTCGCGGCGGATGCGCGCAAAAACACGCGAGATGTCGAAACGGGCCGTCTGCGTGCCCAGGGCGAGCCGATACGTTCCGTCGGCACCGCTGAAATCCCAGCTCGTTCCCGGCGGGGTGTGGGTGACCACGCGGGTAAATCCCGGGTGTTCGCCGGCCGTCACCGGATATCCGGCCCGCTGTGCGGGGGCCGCCCCTGGCATTGCGCAAAGCAGCAGCAGGAAAAGAGCGGCGACCCGCATCACGCCGCATCCCGCTTGAGGCTGCGCATCGCCTCCTCGAGGTCGCCATAGGCGGGGCGCACATGATGCGGGGTGTTCTGACGGCCGACCTCAATGCACATATTGGCGGGGTGGTTGTGCAGATTGGCGATCAACACCTCGCGGATCAGCTTGTAGAAATGGCTGTCGTCCTCGACGGCCGAGCGCATCTTGGCGGCGAAGGGGCCGACGAAGCCGTAGGCGATGAACACCCCCAGGAAAGTGCCGACGAGGGCGCCGCCGATCAACCCGCCGAGAACCTCCGGCGGCTGGTCAATGGCCGCCATCGTCTTGATGACGCCGAGCACCGCGGCGACGATCCCGAGGGCGGGAAGCCCGTCGGCGACCGTCTGCATGGCGTGGCTGGAATGCAGCGCATGGTTGAGATTGGCCTCCATCCGTTTGTCGAGCACCTCCTCGACCTGCATCGGATCGTCATAGCTCAAGGTCATCGACCGCAGGGTGTCGCAAATCAGCTCGACCGCTTCGTGGTCCTTCAGAATCTTCGCGTATTTCGCAAAGATGTCCGAATTTTCAGGGGCTTCGATATGTTCTTCCAGCGCCACCGGATTCTGGCGCGCCAGCCGGATCAATTCAAACAGCAGGCACAGCAGATCCCGATAGTCGGCGGGTTTCCAGGTCGTTCCCCTGAACACCTTGGCCAGATCCCTGAGGGTCTGCTTGATGCCGGTGCCGTCATTGGCGATCAGAAAGGCACCAATGGCTGCCCCGCCGATCATCATCATCTCGAACGGAAGGGAATGCAGGATGATCTCGAAATGGCCGCCGGCGAGGACGAAACCGCCAAAGACCATGACAAAAACCACGATGATGCCGATGATGCCGAACATGGCGTGCCTCGATTCCCGTTGTTTGCCGATTCTGGCAGCCGGGGTTTAAGATTTCCTGACCGGTGCAGGGTCAGTCCCGGGGGACATTGGCGTTGCGCCCGGCCAGGATTGCGCTGAGCCCGTAGGCCTGGCGGGGCTCCAGTCCGGCAAGGATGTCGGCCGCGGTTTGCGGGGCCAGCCGGGCCAGGAAACCGGCCGCGAAGCCTGCGTCCATTTCGGCAAAGACGGCGGCGGCGTCCTCTGGTTTCATCGCCTCGAAGACGCTGACCAGCCGGGTGATATCGTCCTCGGCGGCGCGGTCGGCCAGCGCCATCGTCGCGGCGAGCTCACCTTCGGCGGCCTGCAACGCAGCGATCTGGTCCTGCAGGCGCACCTGCCCGGCCTCGACCAGAGCGGCGCGTTCGGCCACGGCAGCCTCGCGCGCGTCGAGGGCTTGTTCGCGTCGGCGCAGGTCGACGATCAGTTCGGCATTACCCGCAACCGAGGCCTGCAACAGTTGCGGGGCGGGCGGCAAGGGGGACGGCGCGGTGTGCGGAATGACGGGCTCCGGTGCAGGGTCTTGTGCCATTGCCGCCCCGAGGCCGGTGGTGAGTTTCAGCGAGGCGCCCAGGAGGAAGAGCAGGGCGAGGCCAGGCAGGATGCGGGCGCGGCGGGGCTTGCGCGGGCGGCTGGTCATCGGGGCAACTCCGATCCGGGGCGGCGGCGCAGGATCCGGGCACGGGCGGGCGGGGCCTCGGCCTCGGGCGGCATCTGGCGTTCGGGGTCCGGTCGCCGCGCAGGTTCGGCGGGCCAGCGCGAGGGTTCGCGAGCGGGCGCGGTGCCGGTCGGCGGGCTGGCCTCGGGCAGGTCGTGCATCGAGGCCACCAGCAGTTCGAGCCGCCGCGCGACGGCTTCGGCGCGCTGTGTCTGGTTGTCCAGCCGCGCACCGGATTTCACGGCGGCGTCCTGCGCGGCCTTGAGCGAATGCTGCAGCGCGTCGACCTGGCCGGACAGCACGGCGATCGCGGCGCCCATTCCGCCTTCGAGCGAACCCAGGGCTGCGAGGCGTCGGGACAGGACAGTGCAATAGATGGCGGCGCCGATCGCGGCCGCGCCCAGGAACAGGTCGGACAGAAACTCCATGTCGGCCCCCTCAGTTAAAGACGAATTCCATGACCAGCAGGTCGGTGATGAAGCCGGGCCCGGTGACGATCTGCACCCGCCGCAGCATCTGCCCGCGCAGCCGCAACAGCGCGGCGGGCTCTTCCAGTTCGTTCGGATCGAGCGCGCGCAGGTAGATGTTCAGCACGTCCATGATCCGCGGCATCAGACGCTGGACCTCGGCGGCGTGGTTCGGCGCGACCTCGAGCTGAGCCGAGAAGCGCAAGTGCCGTGACTGGCCGCGCGGGCCAAGGTTGATGGTGATCGGTTCGAGCGGCACGAAGGTGATGTCGCCGCCTGCGCCATGCGCGTCGGGGCCGGGCGCAACGGCTCCATGTGTTTCCGCCGACGGGGTGGCGTGGTCGCCGCCGAGCAGCGAATCGAGCAGGCCGGCATAGGTTGCGTAAAATCCGCCCGCACCGCCGACAAGCAGCAGAACAACCCCCAGAATCAGGGGGATCTTTGATTTTTTTACTGGCTCAGCAATGGGTTGTGCGGCTTCGGCCATAGCGGGCTCCGATCTGCGAGGACTCGGTCGATGCCCCGGTTTTGGCACAGTGTGACTAACCGATTGTTAATCGCTGTCGGTCAAGACTGGGCGCATCGGGACAGAACGTCCGCGAAAGGAAACGGCCTTGGAACAGCTCCTGTCAGTCTGGAATGCGCTGGAACCGCGCCGCCGAATCATTGCCGTCGCCGCCACGCTGGGGGTGTTTCTGGCGGTGCTTGCGCTGGCGCGGATCGCCACGGCGCCGGGGATGTCGTTGCTCTATGCCGGGCTCGAAGGGGCGCAGGCCGGCGAGGTGATCCAGATGCTGGACCAGCGCGGGCAAAGCTATGAGGTGCGGGGCGACGCGATCTATGTCGAAAGCACCGCGCGCGACGAGACCCGTATGGCGCTGGCCGCCCAGGGCCTGCCGGCGAATTCGGCGACCGGGTATGAGCTGCTGGACGGGCTGACCGGCTTTGGCACCACCGCGCAGATGTTCGATGCGGCCTATTGGCGCGCCAAGGAAGGGGAACTCGCGCGCACGATCATGGCCAGCCCGCATATTCGCCTGGCGCGGGTGCATATCGCCCAGGGCGGCACGCAACCCTTTCGGCGCGATCAACAGGCGTCGGCCTCGGTCACGGTGACGCCGGCGGGTGCCCCGTTGACGCCGGGGCAGGCGCAGGCGCTCAGGTTCCTGGTGTCCTCGGCGGTGGCCGGGCTCGGCCCCGAGGATGTCGCGGTGATCGATTCAAACGGTGGCATGGTGATCAGCGACGAAACCGGCCCGTCGACCCAGGGCACCGATCGCGCCGATCTGCTGCGCGGCAATGTCGAACGGTTGCTCGAGGCGCGGGTCGGTCCCGGGCGGGCGGTGGTCGAGGTGAATGTCGAAACCGTCACCGACCGCGAGACGATCGTCGAGCGGCGGATCGACCCGAATGCGCGCGCCGCGGTCAGCCAGGAGACCGAGGAGCGCAACGCCACCTCGACCGATACCCGCGGGGCGGGGGTCTCGGTCGCCTCGAACCTGCCCGACGGTGACGCTGCGGGAGGCGACGGGCGTGCCGAATCGCGCGAGGTCACCTCGCGTGAGCGCACCAGCTGGGAGGTCAGCGAAACCAGCCGCGAGGTCGAGCGCGGGCCGGGGGCGATCCGGCGCTTGACGGTTGCGGTGTTGATCGACGGGGTGCAGCGGGCCGATGCGAACGGCGTGTTGCAGTGGCAGCCCCGGCCGGAGGAGGAGCTGTCGGCGCTGCGCGAGCTGGTCGCCTCGGCCGTCGGCTTTGACGAGGCGCGCGGCGATGTCATCACCCTGCGCTCGCTGCCGTTCGAGCCGCTTCCCGCGCTCGAGGGCACCGCCGGAGGGGCCGGCTGGGTCGAGACGCTCGGCCTCGATGTGATGGGGCTGATCCGGCTGGCGGCGCTGGCGGCGGTCGCGCTGTTCCTGGCGCTTTTCGTGGTGCGCCCGATCCTGCGCCCGGCCCCGCGCGAGGATGAGACCGAACTGCTGGCTGGTCCCGGGCCGGCCCTGCCGCCGCTGCCATCGGGACCGGTGCTGACCGGCGAAATCGACGACGGACCCCGGGGCGCGGTGGCGGTCGAGGACAGGCCGGCAATGGCCGATCCGGTCGAGCGGATGCGGCAGCTGATCTCCGAACGCCAGGACGAGACGCTGGAAATCCTGCGGCACTGGATGGAAGACCCTGAGGAGACACGCTGATGACCCGCAGTCTGCGCCTTGAGGTGTTCGAGACACCCGACCAACCCGACGGACCGGTCCTGCTGATGCCCGAGGAGGTCGAGGATATCCGCCTGAACGCCTATGAACGTGGCTATGGCGCGGGGTGGGACGATGGCGGCCAGCAGGCCGAGGCCGAGGAAACCGCCCGCCGCGCCGCCTTTGCCCGCCAGGCCGAACAGCTGACCTTCACCTACCACGAGGCGCGGGGTCATGTCCTGGCGGCGCTGAAGCCGGTGATTGCGGCGGTGCTCGACACGGTGTTGCCGGCGGCGGTGCGCGCCTCGGTGGTGCCGCTGGCCATCGAGCAACTGATGCCGCTGGCGCATGCCGCCGCCGAGGCCCCGATTACCCTGCGCATTGCCCCGGGGCGGCTGGCGGATTTCGAAGCGGCCTTCGACGGGCTGGTGCTGCCACCGCTGGACCTGGTCGAGACCGGGGATCTGGCCGAGGGGCAAGCCGAATTCACCTTTGGTGCGCTGGAAACCCGCATCGACCTGGCCCATGCCGCGGCCGTGGTGCGCGCCGCCATCGACCGCTTTTACCTGATTCAGACCGAGGAGAGCCGCCGTGCCTGAGCCCACCACCGACCCCGCCGCCCGCAGCCTTGCCAGCGGAGCCTTCACCCAGGTTCCGATCGAAATCGTTGTCTCGGTCGGCAAGGCGCGCCCGCTGGTGCGCGACCTCCTGCGGTTGCAGCGCGACAGCGTGCTGTCGCTCGACCGCCGGGTCGAGGATCCGGTCGAGCTCTTTGTCGGGGATCGCCTGATCGCCCGCGGCGTGCTCGAGGAGCTCGACGGCGAGCAGGCGGGCAACATGGCGGTCCGACTGACCGAGGTGGCCGATCTGTCGGACGGGCTCTAGCCATGCGCGCGGGCCGCGTCGCGGCACTGGCCCTGCTCGTGGTCCTGCTGGGATCGACGATGGCGGGGGCCCAGGAACTGACGCTGTCCCTGGGCGAGGGGGGGGGCAGCCTGACCGTGCGCTCGATCCAGCTGCTGGTGATGCTCACACTGCTCAGCCTGGTGCCGGGGCTGATGATGATGGTCACCTGTTTTCCCTTCATCGTCACAGTGTTGGCGATCCTGCGCCAGGCGATCGGGTTGCAGCAATCGCCGCCGGGGATGCTGCTGACGACGCTGGCGCTGTTTCTGACCTATTTCGTGATGGAGCCGGTGTTCACCGAGGCCTGGCAGGCCGGGGTGGTGCCGCTCGAGGCGGGCACCATCGGCGTCGAGGAGGCGATGAGCCGCGCGATCCAGCCCTTCGAGCGGTTCATGGCGGGGCGGGTCGACCCCGAAACCTGGGAGGGGCTGGCGGCCCTGCGCCCGGATCAACCGGCCTTTGCACCGGATGGTCCGCTGTCGGTGATGATTCCGTCCTTTTTGCTGTCTGAGTTGTCACGGGCGTTCGAAGTCGGCTTTGCGATCTTCCTGCCGTTTCTGATCATCGACCTGGTGGTGGCGGCGGTGCTGATGTCGATGGGGATGATGATGGTGCCGCCGGCGATCGTGTCGCTGCCGTTCAAACTGGCGTTCTTTGTGGTGGCGGATGGCTGGACGCTGGTGTCTGCGGCCCTGGTGCGGGGGTATTTCTAGGCGTGGGCGGGGGGAGTGCCGAGGGGGCCGTGGCCCCCTTGGACGGGTGCGGGCCGGCCCGCGCGGGGCGAGGGGCCTCGATGGCCCCGAGCACCGCTCCTCCCGGTGCCCTGCCTGCGTCAAAGCCTTGCCTTTCGGGCACCAGACCAGGGTGCCCGGACCTGGCTTCCTGTCAGCCCGGACCAGACGACACCTGCAGGCGAGGCTGAGTCCGTGGTTCCCGGGATGCCGGCGCCGCCTTTTCCCGACATTGCCTTGTCCCGGCTCCACCCTGTCCCGGATCCGGCTCTGTCGCGGATCTGGCTCGATCCAAGGGGGGCGGTGTGCTTTGGCAGGCGCGATTGTCGTCACGGCGCATCGCTCCCGTTCCACGCCTCGTCGCGCGCGCAGATCCGGCGTCCCATGCCCCTGCTGCCCTTGGGATCGGTCTGGGCGCCAGGGTCGGGAAGGTCTCTGCCGGGAAGGCCGGACGTTTCGCCTGCGGTCCCCGGTCTCCCTCAGGCTTGCTGCGATCCGCCGCCGCGCCCGAGGGGGCTCAGGCCCAGCTGACGTCGCCCAGAAAGATATAGCCCGCGCCATAGATCGTCTTGATCAGCCGCGGGTTCTTTGGATCTTCGCCCAGCTTTGCCCGCAGCCGCGAGATCCGCACATCCATCGCCCGGTCAAAGCTCTCGCCCGCCGCGCCCCCCAGGGTTTCCTGCATCTGGGTGCGGCTGATCAGCCGCTTGGGCGCATCGAGGAACAGGCGCAGAACCTCGCCCTCGGCATGCGAGAAGGGCACCTCGACCCCGTCCTCGCCGATCAGCAGATAGCGGTCGAAATGCGCCTCCCAGCCGTTGAATCGTGCGACGCTGCCGGAATGATCCGGCGCCGTCCGGGCCTTGCGCAGCCGGGCGCGGACGCGGGCCACGACCTCGGCGGGTTCGAAGGGTTTGATGATGTAGTCGTCGGCGCCCAGTTCCAGCCCGGTCACCCGGTCCGCGGTGTTCGCCCGGCCCGAGATGATGATGATGCTGGCCCCCGATTCCAGCGCCAGCCGGTGCACCAGCGCCAGACCGTCGCGGTCGGGCAGGCCGAGATCGACCAGGCAGACATCGGGCGCGGTGCGCTTCAGCGCGGCCTCGAATTCGGTGGCGCGGGAATAGGTCGAGGTGCGAAACCCGGCCCCGGACAGGGCATCGGCCAGAATGCGGCGGATTTCGGCCTCGTCATCGAGGATGGCGACATGCGGTTGCGACATGGGCAGTTCCTATTGCGCGGCGACGGATCCTGAACGGCCGGCGCGCAGCTGGATGAACACCTCCAGATCGCCCGGATCGAAGGGTTTTGGCAAGACGCCGAACGCAGCGTCAGCCTGTTGACGCAGCGCCGTCGTGGCCGGCAGCGAGGTCATCAGCCCGACCGGCAGGTCCGGGCGCAGGGTCTTGAGCCTGGTCAGCAAGTCGAGGCCGGTTTCCTCGCCCGGCAGCTGGATGTCCGACAGCACGAAACCGATCTCGGGGATCAGCGCCAGAGCCTCGGCGTCGGCGGCGGATTCGGCCTCGATCACCTGATGGCCCAGCGTGACCAGCATCTCGCGGACATGGGTGCGGATCTCGGGGCTGTCCTCGACCAGCAGGACCAGCCGCGGCACCCCGGCGGGATAGCGGGTGGCCAGGCGCAGCGGCAGCCGCAGGCTGACCCGCGCGCCGCCCGCGGGGCGGTTCGCCAGCCGCACCGACCCGCCCGCGAGCGAGGTCTGATCATAGACCATCGCCAGCCCCAGCCCAGACCCCTCGCCGCCCTTGGTGGTGAAGAAGGGATCGAGGCCACGCTTGAGCGCCTCGTCGGAAAACCCGGGCCCGTCATCCTCGACGGTCAGTTCCAGCCAGGTATCGCGCACCGCGCGCGCGCCCAGCCGGATCGTGCCGCCGCGCGCGCCGATCGCGTCGCGGGCGTTCAGGATCAGGTTCAGCAGGCAATCCTGCACCGCGCCGTGATCCAGCAGCACCCGTCCCGGCAAGGGGTCGAGGTCGATCACTAGCCGCGTTGCGTCGGGCAGCGAGGGGGTGGCCATTATCGTCAGCTCATCCAGCAGAACCTGCAGGTCGCTGGGCTGCGGCTTCAGCGCGCGGGTGCCGGAAATCTCGCCGATCCGCTGCAATAGCGTGCCGCCGCGCCGCGCCGCCGCCTGTGTGGCGCGCACCAGATCCGCAGCGCCCGGGTCCAGCCCTTGCCGTTCGGCCAGCTTGCCCTGCAGCCCCAGGATGATCGTCAGCAGGTTGGCGAAATCATGCGCCAGCCCCGAGGTCATCTGTGCTGCCAATTCGCGCTTGCGGGTCTGCAGCAGGGCGGCGCGGGCCTGGGTTTCTTCGGTGATGTCGGTCGACAGGATATAGATGCCGCCGCCGATACGCTGGCCGCGGCTGTCGGCGGTGCCGGGGTCCGGGGTCAGGGCAACGAGGATGCGGCGGCCCGAATCCTCGTGCGTGATCTCGCAGACCGCGTTCTCGCCGGCCAGCGCGCGTTTCATGTGCGGCAGGATGCGCGAGAAGGTGACCGGCCCCAGCGCCACCGCGGCGTGCAACCCGACCACGTCGCGCGGGCTGCCCGGCATCACCGTCGAGAGCCGCCGGTTCGAATAGGTATAGACAAGATCGCGGTCGACGTGCGCGATATGTGCGGGCATCATTTCCGTCACCAGCCGGGTGCGGGCCTCGATCTCGGTCAACTCGCGCTTGGTCTCCTCCAGCGCGGCGTTGGTTGCGGCCAGCTCCCGGTTCGCCGCGCTCAGCCGCTCGGCATGGGCGACCAGCTGTCCCGACAGCTCTTCCGAGCGCGCGCGCAGAAGTTGCTCCTGAATCCGGATCTCGGTGATGTCGGTATAGACCGTGACCCAGCCGCCCTGTGCCAGTGGTGCCCCTTCGACCGAGACCCAGCGACCGTTGGCGCGCTGGCGCTCCATATAGTGCGGCCGGAAGGCGCGCGCGGTCTCGACGCGCAGGCGCACAGCTTCGTTCTCGTCGTCTTGAGGTCCGTATTCGCCGCGCCGCACCAGGAAGCGGATCGTGTCCTCGAACGTGGCGCCTGGCGTGACCAGATCGTCGGGCAGACCGAACATTTCCTGATAGCGCGGGTTGCAGACGGCCAGTTTCAGGTCGCTGTCAAAGATCGACAGCGCCTGCTGGATCAGGTTCAACCCGGCGCGGGTCAGCTTGTCGACGGGATCGGTCTGCATGGCCCGCCCAGACTAGCCGCGCGGGCGGGACTCAGTCCAGTATCTCATCGGGCTCAACCCCCCAGAGGGCGCCGGTTTCCACCCAGCCGCGGGTGCCGTCGATGCTGACCCGGCACCAGCCCGGGGCGCATTGCATGATATAGGCGATCACGCCGGCTTCGAGGCGGGCCACCTCGGGGGCGTTGGGTTGCGGACGGCTGTGCATCACCGCCATGTCCTGGGTGATCAGCACAGTGCGCACGCCCGACAGCTGGGAATAGTGGATCCAGCCGCCTTCGCCGTCCGAATCCTCGACCCGGCGCCAGTTGTCGAACTCGGCGGTGACCCGCAGCGGCAGCCCCCGGCGGGTATAGAGCCAGTCGACGCGGTGCGACTGGCTGGGGCCACGGCGGGCGCGGGCCTCGGAATTCTTGAGCGAGACGTAGCGTGGCAGCGGCAGACCGCTGTCCGAGCCGACGGTCGGCGGGGTTTGTGCGTGAACTGGCGCGACGGCCAGCATGATGGCCGCGAAAAGCGCCGCGATGACGGTTCGCATCCTGTCCTGCCCGGCCCGCTGAGCGGGTCTTTTCGTGCTCCGGCACCCCCGGGTAATTTTATTGCGTGTCGGGGTGCGCCGGGTGCTTGTGCCTCGGTTCTCAATGCGCCACTTTGCCAGCAAGTGGCCCGATTTGAAAGCCCCAAGGAGGTTTGCATGCCCGCCAAGCGATTGAGTGTTGTCGTTACGCGACGCCTGCCGGACCCGGTCGAGACCCGGCTGAAAGAGTTGTTCGACGCGGAGTTGCGCGAGGACGACGTCAAGATGACCCGCGAAGACCTGGTCGAGGCGATGAAGCGGGCCGATGTGCTGGTGCCCTGCGTCACCGACCAGATCGACGCGACGATGCTGGCGCAGGCCGGCGAGCGGTTGAAGCTGATCGCCAATTATGGCGCGGGCATCGACCATATCGACGTGCAGTCGGCGCGCCAGCGCGGCGTGCTGGTGTCGAACACCCCCGGCGTGGTGACCGAGGACACCGCCGACATGGCCATCGCGTTGATGTTGTCGGTGACCCGCAAGATCCCCGAAGGGCTGGCCGAGATGCAGGCCGGCGCCTGGAAGGGCTGGTCGCCGATGGCGCATCTGGGCACCCGGATCGGCGGCAAGCGGCTGGGCATCCTGGGGATGGGGCGGATCGGCCAGGCGGTGGCGCGGCGCGCGCAGGCCTTTGGCATGCAGATCCACTATCACAACCGCAAACGTCTGCGCCCCGAGATCGAAGAGGGGCTCGAGGCCACCTATTGGGAGAGCCTCGACCAGATGGTGGCGCGGATGGACGTGGTTTCCATCAACTGCCCGCACACGCCCTCGACCTTCCACCTGATGAACGCGCGGCGACTGAAGCTGATGAAGCCGGGCGCGGTGATCATCAACACCTCGCGCGGAGAAGTGATCGACGAGAACGCGCTGACCCGGGGCCTGCGCGCGGGCGAGATCGCCGGCGCCGGCCTCGATGTGTTCGAACGCGGCCATGACGTAAACCCGCGCCTGCGGGAACTCCCGAATGTGGTCTTGTTGCCGCATATGGGGTCGGCGACGATGGAGGGGCGGCTGGAGATGGGCGAGAAGGTGATCCTGAACATCAAGACCTTTGCCGACGGCCACCGGCCGCCGGATCAGGTGCTGCCCGGGATGTTGTGAGGGAACGGGGGGCCTGGCGCCTCCCGTTCTCAGTCCTCCAGCGCGTAACCGACCGTGCCGCGGATCGGGTCGCCGTAGGTCTCGCAGCCGTCATAGCTATCCGCCGTGCCTGACGCCTCGACGACCCAGCCGGCCGCGCTTCGTTCCAGCCGCATCGTCATCACCACGCAGCCACCCATCTCGCGCGACATGGTCATCGAGCGGATCGGGGCATCGGTGTTGAGCGCATCGAGGAAGGCCGAAAAGCGCGCTTCACGCCCGGCCTCGTCGCCCTGGTCGAACAGCGCCTGGAACAGACCACCAAGCGAGTTGATGGCAACGAACGGCGGCTGATAAGGCCCTTCGGGGCGGGGCTGTTCGAGGGTTTCTTCGGCCAGCAGCGCGGCCATCCCGGCGGCGACATCGGCGCCATAGAAGGTGGCGATCACCCGGGCCAGCGCCGGCGCGTCGACATAGAGAACCTGCGCATCGGGAATATCGGCGGCCGTGGGGCGGGGCAGCATCGTGACCAAGGCGAACAGGGCCGCGGTGGCAGCCCGGTGAAACGATGAAAGCGCAGGCATATCAGGCCTCCTGACCGGCGCGCATCACCGGGGGTTGGAACAGCACGCAACGCCATGCGCGGACGTCGAGGATACCTCAACGCCCGCAGAGCATTCGCACCATGACCTGAATCAACGAGTCAGCGTTTCGGGCGGGTCGGCCGCTGGTCGCCGCCCGGGCGCGGGCCGGGTTTGAAGCCGCCCTTGGGCGCAGGCTTGCCGCCCGGTTTGCCACCGAACTTGCCCGGCGTGCGTTTGGGCGCGCCCAGGCGGGCCGAGGGATCGCGCGCGGCAGCCGGGTCGATGCGCGGGCGTGCGGGCTTGTCCGCCGCCGGGGCATCGCTGCGCGGTTTCGGCGTGCGGGGTTTGCGCGGCGCCTCGCCAGCTTCGGGGCGCGGGGCGCGGGCCGGGCGTTCGGCACCCTCGGCCGCCGCGGGACGGGCGAATTTCGCCGGCGCGGGGCGCTCAGGGCGGTCGCCGTAATCCTTGCGCGGGCCGCGTTCGGGCCGATCCCCATAGGGTTTGCGGGGGCCGCTGTCCGGCCGATCCCCATAGGGCTTGCGCGGACCGCCCTCAGCCCGCTCGCCATAAGGCTTGCGTGGGCCGGAGTCAGCGCGGTCCCCGTAGGATTTCCGCGGTCCGCCTTCGCTGCGATCCCCGTAGGGTTTGCGGGGGGCGTCGCCGCGATCCCCATAGGGCTTGCGCGGGGCGCGGTCGGGGCGGTCGCCATAGGATTTGCGGGGGCCATCGCCGCGTTCGCCGTAGGGTTTGCGCGGGCCGTCCTCGGACCGTTCGCCATAGGGCTTGCGCGGCGGGCGGGCGGGGCGGTCGCCCTCTTCGCCTTGCGGGCGCTCGAAGCGGGGTTTGCGCTCGGGCCGGTCGCCGAAGCTGCGGCGCGGACCGTCGTCGCGGCGCGGGCGCGGCGCGGGACGGTCATCCTCGGCAGGGGCCTCGGCCGGGGTGACGGTCAGATCCTGCTCCAGCGTCATGCCCTCGCCCAGCGCCGCGAGGAACCGCTCGCGGCAGTCGTCATGCAGCTGCACCAGCGTCGCATCGTCATAGATGCGGATCGCGCCGATGTCGGCCTTGGTCAGGTTGCCGGCGCGGCACAGCATCGGCAGCAGCCAGCGCGGTTCGGCGCGCTGGTTGTGGCCGGCGTTGACCCGCATCCAGAAGCTGCGCTCGAAATCGGCGCGCGGGCGTGGCTTCGGTCCCTCGGGGGTGACGACGGTCACATCTTCGGGCGCGGAACGCGCGGCGAAATAGTAGCGCGCCACCGCCGCCGCCAGTTCACGCGCGCTGAAGCGTTCAGCCAGGAGGTCGATGACCGGCGTTTCCTCGGGTTTTTCCGGGGCGCCCAGCGCCTCGTCGGTCAACAGCCGCTCGGTGTCGCGCTCGGAGACTTCGGCCGCGGTCGGCGCCGCCGCCCATTCCGCCTGCACCGAGGCAAAGCCCAGCAGGCGCTCGGTCTTGCGCTTGGCCGAGAGCGGCACGATCAGGACGCTCACACCCTTGTTGCCAGCGCGGCCCGTGCGCCCGGAACGGTGCAGCAGGGTTTCCTTGTTGGTCGGCAGGTCGGCATGGATCACCAGTTCCAGCCCCGGCAGGTCGATGCCGCGCGCGGCGACGTCGGTCGCCACGCAGACCCGCGCCCGCCCGTCGCGCATCGCCTGCAGTGCGCGCGCCCGTTCGTCCTGTGCCAGTTCGCCCGACAGCGGCACCACCGGGAAGCCGCGGTTGAGGAACCGCGCGGTCAGGTGGTTCACCGCAGCCCGGGTCTTGCAGAACACCAGCGCGTTCTTGGCCTCATAGTAACGCAGCACGTTGACGATGGCGTTTTCCGCGTCCTCGGGGTTCACGGTCAGCGCGCGATAGGTGATGTCGCCATGCGCCTCGCGCGCGGCGGCGGTCGCCAGCCGTTCCGCGTCGCGCTGATAGGTCTGCGCCAGCCGCTCGATCCCCGGCGAGACGGTGGCCGAGAAAAGCAGCGTGCGGCGCTCGGGCGGCAGCACGTCGAGGATGAATTCCAGATCCTCGCGAAAACCAAGGTCCAGCATCTCGTCGGCCTCGTCCAGCACCACGGCCTGCACCGCGCTCAGGTCGATGGTCTCGCGCTCGATATGGTCGCGCAGGCGGCCGGGGGTGCCGACGACGATATGCGCGCCGCGCTCGAGCGCCCGGCGCTCGGTGCGGATGTCCATGCCGCCGACGCAGCTGGCGATTGCCGCGCCCGCCGCACCGTAAAGCCATTCGAACTCGCGCCGGACCTGCAGCGCCAGCTCGCGGGTGGGGGCGATGACGACGACGCGCGGCGTGTCGGGGGGCGGCAGCATGCTTTCACCGCCCAGCAACTCGCCGGCGATGGCCAGGCCGAAGGCCACCGTCTTGCCCGAACCGGTCTGCGCCGAGACCAGCATGTCGCGCCCGGCCAGCGCGGGGTCCAGCACGGCCTCCTGCACGGCGGTCAGCGTGTCATACCCCTTGTCGGCAAGCGCCGTTTGCAGCGGCGAGGGCAGGGAGGTCAGCGGCGAGGTCATGGCAATGTCCGGCAATCGAGGTCAAGCCGCCCCCATACGCTCCGGGCGCGGCGCTGTATAGTGCAAGAATAGCAAGACAGGCACATCGCCGCCATGCGATCACCGCCTCGGAGGTGCCATGAGTTCCGATTACCAGACCCGCCTGCGCCGCGTCTATGATGCGATCCACGCCGACCCCGCCCGCGAGCATTCGCTTGATGAGTTGGCCGATGTCGCCGCCCTGTCGCGGTTCCATTTCCACCGGGTGTTCCGCTCGGTCACCGGCGAGACCGTGGCCGAGGCGGTGCGCCGGGTGCGGCTGCACGCGGCGGCCTATGCATTGGTGCGGGGTGATGACCCGGTGGCGGCGGTCGGACGGGCGCATGGCTATGCCAATGCCGCGGCCTTTGGCCGGGCGTTCCGCGCACGCTATGGCGTCTCGCCGGCTGCCTTCCGCCGCACCGGGCGGCTGTTGCCCGAAGGGCTGACCGCATTGTTCAAAGGAGGAGACGCCGTGTATCCCGTCACCATCACCGACCACCCCGAACGCCGGGTGATCGGCTTGCCCTTCACCGGGCCCTATATGCAGATCGGCCGCGCGTTTGCGGATCTCGGTGCGATCCTGTCGGGGCGGGGGCTCTGGCCTGCCAGCCGCGGGCTGGTGGGGATCTATCACGATGACCCGGCCGCCGTCGCGCCCGAGGCCCTGCGCAGTTTCGCCGGGGTGATCGTTGATGCGGGGCTGGCCTGCCCGCCGGGGCTGGAGGAGCGCAGGCTGCCTGCCGGGCGTCACGCGACGCTGGCGTTTACCGGGCCCTACACCGGGTTTGGCCTGGCCTATGACTGGCTCTATGGCACCTGGTTGCCGGCGAGCGGCGCGGTGCCCGCCGATGCCCCGGTCTGGGAGCAATACCTGAACACCCCCACCGACACCGCCCCCGAGGCGCTGCGCACCGATATTCACCTGCCCCTGGAGGACCGTCCATGACCGACCCGCTTTTGACCGGAAAACCCGGCCGCATCGACCTCGTCGAGGTTCCGCCGATGATCTATCTGGCCATCGAGGGGCAGGGCGCGCCCGAGGGCGCCGCCTATGCGGTGGCGGTGCAGGCGCTTTACACGCTGGCCTATGGTGCGCGCTTTGCCGGCAAGGCGCAGGGGATTGACGAAAAGGTCGGCCCGCTCGAGGGACTGTGGTGGGCCGATGACATGGCGGCGTTTGTCGGCGGCCAGCGCGAGGTCTGGCGCTGGCGGATGATGATCCGCGCGCCGGGCTGGCTGGCTGCGGCCGGGCTGGAGGACCTGCGCGCGGCGGCGCTCAGGAAGAAGGCCAAGGAACCCGATCTGGTCGCAGCACTGGGGCGCGTCGCGCTGGTGCCGCTGGACGAGGGGACATGCCTGCAGGCGCTGCATCTGGGCAGCTATGCCGACGAGGCCCCGTTGATTGCCCGGATGCATGAACAGGAAATGCCGGCCCGCGGGCTGGCTCCGACCGGGTTCCATCACGAGATCTACCTGTCGGACCCGCGGAAGGTCGCGCCCGAGAAGCTGAAGACGATCCTGCGGCAGCCGGTTACGGTGAAGGAGGACTAATCCAATCATGGAATGCGGTTTTGGACGGAAACTGCCAATAGAATTTCACAAAACCGATATTCGTGAATTGTCAGATCAATCTGCCCTTTGACCCTCCGAAGGGTCCACGCACGGCCTGAAAAGCCGGACGCGCGCCGGATCCCTCCGACGCGCGTCCCTCCTCCGGCGGCCTGGCGGCTCCTCCTTCCGCCCGGCCGGGGGTTAAGCGTTGCCGGCGATCAACTCGGCCTGTTTGACGATCACTTCGGCCTGCTTCATCGACGCGATGTCGATCAGCTTGCCCTTGTAGGTGGTGGCGCCCAGGCCGTTGGCCTTGGCCTCTTCCATCGCCGCCAGGATCGCGCGGGCGTCGGCCACGGCGGCCTCGGACGGGGTGAAGACCTCGTTTGCCAGGGCGACCTGCTTGGGGTGGATCGCCCATTTGCCGACCATGCCCAGCGTCGCCGAGCGCAGTGCCTGCGCGCGGAACCCGTCATCGTCGCTGAAATCGCCGAAGGGGCCGTCGACCGGCAGGATACCGTGGGTGCGGCAGGCGGCGACGATCGCGGTCTGCGCCCAGTGCCAGGGGTCCGACCAGTATTTCGCGCCCTCGCGCAGCATATAGTAGTTTTCCTGCGTGCCGCCGATGCCGGTGGTCGCCATGCCCATCGAGGCGGCGAAATCCGCGGCGCCCAGGCTCATCGCCTGCAGACGGGGGCTCGAGGCGGCGATTTCCTCGACATGGGCGATGCCGGCGGCACTCTCGATGATCACTTCGAAGCTGATCGGCTTGGTGCGGCCCTTGGCGCGCTCGACTGCGGTGACCAGGGCGTCCACCGCATAGACATCGGCCGCGCAGCCGACCTTGGGGATCATGATCTGGTCCAGCCGGTCGCCGGCCTGTTCCAGCAACTCGACCACGTCGCGATACCACCACGGCGTGTCGAGGCCGTTGATGCGCACGCTGAGGTATTTGTTGCCCCAGTCGATGTCATGCGTCGCCTGGATGATATTCGCGCGCGCCGTGTCCTTGTCCGAGGGGGCGACCGAATCCTCCAGATCGAGGTTGATCACATCCGCCGCCGAGGCCGCCATCTTCTCGAACAGCGCCGTGCGCGAGCCCGGGCCGAACAGCTGGCAGCGGTTGGGGCGGGCGGGGGGGGCGGGCTGGAGACGGAAGGACATGGCAGGCCTTGGGCAAGTAAATTACGTTCCTGGTGGGCTGTTGGTTATTATGTTGCGCGCCGGGATGCAAGCGATTTCTGCGCCCGCAGCGTTGCAGTTTTTGCGCTGCGGCAATGCGTCGGGTGCGCGAAACCGGGCGCAAGAAGAGGGGCGAGAATCGCGGGGATCGGCCATATTTGCACACGGTTCTTGAGGGATATGGCGGCAGATGCGCAATAAATATGTGCAAAACAGGGCATTCATCGAAGAAACTTCGATATTCCTCCTGCACACTCATTTACATATCAAGGAAATTCCGTGGAACTTGCGGCATGCTCTGTGCGTCACCCCTCGCAGGAGCCTGCCATGATCGAGACCCCGTATCTACTGTTCCTCGGCGATGCACCCGATCAACTCGCGGCCAAGGTCGCCCAGGGCATCAAGGACTGGCGCCCGGAATACGCCCTCGGGCAGCTGCGGCTCGAGGGCTGCAAGGCCGATATGGGCATCCCCGACATGACCCTGGCCGAGGCCAGGGCCGCCGGTATCAAGACGCTGGTGATCGGCGTCGCCAACCGCGGCGGGATCATCAGCCAGACCTGGAAGAAGGTGCTGGTCGAGGCGCTGGAGGAAGGGTTCGATCTGGCCTCGGGGCTGCATAACCTGCTGCGCGACGAACCCGATCTGGCGGCGGTTGCCAAGGCCACCGGGCGGACCCTGCACGACGTGCGGATCCCCTCGGTCAAGTATCCGATCGCCAATGGCGTCAAGCGCACGGGCAAGCGGATGCTGGCGGTGGGCACGGATTGCTCGGTCGGCAAGATGTATACCGCGCTCTGCATGGAAAAGGAGATGCGCGAGCGCGGCATGAAGGCCTCGTTCCGCGCCACCGGCCAGACCGGCATCCTGATCACCGGCGGCGGCGTGCCGCTCGATGCAGTGATCGCGGATTTCATGGCCGGCTCGATCGAATGGCTGACGCCGGACAACGACGCCGACCACTGGGATCTGATCGAGGGGCAGGGCAGCCTGTTCCACGTCAGCTATTCGGGGGTGACGCTGGCGCTGGTGCATGGTGGGCAACCCGACGCGCTGGTGATCTGCCACGAGCCGACGCGCGACCACATGCGCGGGCTGCCGGGCTATCAGCTGCCGACGATCGAGGCGGTGCGCGACACGGCGCTGGCGCTGGCGCGGGTGGCGAACCCGGCCTGCGTGGCGGTCGGCGTGTCGGTGAACACCCAGCACATGGCGGATGCCGAGGCGCGCGCCTATCTGGCCGAGGTCGAGGCCCGCCTGGGCCTGCCGGCGACCGATCCGTTCCGCTATGGTGCGGGCAAGCTGGTGGACGCGCTGGCGGCGGTATGACGGCGTGTCGGGGGGCTGCCGCCCCCCGAACCCCCCGCCTCAGGGGGAGCACGCTCCCCCTGAGAACCCCCGTGCGTATTTGCGGCAAGATGAAAGGGCGATGGGCATGATCCGGGTCGAGGCCGAGAGTTTCCGTCTGGCAGAAGTGTTCACCATCTCGCGCGGGTCGCGGACCGAGGCGAAGGTGTTGACCGTGCGGGTGGAACGCGACGGGTTGGTCGGCTGGGGCGAGTGTGTGCCCTATGCGCGCTATGGCGAGACGCTGGAGTCGGTGGCGGCGCAGATCGCGGGGCTGCCGGGCGGGATCGACCGGGTGGATCTGCAGGCGGCCTTGCCGGCGGGGGCGGCGCGCAATGCTGTCGATTGCGCGCTGTGGGATCTGGAAGCCAAGCGCGCGGGCAAGCGGGTTTGGGAACTGGCCGGCCTGACAGCGCCGGGGCCGATGCTGACCTGTTTCACCCTGTCGCTGGATACGCCCGAGAAGATGCGCGCCTCGGCGGCGAAGAACGCGCATCGGCCGCTGCTGAAGATCAAGCTGGGCACGCCCGACGACATGGCGCGGCTGGAAGCGGTGCGGGCGGGGGCGCCGGAGGCGCGGATCGTCGTCGATGCGAACGAGGGCTGGTCGGCCGAGGTTTACAGCGAGTTGGCGCCACATCTGTTGCGGCTGGGCGTGCAGATGGTCGAGCAGCCCTTGCCCGCCGGGCAGGACGATCTGCTGGCCGAGATCGCGCGGCCCCTGCCGGTCTGCGCCGATGAAAGCTGCCATGACCGCGCCAGTCTGCCGGGGCTGAAGGGCAAGTATGACATGGTCAACATCAAGCTGGACAAGACCGGCGGGTTGACCGAGGCGCTGGCGCTGCGCGACGCGGCGCGGGCCGAAGGCTATCGGGTGATGGTCGGCTGCATGGTCGGCACCTCGCTGGCGATGGCGCCCGCCGTGCTGGTCGCGCAGGGAGTTGAGGTGGTGGATCTGGACGGACCTCTGCTGCTGGCCGAGGACCGCGACCCGCCGCTGGCCTATGACGCGGCCGGGGTGCATCCGTCGGCGCCGGAACTCTGGGGATGAGGATCGCGGCGCTGGCCGATATTCACGGCAACGCCGACGCGCTGGCTGCGGTGCTGGCCGATCTGGCGGGGCAGGGGGCGGATGCGGTGCTGCTGCTGGGCGACCATTTCAGCGGACCGCTGGATGCCGCAGGCAGCTGGGAGCAGCTGCGCGGGCTGAAGGCGCTGGCGTTGCGCGGCAACCATGACCGCACCCTGCTGGAGGTTCCGCGCCCGGAGATGAGGGCCTCGGACGCCGCCGCCCGCGATGTGTTGCCCGAGGGCGCGCTGGGCTGGCTGGCCTCGCTGCCCGCCACGCTGCGGCTGGAGGATGTCTTTGCTTGCCACGGCACGCCCGCCAGCGACGAGACTTATCTGTGCGAGCGCGTGACCCTCGATGGTGCGGTGGTGCAGCGGGATGCGCTGACCATCGCGCGCTATCTGGCCGGGGTCGACGCCGGGCTGATCCTCTGCGCGCATTCCCATCTGCCGCGTGCCCTGCGCCTGCCCGACGGGCGGCAGGTGGTGAACCCCGGCAGCGTCGGCTGTCCGGCCTATCTCGATGACACGCCGGTGCCGCATGCGGTCGAGGCGGGCACGCCCGAGGCCTGTTATGCCCTGCTGACGCACCGCGCGCAGGGTTGGGAGGTGGCGCACCGGCGCGTGGGGTATGACACGCGGCGGATGGTGGCGCTGGCCCGGTCACGAGGCCGCGACGACTGGGCCGCGGCGGTCGGCACCGGCTGGATCCCCTCTTGACTGCGCGGCGTGCTGCGCCGATGAACCGACAAACCGCAATGGAGAGCCCCATGAGCCGCACCGTCTACGTCAATGGCGACTACCTGCCCGAGGAAGAAGCCAAGGTCTCGATCTTTGACCGCGCTTTCCTGATGGCCGATGGTGTCTATGAGGTGACCAGCGTGCTGGGCGGCAAGCTGATCGACTTCGATGGCCACCTGAAGCGGCTGCAGCGGTCGCTGGACGAGCTGGAAATCCGCAACCCGCTGACCCAGGACGAATGGCTGGCGATCCACCGCACGCTGGTCGCGGAAAACGGCATCACCGACGGGCTGGTCTATCTGCAGGTGACGCGCGGCGCGCCGGGCGACCGTGACTTTGCCTTTCCGCCGGCCGATCTGCCGCCGACGGTCGTGCTGTTCACCCAGAACAAGCCGGGTCTGGCGGCCAGCCCGCAGGCCAAGGTCGGCATCAAGGTGATTTCCATCGACGACATCCGCTGGGGTCGGCGCGACATCAAGACGGTGCAGCTGCTCTATCCCTCGATGGGCAAGATGATGGCCAAGAAGGCCGGCTGCGACGATGCCTGGCTGGTCGAGGATGGCGCGGTGACCGAGGGGACCTCGAACAACGCCTATATCGTCAAGGGCAACAAGATCATCACCCGCCAGCTGTCGAACGACATCCTGCACGGGATCACCCGCGCCGCCGTGCTGCGCTTTGCCCGCGAGGCGCAGATGGAGGTCGAGGAACGCCCCTTCACCATCGCCGAGGCGCAAGAGGCGGACGAGGCCTTTGTCACCTCGGCCAGCACCTTCGTGATGCCGGTGGTCGAGATCGACGGCGTCAAGCTGGGCGGCGGTGTGCCGGGCAAGATCGCCCCGAGGCTGCGCGAGATTTATCTGGACGAGATGATGAAGGCGGCGATCTGACCGGCGTCAGTTGGTCCAGGGGTCATAGCCGCTGATTGTGACGTGCAGCGAACCGGGCGGCAGGCTGTCGATCCCGTTGATGATCAGCGCGGTCTCGCCGTTGACCACGACGCGAACCTGGTGGGTCGTGGTGTCTTCCTCGACCGAATAGGTGGGTTCGGGGTGGGTGATGCCCGGGTCGTTGGTGTCGACGGTGTTGTAGCGGATTGTCAGCTCGACCGTCTCGCCGGGTTCAAAGTCGGTGATTGTCTCGGCTTGTGTCGGACCCATGCCGTCGGTGACATCGGTGTTCGCTTCGAAATGGTCGATGCCCTCACCGCCGGTCATCGTGTCACCGCTCACCGTGTCGTTGCCCGCCCCGCCATAGGCGTCCTCGGCGTGCACTACGTCGTTACCCTCTCCGCCATCGGCGTAATTGCCCACGAGTTCGTCGTCGCCCGCCCCGCCGATCACGCTGTCGCCGATCAGCGTGTCGTTGCCGCTGCCGCCGATGACCGTGTCCTGGCCCGTGCCGCTGTCGACGAATACGCCGGTGGTGGTGGCCGAGGCGTCGATCAGGTCGTCGCCGCTTCCGGTCGAGAAGCGCTCGAAGTTGCTGAACTCGACGGTTGCCGAGCGCACGGTGGCGGTGCCCGAGCCGCTGTCGTCGATGGTGACGATCGTGTTGCGGTCGGAAGCGATGTCCAGCCAGTCGCCCCGGGTCTCGTCGCCTGATCCGCCGTCGAGGGTGAGGCCGGGGGCAAAGCCTGCCGCGCCGCCGGGATCGACGGCGATGATATGATCGTCGCCGCTGCCGCCGCGGACCGTGTGCGCGCCGTCGGCGATCAGGGTGACGATGTCGCCGCCGGCGCCGGTGTCGATCTCGATGTCGGCGCCGGTGTCGATCAGGAATGCCAGATCGTCGCCCGAGCCAAGGGCGAAGCGCTCGAATCCGTCGATCTGCACGAAGTGGTCGAATTGCTCGCCGCCCACGACAAAGCCCTGGTTGCCGGCGTCGAGCATGACATCCACTGACTCGGTCATCCCCGAGGCGTCGAGCAGGTCTGTGCCGTCGCCGCCCGACAGGTGGGATTGATCGCGGACGAATGCGCCGTTGTCGTCGCGGTAGGAATGGTCCTCGAACCCGTCGCTCAGCTGCACGGTATCGTCGCCGGCACCGCCGGCGACCTGGTTGATCCCTGGTCCGCCGTCGAGCCAGTCGTTGCCCTCGCCGCCCTCGAGCGTGTCGTCGCCGCCGGCGCCGTCGATCAGGTCGTTGCCGGCCTCGCCGTTGATCCGGTCGTCGCCCTCGCCGCCCTCCAGCGTGTCGTCGCCGTCGGTGCCGATGATCACATCGTCATCGGAGCCGCCGTCGCCCAGGCCGCCAAAAGCGACGGCCAGCGCCAGCGCGGCGAGAAGCAAGGCAAAGACCACGGCGAACCCTCCGGGAAACCCGCAACCATTGAGGGATTATGGGCGGCTCAGCTCGGCCGAGTCAATTTTTTTCAAATTTCACAAATGATTGCGGAGAGCGTCCCTGTTTGTTTCCACTCCGACAACAAACGCGTCGGGATGGGCAATTGATGCCCGACCGTGGACAACTCTCAGCTCACTCCTTGGGGCCGACATTCTCGGCAAAGGCGACTTCGAAGGCCTTGAGCTGGTCGTCGGTGGCCTCGCGCTGGTTCTGCGCCTTCCAGTCGTCATAGGGCATGCCATAGACGATCTCGCGCGCTTCGTCCTTGGTCAGGGTCACGCCCTCGGCGGCGGCGGCCTCGCCATACCAGCGGCTCAGGCAGTTGCGGCAGAACCCGGCCAGGTTCATCAGGTCGATGTTCTGCGCGTCCGGCCGGTCGACCAGCAGATGCTGCATCAGGCGGCGATAGGTGGCGGCTTCGATACGGGTGCGGGTTGCGTCGTCCATGTGGGGCCTCCGGTCTGGTTCTGGCTCAGAACTGGCGCTTTGGCGGGCAGGGGTCAAGCTCTCGCATCTCGCCCGTTAGCGATATCGCAAATTCCGGCTGCCCGGTTGCCGTTTCGTAACATTTGGGCGATACGGGCAGACAAGGGCTGTTATGTTTCGGAAACGGAAGGACGCGCGCAATGCGACGCAACCGCAATGTCAAGATCGTGGCCACGCTGGGACCGGCATCCTCCGACAAGGCGACGATCCGGGCGCTCTATGAGGCCGGTGCGGATGTGTTCCGGCTGAACATGAGCCACGGCAGCCATGACGAACAGGCCGCGCGCCACGCCCTGATCCGCGAGGTCGAGGCCGAGACCGGCCGCCCGATCGCCATTCTGGCCGACCTGCAGGGGCCGAAACTGCGCGTCGGCACCTTTGCCGCCGGCGCCGTCGAGCTGGAGGAAGGCCGGGCGTTCCGCCTCGACCTCGACCCTGCGGATGGCGACGACGACCGCGTCTGCCTGCCGCACCCCGAGATCTTTGCCGCGCTGGAACCCGGTGCGCGTCTGCTGGTGAACGATGGCAAGATCGTGCTGAAGGTCGTGGGCTGCGCCGCCGATCACGCCGATTGCACGGTGGTCGTCGGCGGCGTCATCTCGAACCGCAAGGGGGTCAACGTGCCGGATGTGGTGCTGCCCCTGCGCGCGCTCAGCGACAAGGACCGCGCCGATCTGGAATTCGTCTGCGAATTGGGGGTCGACTGGCTGGCTCTCAGCTTCGTGCAGCGCCCCGAGGATGTCGAGGAGGCGCGGACCCTGGCCCGTGGCCGTGCCGCGGTGCTGGCCAAGATCGAGAAACCCTCGGCCGTTAACGCCTTTGACGCGATTGCCGAGGTGTCGGACGGGGTGATGGTGGCGCGTGGTGATCTGGGGGTGGAATTGCCGGTGCACGCGGTGCCGCCGATCCAGAAACGCCTGGTGCGGCGCGCCCGGGCGATGGCCAAGCCGGTGATCGTCGCCACGCAAATGCTGGAATCGATGATCGAGAGCCCGATGCCGACCCGCGCCGAGGTTTCGGATGTCGCGACCGCGATCTATGAAGGCGCCGACGCGGTGATGCTGTCGGCGGAATCCGCGGCCGGGAACTACCCTGTCGAGGCGGTGCGCACGATGCACAATGTCGCGCAATCGGTCGAGGGCGATGTGACCTATCGCCAGGTGATCGCGGCATTCCGTGGCTATCCGCGCTCGACGGTGGCGGACGGCATCGTCGCCGCCGCGCGCGAGATCGCGGAATCGACCGACATCAAGGCGATCTGCTGTTTTACCGAATCCGGCACCACGCCGATCAAGGTCGCGCGCGAGCGCCCGCACCTGCCGATCGTGGCGCTGAGCCCGTCGGCAAACACGCTGCGCCGGCTGTGCCTGGTCTGGGGTGTCAGCTGCGTGGCGACGGGCCCGGTCGACCGGTTCAAGTCGGCGGTGGTCAGCGCGGCGCGCGCGGCGCTGGATCTGGGGATCGCCACCGAGGCCGACCAGATCGTCGTCACCGCGGGTGTTCCGTTCAACGTGCCGGGCACGACGAACATCCTGCGCGTCGCGCCCTGCGACGAACGCTTGATTTACCGCGCCGAGGCGGAATAATCGGCAGGGTCAAGCCCGGGAGGGTCCGATGGACCGCGATCTTCTGCTGCTGGTGGGGCTGGTGTTCCTGCCGCTCGCCTTTGTTGCCCTGGTTTCAGCCTGGGCCGACCGGCGCCGTCCCTGGGCGGCGCTGATCTTGCTGGCGATCGGGCTGGGGCTGGCGGGTTGGGCACATCTGACCCACCCCGGCGGCGGCTATGACTGGCGCACGCTGCCCCACATCGCCGCCGAAACCGTCGCCCGTTACTGGCCGCGCTGAAGGGCGGCGGCCCCCGGGCGGTCCACCACCGCCAGCGTCATCCGCGAAATGCAGACCAGCTTGCCGTCCTCGCCGGTGATGTGGATTTCCCAGACCTGGCTGCGCCGGCCCAGGTGGATCGGGCGCGCGGTGCCGGTGACCCAGCCGCCGGTGGCCGGGCGCAGGTGATTGGCGTTAATCTCTTGTCCGACGACGGTCTGTTGCGTCGCGTCGACGACAAAGGCCCCGGCCCAGGACGCCAGCGTTTCGGCCAGCAGCACCGAGGCCCCGCCATGCAGGATCCCCGCCGGCTGCTTGGTGCGGTGATCGACCGGCATCCGGCCGACGACGTAATCTGGCCCCGCCTCGATCATCTCGATCCCCAGGTTGGCATTCGCGGTGTTCAGCCCCAGCTCGTTCGCCAGCGCGACGGTAAAGGGGGTTTTCCAGATCGGTTGGGGGGACATCTTGGCCTCGTGCTGTTTCGTGGGTATGGCAGGGCAAAAGCGGGCAGGGCGCAAGCGTGACCTCGCGTTCCGATTTCCACCCCGCGCCCCCTTGCCATCCGCATCCGCCCGGGGTAATGGGCAGCCCTCTAACGCCCGCGCGACCGGCCAACAGTGGCATGCCGAGTCGCGCGTTCTGACCGCTCAGACAAGACAGGAGACGGAAATGCCCAAGATGAAGACCAAATCGGCCGCCAAAAAGCGGTTCAAGGTCACCGCGACCGGCAAGATCAAATCGGCGCAGGCTGGCAAACGGCACGGGATGATCAAGCGGACGACGAAGTTCATCCGCGACGCGCGCGGCACGATGGTGCTCAGCGATGCGGACGCCAAGATCGTCAAAACCTATATGCCCTACGCCCGCTGAGGAGATCTGACACATGGCACGCGTCAAATCCGGTAAGGTTACCCACGCCCGTCACCGCAAGGTCATCAAGCAGGCCTCCGGTTACTACAGCGCCCGTTCGCGCAACTTCCGCACCGCCACCCAGGCGGTCGACAAGGCCAACCAGTATGCCACCCGCGACCGCAAGGCCCGCAAGCGCAACTTCCGCGCGCTGTGGATCCAGCGGATCAACGCGGCGGTCCGGGCGATTGACCCGGCACTGACCTATTCGCGCTTCATCAACCTGCTGGCCGTCGCCGGCATCGAGGTGGACCGCAAGGTTCTGGCCGATCTCGCGGTGCACGAGCCCGAGGCGTTTGCCCAGATCGTCGAGCGCGCCCGCGCCACGGCCTGAGCCGCCTGACAGTTTGAGGAAAGGCCGCGCGGAGCGATCCGGGCGGCCTTTTCCTTTGCCGGGGAAAGGAAGGGGGGGCGCTGCCCCCCGCCGCGCTGCGCGCGACTCCCCCCCGGCGTAGTTGAGGCAAGATGAAAGGGCGGGCGGGGCGCCGGACTTCAGGCGTTCAGGGCTGCGTCGAAGATCGCCTGGATTTCCGCCACCGAGGTGCCGGCGACGGTGCGCGCCAGTTCCTCGTCGCCCTTCAGCGCCAGGATCGTCGAGCGGCGCGGGATGTTGAACCAGGTGACGATGTCGCTGTCCTTCCAGGTGTCCCAATCGACATGGATCAGCGTCAGGTTGGCGTCATAGGCCGGGTTCGCGGCCCGCAGGTCCGCCATCACCCGCTGCTGGCGCGCGCAGGTGCCGCACCAGGTGGCGTAGAAATCAAGGATGATCCGGTCGCCGCGCTGCATCGCGGCTTCGAGCAGGTCGGGGGTGTAGTCGATGAATTGCGCGCGCGCGGCCATCGGCGCGAGGGTCACGGCGGCGGTCAGGGTCAGGAAATCGCGTCTGTTCATGGGGGTCTCCGGGGTCAGATGAGGATGGACAGGTCCTGGAACCAATAGGGCAGGTATTGGACGGCGAGCATTTCCAACCAGCGGTGGACGCCGAACCACAGGCCGATACCGACCAGCAGGAAGGTCACGCCCAGCACCGGCTTGGCGCGGTGCGCGACCGCGCGCATCCAGGCCTGCCGGCGTTGCAGCGCGCCGCGCGCGCCGTAGGCCAGCGCCAGCATCACCGTGGCGACGCCCAGTGCGAAGGCGAGCATGATCGCGGCGGCCTGTGCCAGCCCTTCGCCGCTGGCTGCCAGCGCGATGGCGCCGCCCAGCGTCGGGCCGATGCAGGGCGACCAGACCGCGCCCAGCAGCACCCCGCCCAGCGCCATGCCCCAGGGGCCGGACTGGTCCAGCCGGGTCAGCCCGCCGTCGGCCTGCGCCGCGAGCCCCGCGGTGGCGGTGGCAAAGCGCGCGTTCAGCGCCGGCAGCAGCAGGACCAGGCCGAAGCCGGCCATCACCAGCGCGGCGGCGCCTTCGACGGTGTCCTGGGTCACGCCCAGCGCGGGGCCCAGCCGCGCCAGCGCCAGCCCGACGGCGACGAAGCTCGCGCCCATGCCGAGGGTCAGGAACAGCGGCCCGCGCCGATCCGCGCCCAAGGATGACGCCAGCACGATTGGCAGCACCGGCAGCACGCAGGGATTCAGAAGCGTCAGGAGGCCGGCGAGATAGCCGAGGAGCAGGGACATGGCGGGATCCGTCTTGGGTCTCGTCTCTCCATACGCGCGCAGCGCCCGGGGCGTTGCATCGCGGGTGGTGACATTGCCGTGATCGGCGTCACAGCGGCCTTTGGCGCAGCGCCACCGCGGCGCCCGCCAGCAGGATGCCCGCGGCGGCCAGCAGGCTCACGCCGATGCTGCCCGCCCGGTCGCCCAGCGCGCCGGCGGCATAGGGGCCGGCGGTCTGGGCAAAGGCGAAGACCACGGTGAAGAGGCCGATGGCGCGGCCCCAGGCCTCGGGCGGCAGGTTCTTGCGGGTGAAATTGGTGACCGCGGGCGGCGCCATGAAGACCGAGCCGCCGAAAACCAGCGCCGACAGCACCAGCCCTGGCGTGCCCGGCCACAACACCGGCAAGGCCGAGCCCAGCGCGATGCAGCTCAGCACCAGCGCCAGCGGCAAGCCGCTGGCATGGCGGGCAAAGACCCCGCGCCAGAGCATCGGCGAGACGGTGATGCAGCTGCCGACCAGCACCCAGATCAGCGCGACCTGCAGGGCACTGGCCTGCTGTTCCTTCATCCAGGACGACAGGAAGGTCAGATAGACGATATAGCCCAGCCCGAACCCGGCATAGCCTGCGAGTTCGGGCCACATCCGGCGCAGCGGCAGCGGGGCGGGGCGGCCACCGCGGGCGACGGGCGCGTGGCTGGCGCGCGCCGACCACAGGCCCATCGGCACGCAGATCAGGCTGAGCCCGCCGACCAGCACCCAGGCCCAAGGCCAGGACGCATCGCCCCAGCTGTCCAGCATCGGGGGCAGCGTGGCGCCGACCAGCACGATGGCCGACCCCCCGCCCGAGCCGAACAGGATCGCGATCCCCAGCGCGTTGCGTTTCGGCTGGTCGGGCCAGAGCCGCGCCGCCAGCGTGCCGGCGGTGGAAAACGACAGTGCGCCGGCGAGCCCCGTCAGGAACCGCCACAGGCTCTGCCACCACAGGGCCGGCACCAACCCGGTTGCGGTGATCGCCACCGCCGTAGCCAGCAGGCCGACCGCGAACAGCAGGCTGGGGCTCAGCCGGCGGATCGCCGCCATCGTGCCCAGTGCGCCCAGGATATAGCCCAGCGCGTTGGCGGTGTTCAGCCAGCCCGCCTGGGCATAGGTCCAGCCGAGGTCCGCGCGCATTGCCGGCAGGATCAGCCCATAGGCAAAGCGACCGAAGCCGTTGGTGACCAGCACCCCCAGAGACAGGCCGAAAAGCACCAGCCACGGGTTCGCGCCCGCATGTTCCTGTTCGCTCATCGGCCCCTCCTTGCCTTGTCCCGTGACCGTGATGCCGTGTTCAGGCGGCGCGGACAAGCCCGCGCGCTTGCATTCGCGCGCGCCGCGGTCTAGGCCACCGGCAAAGCTTTGTGGGACGGACGGACATGGACGGCATTCAGGATCTGCGCGCCAAATACCTGGAACAGATCGCCGGCGCGGCGGGCGCCGAGGCGCTGGAAGGCGTGCGGCTGGCGGCGCTGGGCAAGAAGGGCGAGATCAGCCTGATGATGCGCGAGCTGGGCAAGATGACGCCGGACGAGCGGCAGGTTGCCGGCCCCGCGCTGAACGGGCTCAAGGATGAGATCGACAGCGCGCTGAAGGCACGCAAGGTGGCGCTGGACGATGCGGCGCTGGACGAGCGGCTGAAGGCCGAGTGGCTGGACGTCACGCTGCCGGGCCGCCCGCGTCCGCGCGGCACCATCCACCCGGTCAGCCAGGTGACCGAGGAATGCACGGCGATCTTTGCCGACATGGGATTCCGCGTGGCCGAGGGCCCGCAGATCGAGACCGACTGGTATAACTTCGACGCGCTCAACATCGCACCCGAGCATCCGGCCCGGCAGGAACACGACACCTTCTTCATGCACCGCGCTGCCGGCGACAATCGTCCGCCGCATGTGCTGCGCACCCATACCTCGCCGGTGCAGATCCGGGCGATGCAGGATCAGGGTGCGCCGATCCGGGTGATCGCGCCGGGCCGTGTGTATCGGATGGACATGGACCAGACCCACGCGCCGATGTTCCACCAGATCGAGGGCATGGCGATCGACCGCGACATCTCGATGGCGAACCTGAAATGGGTGCTGGAAGAGTTCTTCACCGCCTATTTCGGCACCAAGGTAAAGACCCGCTTCCGCGCCTCGCATTTCCCCTTCACGGAACCCTCGGCCGAGGTGGATATCCAGTGCAGCTGGGTCAACGGCCAACTGCGCGTGGGCGAGGGGGATGGCTGGCTGGAGGTTCTGGGTTCGGGGATGATGCACCCGAAGGTGCTGCAGGCGGGCGGGATCGACCCCGACCAGTGGCAGGGCTTTGCCTTTGGCATGGGCATCGACCGGATGGCGATGCTGAAATACGGCATCCCCGACCTACGGGCCTTCTTCGAAAGCGATCTGCGCTGGCTG
Organism: Rhodobacter sp.; assembly: GCA_020637595.1. Taxonomy (GTDB): domain Bacteria; phylum Pseudomonadota; class Alphaproteobacteria; order Rhodobacterales; family Rhodobacteraceae; genus Pararhodobacter. Next base: position 114,431 of record JACKKE010000003.1, on the reverse strand, counting down.
CGCCACTACGGCTTTGGCGCGCTCGAGGCGCCGACGGTGCACGCGGGCTGACCGCGCCGCCAGGGCGCGGGGATCCGGTGCGGGGTGTTCCCGGGGCGGTGCCTTGACGGCGGAGGGTCGGCAGACCCGCCGCACACCTGGTTCTGGATCACGGGTCGGGCGCCCGTGAGGACAAAGACACGAAGGCTGGAGCGGGGCTGATTTCGGTTGTCTGTCATGGCCCGCAGGATCGCCGGCAATCGTATCGCATTTTGTGAAATGTTTGACATATACGGCATATGTGAGACCCTGAATGAATATTTTCATATTTCAGGGAGGGACTTGATATGCCTAAAGACCTCGTTGCACCGTTTTCCGATGAGTTCCAGCCGCTGCGTATTGGCTTGATTGCACTGATCCTTTCAACGGTCGTTGCGCTGCCCATTTCGGCTGACGAACCCAAGACCCCCGAGCTGTCGTATGCCGAATCACTCGAGGCCAGCGAGCCGCAGATCGTCGGCGGCGACGAGGTCTCGAACAGGCGCTGGCGCCGAAATTACCGCTTCATGGTTGCGCTGGAGACACCGACTGGGTTCCAGTTCTGCGGCGGGTCGCTGATCGACCCGGAATGGGTGCTGACGGCCGCGCATTGCCTGCCGGGCCAGACCCCGCAGACCATGCGCATCCATGTCGGCACGCCGGTGCTGTCGAACGGCGGCACGATCGTCGAGGTGGCGGGGCTGATCCCGCATCCGCTCTACAACCCCAGCACCCAGGCGAATGACCTGGCACTGATCCGGCTGGCCACGCCGGTGGACAATCTTCCCATCGTCGAACTGGCCGATGCGGACGTAACCGACGATTTTGCGGCGCCCCGGATGCGGGTCCGGGGGATTGGCTGGGGCACCACCTCGGAAGGGGGATCGCCTTCGGACCGGTTGCGTGAGGTGCGCCTGCCGGTCATCCCCAATGGCCGCTGCCGGCAGGCCTATCCCGATGAGGAGATCAGGGGATCGCAAATCTGCGCCGGGCGCCGGGCCGGTGGTGTCGACACCTGCCAGGGGGATTCGGGCGGTCCGCTGCTGGCTGACACCGACACGGGCCTGCAGCAGGTGGGCATCGTCAGCTGGGGCTATGGGTGCGCGCGCCCGGACCTCTATGGCGTCTATACCCGCGTTGCCAATTACCTGGACTGGATCGACGCGGTGCTGGGCGGCTCGCCCGCCTGTATCGAGCGCGGTCTGTCGCCAACGATCCGCCGCCCCCGCAGGTTCGAGTGCTTCGGCCTGCCGAACAACGACGACAGCTCGACCAACCCGGTGCTGATCGGCTTCCCGATCCAGCTGGGCGGGCAGATGTTTACCTCGCTGTTCGTCAACAACAACGGCAACCTGACCTTTGAAAGCCCGATGAACACGTATACGCCTCTGGCGCTGGTCGAAGTTCCGCGGCCGGTCATCGCGCCTTTCTTTGCCGATGTCGACACGCGCGGTGCCGAAAGCCGGATCGTGTATTACGGGCAGGGCCGGCTGCGGGGGCGTCGCACCTTTTCGGCGATCTGGCAGCGGATCGGCTATTACTCACGCCATTCGGACAGGCTGAACACCTTCCAGGTGGTGTTGACCGAAGACGACCCGGTCGGCGCCGGTAATTTCACCATCGAGTTCAACTATGGCCCGATCCAGTGGGAAACCGGCGATGCTTCGGACGGCGAGGGCGGCCTGGGCGGCTACTCGGCACGGGTGGGTTTCAGTATGGTCGAAGGGGTGCCCGATTTCGCGGTCGAGCTGGACGGCGGCGGTGTGCCGGGCAGCTTCATCGACGGCGGCCCCGAGTCGCTGTCGGCCAACAGCAATGTCGACATCCCTGGCCGGTTCCGCTGGTCCGTTGTCGCGGGCGCTGTGCGCTGATCCGGGGCGGGCCGCAGCCGGTTTCATCGGCGGGGGTCCGCGTGCTTGGCAGGGGGAGGGCGCGAATTGCGGCCTCCCCGCTTGTCTTTTCGATAGGCTTTACACTAGGTTTGGGGCGCCGCGGGGCCCCTCCCCGGCGCTTCCGGTGGCAAGACTCATGAAAGCACCCGTCCTCTCAGCCCTGATCGTCGCACTCGGCGTCCAACTGGCCGGTGTCGCCTCTGCGCAGGATTCCGGCGAGGTCATCACCCGGCAATACGCTGATGGCGGCATCTACGAGGGGACGTTCCAGGACGGACTCCAGCACGGGCAGGGCACCTATCGGCTGCCGAACGGCTTTGAATACACCGGGGAATGGTCGCACGGGCAGATCACCGGCCAGGGCACCGCACGGTATCCGAACGGCTCGGTCTATGAGGGGCATTTCGAGGATGGCCGCCCGCATGGCCAGGGCCGGATGGTCTTTGCCGATGGCTCCTCCTACGAGGGGAACTGGGATGCCGGCCGGATCATGGGCGCGGGCACCCGGCGCTATGTCACCGGCGTGGTCTATACCGGCACCTTCGACGACAGCCAGCCCCACGGCACCGGCGTGATGGAGCGCCCCGGCGGGCTGCGCTATGAGGGGGAATGGGCCCACGGCCTGCGCGAGGGGCAGGGGACGATCACCTATCCCGACGGCTCGATCTATATCGGCGGCATGCTGGCCGACCAGCGCCACGGCGAAGGTCGCCTGACCCGTCCCGACGGCACCGTTTATGACGGCGAATGGTCGGGCGGGATGCTGCACGGGGCCGGCGTGTTGACGCTGGCCAACGGCGACCGGCGCGAAGGGACGTTCCAGCAGGGGATGTTGCAGGGCGTCGGGCGGCTGATTCAGGCCAATGGCAGTATCTATGAGGGGGATTTCGTCGATGACCTGCGCCAGGGTCGCGGGCGTCTGACTTCGGCCGATGGTCATGTCTATACCGGCGAATGGGTGGCCGACCGGATCGACGGGCGCGGCGTGATGACCGCCCCGGACGGCGCACGCTATGACGGGCAGTTCCGCGACGGCGTGCCCGATGGCGAGGGGATCATCACCTATGCCGATGGCACCGGCTATACCGGCCACTGGGTCGACGGCCGGATGGAAGGGCAGGGCCGCGCGCGCCTGGCCGAGGGGCTGACCTATGAAGGGCTGTTCCGCGCCGGCAGGCCGCAGGGTGAAGGGCGCATGGAATACCCCGACGGCCGCATCTATACCGGCAGCTTCGTCGCCGGGATGCGTGAAGGGCGCGGGGTGATGGTCTATCCCGACGCGACCCGCTACGAGGGCAGCTATGTTGCCGGCGAGCGCGAGGGCGAAGGCACGATTACCCTGGCGGACGGGTTCAGCTATACCGGTCAGTGGCGCGCCGGGCGGATCGAGGGGCGCGGCACCGCGACCTATCCGACGGGCGACGTCTACGAAGGGGCCTTTGTCAACGGCGAGCGCGTCGGCACCGGTGTGCTGCGCTATGGCGACGGTCACATCGCCGCCGGGCGCTGGGAACACGGGGTGCTGGTCGAACCCGACCCGGACCTGGCCGAACGGGCGCGTCAGGGGGCTGTCGATGCCCCGGCGCAGGCGCCCGGAAACTGATCCGCCTGCCCCCCGGGGCCCGTCCGTGGTGGGCCCCGTTCCCGGTTGAGCCCCGCATCCAGGCCAAATCGGTTGCTTTTCGGCGCTTTTCCTCCGATCCTTCGGGGCCAAGGAGGTGACCGTGCTCAAACGACTTGTCCTGTTTGCAATCCTCGCGCCCGCATCGGCCTTTGCGCAGGCGCAACCCTGTCCCCAGGGCGAAGCCTGCCCACGAGGCGTTGCCACCACCGCTGGCGGCAATCCCGAGGGGCTCCGCCAGGGTGTCTCGACCACTGCCAGCGGCAATCCCGAAGGGGTGCGCCGGGGTGTGGCCAGCACTGCCAGCGGCACCCCGGAGGGCCTGCGCCGGGGTGTTTCGACCACGGCGGGCGGCACCCCCGAGGGGTGAACAAGGGGGCGTGCATCAATGCCGATCATCCTGAGTGAACGGGCGTTTTTGCTGCGCACGCGGGCTGACGGCACCCGCGAGGCCTCGTGGCGGGTCTGGATCCTGGTCTTTGTGGCGCCGGTCCTCTTCCTGGTTGCCGCCGCCTTCCTGACCTTTGAAAGCGCGTCCTTCGTCCTGCGCGCGGAACGCACCGCCGGCACCGTCACGCGGGTCTACGCATGGGAGGGGCCGGTCTATGGCCCGGTGTTCGACTACCGGGACGCCAGCGGTCAGACCCGTTCGGCCAGCAATGGCATGAGTTCTGCAAACTGGAATTTCGCCATCGGCTCGCAGCACGACATCTATGTCCTGCCGGGCAGCAACGGCGATGTCCGCCTCGCCAATTTCGAGAGGTTGTGGCTGCTGCCGACGGTCATTGCGGGCATCGGCCTGGCTCTGATGATCCCGGCGCTGATCGTTGCGCTGATGATCCGGCGCTGGCTGCGCGGTGGGGCTGCCAGATAGGTCAGGCGTTTGGCTGGGGCATCCCTACCACGACTTTTCCAACCTTGCAGACATGAATACGGGGGGCACAGGCCCCCCGCTGTCACTTTTTCAACCTGCGCGTCAATCAGCGACGATCGTCTTCATCCTCGTCTTCATCCTCATCGGCCCCTTCGGGCAGATTGAAGAAGCTGTCGGCGTTCGAATAGTCGCGGTCGGGCACGCTTTCCTTCTCGGCATCGTCGCTCAGGCTGAAGCTCTCCAGGCCGGCGATGTTGCGCGGCAGGCGCGGCTCGGGCGCCATGTCCAGCGACTGCTCGGTCGACACCAGCTTGCGGCGCTCGTCGTCGTTCATCACCCCGCCTTCGGCGGCGCGCTTCTTGGCGGCCTTCTGCACCTCGGCGTCCAGCTCCGACTGGCGGCACAGCCCCAGTGCGACCGGATCGATCGGCTGGATGTTCTGGATGTTCCAGTGGGTGCGCTCGCGGATCGCCTGGATCGACGGGTTGGTGGTGCCGACCAGCTTGCGGATCTGCGCATCGGCCAGTTCCGGGTGAAACTTGACCAGCCACAGGATCGCCGCCGGACGGTCCTGGCGTTTGCTCAGGGGCGTATAACGCGGGCCGCGGCGCTTTTCCTCGCCGACGGCGGCGGGGTTGAACTTGAGCCGCAGCTTGTAGGCCGCATCGGCCTCGCCCTTCTTGATCTCGATCTCTTCCAGCTGGTTGTGGGCGATCGGGTCGAAACCCTTGACGCCGGTCGCCACGTCGCCGTCAGCGATGCCCTGCACCTCCAGCTCGTGCAGGCCACAGAATTCAGCGATCTGCTTGAAGCTCAGCGTCGTGTTGTCCACCAGCCACACGGCGGTGGCCTTGGCCATCAGCGGTTTGTCTGCCATCGTCTCGATCCTTCATCACACGAGAACCGCATGGCGCGGCGCTCGCCGGAGGGACCGGCCACGGCCGCGGGCCGTGCATCCTCGATTTCGGGGAATGGAGCGTATATAAGCGCCCCGACGACCTTAGGAAAGAGAAAATGCGTATGCGTTCCCCCCGCCTTGCCGCCCTTGCGCTGTTTTCCGCGCTGACCGCAGCCCAGACCGCCCCGGCCCAGAATGTCGCCGGCGCGTTCGACCACTATCTGCTGTCGCTCAGCTGGATCCCGGCCTATTGCGCCGAGGACGGCGACGAGCGTCGCGATCCGCGCTGCGCCGAGGGGCGCCAGACCGGCTGGGCGGTGCACGGGCTCTGGCCGCAGCATGATGGCGGCGACTGGCCGGAATACTGCCACACCAGCCAGCGCGACCCCTCGCGGCGCGAAACCGCCGAGGAGGCGGGGCTTTTTGGCACCTCGGGCTCGGCCTGGCATCAGTGGAACAAGCACGGCCGCTGCACCGGCCTGTCGGCGGCGGATTACTATGACCTGGTGCAGGTCGCGGTCGACAGCGTCGCGCTGCCCGAGGTTTTCGAGGGCGTGACACGGGAACTGCGTGTCGATCCCGACGTGGTCGAGGCGGCTTTCATCGAGGCCAACCCGGGCCTGACCCATGACATGCTGGTCACCAGCTGCCCGGGCGGCGAACTGGTCGAGATCCGCCTGTGCCTGACCCGCAGCCTGGAGCCGATGACCTGCGACGGCGAGACCCTGCGCCGCGAATGCCGGTTGCAGGCGGCGACGCTGCTGCCACTGCGCTGACCGGCGCGCCCTGCGAAATTTCGCGCGCACCGGGCAGGAACGATTGTTCTTCCGCCCGGTTTTGCGCTATCTGGCCTGCAAATCCTGCGATCAGCGACAAGGACCACGACGATGCCGCACTACCGTTCCCGGCGATCCACCCACGGGCGCAACATGGCCGGGGCCCGTGGCCTCTGGCGCGCGACCGGCATGACCGACAGCGATTTCGGCAAGCCGATCATCGCCGTGGTCAACAGCTTCACGCAGTTCGTGCCGGGGCATGTCCACCTCAAGGATCTGGGCCAGATGGTCGCCCGCGAGATCGAGGCCGCCGGCGGTGTCGCCAAGGAATTCAACACCATCGCCGTCGATGACGGCATCGCGATGGGCCATGACGGGATGCTCTACTCGCTGCCCTCGCGCGAGCTGATCGCCGACAGCGTGGAATACATGGTCAACGCCCATTGCGCCGATGCGATGGTCTGCATCTCGAACTGCGACAAGATCACCCCCGGCATGATGATGGCGGCGATGCGCCTGAACATCCCGACGATCTTCGTCTCGGGCGGGCCGATGGAGGCGGGCAAGGTCCAGCTGGGCGATCTGGTGCGCGCGGTCGATCTGGTCGACGCGATGGTGGTGGCCGCCGACGACGCCTATACCGACGCGCAGGTCGACGAGTTCGAGAAGAACGCCTGCCCGACCTGCGGTTCGTGCTCGGGGATGTTCACCGCCAACTCGATGAACTGTCTGGCCGAGGCGCTGGGCCTGGCGCTGCCCGGCAATGGCTCGATGTTGGCGACGCACGCCGACCGCAAGGCGATCTTCCTCGAGGCCGGTCGCCGGATCGTCGACATCACCAAGCGCCATTACGAGGGCGACGAGGCGGGCCTCTTGCCGCGCGAGGTCGCAACCTTCGAGGCTTTCGAGAACGCGATGAGCCTCGACATCGCGATGGGCGGGTCGACGAACACCGTGCTGCACCTGCTGGCGATCGCCTATGAGGGCAAGGTCGATTTCACGATGGACGATATCGACAGGCTCAGCCGCAAGGTGCCGGTGCTGTGCAAGGTCGCGCCGTCGGTGCACAATGTGCACATGGAGGACGTCCACCGTGCTGGCGGCATCATGGGCATCCTGGGTGAGATGTATCGCGGCGGGCTGCTGCACGGCGACGTGCGCACGGTTCACGCCGCAACGATGGCTGAAGCGATCGCCACCTGGGACATCAAATCCGCGAACGATCCCAAGGTGGACGAATTCTATCGCGCTGCGCCGGGCGGCGTGCGCACGACCCAGGCCTTCAGCACCCAGAACCGCTACAAGGAACTGGATTCCGACCGCGCGGGCGGGGTGATCCGTTCGGTCGAGCACGCATTTTCCAAGGATGGCGGGCTGGCGGTGCTGTTCGGCAACATCGCCGAGAACGGCTGCATCGTGAAAACCGCGGGCGTGGACGAGTCGATCCTGACATTCACCGGCACCGCCAAGGTCTTCGAATCGCAGGACGCGGCGGTCAGCGGCATCCTGACCGGCAAGGTCGGCGCGGGCGAGGTGGTGGTGATCCGCTATGAGGGTCCGCAGGGCGGCCCGGGCATGCAGGAGATGCTCTATCCGACCAGCTATCTGAAGTCGAAAGGTCTGGGCAAAGCCTGCGCGCTGCTGACCGACGGACGGTTCTCGGGCGGCACCTCGGGCCTGTCGATCGGCCATGTCAGCCCGGAGGCGGCGGAAGGCGGGCTGATCGGGCTGGTGGAGACCGGCGACCGGATCGAGATCGACATTCCGAACCGCACGATCAACCTGGCGGTGGATGCCGCGACGCTGGAGACCCGCCGCACCGCCAAGGGCGCGCTGCCCTGGAAACCGGCGGAGGTGCGCAAACGCGAGGTCTCGACCGCGCTCAAGGCCTACGCGATGCTGGCCTCGTCGGCGGCGAAGGGCGGCGTGCGGATTCTGCCGGGTCAGGACTGAAACGCCGGCGCCGGGCGGTGAGAAGGGGGGCTTTGCCCCCCTCTTTGCTGCGCAAATTCACCCCCCAGGATATTTGGGACGCAAAGATGGGGGAATTTGAGTCAAATTATCTGCATCTCGTCCCCTTACGGCGGGGCCGATCGTGCAGGGTTATTCGGCGGCCTTGGCGGCGTCCATCCGGGCCTTCAGCGTCTCGAGATCGTCGAACTTGACGCTCTCGCCGCAGCCGCAGGCCTCGGACACATTGGGGTTGCGGAACTGGAACCCCGATTCCAGCAGCCCGGTCTGATAGTCGATCTCGGTCCCGAACAGGAACATCTGTGCCATCGGCGCGATCAGCACGCGGGCCTCGCCCTGTTCGACGACCTCTTCATGCGCGCCGATCTCGTCGGCGAACTCCATCGTGTATTCCATCCCCGCGCAGCCGCCCTTCTTGACGCCGATGCGCAGGCCCATCTTGCCCTGTTTGGCCATCAGCCGGGCAATGTGACGCTCGGCGGCCTCGGTCAGGGTGACGGGGGATTTTCCGGGAATGGCGAACATGGCGCTCACATGAACCCGAGTTCGAGGCGGGCTTCGTCGGACATCATGTCCATGCCCCATTGCGGATCGAAGGTCATGTCGACCTCGACATCGCGCACGCCGGCGACCAGCGACACTGCGTCCTGCACCCAGCCGGGCATTTCGCCCGCCACCGGGCAGCCCGGCGCGGTCAGGGTCATCACGATATGCACCATGCCGGTGTCATCGATGGCGATCGTATAGATCAGTCCGAGGTCGAAGATGTTGACCGGGATTTCGGGGTCGAACACCGTGCGGCAGGCTTCGACCACGCTGTCGTAGAGCGGGTGGTCGGTGGTCGAGGGCGCGATCAGCGGTGTCCCTTCGGCCGGGCTCTGGGGGGTGGCGGCGTCCATGCGTCCCTCGGGTGTCGAATTCCTGAGCGAAGATATAAGATTATGAACCCCGGGCGTAAAGGGGGGCGGGGTTTTCTTTGCCGCCCGTTGCGCTATCAGGGGGAAAACACGAGGTCCGCCATGAGCCGCTTTTCCTTTTCCCTGACCGCCACCGACGGCGCCGCCCGCACCGGGGTGATCCACACGCCACGCGGCGAGGTGCGCACGCCGGCTTTCATGCCAGTGGGCACGGCCGGGACGGTCAAGGCGATGATGCCGGAATCGGTGCGCGCGACGGGGGCGGACATCCTGCTGGGCAACACCTATCACCTGATGCTGCGGCCCACCGCCGAGCGGATCCATGCGCTGGGGGGGCTGCACCGCTTCATGCACTGGGAGCGGCCGATCCTGACGGATTCGGGCGGGTTCCAGGTGATGTCGCTGGCCGGGCTGCGCAAGCTGACCGAGGAGGGGGTGAAATTCTCCAGCCATATCGACGGATCAAAGCACATGCTGACGCCGGAACGCTCGATGGAGATCCAGCGGCTGCTGGGGTCGGATATCGTCATGGCCTTTGATGAATGTCCGGCGCTGCCGGCGGACGAGACGCGGGTGGCCGAGTCGATGCGCCTGTCGATGCGCTGGGCGCAACGCTCGCGCGATGCCTTCGGTGACCGGCCGGGGCATGCGCTGTTCGGGATCATGCAGGGCGGGGTCACACCCGAATTGCGCGCGGAATCGGCCGAGGCACTGGTGAAGATCGGTTTCGAGGGCTACGCGGTCGGCGGGTTGGCGGTGGGCGAGGGGCAGGAGGCGATGCTCGGTGTGCTCGACTACGCGCCGGGGTATCTGCCCGCGGACAAGCCGCGCTATCTGATGGGGGTGGGCAAGCCCGACGACATCGTCGGCGCGGTCGAGCGCGGCATCGATATGATGGATTGCGTGCTGCCCTCGCGCTCAGGCCGGACCGGGCAGGGCTGGACGCGGCGTGGCGCGGTGAACCTGAAGAATGCGCGTCACCGCGACGATCCCCGGCCGCTGGACGAGGCTTGCGGTTGCCCGGCCTGCCGCAACTATTCGCGCGCCTACCTGCACCACGTGGTGCGCGCCGACGAGATCATCGGCTCGATGCTGCTGACCTGGCACAACCTGCATTATTATCAGGAGCTGATGCAGGGGCTGCGGGACGCGATTGCTGCGGGCAGGCTGGCCGGGTTCGTGGCCGATTTCCACGCGCTCAGGGCCGAGGGCGATATCGAGCCGCTGTGACGGGGTGGGGTAGGATGGGCAATATTGCCCATCCTACGGAATCAGCCGAACGCGCTCAGGGCCCGCATTGCAGCGTCACGGGCGAGCGATATCCGGCCTCGGGCTCGGCGCGCGCGGTGCGGGTCCGTCCGTCGCCGCAGTCGTATTCGGCCACATAATCCTTGCGGCAGCCGTAAACCGGATCCCCGATCACCGTGTAGTCGACGTAATAGGTGCAGCTTTGCTGGCCGTCGCATTCCTGGGCCAGATACTCGGTCCTGTTGCCCCAGGGCGCGCCGCAGTTCCCGCCGTAGGTGCCGGACTGGACGTGGATCAGGCCGCGGGTCGAGGGCACGGCCGCGCACAGCAGCTGCACCACCGATCCGTAGCCCGCTTCGGGGGCGGCCGAGGCGGTGCGGGGGTGGCCGTCGCCGCAGTCATAGGTGACCGAATAGTCCTTGCGGCAGCCATAGACCGGGTCGCCGATCACCGTATAGTCGATGCGGTAGTCGCAGCTGTTCCGGCCATCGCACTCCGGTGCGATGAACCGGGTCGCGTTGCCCTGTGCCGCGCCGCAGTTTCCGCCATAGGTGGCGGACTGGACATGGATCGTGCCGGCCGAATAGCCCTGCGGCGGCGGCACATGGGGGTCATGCGATGGCGGCGGCATGATGCCGTTTGCGGGCACGGTCTGCAGCGTCAGCGTAGCCGGGCATTGGCGCCCGTCGAAGGAGCCGACCCAGACGTCAACCCAGCCTTCGCGCTGTTCGGGGCCGGACAGCGTTATCCGCGGGTTCAGGTTGCCGTTGGAATCGTCGTCGAAAATCCACGAGGCGATGGCGGTGTTGACCAGCAGCGTCGCATCGCAGGTGCTCGTCACCGAGACGGTCAGCGGATAGTTCTGCATGTTCGACAGCTGAAAGGTGAACTGCGGCGCGTCGGGGAGATATCCGACCCCCGGCTGCGGGCAGCGCGACAGATCGCCTGGGCCACCAGCCATGACCTGAAAGGACTGCGGCTGCAGCAGCTGAGGTCCGGTGAAATCGTATCGTGGGCCTTGCTGGGCAAGGTTCGGGCAGGCCTCGGCCGCCGTGGACACCAGAAACGCGGCTCCGAAAATCGCAAGCAAACCGGACAATGATGAACAGCGCATGACAATATCCCTTTGCGATAGATGCGCAAAGACGATGGGGATCGGGGCGTGAGCCGTCCTTGACATGCATCAACCGGCCGAACACCGGCCGGGGCGGGTCACATCGCGCGGATCCGCAGCCGGGTCAGCCGGTTCTCGGCGCGTTCGACCACCGCAAAGCGAAAGCCGTGGAACTGGAACACCTGGCCGGGTTCGGGGATCTGCTGGGCTTCGTGAATCACCAGGCCGGCGACGGTGTTGGCCTCGTCATCGGGCAGCGACCAGTCCATTGCCCGGTTCAGGTCGCGGATCGTCATCGCGCCGTCGATCTCGATTGCGCCATTGTCCAGCCGGGTGATCGGGTTGTCGGTGGGGATGTCATGTTCGTCGACGATCTCGCCGACGATTTCCTCCAGGATGTCCTCGAGGGTGATCAACCCCAGGAGCGAGCCGTATTCGTCGATCACCAGCGCGAAATGGCGGCGCTGCTGCAGGAACTGATGCATCTGCTCGTCCAGGGGGGTCGTCTCGGGCACGAAATAGGGCGCGCGGGCGACGGTCGAGATGTCGAGCTTTTCCACCGCGCTGAACTTGCCGCCGGCCTCGGCCACCAGCCGGTGCACCTCGCGCATCAGGTCGCGGGAATGGATCACGCCGACGATGTTCTCGGGCTCGTCCTTCCAGGCGGGCAGGCGCGAATGCGGCGAGTTGACCGACGTGGCGATGATCTCGGTGATCGGCGCGTCGATGTTGACGGTCTCCAGCTGCGAGCGATGCAGCATGACCTCTTCGACAGTGCGCGCGCCGAGGTCGAGCGCGCCGAGCAGGCGGTCGCGGTCCTCCTTGTCGACCGTGCCTTCGGAATGGCCCAGCGCCAGGGTGCCGGCGATTTCCTCGTGATAGGACAGGATCGCCTCATCGGGGTCGGTGCGCACGCCGAACAGCGCCAGGATCCCGCGCACCAGCACCCGAACCGCGGCGACCACCGGGGCAAACAGCAGCACCACCACCCGGATCGGCATCGCCACCCGTGAGGCAGCGGTTTCGGGGTTGGTGATGGCATAGGTCTTGGGCAGCACCTCGGCAAAGATCAGCACCAAAAAGGTCATCACCAGCGTCGCCAGCGCCACGCCGGAATCGCCGAACAGCCGGGTAAATAGCGCGGTCGCCAGCGAGGCCGAGAGGATATTGACCAGGTTGTTGCCCAACAGAACCGAGCCGATCAGGCGCTCGCCGTCCTCGGTCAGCGCCAGTGCCTGTTCCGCCCCTTTCGATCCCTTGTCCGCCTGGGCCCGCAGCTTGGCGCGCGACGAGGCGGTCAGCGCAGTTTCACTGCCCGAGAAGAAGGCGGACAGGATCAGCAGCGCAAGAATCGCGCCGGAGGTCAGCCAGAAAGCGGTGTCGAAGGTCGGCATCGAAGAAATCCCTGAAAGTCAGGCAAGGATATGGGGGGTGCGCAGGCCAGTGCAAGGCCAGTTCAGGCCCAGTTCCGGGTCAGTTCCGGGTCAGCGCCGGGGGGCATGGGCGCAGGGCGCACTGGGCGGTGGCGCGGGCAGGAAAAAACCCCGCGACCGGGACCGGGCGCGGGGCATAGGGTCGTTCAGGGAATTCCGGGTCTCAGGCGCCCCAGGTGCGGACCGGGCCGCAATCCATATGCGTGAAGTCCGAGCGCGAGTAGCGGCCGACGCCACCGGCGTTGCAGGCGACCGCGGCGCGGGCGACCTGGCTGACGGAACGCGAACGCAGGCGCACATCGGCGGCCTGGCCAACCATGTGGCGCGAGTTGCGCGCAACGCCCGAGGACTGGCGGCGCAGCATCGCGTTGGTTTCCGGCGAGCGATAGCCCGACAGCAGCATATAGGGCTCGTCCGACTCGAGCAGGTTATGCGCGGCGGCGAGAATATCGAGGGTGCGAGTGTCGATGCGGTGGCTGTGATCGACACGCCAGTCGCGGAAGAAATGGTCGACCTCGGCCAGGACTTCGGGGATGTATTCGCCTTCGATCCAGTAGACCGCATCAAGGGTCTCGCCGGTGCGGCCGGAATACATACGAAGGCGGCGAATATCGCCGGAACCGCGCAGAAAGCCGAAAGCGTTTGCCATTGTAGGGGCGGCGGTGACGGCGGTTGCTGCAAACACGCCAAGAAGTCCACGCCGGGAGATACCGGTGTTATCCGAGATCGTCATTCTTTTCCTGTCCCATCCCAGTCTTTGACCGAAACGTTGCGGTCCTTTCGTCATCGTTGCTGCCCCTTCTGGGTTGGCCGTCATAAGGCGGGCCGGTGGGCATGCATCCGACGAAGAAAATTGTCGTCTGATGCTTCTATGCCACAACACTTCGATTTGCCCAAGCCTTGAGTCGGCAGGATGGAACCTGGTGAGGCAAAATAGGCGGGAATCTGCTGAAATTGTCTTAACCGCCTGTAATATTGTTTTATTACAATCGGTTGTCGATTTCTTTTCGGGTGGTTCCGCTGTCCGACTCGCGTATTGCGCATGTCATTTCCGGCTGTGATCGCGCCTGGGGCGATCCGGCTGGCTGCGAAAATGGTCCCGTTGCAACACCTGTGCGGAATCGGCGGGGTCGCGTGATTGTGAATCGACGCGGAATCCGGGATACAGGCACAATTCTGTGAACGGTATCGCGCCCGCGCGCGACACACCCCTGGACCGGTTACAAACGGAGGTATTCGATGGGAACCGCAAGGCAGAAGGCCCCGGGCATGCGTGCCGCGCTGGTGGCCGCCACGCTGGGACTGACGGCGGTCCTGCCCGCTGCGACGACCCTGTTGATTCCGCTGCGCGCCGAGGCCCAGCAGTTTCCGGCCTTTCGTCAGGCTCTGGCCGAAGGGGTGGCCGAGAACCGCGCGCTGTCGACCTTCTACCGCGAGAACGGATACGAGGCGATCTGGACCGGGGCCGAGGACGCGGCGCGGCGCACCGCGCTGGTTTCGGCGCTGAGCCGGGCCGCCGAACATGGACTGCCCGCCGAACGCTATGATCTGCCCGGGCTGCTGGCCGCGTTTCGCGCCGTCGAGACCGAACGCGACCGCGGTTTCGTCGAGGCCCGCGCTTCGCTGACCTTCCTGCAGTATGCGCGCGACATCCATTCAGGGGTGCTCGAACCCTCGTCGATCATTCCCGATATCGTGCGCGAGTTGCCGCGCCCCGATCCGGCGCAGCTGATGCGCGATTTCGTGGCGGCCGAGCCTGTCAGCTTCATCCGCAACCTCGCCCCGACGGCGCCCGAATACGCCCGGCTCTACCGCGCCAAGCGCGAGCTGGAAGCGACCATCGACCAGGGGGGATGGGGGCCGCGGGTTCAGGCGGGCAGCCTGCGTCCGGGCGAAAGCGGCCCCGGTGTGATCCAGCTGCGCAACCGGCTGATCGCGATGGGCTTCATGCCCCGCGTCGCCACCGCCAGCTATGACGGCATGATGCAGCGCGCAGTTCAGGCCTTCCAGGTCGCCCACGGCATCGAGGCCGACGGCATCGCCGGCAATGCCACCATCCAGCAGATCAACGTCGACCCCGAAGAGCGGCTGCGCTCGATCGTTGTGGCGATGGAGCGCGAGCGGTGGCTGAACATCCCGCGTGGCGACCGCCATGTCTGGGTCAATCTGGTCGATTTCACCGCCCGCATCGTCGATTTCGACCGGGTGACCTTCGAGACCCGGTCCGTCGTCGGCGCGCGCGCGACGCAGACGCCCGAGTTCTCGGACATGATGGACCATATGGAGATCAACCCGGACTGGACCCTGCCGCGGTCGATCATCGCGGAATACTGGGGGGCGCTGTCGTCGGGTGGGGCCGGGCACCTGAACCTTTATGACGGGGCCGGGAACATCGTGCCGCGCGAATTCGTCGATTTCGCCGCCTATTCGCCCAACACGCTGCCCTATGACGTGCGCCAGCCGCCGGGGCCGGGCAATGCGCTGGGCGAGGTCAAGTTCCTGTTCCCGAACCCCTATGCGATCTACCTGCACGACACGCCCTCGCGGTCTCTGTTCGGCAATGTGGTGCGCGCCTATTCGCACGGCTGCATCCGCCTGCAGGATCCGCGCGAATTCGCCTATGAACTGCTGCGCCCGCAAGAGGCCGATCCGGTGACCTACTATCACAGTGTCCAGCGCACCGGGCGCGAGACCTCGGTCTATCTGGAGACGCCGATCCCGGTGCATCTGGTCTATCGCACCGCTTTTACCTCGGTCGATGGCACGATGAATTACCGCAATGATGTCTACGGGCGCGACGCGCGTCTATACGACGCATTGGTGCGCGCCGGGGTGGAAGTAGGCGCCTGAGCAGTTTAAACTGAGCGGGTGCGCATGCGCCCGCTCGGAGGTTCGAACCCATGTCCTATCGTATTTCCGACATTGCCGCGGCGCTCGGCGCCCGGTTCGAGGGCATGGGCGATCTGACCGTCACCGGCGCCGCCGAACCGGCTCAGGCCCGTGCCGACCAGTTGGCGCTGGCGATGGATCCCCGGTATGCCGACGGGCTTTCCCGGGGACAAGCCCGCGCTGCGGTGCTGTGGGACGGGGCCGACTGGCGCGCACTGGGGCTTGAAGCCGCAGTATTCGCGCCCCGCGGGCGACTGGCGATGGCCCGCCTGACGCAGGTGTTCGACGCGGGACCGATGCTCGACCCGGGCATCCATCCGACGGCGATCATCCACCCCGAGGCCTCGGTGGGCGAGGGGGCGGCCATCGCGCCCTATGTGGTGATCGGAGCCGGGGCGCGGATCGGCGCCCGGGCGCGGATTGCCGAGCATGTCAGCATCGGAGCCGGGGTGGTGATCGGGGACGATGCGCTGATCCTCGCCGGGGTGCGGATCAGCGCCCGGGTGACGATCGGCAACCGGTTCATCGCCCAGCCCGGCGCGGTGATCGGCGGCGACGGGTTCTCCTTTGTCACCGAGGAACGCTCGCGCGTTGAAGAGGCGCGCGCGACCTTGGGCAAGCCCGGCGAAACCAAGGAACAGTCCTGGCTGCGCATCCATTCGCTGGGCGGGGTGACGATCCACGACGATGTCGAGGTTGGCGCGAATACCACCATCGACCGCGGCACGATCCGCGACACGGTGATCGGCCGGGGCACCAAGTTGGACAACCTGGTCCAGATCGGCCACAACGTGATCGTCGGCGAGGATTGCCTGCTGTGCGGCATGGTCGGTATCGCCGGCTCGACCCGGCTGGGCAACCGCGTGGTGCTGGGCGGGCAGGCGATGGCGGTCGACAACATCACCGTCGGCGATGACGTGGTGGCCGGGGCCGCCACCACGATCACCTCGAACGCGCCGGCGGGCCGGGTGCTGATGGGATCGCCCGCGGTGAAGATGGATCAGCACGTCGAGATCTACAAATCGCAGCGGCGCCTGCCGAGAATGCTTGCGCAATTGGCCGATCTTCAGAAAACTGTCAAAAACCTCGTGGAAAAGGGCGCCGACAGCGACCCTTGACGAGGATTGACGGATGGATGGCGCATTCTTGACGAATACCGGGGATCTCCACGCGCGGGTGGTCGGGATCCTCGCGGCGCAGGCGCTGCGGGAGCCGTCGGGGCTGACGGCGGAGATGTCGCTGGACAGTCTCGGCATCGACAGTCTCGGCATGGCCGAGATCCTTTTTGCGATCGAGGAAACCTTTGACGTGACCGTGCCGTTCAATGCCAACGATACCGAAGGGGCCGGGCTCGACCTGCGGACGGTCGGCGCTGTGTGCATGGCGGTCGAGGCGCTGGTGCGCGACCAGCGGGGCTGAGGCATGGGCAGGCGGGTCGCCATCACGGGCGCGGGCACGGTCAACGCGCTGGGGGGCGATGTGCCGTCCACCCTGGTGGCGCTGGCTGCGGGCCGGGTGGCGATCGGACCGCTGGCCTTCGACGAGGTCGAGCGGCTGTCGATCCGCATCGGGGGGCAGATCCGCGACTGGGACGCCGAGGGGCGCTTTGACCGGCAGGAGCTGGCGCTCTATGACCGCGCGACGCAATTCGCCGTCGAGGCCGCGCGTCAGGCAGTGGCCGACGCCGGGCTGACCCTGACCGAGGGCGAGTCGCTGCGTGCAGGCGTCGTGATGGGCACCGGCGGCGGCGGCTATACCACCATCGACGACGCTTATCGCGCGGTGCATGCGCAGGGCAAGAATCGGGTGCATCCCTTCACCATCCCGCGCCTGATGCACAACGCCGCCGCCGCGCATCTGGCGATGCGCCACGCGCTGAAAGGGCCGTCGTTCACCGTCTCGAGCGCCTGCGCCTCGTCGAACCATGCGATGGGCCTGGCGTTCCAGATGGTGCGTTCCGGCGCCTGCGACGTGATGCTGACGGGCGGATCCGAGGCGACGCTGTGCTTTGGCGGGATCAAGGCCTGGGAGGGGCTGCGGGTGATGTCACCCGACGGCTGCCGCCCGTTCTGCGCCACGCGCAACGGCATGGTGCAGGGCGAAGGCGCCGCGGTCTTTGTGTTCGAGGACTGGGACCGCGCCACCGCGCGCGGTGCGCCGATCCTGGCCGAGGTCGCGGGCTTCTCGATGACCTCGGACGCGGCCGATATCGTCCTGCCCGATCCCGATGGCGCAGCGCGTGCGATGCGCGGGGCAATGGCCGATGCCGGGCTGACGGAGAGGCAGGTGGGCTATATCAACGCCCACGGCACCGGCACCGCCGCCAACGACCGCTCGGAGGTGCAGGCGATCCGTTCGGTGTTCGGGGATGCGCCGCCGCCGGTGTCCTCGACCAAGTCCATGCACGGCCATCTGCTGGGCGCGACCGGCGCCGTGGAACTGCTGGCAGTGGTGATGGCGCTGCGGGACGGGGTTCTGGCGCCGACCGCCGGACACGTCCAACCCGATCCGGCCTGTCCGGTCGACTGCATCCCCAACGACGCGCGCCGCGCCCGGGTGGACGCGGCGCTGTCGAATGCCTTCGCCTTTGGCGGCATGAACGCCTGCCTGGCGCTGCGCCGGGCCTGAACCCGGCGCGATGCCGTTACTGGTTCGCGCGTGCGGCAGCCGCAGCCTGCGACAGGCGGGTCTGCAGATCGTCATAGGCGGCGGTAAAGCCCGCCAGCGAGACGGTGATCTCCACCGGCTGGTCGATGGCCACGAAGGGCGCGATCATGATCGTCGCGTTCGAGCCCGATTTCATCGCGTCGATCTCATCCGTCGACAGGCCCATGCGGACGATGCAGCCGACCACGGTGCAGACGCGGAACCCCTCGGCGCGGATCTGGCCGTCGGCGGGACGCTCGCCGATATACCAGCCCATGCCCATCGGCAGGAAGGTCTCCAGCGGCGTGGTGACCGTCGCGCCGGCAGCAAATTCGGACCCCAGCGGCAGGGCGACGATGCTGATCTCGGCAATCGGCGAGCCGGTGGAATCGTGCAGCAGCTGATACATCTCGCATTCCTGCGCGCCGGCGGCGTCGACGGTGTTGCACAGGATCTGCCAGTCGCGGAAGGTCGCGGCGACTTCGGGGCCCGCCGGAACCTGCGGCGCGGCGTCCTGCGCTCCGGCGGCAGCGGCCTGCTGCGCGGCGGCCGTCAGCGGCGAAAGGGCAAGCGCGGCAGCGACAGCGACCGGGCCAAGGGCAGTGCGGAAGTTCATGACAGTCAACCTCAAAAGCTGGATTTCGTCGCCTCAGCCCCTAGCACGATCCGCACGGCAAGTCAGTGTCAAACTCTCGTGCTCCGGGGGGATCGGCAAAAAAGCGAAAAGGGCCCGCAAGCTGGACCCTTTTCGTCTTTTTTACTCCCTGTCGGACTGGCCGACTTATTGGAGCCGACGCTAGGCAGAAAAAAAGCGGGCGTCAACAGAAAATCACGTGTTTGCGAGGTGGCACCAGGGGGGCCAGCCAAGCCCATGATCCCCGGCGCTTTTTCGGGCAAGCAGCCGATTTGCCGGGCGTTCGCGGGACGCTCAGGCCTCTTCGGGGCGCATCGACAGCCAGATCAGCGCGCCCCCTGCCAGCACCAGGAACGGAACCATCGCCAGGTTGACCAGCTGCCACCCGGTCTGCACGTCCGACCCCGAGCAGTTCATCAGCTGCCCCGAACTGAGCGAGGCCATCGTCACGCCGCCGAACACGATCATGTCATTGATGCCCTGGATGCGCCCGCGCTCGGCCGCGGTGTGCGAGCGCGCCAGCATCGTCGTGCCGCCGATGAAGCCAAAGTTCCAGCCGATCCCCAGCAGAACCAGGGCGATGAAGAAGTGCTCCAGCTCGACGCCCGTCATCGCCACCGCCCCCGCGCCAGCGAGGATCAGCAGACCCAGCGCGACGATCTTCTCGACGCCGAACCGGGCGATCAGATGGCCGGTAAAGAACGAGGGCGCATACATTGCCAGGACGTGGGCCGAGACGATATTGGCCGCCATCCCGGTCTCGAACCCGCAGCCGACGACCGCCAGCGGCGTCGAGGTCATCACCAGGTTCATCAACGCATAGCTGACGGTGGCGCAGATGATCGCCACGACGATCACCGGCTCGCGCAGCAGCTGGCTGCGGCTGCGGCCCTCGATCGGGGCATGACGATTGATTGGCTGCGGGCGCGGGATCTGCAGCAGGGCGAACAGCGTCATGCCCACCAGGTTGATCGTGATCACCCCCAGATAGGTGCCCAGAAAGGGCACAACCATCAGGTCTGCGGTGACCTTGACCAGCTGCGGACCGATGATCGCCGACAACAGCCCCCCGGCCATCACATAGCTGATCGCTTTGGGCTTGAAGGCGTCCGAGGCAGTGTCGGTTGCGGCAAAGCGATAGAAGCCTTGCGCCGACATGTAGATGCCGGTGAACAGCGAGCCGATCAGGAACAGCAGGAACGAGGCATTCAGCAGACCCACCGCGCCGATCGCTGCCCCGGTGCCGCCCGCGACGGTGCCCAGCACAAAGCCGGCCCGGCGCCCGTGGCGCTGCATGAAGGCCGACATCGGCGTCGCCGACAGCATCGACCCCAGAACCGCCATCGACACCGGCAACGTCGCCCAGCAGGGGTTCGGCGCCAGCGATTGGCCGGCCAGCCCCGCGACGGTAAAGATCATCGGCATCTGCGCCCCCAGCAGAGCCTGGGCGGCAACCAGAACCATCACATTGCGCTTGGCGCGCGCATCGGTGTCTTGAACGAGCGTTGTCATGTCGCCGGCCTAACCCGCCGCCGCTGCGAAGGGAAGTGAATTCATTCACAGGCGAAGAAATGTCGCGCCCTGGTGGGGGCGTGCCTCGGGGGCATCGAGCCCCCTCGGCCCGCGCGGGGCCAGCCCCGCACCCCGCCAAGGGGGTTTTCCACCCCCTTGGATCCCCCGAGGATATTTAAGACGCAAAGATGGGCCAACATCGCTTCATCTTTGCGTCTCAAATATCCTGGGGGTGAGCCCGCAGGGCGAGGGGGCAAAGCCCCCTTTCTTCAGGCTCGCGTAGCGAGCCCGGCCCAAACGGCGGAGCGGATCTTTGATCCGCGACAGAGTGCGGGAGCGCCCCGGTCGTGCTTTGTCAGCCTTTCAGCGTGGCGATATCCGCCGGGGTGCCGATCGCGCGGGTTTCGGCCTCGCGGGCGATGCGCTTGATCATCCCCGACAGCGCCTTGCCGGCGCCGATTTCCCAGAATCCGGTGACGCCCTGTGCGGTCATCCAGCCGATCGATTCCCGCCAGCGGACCGAGCCGGTGACCTGTTCGACCAGCAGCGCGCGGAGCGTTTCGGGGTCGCTGACCGCTTCGGCGCGGACGTTGGCCACGACCGGCACCGCTGGCGTGGCGATGGTCACGCCGGCGAGGGCCTCGGCCATCGCGTCTGCGGCGGGCTGCATCAGTGCGCAGTGGAACGGCGCCGAGACCGGCAGCATCAGCGCGCGTTTCGCGCCGCGGGTCTTGGCCAGCTCGACCGCGCGTTCCACGGCTGCCTTGTGCCCCGAGACCACGACCTGCGCCGGGTCGTTGTCGTTCGCCGCCTGACAGACCTCACCCTGGGCTGCCTCGGCCGCGACCTCGGCCGCGGTGGCGAAGTCGAGACCCAGAAGCGCCGCCATCGCGCCGACGCCGACCGGCACCGCTGATTGCATCGCCTGGCCGCGGGTGCGCAGCAGGCGCGCGGTGTCCGAGACGCTCAACGCGCCGGCGGCCGCGAGGGCGGAATATTCGCCCAGCGAGTGGCCCGCGACAAAGGCCGCGTCGCCGATCCCGAAGCCCTCGGCCTCAAGCGCGCGCATCGCGGCCAGCGAGGTCGCCATCAGCGCCGGTTGCGCGTTGGCGGTCAGGGTCAGTTCGGCGATGTCGCCCTCCCAGATCAGCGCCGACAGCTTTTCGCCAAGCGCCGCATCGACCTCGTCGAACACGGCTTTGGCCGCCGGATAGGCCTCGGCCAGGTCGCGGCCCATGCCGATGGTCTGGGCGCCTTGGCCGGGGAATACAAATGCGCGGGTCACGGGGGCCTCCTGACAATGTCGTTGGCGCGTTCCTAACCCGGTTTTGCGCGGCGTCAAACGGCAAATCGCGGCAGGGCCGGGCTTAGGGATAGAGGTAGTCGCGGGTCAACGGCACCGCGCGCTGGTCGCGGGCCAGTTGCAGCTGGAACACGCAATTGCCCCAGTGGCGGAAGGTCTGCTCGGACGCCGCAAGGTAGAATTTCCACATCCGGACAAAGCGTTCGTCGTATAGCGCCGCCGCGGCATCGCGATGCGCCATGAACCGGTCGTGCCAGTGCCGCAGGGTCATCGCGTAGTGCAGCCGCCAGACCTCGATATCGGTGGGATAGAGGCGTTCCTGTTCGACGGCGGCCATCACCTCGGACAGGGCGGGAATATAGCCGCCCGGAAAGATGTATTTGACCATCCAGGGATTGGTGGTGCCGGGGGGCGAGACCCGGCCGATGGTGTGGATCAGGGCGACGCCGTCGGGGCTCAGCAGGCGGCGCACGGTGTTGAAATAGGTGCGGAACTGCGGTGCGCCGACATGCTCGAACATACCGACCGAGACGATCCGGTCGAACTGGCCGGTGACCGCGCGGTAGTCGGTCAGCTCGAACCGGACCCTGTCGGCCAGTCCCGCGGCCTCGGCGCGGGCGCGGGCGATCTTCAGCTGTTCCTCGGAGAGGGTGACGCCCAGCACCTCGGCGCCATAGTCGCGCGCCAGCGTCAGGCCCATGCCACCCCAGCCGCAGCCGATGTCGAGCACCTTCATCCCCGGCTTCAGGCACAGCTTGCCCGCGATATGGGCCTTCTTTTGCGCCTGTGCCTGTTCGAGCGTGTCCTCGGGTGACTTGAAATAGGCGCAGGAATACTGCCGATCCGCGTCGAGGAAGAGATCGTAGAGGGCTGCCGACAGGTCGTAGTGATGGGCCACATTCGATTTCGACCGCCGCGCCGGGTTCTTCTGGGTGATCCCCCGCATCAGCTTGCGCAGCCCGCGTTGCACGGCGCTGAAGGCGCCGTCGTCGCCGGTGTCGAGGTTGCGCAGCACCAGTTCGAGGAACCCGTGCAGATCGTCGCCCTCGATCGTCAGGTGGCCGTCCATATAGGCCTCACCCAGCGCAAGGTGCGGATCGCGGACCAGCCGCTGCACGGTGTCGTCCCCGGTCAGGGCGATGGCGATGGCGGGTGGGCCCTCGCCGCCGGGCCCGTAACGGCGGGTGGTGCCGTCGGGCATGGTTACAGTCAGGCTTCCCAGGCGTATCAGGTGCCTCAAAAAGCGGTCGAACAGGCGATTCCACATGGCGGACCCCACAATCCGAAAGCGGTCTCTGGTTGACGGTGTCACACTAGCGAGTCATTTTTCAGGGATCAACGGCAGCGAACACGGCGATTTTGCACGGGAAATCGCGGAATTTGCCGGTTGGGGCGTGGGAAAGGGGCGGCCGCGGCCCTTGCGCGTCCCTTCAATCCCGCTATAAGGCCCCATCCCGCCGCATCCCACGAATCCGGCGCAGTCTCTCGTGGGCGGGCGCGGCGGGGCGTAACGCCCGCCTTGTGAAATGCGCCCTGAAAAGAACTGGAGACCGCATGCCTCTGTATGAGCATGTCATGATTGCGCGTCAGGATCTGTCCAACGCGCAGGCCGAAGGGCTGATCGAGCACTTCACGGCCGTGATTTCCGACAATGGCGGCAGTGTCGTCGGCACCGAATACTGGGGTGTCAAGACGATGGCCTACAAGATCAACAAGAACCGCAAGGGCCACTACATGTATCTGCGCACCGACGCCCCGTCGGCGGCCGTGCAGGAGATGGAGCGCCTGGCACGTCTGCATGACGACGTGATGCGCGTGCTGTCGGTCAAGGTCGAAGCGCACGAAGACGGCCCCACGGTGCAGATGCAGAAGCGTGACGAGCGCGGCGAGCGTGGCGACCGCGGCGACCGCGGCCCGCGTCGCTGAGCCTGGCCTTCAAGGAGACAGAAATCATGGCTACCAAACCGTTTTTCCGCCGCCGCAAGGTCTGCCCGTTCTCGGGCGAGAACGCGCCCGCGATCGACTACAAGGACACCCGTCTGCTGCAGCGCTACATCTCTGAGCGCGGCAAGATCGTCCCGGCCCGCATCACCGCCGTTTCGGCCAAGAAGCAGCGTGAGCTGGCCCGCGCCATCAAGCGCGCCCGCTTCCTGGCGCTGCTGCCCTATGCCGTGAAGTGAGGACCAAGCGATGCAAGTGATTCTGCTCGAACGCGTGGCCAAGCTGGGCCAGATGGGCGACGTTGTGAAGGTTCGCGACGGTTTCGCCCGCAACTTCCTGCTGCCGCAAGGCAAGGCCCTGCGCGCCACCGACGCCAACAAGGCCTCTTTCGAGGCCCAGAAGGCCCAGCTGGAAGCCCGCAACCTGGAAACCCGCCAGGAAGCCCAGGATCTGGCCGGCAAGCTCGACGGCACCAGCTATGTCGTGATCCGCTCGGCTTCGGATACCGGCGCCCTCTACGGTTCGGTCACCCCGCGTGACATCGCCGAGGTCGTCACCGCCGAGGGCTTCTCGATCGACCGCCGCCAGGCGGTGCTGAGCGCCCCGATCAAGTCGCTGGGTCTGCACGCGCTGACCGTCGTCCTGCACCCCGAGGTGTCGGCGACGATCACCGTCAACGTCGCCCGTTCGGCCGAAGAAGCCGAACTGCAGGCGTCGGGCAAGTCGATCCAGGAACTGGCTGCCGAAGCCGAGGCCGAAGCCGAAGCCGATATCCAGAGCCAACTCGACGAGATCGGCGCTGCCTCGGCCGAGGACGAAGGCGAGTTCTGATCACGCTGGTCGTTTCGGCCAGGGATACGAACCCCGGGGCGCGCATCACACCGATGCGCGCCCTTTTCGCTTTGACTTGCCCTGACGCACGCGCTGCCCTATCTTTACAGGATACATTGCGATGCGTGCATTTCTGGTGGAGCAGTCCATGTCCATGCCGGCAAAGGTGGCGCCTGATCCGAACACTCCCGAAACCGACGTGGATGCGTATTCCGCGATGGGGGGGGATTGCGCCCTGCGTCCGATCGACGAGATGGTCGAACAGGCCCAGGCGGCTGCGACCTTTCTCAAGGCGCTGGCCCATGAAGGGCGCCTGCTGATCCTGTGCTATCTTTCTTCGGGCGAGAAGTCGGTGACCGAGTTGGAGCAGCTTCTGGGCTCGCGCCAGGCGGCGGTCAGCCAGCAGCTGGCGCGACTCAGGCTGGAAGGGCTGGTCACCTGCCGGCGCGAGGGCAAGACGATTTATTACTCGCTCGGCGATGCTCGCGCGGCCCGCACCATCGGCTTGATGTATGACATGTTCTGCGGCCAGCCATTGGACCACCACGACGGGACCGAGGTCGCGGCGGGCTGACCGCCGGGCACCCGGTCACGGTCCGGCGTCGTTGCCGGACGCAAACAATATCCGATACAGGATCACGGCCCCGCGCAACTCCGGCGCCTTTGGCTTGACTGCCAGCGCCAGACGGGCCGGCAGCATCAGCCAGCGGAACCGTTTGACGCGGCGGCACATCGCCGGCCAGGCCCGTTCGGGGGCCGCCGCGCGATAGGCCGCGGCTGCGGTGTCATAGAACGCATCGCGCCCGCGGCGAACCTGCAGCACCGAGTGCAGAAAGACCATCGCATCGCGGCCGAGGGCATCGTCCGCGGCGCCGTCGCGGAATGCCTCGAAGTCGATCAGCGTCGCGCCCCGCCCGGCGTTCCAGCAGATGTCGCGGATCTTGGGGCGGCCGTGCACCACCCCGGCACGATGGAGCTTCGCCAGCGCCTCGGCCGCGGCGATCAAGACGCGGTGGCGCTCGGCCTCGGGCAGGTTCTGGTCGCGGATGATCCTCGACACCGGCCGGCCGGCATCCTCGATCAGCAGGAAATCCTCGCCGGCGGCGGCGATGCGCGGCGCGGGCAGGTCGCGCGCGGCCAGCGCCTGCAGCCCCTCGCGGTCAGCCGCCAGGGCCCGCGCCGGGTCGCCCTTTTGCAGCCGGCGGATCCAGGACTTATGGCGCTCGGGGCGTTTGAGCCAATAGCGCCGGCCCTCGACATCAAGCGCCAGGACACGCTGGACAGGAAGCGCCAGCGCAGCCGTCAGGGCGGCGTCGAGTGCAGGGGAAAGGGGCGAATCGGCGGGCATCTGGTGGGCCACTATGCCCAAGCGCCCGACCCTTGCCCAGCGGATTGTCATATCGCTGTTACGCAGCGGAAAGGGTCGGTCCCCCCTTGCCAGACCGACCCCGGGGCGCAAAGCTGCCGCGACGATCCGCCGCACGTCAGGGAGGGCGTGCCTCGGGGGGCATTCGCGGGTCCGGGGCGTCTTGGGGCAAGATGAAGAGGAGGGCGTTTTGCAGGAATTGCCGATTGCGCTGATTGGCGCGGGGCCGATGGGGCTCGCCTGTGCCAAGGTGCTGGCCGAACAGGGGATCGCGTTTCAGGGGTTCGAGCTGCACGGGGATGTGGGCGGGTTGTGGGACATCACCGGCCCGCGCTCGACCATGTATGAGAGCGCGCATCTGATCTCGTCGAAAACAAAGACCGAGTTCGCGGATTTCCCGATGGACAAGGGCGTGGCGGACTACCCCTCGCACAAGGTCCTGCGGGAGTATTTCCACGCCTTTGCCGACCGGTTCGACCTGCGCCGGCACTATCGCTTTGGCGCCGAAGTGCTGCGCTGCGAGCCGCAGGACGCGGGCTGGCGCGTGGTCTGGCGCGAGGGAGGCGAGGAGCACGAGGGGCGATTTTCCGGCGTGATGATCGCCAACGGCACGCTGAGCGAGCCGAACATGCCGCGCTTTGAGGGCGCGTTCGCGGGCGAGTTGATCCATTCGGCGCAGTATCGCCACCCCGACCAGATGCGCGGCAAGCGGGTGCTGGTGATCGGCGGCGGAAATTCCGGCTGCGACATCGTAGTGGATGCGGTGCATCACGGGCTCTGCGCAGATCTGTCGCTGCGGCGGGGCTATCACTTCGTGCCGAAATACGTGTTCGGCAAGCCCGCCGACACGATGGGCGGGCTGCCGCTGCCGATGTGGCTGAAGCGGCGGGTGGACGGGATGATCCTGCGCTGGTTCGCGGGCGATCCGCAGCGCGTGGGCTTCCCCGCGCCCGATCACAAGCTGTATGAGAGCCACCCGGTGGTGAACTCCTTGGCGATCTTTCACGCGGGCCACGGCGACATCCGCATCCAGCCCGACATCGCCCGGTTCGAGGGCCGGACCGTGCATTTCAGGGACGGCACCCAGGCGGATTACGATCTGGTCATCGCCGCCACCGGCTATCTGCTGCATTACCCGTTCATCGACCGCGATCTCTTGAACTGGCAAGGCGCGGCGCCGCATCTGTTCCTGAACTGCCTGCACCCCGCGCGCGACGATCTGTTCGTCATGGGCATGGTCGAGGCGACGGGGCTGGGCTGGCAGGGCCGCCATGAACAGGCCGAGATGGTCGCGCGCTATATCAAGGGCTTGCGCGAGGGCAGCGCGGCGGCGAAAGCCATTCAGACCGAGAAGGCGCAGGGCTTTGCCCGCGTCACCGGCGGGATGCACTACGTCGATCTGCCGCGCATGGCCTATTACGTCGAACGCAGCGCCTACCGGGCGGCGGTGACGCAACGGATCACGGCATTGGGGGGCTGAGGGCATGGAGCAGATCGACGAGGTGACGCTGAACTTCAGCCCCGGCTCGCTGATGCTTCTGAACGGGATCCTGGCCGTGGTGATGTTCGCCATCGCGCTGGATCTGAAGGCGGACCATTTCCGTGCCCTGATCCGCGCGCCGAAACCGGTGATTGCCGGGTTCCTGTCGCAGTTCCTGGTGCTGCCGGCGGCGACCTATCTGCTGGTTCTGGCGCTGCAGCCGCGCCCCTCGATCGCGCTGGGGCTGATCCTGGTCGCGGCCTGTCCGGGCGGCAATATCAGCAACTTCCTGACCCATCGGGCCGGGGGGAACACCGCGCTTTCCGTTAGCCTGACGGCGATTGCCACGGTGGGGGCGCTGGTGCTGACGCCGCTCAACATTGCGCTTTGGGGGGGGCTCTATGCGCCGACGCGGGCAATCCTGCAGGCGACGCATATCGACCCGGCGCAGGTGGCGGTGACGGTGCTGTTCATGCTGGTGCTGCCGCTGGCGCTGGGGATGCTGGTCAACGCCCGCGCGCCGGGGCTGGCGGGGCGGATCCGGCGGCCGATGCAGGTGCTGTCGATGGTGATCTTCGTGGGTTTCATCGCCGCCGCGTTGGCCGCGAACTGGCAGTATTTCCTCGACCTCGCGGGGCTGGTCGCGGGGCTGGTCATCGCCCATAACGCGCTGGCGCTGGGGCTGGGCTTTCTGGTCGCGCTGGCGTTCGGCGTCAGCGCCGCCGACCGCCGGGCGATCACCATCGAGACGGGCATCCAGAACTCGGGCCTGGGGCTGATCCTGATCTTTGCCTTCTTCGGCGGGCTGGGGGGCATGGCAGTGGTCGCGGCCTTCTGGGGCATGTGGCACGCGATTTCGGGGCTGGCGCTGGCACTGATCTGGTCGCGGAGGCCCGCATGACTCGCATCCTGATCACCGGTGCGGGCGGCAACGTGGGCCGCGCGCTGCTGACGGGGCTGGCGGGGCATGAGGTGCTGGCGACCGATGTCGCCCCGGGGTATGAGCGCCTCGACGTCACCGGCGGCGACGCGGACCGGGTGATCGGCGTCTTCCGCCCCGAGGTGGTGGTGCATCTGGCGTCGATCGTCACGCCGCCCAGGGGCTCGACCCGCGACTTCGAGTGGCGGGTGGATGTGCAGGGCAGCCGCAACGTGCTGAATGCCTGCCTCGCGCATGGCGTGCGGCGGCTGGTGGTGACCTCCTCGGGTGCGGCCTATGGCTATCACGCCGACAACCCGGTGCCACTGCGCGAGACCGACCCGGTGCGCGGAAACGTGGAATTCGCCTATTCCGATCACAAGCGCCAGGTCGAGGAGATGCTGGCCGAGGCCCGCGCCCGCCACCCGGCGCTGGAGCAGGTCGTGCTGCGGGTCGGCACGGTGCTGGGCGAGGGGGTGGACAACCAGATCACCGCGCTTTTCCGCCGTCCGCGCCTGCTGAAGGTCGCAGGCGCGGACAGCCCTTTTGTCTTCATCTGGACCGAGGATCTGGCGCGTATCCTGATCCGCGCAGCGACCGAGGGCCCGGCGGGGATCTTCAACGTCGCGGGTGACGGTGCGCTGACGGTCGACGATCTGGCGGCGGCGATGGGCAAGCCGGTGCTGACCCTGCCGGCCTGGGCGCTGAAGGCCGCGCTGGGCGTAGCGCGGCCCCTTCACCTCAGCCGCTACGGGCCCGAGCAGGTCCGGTTTCTGCAATATCGCCCGGTGCTGGACAACACGGCGCTGAAATCGGTGTTCGGCTATACGCCGCAGCGCACCTCGGCGCAGGTGTTCGCGCTGTGGCGGGATTGGGCCAAGCCATGAAGACGGCGGTCATCACCGGGGGCGGCGGAGGCCTGGGCCGGGCGTTGGCATCGGCTCTGCAGGTGCGCGGCTGGTTCACGGCGCTGCTGGACCTGCCGGGCGGGTTCGGCGCGTTGCAGAACGGCGCCCAGCAAAGCCTGCACCCCTGCGACGTGACGGATGCCGCGCAGGTCCGCGCCTGTGTCGAGGGGCTGCGCGCCGCGCGTCCGTCGCTGGATCTGGCGATCTACAACGCGGGCGTCACCCTGATCGCGCCCTTTGCCGGCATGGACCCGGACGCCCATCGCCGGGCCTTCGAGATCAACTATTGGGGTGCCGTGCATCTGGCCGCAGCGATCCTGCCCGACCTGCGCGCGTCACAGGGGACTCATCTGGCAATCACCTCGGTTGCGGGGTTTGCGCCGCTGAAGCACCGCACCGCCTATGCGGCGTCGAAACACGCGATGACCGGCTTCTTCACCTCGCTCAGGGGCGAGGAGGCGGCGCATGGCGTCCATGTTGCTCTGGCCGCGCCGTCCTTTGTGGCGACGAACCCTGGTGCGGCGTTTGGCGCGGACGGGATCGGGCGACCGGGGGCTGCGCGCGACGGGATCGACGCGATGACGCCCGAGCAGGCGGCTGCGGTGATCCTGCAGGGGCTTGCGCGCGGGCGCGCCTTCATCCCCGTCGGCCGGGTCGCGCGCCTGTCCTGGTGGCTGAGCCGGCTGGCGCCGGGGCTCTATGAACGCCAGATGTTGAAATCCATCGGCCGCGAATCGTCTTGACGGGCGCCGGGGCAGGGCGTCGGATACCGGCATGCGACGACTGCTCCTGTCCCTTGTGCTGGCGGGTGCGGCGGCGGTGGCCGGCTGCGGCCGACCGCTGACCGCCAACGAAACGGCTTTTGCCGCGCGCCTCTTCGGGGACACGCTGGATGTCGCGCCGGTGCGGATCAACACCGCCGGGCCGGTCGGGATGATCGAGACCCGGTTCGCCGTCCGCCCGCAGACCACCTGCCGCGAACGCATCGTGCCGCCGCCGCAGACCGCCTGGCTGCGCACCCGCACCGCCGGGATGGCGCTGGGCAACCAGATCATGGTGCGCGAGTCCCTTGGCCGTGCCGACTACGCCCGCACCTCTGACGGGTCGATGAACCTCGGCGCGGCGATGTTCCTGGCGCATGAGCTGACGCATGTCTGGCAGTGGCAGAACCGGGCGCAGACCGGATATTCGCCGCTGGGTGTCGGAGCCGAGCACCGCCCGGGCACCGACCCCTATCTGTTCGATACCGATGCCCATGCGCGCTTTGCGGATTTCGGCTATGAGCAGCAGGCCAGCATTGTCGAGGAATACGTCTGCTGCGCCGCGCTCGACCCCGAGGGGGCGCGGACCCGGAGGCTGCGGGCGCTGATGGCGCAGGTGATGCAGCCGGACGACCTGCCGCGGGTTGCCCTGCGCCTGCCCTGGGCCGGGGTCGAGCGGCGCGGGATCTGCAGCTGAGCGCGGGTCAGACGTCGCGGAAGATGTTGTCGGCTTCCTCGAAGAGGATACGCTCTTGCTCGACGGTGCCGGCGGCGATGTCGCGCACTTCGACCTTGCCGTCGGAATAGCCGATCACCACGACATCGCAGATGTCGATGAACAGCCCGTTCTCGACGACGCCCGGCACCTGGTTCAGCGCCAGCGACAGCTGCCGCGGGTTGCCGATCCGGCCCAGCGCCAGGTCGAGGATGTGGTTGCCCTCGTCGGTCAGGAAGGGCCGGCTGCCGTTCATCCTGAGCGTGGCCTGGGTGCCCATCACATCCATCGCGTTCAAGAGTTCCTCGACCAGCATCCGGCTGGACTGCCAGCCGAAGGGAATCACCTCGACCGGCAGGGGGAAAGCGCCCAGCGTCTTCACCTCTTTCGAGGCATCGGTGATCACCACCATCCGGTCGCTGGCGGTGGCGACGATCTTTTCCATCAGCAGCGCGCCGCCGCCGCCCTTGATCAGCGTCAGGTCCGCGTCGAATTCGTCGGCACCGTCAATCGTCAGGTCGAGCCAGCCGGCCTCGTCCAGCGGCACCACCTTGAGACCCAGCTCGCGCGCCAGTTCCGCGGTGCGCATCGAGGTCGGCACGCAGGTCAGCCGCAGCCCCTCGTCGCGGGCGCGTTCGGCCAGCGCCCGGACCATCCAGGCTGCGGTCGAGCCGGTGCCGAGGCCCAGCTTCATGCCGTCCTCGACAAGGTCGACGGCGCGGCGGGCGGCCGCATATTTCGCGCGGTCGATGGGGGTGAGTTGCATGACCATGAGCCGGGCTCCTGCAGGCGGGGGATGAGCGACTTATAGCAGATGCGCGGGGGTGTCACAGGGGCTGTGCCGGGAAAAAGCGACGGACGGGGCGCGGCCGGGCGATGACCGGTCGCGCGGCGCTGTTCAGGGTGGCAGGATGGCGTCATCCTGTGCACCGGACTGCGAGAGGATTCGCCATGTATGTGCTGCATTACGCCCCGGACAATGCCTCGCTGATCGTGCGGCTGGCGCTGGAAGAGATGGGGCAGGCCTATGACACGCGGCTGGTCGACCGGCGCACGCGCGAACAGGACAGCCCGGCGTTTCGCGCGCTGAACCCGGTGGGGGTGATTCCGGTCCTGGAGACCCCCGAGGGCCCGTTGAGCGAAACCGGCGCGATCCTGCTGTGGTTGAGCGAGACCCACCGTGCGCTGGCGCCGCAGCCGGGCGAACCGGGGCGGGGAATGTTCCTGAAATGGCTGTTCTTTGCGTCGAACACGCTGCATGCCGATCTCAGGCTGGTGTTCTACCCCGGCAAATATGTTGGCGGCGATGAGGAGGCGCAGGAGACCCTGCATGACGCGGTCACCGCGCGGTTGCGGCGGCACTTGGCGCTGCTCGAGGATCTGGCCGGCCAGGGGCACGGCTGGTTCGGCGCCGCGGCGCCCTCGGTGCTGGACCTCTATGTCGCGGTGATCCTGCGTTGGGCGCAGCTCTATGGCCCTTATGGCACTGACTGGTTCGAACTGGCCGAGTTCCCGCGGCTGGCGGCGATGGCGGCGCGGATCGAAGGGCGGGCCTCGATGCGGGCGGCCGTGGCGGCCGAAGGGCTGGGCGAGACCCCGTTGAGCGCACCCCATCCCTGCGCCCCGTCCGAGGGGAGTGCGCTGGGCTGACCCGGAGAGCCTGCGCCCGGCGGCGCGGTTGCAGGCGTATTTGGGGCAAGATGAAAGGGCAGGGCGCGCGCGATGTCTGAAATCGCGTGGCTTGTGTCGCAGGCAGGCTTTTCGGGGCGCTCGCAGCCGGTAGGGTGGCGCAAAACACGCGAGGTCACATGTTCCTGTCCGTCTTCGATATGTTCAAGATCGGCATCGGCCCGTCGTCCAGCCACACGATGGGGCCGATGGTGGCGGCGGCGCGGTTTCTCGACCGGCTGCGGGCGCTGCCGTTTCATGCGCATGGGCTGAAGGCCTCGCTGCACGGTTCGCTGGCTTTTACCGGGGTGGGGCATGCGACCGACCGGGCGGTGATCCTGGGATTGGCCGGGTTCCTGCCCGAGAGCTATGACGCCGAGCGCGCCGAGGCGGCGCTGACCGGGATCCGCGCGACGGGCCGGGTTGCCCCGCCGGGTCTGGCCGAGATGGTCTTTGATCCGGCGCGGGATCTGGTGTTCGACTATGGTCCGGCGCTGGCCGGGCACGCGAACGGGTTGATCCTGAGCGCGACGGATGCCCAGGGCGACGTGATCGCGCAGGAGACGTATTATTCCATCGGTGGCGGGTTCGTGGTGACCGAGACCGAGCTGGCGGCGGGCGCGGGCGCGGTGGCCGGGCCGAAGGTGCCGTATCCGTTCCGCTCGGCGGTGGAAATGCTGGAGATGGCGCGGCAGTCGGGCCAGTCGATCGCGGCAATGAAGCGGGCGAACGAGCTGCGCCAGCGCGACGGGGTGGCGCTGAAGGCGGGGCTGGCGCGGATCTGGGCGGTGATGAACGCCTGTATCGAACGCGGGCTGGCCACCGAGGGGGTGCTGCCCGGCGGGTTGAAGGTGCGACGGCGGGCCAGGGCGATCCACCAGGCGCTGTTGGCCGAGCGGGGGCTGAACCTGACCGCACCGCATGTCATCAACGACTGGATGTCGACCTATGCGATGGCGGTGAACGAGGAAAACGCCGCCGGCGGGCAGGTGGTGACGGCGCCCACCAACGGTGCGGCCGGGGTGATGCCGGCGGTGATCCGCTACTGGCTGGATCATGTGCCGGGCGCCAGCGCCGAGCGGGTCGATGACTTTCTGCTGACCGCGGCAGCGATCGGCGGGCTGATCAAGACCAACGCCTCGATCAGCGGCGCGGAATGCGGCTGTCAGGCTGAGGTCGGCAGCGCCGCGGCGATGGCGGCGGCGGGGCTTTGCGCGGTTCTGGGCGGCACGCCCGAGCAGGTGGAAAACGCCGCCGAGATCGCGCTGGAGCACCATCTGGGGATGACCTGCGATCCGGTGAAGGGCCTCGTGCAGGTGCCCTGCATCGAGCGCAACGGCCTGGGGGCGATCAAGGCGGTCAGCGCGGCGTCGCTGGCGCTGCGCGGCGACGGCCAGCATTTCATGCCGCTCGACAACTGTATCGAGGCGATGCGTCAGACCGGCGTCGACATGAGCGAGAAATACAAGGAGACCGCGCTGGGAGGGCTTGCGGTGAACGTGCCGAACTGCTGAACCTGTGCAGGGTCACGATCAGGAGTTCCGATGCCGCGCGTTTTTGTTCCCTCGCCTGACCGTGTCCTTCCCGGCGTCGGCCTGATGGTCGTCTTCTGCGCGATCGCGCCGCTGATCGACGTATCGGCCAAATTCGCCTCGCAGGAGGTGACGGTTACGCAGGTGACCCTGTTCCGGCTGGTGTTTCAGGCGGTGTTGATGGCGCCGGTGGTCTTGCTGATGGGGCAGGATCTGCGGTTGAGCCGGCGGCAGGTCGCCTGGGTGTTGGCGCGGGCGCTGATGCTGGTGGCCTCGACCGCTGCCTTTGTCGGCGCGGTCCAGGTGATGCCGATCGCCGACGCGCTGGCAATCGCCTTTGTCGAGCCCTTCCTGCTGCTGGCGCTGGGGGCCGTTCTGTTCGGCGAGCATGTCGGGCCGCGACGGATCAGCGCCGCGGTGGTGGGGTTCATCGGCGCCCTGCTGGTCATCCAGCCCAATTTCGCGGCGTTCGGCGCGGTGGCCTTGTTTCCGCTGGTGACGGCGGCGTTTTTCGCCCTCTACATGCTGCTGACCCGGCGCATTTCGCGCGAGTTGCCGCCCGAGGCAATGCAGTTCCATACCGCCTGGCTGGGCACCCTGCTGGTCCTGCCGGTGGTGATGGCCGGGCATGGGTTGGGGATCGAGCTGCTGATGGTGACCAACCCCTCGCCCGCGGTCTGGGGGCAGCTCCTCGGGGTCGGTCTGGCGGCCACGGTGTCGCATATGGCGATCACCTATGCGCTGAGGTTCGCGCCCTCGGCCACGCTGGCGCCGTTGCATTATCTGGAAATCGTCAACGCCGTGCTGTTCGGCTACCTGTTCTTCGGCGATTTCCCGAACCCGCTCAGCATGACCGGCATCGCGGTGATCGTGGGGTCGGGCCTCTATGTTATCGCGCGTGAGCGGGCGCTGGCCAGGCAGGCGCGGACGACATCCCCGTAAGCAGCGCGTCGAGGGCCACGACCGGCAGCAACAGCAGCATCGCGGGCCGTGCAGGGGTCAGCGTGATGCGCGGGGCGGCGGTCTCGTTCGAAGTGCCGATACGGCCCAGCGGGTCGAAGTGCAACGGATCGGTCTGCCAGCGCAACCCGGTCGAGGCGCAGGACATCGGCGCCAGCGGAAACAGCGACACCCGCGTGCCGGGGGCGAGATCCAGCGCCAGCCGGGGCGGGGCCAACAGGCACAGGTCATGGCCGGTGTCCAGGATCACCCGCCGGTCCGGGTGGCGCGCCAGGGTGCCCATCGCCGCCAGCGTATGATCGAGGCGCGCGCCCGAAAAGCCAACTGCCAGCACCAGGGGCGCGTCGATCACCGCCAGCGCCTTGTCGAAATCGGTGGTTTCCTGGTCGTTGTCGCGCCGCAGCCGGTCCGGGCCCAGGGCATCGCGGGCCCGGTCGCTGAGCGAATCCATGTCGCCCACCGCCAGGTCCGGCATCCGGCCCAGCGCCAGCGCGCGGTCGGCACCGCCGTCCGCCGCGACCAGATGCGGCGCGCGGTGCAGGGCGCGCTCCAGCGTCGCACGGTCCAGCGCGCCGCCTCCCACAAGCGTGACCCCTTCAGATTTTGCGTATTTCAGCGACATGTGGTTTCTTGGCAATTGCGGCGGTCGAAGGCAAGGTTGGCCACATTCCCATCAAGAAAATACCTTGCCGCGTTCATACTGGCGACCTGTCGCGGGGGCACAGTCGGTCACCTGTAGAAGTAAGGGACGAGAGCGCATGGTGGGTCCGAGCAAAATCCTGACGGTGTCTTATGGCACTTTCTCGTGCACCTTGGAGGGGTTCGACGAGCCCTTCACCACGATGAAGGCCATCGCCGAGTATTTCCGCGACCTCGCCGCCGAGGATCGCTATTTCGGGGCCGAGCCGCCAACGCCCGACGCCGAGATGCTGCACCGCATCGCCGAGCGCGAGATCAAGCGCCGGGTCGAGGCCAAGATTCAGGACAACGGCGTGATCCTGCGTCCGCAGATCGAGGCGGCCGAGGACGAGGACGTGGCGCCGACGCCACCGGTCGACCAGGCGCAGCGTGCGGCCGGTGCGGCGGTGGATGCGGCGATTGCTGCGGCCCCCGCGATGGCGGCCGTCGCCCCTGCAATCGCCCCCGCAATCGCCCGTGTCGAGGACGCCGACGACGGCGCGGCGCTGTCGGGCATCTCGGCCAAGCTGCAACGCATCCGCGCCGCCGTGGCGCAGGTCCGCGCCTTTGATGCCGCCGAGGATGAGGACGACACTGCTGCCGCGCAATCCAGGCACGCTGTCGAGGCCGAGCGTCTGGCCGAGGAAGAGGCCGCCCGCGTTGAGGCCGAGCGTCTGGCCGAGGAAGAAGCGGCGCGTGTCGAGGCCGAGCGCCTGGCCGAGGAAGAAGCCGCCCGCGTTGAGGCCGAGCGTCTGGCCGAGGAAGAAGCCGCCCGTGTCGAGGCCGAGCGTCTGGCCGAGGAAGAAGCCGCCCGTGTCGAGGCCGAGCGCCTGGCCGAGGAAGAAGCGGCGCGTGTCGAGGCCGAGCGTCTGGCCGAGGAAGAAGCCGCCCGCGTCGAGGCCGAGCGTCTGGCTGAGGAAGAAGCGGCTCGCGTTGAGGCTGAGCGTTTGGCCGAGGAAGAGGCCGCCCGCGTTGAGGCTGAGCGTCTGGCTGAGGAAGAGGCCGCCCGTGCCGAGGCCGAGCGTCTGGCCGAGGAAGAGGCCGCCCGCGTTGAGGCCGAGCGTCTGGCTGAGGAAGAAGCCGCCCGTGTCGAGGCTGAGCGTCTGGCCGAGGAAGAGGCGGCGCGTGTCGAGGCCGAGCGTCTGGCTGAGGAAGAAGCCGCCCGTGTCGAGGCTGAGCGTCTGGCCGCCGAACAAGCCGCGCGTGCCGCCGAAGAGGCCCCGGCCGAGCACCCCGAAACGCCGCGCCGCCGTGTGGTGGTCGTGCGTCCGATGAGCCCGGCACCCGCGGCTGCTCCGGCTGCGGACGATGATGCCGTCCTGCAGGCCGCGCTTGCGGCTGCGCGGGAAACCACGCCTCCGCCGTTGCCGGTCGAAGCTCTGGCCCCGGTCGTCGAACCCGCAACCGATGCAGCCGATACCGTGCGCGCCGCGATGGCGGCCTTTGCCGCGACCGAGACCGCCGAACTGGGCGACGAGGAGGACGAAACCCCGGTGATCGCCGCGGCGTCCGCGCCCATCCCCCCTGAACTGGCCGATGAG
Organism: Rhodobacter sp.; assembly: GCA_020637595.1. Taxonomy (GTDB): domain Bacteria; phylum Pseudomonadota; class Alphaproteobacteria; order Rhodobacterales; family Rhodobacteraceae; genus Pararhodobacter. The sequence goes on along the minus strand of JACKKE010000003.1, from coordinate 77,385 downwards.
GACGAGGACACGGAAGTCGCGGCCAGCCCCATGCCCGAGGCAATGGACGACGAGGACGAGGAGGAGGAGGACGACGAGGACGACGAGGAGCCGCTCGACGACGCCGCTCTGCAGTCCCGCGTTGCCCGCGCGCTGGGCGAAACCGGCCTGCCGGCCGAAGAAGAAGCCGAGTTGCTGGCAGAGCTGACCGCGGTCGAGCGCGAGGCCGAGAGCCTGCGCCGCGCCGAGCGCGAGCGCCGCACGATTCTGCGCGACGAGGGGGCCGATGCCGCCGCCGACCGGCTGGCGCGCGCCGCCGATTCGCAGTTCTCGGATGCCGGTGCCCAGCGTCGCCAGTCGACCATCTCGCATCTCAAGGCCGCCGTCGCCGCGACCCGCGCCGAGGAAGAAGCCAGCGGCCCGCGCAGCGATGCCGAGGACGAACAGCGCGAGATCGCCCGCTATCGCGCCGATCTGGAACGCTCGGTCGGGCGGCCCTCGGCGGTCGCGGCCGAGGGCGGCGACGACAGCACGCCGCGTCGTCCCGCGCGCCCCGCGGCGCAGCGGACCGAACGCCCGCGCAATGCCCAGCCGCCGCTGGTTCTGGTCAGCGAACAGCGCATCGACCGGCCGACCGACACCGAGGTCGTGCGCCCGCGCCGCATCAACACCGGCGCGCTGGCGGTCGAGGAACTCTATGACGAGGACGCCCCCGCGCCTGCCGCCCCCCGCGGCCGCGCGTTCGCCGATTTCTCGGGGCCGATGCATCTGACGACGCTGGCCGAACTGGTCGAAGCCGCAGCCGCCTATGTGACCCATGTCGAAGGGCTCGAGGAATTTACCCGCCCGCAGGTCATGCGCCATGTCGCATCGACCGGCCTGCCGATGACCCGCTCGCGCGAAAACATGCTGCGCAGCTTCGGGCTGCTGATGCGCCAGGGCGTGCTGATGCGCTCGCGTCGTGGACAGTTCAGCCTGTCGCCTGATTCGGAATTCGGCGCGCAGGCGCGGCGGTTCTCGACCACGGCCTGACCGGCGAAACACCCTGCGAACGCCCGGCCTCGTGCCGGGCGTTTTGCGTTTTGCGCCGATAGCTGAAACGCCCCGCGCGGGACGGGGCGTTTCAGCAGGTCAGTCGTCCCGGGGCGCATCGGGGTCGGGCTGGCCGACCCCGGTGAACAGCCGTTTCAGCGGCACCACCCAGACGATCCCCAACCCGACATAGATCGCCAGCTCCAGCAGGATCGGCGGGCGCTCGAACAGGTTCACCAGTGACACGGCGGCCACGATATACGCCGGCATCGCCACCACCAGAACCAGAATTGCCAGCCGTTTCCGGGCTTTGTAGGACAGCGCCATGCGTCAGTCCGCGAACGGGTCGGTGACGAGGATGGTGTCGTCGCGCTCGGGGCTGGTCGACAGCAGCGCCACCGGGCACTGGATCAGCTCTTCGATGCGGCGGACATATTTGATCGCCGCGCCGGGCAGATCCGCCCAGCTGCGCGCGCCCTCGGTCGATTCCGACCAGCCCTCGATCTCCTCGTAGATCGGCGTGCAGCGCGCCTGCTGGTCGGCGGCGGTCGGCAGATAGTCCAGCCGCTGGCCGTCCAGCTCATAGCCGACGCAGATCTTCAGCGTCTCGAACCCGTCGAGCACGTCGAGCTTGGTCAGCGCGATGCCGTTGATCCCCGAGATCGCGCAGGTCTGGCGCACCAGCGCCGCGTCGAACCAGCCGCAGCGGCGTTTGCGGCCGGTGACGGTGCCGAATTCATGCCCGCGGGTGCCCAGACGCTCGCCATCGGCGTCGTGCAGCTCGGTCGGGAAGGGGCCTTCGCCGACACGGGTGGTATAGGCCTTGACGATTCCCAGCACGAAATCAATCGCGTTCGGTCCCATGCCGACGCCGGTCGCGGCCTGACCGGCGATCACGTTCGACGAGGTGACATAGGGATAGGTGCCGAAGTCGATGTCCAGCAGGCTGCCCTGCGCGCCTTCGAACAGGATGCGTTTGCCGGCGCGGCGCATCTCGTTCATCACCTTCCAGACAGGGGCGGCGTATTGCAGGATCTGCGGCGCGATCTCGTTGAGCATGGCGACCGTGGCATCGCGGTCGATGGGCTCCAGCCCCAGACCGGCGCGCAGCGGGTTGTGGTGCATCAACGCGCGGTCGACGCGCAGCTCCAGCGTTGCCGGGTCGGCCAGATCCGCGACGCGGATCACCCGGCGGCCGACCTTGTCCTCATAGGCCGGGCCGATGCCGCGGCCGGTGGTGCCGATCTTGGCCTTGCTGTCGGCGGCCGAGGCCTCGCGCGCGCGGTCCAGCTCGCCGTGATAGGGCATGATCAGCGGCGTGTTCTCTGCAATCATCAGCGTCTCGGGGCTGATGTCGACGCCCTGTTCGCGGATCTTGGCGATCTCGCTCACCAGATGCCAGGGGTCCAGCACCACACCGTTGCCGATGACCGACAGCTTGCCGCCGCGCACCACGCCCGAGGGCAGCGCGTTCAGCTTGTAGACCTTGCCGTCGATGACCAGCGTGTGGCCGGCGTTGTGGCCGCCCTGAAAGCGCGCGATCACGTCCGCGCGTTCGGAAAGCCAGTCGACGATCTTGCCCTTGCCCTCGTCGCCCCACTGGGCGCCCACGACAACCACGTTGGCCATATGCTCGGTCCTGCGTTGGGTGAAACCATGCGCTCTATAGCGGTCCCGGTCGGGCAGTGAAACACCCGTTTTCAGCGGGGCGGGAAACGGGCCGTCGACGGCCCGTCAGAAACGGCGCGTCGACGCGCCGTCGATACGCGGTGTCGACACCGCGTTTCTTACGCCCGGTCGACCGGGCGTCGTCCCGCGGACTGGACAGCGCGCCGCGCAGCCGGCACAACGGGGTCCGAGCAAACCGCTGGGAGACCGCCATGAGTTTCGTGATCCGCTGGGCGATCGCCTTCGTGCTGCTGGCCGCCACCTGGAACCCGACGCCTTGGAACTATGTTCGCTGGGCCACCGAGAACTGGCAGGCACAGCTGCCGGTGACGGTGCTGGCCGGGCTGATCTTGCTGGTGGGCTATATCATCTACCTGCGCGCCACGCTCCGGTCGATCGGGCCGGTCGGGATGGCGCTGGTCGCCGCGGTGTTTGCCGCACTGGTCTGGGTGCTGGTCGACTGGGGCATTCTGGATGTCGGCAACTCGGCGCTGAACCAGTGGCTGGGGATCCTGCTGGCCTCGCTGGTGCTGGGGATCGGCCTGTCTTGGTCGCTGGTGCGGCGGCGAATCAGCGGCCAGGTCGATATGGACGATGTCGACGAGGACTGACCGCCTGCGGACCGCCCCCCACCAGGCCGGCAAAGGCCCGGGCAGAGACCTGGCCAGAGACTTGGGCAGAGACCGGGTCCGGGCCAAAGGGCTTGCGCCCCTGTGCCGCTGTGCATAGATAGGCGCGAACCGAGACCAAAGGCCGCCCCATGCAGAACGTCGTCCTGATCATCCACCTTCTTCTGGCCTTGTCGCTGATGGGCGTCGTGCTGTTGCAACGCTCCGAGGGTGGTGGCTTGGGGATCGGCGGGGGGGCGATGGGGCCACAGGCCGGGCGTCCGCCGCTGACCGGGCTGGCGAAACTGACCTGGGGCTTTGCCATTGCCTTCATCTGCACCTCGCTGGCGCTGACGGTGATCGGCGCGTCGTCCAGCTCGGACAGCTCGGTCCTTGAGCAGATCGGCGCCCAGGGAAGCGCCGACACGCCGGCCACCCCGTCGGTGCCGCTGCCCGACGTGCAACTGCCCGACGTCCAGCTGCCGCCTGCCGGCGACAGCCCGGTCCTGCCGCCGCGCAACGACTGAAACCAATCAAGATTTTGGGCCCTGCGGCCCGCTAACGCAGCATGTTGCGTCCGTCTTGCGGAGCGCCGGGACTTGAGGTATAGCTCGACTCCCGTGATCCGTCGATTTTGATGGCGACTAACACGGGGGTTTCCTGCATGGCGCGCTATGTCTTCATCACCGGTGGTGTGGTGTCGAGCCTTGGCAAGGGGCTGGCTTCGGCCGCCTTGGGGGCGCTGTTGCAGGCGCGCGGCTTTACCGTGCGGCTGCGCAAGCTGGATCCCTATCTGAACGTCGACCCGGGCACGATGTCGCCCTTCGAACATGGCGAGGTGTTCGTCACCGACGACGGCGCGGAAACCGACCTGGACCTGGGCCATTACGAACGCTTCACCGGGGTGCACGCGCGCAAGACCGACTCGATTTCCTCGGGGCGGATCTATTCCAACGTGCTGGAAAAGGAACGGCGCGGCGACTATCTGGGCAAGACGATCCAGGTGATCCCGCACGTCACCAACGAGATCAAGGACTTCATCGGCATCGGCGATGACGAGGTCGATTTCATGCTGTGCGAGATCGGCGGCACGGTGGGCGACATCGAGGGCCTGCCGTTCTTCGAGGCAATCCGCCAGTTCATCCACGAGCGCCCGCGCGGCGAATGCATTCTGATGCACCTGACGCTGCTGCCGTATCTCTCGGCCTCGGGCGAACTGAAAACGAAACCCACCCAGCACTCGGTCAAGGAGCTGCAGTCGATCGGTCTGGCGCCCGATGTGCTGGTCTGCCGGTCCGAGCATCCGATCCCGGAAAAGGAACGCGCGAAGATCGCGCTCTTTTGCAACGTCCGCAAGGAAGCCGTGATCCCGGCCTATGACCTGAAGTCGATCTATGAGGCGCCGCTGGCCTATCACCGCGCGGGGCTGGACCAGGCGGTGCTGGATGCCTTTGGCATCACGCCGGCGCCGCGACCGAACCTGGATCGCTGGGAAGACGTGATGGACCGGCTGACCAACGCCGAAGGCCAGGTGCGCGTCGCGATCGTCGGCAAATACACGCAGCTGGAAGACGCCTATAAGTCGATCGCCGAGGCGCTGACCCACGGTGGCATGGCGAACCGGGTGCGGGTCAAGGCCGAGTGGATCGATGCCGAGATTTTCGAGCGCGAAGACCCGACGCCGCATCTGGAGGGGTTCCACGCGGTGCTGGTGCCCGGAGGCTTTGGCGAGCGCGGCACCGAGGGCAAGATCCGCGCCGCCGCCTGGGCGCGGGAAAAGAAGATCCCCTATCTGGGGATCTGCCTGGGCATGCAGATGGCGGTGATCGAGGCCGCGCGCAATCTCGCCGGGATCAAGGATGCGGGGTCCGAGGAATTCGACCACGAGGCCGGCAAGACCCGGTTCACGCCGGTGGTCTATCACCTCAAGGAATGGGTGCAGGGCAACTATACCGTCCAGCGCAAGGTGGGCGACGCCAAGGGCGGCACGATGCGGCTGGGGGCCTATGACGCCCAGCTGGACCCCGAGTCGCTGGTCGCGCAGGTCTATGGCTCGACCCGGATCGAGGAGCGCCACCGCCACCGCTACGAGGTCGACATCCGCTATCGCGACAAGCTGGAGGCCTGCGGGCTGCATTTCTCGGGCATGTCGCCCGACGGCCGGCTGCCCGAAATCGTCGAGCACCGCGAGCATCCGTGGTTCATCGGCGTGCAGTTCCACCCCGAGCTGAAGTCGAAGCCCTTTGCGCCGCATCCGCTGTTCGCCGATTTCGTGCGCGCGGCGGTCGAGGTGTCGCGGCTGGTTTGAGGCGAAGCCGGGGGGCTGCCGCCCCCCGCACCCCCCGCCTCAGAGGGCGCACGCGCCCCCTGAGAACCCCTGTGCGTATTTGCGGCAAGATGAAAGGGCGGCGTCAGGTCGTCTGGTCAAAGAGGGCGATCATCCGGGCGAGGAAGTCGCTGCGGACGTCCTCGCGTTCCATCGTCAGCTCGTGTTTCGCGCCGGGGTATTCGGCCAGTGCGGCGCCCGGCCAGCGGGCGGCACGGGCGCGGATCGCGGCGGGCGAGACGATCGCCTCATCGCCGCCGAGGCCGAAGAGCGCGGGCAGGTCGGGCGAGGGCAGGGCGCTGAGCGCGGCCATCTCCGCCAGCGCCTCGGCCATCCAGCGCAGGCTGGGGCCGCCCAGCGACAGGCGCGGGTCGGCCGTGATCTGGGCCTTCATCCGGTCGAACTGGGTGCGGTCTGAGGTCAGGTTGTTGGCCTCATAGGTCATGCCCGGCAGGCCGAAATCCGGCCCGGTGGTGGGGGCATAGCGGATGTCGAGGCCAAAGGGGCGCAAGAGTGCATCGAGGCCGCGCAGCGCGCCGGTCAGGAACCCGGGCTGCGCAAGCCCCAGCATCGGTGCGCTGAACGCCACCGCCGGCGGGCAGGCGCCGCGGATCAGCCCGCGCAGCCCGATGCAGCCGCCCATCGAGTGCAGCAGCCAGGGTTTCGGCCCGGGGGCGAGGCGGTCGGCGGCGGCGAGGAAGGCGTCGAGGTCGTGCTGGAAATCGGCGAAGCGCGCGACATGGCCCATCCGCGGGTCGGGCGCGAGGCGGTCGGCAAGGCCCTGGCTGCGCCAGTCGATCACCAGCGCGCCCCAGCCGGCGACGGCGAGGTCGCGCACCACCAGCCCGTATTTTTCAATGTATTCGGTTCGGCCCGGCAGGATCATCACATGGCGCGCGCCCGGCCAGTGGGCCAGGCGCAGCCGGGTGCCGTCGGCGGCGGTCAGCCACCAGGCCTGGCCCCCCTCGGGCGCGCCGCAGGGATCAAGCGGGGCCGGGCTGAGGTCAGCCAAGGACCGAGGCCAGTTTCATCGCCGCGCTCATCGAGCCGTCGATCTTCAGCTTGCCGGACATGAAGGCCATCGTCGGGTTGACGTCGCCGTTCATCATTCCCTCGAAGGTTTCCGCCGAGGCGGTGAGGGTGACGTCGGCCTCGTCATCGCCGGCGCGCACGCCGTCGCCGTCGAGCATGATCGCGCCTTCGCCCTCGATGACGAATTTGGCGGTGCCGTCGATGCCGCCGGCGACCTTGGTGGCGAGGGCTTCGACGGCGGCTTTGAGGATGTCGCTCATGGGATGTATCCTGATCGTGATGGGTTCGGTGACGGTTGCAGCGCGGCCCCCCTCGCATTTCGGGGCGACGGCGCTATTGTCGTCACTATGGAGCAGGTCAGAGCGATCCTCAATCGTGTCGTCGCGGCAACCTTGACGTTAACGTCAATGGTGGCGGTTGCGCAGGCGCAGTCGGCCTCGGTCGATGATCTATTGCGCGAGTTGGCGCGGCCCGACCAGGATCGCTGGGTGCGGATCGAGCGTCAGATCCTGCGCGAATGGGGGCATTCGGGCTCGGCCGCGATCGACTATCTGTTCGAGCGCGGGCAGGAGGCGCTGCAGGCCGGCGATGCCGAGGCGGCGATCGACCATTTCAGCGCGGTGATCGACCACGATCCCGATTTCGCCGAGGCCTGGAACGGGCGCGCGACGGCCTATTACCTGGCGAACCGGCTGGGTCAGTCGCTGGCGGATATCGAGCAGGTTCTGTTGCGCAATCCGCGGCATTTCGGGGCGCTGACCGGGCTGGGGATGATCATGGAGCAGCTCGACCGCCCCGGCGAGGCGCGCACCGCCTACGAGGCCTCGCTGGCGCTCCATCCGCACCAGCAGCCGGTGATCGAGGCGCTGGCGCGGCTGGAGCTTGCCTCTCGCGGGCAGTCGCTTTAGGTCGGTCAGGCGCCCGCGCGGCGCGGCAGGCAGGGCAAGCAACGATGAGCGGGCAGCGGCGGGTCACGGCGGTCCTGGGGCCGACAAACACCGGCAAGACCCATTACGCGATCGAGCGGATGCTGGGCTATCGCACCGGTGTCATCGGCCTGCCGCTGAGGTTGCTGGCGCGCGAGGTCTATGACCGCATCGTCGCCTTGCGCGGTCCCTCGGTGGTGGCGCTGGTCACCGGCGAAGAGCGCATCGTTCCCGAACGCACCCAATACTGGGTCTGCACGACCGAGGCGATGCCACTGGAAATCGGCGCCGATTTCGTCGCCATCGACGAGATCCAGCTCTGCGCCGACCCGGACCGGGGGCATGTGTTCACCGACCGGCTGCTGCATGCGCGCGGCCTGCACGAGACGCTGTTTCTGGGGTCCGACACGATGCGCGGGGCGATTGCCGCGCTGGTGCCCGGCGTGCAGTTCCAGCGGCGCGAGCGGCTGTCGGTGCTCAGCTATACGGGCTCGAAAAAGATCGCGCGGATGCCGGCGCGTTCGGCCATCGTCGCGTTCAGCGTCGAAAACGTCTATGCCATCGCAGAGCTGATCCGCCGCACCAAGGGGGGCTGCGCGCTGGTGATGGGGGCGCTGAGCCCGCGCACGCGCAACGCTCAGGTCGAACTCTATCAGAATGGCGATGTGGATTACCTGGTGGCGACCGACGCCATCGGCATGGGGCTGAACCTCGACATCAAGCATGTCGCCTTTGCCGGCACGTCGAAATTCGACGGGCGGCGGATGCGGCCGCTGAACCCCGACGAGCTGGCGCAGATCGCCGGCCGTGCGGGGCGGCACACGGCCGAGGGGACGTTCGGCGTGACGGGTGAGGCGCGGCCGCTGCCGCCCGAAGTGGTCGAGGCGATCGAGAACCATCAGTTCCTGCCGGTGCGCAAGTTGCAGTGGCGCAATGCGCGGCTGGAGTTCGGCAGTGCCGAGCGGCTGATCGCCAGCCTCGAAAAGCCGACCCGTGATGACTGGTTGACCCGGGTGCGCGAGGCCGACGACCTGCTGGCGCTGAAGTCGCTGGTGGCGATGCCCGAGGTCACGCAAAAGCTGCGCGATGCGCGCGATGTGCGGCTGTTGTGGGACGTCTGCCGGATCCCGGATTTCCGGGGCATTTCCAGCACCGAGCACGCTGGCCTTCTGGCCCGGCTGTTCGAGTTCCTGCACGATGGCGGGCGCATCCCCACCGACTGGCTGGCACGCAATGTCGCGCGCATCGACAAGACCCAGGGCGATATCGACACGCTGTCGCGCCGTCTCGCCTTTATCCGCACCTGGACATATGTTGCGCAACGCAGCGGCTGGGTGGATGATGAAACCCATTGGCGTGGCGAAGCGCGCGCTGTAGAAGACCGGCTGTCGGATGCGCTGCACGAGCGTCTGACCGCAGCATTTGTCGATCGGCGCACCAGCGTGCTGCTGCGCCGGTTGAAACAGAAGGAGGGCCTTGTGGCCGAGGTGAACGACAAGGGCGAAGTGACGGTCGAGGGTGAATTCATCGGCCGTCTGGAAGGGTTCCGGTTCCGCCAGGACAAGACCGCCTCGACCGACGAGGCGCGGACGCTGAGGCAGGCCGCCGTCGCGGCGCTGGCCCCGGCTTTCCATCTGCGCGCAGACAAGTTCTATAACGCGCCCGATACCGAGATGGATTTCACCGAGCAGGGCGGCCTGATGTGGGGCTCCGAGGCGGTTGGCAAGCTGGTCGCCGGCCCCGATGCGCTGCGCCCGCAGGCGGTGGCCTTTGTCGATGACGAGGCCGGGACCGATGTCGCCGACAAGGTGCGCCGCCGGTTGCAGCATTTCATCGACCGCAAGGTGGCCGCACTGTTCGAGCCGCTGTTGAACCTGCAGCGCGACGAGACGCTGACCGGGCTGGCGCGGGGCTTTGCCTTCCGTCTGGTCGAGGGGCTGGGTGTGATCCCGCGCGAAGGCGTCGCGGATGAGGTCAAGGCGCTGGACCAGGAGGCACGCAGCCTGCTGCGCAAGCATGGCGTGCGCTTCGGCCAGTTCACCGTCTTCCTGCCCGCGCTGCTGAAACCCGCACCGACCCGCCTGCGGCTGGTGCTGTGGTCGCTGGCGCAGGGGCTGGACACCTTCCCCGAAAGCCCGCCGCCGGGCCTGGTGACGATCCCGAACCTGCCCGACGTGCCGATGCAGCATTACACGCTGTCGGGCTATCGTCCGGCGGGCGCGCGGGCGATCCGCATCGACATGCTGGAACGGCTGGCCGATATCCTGCGCACCAAGGATGCGCGTGCCGGCTTCGAGGCCGTGCCCGAGATGCTGTCGATCACCGGCATGACGCTGGAGCAGTTCGCGGACCTGATGCAGGGTCTGGGGTATGGCGCCGAGCGCGGCGAACGGCCCAAGCAGCGCCCGGTCGCCACACTGGAGTCGAGCGCCGAGGAGATCGCCGCCAAGGCAGCCGCCGAGGCCGAGGCCGTGAAACCGGCTGCCGAGGCTGAGGAGACGCCCGAGGGCGCCGAGCCTGTCGCAGCGGCTCAACCCGCCGACGAGACCGAAGTGTTCTATACTTTCCGCTGGCAACCGCGCCCGCGCGGCGGGGCCCGTGGTCCGCGCCGTGAAGGCAGCGGCGGGGGCCGTGGTCACGGTGACCGCCAGCCGCAGGGCGAGCGTCCGCAAGGCGACCGCCAGCCCCAGGGCGAGCGGCAGCCGCGCGGCGACCGGCCGGACCGGGGCGAACGCGGCGGTGAGCGGCGCGGCGGTGGCGGCGGCAAGGACCGTGGCGAGCGCAAGGGCGGCGGCAAGGGCGAAGGGTTCAAGGGCGGCAAGGGCCGGCGCGACGAGCGCCGCGACCAGCAGCCGCGCGCCTTCTCCTCAGGCCCCGAGCGCAAGCGCGACCGGATCGACCCGGATAACCCCTTCGCGGCGGCCCTGATGGGGCTGCGCGACGGGAACAAGGACAAGTGACGCGGGGCGCAGCCGGTCCGGCCCGGACGGGCCGGGCATGAGCGCGCCCGATCGGCAGGCGACGATTCGCCTCGACAAGTGGCTCTGGCATGCGCGGTTCTTCAAATCGCGCAGCCTGGCCGCCGCCGCGGTCACCGAGTCGCCACTCAGGCTCAACGGTCAACCGGTGTCCAAACCGGCGCAGGCGGTGCGCCCGGGCGATGTCGTGACCTTTGTCCAGGGGCGACAGGTGCGGGTGGTGCGGGTGCTGGCACCGGGAACCCGCCGCGGGCCGGCCACCGAGGCCCAGGCGCTCTATGACGATCTCAGCCCGCCGCCTGCGGCCATTGCCGATCCCGGCGCGCCCCGGCCCGAGCCGGGCGGGCGCCCGACGGGCAAGGCACGGCGCGACTTTGACGCAGTCCGCCCGGACCGGCTTGATTGATCCCGGCAACGGGGTTAAGTCCGGCGCAAGCAACAGTGACGAGCCCCGCCATGACCTATGTCGTGATCGACAACTGCATCGCCTGCAAATACACCGACTGCGTCGAAGTGTGCCCCGTGGATTGCTTCTACGAGGGCGAGAACATGCTGGTGATCCACCCCGATGAGTGCATCGACTGCGGCGTTTGCGAACCGGAATGCCCGGCAGATGCGATTCGCCCGGACACCGAGCCAGGTCTGGAAAGCTGGGTCGAGCTGAACCGCAAATACGCCGAGGCCTGGCCGGTGATCACCCAGCGCCGCGATCCGCTGCCCGAGGCCAAGGACCGCGACGGCGAGACCGGCAAGCTGGCGAAATATTTCTCGGAAGCGCCCGGCGAGGGCAGCTGACCGGGATTATGGTCCGGCGCCCCCGCGCCGCCGGACGCGCGCCCCTGAGGGGCTGACACCGTGGCCGGGGCCGTCACGGTGTTCTGATGTCTGGATTCGGATTCCGCGCTTTGATTCGGGCGTGGAATGTGTTACACATCGGTTACAACGAATACATGTCCGGCATCCGCAGAGCTGCTCGCCTGTGTGATGTTTTTTTTGGCACAATGGACCCGATCAGCGGAAAACGACGTTTTCCGTTGGGTTTTTGTCGCTGAAATCCGGCCCAAAACTGAGGAAGCGCCAGAATGAGCAAGACCCGCAAGGCCGAATTCCGCCCCAACGATTTCGTCGTCTACCCTGCGCATGGCGTGGGCAAGATCGTCTCGATCGAGGAGCGTGAAATCGCCGGGATGCAGCTCGAACTCTTCGTGATCTCGTTCGAGAAGGACAAGATGACCCTGCGGGTTCCGACCGACAAGGCGACCGCGGTCGGCATGCGCGGCCTGTCCTCGCCGGATATCGTGTCCAAGGCGCTGGCGACCCTCAAGGGCAAGGCCCGCGTCAAGCGCGCGATGTGGTCGCGCCGCGCGCAGGAATATGAGCAGAAGATCAACTCGGGCGATCTTCTGGCGATTGCCGAGGTGGTGCGCGACCTGCACCGCACCGACGACCAGCGTGAGCAGAGCTATTCCGAGCGCCAGCTCTATGAAGCCGCGCTGGAGCGCCTGACCCGCGAGGTCGCCGCCGTCTCGGGCATCGACGAGGCCGGCGCGGCCAAGCAGGTCGACGAGGTGCTGGTCGCCCGCGCGGCCTGACCCGGCAGCGTCCGATTTCGCAAACGCCCCGGGGATCCTTCGGGGCGTTTGCTTTTGGTCCCGGGGACGGGCCGTCGACGGCCCGTGAAAAACGGCGCGTCGACGCGCCGTTCAACGCGGCGTCGACGCCGCGTTCTTGATGCCCGGTCGACCGGGCATCCATCGCACCCGTCCCGCTCTTGCCAGCCCGCCCCCCTCTGCACTATAGCCACTGCGATCAGAAAGACCCGGAGAGTATCATGGCAGGCCATTCCAAATGGGCCAACATCCAGCATCGCAAGGGCCGGCAGGACGCCGCCCGGTCGAAGCTGTTCTCGAAGTTCTCGAAGGAAATCACCGTCGCCGCCAAGATGGGCGACCCCGATCCCGACAAGAACCCACGTCTGCGCCTGGCGATCAAGGAAGCCAAGTCGCAGTCGATGCCCAAGGACAACATCGAACGCGCGATCAAGAAGGCGACCGGTGGCGATGCCGACGCCTACGAGGAAATCCGCTATGAGGGTTATGGCCCGGGTGGAGTCGCGGTGATCGTCGAGACGATGACCGACAACCGCAACCGCACCGCCTCGAACGTGCGGTCGTATTTCACCAAATACGGCGGCAACCTGGGCGAGACGGGTTCGGTCGGGTTCATGTTCGACCGCATGGGGCAGATCGTCTATCCGGTCTCGGTGGGCGATGCCGACGCGGTGATGGAAGCGGCGATCGAAGCCGGCGCCGAGGATGTGGAATCGGCCGAGGACGGCCACGTGATCTGGTGCGCTTTCGAGGATATCGGCGACGTTTCGGCGGCGTTGGAGGCCGCACTGGGCGAGTCGGAGAGCACCAAGCTGGTGTGGAAGCCGCAGACCACCACCGAGCTGGATCTCGCCGGGATGCAGAAGCTGATGAAGCTGATCGACGTTCTGGAAGACGACGACGACGTGCAGACGGTGACCGCGAATTTCGAGGCCTCGGACGCGGTGATGGAGCAGCTCTGAGCGCAGGCGGGGGTGCTGCCGCGCTCTGTCGCAGATCTTTGATCCGCTTCGCCGCTTGGCGGTGGCTCGCGTGCCGCGAGCCTGAAAGGGGGGCTTTGCCCCCCTCTTTGCTGCGCAAATTCACCCCCCAGGATATTTGCGACGCAAAGATGGGACAGGGAGGGGCTGCGCACTTGACCCCGGGGGAGCCGCGCCGCAAGAACGGGCGCAGGTTTCAGGACAGGAGCGGGTGATGCAGCAGCGGATGTTGGGGAAAAGCGGGATCGCGGTGTCGGCCCTGGGGTATGGCGCGATGTCGTTTTCCGATTTCTATGGCAAGACCACGGAAGAGGCGTCGCATGCGGTTCTCGATGCGATGATCGAGACCGGGGTGACGCATCTCGACACCTCGAACATCTATGGCAACGGCCGGTCCGAGACCTGGATCGGCAGCTATCTGGCCCGCAACCCCGCGGCGCGGGACCGGTTCGTGATCGCCACCAAGGCGGGGATCAGCAAGGATGCCGAGGGCCGGCGGTGTTTCGACAACACGCCCACGCATCTGGAAGGCGAACTGGACAAGAGCCTGCAGAAGCTGGGGGTCGATCATGTTGATCTGTTTTACGTTCACCGCCGGCAGGAGGATCTGCCGATCGAGGAGGTGACCGAGACCTTGGCGCGGCTCAAGGCCAAGGGCAAGACCCGGGCGATCGGGTTCTCCGAGATCGCGCCGTCCTCGCTGCGCCGAGCCGCGGCGGTGGCGCCGATCGACGCGGTGCAGTCGGAGTATTCGTTGCAGACGCGCTCGCCCGAACTGGGTCTGGTGCAGACCTGTGCCGAGCTGGGCACGGCGCTGGTCGCCTTTTCGCCGGTCGGCCGGTCGCTGCTGACCGACGCTCCGATCCGTCCCGACCGGCGGGGCGAGGTGGCGTTCCTCAAGTCCAACCCGCGCTTTATGCCTGGCAATCACGAGGCCAATCTGGAGATCACCGACCGGTTCCGCGCCCTGGCGGCCGACATGGGCGAGCCGGCAGCGGCGCTGGCCATTGCCTGGCTTCTGGCGCAGGGCGACCATATCCTGCCGATCCCCGGAACGCGCTCGGTCCAGCACTTCCACGAAGCGGTGCGCGGCACCGAGATCGCGCTGACCGCCGGGGACATCGCCCGGATCGAGTCGGTGTTGCCGGTCGGCTGGGCGCATGGCGACCGCTATGACACGGTGCAGTGGGTCGGGCCGGAACGCTACTGCTGAGTTCAGGGCTGCAGGAGCACCTCGCCCTCGATTTCCAGGGCAAAGCCCATTGGCAGGCCCGCGACCCCGATGGCCGAGCGCGCATGGCGCCCGGCCTCGGGGCCGAAGGCGGCGAGGATCAGGTCGCTGAATCCGTTCACCACCAGATGCTGGTCGCGGTAGCCGGGCGCCGAGGTCACCATGCCAAAAACCCGCACCCAGCCGGCGATGCGCGACAGCGCGCCGATCTCGGCCTTGAGATTGGCGAGGACCGACAGGGCCACCTGCCGCGCCGCGTCATAGCCCTGCTGGGTTGTCAGGTCATCACCGAAGGTGCCGAAGGGGCCGATGACCTTGCCGGTCTCGTCCTGCGCCGGATGGCCCGAGATCAGCGCGCGGTTGCCCCGGATGTTCACGAAGGTGAAGGGCAGGGGCACCCCCGGTGGGGCGGTCACCGGGCGGGGCAGGGTCAGGCCGAGGGCGGCGAGGCGGTCTTCGGGCGTGGGCATGGGCGGGCTTTCTGGTGGCGAGGGATGGGTCAGTCTTCGCCGATCATCATGTCCTCGACCAGGGTCGGGACGTCGACGACATAGGCGCGTTCGGGCGTGCCATCGAGTGTGGCGGCGTGGTTCCAGTAGGCCGGGATCCCTGGCAGCACCACGGTTCCCCGGCGCGCGGAGGACAGGAAGATCTGCTTGGTGCTTTCGGGGGCGAGGGTCACCTGGTCGGGATCGTCCAGCGTGCCGCCATAAAGGCCGACGAGGCCGGGCCAGCGTTCGAAGGTCATCCACAGCTTGGTCGCGCAGGCGGGGCAATGGTGGATGTGGATCTGCTTGCCGCTGCCCTCGGAGACATGGGTATAGGTCGCGGGCGTCCCGGCGCGGACCGTCAGGTCGCTCAGGTTGAAGACCGGCAGGGTCATGCGTTCGGTGCCGGTCGCGCGCTGGCAGAAATGGCAGGAACAGAGCGTCACGCGTTGCGCGGGCGCGGCCATAGCATAGCGCAGGGCTCCGCACAGGCATTGGCCGGTGATCTCGGTCATGGGTTTCCCCCTGGGTCGGTTGCGTGGCCGCGACGGGTGGGCGGCCACGCCGCGCCTTCAGTCCTTTGTGCGTTGCGCGACCTGATCGCGCAAGAGCCGGCGCAGGATCTTGCCCGAGGCCGATTTCGGGATCTGGTCCATCACTTCGAGGCGCCTGACCTGTTTGTAATGCGCAACCTGCGGTTCGAGGAAGGCCTGCACCTCGGCCAGTGAGGGGGGATTGGCCGATGTGATGAAGGCCAGCGGCACTTCGCCGGCATCGCCGTCGGGCACGCCGATCACCGCGGCATCGGTGATCGCCGGATGGGTCAGCAAGAGCGCCTCGAGTTCCGCCGGCGCAACCTGAAAACCCTTGACCTTGATCAGTTCCTTCAGCCGGTCGGTGATGAACAGATAGCCGTCCTCGTCGAAATGGGCGATGTCGCCGGTGCGCAGCCAGCCTCCCTGGACGATGGTATCGGCGGTGGCTTGCGGATTGTTCAGATAGCCCTTCATCACCTGCGGACCCCGCACCCACAATTCGCCATCCTGGCCGACGGGCAGATCCTGCAGCGTCTCGGGGTCGACGATGCGGCATTCGGTGTTTGGGATCGTCAGCCCCGAGGCCCCGGACCGGGCCATTTCCGGGCGGCTGATATGGCTGACCGGACTGAGTTCGGTCATGCCATAGCCCTGCGTCGCTGTGGTGTTCAGCCGCGCCCCCATCGCTTCGGCCACATCCGCGCCGAGGGGGGCGGCGGCCGAGTTGACCTGTTCGATATGGGACAGATCGAAGCTGTCGATCAGCGGATGCTTGGCCAGCGCCAGCGCCACCGGCGGCACGATCCACAGCCGCGGGGTCTTGTGGCGCTCGACCAGCGTCAGGAACTGTTCCAGATCGAAGCGCGGCATCGTCACCAGCCCGCCCCCCGCGGCCAGATAGATGTTCATCAGCACTTCCAGCCCGTAGATGTGAAAGAGCGGCAGGAAGGCCACGGTGAATTCGCCGGGGGTGACGCGGGCATAGACCAGAGACTGGTCGATGTTCACCACCAGGTTGCGGTGGGTCAGCATCACGCCCTTGGGCAGGCCGGTTGTGCCCGAGGAATAGGGCAGGGCCACGACATGCCCGGCAATATCGACCGGCGCCTGCTCGGCCATCGGCGGGCCCATCAGCGCAGCCAGCGGCACCGCACCGTCGGGGGGGGCGTCACCGATGATGACGATCTCGCGCACCTTGGTGCCGACGATCGCCGCCCTGGCGGTCTCGTGGAACAGGCCGATCGTGACCAGCACATCGGCGTCCGAGTCGATCAGCTGGTGATGGACCTCGGGCGCGGTATAGGTCGGGTTGATCGTGGTGACGGTGCCGCCCGCCCAGGCCATCGCGTGAAAGGCGACGCAGTATTCCGGCAGGTTCGGGGCCATCAGCGCCATCACCTTGCCCGCGCCATAGCCGCGCGCGGTCAGACCCCCGGCCAGGGCCTTGACCCCGCCGATGAACTGCGCGCCGGTCAGGGTGCGGCCGCTGGGGCCGTCGACCAGCAACGGGCGGTCGGGGTCGATGCCCTGAAAGACGCGCTGGGTGATGGTCAGGTCGTTGAGCGCGACGTCGGGCTCGCGGCTGCGGATGATGGTCATGGCGGTTCCTCCCTGGGCACAGCTTAGCACCACACAGTGATCTGCCTAGCCCCGGTGCCGCACCGGACGGCGTGTCGACGTTGGCGCCGTGGAATGCCCCCGTCCGCGCGCCGCGGGTATTCCAGATCCCTCACCGCCGCCCGGGCGCGGTGAGGGAAAGGACAGTTACAGAGGCGTGAGAAGATGCGGCGAAAAAGAATTATTTATGGACAGGTAAGGATTTGGTTCCTAACCTCGTAATACCTGGACAGTCATGTGGGAGCATCGGGACACTTAGTGTCTCGCGGAGGGGGCCAGGGAAACCGGAAGTGCAATCACTGGCGCTGCCAGTTCTCAGTCCAGTAGAGGAATTCGATCATGAATCCGATTATCAAGAATCCGCTGTCGAGCGTCTCGCTTGCCGGCCTGCTCATGTTCACTGCGACCGCCGCGATGGCTCAGGGGCATGGTAACCTGCTTGCCAACCCGGGCTTCGACGGGGGCACCTGCCATGAAGGCTGGACGGCGCGCCCCGCCGACCTGGTGAACATCATCTGCTCGCGCGATGCCGGTGCGGTCTGGCTCAACTACAACAACCAGGGCGAAGACCCCAATGTCAGCCAGACGGTTCAGAACCTGACCGTGGGCGAGACCTATCGCATCACCGCCTCGTGGCGCCCGGGTCCGACGGCACACACCTACGCGCCTGGCCAGATGACGATCTTCGCGATCGGCGTGAACGGGGCCTTCACCCCGATGACCTATGCCGGCGACGGTGCGGCGTATTACACGTCGGTCCACGACTTCGTGGCCCAGGGCACCTCGGCAACCATCGCCTTCGCCGGCGAGTATGGGTACGACGCGGACGTTCTGCTGGATGCGGTGTCGATGGTTCCCGTGGGCACCGTGCAGGGCGACAACAGCTATCTGACGAACGAGACCGTCACCGTGTCGAACACCGCCCCGCCGACCACCTCGGGCCCGACCCGGATCGGCATCCGCTGGGAAACGCCCGGCTGCTCGGACGTGGACATCGACCTCTATGTGCGTCAGGGCGGCACCAGCGGCGTCACCGACAACTACCTCTAT
Source organism: Rhodobacter sp. (assembly GCA_020637595.1). Taxonomy (GTDB): domain Bacteria; phylum Pseudomonadota; class Alphaproteobacteria; order Rhodobacterales; family Rhodobacteraceae; genus Pararhodobacter. The sequence continues at coordinate 59,324 of JACKKE010000003.1, read as the reverse complement.
TACCACAACACCAGCCTGCCCTTCGGCCAATACGGTGAGGATATCCGCTCTAGCGGCGGTGCCTCGTATGAAGAGGTGGAGCTGACCAACGTGGACGACATTCGGGCGCTGGACGTGCGTCTGAACCACTATTCCGGGGCTTGCGCGTCGCCGATCAGCGGCGAAATCCGCGCGCAGTTCGCTGGGCAGGTGTATTCCACGCCCTTCACCCTGTCGGGGGGCCCGAACCGGGGCGACGACCTTGCTGGTGCGGGTCGCAACCCCAGCTGGGCGATCCTGAACCCGGTGGTCCTGTTCAACCTGAACTGACCGGCCCCTTGCCTGCCGCCCTCCCGCGCGTGGGGTGGCAGCCTGAACAGACAGGCGGTGACGCTTGCCAGGCGGGTGCAAAACATCTATAGCGCGCGCATCCCGAGGCGGGGTTGCAACGGGCGTCGGATCACCGGCGCCCCTTGGCCTTTTCGACAAGGGCAGTGAAAGACCGGCGGAACCAACCGTCTGGCCAGTGAAACAGACCCAAAAGGAACTGAGTTACATGACCAATGCTATGGCTGAATTCGAGGCCCTCCTGAACGAGAGCCTCGAGATCGACACCCCGAACGAAGGGACTGTCGTCAAGGGCAAGGTGATCGCCATCGAGGCGGGCCAGGCCATCATCGACGTCGGCTACAAGATGGAAGGCCGCGTCGATCTGAAAGAATTTGCGAATCCCGGCGAAGCCCCGGAAGTGGCCGTGGGCGACGAGGTCGAGGTCTACCTCGAGCGTGTCGAGAACGCCCGCGGCGAAGCCGTGATCAGCCGCGAAAAGGCCCGCCGCGAGGCCGCCTGGGATCGTCTGGAAAAAGCCTATGCCGACGAACTGCGCGTCGAAGGCGCGATCTTCGGCCGGGTCAAGGGCGGCTTTACCGTCGATCTGGGCGGCGCTGTCGCGTTCCTGCCCGGCTCGCAGGTTGACGTGCGCCCGGTGCGCGATGCCGGCCCGCTGATGGGTCTGAAGCAGCCGTTCCAGATCCTGAAGATGGACCGCCGCCGTGGCAACATCGTGGTGTCGCGCCGCGCGATCCTCGAAGAAAGCCGCGCCGAGCAGCGCGCCGAGGTCATCGGCCGTCTGGCCGAAGGTCAGGTGCTGGATGGGGTCGTCAAGAACATCACCGAATACGGTGCGTTTGTTGACCTGGGCGGCGTTGACGGCCTGCTGCACGTCACCGACATGGCCTGGCGCCGCATCAACCACCCGTCGGAAGTCCTGTCGATCGGTCAGAGCCTCAAGGTTCAGGTCATCAAGATCAACAAGGAAACCCACCGCATCAGCCTGGGCATCAAGCAGCTGCAGGCCGACCCGTGGGATGCCGTCGAGGCCAACTATCCGCTGGGTTCGGTCCACAAGGGCTGCGTGACCAACATCACCGACTACGGTGCGTTCGTCGAACTGGAGCCCGGTGTCGAAGGTCTGGTCCACGTCTCGGAAATGAGCTGGACCAAGAAGAACGTGCACCCCGGCAAGATCGTCTCGACCTCGCAGGAAGTCGAAGTCATGGTGCTGGAGATCGACAGCGGCAAGCGTCGCGTGTCGCTCGGCCTCAAGCAGACCCAGCGCAACCCGTGGGAAGTCTTTGCCGAAAGCCACCCGGCCGGTTCGACCATCGAGGGCGAAGTCAAGAACATCACCGAATTCGGTCTGTTCATCGGCCTCGAAGGCGACATCGACGGCATGGTTCACCTGTCGGACCTGTCTTGGGATCAGCGCGGCGAGGAAGCCATCCAGTCCTATCGCAAGGGCGACATGGTGCAGGCCGCCGTTCTGGAAGTCGACGTCGAGCGCGAGCGCATCTCGCTGTCGATCAAGGCTCTGGGCGCCGACACCTTCTCGGAAGCCGTTGACGGCGTGAAGCGTGGTTCGGTCATCACCGTCGAAGTCACCGCCATCGAAGACGGCGGCATCGAGGTGGACTATAACGGCATGAAGTCCTTCATCCGCCGTTCGGACCTGGCCCGCGACCGTGCCGACCAGCGCCCCGAGCGTTTCGGTGTCGGCGACAAGGTCGACGTCCGCGTGACCTCGGTCGATTCGAAGACCCGCAAGCTGGGCCTGTCGATCAAGGCGCGCGAGATCGCCGAAGAGAAGGAAGCCGTCGAGCAGTATGGCTCGTCGGACGCCGGCGCTTCGCTGGGCGACATCCTGGGCGCGGCGCTGCGCGACCGCAGCTAATAGCGACCGGACAGCTGCCCGGTCATCGGGGGTCCCGCATTTGCGGGGCCCCTTTTTCGTGACCGCTGATTCGCCATTGCGGGGCGCGGCTGCCTGTCCGGGCGGCACCGTGCCTCTTCCAGTGACGGATTGGCCGGTTCCGGTGCCGCGCAAAGGCGCGGATTCGCGTAGTTTTCATTGTGAAAGCTTCAGGAAGTCCTATAGTCGGGGCGTCCATCAGACGGCCAAAGAAGCCGTCGTCCCCGAAAACTATGCGCCACCTGGGGGGGAGGCCATGATCCGTTCCGAACTGATCCAGAAACTCGCCGCCGACAATCCGCACCTCTATCTGCGGGATGTCGAGCGCATCGTGAACACGTTCTTTGAAGAGATCATCGAGGCGCTGGCGCGCGGTGAACGAGTCGAGTTGCGCGGATTTGGCGCATTCTCCGTCAAACGCCGCGATGCCAGAATGGGGCGGAACCCGAGGACCGGCGAAACCGTCGATGTCGAAGAGAAATGCGTCCCGTTCTTCAAGACCGGCAAGCTGTTGCGCGACCGTCTGAACGGGCTCGAATCCTGATTTGAGGCGATGAAATACATCCGTTACGCCCTGCTGGCCCTGGTCCTCGTCCTGTGCGTGACCGTGGCGCTGGCCAACCGCGCGCCCGTGACCCTGGCGCTATGGCCCGATACCGTGTCGGCCTTTCTGGGGTTCGGCTATTCGGTCACGCTGCCGCTCTTCGTCATCGTCGGCGGCGCGGCGGGGCTGGGGCTGGTGTTCGGGCTGGTCTGGGAATGGCTGCGCGAACATGGCCAGCGCAAGGAGGCCGCGCAGAACCGTCGCGAGCTGGAGCGGATGCGCAGCGGCTCGGGCGGGTCGTCCGCCGCGACCGAGGCGCGCAGCCAGCCGCGTGACCAGGTGCTGGCGATCCTCGACGAGACCGGCGACGCACCATGAGTGACTCGCGGGTGCGCGTGAAGATCTGCGGCCTGACCCGGCCGCGGGATATGGATGTCGTGGCCGCGGCCGGTGCGGCCTATGCGGGGCTTGTGTTTTTTGCCAGATCCCCGCGGGCGCTGGCCATTCCCCAGGCCAAGGCGATCGCGCTGGCAGCCCCGGCGGGGCTGGCGCGGGTGGGATTGTTCGTCGATGCCGAGGATGCGCTGATCGACGCGGTGCTGGCCGAGGTGCCCTTGGATATGGTGCAGTTGCACGGGCGCGAGACGCCGGAACGGCTGGCCGCGCTGCGCACCCGCCACGGGCTGCCGCTGATCAAGGCCGTGGGGGTTGCCGGGGCCGAGGATCTGCCGAAGCTGGTGGACTATGGCCGTGTGGCCGACATGCTGCTGGTCGACGCCAAGCCGCCCAGGGACGCGGTTCTGCCGGGTGGCAATGGCCTCGCCTTCGACTGGCGGCTGATCGCCGGGCGGCGCTGGCCGGTGCCGTGGATGCTGGCGGGCGGGCTCGATGCCGGGAATGTCCGCGATGCGATCGCCCTGACCGGGGCCCGGCAGGTCGATGTGTCCTCGGGCGTGGAAAGCGCCCCGGGGATCAAGGATGCAGACAAGATCGCGGCGTTCATCACCGCAGCGCAGGGGTAGGGCGACATGGGCATCCTGAGCAAGGGCATTCTGGTTCTGGCGGTCGCCACCGCGGGTGCGGCCTTCGCCACACGCCCCGACGTCGACGGGGTGCGCGTGCTGTTCCGCGAGCGGCTGGCGGGGCAGATCGCCGACGGCTCGATCATGCCCGCCGACAACGGAGCGGCACAGGCGTTGCTGGCCGCCTGCCAGATCTCGCCCGGCCAATGCGCGCGGGTGCTCGAGGGGGCGGTGTCGATGGAATACACCGACCGGTATCTGTGGGCTTCGGTGCAGGCCCGCGCGCCGGGGTTCGACCCCCTGAGGTGCATTGCTGCGTTCGACCGGTTGATCTGCGGATAAGGGCGCGCGCGTTAAGCCTGGCTTAACCATTGGCTGCCAGTCTCGGCCCATGTCCGCCTTGCCCGATTACCTCACCCCTGAACTCTGGCTCGATAGTGTCCTGTCCTGCGTCGAGGCGCGCAAGGGCGGGGTGCTGAAACGCCAGATCCGCGATATCGAGCGCCTCGTCGGGCGCGCGGCCTTCCTGGCCGAACTGGACAGGCGCGGCTTTCAGGCGGTCGAGAACGGGCGCCATTTCGTGATCTTCTGCAACTAGCTGCCGATCCGCCGGGTGCGGGGGGAACGGGCCGTCGACGGCCCGTAGATGACGGCGCGTCGACGCGCCGTGGTCACGCGGCGTCGACGCCGCGTCCGTTCGGCCGGTCGACCGGCCGTTTTCGCCGCCCGTGACCGCCCGTCAGGGGCAGCCTGTGCTTGCTCTTGCGCGCCACCCGCTCTAGATCAGACGAAACCGTGCAGGGAGGCCCTTATGCCCGACGATCTGATCAATTCCTTCATGACCGGACCCGACGACAAGGGCCGCTTCGGCATCTTCGGCGGCCGCTTCGTCAGCGAGACGCTGATGCCGCTGATCCTCGATCTTGAGGCCGAATACGAGAAGGCCAAGACCGATCCGACCTTCTGGGCGGAAATGGACGATCTGTGGAAGAACTACGTCGGCCGTCCCAGCCCGCTCTACTTCGCACCGCGCATGACCGAGGAACTCGGCGGCGCCAAGATCTATCTCAAGCGCGAAGAACTGAACCACACCGGTGCGCACAAGATCAACAACGTGCTGGGTCAGATCCTGCTGGCGCGGCGGATGGGCAAGGAGCGCATCATCGCCGAGACCGGCGCCGGGCAGCATGGCGTCGCAACGGCCACCGTCTGCGCCAAGTTCGGCCTGAAATGCATCGTCTACATGGGCGCGACCGATGTGCAGCGTCAGGCGCCCAACGTGTTCCGCATGCGCCTGCTGGGCGCCGAGGTGGTGCCGGTCACCAGCGGCCGCGGCACGCTCAAGGACGCGATGAACGACGCGCTGCGCGACTGGGTGACCAATGTGCGCGATACCTTCTATTGCATCGGCACCGTGGCCGGCCCGCACCCCTATCCGGCGATGGTGCGCGATTTCCAGGCGATCATCGGCCAGGAAACCCGCTGGCAACTGGAAGAGCAGGAAGGCAAGGGCCGTCTGCCCGACACGATCATCGCGGCTGTCGGTGGCGGGTCGAATGCGATGGGTCTGTTCCACCCGTTCCTCGATGATCCCAGCGTGCGGATCATCGGCGTCGAGGCCGGCGGCCACGGGGTCGACGACCGGATGGAGCATTGCGCCTCGCTGACCGGCGGGCGCCCGGGCGTGCTGCACGGCAACCGCACCTATCTGCTGCAGGATGCCGACGGGCAGATCCTCGAGGGGCATTCGATCTCGGCCGGGCTCGATTACCCCGGCATCGGCCCCGAGCACAGCTGGCTGCATGACATCGGCCGCGCGGAATATGTCTCGATCACCGATACCGAGGCGCTCGAGGCGTTCCAGATGTGCTGCCGCACCGAAGGGATCATCCCCGCGCTGGAAAGCTCGCACGCGCTGGCGCATGTGATCAAGATCGCGCCGGACCTGCCCAAGGACCATATCATCGTGGTCAACCTGTCGGGCAGGGGGGACAAGGACATCTTTACCGTCGCCAAGCATCTTGGCTTTGATATGGTCGTCTGATCGGCCGTAAACGCAGGTTTATGCGCCTCATCCCGATGGTCTAGGATCGAAAAACAACCCGTGGGCCAATGGCGTTGCCCGCGGGGTCGATGCCACGGTTCAATCGTCGTCGGAGCTGGTCCGGCGGCGTTTGAAACCGTGGAGTTCGTCAATGTCTTTCAGAACCCTTCTTTTCACGCTGGCTGGGGTGACGGCCACGTCGGCCGCCTTTGCCGAGATCGACGTTGCCGATCTGGCGCAGTCCTATGTCGCGCAAGGGTATTCGCGCGTCGAAATCACCAGCGCCTCGGGTGAGGTGCGGGTCGAGGCGATCAAGGGCGCGACCGGGGTCGAGGTGGTGTATGATCGCGCCTCGGGCGATGTTCTGAGCCTTGAGGCCGGCCGTGCCAGTGCCCGCGACCGTTCGGAAACCGGCGTCAGTTTTGTGTCGTTCGACAGCGCCGGTCGGCGGGGCCGGGGGGCTGACGATGCCGGCGACCGGCGCGGCCGGGGCCGCGACGACAACGGTGCCGATGACAACGGCGGCCGCGGGCGGGGCGGTGATGACAACGGTGCCGATGACAACGGCGGCCGTGGGCGGGGCAACGACGACAACGGTGCTGACGACAACGGCGGCCGTGGGCGGGGCGGTGATGACAATGGCCGGGGCGACGATCGGGGGCGCGGGCGTGGTGCAGACGACCGCGGCGGCGACGACCGTGGCGGGCGGGGTCGGGGCCGCGACGACTGAAATCGCACGGCGGTCAGCAGACGCATTGTGTGGCGCCACGTTCTGACCGTATTCTGAAACAGGTGGTTCCCCGGGGCACGTCGCCGGATTACGGGGGACCGCAGACGCACGAGGGACCATGTTGAACCGTCGTTTCCTGATCCTGGCCGGCACCTGCGCGCTGATGGCGCCGCTGCCGGCGCTGGCCGTCGATCGCGCGGATCAGATCATCGCCGACCTGGCGCGGCTTGGATTCACGCGGATCGAGACCGGGCGCACCTTTCTGGGCCGAACCCGGATCGTGGCGACCGGACCGGACGGGCGGCGCGAAATCGTCGTCAATCCGCGCACCGGCGAGGTGCTGCGCGATGTCTGGGATCCCGGGCGGGGGACCGGGGTCGGCGGGCTGGTTTCGGTCGATGACGATGACGACGGGCGCGCCAGCAGCGATGACGAGGGCGACGACGACGGTGACGATCGCGGCGGTGATGGTGATGGTGAAGGTGACGGGGACGGCGAGGGGGACGGTGACGGCGAAGGCGATGCGGATGGCGGCGATGACCGCTGACGGCCGGGGCAGGGCGCCGGCATGATGCGGCGCGTCGCCCTCGTTGCGCTTCTGTTGGTGCAGGTTGCCTGCACGCTGTTCTTTGTGTCCGACATCCTGGCCTCGGTGCTGGGGCTGCGCAGCGTGCCGATCAGCTGGCAGACGCGCGAGCTTATGGAAATCGGCGCATCGGTGGGGCTGGTGCTGGGGGTGTTGCTGGGCGCGCTGGCGCTGGGCCGCGCCTATGCCGATGCCAGCGAGGCCCGCCGCCGGTTGCGGGTCGCGCAATCGGCCTTTCACGACCTGATGCACGAACGTTTCAATGCCTGGGGCCTGACCCCGGCCGAGCGCGACGTCGCGCTGTTTGCGATCAAGGGCCTGTCCACGGCCGAGATCGCCGGGCTGCGGGGAACCTCGGAGGGCACGGTCAAGGCGCAGTCGAACGCGATCTATCGCAAGGCCGGCGTGTCGAGCCGCAGCCAGCTGTTGAGCCTGTTCATCGAGGATCTGCTCGATGAACAGGCCCCCGCCGTGCAAGAGGCCGCGGTTCCCGTTGCGCCGGCAGCCTGAGGCGCCTCAGCGCAGGCGCGGAATGCCGTCCGCGCCGGTCGTGCTTTCGACGACACCGGCGCGCAGGCTGCGCCCGATCCGGTGAGCAAGCTCGGACCAGGCGGCCGCGGTCTCGGGCGGGAGGTTGCGCCGCAGCACCATGTCAAAGAGCCCCAGCCAGGGGTCGAACATGCCCGGGCGCACATTGCCCGCGGCGCGGTGCACCGCCAGCGGATTCCCGTCATAACCCTTTTCGAACAGGATCGCGTTGCGCCAGAAGCGCGCGATCTTGGCCTCATGGGTCGGCCAGTCGGTGACATGGCGGGCAAACACCGGCCCCAGGCCCGGATGTTCGCGCACAAACGCATAGAAATCGGCGACCACGGCGTCGATCTGTTCGGGGGTCACGGGAAAGCGGGGCTCGATCATAATGCCCCATAGGTGGCGCGTTGCAGGGCGCTGCGCAAGGGGGCGCAGTGTCGCGTCACCCGACGTCGGCGGCGTGCAGCTGCAGCACTTCGATCGGCACGACCTCGAGGGTATCGCGGTGGGTGGCCTGCAGGAACACCCGCGGCGCAGCGCCTTCGTCATGTGCCTGCAGAAAGCGCGCGGCGCACAGGCACCAGCGGTCACCGGGTTTCAGGCCGGCAAAGCCGAACTCGGGGCGCGGGGTGCTCAGATCGTTGCCGAGGTATTTCGACAGGGCCAGGAACTCGGCGGTCATTTCTGCGCAGACCGTGTGCAACCCGCGGTCCATCGGCCCGGTGTCGCAACAGCCGTTGCGGAAGAACCCGGTGACCGGATCGCGGCTGCACTCGGCCAGAGGGCCGCCCAGCACATTGATCGAGGGGGATTTGGGCACGGGGGTGCTCATGCGGTCAGCTGCTCAAGGGGATGGTGCAGATCTGCGCGGTGGCGTCCCAGACCTGACCGTCGGGGCAGGTGATGGTGACGGGGCCGCGCTCGCAGGCGTGTTGGGCCAAGGCCAGGCCCGGGCCAAGCGGCAGCAGCAGGGCGGCGATCAGGATCGCGGGTTTCATGGCGGGCCTCCGTTCGCGTGTCGGATCCCAGCCTAGCACAGCCCGCCTGCAACGCAGAGCCCGGATTTGTGCCCGGGCCCTGCGCGGCGCTCGTTACAGGGTTTTGTGCACGCCGTCGCACAGCGGCGCCTTGGCCGACTGCTTGCAGCCGCAGAAAAAGACCTTCTTGCTGGCCTCGGCGGTGTATTTGACCGGCGCCATCCCGGTGCCCTTGTGCGAGCCATCGCAGAACGGCTGGTTCTTGGACCGTCCGCAGGCGCACCAGAAATAGGATTTGCCTTCCTCGACCTCGGTCGGGAAGGGGGCCTTTTGGGCAATGATCGGGACTTGGTCGGACACGGGCTACTCCTGTGGCTGGTGGGAAACCTGGCGCGCGATGGCGCGGAACATGGCAGTGTTTTCCTCGACGACGGCATCGTCCTCGAAGTCGGGGTCTGCGGCGTTGACGGCGATGACGACATCGTGCGGGCGGTCGATCCAGATGAACTGGCCATAGATGCCGCGGGCCATCACCTCGCCCTGGGCATCGTCCGGCACCCACCATTGATAACCATAGCCAACACCGCCCGGCGCGCTGGCTGCGGTCGATTCGTCGATCCAGGCCGTCGAGACCAGCTGCCGGCCCTGCCAGACCCCGCCTTGCGCCACCAACTGGCCGAGGCGGGCATAATCGCGCGTGGTCATGTTCAGCCCGCCCAGCACAAAGGCCACGCCGCGCCCGTCGGTGACGTAATAGGGATCGGCATGCAGCCCGAGCGGACGGAACAGGCGTTCGGCCATCAGGTCAGGGATCGTCCGGCCGGTGGCGCCGCGGATCACCATCCCCAGCACATGCGTGTCGATCGACACATACTGCCACTCGGCCCCGGGTGCGCCGCGCCGCGCGCTCTGCCCCTCGGCAAAGCCGTCCATCGAACCGCCCAGCGCCAGCACCCGGCCCATTCGGTTGATGTCGGACCAGAAGTCCATGTAGTCCTCGTTGAACGCGACGCCCGAGGCCATCTGCAACACGTTGCGGATCGTCGCCCCGTCATAGGCCGATCCGCGCAGGGCCGGGGCGTATTGCGTCACCGGCGCGTCGAGGTCGGGGATCGTTCCATCGTCGACCAGCGTTCCCAGCAACAACGACAGCGCGCTTTTCGCCATCGACCACGAGATCCGGCGATCGTCGCGGGCGGTGCCCAGGCGATAGTCCTCGTGCACGACCGCGCCGCCCGACAGCACGACGATCGCCGTCACCCGCCGCGCCTCGAGCCAGCCTTCGGCGCCCTCGGGCAGGGCCTCGGGCGCGCCGTCGGGCAGGGGCAGATAGGTGCCGCCGTCCATCGTCCGGGTCAGGAACATCGTGTTCATCGCCGAGAAATTGCCGACGATCCGGTCCGCGTCGAACAGGCTGTTCACCGCCACCAGCCGCGCGATTTCGGTCCGTTTCCAGACTCCGACCGCGGCCAGCGCCAGCACGAGAACCAAGAGGATGAGGCCGAGGCGTTTGAAAAAGCGGCGCATGGGGTGTCCTGTTCTGTGGGGCCAGTCTGCCGATGCGGAGCGCAAAGGCAAGGGGGGCTGCGCGGACCGGCGCGCGCGGGATGCGTTGACCTTTGCGTGGTGGCAGGCGCAAATCGGCGCATGACCGATCTTGCCCCGCTCGCCGCCCGACTCACCCGTTCTCCCATCGCCTTCGACGTCGAGGCCGGCGCCGACATCAGCCAGCGGTTTGCCGATCTCGCGCCTGAGCTGCGCGCGCTGCTGGCTGGCACCGCCGGTTGCAGCCCGTTCCTCAAGTCGCTGATGGAGCGCGAGGAACCCTGGCTGCGCGAGGCGCTCACCGCCGCGCCCGAGGCGGCACTGGCGGCGGTGCTGGCCGGGTTGCAGCCGGCACCGCCGGCGGAAACCGGCAGCGCGCTGAGACAGGCCAAGCGGCGCATCGCGCTGCTGGCGGCGCTGGCGGATCTGGGCGGCGCGTGGCCACTGGAAACGGTGACCGGCGCACTGACCCGGCTGGCGGACATGGCGGTGCAGCGCGCCCTGGCCACCCATCTGGCCGAAGAGATCCGCCGCGGCAAGATCCCCGGCGCGGTGGCGGGCGACGAGGAAACCGGCGCGGGCATGGTCGCCTTTGCGATGGGCAAGATGGGCGCGTTCGAGTTGAACTATTCCTCGGACATCGACCTGATCTGTCTGTTCGATGACACGCGGTTCGGTGACGACTGGCAGGAGGCGCGTCAGGCCTTCATCCGCGCCACCCGCAAGGCAGCGGCGATGCTGAACGACCACACCGCCGAGGGCTATGTGTTCCGCACCGACCTGCGGCTGCGCCCCGATGCCAGCGTGACGCCGGTCTGTATCTCGATGGAGGCCGCCGAACGCTATTACGAGAGCCTTGGCCGCACCTGGGAGCGCGCCGCCTGGATCAAGGCGCGGCCCTGTGCCGGCGATCTGGTGGCGGGCGCGCGGTTTCAGGACACGCTCAGGCCCTTCGTCTGGCGGCGGCACCTCGACTTCGCGTCGATCCAGGACGCGCATGACATGCGGCTGAGGATCCGCGCGCACAAGGGGCTGAACGGCGCGCTGGACCTCGACGGGCACAACATGAAGCTGGGCCAGGGCGGCATCCGCGAGATCGAGTTCTTCACCCAGACCCGGCAGCTGATCGCCGGCGGCCGCGATCCGGACCTGCGGATGCGCGACACGGTGGGCGGGCTGGCGGCGCTGGCCGGCAAGGGATGGGTGCCCGAGGTGGTGTGCACGGCACTGACCGATCACTACCGCTATCACCGCGAGGTCGAGCACCGGCTGCAGATGGTAAACGACGCCCAGACCCAGCTGTTGCCGACGTCGGATGAGGGGTTCGACCGGCTTGCCCGCTTCATGGGGCAGGGCGACACCGCGGCCTGGAAACGGGGGCTGATGGAGCGGTTGCAGGCGGTGGCCGAGCTGACCGAGGACTTCTTTGCCCCCTCCGAGGCTGCCGAACGCCCGGTGTTGAGCGACCAGCAGCGCGGCATCGTCGGCGGCTGGCGGGCCTATCCGGCGCTGCGTTCGCAGCGCGCGCAGGAGATCTTTACCCGGCTGGAACCCGAGATCCTGACGCGGCTTCTGCGCACCAAGCTGCCGGACGAGGCGGTGGTGGGGTTCGACCGGTTCCTGGCCGGACTGCCGGCGGGGGTGCAGCTGTTCTCGCTCTTCGAGGCGAACCCGTCGCTGATCGACCTGCTGGTGGATATCCTGACCACTGCGCCGACGCTGGGCGAGTATCTGGCGCGCAACGCGGGCGTGTTCGACGCGGTGATCGGCGGCGATTTCTTTGCCCCCTGGCCGGGGAAAGGGGCGCTCGAGGCGGATCTGGCCGGGCGAATGGCCCTGATCGACGATTACGAACGCCGCCTCGATGCGGCGCGGGTCTGGCACAAGGAATGGCATTTCCGCATCGGCGTGCATCACCTGCGCGGGCTGATCGACGCTTTCGAGGCGGCGACGCAGTATACGCAGCTGGCCGATGCGGCGATTGCTGCGCTGTGGCCGGTGGTGTCGGGCGAATTCGCGCGCAAGCACGGACCGCAGCCGGGTCGCGGCGCGGTGGTGCTGGGGATGGGCAGCCTGGGGGCGGGACGGCTGAACGCCTCGTCCGACCTCGACCTGATCGTGATCTATGACGCGGCCGGGCAGGAGGCCTCGGACGGGCCACGCCCGCTGGCCGCGCGGCCCTATTACGCCCGCCTGACGCAGGCACTGGTCACCGCGCTCAGCGCACCGATGCCACAGGGGCGGCTTTACGAGGTCGACATGCGGCTGCGGCCCTCCGGGCGGCAGGGTCCGGTGGCGACCTCGCTGGATTCCTTCCGCACCTATCAGCAGACCGAGGCCTGGACCTGGGAACATCTGGCGCTGACCCGGGCGCGGCCGGTGGCAGGCGCGGCCGATGTCGCGGCGGATGTCGAGGCCTTCCGCACCGAGTTGCTGGCGGCCAAGGCCGGCGGTGCAGCGGTGGCGCAGGACGTGGCCGACATGCGCGCCCGGCTCAGGGCGGCCAAGCCCGGCGACGGGGTGCTGGACGTCAAGAACGGCGCGGGGCGGCTGCAGGATATCGAGCTGATCGCGCAGATGGGGGCGCTGCAGGCGGCCTCCAGCGCGCGGCGGGTCGAGCCTCAGTTGATGGCCGGGCGTCGGGCGGGGGTGCTGGACACGATGCAGGAAGAGGCGCTGCTGGCGGCCTATCGGCTGATGTGGCGGGTGCAATGCGCGCTCAGGCTGCTGGGCGACCGGGTGAGCGAGCCCGAGGCGCTGGGCGAGGGGGCACAGGTGTTCCTGTTGCGCGAAACCGGGATCGAGACGCTGGACGGGCTTTGTGCCCGCATCGGCGACATGGCGGGCGTGGCCGAAGGGATCGTCAACACGCTGCTTCCGCCCCCGTCTCTGGGTTAGTGTCGCTGGGCCGACGTCGCCGGGCTGATCCGGGTCAGCGCCAGAGATGGGCGTAGCCGGCAAAGACGCCCTGCAGTTTCGCCAGCAGCCTGAGGCGGACCGGTGCGCGGCCGGTGGCGCCGCTGGCCAGTCGCGCGACCGCCAGCTCCGGTGGGCAGGGAACCCCGGTTACCGGGTCGCGATAGCGCGGATAGGCAATCAGCGCGGCGTGCACCAGCCGGTCCAGATCGGGCCGGGGCAGCACCGCGCGGCGCCGTTCGGGCACCGGGCCGCGATCGTCGGTCAGGCCCCAGCCGGCATAGAACGGCGCGCCGAGGCAGGTGACGGGCAGGCCGCGCATCAGGGCTTCGAACCCCAGTCCCGAGGTCATGGTCCACACCCGATCGACCCAGGACAGCGCGGCATCTGCACCGACCCCGTCCAGCACCAGATCGGCCAGCGTCGCGGCGTCGGGCACCGCGCCGATCCTCAGGCCGGCCTCGACATCGGGGTGCGGTTTGAAGAGCAGGATCGCCTCGGGATGCGCCGCACGGGCGGCCTCCAGCAAGGCGCGGTTCGTGCGCACCGCGCCCGCGCCGAGGCGGATCGAGGCGTCGTCCTCGACCTGGCCCGGGACCAGGATCACGGGCGCCCCCGGGCGGGCCGCGCGCAGGGCAGCGACCGCGGCGCCGGCATCGCCGCCGGTCAGGTTGTATTTCGTCACGCCGGTTTGCAGGATCGTCTCGCGCAGGTGCCGTGCCCGGTCAGCGCCCCCGGGCGGCAGCGGCGCGGCGATCAGCCGTTCGAGGCGGCTTTCGCGGGTCGGGTCGTAGTAGATGCCCAGATCGTCGACGCACAGCGACAGAGGCGGCACCAGCGCCGCCCCGAGGCCCCGCGAGCGCAGGAACCCGTCCTCGACCCGCAGTCCTGTGAAACCGTCGGGCACAGCCGAGGCCCAGCCGAGCAGCGTCCGCCCCCCGGCCTGCGCGGTTGCCGGGGCCCGGTTGGGGTCGGAGACAAAACGCACCGCCTTGTCGCGCCCGAAAAAACCCTGCATCGGCCCGCGCTTCCACGCACGCATGCCGGTTGCCACATGGCCCCCACGGTCCTGCCGGAAGGCGCGCAGCCGGGCTTCCATCTGGTCGATCACCTCTTCGCAGGCGCAAAGCCGGTCGCGCAGCGGGTCATACCACAGCGGATAGCGCAGCATCGCCCCGGCAAACAGCTGCGCCCGGGTCAGGGTGCGGCGGCGGCGCGGCAGCGGTTCGTGGTCGTCGCTCAGGCCCCAGCCGGCATAGAACGGCAGGCCGAAGACCCGCGGCCGGTGCCCGGCCAGGATCGCCTCGAACCCCATCTGCGACGAGACGGTATAGACGGCAATCGCCCCTTCCAGCAACGCCCAGGGCGCATGCGGTCCGTCGACAAAGGCGATCCGGTCACGTGCCAGATCCGCGGTGAAATAGCCCGGGCGCTGACCGCCGAGGGTCTCGGGGTGGCTGCGGATCAGGATCCGCGCACCGGGGTGCTCCTCGAGCGCGGTGAACAGCATCTCGCGGAACAGGCGGTCGGCGGGTAGCGGGCCTTCACGGCCGCCATGAGTCAGCGAGGCATCGCCCCGCACCTGGTCGATGACCAGAACATAGCCGGGCGCGGGCGGGGCCAGATCGGGATCATGGGTGTTGTATTTCGACAGCTGCAGCGCGCGCAGGCGGTCGATGCAGAGCCGGGCGCGGGCGATGTCGTGGCCCTGGTCCAGCGGGTCGGTGGCCAGCAGCGTCTCCAGATCCGAGGGGTGCGACGGGTCGTAGTGCATGCCCGACCGGTCGAGCAGCAGGCCCATCGGTGGCTCGCCACCCGCGCGGCCGGGGCGGATCGAGCGGATCCAGGCATCCTCGACCCGCCAGAGCGGCAGGTCGCTGCGCCGCGCCAGGGCCTCGGCCCGCCAGGCGCGCGGGCTGTGCCCCCAGGCGACGACGGCATCGCCTGGCCCGGGCAGGCCCGGGCGGGGGCGGTAACCGGCAAGGTCCAGGATACGGCGGATGCGGCGGGCCTGCGCCGAGGGTCCAAGGAAGCCGCCCGATGCGGCGATCAGGCGGCGGGGGGCAAAGGGTGCGGCGGCATCGTGATCCATCGGGCGAGGGCGCGCGCCGGCTGGGCGCGCGCGGACCGGGTCACAGGTTCTGGATGTCGCTTGCGGCCGAAACGGCGGCGCCGGTGGCGCCGAGCGTGCCGGTCAGCGTCGCGATCTGGCGGTTCCACATCACTGCCGAGGCCTCGGTCACATAGATCGTGTCGCCATCGCGGATGTGAAAGTCGCGGGCCAGGAACATCCCGTTCGGGGCGGTCAGGTCGAGGACATAGACGATCCGCTGGTCACCCACGATATCCTGTCGGCCCAGCACATTGCGGGCGATCTCGGCGGGTTCGTCGCGGAACACGAAGACCCCGGTGGGATCAGCGCGGGTGGCATCGAGGCCACCAACCTGGGCCAGCGCCTCAATCGCGGTGATGGTCTCCTGGTCGAAGGTGATCAGCGCCTGATCGCCGGTCGCGCCCAGCACGCTGAAGCGGCGCTGGTCCTGCTCGACAAAGATCCGGTCCCCGCCACGCAGCGCAATGTCGAGTTCGGGGTGGTCGAACAGGTCGTTCAGCCAGACCCGGTCACGGACCGAGCCCCGCGCAACCGAGATCATCGCCGTCTGGGTCGGCACGCTGACGCCACCGGCGGCGGCCAGCATCGCCGTCAGGCGGCGGGTCGGACGGTCGATCGGATAGACCCCCTGGGCGCCGACATGGCCGATCACGCTGACGGTCGCACCGTCGCCGCCGGTGCGGCTGACATAGACCTGCGGGTCGGGCGTCTGTTCGTCGAGCTGGCGCGCGATGGTCGAACGCAGTCCCTCGGGGGTCTGGCCGGCGGCATGGACGCGACCGGCAAAGGGCACATAGATGAAGCCCGCGTCGTCGACCTGCAGCTCGGTCAGCCGCGTTCCGGGCGTGTCGGCCGAGGTCAGCAGCCCCTCGGGGACGTTCTCGAACACGGTAACGGCCACGGTGTCGCCGACCCGGATCGTATCGCCGCCCAGCAGGCGGGCGTTGCGCAGCGAGTCCGAAAAGCCCAGCGCCAGCGGGACGTTCGCGGCGCGATTGACCCGGTCACCGACGGCGACGATATACGAATCCCCTTCGCGCAGCACCGAGCCGGCAAAGATCTCGTTCATGGTGGGGCCGGGGCGAGGAATGCCGCAGGCGCTGAGTGCTGCAACAAGCGCACCGAGCGCCAGCGCGCTGGCGCGGCGGAGGGGTCTGACGGACACTGCTCGGGCTCCTTGCTTGGAACTGCCTCAAGTTTTTTGTGCAAGTATAGACAGAAGCGGCAGAATTTCCAAGTGGGATGTCGGGCGGACGGCGCCGGGTGGCTGGCCTCGGGTGGCGCCGAGTCCTGCGGCACCGCCGGGGGAACCGGTCCGTCCCGCTGGCGGGGGGCATGGCGGCAAGATGAAGGGGTCTGCGCCTTCCGGCATGCCGGATCTAGTGACGGGGCGCGCCGGTTCCGGGGGCGCGCCGCACTCAGGGCACCAGCCGCAGGTGTTGCCGAGGTGCCGCATGTCCCTCGATCAGCGCGGTATAGGGATCCTCGGGCGAGAGGATCAGGTCGACCACCTGCCGCAAGAGCTGCCGCCGCCCCGAGGCGGAATAGAACCCGCCGGGCAGCTGCGAGGTTTCCAGCAGGAACCGGCGATAGTCGCGATAGGCGCGCAGATCCGGGCGGGTCGGGGCCGCGAAGAATTCGCGCAGCGGTTGGGTCGAGACGAATTCGGGTTTGTCATAGACCGCATCGCCGAACACCTTGAGCGGCATCCCGCGCCAGAGCACCTGCTGGGCAGCGGTCGAGTTGACGGTGACCGACGAACGGGCGTGGTTCAGCAGCCCGGCCAGCTTGCCGCCGCGGATGAAATGCACGCGCCCGGCCACGCCATACTGCCGGGCGAGGCGCCGGATATTGGCCTTGACCTGGGTGCGCCCGTCCTCGAGCGGGTGGGCCTTGAACACCAGGTGATGGTGCGGAGGCGCCCCCTCGGCAAAGCCTCGGATCGCGACCTCGAGGAATTCGGTCATCGTCGAGAAGGGGCTGTGCATCTGGAAACTGGCGTCATGTTCCAGCTGCAACAGCGCCAGGTGATAGGGAAAGCCGCCGGTGCGCACGCGCCAGGTGGCAATCCGCCGTTCGATCCCCTGCAGGGGCATTTCCACCAGCCGGCGCAGATAGAGGCGGAACTCGGCGCCGACATCCAGCGCGCGGTGTGGTTTGAACCCGCGGTAGCGGCCGTTGGCCAGCAGGATCCGCGCATGATAGGCAAAGCCGTAGAACACATGCTGGCGCATGTCGCCCCAATGCGCTGGGGCGTCGATCAGATCGGTTTCACAGGCCTCCAGCGCGCGGTGCATCTCGGGCACCGACAACTCCATCAGCCGCGAATTGCCGTTCGAGCCGCCGCGTTCATAGGTGACCCACCAGGGCCGCAGATAACCTTCCTCGAACACATGCACGGTGATGCCCCGGGCATGGGCCTGACGGACGGCCTCGGCGTGGATGAACCGGGTGTCGCCATAGAGCACCAGATCGGTGATCGCGAGGCGGGTGAACAGCCCGGCGACGGCCTCGGGCCAGGCCTCCTGGCTGTCGGTATAGGCGATATAGTTTGCCCGCCCCCAATAGCCCTGGTCGCCGCGGTTGAAGCCGACGCGCCAGACCTCGGCGCCGGTGCGCCGCAGCATGGTGCCAAGCTGACGGAAGAAGGGTCCGTGCGGTCCCTGCAGGAACAGGAAACGACGGTTGTCGCCGGTGGTGCGGATCATGCCTGTTGCTCGTCGCTGCTCGTGGGGTGTTCCCCTTTGGGACAAAGGATGCCAGAGAGTGAGTCGCTTATAAACCCCGGATATGGTCAAAAGGTGACCGGGATCGGGCGATGCAGGGGAGACTGTGCTCATGTTTACGGGAATTGTCACCGATATCGGCCGGATCCTTGCGCTGGAACATCGCGGCGACCTGCGTGCACGCATCGCCACCGGCTATGACGTGCAGACCATCGACATCGGCGCGTCGATTGCTTGCGACGGGGTGTGCCTGACGGTGGTGGCGCTGGGCAGCAAGCCCGAGCCCTGGTTCGACGTCGATATCTCGGCCGAGACGCTGTCCAAGACCAACCTGGGCGGCTGGGAGCAGGGGCGGCGGATCAACCTGGAGCGCGCGCTGAAGGTGGGCGACGAGCTGGGCGGTCATATCGTCTCGGGCCATGTCGATGGTCTGGCCGAGGTGGTGGCGATGCGCACCGAGGGCGACAGCACCCGGGTGACCTTCCGCGCCCCCGAGGCGCTGGCCGGCTTTATCGCGCCCAAGGGGTCGGTTGCGCTGAACGGCACCTCGCTGACGGTGAACGAGGTCGAGGGCCGCGAGTTCGGCGTGAACCTGATTCCGCACACGCAGCAGGTCACCACCTGGGGCACGGTGGCCGTCGGTGACCGGGTCAACCTGGAGATCGACACCCTGGCCCGCTATGTCGCGCGGATGCGCGACTGGGCGGCGCGGGGCTGAAGCGCCGGGTCTTTTGGCGAAACCTTGCGCAGGTCCGGGCGCTGTGCGGTGCGCAAATCATTGACGCTTCCCTTGACCGCGGCGCAGGCGTAAGGGTTCGGGCATGCGGATACTCTTTTTAGGCGATGTGATGGGCCGCTCGGGCCGGGCGGCGGTGGCTGAAAGGCTGCCGGCGATGCGGCGCGACTGGCGGCTGGATTTTGTGGTGGTCAACGGCGAGAACGCGACCTCGGGGATGGGGCTTTCGCCCGATCACGCGGCCGGGATCCTGGGGGCCGGGGCCGATTGCGTGACGCTGGGCGACCACGCCTTTGACCAGAAGGCGATGATCGGGCACATCGACAAGGAACCGCGGATCCTGCGGCCGCTGAACTTCTCCAAGGTCGCGCCGGGGATCGGCGCGCGGCTGTTCGAGCTGCCCGGCGGGCGCTCGGTGCTGGTGGCGCAGATCCTGGGGCAGGTCTTTATGAAACGCCCCTTTGACGATCCGTTCAGCGCCATCGAGCCGGTGCTGCGCGCCCATCCGCTGGGCAAACGCGCCACGGCGACGGTGGTCGACGTGCATTGCGAGGCGACGTCCGAGAAGATGGCGCTGGGCCACTGGTGCGATGGCCGCGCCAGCCTCGTGGTCGGCACGCATACCCATGTGCCGACGGGCGATGCGATGATCCTGCCCGGCGGCACCGCCTATCTGACCGATGCCGGCATGTGCGGCGACTATGACAGCGTGATCGGCATGCAAAAGGACGAACCGCTGCGCCGCTTCATCACCGGCATGCCCAAGGCGCGGTTCGAGCCGGCGCTGGGCGAAGCGACGGTTTCCGGCGTGTTCGTCGAAACCGACGACGCGACCGGCAAGGCCTTGCGGGTGGCAATGGTCCGGCAGGGCGGGCGGCTGCAGGCCTCGGGGCCCGACGCGTGAAACGCCTGGTCCTGGCATATGCGGGACTACTGGCCATCGGCGCCGCCTGGGGTTTGAGCGCACCGGTCATCCGCTATGCCACAGGCACGGGGTTCGGCGCGGTGACGATCCTGCTGGTGCAATCCGCGGTCAACGTGGTGGCACTGGGGCTGTTCCTGGCCGCGACCGGGCGGCTGCACCGCCTGCCGCTGGATGGCGCGCATCTGCGGCTTTATGCGGTGGTGGGGCTGTGCGGCATCGCGCTGCCCGGGCTGGCCTCTTACAGCGCGACGACGCATTTGCCGGCCGGAATTATTTCGATCGTCATCTCGCTGGTGCCGCTCTTTGCGCTGCCCCTGGCGCTGGCCCTGGGCACCGAGCGGTTCGACGCCCGGCGTCTGGGTGGTGTGGGGCTGGGGGCCGTGGCGATGGCGCTGCTGATCGGTCCCGACGCCAGCCTGCCGGATCCGGCCGCCTGGGTCTGGGTGCCGCTGGCGGCACTGGCGCCGTTGTTCTATGCGGTCGAGGGGGCCTATGTCTATGCCAGCCGGGCATGCAAGGCCGACCTGCTGCAGACGCTGTGGGCTGGCTATGCCATCGGTCTGGCGATCCTGGTGCCGCTGGCGGTCGTCGCGCCAGAGCCGCTGTGGCCCGACCGGATCTCGGGACTGGCGGTGGCGGGCTTCGTCATCTCGGGCTTTCTGGGGATCAGCGCCTATGCCGGCTATTTGTTCTTGCTGCGCAACACCGGGGCGGTGTTCGGCGCGCAGGTCGCCTATACGGTGACCGGCATGGGCATCGTCTGGTCGATGAGCCTTCTGGGCGAACGCTATGCGGTTTGGGTCTGGGCTGCGCTGGGGCTGCTGTTCACAGGGCTCTTTCTGGTGCAGCCGCGCGGTGTGGTTTCCGAGGTTGCCGCTGATCTGGCGGCGGGAGAGGGCAATGGCGTGGTTTGAACTGCCCGGGGGCTGGGCGCCCGTTGTCGCGATGCTGATCGTGTTGGGCATGTTGGTGTTGTTCGTGATGGAACGCTACCCGGTCGAGGTGGTGGCCCTGTCCGGTGCGGCGCTGATGCTGGTGCTGGGTATCGTGCCCGAGGCACGGGCCCTGTCGGTCTTTGCCAACCCCGCGCCCTGGACCATCGCCGGGATGTTCCTGATCGTCGGGGCCCTGGTGCGCACCGGGGGGCTGGACTATCTGTCGCAGCGCGCGGTTGCCAGTGCCCGGCGGCGCCCGGTGCAGACGCTGGCGCTGCTGACCGTGACGGTGCTGTTCCTGTCGGCTTTCGTCAACAACACGCCGATCGTCGTGGTGATGATCCCGATCTTCATCCAGCTTGCGCGGGCGATGCAGGTCTCGCCGTCGAAGCTGTTGATCCCGCTCAGCTATCTGTCGATCTTTGGCGGCACGATCACGCTGGTCGGGACCTCGACGAACCTGCTGGTCGACGGCATCGCCCAGGCCTCGGGGCTGGAGGCGTTCGGGATCTTCGAGATCACCGCAGTGGGGGTCGCGGTGTCGGTGGTGGGGGTGACCTATCTGGCGCTGGTTGGCCGCCACCTGCTGCCCGAGCGCGATTCGATGGCGGCGATGCTGGGCGACCGCGCGCCGATGAAGTTCTTTACCGAGGTGGCGCTGCCCGAGGAATCGGCGCTGATCGGCAAGAAACTGGCCGATATCGACGAGTTCAAACGCTCGGGGGCGCGGGTGATCGACGTGCTGCGGGGCGATGCCTCGCTGCGGCGGGCGATGGCGGATGTGGTGCTGCAGGCCGGCGACCGGGTGGTGCTGCGCACGCAGATGTCCGAAGTGCTGGGCCTGCAGGCAAACCCGCAGGTGCGGCTGGTGGATCAGCTCAGCAGTGTGCGGACCTCGACCGTCGAGGTGCTGATCACCCCGGGGTGCCGGATGATTGGCCGGTCGCTGGGCCAGCTGCGCCTGCGCCGGCGTTATGGCGTCTATCCGCTGGCGGTGCACCGGCGCGCCCAGAACATTGGCCGGCAGCTGGACGATCTGGTGGTCGAGGTGGGCGACACGCTGCTGCTCGAAGGCGCGATGGAGGACATCCGCCGCCTTGCCGCCGACATGGACATGGTGGACATCGCGCAGCCGTCCGAACGCGCCTATCGCCGCCGGCAGGCGCCGATCGTGGTCGCGGTTCTGGCTGCGGTGGTCGGGTTGGCGGCGCTGGGCGTCGCGCCGATCCATGTGCTGGCGCTGTTTGGCGTGGTGACCGTGCTGCTGACCCGCTGCATCGACGCCGACGAGGCCTTCGGCTTTGTCGACGGGCGGCTTCTGGCGCTGATCTTTGCGATGCTGATCGTCGGGGCCGGGCTCGAGGCATCGGGCGCGGTCGAGATGCTGGTGGGCTGGGTTGCGCCGGTCCTGCAGGATCTGCCGCGCTGGGCGCTGATCCTCGCGGTCTATGTCATCGCCGGGGTGCTGACCGAGCTGGTGTCGAACAACGCCGTGGCGGTGATCGTGACCCCGGTGGCGATCGCCCTGGCCAATTCGATGGGGGTCGACCCGCGGCCGCTGGTCGTGACGGTGATGTTCGCCGCCTCGGCGGCCTTTGCCACGCCGATCGGGTATCAGACTAACACCCTGGTTTACGGGCCCGGCGGCTATCAGTTCACCGATTTCCTGCGTGTCGGCGTGCCGCTCAATCTGCTGATGGCGGCGACAGTCACCATCGTGGTTCCGCTGATCTGGCCGATGTGATCCGATTCGCCCTTGTATTTCCGGGGCAGGCTTGCGATGGCATGGCTTCATGAACGCGTTAAATAAAGCCCCGGTCCGAGCCGACGACCGCCCCGTTGCAGGGGTGGTCTACATGATCCTCTCGGGCCTGTGCTTTGTGGGGCTGACCGCGGGGGTCAAGCATATGGGCGCGGATCTTCCGGCCGCGCAAACGGCCTTTCTGCGCTATCTGCTGGGGCTGGTCTATGTCCTGCCGGTGATCGGGCGGATCCGGCATGAGACATTGGACGCGGCGACCTGGCGGGCCTTTGGCTTTCGCGGCATGGTGCACACCTTTGCGGTGATGCTGTGGTTCTTCTCGATGACCCGGATCCCCTTGGCCGAAGTCTCGGCGATGGGGTATCTGAGTCCGATCTATGTCAGCATCGGCGCCGCGCTGTTCCTCGGCGAGCGCCTGCGCCTGCGCCGGATCCTGGCCATCGTGGCGGCCATCGTCGGGGCGCTGATTATCCTGCGCCCGGGCCTGCGCGCGTTGAACGACGGCCATTTTGCCATGCTTCTGTCGACGGCGCTGATGGCGATGTCCTATCTGACCGCCAAGACCCTGTCGGGCCGGGCCTCGCCGACGGTGATCGTGGGCATGCTGTCGCTGACGGTGACCGTCGGGTTGGCCCCCTTTGCCTGGGCGGTCTGGCAGCCGGTGACGACGACGCAGCTGGGCTGGCTGTTCCTGCTGGCGACTTGCGCCACGGGCGGGCACTATCTGATGACCTTTGCCTTTGCCGCCGCGCCGATCACCGTCACGCAACCGGTGAACGCGCTGCAGCTGGTGTGGTCGGTGTCGCTGGGGGCGCTGTTCTTTGGCGAGCCGGTGGATCTTTGGGTGGTGCTGGGCGGGGTGCTGATCGTCTCGGCGGTGATCTTTATCGCGCTGCGGGAATCGCAGCTGAAACGGGCCTCGGCCAAGGTGATCCCGACATGACCCTTCGCGCGGCCGCCGTATTGCTGTTCGTGGTCCTGGCGATGCCTGCAGCGGCCTGCGAGCTGGCGCCGGGGCTGGGGGCGCTGAGGGCCGAGCTGCTGGACCTGGCCAACGCCGAACGCGCCCGCGCCGGACTGCCCGGGCTGACCCGCGACCTGCGGCTGGAGCAGGCGGCGCAGACCCAGGCCTGCCGCACCGCCGACCGCGGAGACCTGACCCATCGCGGCAGCTGGTTCGCCGGGCTGGGCCGCCGGCTGCGGCGCGAGGACTACCCCTATGCGATGGCGGTCGAGAACCTGGCCGAAGGCCAGCGCGACGCCGCCGAGGCGATGGCGGGATGGGTCGGCTCACCCGAGCATCGCCACAATCTGCTGGACCCGCGGGCGCGCGAGGCCGGGTTCGGCATTGCCGTCGAGGACGGCGGGCGGCTGCATTGGTCGATGGTGGCGGCGGCGCAGCGGGCCGAGTGACCGTTCCGCGGGAGAGCCGCCGCGCGGCACGCCTATTATGCGCCGACGTGCGGTCTGGAGGGGGCGCCGTCCCTTGTCTCTCGGACCAATGGCAAGACAAGGAACGCCCTCCGGTCTGCGGCCTCCCCCCGGGATGGTTTCGACGCAAAGAAGGGCAGACGGGTCTCAGGCGGTTTCCTGGGCCGCACCGTCGCTGCCGCGCTGCTCGGTCAGGGCGCGCACTGCGCTGGCATCGGTCAGCAGGCCGACGATCTGCCCCTTGTCGGTCAGCAGGATCTTGCCCTTGGCAGCGTCGAGCGCCGCCATCGCGTCCTTGAGCGGGGTATCGGCGGGCAGGGTCGTGCCGGTCGAGGCCGGGCGCGGCGGCGGCACCATCGCATCGCGCGCGCGCAGCACCCCCAGCGGGTTCATATGCGCCACGAAGTCCGCGACATAGCCGTTGGCCGGCTGGGTATAGATCTCTGACGGTGTGCCGCACTGGATGATCCGCCCGCCCTCCATGATGGCAATGCGGTTGCCGATCTTGAAGGCCTCGTCGAGGTCGTGGCTGACGAAGACGATGGTGCGCTTCATCTTCTCCTGCAGGTGCAGGAGTTCGTCCTGCAGCCGGGTGCGGATCAGCGGATCCAGCGCCGAGAATGGTTCGTCCATCAGCAGGATCGGTGCATCGGTGGCAAAGGCCCGCGCCAGCCCCACGCGCTGCTGCATCCCGCCCGAGAGTTCGCCCACCTTGCGGTCGGCCCATTGCGCCAGGCCGACCAGATCGAGCTGCGCCTCGACCCGGCGCTTGCGTTCGCTGCGAGACACCCCTTCGAGTTCCAGGCCGAGGCCGACGTTTTCGCGCACCGTGCGCCAGGGCAGCAGGCCAAATTGCTGGAACACCATTGCGATGGTCTTCATGCGCAGCTGGCGCAGGCGGGGTTTCGGGGCCTTGGGCACGCTGACCAGGTCGCTGCCGTCATGCACCAAAACGTCGCCCTGGACGATCGGGTTGAGGCCGTTGACCGCGCGCAGGAGCGTCGATTTGCCCGACCCCGAGAGCCCCATCAGCACCAGAATCTCGCCCTCGGCCACGTCGAGCGAACAATCGTGCACGCCCAGAACCTGGCCGGTTTCGCGCTGGATATCGGCGCGGGACTGGCCGGTCTCCATCAGCGGCAGCGCCCGATAGGGGTTGTCGCCAAAGACGATCGAGACATGGC
Source organism: Rhodobacter sp. (assembly GCA_020637595.1). GTDB lineage: Bacteria > Pseudomonadota > Alphaproteobacteria > Rhodobacterales > Rhodobacteraceae > Pararhodobacter. The sequence goes on along the minus strand of JACKKE010000003.1, from coordinate 34,390 downwards.
GAAAGGACACGGCGATGCGCGGTGCCTCGGCGGTGGTTTCGGCGGGTTTCACATCGGTGTCGGTCACGACTTGGCCTCCACCCGCAGCATGCGGTCCAGCATGATGGCGACGGCGACGATCACCGCGCCCGATTCAAACCCCAGCGCCGCGTTCACCGAGTTGAGCGCGCGCACCACCGGCACGCCGAGGCCCGGCGCGCCGACGAGGCCGGCGATAACCACCATGCTGAGCGACAGCATGATGGTCTGGTTCAGCCCGGCCATGATCTGCGGAAAGGCCCAGGGCAGTTCGACCTTGAGAATGCGTTGGCCAGTGGTCGCGCCAAAGGCGGTGGCGGCCTCGCTCAGCGCGGTGGGGGTCGAGCGGATGCCCAGTTCGGTCAGCCGGATCGCCGCGGGCATCGCGAAGATCACCGTGGCGACGAGGCCCGGCACCATGCCCAGCCCGAACAGCACCAGCACCGGGATCAGGTAGACGAAGGTCGGCAGCGTCTGCATCAGGTCCAGAAGCGGTGTCAGCATCCGGTAAAAGCGCGGATGATGCGCCGAGAAGATCCCCAGCGGCACGCCGATCGCCATGCAGACCGCGCAGGAGCCGAGCACCAGCACCAGTGTCTGCATGGTCAGTGTCCAGTAATCCTGATTCCAGGCAAAGAGCGCGCAGGCGGTGACGATGGCCACCGCGACCCAGTTGCGTTGCAACACCCAGGTAATCGCGGCAAAGATTGCGATCAGCGCCAGCGGGTGGGGGAACATCAAGGCGGCCGACAGGGCGTCGACCGCGCTGCGCAGCCCCAGTTCGATGGCGTCGAACGCGGGCCAGAAGTTGTCCTGCACCCAGGTGAAGACATCGGCGACGACGCGGCCGACGGGGATCTTGGCCCCGGTGATCGCGTCCGAGATCGGGTCAGACATGGGGGCTCCGGTCTGGTCGGGGCCCCCGGCCTGCGTCGTGGCAGGCCGGGGGGCAAGGGCGTCAGTTCAGCGCAGCGGTGACGGCGGCCATCGCGTCGCCACCGTCGACGGTGGTCACACCGGCCAGCCAGGGGCCCAGCACCTCGGGGTGCGCGGCCAGCCAGGCCGAGGCGGCGGCGCCGGGTTCGGTCCCCTGGTCGAGGATCGCGCCCATGATCTCGTTTTCCATCGCCAGGCTGAATTCCAGGTTGTTCAGCAGTGTGCCCACGTTCGGGCATTCCCCGACATAGCCGGCGCGGGTGTTGGTATAGACCTCGGCGCCGCCATAGTTCGGGCCGAACCAGTCATCGCCGCCCGACAGATAGGTCATCGCGTAGTTGGCGTTCATCGGGTGGGGCTCCCATCCCAGGAACACCACCGGCTCGCTGCGGCGCTCGCTGCGCTGGACCTGCGCCAGCATGCCCTGTTCCGAGCTTTCCACCACCTCGAACCCTTCGAGGCCGAAGGCGTTCTGCGCGATCATGTCGAGGATCAGCCGGTTGCCGTCATTGCCCGGCTCGATGCCATAGATCCGTCCGCCCAGTGCGTCGCGGTGGGTGGCGATGTCGGCGAAATCGTGGATCCCCAGTTCGGCGCCCGCGGCATTGGTGGCCAGCGTGTATTTGGCGCCGGTCAGGTTCATGCGCACGGTGTCGACGGTGCCGGCCTCGCGGTAGGGGGCGATGTCGGCCTCCATCGTCGGCATCCAGTTGCCCAGGAACACGTCGATGTCGCCATTGGCCATCGAGGTGTAGGTGACCGGCACCGACAGCACCAGCACCTCGGTCTGATAACCCAGCGCGTTCAGGATCGTGGTCGTGGCTGCGGTGGTGGCGGTGATGTCGGTCCAGCCGACATCGGAAAAGCGCACGGTGTTGCAGTCGGCCAGCGCCGGCGCGGTCATCAGGGCCAGGGCGGCGGTGGCGGTTGTCAGGCGGCTCAGCGACATCAGGTCTCTCCTGTTGCAGGTTTTTGTTGATTGACTAGTCAATAAACGATCGTCTAGCTGGGAATCAATGTGAATTACGGTTGCGGGGCCGTCCCGCGCCGGTGGAAGGGACCGGAACGATGCCCAAGATCGGAATGGAGCCTATACGACGTGCGTCTCTGATCAAGGCCACGATCGCTGAAATCGGGAACGTCGGCTCGCTGGAAGTCACCGTCAGCCGGATCGCCAAGCGGGCGGGCATGTCCTCGGCGCTGGCGCACCACTATTTCGGTTCCAAGGAAGCGATGTTCATGGCGGCGATGCGCCATGTGCTGACGGTCTACGGCGCCGAGGTGCGTGGCGCGCTGGCGGCGGCGGATGGCCCCGAAGCGCGGGTGCGGGCGGTGATCCGGGCATCGTTCTCGACCTCGAACTTCCGGCGCGAGGTGATTTCGGCCTGGCTGAATTTCTATGTGCTGGCCCAGACCCGGGACGAGGCGCGGCGTCTGCTGGCGGTCTATCAGCGGCGGCTGGTGTCGAACCTGACGCATGGTCTCAGGCCGCTGATCGGCGCCCGGGCCGCGCAGGTGGCCTGCTCGATCGCGGTGATGATCGACGGGGCGTATCTGCATGCGGCCCTGAGCGAGACACCGAATGCCACCCGGGCCGTCGGCCGGGTCGAGGATTATCTGACGCTGGCGCTGAATGCCGGCTGAAATCGCGGATGCCGAGGCATCCGGTCCGGGATCGTCCCGGGCTGCAGGAGAGATCGGGCTGTGACGCCCGAGGGGAACGGAACATGGACGCGGATTTCGTGATCGTGGGCGCCGGTTCGGGCGGATCGGCGGTGGCTTGGCGTCTGGCCGAGGCCGGGCACAGTGTAGCGGTGATCGAGGCGGGCGGCAGCGATGCCGGTCCCTTCATTCAGATGCCCGGCGCGCTCAGCTATCCGATGAACATGGCGCGCTATGACTGGGGCCTGTCGTCGGAGCCCGAACCCGCGCTGAACAACCGCCGCATGGCGACCCCGCGCGGCAAGGTGATCGGCGGATCCAGCAGCGTCAATGGCATGGTCTATGTCCGCGGGCACGCGCGCGATTTCGACCACTGGGCCGAGCAGGGCGCCGAGGGCTGGGCCTATGCCGACGTGCTGCCCTATTTCAAGCGAATGGAGCATTGGCACGGCGCGGCGGATGCCGGCGGTGGGCAGGAGTGGCGGGGCCAGGGCGGCCCGCTGCATGTTACCCGGGGCAAGCGCGCGAACCCGCTCTTCGATGCCTTCATCGAGGCCGGGCGGCAGGCCGGCTATCCGGTCACCCGCGACTACAACGGTCAGCAGCAAGAGGGGTTCGGCGCGTTTGAAGCGACGATCTTTCGCGGTGAACGCTGGTCCACCGCCAAGGCCTATCTGCGCCCGGCGCTGAAGACCGGCCGCGTGCGGTTGGTGCGCGGGCTGGCGGCGCGGGTGGTGATCGAGGACGGCCGCGCGCGGGGCGTCGAGCTGGTCGGCGGCCAGCGGGTGATGGCCGGGCGCGAGGTGATCCTGGCGGCCTCGGCGCTGAACACGCCGAAACTTCTGATGCTGTCGGGGATCGGTCCGGCGGCGCATCTGGCGCAGCATGGCATCGCGGTGGTGGCCGATCGCCCCGGTGTCGGCGCGAACCTTCAGGACCACCTGGAGCTTTATCTGCAATTCGCCACCAAGGAGCCGATCAGCCTCTACAAATACTGGAACCTCTGGGGCAAGGCCTGGGTCGGTGCGTTGTGGATGCTGTTCGGCGCGGGGCCGGGGGCCTCGAACCAGTTCGAAAGCTGCGGCTTCATTCGCACCGCGGCGGGGATCGAATACCCGGATATTCAGTATCACTTCCTGCCGATCGCCGTGCGCTATGACGGCAAGGCGGTGGCCGAGGGGCACGGGTTCCAGACCCATGTCGGGCCGATGCGCTCGAAATCGCGTGGCACGGTGCGGCTGCGGTCCGCCGATCCCGCCGCCGCGCCCGAGATCCGCTTCAACTACATGTCGCATCCCGATGACTGGGCCGAGTTCCGCACCGCGATCCGCCTCACGCGCGAGATCATCGGCCAGCCGGCGATGGCGCAGCACGTCAAGCACGAGATCCAGCCGGGCGCGGCGGTGCAGGACGACGCGGCGCTGGATGCCTTCATCCGCGAGCACGCCGAATCGGCCTATCACCCCTGCGGCACGGCGCGGATGGGGCGGGTGGATGACCCGCTGGCGGTGGTCGACGGGCAGGGCCGGGTGATCGGCGTTCAAGGGCTGCGGGTGACCGATTCGTCGATCTTCCCGCGGATCACCAACGGCAACCTGAATGCCCCCTCGATCATGGTGGGCGAGAAGATGGCCGACCATATCTTGGGGCGTGATCCGCTGCCGGCGTCAAATCTTGAGCCCTGGATCAACCCAGACTGGGCGACCGCGCAGCGGTAGCCGGCGGTAGGGGTTTCTTAACTGTTTTCGGGTTTCGCGCTTGCCCGCGCGCGACCGGCCCCCTAGATCGGGGGCATGTTAAGGATTTGTTCTTTTCTTGTTCTTATGATTGCGGGCGCGGCACAGGCCGATGTCCGGGGTCATGCACGGGTGATCGACGGCGATACGCTGGAGGTGGCGGGCACCACCGTCCGGCTGTTCGGCATCGACGCGCTTGAACGGGGGCAAAGCTGCGATACGGCAGGGCGCAGCTGGCCTTGCGGGATCTGGGCCGGGCAGCAGCTGGCACGGCTGATCGGCGGGCAGCCGGTAACCTGCACGGGCCGTGACACCGACCGCTACGGCCGGCTGGTCGCGCGCTGCACGGGGCCGGGCGGCGATCTGGGCGCGGCGATGGTCGAACAGGGCGCGGCGTTGGCCTATCGGCGCTATGCACTGGACTACGTCGCGCAGGAAGAGCGCGCGCGGAGCGCGCAGCGCGGTCTGTGGGGGCGCGAGGGGGCGCAGACACAGGATCCGGCGGCGTTCCGCGCTACGGGGCGGCGCGATGCCGATTCCGTGCAAACCGCCCCGGCGGGCTGTGCGATCAAGGGCAATATCTCGGCCTCGGGGCGGATCTATCACCGGCCGGGGCAGCGCGACTACGACCGCACGCGCATTGATCCGGCCCGCGGCGAACGCTGGTTCTGCAGCGAGGCCGAGGCGCGCGCGGCCGGCTGGCGGCCCGCGCAGCGGTAGGTCGCCCACCACCGGCGTGGACTTCGGCGGCGCGCCGGCACTATGATGGCGCAGATCCAATGGGATCATATCGTTATCTGAATGAGGGCCGCCATGTCGCAACCGAAAACCCTGAGCCTGGAAGAGCGCCGGCAGAAGATCCTGATCGCCGCCCGCCAGGTGTTCGAGGTCGATGGCACGCTGGAAGGCGGGTTGCGACGTATCGCGTCGGCGGCTGGTTACACGACCGGCGCGATCTACAAGATGTTCTCGGGCAAGGAGGACATCTATGCGGCATTGCTGGAAGACAGCCTGCTCGCACTGGGCCGTGCTACCGCTCGGGCCGCCGCCATCGAGGCCGATCCTGAGGCCGCGCTGCGGGACTCATCTTTTGCTTTTATTGAATATTATCAAGAGAATATGTTCGAGTTTCGGCTGGGTCTGTATCTTTTTGAACGCGATGGTGTCAAAGGCTTGGGGGCCGAGCGTGATCGTAGGCTCAACGCGCTTTTGGAAGAGGCGCTCGATGTGTTCCGGGCTTGTTTCCAGCGGATCGGTGGGCCGGGCATGGGTGCGGAGCGCGCCCGCGCGCTGTCACAGGCGCTGTTCGCGGCACTGATCGGCGTGCTGGCGATGCGCTTCAGCGGTCGCGACCGGTCGCTCAAGACCGAGTGGCGGAAGATTCTTGACACACTTCTGGTCGCGCAGATATCTCTGGCAAGAGGATAACACTGTTATCAATCGTGTGAGCCGGCGCTGTGCCGCCAGAGGGAGGAATGTTCATGTCGGTCGAAATCGAGAAGAACGGCGATGTCTGGACGATCGTCAACAACCGCCCAGAGGCGCGCAACGCTGTCGACACGGCGCAGGCCGAGGCGTTGGTTGCGGCCTTTCGCGAATTCGAGGAAGGCCCGGCCAAGGTCGCCGTCTTTTGGGGCAAGGGCGGGTATTTCTGTGCCGGCTGGGATCTGAAACTCGCCGCGTCGCTCTCGGACGACGCCCTGCGCGAAGACTATTTCGACGGCCTCGCCTTTCCGGTCGGTCACGGCCCTTCGGAACGTGGGCCGTTGGGGCCTTCGCGGATGGAACTGTCGAAGCCGGTGATCGGTGCCATCGAGGGGCCGGCGGTGGCGGGCGGCATGGAACTGGCGCTCTGGTGCGACATAAGGGTGATGGCTGAAACCGCCTATCTTGGCGTGTATTGCCGGCGCTGGGGGATCCCGCTTCTGGATGGAGGCTCGGTGCGGCTGCCGCGCATCGTGGGGCAGGGCCGCGCGCTTGAAATCGCGCTTACCGGGCGCAAGGTCGAGGCCGCGGAATGCGAGCGGTTGGGCCTGTGCGAGCGCGTCGTGCCGCATGGCGAGGCGCGCGCCGAGGCCGAGGCGCTGGCGGCCGAGATCGCCCGTTTCCCGCAGGAAGCGGTGCGCGCCGACCGCCGCACGATCATCGAGACGCGCGGCATGTCGGTGCGCGACGGGATGAAGGTCGAATGGGCCAACGGTGTCGACGCTGTCCGCAAGGAGGGCACCGCCGGGGCCGGTCGGTTCCGCGACGGGGCGGGCCGCAGCGGCGATTTCCGCAACATCTGATGGACCCGTTGCCGGGGCGAACTTGCGTCGGCGCGGGTTCTGATCCAGATCAATGGGCCACGCGAATCGCCGCGTTAGAGTCACTGAGAACAGGAACGGAGGACGCCATGTCGAACACGCCCCACGAGTTGGCCGAGGAATTTCCGGCCGAGGTCGAGAAGATGCATGCCCTGAAGGGGCAGGATGCGCATTTCGCGAAGATCTTCGATGAATATCACCAGGTGAACAAGACGATTCACCGCGCCGAGACCAATGTCGACCCGGTCACCGAAGAGCATGAAACCGCCCTGCGCAAGCAGCGGATGGCGCTCAAGGACGAGATCGCCAAGATGCTGCGCGACGCCTGAACACGATGATCATCACCGGGACGGGCCGCCTCGTGCGGCCCGTTTTGCGTCAGGATCCGCTTTGCGCGTCGATCGCATAGGGCAGCACCCCGCGGCGGTCGAGGTCGATCCGCAGCCCCTGTTCCAGCGGCGGAACCGATCGCTGGTGGCAATTGGGCCGCGCGCAGATCCGGCAGGAAATGCCGATCGGCTCAAAGGCCGTGGGGTTGGTCAGGTCCATGTCGTCGGCATAAGTCAGCGCCTCGGCATGGCGGATCTCGCAGCCCAGCCCGATGGCATAGCGCCGCACCGGCGCCCGGAATGACCCGCCAGGCTTGGACACGTCCCGTGCCAGACAGAAATACCGCACCCCGTCCGGGGTCTCGGCCAACTGGCGCAGGAACCGCCCCGGCGTCTCGAAGGCCTGGTGCACGTTCCACAACGGACAGGCCCCGCCATAGCGTGCGAATTGCAGCCGCGTCGCAGAATGGCGCTTGGTGATCGTGCCGGCCTGATCGACGCGCACAAAGAAGAACGGCACCCCCTTGGCCCCGGGGCGCTGCAGCGTGGACAGCCGGTGTGCGACCTGCTCGATCGAGGCGCCGAACCGGTCGGCCAGCATCTCCAGATCATGCCGGCTTTCCTGCGCGGCGGCGAGAAAGGCGCCATAGGGCAGCTGTGCCGCCCCGGCGAAATAATTCGCCAGGCCGATCTTGGCGATCGCGCGCGCCTCGTCGGACTGAAACCGGGCCAGATCCAGCGTCGCCTCCAGCAGGTCGTTCTGGGTCAGCAAGGCAACCTGGTGCAGCAGTTGAAACCGCCGGGTCGCCTGCGACGCTTTGGTTGATAAAGTGAGAGTTCGCCCGCCGGAATCGTAGTGACGCAGCATCTCGATATCGGAAAACTGAACTTTGATCCCGCGCCGCTCCAGTGCCGCCACAGCCCTGCCGTCAATCGGATCGGGGCCCTGGGCGAAATGTTCGGCAGCGCGGTCGACGGCGTCGATGTAGTTGTCGCAGTAGTGGAAGAAGTCGCGCACCTCTTCCCAGGGCGAGGCGCGCAGCATCTGGTCCTCGCGGCCCAGCGCCTCGTCGAGCGAGGCCAGGCGCTCGTGGGTCTGGCGATAGGCGCGGTGCAGTGCCAGAAGCGCGCGGGCGACCCCGGGCGCGTTCGAGGCGACCAGCCGCAGGTCGGCCGCCGAGGGCGCCGGGGCGGGGAACACCGGATCGGCCAACGCCTCGCGCAGATCGGTGACCATGCGCTCACTGTCGCCTGTGCTCAGCTCGGTCACATCGGTGCCGAACTCGCGCGCCAGGGCCAGCACCACCGCGGTCGACACCGGGCGGTTGTTGTTCTCCATCTGGTTGAGATAGGGCAGCGAGACGCCCAGCCGCGCGGCAAAGTCCTTTTGCGTCAGCTGCAGCCGCGAGCGGATCTCGCGCAGCTTGGCCCCGGCATAGAGTTTCTGAACAGCCATTTCCGCCCCGCTTTGCAATTCCGCCAAGCTAGCTTTGCAAAGCGGCGCTGCCAAGGGGGCCGATCAGACCCCCAGGCGGCGGTTACGGCGGATGACCATCGCGATCGACAGGAACGAGCCCAGCAGGGACAGCGACATGACCGCCAGCAGGGGCCAGGCGCCGGTTTCCTCGGTGACGATCGAGCCGGCGATGGCCGACAGCGCCGCCCCGCCGCCGATCATAATCGCGCCACCCAGCCCCGAGGCCGAACCCGCCAGTTTAGGTCGCACCGACAGCATCCCGGCATTCGAGTTCGGCAGCACCAGGCCATTGCCGGCACCGACGATCAGGAACGGGCCGAAGAACACCCAGGCCGAGTCGCTCAGCAGGGCCAGCCATTGCAGGGTCAGACCAACCGCCATGACGACGTTGCCAAGGACGATCATCCGCGTCACGCCGAGCCGCATCGAGAACCGCCCGGAGAAGAAATTGCCGATCCCATAGCCCGCGCCGGTGACGCCGAACAGCAGGCCCAGTTCGCTGGGGCTGAGGTGGTAGATCTTGCTGCCGATGAACGGGGCCGCGCCGAGATAGGCAAAGAACATCCCCGAGGCGCAGGCGGTGGTGAGGACATAGCCCCAGAACCGCGGTGAGGTCAGAAGTTCCGGGTAGTCCTGCACCTGCTCCAGAAAGCTGGTTGGCCGGTTGACGGTGGTCTCGCCGAGGTCCGCCCAGGTCATCGCGAACACCGCCAGCCCGAGGACCAGCAGCATCAGGAAGTTGGCCTGCCAGCCGAACCATTCATCCAGCGCACCGCCGACGATCGGTCCCAGCATCGGCACGATCGACATGCCCAGCGTGACATAGGCGATCATCGAGGCGGCGCGGGCCTCGTCGACCATGTCGCGCACGATGGCTCGGCTCAGTGCCATGCCGGTGGCGATCGAGGCCTGCAGCATGCGGAAGATCAGGAAGATCTCGGCCGTGGGGGCGAGCAACGTGCCGAGGCTGGCCAGGATAAAGACCGCCATCGAGATCAGCAGCACCCGCCGCCGGCCGAACAGGTCGGAGACCGGGCCGATGGCCAGCTGCAGAAGGGCACTGAAGGCCAGGTAGACCGAGATCGACAGCTGCAACACCGCATAATCGGCGTTGAAGTAGGCCGCCATGTTGGGAAGCGACGGCAGGAACACATTCATTGACAGGGCCGAGATCCCGGCAATCAGGATCAGCGTGGCAATGTGCGGGGGGGTAGAGCGGTCGAGGAACCGCGGCTCGATACGTTTCATTTTACAAGTGTATTGATGCCCGGGCGGACTGTCCAGAGCCGTCAGCCGGCGCGCTGGAAGATCAAAAAGGCACCTCCCGCGATCAGCGCGAACCCGGCCAGGTGGTTCCAGCCCAGCGGTTCGCGCAGGTAGAACACCGAGAACCCGGCAAAGACGGTCAGGGTGATGACCTCCTGGATCGTTTTCAGCTCGGCTGCGGAAAAGGTGCCGTGGCCGATCCGGTTCGCAGGCACCTGCAGCAGGTATTCGAAGAACGCGATGCCCCAGCTGACGAGGATCACCACCAGCAGGGGCGCGGATTTGAATTTGAGATGGCCATACCAGGCGAAGGTCATAAAAACATTCGAGGCGAGAAGCAGCAGGATGGTGATCAGCGGAACGGGCAGGGGCATGGGGCGACTCGGGGCTGGGGTTTGTCGCGTGATAGTCCCGGTTTCGATGCCGGGGAAGCGGCGTGAATTAGCGAATTTGCAATTAGCGAATTGTCTTTGCCAAGTCATTTGCAAATTTTCTCTATTTTGCTTTCCCTGATGCCCTTGCACCAATAGATTGCCCTGCAAATCCGAGGAGGGCCCCCCATGAAGGATATTCTGCAAGAGCTCGAAACCCGGCGTTCGGCGGCGCGTCAAGGCGGCGGTGCGCGCCGGATCGAAGCGCAGCATGCCAAGGGCAAGCTGACCGCGCGCGAACGGATCGAATTGCTGCTCGACGAGGGGTCGTTCGAGGAATTCGACATGTTCGTCGCTCATCGCTGCACCGACTTCGGCATGGAAAAGGACCGTCCCTCGGGTGATGGCGTGGTGACCGGCTGGGGCACCGTGAACGGCCGCATGGTCTATGTGTTCAGCCAGGACTTCACCGTTTTTGGCGGGTCGCTGTCGGAAACCCATGCGCAGAAGATCTGCAAGATCATGGATATGGCGATCCAGAACGGTGCGCCGGTGATCGGGCTGAACGACTCGGGCGGCGCGCGCATCCAGGAGGGGGTGGCCTCGCTCGCGGGCTACGCCGACGTGTTCCAGCGCAACATCATGGCCTCGGGCGTGGTGCCGCAGATCTCGGTGATCATGGGCCCCTGCGCGGGCGGCGCGGTCTATTCGCCGGCGATGACCGACTTCATCTTCATGGTGCGCGATTCGTCCTATATGTTCGTGACCGGCCCCGACGTGGTGAAGACCGTCACGAACGAGATCGTCACTGCCGAGGAACTGGGCGGCGCCAGCACCCATACCAAGAAATCCTCGGTCGCGGACGGCGCCTTTGAAAACGATGTCGAGGCGCTGATCGAGGTCCGCCGCCTGATCGACTTCCTGCCGCTCAACAACCGCGAAAAACCGCCGGTCCGCCCGTTCTTCGACGAGCCCGGCCGGATCGAGGACAGCCTCGACACGCTGATCCCCGACAACCCGAACACCCCCTACGACATGAAGGAGCTGATCCAGAAGCTCGCGGACGAGGGGGATTTCTATGAGATCCAGGCCGATTTCGCCAAGAACATCATCACCGGCTTCATCCGGCTCGAGGGACAGTCCGTGGGCGTCGTCGCCAACCAGCCGATGGTGCTGGCCGGCTGCCTCGACATCGACAGCTCGCGCAAGGCCGCGCGCTTCGTGCGTTTCTGCGACGCGTTCGAGATCCCGATCCTGACGCTGGTCGACGTGCCCGGCTTCCTGCCTGGCACCGGCCAGGAATACGGCGGCGTCATCAAGCACGGCGCCAAGCTGCTCTTTGCCTATGGCGAAGCGACCGTGCCCAAGGTCACGGTGATCACCCGCAAGGCCTATGGCGGGGCCTATGACGTGATGGCGTCGAAGCACCTGCGCGGCGATTTCAACTATGCCTGGCCGACCGCCGAAATCGCGGTGATGGGCGCCAAGGGCGCGACCGAGATCATCCACCGCGCCGATCTGGGCGACGCCGAGAAGATTGCAGCGCATACCAGGAACTACGAGGACCGTTTCGCGAATCCGTTCGTCGCGGCCGAGCGTGGCTTCGTCGACGAGGTGATCATGCCGCATTCGACCCGCCGCCGGATCTGTCGGGCCTTTGCCTCGCTGCGCAACAAGAAGCTGTCGAACCCCTGGAAGAAGCACGACAACATCCCGCTGTGACACCCGCCCGGGTGTCACCAGCAACAGAGGCGACACGGCATGCTTGCGCAAGATGTTGATTTTTTCACCCTGTCGTGGCGGTGCCGTGGTGCCGCCGCGCCACAAAATGACCTGCTAACCCCCATGTATGAACCGAAAAACTGGCAACGCCCTGCGAAATCGGATATTGTCCGAACCAGCACTGCCGTATTGGTTTGTGCAGATAACAGCATCCGGCGTCTGGCAGCGGCCCGGCGACCGGGGCACAACGAGAGCAGGAGAAACGCATGTCCAAGACCACTGTCGCCGTCATCGCGGCTGTCGTCGGCCTGTCCTTCCTTGCCGGGTGCAACCAGCGCCGGCAGGAAGAATTCGTCATGGTCGAGCCGGCGCCCGCGCCGATCTACGTCGAGCCGGTCACCCCGAAATACCGCTGATCTCGCGCATTTGCGTGTGACGCACCGGGCGGGGCCTGCCCAGGCCTCGCCCGCAGTGCTGCCCGCGATCCGGCAGGGGGGTATCCCATGCTGAAGCATCGCGGCTTTCCCGGGCGGCTGCCCGGCACCGATTTCCAGTTCACGATCCGCCGCGCCAACGTCAAGGAAGGGGCCACCCCCCTGATCGCGCGCCAGCGGTTCAAGGACCGCCGCCCCGCCGACCGCCGCGCCGACACCGGCTTCATGGCGGCGCTGTGGGACCATTTCGGCGAAGAGCCTTTCGAGCGCGGCAACTTGGACGCCGGACGCCTGTCCTGGCTCTTTGGCCGCGAGGTCGTGGCCGCCGAAGACCCCTTCGATCCGAAAAGCTACGAGGCCCTGCTGCGCATCGACGTCGCCAAGGCCCGCATCAGTTTCCCGGACGTCTTTGCCGAGGATGGCGAGGGCTTCGACTGGGACGACGAGGCAGACATATGACCGCCTCGGCCGCCATCAACACCATCGCCGCACAGACAATTGGGGCCCCGCACGGGGCAGGGGAGTGAGCATGTTCAAGAAGATCCTGATCGCCAACCGCGGCGAGATCGCCTGCCGGGTCATCAAGTCGGCGCGCAAGATGGGCATCAAGACGGTGGCGGTCTATTCCGACGCCGACCGCAACGCGCTGCATGTGCAGATGGCCGACGAAGCTGTGCACATCGGCCCGCCGCCGGCGAACCAGTCCTATATCGTCATCGACAAGATCATGGACGCGATCCGCAAGACCGGCGCCGAGGCGGTGCACCCGGGCTATGGCTTCCTGTCCGAGAACATGAAATTCGCCGAGGCGCTGGAGAAGGAGGGCGTGATCTTCGTCGGCCCCCCCAGCCCCGCGATCGAGGCGATGGGCGACAAGATCACCTCGAAGAAAATCGCCCAGGAAGCCGGCGTCAGCACGGTGCCCGGCTACATGGGCCTGATTGCCGACGCCGAAGAGGCGGTGAAGATCTCGGATCAGATCGGTTATCCGGTGATGATCAAGGCCTCGGCCGGCGGCGGCGGCAAGGGGATGCGCATCGCCTGGACCGCGCAGGAAGCCCGTGAAGGGTTCGAATCCTCCAAGAACGAGGCGGCGAACAGCTTTGGTGACGACCGCATCTTCATCGAGAAATTCGTGACGCAACCGCGCCATATCGAGATCCAGGTGCTGGCCGACAAACACGGCAACTGCGTCTACCTGCATGAGCGCGAATGCTCGATCCAGCGCCGCAACCAGAAGGTCATCGAAGAGGCGCCCTCGCCCTTCCTCGACGAGGCGACCCGCAAGGCGATGGGCGAACAGGCCTGCGCCCTGGCCAAGGCCGTGGGCTATTCCAGCGCGGGCACCGTGGAATTCATCGTTGACGGCAACCGCAACTTCTACTTCCTGGAAATGAACACCCGCCTGCAGGTGGAACATCCGGTCACCGAACTGATCACCGGCGTCGACCTGGTCGAGCAGATGATCCGCGTCGCGAACGGCGCGCCGCTGCCCTTCAAGCAGGAAGACCTGAAGATCAACGGCTGGGCGATGGAAAGCCGCCTCTATGCCGAGGACCCCTATCGCAACTTCCTGCCGTCGATCGGCCGGCTGACCCGCTACCGCCCCCCGGTCGAGGGCGCGACCCAGGGCGGCGGCATCGTGCGCAACGATACCGGCGTCTACGAGGGCGGCGAGATCAGCATGTATTACGACCCGATGATCGCCAAGCTCTGCACCTGGGGGCCGACCCGGGCGGCAGCCATCGAGGAAATGCGCCAGGCGCTGGACACTTTCGAGGTCGAGGGCATCGGCCACAACCTGCCGTTCTGCGCGGCCGTCATGGACCACCCGAAATTCACCGCGGGTGACATGACCACCGCCTTCATTGCCGAGGAATTCCCCGAGGGGTTCCAGGGGGTTGCCCTGCCCGAACCGACCCTGCGCCGGGTTGCCGCCGCCGCGGCCGCGATGAACCGCGTGGCGGAAATCCGGCGCGCGCGCATCACCGGCCGGATGGACAACCATGAACGCAAGGTGGGCGACGACTGGGTTGTCGCGCTGCAGGGCGTGGAATACGCGCTGACGATCCGGGCTGACCGCGGCGGCGCGACGGTCGAATTCGACGGTGGCATGATCCTGCGCGTCGAAAGCGACTGGACCCCCGGCCAGACGTTGGCCCGCCTTCTGGTCGATGGCGCGCATCTGGTGCTGAAGGTCGGCCGCGTCACCGGCGGCTACCGCGTGCGGGTGCGCGGCGCCGACCTCAAGGTCCACGTCCGCACCCGGCGTCAGGCCGAACTCGCCCGCCTGATGCCGGAGAAACTGCCGCCGGACACCTCGAAACTGCTGCTCTGCCCGATGCCGGGCTTGATGGTGAAACTCAGCGTGGCCGAGGGCGACGAGGTCTTCGAGGGCCAGGCGCTCTGCACCGTCGAGGCGATGAAGATGGAAAATATCCTGCGCGCCGAAAAGAAAAGCATCGTCAAGAAGATCAACGCCTCGGTCGGCGGCTCGCTGGCGGTCGACGACGTGATCATGGAGTTCGAATAAGGTGGCCCCGCGCCCCTTTCATCTTGCTTCCAATACGCCGGGGGTCCGGGGGCAGCGCCCCCGGCCTCACCGCCTGCACGCCCCTCACCGCCCCGCGGGCAGCCGCTCCAGGATCTCCTGCCGGCGCAGCGGGAACCGGTCGATGATCTCGCCGATTTCGCGCACCGTGCGCGGCGAGGGGCGACGTTGCTTGATCTCGCCGTCCTTGCCGAGGATCGCCAGCATGAACCCGCGCGGGCGCAGCATCTGCCGCAGCGCGCTGCCCGAGTTGCGGTCGCTGTCGAACAGCACCAGCACGTCGCGCTCGAACAGGTCGTTCGGCGCCTCCTCGATCGCCCGCATCTGGCGGACAAACGCCGGGTCCAGCGGCGAATCCGCCAGCACGGCGACGATCCGCCATTGCCACTGGTATGCCGCCGGGTCGACCCCTTCGGCGCTGGCGTCGATCACCTGCAGCGCCGCTGGTGCGACCTCGTCCGTGACGGGTTCCTGGGCCAGCAACGGGCCGGCGGTCAGCAGCAGCGACAACGCGAGCAATACGGATTTCATCGGTGCGGGGACTCCTTTGCCCCTTGATATAGGCACCCGCGCCCGGATTTCACCAGCTTTCACAACGAATTCGCCACGCAGCCCCCGGGGCCGTGGCCGCAGGACACAAAGGAGCGCGTGATGAGCGACGGCACCGACAAGATGGCGCAGTGGCAGGCCCTGGCCGCCAAGGAACTCAAAGGGCAGTCGCCCGACAGCCTGACCTGGGACACGCTGGAGGGGATTCCGGTCAAGCCGCTCTATACCGAGGCTGATCTGGACGGGCTCGATCATCTCGGCTCGATGCCCGGGATCGCGCCCTTCACCCGCGGCCCGCGCGCCACGATGTATGCCGGCCGCCCCTGGACCATCCGCCAGTATGCGGGCTTTTCCACCGCCGAGGAATCGAATGCCTTCTACCGCAAGGCGCTGGCCGCCGGGCAGCAGGGTGTCTCGGTCGCCTTCGACCTGGCGACGCACCGCGGTTATGACAGCGATCACCCGCGCGTGGTGGGCGATGTGGGCAAGGCCGGCGTCGCCATCGACAGCGTCGAGGACATGAAGATCCTGTTCGACGGCATCCCGCTGGAGAAGGTCTCGGTGTCGATGACCATGAACGGCGCGGTGATCCCGGTTCTGGCGAATTTCATCGTCACCGGCGAAGAACAGGGCGTCGACCGCAAGCTGCTCAGCGGGACCATCCAGAACGACATCCTCAAGGAGTTCATGGTCCGCAACACCTATATCTATCCGCCCGAACCCTCGATGCGGATCATCGCGGACATCATCGAATACACCTCGACCGAGATGCCCAAGTTCAACTCGATCTCGATTTCCGGCTACCACATGCAGGAAGCGGGCGCGAACCTGGTGCAGGAACTGGCCTTTACCCTGGCCGACGGGCGCGAATACGTCCGCGCGGCGCTGGCGCGGGGGATGGATGTCGATGCTTTCGCCGGGCGGCTCAGCTTCTTCTTCGCCATCGGCATGAATTTCTTCATGGAGGCCGCCAAGCTGCGCGCCGCGCGGCTGCTGTGGCACCGCATCATGTCGGAATTCAATCCCAAGAAGCCGGGCAGCCTGATGCTGCGCACCCATTGCCAGACGTCGGGTGTCTCGCTGCAGGAACAGGATCCCTATAACAACGTCGTCCGCACCGCCTATGAGGCGCTGGCCGCGGCGCTGGGCGGCACGCAGTCCCTGCACACCAACGCGCTGGACGAGGCGATTGCGCTGCCGACCGAATTCAGCGCCCGGATCGCCCGCAACACCCAGCTGATCCTGCAGGAAGAGACCGGCGTGACCAAGGTCGTCGATCCGCTGGCGGGGTCGTATTACGTCGAGAAACTGACCGCGGATCTGGCCGAGGCCGCCTGGAAACTGATCGAGGAAGTCGAGGAACTGGGCGGCATGACCAAGGCGGTCGCCTCGGGTATGCCGAAACTGCGGATCGAGGAAAGCGCGGCCAAGCGGCAGGCGATGATCGACCGCGGCGAGGAAGTGATCGTCGGCGTCAACAAGTATCGCCTGGCCAAAGAAGACCCGATCGACATTCTGGATATCGACAACGTCAAGGTCCGCGAGGCGCAGATC
The DNA here is from genome assembly GCA_020637595.1 of Rhodobacter sp. Lineage (GTDB taxonomy): Bacteria > Pseudomonadota > Alphaproteobacteria > Rhodobacterales > Rhodobacteraceae > Pararhodobacter. The sequence goes on along the minus strand of JACKKE010000003.1, from coordinate 17,479 downwards.
GCCCGTCTGACCGCCATGCGCACCAGCCGCGACGAGGCAGCCTGCCAAGCGGCGCTGGCGGAATTGGAGCGCCGTGCGCGTGAGGGCGGGAATCTGCTGGCTGCCGCGGTCGAAGCGGCGCGGGCGCGAGCGAGCGTGGGGGAAATCAGCATGGCGATGGAAAAGGTGTTCGGTCGTCACCGGGCCGAGGTCAAGACGCTGGCCGGGGTCTATGGCGCGGCCTATGAGGGCGACGACGCCTTTGCCGCGATCCAGAAGGACGTCGAAACCTTTGCCGAGGACGAAGGTCGCCGGCCGCGGATGCTGGTGGTCAAGATGGGCCAGGACGGTCACGACCGTGGTGCCAAGGTGATCGCCACCGCCTTTGCCGACATCGGCTTTGATGTCGACGTGGGGCCGCTGTTCCAGACCCCGGAAGAAGCCGCGCAGGACGCCATCGACAACGACGTGCATGTCGTCGGCATCTCGTCGCAGGCGGCCGGGCACAAGACCCTGGCGCCGAAGCTGGTGCAGGCACTCAAGGACGCGGGGGCGGGGGATATCCTGGTGATCTGTGGCGGCGTGATCCCGCAGCAGGATTACCAGTATCTCTATGACCACGGGGTCAAGGCGATCTTTGGCCCGGGCACCAATATCCCCGCCGCCGCCAAGGACATCCTGCGCCTGATCCGCGAGGCGCGCGGCTGACGCGATCCGGCCCGCGCCTTCGAGGAGGGGCGCGCGTCGACGGGGGGCGGTCCGGCGAGGGGCCGCCCCTTTTCTTTGCCGAAACCGCGTGCCAGATTTCTCCGGTAGCGCAATGGGGGCGGCATGGACGGAAAACAACGGCTCATCGCGGCGTCGATGGCGCTGGCGATGCTGTGGTCGGTGGCGCTGGTCTGGCTGGGGTTCGGGCGCGGCGCCGGGTTTCTGGGGCCGGTGACGCCCGTGGTGCTGGCCTATCTGCCCGGCGGGCTGGTGATGGTCGCATTGATCGGCCGTCTGGCGCAGCGGCGCTTCTTTGATCCGACGATCATCGACGGTCAGGCCTTCGCGCCGGGCTCCGGGGCCGAGATCGACCAGCGGGTGCTGACCAACACCACCGAACAGATGGTGCTGGCGCTGGTCCTCTGGCCCTTTGCGGGCTGGACGCTGGGCTGGGGTCTGATGCCGATCCTCGGGGTGAATTTCGCGGTGATGCGCGTGCTGTTCTGGGCCGGCTATCATCGCTCGCCGCCGTTGCGGGGATTCGGCTTTGCCGCCAGCTTTTACCCGACGGTGGTGGCCACGCTGGCCGGGATCGTCCGGCTGATGGGAGTGTGATCATGGCGGTTCTCGATCATCTGGCCATCGCGGCCACAGACCTGCCCGCGGGCGTCGCGGCGGTCGAGGCGGCGCTGGGCGTGTCCCTGCAGCCGGGGGGAGAGCATGCGGCGATGGGCACCCATAACGCGCTGCTGTCGCTGGGGCCGGGCGAGTATCTGGAGGTGATCGCGGTGAACCCGGCGGCCCCCGACCCGGGCCGCCCGCGCTGGTTCGCGCTCGACAGTTTCGCCGGGCCGCCCGCGCCGCGCGCCTGGATCGGGCGGTGCGACGATCTGGAACAGGCGCTGGCCGTCGCGCCACCGGGAACCGACGTGCCGATGGATTTCGCGCGCGGCGATTTGCGCTGGCGGATGGCGGTGCCGGCGGAAGGGCTCTTGCCCTTTGGCGGCGTGTTCCCGGCGCTGATCACCTGGGACAGCACGGCACACCCGGCCGCGCGTCTGACGGATCAGGGCGTGCGGCTGGTGACGGTCGAGATCGCGCACCCCGCGCCCGAGGCCCTGCGCGCGGCCCTCGCGCCGGTGCTGACGGACCCCCGGGTGCAGGTGGTCGCAGGTGACGCCCCGGCGTTGCGCTTTGGCTTTCAGACGCCGGCGGGCGAACGGTGGCTGGCATGATCCGGCAGGCCCGGGCGGGGGATGCCATCGCGATCCTGTCGATCTGGAACCCGATCATCCGCGACACCGCGATCACCTTTACCAGCGCGGAAAAGACCGAGGCCGAGGTGGTGGCGATGATCGACACCCGGGCCGCCGTGCTGGTCTGGGATGCGGGCGCGGAGGTGCAGGGCTTTGCCACCTACGCCCAGTTTCGCGGTGGCCCCGGCTATGCCCGCAGCCAGGAGCACACGATCCTGCTGGGCGCGGGCGCGCGCGGGCAGGGCCTCGGGCGGGCGCTGATGACGGCGCTCGAAGATCACGCGCGCGCCGCCGGCCACCATATGCTGATCGGCGGGGTCAGCGGTTCGAACCCGGCGGGTGTCGCCTTTCACGCGGCGATTGGTTACGCGCAGGTCGGCCTTGTGCCCGAGGCCGGCTGGAAATTCGGGCGCTACCATGACCTTGTGCTGATGCAGAAAATCTTGTGATGCCGATGGGCAAACGCGCGGGCTTTGCGTAGACTGCGCGCATGTCGTTGTGGTCACGGATCAGGGATGCCGTTGAGGCGCTGCGCGCAGGGGAACCCCTGAGCGCGGTGTTCGACCGGCTGCGCACGCCGCCCGAACGCTCGGTGGCCTTTACCATCGGCGTGATCGCGCTGGGGGCCAAGCTGGCCAAGGCCGACGGCACCGTCACCCGCGACGAGGTGACGATGTTCCGCGCGGTCTTCACCATCCCGCCCGAGGACGAAAAACACGCCGCGCGGGTGTTCAACCTGGCGCGGCAGGACGTCGCCGGATTTGATGCCTATGCGCGCAAGATCGCCGCGCTGTTCCCGCCGCGCGACCCGGTGTTGCGCGATCTGCTGGAGGGGTTGTTCCGGGTGGCGATGGCGGATGGCGCCTTTCACCCGGCCGAAGAAGCGTTCCTGCGCGAGGTCGCGCGGATTTTCGGGCTGCAAGACAGCTGTTTCCGGGCGATGCTGACGCAATTCGTGCCGGGGGCAATGCCCGATCCCTTCGACCTGCTGGAGGTCGCGCATGATGCGCCCCTGGACGAGGCGCGTGCGTCCTGGCGGCGATTGGTGCGCGAATCCCACCCGGATGCGTTGCGCGCGCGGGGGGTGCCGGACGAGGCCGTGGCGATGGCCGAAGAGCGGCTGAAGGCGTTGAACAACGCCTGGGAAGACGTGCAAAAGCAGCGCGCGGCATGACGAGGGGAGCGATGCGAGCGATCTGGGGCCTGGGATTGGCGTTCATGCTGGCGGGGCCGGCACTGGCCGAAGACTGCGCCGAGGGGCAGGACGGCTGCGGCGGGTTCGACCGCTTCATGGGCGAGCTGCTGAACCGGGTCGATCCCTGGTTTCGCGATCTGGGCGCGATGCTGGGTGATCTGTCGGGCTGGCACGCACCCGAGGTCTTGCCGAACGGCGATATCCTGATTCGCCGCCGGCGCCCCGAGGATGCGCCGGCCGAGGACCAGCCGGAGGATCAGGAATCCGGGTCGTCGTCGACCACCGAGCCCTTGGAACTCTGACGCGCGATGCGCAGCTTGGTCGAGACGCCGATCGTCTTGGCCAGGGCTTGGAACCGTTGTGCCGCAACCTCGCCGAACAGATCCTTGCGGTCGGGGTTCAGGATCAGCTCCAGCACCTTCTTCTTGGGGAAATAGCGCAGTTCGCCGGCATCATTCGGGCCGCCCATCGTGAACATCGCCCCGAACCGCATCGCCCGGCCCAGCATGATCGCGTGGCGGATTTCCTCGTCCGAGAGGAGTTTCAGCAGCGGCGTCAGCCGGCTGTCGGCACCCGCAGACTTGTAGCGGTTCATCAGCGCCAGCCCCAGATAGACCCGGCCGCGGTGGTCGAGCCCGCCGAGGTTCGCGCGGGTTGCCGTGTCAAAGCAGCTTTCTGACCGGTAATCGGGGTGGGCGCGCCAGTTGACGTCGTGCAACAGGCAGGCGGCGCGGATCAGGCGCATGCGCTCGTGCGGGACGGTGCGATAGAGCGGCAGCAGGAAGTCGAACAGCTTGCGGCCGAAACCGGGGATCCGGGCATGCGATTGTTCGAGGTGGCGCGAGGCCTCGATCAGCGGATCGCGGCTGCGCAGCTTGTCCGGCATCTGTTCGAACAGGATGCCCTCGCGGATGCCGTAGCTGGAGACATAGATGTCCTTGGGTCGGAAGATCGACAGCATCTGCCGCAGCACGACACTGGCCAGCGGCACCAGCATGATCCGTTCGGGCGAAATCCCGGTGCGGTCGCGCAGTTTCTTCAGGTCTTGTTCGGCGATCCAGTCGATGGTCTTGCGGATCGACTTGGGCGTCAGGTGGTATTCGTGCAGCACGGTCAGCGGGTAACCCTGGCGCTCCATGTCGAGGCGCGCCAGCGCCCGCCACGAACCGCCGACCAGATAGAGGACATTGTGGTCGCCGCCAACCTCGTCGCGCAGGGCCTTCAGGGTGATCGAGACGTGTTTCTTCAGCCCCTTCTTGCCACCCGGCACCTGTTGCAGGCGGAACGGGCCCAGGGTGGAGCTGACGCGCCGGCCGACCGTGTTGTCGCCGATCTCGGCCAGTTCCATCGACGAGCCACCGATGTCGCAGATCAGCCCGCGCGCGCCGGGCCAGCCCAGCAGCACGCCCTGCGCCGAGAGCCGCGCCTCTTCGGTGCCCTCGATGATCAGCATTTCCAGGCCGGTCGAGGCGTCGACCTCGGCCTTGAAGGCCTCGCCGTCCTCGGCCTCGCGCACGGCGGCGGTGGCGACCATCGTCAGGCTGGTCAGCGCCATGTCCTGCGCCAGAAGCGCAAAGCGTTTGATTGCCGCCAGCGCGCGGGCACGGCCATCGGGGTGCAGCCGCCCGGTCTGGGCCAGGTCACGCCCCAGCCCGCACATGATCTTTTCGTTGAAGAAATAGGCCGGTGAGCGCGCGGCGCCGTCGAACACCACCATTCGCACCGAGTTCGAGCCGACGTCGATCACGCCGACGCGGCTGAGCGCACGGATCGAATCGTCACCGAACAGGGGGTGGCCGAAATAGCCGCGAATCGGGGTTTGCGTGGTCAGGGCGGGGGTTTCGGCGTTCATGCCTTGGCCTTCTTGCAGTGACTCGGCAGGGTCCATCTAGGCGGCGCTGCGTCGCGGCGTCAACCGTGGCATCCGCCCGGCCCGCCGCGACCGGGGATCAGAGGGGTTCGTGTGCCAGTTTTGGCACATCCCGCGCCCCCGCCGATCCGCGCCCCGACAGCGAGGGGTTCTCCATGAAGAAGCGGTGGCAGCTGAACATCTGCCGGTCTTCATCGGTGCCGGGCTCGGGCAGGACACGGGCATAGCGTCCGTTGCCGTCCAAGACCCAGCTTTGCGCCTCGTCGTAAAGGTTCGCGGCCATCACCTGCTGGACGATCTGCGCCTTGACCGTGGGGTTGCGGATTTCCACCAGCGTCTCGACCCGGCGCAGCAGGTTGCGGCCCATCCAGTCGGCCGAGGACATGAAGACCCGGCTTTCCGGCGAGGGCAGCCCGTGGCCGCGGCCGAAACAGACAATGCGCGAATGCTCCAGGAACCGGCCGACCACCGACTTGACACGGATATTCTCGCTCAGACCCTTGATCCCGGGTCTGAGGCCGCAGATGCCGCGGATCACCAGGCTGATCTGCACCCCGGCCTGCGAGGCGGCATAAAGTGCGTCGATCACGTCCGGCTCGACAAGCGAGTTCATCTTGGCCCAGATCTGCGCCGGACGGCCCGCCTGGGCGTGCTCGGCCTCGCGCTGGATCAGGTCCAGCAGTTTCGGCTTCAGCGTCAGCGGCGAGATCGCCAGGTTTTCCAGCTTTTCCGGTTCGGCATAGCCCGACAGATAGTTGAACACCCGCGCCGCGTCGCGCCCGAGGGCGGCATCGCAGGTGAACAGGCTGAGGTCGGTATAGATCCGCGCGGTGATCGGGTGATAGTTGCCGGTGCCGAAATGGGTATAGGTCACCAGCCGGTCGCCTTCGCGCCGCACGACGGTGCTGATCTTGGCGTGGGTCTTGTAGTGGATGAACCCGTAGACGACATGCGCGCCGGCCCGTTCCAGCCGCCGCGACTGACGGATGTTCGCGGCCTCGTCGAACCGCGCCTTGAGCTCGACAAAGGCGGTGACCGACTTGCCGGCCTCGGCCGCCTCGCACAGCGCGTCGACGATCGGGCTGTCGCGGCTGGTGCGATAGAGCGTCTGCTTGATCGCCAGCACGTTCGGGTCGCGCGCCGCCTGTTCGAGGAACCGCACCACCATGTCGAAGGTCTCGTAGGGGTGATGCAGCAGCATGTCCTTCTGGCGGATCGCCGCGAACAGATCGCCGTCATGGTCCTGCACCCGCTCGGGCACGCGCGGGGTAAAGGGCGGCCATTGCAGGTCGCGGCGGCTGTCGACCACCAGTTCCTTGAGGTCAGCCATGCCCAGCAGCCCTTCGACCTCGACCACCTCGTCGGCGGCCACGCCCAGCTCGTCCATGATCAGCGCGCGCAGTTCCGGCTGGGAGTCGGCGGTGATCTTCATCCGCACCACCTCGCCGCGGCGGCGCCGTTTCAGCGCAACCTCGAACTCGCGCACCAGGTCTTCGGATTCCTCCTCGACCTCGAGGTCGGAATCGCGCAGCACCCGGAACGCGCACGAGGTCCGCGCGGCATAGCCCGGGAACAGCGCCTGCAACTGGTCCAGCAGCAATTCCTCGAGCGGCAGGAACCGGAGCGCGCCGCCCTCGGCGGGCAGCGGAATGAACCGGTCGATCTGCTGCGGCACCGGCAACAGCGCGTTGCGGCGCAGGCCGTCAGCCTTGCGTTCGATCTGCAAGGCCAAGCTGAAGCCGGCGTTGGGAATGAACGGAAACGGATGGGCCGGGTCGATCGCCAGCGGCGACAGCATCGGAAAGACGTTGGCAAAGAAATAGTCGCTCAACACCGCTCGGTCGTCGTCGGTCAGGGCGTGGCGGTCGAGGATATAGATCTGTTCGTCTTCCAGGGCCTTGCGCAATTCGCCAAAGGTCACCTGCTGGGTTTCCATCAGCCGCCGGGCATCGGCGTTGATCAAGGACAGCTGTTCGGCCGGGGTCTTGCCGTCGATCGACGGCGTGGTGCGGCCCGAGCGGTTCAGCTCGCGCAGGCCGGCGACGCGGACGGTATAGAATTCATCGAGGTTGGTGGCCGAGATCGACAAAAACCGCACCCGTTCGAGCAGCGGCACCCGCGGGTTCGAGGCCTCGTCCAGCACCCGCCAGTTGAAGGCGATCCACGAGAGTTCGCGGTTGAAGAACCGGTCGGGCGAAGCGGGATCGAACCCTTCGGGCGGGTCGATCGGGGCGGGGTAGCGGCCGTGGAGGAAATCGGAGGCGGTCATGGTGGAGTTCTGCGCGAGAAATATGTCAGTTTGATGATGCGCCGCCGGACGGGGGATTGTCGAGGGGCAGGCCGGCGGCCTCGCGTTCGGCCAGCATCTCCTGCGCCAGGGCGCGGGTCACCGGTCGACCCAGTCGCAGCGCGCGCGCGTCGAGATCCGCGACCAGCACGCCGGCCTCGGCCAGCGACCGTTCCATGCGGCCCAGCAGAAAGTCGATCAGTGCCGGCTGCACCCGCAACTGGCGGTCGTTGAACAGTTTGACCAGCACCGCCGCCAGCAGGGCCTCGTCGGGTTCGGCCAGTGCGACATGCGCCGCCGCGGTCAGCCGCGACACCAGATCGGGCAGCACCAGCCCCCAGTCGCGCACCGGCCGGCGCGCGGTCAGCAGGATCTGGCCCTTGCCGCGCAGATGGTTGACCAGGTGAAACAGCGCCTCCTCGGCCGGGGTCTCGGCGATGCGCTCGGCGTCGTCGATCAGCAGCGCGTGCGGCGCATCGGGGGCCAGCAGCGCCGGCAGCGCGGCGGGCAGGGCATGGGACTCGAGCTGGCGGGCGCCGGTGCGCGCGGCCCAGACCTGACCGAGGTGGGTCTTGCCCGACCCCTCGGGGCCGGTCAGCACCAGAAGACCTGCGGGCAGACCGTCGGGGTTCTCGACTGCGGCCAGCGCCAGCGCATTCGACGGCGTCGACAGGAAATCCCCGCGCCCCATCGCCGGTTCGCCGGCCAGGTCGAAGGTCTGCTGTTCAGCTCTGGTCGGCTCGGTCATTCCCGCTTTCCGAATCGGAGCCGTTGCGCCCGGTATAGAGTGCGCTTTGCTGATAGGCGGTCGTCGCGTGCCGCATCAGCACGCCGATGGCGGCAGCCAGCGGCACGGCCACCAGCATGCCGACAAAGCCAAAGAGCGCGCCGAACACCGCCAGCGCCAGGATCAGCCAAACCGGGTGCAACCCCACCGAGCGCCCGACCAGCCGCGGGGTGATCACGTTGCCTTCCAGCGACTGCCCGGCGACAAAGACCGCTGCCACCATGCCCAGCGACACCCAGTCGCCCCAGAACTGGAACAGCCCCAGTCCGATTGCCAGCACGCCGCCCAGGATCGCACCGACATAGGGAATAAAGGTGACGAGCCCGGCGATGGCGCCGACCACCAGGCCGAACTGCAACCCCACCAGCATCAGCGCCACGGCATAAAACACGCCCATGATCAGGCAGACGGTGCCCATGCCGCGGATGAACGAGGCCACCGTGCGGTCGATCTCGCGGGCGAGGGTGCGGATCATCGGCGCGTGTTCGCGCGGCAGCAGGGCATCGACGCGGGCGATCATCGGATCCCAGTCGAGCAGCAGGTAAAACGCCACCACCGGCACCACGACGATCAGCAGCACGATGTTGATCACCGACGCCGCCGAGCCCAGCACGGCGTTCACCAGTTCGGCCCCGCGCGCCTGGATCACCGCCCCCAGCTGGTTCAGCGATTGGCGCACGGTGGAATTGGCGTCGACCAGATCGGGAAATTTCTCGGTCAGAAAGCCGGTGAGTTCGGTAAAGGCGCGTGGCGCCACCTGGACCAGCGCCCGGGCCTGTTCGATCAGCAGCGGCACCACCAGCAGGGCCCCCAGTGCAAAGACCAGCACCGCCACCAGCGAGATCGTCACCGTCGCCCAGACCCGGCTGAGACCGAGCCGCTCGAGCCAGTCGGCCAGCGGGTCGAGGAAATAGGCCACCGCGGCGCCCAGCACGAAGGGCAGCAACACGTCCCCGAGCTGCCACAGCAGCACGACCAGGAAGGCGGCGAACGCCCCCCAGATCTGCAGCTGGCGGCGGACGGGGACGGCCATGCGGTCAGATCTGCCGCTCGGGCAGGCGCACCACCAGACCGTCGATCTCCGGTGTGACCTTGATCTGGCAGGTCAGGCGCGAGCGTTTCGGATCGGGCTCATAGGCGAAGTCGAGCATGTCCTCTTCCATCGGATCCTTGGCCGGGAGTTTCCCGACCCAGGCGTCGTCGACATAGACATGGCAGGTCGAGCAGGCGCAGGCGCCGCCGCAATCGGCCTCGATCCCCTTGATGCCGTTGTCGCGCGCGCCCTCCATGACGGTCAGCCCTGCCGGCACGTCGACGACATGCTCGGTTCCGTCGAACTCGATATAGGTGATCTTGACCATGAGTGCCTCTTGGACGTCGTTCGGATATCGCCTCCGACATACGGCACCGCCCGGCTTTTGACCAGAGCGGCGGCGGCACGCGATGCCGGCCCTGGTGCGGGATGCCGCGAAATGGAACCCGGCCCGCCCCGGTTCCGCCCGGAAAACGCCGGGATTGGCGGCGAAGGATTGGAGCAGATCCCGAAACAATGCGCCGAATCGGCGCGCCATCCGATGCGATACGCCATGACCCGTCCCGTCCTTCGCTTCCTCGCCCTGACCTGCCTGGCGACCCTGGTCGCCGGCTGCCAGCCCAACACCTCGGAACCGCAGGTGGATCGGGCGGAACTGGTCGAGGTGCCGCTGGCCACGATTCCGGCCGATGCCTGCTGGACGCGCGACCGGGTGCCGGCGCAGACGCAGCTGGTCTATGAGACCGACGCCAGCGGCGCCCGGGTGCCCCGCGAGGTCGAGCTGCACCCGGCCGAGGACCGGATGTTCGCGGTGCCCTGTGCCGAGCAGATGACCGGGGATTTCCTGGCCTCGCTGCAGCGGGCGCTGGCGGTGCGCGGGCTGCATGCGGGGGCGATCACCGGGGTCTGGGACAGCGAAACCGCCGAGGCCGTGCGCCGCTATCAGGCGCCGCAGGGACTGGACAGCGCGGTGCTGTCCCTGCAGGCGGCGCAGCAGCTGGGGCTGATCGCGGTGCCGCGCGACGGGTTCTGAGAGAGCGGGGTGGTTTCGCCCTCGGCGCGCCCCGACCCTGCGGGTCCGGGCGCTTCTCGGGCGACCCGGGCGCCGCGCTGACGCGCGGCAGGGCGCACGATCCGGGGCGGTTCGGTCGGATGGTAAGGGGGGAGGGGGGCGCTGCCCCCCGCCTTCGGCTCCCCCCGGGATATTTGTGACGCAAAGATGGGGCGGGGGGTCGGGAGTCAGGCGATAACCTCGAACCGGTCCACGTCGACCATGCCGTGGTCGGTGATCTTCAGGTGCGGGATCACCGGCAGGGCGAGGAAGGCGAGCTGGAGGAAGGGTTCCTCGAGCGTGACGCCGAGCGACCGGGCGGCCGCGCGCAGGGCGGTGAGGCGGTCGCGGACATGTTCGAAGGGTTCGAGCGACATCAGCCCTGCGACCGGCAGGGCCAGTTCCGCCAGCACCGTGCCGTCCTGAACGACGACGAAGCCGCCCTCGATTTCGCCCAGACGTTTTGCGGCCAGCGCCATGTCGGCGTAATCGGTGCCGACCACGGCGATGTTGTGGTGGTCGTGGCAGACGGTCGAGGCGATGGCGCCGGACTTGATCTCGAAGCCGCGGACGAAGCCGTTGGCGATGTTGCCGTTCTTGCCGTGGCGTTCGATCACCGTGATCCGCGCGAGATCCTGCGCGGGGTCGGGGCGTTTGTCGCCGTCGGTGGCGGGGATCGTCAGGCGCAGGTGCTCGGTCAGGATCTTGCCGGGCCAGATGCCGATCACCGGCGTGTCGGGGTTGTTGCCGGCGTAGCGGAAGCTGTCGGGGCCGATCGGCGGGACGTGGACCGAGTGGCGGGCGACGGGGGCGATGACCTCGCGCGCGGCGAAAGCGGCATCATCGGCCACCACGCCGCCGCAGAGGACCATCGACGCATGGCAGGTGGCGGGGTCGTCGAGGACGACGATATCGGCGCGTTTGCCGGGCGCGATCTGGCCGCGGTCCTTGAGGCCGAAGGCCTCGGCGGCCGAGAGTGTCGCGGCGCGGTAGACCGCGAGCGGGTCGCGGCCCTTTTCGATCAGCCGGCGGATCATGTAGTCGAGGTGGCCGTGCTCGGCGATGTCGAGCGGGTTGCGGTCATCGGTGCACAGGCACAGGTAAGGCGCGGTGAGGGGGGTCAGCACCTCGGCCAGGGCCTCGAGATCCTTCGAGACCGAGCCTTCGCGGATCAGCACGCGCATGCCCTTTTGCAGCTTTTCGATGGCCTCGGGGGCCGAGGTCGATTCGTGTTCGGTGCGGATGCCGGCCGAGATATAGGCGTTCAGATCCCTGCCTGAGAGCAGCGGCGAATGGCCGTCGATGTGGCGGCCCTCGAACGCCTTGAGTTTCGCCATGCAGCCCGGGTCGCGGAAGATCACGCCGGGGTAGTTCATGAATTCGGCCAGGCCGATGACGCGCGGATGGTCGGCGAGCGGCGCGAGGTCGTCGGCGTTCAGTGCGGCGCCGGCAGTCTCCATATGCGTCGAAGGCACGCAGGACGACAGGTTCACGCGGATGTCCATCACCGTGCGCACCGAGGCTTCCAGGAAATAGTGGATCCCGGTCAGCCCGGCGACATTGGCGATCTCATGCGGGTCGCAGATCGCCGTGGTGACGCCGCGCGGCAGCACGCAGCGGTCGAATTCATAGGGGGTGATGCAGCTGCTTTCGATGTGCAGATGGGTGTCGATGAACCCGGGCACCAGCAGTTTGCCGCTGACGTCGATGACGCGCTTGCCCTCATACTCCGCACCGATGCCGACGATACGGCCGGCGCAGATCGCCACGTCGCCGGGGATCTTTGCCCCGGTGACCATGTCCCAGACGGTGCCGCCCTTCAGCACCAGATCAGCGGGTTCGTCGCCACGACCCTGGGCGATACGGGTTTCCAGGCTCACGACAGCCTCCGCAGGCGTTCGATCAGCGACGAGGTGTCCCAGCGCCCGCCGCCCATCTGCTGGATGTCCTTGTAGAACTGATCGACCAGCGCGGTCATCGGCAGGGGCGCGCCGATCTCGTTGGCCGTCTGCAGGCAGATGCTCAGATCGCGCGCATCCAGTCGACATTTGCAGAAGCCATAGTCGAACTTGCCATCGAGCATGGTCGCATGGCGGTTCGCCATCTGCCAGCTGCCGGCTGCGCCGCCCTGGATCACCTCGACCACGGCCTTGCCGTCCATGCCGGCCTTTTCGCCAAAGCGCAGCGCCTCAGCCAGGCCCTGGACCAGACCGGCGATGCAGATCTGGTTCATCATCTTGGCGATCTGGCCTGCACCGGATTCGCCCAGGCGCTTCACGGTGCGACCGTAGGCCTGCATCACCGGCTCGGCCCCGGCATAGTCGCCCTCGGTCCCCCCGCACATGATGCTGAGCACGCCGTTCTCGGCTCCCGCCTGGCCGCCCGACACCGGCGCGTCGACAAAGCCGATGCCGGCGGCGCGCGCCTCGGCGTCGAGGGCGCGGGTGATCGCGGCGGAAACCGTCGTGTGGTCGACAAAGACGCTGCCCGCGGACATCCCGGCAAAGGCCCCGTCATCGCCGCGGCAGACCATCGCCAAATCGTCGTCATTGCCGACGCAGCACATCACGAATTCGGCCCCTGCCGCGGCCTCGCGCGGGGTCTTCGCGGCGGTGCCGCCATGCTCGGCGGCCCATTTTTCGGCCTTGGCGAAGGTGCGGTTATAGACCGTCACGCTGTGCCCTGCCTTCACCAGATGCCCCGCCATCGGGTAGCCCATCACACCGAGACCCAGAAATGCCACCTTGGCCATGACCGACCCCTTCCTGTCGCTGGTTTGATCCGCCGCGCGGCACGGCGTGCGCGCGGGTTTGAATTGCGCTTGCGCGCCCGAGGCCATAGGAAACGAAGCTGGTTCCAAGGTCAACACGACGAGTCCCGGCATGCTCAACCTGTTCCGATGGCTTTTGCGCATCGCCACTGCGCTGGTGGTGATCGCCGTCGTGACGGTGGGCGGGATCTATTACTTCCTGTCGCGCTCGCTGCCCGATTATGACCACGACTGGACGGTGCGCGGCATCTCGGGCACGGTCGAGATCGCGCGCAACACCCATGCGGTGCCGCATATCTTTGCCGAGGACGATGCCGACGTGTTCTTTGGCCTGGGTTTTGCCCATGCGCAGGACCGGCTGTGGCAGATGACGCTGATGCGGCGCACGGCGCAGGGTCGGTTGAGCGAGGTCTTCGGGGACGCCACCCTGCGCACCGACGAGCTGATGCGGCGGCTGGACCTTTATACCCTGGCGCAGGACTCGGTGGCGGCGCAGGACAATGACACGCTGGCGGCGCTCGATGCCTATGCGCGGGGCGTGAATGCCTGGATCACGCTGGTCAACGAGCGCGCGCTGGGCCGTGGCGCGCCGGAATACTTCCTGTTCCCCGGCGAGATCGGCCTGTGGCAGCCGGCCGATTCCATCGCCATCATCAAGCTGATGGCGGTGCAGCTGTCGGGCGCGCTGGAGAACGAGGTGCAGCGCGCGCGGCTTTCGGCGCTGATCGGCTCGGAGCGCACCGCTGACCTGATGCCCGACGACACCAGCGCGGGGCTGGCGGCGCTGCCGGATTTCGCGTCGCTCTTTCCGGGGCTGACGGATACGCAGCTGGCGATGCCCTATCGGCTGCCGTCAGAGCTGCCGGGCGGTGCGCTGTCGCCGTTCCGGTCGTCGGAAATGGCGGGCGCGTCGAACGCCTTTGCGGCGGGGCCGCTACGCTCGGCGAATGGCGGCACGCTGTTGGCCAATGACCCGCATCTGCCGTTTACCGCGCCGACGATCTGGTATCTGGCGCGGCTCGACCTGTCGACGGGGGCGGTCACCGGCGGCACCATCCCCGGCGTGCCGGCGGTGCTGGTCGGGCGTTCCGAGGCGCTGGCCTGGGGGCTGACCACCGCCTATCTGGATGATCAGGATCTGTTCTTCGAGGAACTCGACCCCGACAATCCGCAACGCTATCGCACACCCGATGGCTGGGCCGAATTCGAAACCCGCCGTTCGATCATCCGCGTCGAGGGGGGCGAGCCGGTGACGATCACCCTGCGCTGGTCGGAGAACGGCCCGATCCTGCCGGGCAGCCACTATTCGCTGGCCTCGGTCACCCCGCCCGGCCATGTCGCCGCCCTGTCCTGGACGGCGCTGACCGGCGACGACACCTCGATGAGCTCGGCGATCGGGCTGATGCGCGCGCACAGCGTGGCCGAGGCGATCACCGCCGGCGAGGCCTATGTCGCGCCGGCGCAGAACCTGATGGTGATCGACCACGAACACATCGCCATGCAGATGATCGGCCGGATGCCCCGGCGCGACAGCGCGCACCCGACCCAGGGGCGGATGCCGGCCCCGGGCTGGGAACACACCGCGCGCTGGCAGGGAACGCTGCCCTATGCCGCCAACCCGCGCTTTGTCGATCCGCAGACCGGTCTGCTGGGCAACACCAACAACAAGCCGCTGGACCGCCCGTTCCCGCTGCATGTCAGCTTCGACTGGGGCGATTCCGTGCGCATCCAGCGGTGGGTGCGGCTGATGCGGCAACGCTCGGTTCACACGCGCGAAAGCTTCGTCGAGGCGCAGCTCGACACCGTCAGCCAGGCGGCGCGGCTTCTGCTGCCGCTGGTCGGCGCCGAGCTGTGGTTCCAGGGCGACCCGGCCCCGGCCGGCACCCCCGAGGCGCAGCGGCAGCTGGCGCTGCAGCTTCTGGCCGACTGGAATGGCGAGATGTCCGAGCACCTGCCCGAGCCGCTGATCTATGCCGCCTGGATGCGCGAGCTGCAGTTCCGCCTGATCCGCGACGAACTGGGCCCGGCCGTCGACATGTTCACCCATATGAACCCGGCCTTCATCGAGCGCGTCTATCGCAACACCGATGGTGCGGGGGTCTGGTGCGACGTGGTGCAGTCGGCGGTGGTGGAAAGCTGCGTCGACATCGCCCGGACCGCGCTGGATGCGGCGATCCTGGATCTGACGGCGCAGTACGGCCCGGCCATCGAAAGCTGGCGCTGGGGTGATGCGCATCAGGCGACGCATGACCACGCGGTGCTGGGCGAGGTGCCGATGCTGCGCCATTTCGTCAACATCCGCCAGTCCACCAGCGGCGGGGACAACACGCTGCTGCGCGGGTTGACCCGTGGCGGTCCGCCCGGCGCGCCCGAGCCCTTCCTGAACGTCCACGGCGCAGGCTATCGCAGGAGTCTGCTGGTAGCCCGACCCCGAGGCGAGCGTGTTCATCATCTCGACCGGGCAATCGGGCCACCCGCTGAGCCGGCACTACGATGACCTCGGCGTGCTGTGGCGGCGTGGCGAATATATCCCGATGACGCTGGACCCCGAGCTTGCACGCGCAGGTGGTGTGGGGATCACGCGGCTTGAACCGAGGCGCTGACGGGCGCATATTCCCGGGATCGAATGCGAGGTTGGCAGTGGCGTCCCTGATCTATGAAACCGCTCGGGAATGGACCGAGAGCCCGAACAAGCGCGTGCTGATGTTTGGCATGTCGGGGCTTGGCAAGACCCGCAGCTCGGCGATCCTGCGTGCCGGTGGCTGGTTCCACTACTCGGTCGATTACCGCATCGGCACCCGCTACATGGGCGAGGCGATCGCCGACAACTTCAAGCGCGAGGCGATGAAGGTTCCGCTGCTGCGCGAACTCCTGCTGTCGGATTCGGTGCGCATCGCCTCGAACATCACCTTCGACAACCTGGCGCCGTTGTCGACCTATCTCGGCAAGCCGGGCGATCCGGCGCTGGGCGGGCTGCCGTTCGAGGAATACCGCCGCCGCCAGGCCCAGCACCGCGAGGCCGAGATCGCCGCGCTGCTGGACACGCCGCGCTTCATCGAGCGGGCGCTGGATCTTTATGGCTACAAGGACTTCATCTGTGACACCTCGGGTTCGATCTGCGAGGTGGTGAACCCCGACTATCCGGTCGACCCGGTGCTCAGCGTGCTGTCGCGCCACCTGCTGCTGGTCTGGATCGAAGGGTCCGAGGCGCATACGGCCGAGCTGGTCAAACGCTTCGACCGCGCGCCCAAGCCGATGTATTACCGCCCCGAATTCCTGCTCGAGGCCTGGAACGCCTATCTCGCCGAGACCGGCCGAATGCCCGGGGCGGTCGATCCCGACGCCTTCGTGCGCTGGACCTACGCCCGGGCGCTTGCCCACCGACAGCCGCGTTACGCGGCAATCGCGCGGAACTGGGGGCTGACGGTGACGGCGGATCAGGTGGCCGGGGTCGATACGCCCGAGGATTTCAACGCCCTGATTGCCGAGGCCCTGGACCGGCGCGCCGAAGCCGCCGCCTGATCGGGCCGACCCGCCGCCCGCCGCACCTGTCGTCATGTGCCGGGCGCACCCCGTCGAGGATACCCCATGCCGATTACCCTGCCATCCAACCTGCCCGCCTATGACGTCCTCTCGCGCGAGGGGGTCATGGTGATGTCGGACACCCGCGCCGCCCGTCAGGACATCCGGCCGATCAAGATCGGCCTGCTGAACCTGATGCCGAAAAAGATCCAGACCGAGAACCAGTTCGCCCGGCTGATCGGCGCAACGCCCCTGCAGATCGACTTTCGCCTGATCCGCATGACCGAGCACCAGACCAGGAACACCGCCGCCGAGCATATGGAGGAGTTCTACAAACCCTTCCAGGAGGTGAAGGACGAGAAGTTCGACGGGCTGATCATCACCGGCGCACCAATCGAACATCTGCCGTTTGAGGACGTCACCTATTGGGACGAGTTGTGCGAGGTCTTCGACTGGACGCAGACCCATGTCCAGTCGACCTTTGGCGTCTGCTGGGGCGGCATGGCGATGATCAACTATTTCCACGGCGTGCCCAAGCATATCCTGGACCACAAGGCCTTTGGCTGCATCCGGCACCGCAACTGCGCCCCGGCCTCGCCCTATCTGCGTGGCTTTTCGGACGATCTGGTGATGCCGGTGTCGCGCTGGACTGAGCTGCGCCGCGACGAGATCCTGGCGAAACCGGGGCTGGACATCCTGCTGGACAGCACCGAAACCGGCCCCGCGCTGGTCGAGGACGCGGCGCATCGCGCGCTCTATATCTTCAACCATTTCGAGTATGACTCGGGCACGTTGAAGGAGGAATACGACCGCGACGTGGCCGCCGGAAAGCCGATCAACGTGCCGGTCAACTATTACCCCGGCGACGACCCTACCCGGGCACCGATGAACCGCTGGCGCAGCCATGCGCATCTGCTCTACGGCAACTGGATCAACGAGATCTATCAGTCGACGCCCTATGACATGAACGAGATCGGCGCGACGGGCTGAAGGGCGGGGGCGGTTTCGCCCTCATCACCCG
>JACKKE010000026.1 GCA_020637595.1 Rhodobacter sp. | reverse complement strand
GGAAGGCGCGCCGCACCTGAAGCGCGAGCATTACGCGGTCTTCGATTGCGCCAATGCCTGCGGCAAGAAGGGCACGCGCTATCTCTCGGTCGACAGCCACATCCGCATGATGGCCGCGGCGCAGTCGTTCATCTCGGGCGCGATTTCCAAGACGATCAACATGCCGAACTCGGCCACGATCGAGGAAACGCTGGCGGCCTACGAACTCAGCTGGTCGCTGGGCATCAAGGCCAACGCCCTCTACCGCGACGGCTCGAAACTGTCGCAGCCGCTCGCGTCCGCGCTGATCGAGGATGACGAGGAGGCCGAGGAAATCCTCGCCACCGGCTCCGCGCAGGAGAAAGCCGCAGTCATCGCCGAGAAGATCGTCGAGAAGATCATCGTCAAGGAAATCGCCCGCGGCCGCGAAAAGCTGCCCGAGCGCCGCAAGGGCTATACCCAGAAGGCCATCGTCGGCGGCCACAAGGTCTACCTGCGCACCGGCGAATACGGCGACGGGCGGCTGGGCGAGATCTTCATCGACATGCACAAGGAAGGCGCGGGCTTCCGGGCGATGATGAACAACTTCGCCATCGCCGTGTCGGTGGGCCTGCAATACGGCGTCCCGCTGGAGGAATTCGTCGACGCCTTCACCTTTACCCGGTTCGAACCGGCCGGGATGGTGCAGGGGAACGAGGCGATCAAGAACGCCACCTCGATCCTGGACTATATCTTCCGCGAACTGGCGATCAGCTATCTGGACCGCACGGATCTGGCCCATGTGAAACCCACGGGCGCGGCCTTTGACGAGCTCGGCGGCGGCGACAAGGAGGGGCAGAAGAACGTCTCGCCCGTCTCGGACGACGCGGCCTCGCGCGGGCTCGAGGTGCTGCGGCAGATTTCCTCGACCGGGTATCTGCGCAAGCGCCTGCCGCAGGAACTGGTCGTCCTGCAAGGGGGCAGCGCGACCGCCCGCGCCGTCGAACCCATGGCACCGCAAGCGATTGCGCCCCTGGGCGGGCTGGCCGTGGCGACACGCACCGAAACCTCGATCGAGGCCGTGGCCGCCGTCAGCATGGACGCGCGCACCAAGGCCAAGATGCAGGGGTATGAGGGCGATCCCTGTGGCGAATGCGGCAACTACACGCTGGTGCGCAACGGCACCTGCATGAAGTGCAACACCTGCGGCTCGACCTCGGGCTGCAGCTGATCCAGGGAAAGGGTGTGGCCATGCGCTCGTTTCGCGATCTGTTCCGGCGCCTGCCCGAACGCGGAAAGCCGCGTCCCGATCCTCTGACGGAACCGCAGGTTCAGGCCGGAGACACCCAGCCAACCCTGTTCAGGGCCCTCCAGAGGCTCTGATCTATCCGCGCCCAAGGCGGACAGACGAAAGGGCCGGGAACGATCCCGGCCCTTTTGTTTGCGCGGCGCGCGAACCGCCCCTGGGTCTGGTGGCCCTCAGTCCAGGTCCGCCGCCGAATGGCGTTCGCGGATGCCGTCCTCGGACCAGCTGTTGTTCACCCGCTTGCCGCGTTGCACCGCCGGCCGCGCCGCCAGTTCGGCCGCCCAACGCACCACATGCGTGTAGTCCTGCACCGACAGGAACTCGCCGGCGTTATAGGCCCCCCCTTCGACCAGGCGGCCGTACCAAGGATAGATCGCCATGTCGGCGATGGTATAGTCCGCACCGGCGACAAAGCGGCTTTCGGCCAGGCGGCGGTCCAGCACGTCGAGCTGGCGCTTCACCTCCATCGCGAAGCGGTTGATCGGGTATTCCCATTTCTCGGGCGCGTAGGCGTAGAAATGGCCGAAACCGCCACCCAGATAGGGCGCGGATCCCATCTGCCAGAACAGCCAGTTCAGCACCTCGGTCCGTGCCGCGCCCGAACTCGGCAGGAACGCCCCGAACCGTTCCGCCAGATGCATCAGGATCGAGGCGCTCTCGAACACCCGAACCGGTTCGGGGCCCGAGCGGTCCAGCAGGGCCGGGATCTTGGAATTGGGGTTCACCCCTACAAATCCCGATCCGAACTGGTCCCCCTCGTTGATGTTGATCAGCCAGGCGTCGTATTCGGCGTCGGCATGGCCCGCGGCCAGCAATTCCTCGAACATCACCGTGACCTTGACGCCATTGGGTGTCGCCAGGGAATACAGCTGAAAGGGATGCGCACCGACCGGCAGATCCTTGTCATGGGTCGGTCCGGCGATCGGACGGTTGATGCTGGCAAAGCGCCCGCCGCTCTGCTGGTCCCAGGTCCAGACCTTCGGCGGCACATAGGGGGTATCGGTGGCCATCGCGTTTCCTTTGCGTTGCGTGTCCTGAACCTGCGCCCCCGGGCGAAAAGGTCAAGGGGCAGGGGGCCAAGCTGCGCCCGTGCATC
>JACKKE010000025.1 GCA_020637595.1 Rhodobacter sp. | reverse complement strand
GGCAGGTCGCGCAAGGGGCTGCCACGGAGCACTGACGTCTGCGTCGGGGTGTGCGTATTTTTCGCAAGATGAAACCCTGAGGGGGGCTTGACGATGCCCCGGACCCGCAGCACCGTTGCGCGTCTGATCGGGGTGTTCGATGTCACGGGATACGCCCGGCCTCTGGGCCGAAACCGCACCGCAAGGGCCTGAGCTGACGCCGCTTTCTGGCGCGGTGTCGGCCGATATCGCCATCGTCGGCGCCGGCTATACCGGCTTGTCCGCGGCGCTGACTGCCGCCGAGGCGGGCGCCCGGGTGGTGGTGCTCGAGGCGCAGGGGGTGGGCGCCGGCGGCTCGGGGCGCAATGTCGGGCTGGTGAACGCGGGGCTCTGGATTCTGCCGGACGAGGTCGACGCGCGGCTGCCGGCCAACGACCCGCTGCCGGGCATGCTGGCCAACGCCCCCGCCGCGGTCTGGGAGACCATCGCCCGCCATTCCATCGACTGCGAGGCCCGCCCCGTCGGCACGCTGCACTGCGCTCCCGACGCCGCCGGCGCGGCCGCCCTGCGCCAGCGCGAGGCGCAGTGGCAGGCGCGGCAGGTGGCGGTGCGGTTTCTGGACACCGCCGAGGCCCGTGCACGCACCGGCACCGACCGGTTTCAGGCGGCGCTGTTCGATCCGCGCGCGGGCACCGTGCAGCCGCTGGCCTATGCCCGGGGGCTGGCGCGGGCGGCGCTGGCCGCGGGTGCTGTCATCCACGCGCCCAGCCCGGTGACCGCGGCGCTGCGCGCGGGCGGCGACTGGCTGCTGGAGACCCCGGGCGGGCAGCTGCGCGCGCCGCGGGTGATCTGGGCAGGCAACGCCTATGGCCAGGGGCCGGCGGTGGTGCCGGGGCTGGCGATCCTGCCCTATTTCAACATGGCGACCGCGCCCTTGCCTGAGGCTCTGCGCCAGACGATCCTGCCGGGCGGCGAGGGGGCTTGGGATACCGACGACGTGCTGACCTCGTTCCGCATGGATGCGGCGGGGCGGTTCATCATCGGCTCGGTCGGCAATCTGGGCGCGGAACTGGCGGTGCACGAGGCCTGGGCGCGGCGCAAGATGGCGCGGCTTTATCCGCAGCTGACCGGCCAGGCCTTTGCCCATCGCTGGTTCGGCCGGATCGGCACCACCCCCGACGCGATGCCGCGCCTGCTGGCGCTGGGCGAGGGGGCGTTCGGCATCGGCGGGTTCAATGGCCGGGGCATCGCGCCGGGCACGGTGCTGGGTCGGGCGCTGGCGCGGGCGGCGCTGGGGCAGGGCGGGTTGCCGGGGCTGCAGGCGGCGCGGCGCGATCCCCTCGCACCGGGCCGCGCCGCGGTCTATCGGCTGGGGGCCGCCGCGCTGCATCTGGTGCAACGCGGCTGAGCCCGGTCAGAGCGTCACGGTCGGGTCGGCAAAGCCCTGCGGCACGAAGAGGTTGTGCGGACCCAGCGCCTTGACGTCGCGCTCGCCGCACAGCGCCATCGTCATGTCGAGTTCCTTGCGGATCACCTCGAGCGCCTTGGTGACGCCCGGCTGGCCCATCGCCCCCAGCCCGTAGACGAAGGCGCGGCCGATGAAGGTGCCCTTGGCCCCCAGCGCCAGGGCCTTGAGCACGTCCTGCCCGGTGCGGATGCCGCTGTCGAGATGCACCTCGACCTGATCGCCCACCGCGTCGAGGATCGACGGCAGCATGCGGATCGACGACATCGCGCCATCGAGTTGCCGCCCGCCGTGGTTCGACACGACGATCGCATCGGCGCCGACCCTGGCCGCCATCACCGCGTCCTCGGCATCGTTGATGCCCTTGAGGATCAGCTTGCCGCCCCACATGTCGCGCAGCTTCTCGATCTTCGACCAGTCCAGGCGCAGATCGAAC
>JACKKE010000024.1 GCA_020637595.1 Rhodobacter sp. | reverse complement strand
GCATCCTGCGCGAGCTGGCCGAGGGGCCGGACCGTCTGCGCGTCGGCCTGCGCCCCGAAGGCCGCGCGCCGATGCGCGAGGGCACGCCCCTGTTCGCATCCGACGACGCCGCCGCGCCGATCGGCACGATCACCTCGGGCGGGTTCGGCCCCACGGTCGGCGCACCGATCGCGATGGGCTATCTGCCCGCCTGGCTGGCCGCGCCTGGCACCCGCGTCTGGGGCGAAGTCCGCGGCAAGCGCCTGCCGGCGGTTGTCAGCCCCCTGCCCTTCCGTCCCTCCACCTATCGCAAATGAGGTTTTCAGCGATGAAATTCACCGAAGAACACGAATGGCTGCGCGTCGAGGGTGACCTCGTCGTCGTCGGCATCACCGAACACGCCGCCGAGCAACTGGGCGACGTGGTGTTCGTCGAACTGCCCGAGCTGGAAACCCAGGTCGCCAAGGGCGACGAGGTCTGCGTGATCGAATCGGTCAAAGCCGCGTCCGACATCCTGGCGCCGCTCGACGGCGAGATCGTCGCGGTGAACGACGCGCTGGTCGACAACCCCGCGATGGTCAACGAAGACCCGATGGCCGCGGCGTGGTTCTTCAAGATGAAGATCGACGACTTGTCGGCGCTCGACGCCTACATGTCCGAGGACGAATACAAGGACTTCATCGGCTGACGCCGGTCAGCCGATCCGCGCGGGGGGCCGGCCCGGTCCCCCGGCTTCTTGCTGGAGCGACCATGCCCTATACGCCCACCACCTATGACCCCTACGATTTTGCCAACCGCCGCCACATCGGCCCCTCGCCCGCCGAGATGGCCGAGATGCTGGCCGCCGTCGGCTGCGCCAGCCTCGATGCGCTGATCGACGAGACCGTGCCGCGCTCGATCCGGCAGACCGACCCGCTGCCCTGGGCGCCCCTGTCCGAGGGTGGGCTGCTGGAAAAGATGCGCGAGGTGGCCGAGAAGAACACGGTGATGACCTCGCTGATCGGGCAAGGGTATTACGGCACGATCACCCCGCCGGCGATCCAGCGCAACATCCTGGAAAACCCGGCCTGGTATACCGCCTATACCCCCTATCAGCCGGAAATCGCCCAGGGGCGACTGGAAGCCCTGCTGAACTATCAGACGATGGTTGCCGACCTGACCGGGCTGCCGGTGGCGAACGCCTCGCTGCTGGATGAGGCGACGGCCGCGGCCGAGGCGATGGTGATGGCCCAGCGCGTGGCAAAATCCAAGGCCACCGGCTTTTTCGTCGACCGCAACTGCCACCCGCAGACCATCGCCGTGATCGAAACCCGCGCCGCGCCGATCGGCATCCACGTGACCGTGGGCGACCCCGACGACCTGGACCCGTCGTCGGTGTTCGG
The DNA here is from genome assembly GCA_020637595.1 of Rhodobacter sp. Classification (GTDB taxonomy): domain Bacteria; phylum Pseudomonadota; class Alphaproteobacteria; order Rhodobacterales; family Rhodobacteraceae; genus Pararhodobacter. The sequence continues at coordinate 1,861 of JACKKE010000024.1, read as the reverse complement.
CGCGATTTTCCAGTATCCGGGCACCTATGGCCACCTGCGCGATTTCACCCCGGAAATCGACGCCCTGCATGCCGCCAAGGCCGTTGCCGTCGTCGCAACCGACCTCCTGGCCCTGTGCATGATCAAGGAGCCGGGCGCGATGGGCGCCGATATCGCGGTGGGCAGCGCCCAGCGGTTCGGCGTGCCGATGGGCTATGGCGGCCCGCACGCGGCCTTCATGTCCTGCGCCGATGCGCACAAGCGGCAGATGCCCGGGCGGATCATCGGCGTCAGCATCGATTCGCGCGGCAACCGGGCCTACCGGCTGTCGTTGCAGACCCGCGAGCAGCACATCCGGCGCGAGAAAGCCACCTCCAACGTCTGCACCGCGCAGGCGCTTCTGGCAGTGATGGCCTCGATGTATGCGGTGTTCCACGGCCCCCAGGGGCTGCGGGCGATTGCCGAACGGGTGCACGCGATGACCGAACGGCTGGCCCGCGCGCTCAAGGCGGCGGGGGCCAAGGTCTCGCCGGCGGCCTTCTTTGACACGATCTCGGTCGAGGTCGGCGTGGGTCAGGCCGGGATCCTGGCCGCGGCCCGGCACGAGGGGCTGAACTTCCGCAAGATCGGCACCGGCCGTGTCGGCATCAGCCTCGACGAGACCACCGACGAGGCGGTTCTGGTCCGCGTGCTGCGCGCCTTCGGCATCGAGGGCGTTCCGCCGCACCGCACCCGCCTCGGCTTTCCCGAAGCCCTGCTGCGGCGCTCGGATTACCTGACCCACCCGATCTTTCACATGAACCGCGCGGAATCCGAAATGATGCGCTACATGCGCCGCCTCTCGGACCGTGATCTGGCGCTGGACCGCGCGATGATCCCGCTGGGATCCTGCACGATGAAGCTGAACGCCGCGGCCGAGATGATGCCCATCACCTGGCCCGAATTCGGCAGCCTGCACCCGTTCTGCCCGCCCGAGCAGGCAGCGGGTTACGCCGAGGTGATCACCGATCTGTCGGCCAAGCTCTGTGAGATCACCGGCTATGACGCGATGTCGATGCAGCCGAATTCCGGCGCGCAAGGCGAATACGCGGGGCTTCTGACCATCCTCGCCTATCACAAGGCGCAGGGCCAGCCCGGTCGCAAGATCTGCCTGATCCCGATGTCGGCGCATGGCACCAACCCGGCCTCGGCGCATATGGCGGGGATGGAGGTCGTGGTGGTCAAATCCGCGCCCAACGGCGACATCGACCTGGACGATTTCCGCGACAAGGCGGCAGCAGCGGGCGACCGGCTGGCGGCCTGCATGATCACCTATCCCTCGACCCACGGCGTGTTCGAGGAAACCGTGCGCGAAGTCTGCGCGGTGACCCATCACCACGGCGGCCAGGTCTATATCGACGGCGCGAACATGAACGCGATGGTCGGTCTGGTGAAACCCGGCGAGATCGGCGGCGACGTCAGCCACCTGAACCTGCACAAGACCTTCGCCATCCCGCATGGCGGCGGCGGCCCGGGCATGGGCCCGATCGGCGTCAAGGCGCATCTGGCCCCGCATCTACCCGGCCACCCGCAGACCGGCGGCACCGAGGGGCCGGTGAGCGCCGCACCCTATGGCTCGGCCTCGATCCTGCTGATTTCCTGGGCCTATATCCTGATGATGGGCGGCCCGGGCCTGACCCAGGCGACGCGGGTTGCGATCCTCAACGCGAACTATATCGCGGCACGGCTCAGGGGCGCCTATGAGGTGCTGTTCATGGGCAACCGTGGCCGCGTCGCGCATGAGTGCATCCTCGACACCCGGCCCTTCGCCGAGGCCGGCGTCACCGTCGAGGACATCGCCAAGCGTCTGGTCGACAACGGGTTCCACGCCCCGACGATGAGC
>JACKKE010000023.1 GCA_020637595.1 Rhodobacter sp. | reverse complement strand
GCATCAAGGTCATCGACCTGCTGGCGCCCTATGCCAAGGGCGGCAAGATCGGCCTGTTCGGCGGCGCCGGCGTGGGCAAGACGGTTCTGATCATGGAACTGATCAACAACATCGCGAAAGTGCACTCGGGTTACTCGGTGTTCGCGGGCGTTGGCGAACGGACCCGTGAAGGCAACGACCTTTACCACGAAATGGTGGAATCGGGCGTCATCAAGCCGGACAATCTGGCGGAATCGCAGGTGGCGCTGGTTTACGGCCAGATGAACGAGCCTCCGGGGGCCCGTATGCGCGTCGCGCTGACCGGCCTGACGCTGGCCGAACAGTTCCGCGATGCCACCGGTACCGACGTTCTGTTCTTCGTCGACAACATCTTCCGCTTTACCCAGGCCGGTTCGGAAGTGTCGGCACTGCTGGGCCGTATCCCGTCCGCCGTGGGCTACCAGCCGACGCTGGCCACCGACATGGGCGCGATGCAGGAACGCATCACCTCGACCAAGAACGGCTCGATCACCTCGATCCAGGCCGTCTATGTTCCGGCCGACGACCTGACCGACCCGGCGCCTGCCACGACCTTTGCCCACCTTGACGCCACGACCGTTCTGTCGCGCGCGATTTCGGAACTGGGCATCTATCCGGCCGTGGACCCGCTCGACTCGAACTCGCGGATCCTGGATCCGGCGGTGGTCGGCGAAGAGCATTATCAGGTCGCCCGCGACGTTCAGGGCATCTTGCAGAAATACAAGTCGCTGCAGGACATCATCGCCATTCTGGGCATGGACGAACTGTCGGAAGAGGACAAGCTGACCGTGGCCCGCGCCCGCAAGCTGGAACGCTTCCTGTCGCAGCCCTTCGACGTGGCCAAAGTGTTCACCGGTTCGGACGGTGTCCAGGTTCCGCTGGAAAAGACCATCGCCTCGTTCAAGGCCGTGGTTGCCGGCGAATACGACCACCTGCCGGAAGCGGCGTTCTACATGGTCGGTGACATCGACGAAGCGATCGCCAAGGCCGCGCGTCTGGCTGCCGCGGCCTGATCTGAGAACGGGAGGCCCTGATGGCCGATACGATGCAGTTTGACCTGGTGTCGCCCGAGCGGATGCTGATGTCCACGAAGGCGGCCGAGGTCCAGATCCCGGGCGCCGACGGCGACCTGACGGCGATGCCGGGCCACTCGGCGCTGATCACGACGTTGCGGCCGGGCATCCTCAAGGTGGTGGCCGACGGCCAGACCGTCGAGTTCGCGGTGACCGGCGGCTTTGCCGAAGTGTCGCCGGAAGGCGTCACGGTGATGGCCGAACGCTCGCTGCCGCGCGGCGAGCTGACCGGCTCGGTGATGAAGGACTGGGTGGCAGAGGCGCGTCAGGCGCACGCCGAAGCCCATCCGACGGTTGCCGACGAAGCCGCGAAGCTGCTTGCCGACATGGTGGCGATGGGCACGCATATCGGGCTCGACAGCGGCGAGTGAGCCGGAACCCATAACGCATGAAGGGCGCGCCCGGGGAGACCCGCGGCGCGCCTTTCCTTTGCGCGGGGAGGGGTTTCGCCCTCGGTGGCCGCGCTGCCGCGCGCCCGCCTCGGGCGACCCGGGCGCCGCGCTGACGCGCGGCGCATCAGGTGCGTATTGGACGCAAGATGACGTGCGCGCGCGCCGGGGGCACTCAGCCTGCGCGTTTGAAGACGCCGGTGGCGGTGGCGATCAGGTGGCCGGCCTCGTCGCGGGCCTCGCCCTCGGCAAAGACGGTCTTGTGGCCGCCGCCGGTGATCCGGGCGGTTGCGGTGATCGTGCCGCGTGGCATCGGCGCCAGGAAATTGGTGGTCAGCGTCACGGTCGAGAAGAGCACCGTGCCACCCGCGCCGCGCAGATGCGAGACCGTCGCCCCCATTGCCGTGTCGAGCACCGTTGCGATCAGCCCGCCATGCAGGTTGCCGTGGCGGTTGGTGTGGTCGTCCGTCACCACCATCGTCACCACCGCCGGGCTGTCGGGCCCGGCAAAGGCGACGGTGTAGCCCAGGTGCCGGCTGGTGCCGGTCTGGCCGCTGGGGATGGTCACGCCGAGAGCCGGATGAAGCGTTCGAGGTGCCAGTCCTCGTCGCCATAGCGGTGATCGACGGCGATCAGGCGGCGCGAGACCGGGGCGAGGGCGTATTCCTCGGTCATCGCGATGCCGCCGTGCATCTGGATCGCTTCCTCGGCCACCAGACGGGCGACACGGCCGACCATGTTCTTGGCCGCCGAGGCGTGGCGGTCGCGGGCGAGGGCGTCGGCGTGCAGATGACCGGCGAGGTTGATCACCGCCGAACGCGCCTGCTCGATCTCGATCGCGACATCGGCCATGCGGTGCTGCAGCGCCTGGAACTTGCCGATCACGATGCCGAACTGCTTGCGGGTGCGCAGGTAGTCCAGCGTCATGTCCCTGGCGGTTTCCATTGCGCCCAGGGCATCGGCGCAGACGGCAAGGGTTGCCGCCTCGATCCGGTTTTCCACAAGGCCCATGTGGCCGCCGATCGGGGTGGCCGCGGCGCCGTCAAAGGTGATTTCGCTGACGCTGCCGCCATTGAGCGAGGGTGTCGTGTAGAGGGTGACACCCGGCGCATCCGGCGCGACGGTGAAAAGGCGCACGGTGTCGCCGTTCTCCAGCGCGGTGACGACCAGCAGATCTGCGCCTTCGGCCCCTTCGACGACCGATTTGCGCCCGGTCAGGCGGCCGTCCTCATAGCGGGTGCGGATCGGCCCGTGGTCATAGCGCAGCCCCGGTTCGCCATGCGCGAAGGCCGGGCGCAGGGTGCCGGCGATGATCTGCTCGACCAGCTCGGCCTGGCCGCAATCGGCCAGCAACCCGCCGGCCAGCCCGGCCTCGACCACCGGCAGGGGTGAGCCGGCGCGGCCCAGTTCCTCGAACACCACGGCGATGTCGAATCCCTGGCCGCCGAAACCGCCCTCGTCCTCGGTAAACAGCGCGCCCAGCACGCCCAACTCGGCCAGCGTTGCCCAGTCCGCGCCCCGCGCCAGCGTGCGGCGCAGCGAGTCGGCCAGCATCCGGCGTTCTTCGGTGTGGTTGAAATCCATGTCCGTTCCCCCTCAGAGCCCCAGGATCGCCTTGGTGATGATGCCGCGCTGCACCTCGTTCGAGCCGCCATAGATCGAGATCTTGCGGTTGTTGAGGTAGCTGTTGGCGACCCGCGCCGAATACTCCGGCCCCGGGTGGTAGATGTTGCCTTCGAGATCCTCGGAGACGAAGGGCACTGCCCAGGGACCGACCGCGCGGCGCGCCAGGTCGTTGATCTGCTGGCGCAGGATCGAGCCCTTGACCTTCAGCATCGAGCTTTCGGCGCCCGGGGCTTTGCCCTCGGCCGCGCCGGCGACGACGCGCAGGTTGGTCGTTGCCATCGCCATCAGCTCGATCTCGATCCGCGCCAGCCGGGCGGCGAAATGCGGATCCTCGATCAGCGGGCGGCCGTGGTTCATCTCGGTCCGGGCGATGCGCTTGAGGCTGTCGAGGGCCGCGGTGGCAAAGCCCACGCCGGCGATGCCGGTGCGCTCATGGGTCAGAAGATATTTGGCATAGGTCCAGCCCTCGTTCTCCTTGCCCACCAGGTTCTCGACCGGCACGCGGACATCGGTGAACCAGACCTCGTTCACCTCGTGCACGCCGTCGATCAGGATGATCGGGCGCACCTCGATGCCGGGGGTGTCCATGTCGATCAGCAGGAAGCTGATGCCCTCCTGCGGCTTGCCCTCGGTCGAGGTGCGCACCAGGCAGAAGATCTTGTTGGCGAACTGGCCGAGCGTGGTCCAGGTCTTCTGGCCGTTGACGACATAATGGTCGCCGTCGCGCACCGCCCGGGTCTTCAGGCTGGCCAGGTCCGAGCCCGCGCCGGGTTCGGAATAGCCCTGGCACCACCAGTCCTCGCCCGAGAGGATGCGGGGCAGGTAGTAATCCTGCTGCGCCTTGCTGCCGAAGGCCTGCAGCACCGGGCCCAGCATCGCCACGCCGAAGGGCACGATCCGCGGCGCATGGGCGGCGGCGTATTCCTCTTCGAAGATGTGCTTTTGCACGGCGGTCCAGGACTGGCCGCCGAACTCGCGGGGCCAGGAACCGGCCAGCCAGCCCTTGGCGTTCAGCCGGCTGTGCCAGAGGTCCATATCCGCCTTGGTCAGCGGCTCGCCCGAGCCCACGCGCCGGGCGATGTCGGCGGGCAGGTTGTCCTTGATGAAGGCCCGCACCTCGTCGCGGAAGGCAAGTTCGTCGGGGGTATAGTTCAGGTCCATCGCGCCCTCCGGTCAGAAGATTTCAAAGAGACCGGCAGCACCCGCGCCGCCGCCGATGCACATCGTCACGACGCCCCATTTCGCGCCGCGCCGCTTGCCTTCCAGCAGGACATGCCCGGTCATCCGCGCGCCCGACATGCCATAGGGGTGGCCGATCGCGATCGAGCCGCCGTTGACGTTGTATTTCTCGGGGTCGATGCCCAGCTGATCGCGGCAATAGAGGCATTGCGACGCAAAGGCCTCGTTCAGTTCCCACAGGTCGATGTCGTCGATCTTCAGCCCGTGACGCTCCAGCAGGCGCGGGATGGCAAAGACCGGGCCGATGCCCATCTCGTCGGGCTCGCAGCCGGCGACGGCATAGCCGCGGAACGCGCCCAGCGGTTCCAGCCCCGCACGGGAGGCCTCGCCGGCCTCCATCAGGATCAGCGCGGCGGCGCCGTCCGAAAGCTGGCTGGCGTTGCCGGCGGTGACGAAATTGCCCGGACCGCGCACCGGTTCGAGGCTGGCGAGACCGTCGAGCGTGGTGGAGGGGCGGTTGCATTCGTCCTGGCTCAGCGTCACGGCGTGCTGGCTGATCTCGCCGGTGGCCTTGTCCTTGGTCGCCATCGTGACATCCATCGGCACGATCTCATCGGCGAAGAGGCCCGAGGCCTGCGCCGCGGCGATGCGCTGCTGGCTGCGCAGGGCGTATTCGTCCTGATATTCGCGGCTGACGCCATAGCGCCCGGCGACGATATCGGCGGTGTCGATCATCGGCAGATAGACGGCGGGCTTGTGTTCCATGATCCAGGCCTCGGGCGCGTTGCGCGGGCTGGGCTGGTTCAGGCTGATGCTTTCCACCCCACCGGCCAGCATGGCGCGGGCGCCTTCGTTCTGGATCATGTGCGCGGCCTGCGCGATGGCCTGCAGGCCCGAGGCGCAAAAGCGGTTGACCGTGGCCCCGGCGACCGAAACCGGCAGGCCGGCGCGGATCGCGATCTGGCGGCCGATATTGCCGCCGGTCACGTTCTCCGGGATCGCGCAGCCCCAGATCGAATCCTCGATCAGCGCCGGGTCGATCCCCGCGCGCTGCACCGCGTGGGTTGCGGCGTGGCCGGCGATGGTCGCGCCGTGGGTGATGTTGAACGCCCCGCGATAGGCCTTGCCGATGGCGGTGCGGGCGGTCGAAACGATAACGGCGTCTTTCATGGCGGTCACTCCTTGTTCAGGCTGTCAAAGCTGCGGCCTTCGGCCACCAGTTTCTGCAAAAGCGGGGCAGGCGCGAAGATGTCGTCGCCAGCCTTGTGGGCGTCTTCGATGGTCCCCAGGACCTTGGCCAGACCGATGTGGTCGGCATAGTGCATCGGCCCACCGCGGAACCGCGGAAAGCCGTAGCCCATCAGCTTGGTCACATCGACGTCGAGCGGGCGCAGGGCGATGCCTTCGCCGACCACCTTCGCGCCCTCGTTGATCATCGCCGCCATGTAGCGTTCGACGATTTCCGCATCCGAGAAGGCGCGCGGGGTGATGCCTTTGGCCTTGCGCTCACGCGCGATGATCTCCTCGACCTCGGGGTCGGGGCGGCCTTTGGGGCTGGTTTCGTCATAGATGTAATGGCCATGCCCGGACTTGCGGCCCAGACGCCCCATCTCATAGAGGACATCGCCCCACTCCCCGAACCGCTCACCCGGCTTGCGCGTCGGCGCCAGACGCTGGCGGGTCAGATAGCCGATGTCGATGCCGGCCAGGTCCGCGACCGCATAGGGCCCCATCGCAAAGCCGAACTCCTCCAGCGCCTTGTCCACCTGGAAGGGCGAGGCCCCTTCCAGCACCATGATGTCGGCGGCGGTGCGATAGGTCTTCAGGATGCGGTTGCCGATGAATCCGTCGCAGACGCCGGCGCGCACCGGCACCTTCTTCAGCGCCTTGGCCAGGGCAAAGCCGGTGGCGACGACGTCAGGCGCGGTTTTCCCGGCGACGACGATCTCCAGCAGACGCATCACATGCGCCGGCGAGAAGAAGTGCAGCCCGATCACGTCCTGCGGGCGCTTGGTGCAGGCGGCGATTTCGTCGACGTCCAGATAACTGGTGTTCGACGCCAGGATCGCGCCGGGACGGGCGATGGCGTCGAGTTTGGTAAAGACGTCCTTTTTCACGTCCATCGATTCGAAAACCGCCTCGATGATCAGATCCGCTGCGGCGAGGCTGGGGTAATCCGAGGTGGTCACCAGCTTTTCCGCCAAGAGCGCATCGCGCGCATCCGCGCCCAGCTTGCCGCGCTTGACGCTGTCGGCCAACATCCGGGCGATGCCGGTATGCGCGCGTTCGACCGCCTCGGCGTCGCGTTCGATCAGCGTGACCTTGAGGCCGTTCAGCAGGCAGGCAACCGCGATGCCGCCGCCCATCGTGCCGCCGCCGATCACGCCGACATGGCCCAGCGGACGGGGGCTGACGCCCTTGAGTTCCGGCAGGCTGGCGACCTTGCGCTCGGAAAAGAACGCATGGATCATCGCCGCGCGCTGCGGGGTCTGCATCAGCTCCCAGAAGGCCGCGCGCTCCATCTTCATGCCTTCGGAGAATGGCAGCTTGGTGCCCTCGACCGCCACGTCGATGCCCTTCAGATGGCAGACATGGCCCTTGTTGGCGCGCGCCACCTTGGCCTTCAGTGCCTCCAGATCCGCCGCCGCATAGGCCGGCACGGTCATCTCGCTGACCCGGCGCACGCCCAGCCCCTCGGCCAGCACCTTGCGGGCGAAGCTCATGCCCGCCTCGAACGGCGCTTCGGTCGAGACCGCATCCGCGATCCCCAGCTTGACGCATTCATCGGCGCCGACCTGGCGCGACGAGGTGAAGATTTCGCAGGCCGGGATCATGCCGATCAGACGCGGCAGGCGCTGGGTGCCGCCGGCGCCGGGGATCAGGCCCAGGTTCACCTCGGGCAGGCCGATCTTGGCGCCCTTGACCATCACCCGATAATGCGAACCCAGCGCCACCTCGAACCCGCCACCCAGCGCGGTGCCGTGGATCACGCAGACCACGGGTTTTTTCAGCGCCTCGATGTGGTGGATTACGTCCGGCAGGTGGGGCTCCATCGGGGGCTTGCCGAATTCGGTGATGTCGGCGCCGGCGATGAAGGTCCGGCCCTCGGCGACGATCACCGCGACCTTGGCGTCCGACGCGGCAAAGGCATCGGCCGCGGCGATGAGCCCGGCGCGCACCGCCTGGCTGGTGGCGTTCACCGGGGGATTGTCGACGCGAATGACGCCGATCTCGCCGTGGGTTTCGAAACTGACGGGACCGTTCATGGATGGCTCCTCCTTCATCGCGGTGGTCGTGTGTCCGGGACCGCCCCGTGGGGCGGGAAAATCGCGTGGCCGAGCCGGGCGCCGGTGCGCGCCAGCTCGCGGCCGATGGCATGCTGGGTCTCGGGCGTGGTCTGCCCCACCAGCGAGATGCTGCTGATACCATAGCGCGGCGTGCCGGCCGCGTCGCGGATCAAGGCACTGATCACGTCAACGCCGGAATAGACCTGGCCGTTGTCGATGGAATAGGCGCGCAGCCGGGCCTGGGCGACGCCTTCCTTGTAGGCCTCGAAGGTCGGGGGCGATTGCCAGCGCAGCTTGTCGAAGGCGCGTTTCAGCTCGTCCTCGGGCAGGTTGCGATGCGCGGCGATCATCCGGCCGATGCCGCCGATCATCGCCGGCAGCCGCATGCCCTGCGGCATCTCGACCCGCGTCGCGGTGGGGTCATAGGCCCGGTCGATCAGCACGAAGCGGTCGCTGTCGGTGATGTGCCAGAGCGTCATCATCGTGCGGTGTTCGCGCGTCAGACGCTCGAGTTCCGGGTGGATCAGCTCCGAGGGGTTGGTGCCCAGAACGCCGATCGCCAGTTCGACCAGGCCGAACCCCGGGCGATAGGTCTTGTCGGCGGGATCGAAGACCACCAGCCCCTCGGCCGTCAGCGTGCGCAGGATGTTGAAACAGGTCGAGCCATTGACCCCCGTCGCGCGGGCAATCGCCGTCACGCCCTCGGACGTGCCCTCGGCCGCAAGGTGGCGCAGGATGCGCAACGCATGCACCAGCGCCCCGACAGGCCGCCCCTGGGCGGTGTCGTCGCTCATGTGCGCGTTCCGTGACAAGAATGCCGTTTCATATGCAGAATACATAGAGGCGCGCGACCGAACGGGCAAGCGATTCCCGCGCGCGGATCGTGGCGGGATGCGGATTGGCGAATGAGGGTGGGATGGTGGGTGATGACGGACTCGAACCGCCGACATTCTCGGTGTAAACGAGACGCTCTACCAACTGAGCTAATCACCCGCCTGGCCCTGATATAGCGAAGCGGCCGCCGCTCGCAAGACCGGGTAGGCTTAACCGGCCGTTAACCGGGATACGGCAGCCTGACCGCATGATCCGGCTGATTCCCCTTCTGGCCCTGCTTGCCGCCTGCGCCTCGCCCGACCGTGCCTTTTGGGGGGCCGCCCCGGTCGAACAGGTCATCGGCGGTCGCCGCTATATCGTCTACACCGGCACCGACGTGCCCCGGCCACGGGTGCAGGTGATCCGTATGGGCTATGCCCGCAGGGCGGAACAGCCGGCGATTGTCGAGGCGATGCAGCAGGCGGCGGTGCGGGCGACGGGCTGCGCACTGGTCGAGGGCAGCGCGCGCGGTGACAGCAGCGTGATGACGGCGCGGTTGGCCTGCGATTAGCCGCTGAATCCGACTCTTTGTTGCGGAATTTGCGCAAGATCAAGGAAACGTGAGGGGCCGCGTCTATTCTGGCTATGATCAAGACACGAGGGATCACGATGTTCAGATTGATGATGTTGCTGTATTCGATTGTCGGCACGACGCTGGCCGGGATCGGCATTATCGTGGCGGTGACGATGAACATGTATGACGTTCAGTCGATCATCGTATCGGCCGTGATCGGTGCGATCATTGCGCTGCCGGTCTGCTGGGTCGTCGCCAGGAAGCTGCAGGAAGCCTGACAGCCGCAGGGGCTTCGCTCAGGACAGAAAAACCCGCAGCGCGGCTTCGAATTCGCGCGGTTTCTCGGCGTGCAGCCAGTGGCCTGCGCCGGGGATCTTGGCCATCCGCGCCTTTGGGAAGAGGGCGCGGATCATTTCGCGCGCTTCCGGGCGCACATAGGGGGACTCGGCCCCGGTCAGGAACAGCGTCGGCCCGGTATAGGGCGCCAGGCCGGCGGTGTCCGGCCAGCCGGTGACCCCGGGCATCGCACGTTCCAGCGCATCCAGGTTCAGCCGCCAGCGGGGCGGGTCGGCCTTGAGGTCCAGCGATTGGAGCAAGAAGGCCCGCACCTGCGGGTCGTCGATGGCTTTGGCAAGACGCTGGTC
>JACKKE010000022.1 GCA_020637595.1 Rhodobacter sp. | reverse complement strand
GCTGCGCACCGACCCGATCATCCGCATGATGGTCATCTCGGTCGGCTTCTACGGCATGTCGACCTTCGAGGGTCCGATGATGTCGATCCGGGCGGTGAACTCGCTGTCCCACTACACCGACTGGACCATCGGCCACGTGCACTCCGGTGCGCTGGGCTGGAACGGCATGATCACCTTCGGCGCGCTCTACTATCTGGTGCCGAAACTGTGGAAGCGCGAGCGCCTCTACAGCCTGTCGCTGGTGAGCTGGCACTTCTGGCTGGCCACGATCGGGATCGTGCTCTACGCGGCCTCGATGTGGGTGACCGGCATCATGGAAGGTCTGATGTGGCGCCAGGTCGACGCTCAGGGCTTCCTGGTCAACTCGTTCGCTGACACCGTCGGCGCGAAGTTCCCGATGTATGTGGTCCGCGGGACCGGCGGTCTGATGTATCTGACCGGCGCGCTGATCATGTGCTACAACCTCTGGATGACCGTGCGGAAAGTGGGCGCTGCAAAGCCCGCCGCCGCTGCGGTTGCCGCTGAATAAGCGGAGGGTGAAATGGCTATTCTCGATCACCACAAGAAAATCGAAACCCACGCCACCCTGCTGCTGGTCCTCAGCTTCCTGGTGGTGACCATCGGTGGCCTCGTGCAGATCGTGCCTCTGTTCTACCTTGAGAACACGATCGAAGAGGTCGAGGGCATGCGTCCCTACTCGCCGCTGGAACTCGCAGGCCGCGAGATCTACGTGCGCGAAGGGTGCTATGTCTGCCACAGCCAGATGGTTCGCCCGATGCGCGACGAGGTCGAGCGTTACGGCCCCTACTCGCTGGCGGCGGAGTCGATGTATGACCACCCGTTCCAGTGGGGCTCCAAGCGCACCGGGCCGGACCTGGCCCGTCTGGGCGGCCGCTATTCCGACGAATGGCACGTCGCGCACATGACCAACCCGCGGGACGTGGTGCCGGAATCGGTGATGCCGACCTATGGCTACCTGCTGCACCGCCCGATCGACGGCCGGTATATCACCGACCTGATGAGCACCTATCGTCTGCTCGGTGTGCCCTACACCGACGATATGATCGCTGCGGCCCATGACGACTTCACCGCCCAGGCGGATCCCGAGGCCGATCACGCGGCGCTGCTCGAGCGGTATCACGATGCTCAGACGCGGAACTTCGACGGCCAGCCCGAGCTGACCGAGATGGATGCGCTGATCTCGTATATGCAGATGATCGGGACTCTGGTCGACCGCAGCACCTTCGTCCGCGACGCGAGCCGCTGAGGAGGGGCGTAATGGAAACCTATACGCTCCTGCGAGTGTTTGCCGACAGCTGGTATCTGCTGTTCATGACACTCTTCTTCGTCGGCATCGTCGTCTGGGCCTTCCGCCCGGGCAGCCGCAAGCTGCAGGACGACGCTGCGTCGAGTATCTTCCGCAATGACGACCGTCCGGTTCGGGAGGGGGCTTCGGCCCCGTCCCAGAACCTGGGTCGCAGCCAGGGGGCACATTGAGATGGCCGCACCGAACAAAAAGCACGACAAGCCGACCACGGGCCACTCCTGGGATGGCATTGAAGAATTCGACAACCCGCTGCCGCGCTGGTGGCTGTGGATCTTCTATGCCTGCATCATCTGGTCGGGGATCTACATGATCTTCTATCCGGCCTGGCCGCTGGTCCACAGCGCCACCACCGGGATCCTGGGCTATTCGTCGCGCGGCGACGTCGAGGCCGAGATCACCGCGGCCGACCAGGCGAACCAGGTCTGGTATGACCGTCTGACCTCGACCGACCTCAACGCGATTGCCGACGACGCTGAACTGCAGCGTTTCGCGGTGAACGCCGGGGCCGCCGTGTTCCGCGCGCAGTGCTCGCAGTGCCACGGCGCCGGTGCGGCGGGTGTGGTCGGCGCGGGCTTCCCCAACCTGCTCGACGACGAGTGGATGTGGGGCGGCACGCTGGACGACATCGTGACGACCGTCACCTATGGTATCCGCAACGACGAGTTCCCGGATGCCCGCTGGTCGGAAATGCCGTCCTTTGGCCGTGATGAACTGCTGACCCCCGAAGAGATCGACCAGGTCGTGAACCACGTCCTGAACATCTCGGGCCAGCCGCATGACGCGACCCTGGCGGCCGCCGGTGCCGAGGTCTTCGACTACAACTGTTCGTCGTGCCACGGCATTGACGGCGAAGGCGACATCTATTCGGGTGCGCCGGCGCTGAACAACGCGATCTGGCTCTATGGCGGGACCGAAGCGGACATCCGCGCCACGGTCAACAACGCCCACTTCGGCATCATGCCGGGCTTTACCAACCGTCTGAGCGAAGCGCAGGTCCGTGCGGTTGCCGTCTACGTCCACCAGCTGGGCGGCGGTCAATAAGCTGAAAAGAATCTGGCGCGCCGGGAAACCGGCGCGCCAGTGGCTGCACCGGCCCCGTTCCTGTTCGCGCGTTTCCCGGGTGCCGGTGCAGTCCTAGATAACACGAAAGGCGCGCCCGGTAAGTCCCACCGGTGCGCGCCTTTGCCACAGTTAACCCGTTTTCGCGATACTGATTATTGATTCAGGTCAAGGCTGGCGTGCCCGGCCCGTGCGATGGACGCTGCAGGCCAGCGATAAGGAGCGATTCCGTGAGTTCGTCCGAAGAAACCCCGCAGCTTTATCAAGCCCGAGAGCCGGTATTCCCGCGCCGCGTCTATGGCGCGTTCCGCACGCTCAAGTGGTGGCTGATGGCGTTCACGCTGGGCATCTACTATCTGACGCCCTGGATTCGCTGGGACCGCGGCCCGAACCTGCCCGATCAGGCGGTTCTGATCGACCTCGGCAACCGCCGCTTCTTCTTCTTTATGATCGAGATCTGGCCGCACGAATTCTATTTCGTCGCAGGGCTCCTGATCATGGCAGGGATCGGGCTTTTCCTGTTTACGTCGGCGCTGGGCCGCGTCTGGTGCGGCTATGCCTGCCCGCAGACGGTCTGGACCGACCTCTATATTCTGGTGGAACGCTGGATCGAGGGCGACCGCAACGCGCGTCTGCGCCTTTATCGTCAGCCTTGGGGCGCCGAGAAGATCCGCAAATACGGCACCAAATGGCTGGTCTGGTTGCTGATCGGCATGGCGACGGGCGGTGCTTGGGTGTTCTATTTCACCGATGCGCCGACGCTGCTGCGCGATCTGGTGACGCTGCAGGCCAGCCCGATCGCCTATGGCACCATCGGTTTCCTGACCGCGACCACCTTCCTCTTCGGCGGCTTCTTCCGCGAACAGGTCTGCATCTACGGCTGCCCCTGGCCGCGGATTCAGGCCGCGATGATGGACGAGGACACCATCACCATCAGCTATCGCGACTGGCGGGGCGAGCCGCGCGGCAAGCAGCGCAAGGGCGAGGCCGAGGGATCGCACGGCGATTGCATCGACTGCATGGCCTGCGTCAATGTCTGCCCGATGGGGATCGACATCCGCGACGGCCAGCAGCTGGCCTGCATCACCTGCGGCCTGTGTATCGACGCCTGCAACGACATCATGGACAAGATCGGCAAGCCGCGCGGCCTCATCGGTTACATGGCGTTGACCGACGAATCGCGCGAACGTTCGGGCAATGCGCCCAAGTCGATCTGGAAGCACGTCTTCCGTCCGCGGACCATCGTCTACACGACGATCTGGGGGGGCATCGGTCTGGGCCTGCTGGTCGCGCTGTTCCTGCGCACCGACATCGACATGTCGATCGCACCGGTCCGCAACCCGACCCATGTCGTGCTGGGCGATGGCTCGGTCCGCAACGCCTATGACATCCGTCTGCGCAACATGAACGCCGAAGCGCGCGAGTTCGAGTTGTCGGTCGTCGATCACCCGGACATCGCCCTGTCGATGGAGGGTGTCGAGGGTCAGGTGGTTCTGGTCGGCCCGGACGAGCAGCTGAACCAGCGCGTTTATCTGACCGCCGCGCCCGGCACCGACGAGGGCAACGCCCGGTCGACGCCGGTCCGGATCTGGGTCTCGATCCAGGGCGAGGCGACCCGCGACTATCGCGACACGGTGTTCAACGGGAGGGGGCAATGATGGCGGGCTCGACGCCGCGTGAATTGACGGGCCGGATGGTCCTGGCAATCACGGTGACGGCCTTCGGGATCATCATCGCGGTCAACGTGGTGATGGCCTGGTTCGCCGTCGAGACCTTCCCGGGTCTTGAGGTGCGCAACTCCTACGTCGCCAGCCAGGGGTTCAACCAACGCCTGGCCGATCAGCGACGGCTGGGTTGGCAGACCGATGCCGAGATGCGGGGCGGCACGCTGACCGTGTGGATCACCGGCGCCGACGGCGCGCCGGCCCAGGTGGCCTCGATCTCGGGCATCCTCGGCCGGCCGACCACCGAACGCGAGGACATGTCGCCCGAGTTCAGCTATCGCGACGGGGCCTTCGTCGCGCCGGTCGATGTCGACTATGGCAACTGGGATCTGCGGTTGACCGCGATTGCGCCCGACGGCACCGAGTTCAACCAAAGGATCGAGCTGATCCACCGCCGTTGAAGGGGTCGCCATGACCGACACGATGGAACCGACACCGTCCATTTCCGCTTGCCCGGCCTGCATCGCGACGCCTTCGGCGATCGAACGGGCGCAGGCCGCGGCGGCCGAAAAGGGCGCGCGGATCATGCTGTCGGTGCCGGACGCGCATTGCGCGGTCTGCATCCAGACCGTCGAAAGCGACCTTGAAAAGATGCCGGGCATCAAGAGTGCCCGGCTGAACCTGACGCTGCGCCGGGTATCGGTCGATGCCGAGGCGGGCATTACCGCGCAGATGGTGGCCGACCGGTTGAAGCAGCTGGGCTATCCGGCGTTCGAACTCGATCCCGGCACGCTGAGCATGACCGAAACCGACAAGCAGGGCCGCGACCTGCTGATGCGGCTGGGTGTGGCGGGGTTCAGCATGATGAACATCATGCTGCTGTCGGTCGCAGTCTGGTCGGGGGCGACGGATGCGACGCGCGACCTGTTCCACCTGATTTCCGCGGTGATTGCCATCCCGACGGTGGCGTTTTCCGGCCAGCCGTTCTTTCGCAAGGCCTGGGCCGGGGTCAAGGCACGCCGGCTGGACATGGATTTCCCGATCTCGCTGGCGATCGTCCTGGCCACTGCGATCTCGCTCTATGAGACCTTCAACAGCGGTCGCCACGCGTATTTCGACGCGGCGGTGATGCTGACCTTCTTCCTGCTGGCAGGCCGGTATCTGGACTTCCGCACTCGCGCCGTGGCGCGCTCGGCCGCGCAGGAACTGGCCGCGCTGGAGGTGCCGCGCGCGATCCGCATCCACGGCGGCGAGGAAGAAACCGTGCCGGTCGCGCAGCTCAAGGTTGGCGATCTGGTTCTGGTGCGCCCGGGCGGGCGGATTCCGGTTGATGGTGTCGTCGTCGCTGGCCAGTCGGAACTGGATCGCTCGCTGCTGACCGGCGAGACGCTGCCGGTCTTCACCGGCCCCGATGCGGTGGTGACCGCTGGTGCCGTCAACCTGACCGGCCCGCTGACCGTGCAGGTGACGGCGGCCGGCAAGGACAGCTCGCTGCACCGGATGGCCGATCTGGTCGCCGTGGCCGAGAACGCGCGCAACAAATACACGACGCTGGCCGAACGCGCGGCGCGGCTCTATTCGCCCTCGGTTCATCTGATGGCCTTTGGCGCTTTTGTCGTCTGGATGTGGATCACCGGTGGCGACGCGCGGCACGCGATCAACATCGCCGCTGCGACGCTGATCATCACCTGCCCCTGTGCGCTGGGCCTCGCCGTGCCGGCGGTGGTGACTGCCGCCTCGGGCAAGCTGTTTCGGGCGGGGCTGTTGATCAAGGACGGCTCGGCGCTGGAGCGACTGGCCGAGGTCGACACCGTCGTGTTCGACAAGACCGGCACTCTGACGATGGGCACGCCCGAGCCGGTGAACCTGGGCGATCTGCCGCGGGACGAGCTGGAAATCGCCGCGGCGCTGGGGGCGGCCTCGTCGCATCCGCTGGCGCGCGCCTTGGCCGAGGCGGCGCGGGCCCAAGGTATCATTCCCGCCCGGCTCGAGGACGTGGCCGAGGTTCCTGGCCACGGGGTGCAGGCAAGCTGGCAGGGCCAGCGCGTGCGTCTGGGACGGGCGAACTGGGTCGGCGCCGACGCCCTCGACGTGACCGCGGCCTATCTGGCGGTGGGACCGCGCGCGCCGCGCGCCGTCGCCTTTGCCGATCGCCTGCGCGAAGGCGCTGACGAGGCCGTCGCCGCCTTCAAGGCGCAGGGCAAGCGGGTTCTGCTGATCTCGGGCGACGTGCCGGGGGCGGTGGGCGAGTTGGCGGGCCGTCTGGGCATCGACGACTGGCAGGCCGAGGCCCTGCCGCAGGACAAGGCCGCCGCCATCGAGGCGCTGCAGGCGCAGGGGCACAAGGTGCTGATGGTCGGCGACGGGCTGAACGACACCGTTGCGCTGACCGCCGCGCATGTGTCGATCTCGCCGGCCTCGGCGCTGGACGCAGCGCGGGTTGCGTCGGACATCGTGCTCTTGGGCCAGTCGTTGGCGCCGATCCCGCAGGCGCAGGGCGTGGCCGTCCGTGCCGTGCGCCGGATCCGCGAGAACTTCACCGTCTCGTTCGGCTACAACATCATCGCCGTGCCGATCGCGCTGGTCGGTCTGGCCTCGCCCCTGATCGCCGCCTTGGCAATGTCGGCCTCGTCGATTACGGTCGCGCTGAATTCTCTGCGGCTGAAGTAGGATCTGCGCGACATGGATATCCTGGCGGTTCTGATCCCGGTTTCATTGGCTCTGGGTCTGGGCGGGCTGGTCGGCTTCTGGTGGACCCTGCGCCGTGGCCAGTATGACGACCCCGAGGGCGACAGCCAGCGCATCCTGCGCGGGGACTACGACGAGCACCCGAAAGCATGAGCGTGCCCTCGCGGGGTTGACCTTTGCCGGGCGGAGGCTCTTATTACCGGCAACGGGAACCCCAACATAAGAGGACAAGCAATGTCGTTCACCCTGCCCGATCTGCCCTATGCCCATGACGCCCTGGCCGCGCTGGGCATGTCGAAGGAAACGCTGGAATACCACCACGACCTTCACCACAAGGCCTATGTCGACAACGGCAACAAGCTGATCGCCGGCACCGAGTGGGAAGGCAAGTCGCTGGAAGACATCGTGCGCGGCACCTACCAGGCCGGCGCGGTGGCCCAGAACGGCATCTTCAACAACGCCTCGCAGCACTGGAACCACGCCCAGTTCTGGGAAATGATGGGCCCGGGCGAGACCGGCATGCCCGGCGAACTGGAAGCCGCGATCGTCGAGTCGTTCGGCTCGGTGCAGAAGTTCAAGGACGATTTCGCCGCCGCTGGCGCGGGTCAGTTCGGTTCGGGCTGGTGCTGGCTGGTCCGCGACACCGACGGCGGGCTGAAGGTCACCAAGACCGAGAACGGTGTGAACCCGCTGTGCTTTGGCCAGACCGCGCTGCTGGGCTGCGATGTGTGGGAGCATTCCTATTACATCGACTTCCGCAACAAGCGCCCGGCCTATCTGACCAACTTCCTGGACAAGCTGGTCAACTGGGAAAACGTGGCGGCGCGTCTGGCCTCGGCCTGATCGCGGCGATTGCGACGGAAACGGGGGCCCTTGTGGCCCCCTTTTTCATGCGCGGATGAAGGCGCTCAGCGCATCCGCGACGGCCTGCGGGTCTTCGAGATTGGGCGAATGCCCGCAACCGGGCAGCACCAGTGCGCGGCCCTGTGGCGCGGTCGCGGCCAGCCAGTCGGCGGTCTGCGGCGGATAGATCCGGCTGCGCGCGCCGTGGATCGCCAGCAGCGGCACCGGCAGCCGGGCGATGGCCGCGCGCAGATCGGCCCGGGTCAGCGAATCCCAGAAGGCCGCCATAACCGCCGGGTCATTGGCGCGGATCAGGGACTCGGCCGCCGGCAGGGCGGTGCAGGTTTCAGGCTGCGCGACCATCGACCGTGCGATGGCCTGCGCCGCCGCCGGCCAGTCGCGCAGGAACCGCGCGCTGCCCTGCGCGGCCTTGTCCGCACTCTGCCCGCGCATCGCGAAATCCCAACCGGGGGCGGGCAGGGGGCGCGGCGACATGTCGAGCGAGACCATCCGCGCCACGCGCCCGCTGCCGCCTTGCAGATAGGCCCAGCCGATCAGTGCGCCCAGTGACCAACCGACCAGCGTGACGTCGTGCAGGTCATGCGCCGCCAGGTAGTCGCCCAGCAGGACCACGCCGCCGGCGATGTCGGGCGCATAGCCGGTGGTCGCGCCGTGGCCAGGCAGGTCGGGGGCATGGACCGTCGCATCCAGCCGTCGCGCGACGGGTTCCCAGATGCGGCCCCGCATCGTCCAACCGTGCAGGGCGACGACCGGCGGGCCCTCGCCCCAGACCTCGGCGCCGATCGTCACCGGGTGCCCCGCAGCCGGCCGACGATGCCGGTCGGGAAGAAATAGACCGACAGGATAAACAGCACGCCCAGCCACAACAGCCACCGGTCGGGGTTCAGCAGATCGGGGATCAGCGGCAGACCGGCGGTCGCCTCGGACAGCCCGCCCATCAGCGATTTCAGATAGTTCTGCGCCAGCACGAAGATCGTCGTGCCGACCACCGCGCCATACATCGTGCCCATCCCGCCGATCACCACGATCAAGAGGATGTCCATCATGATCTCCATCCCCAGGGTGGTCGCCGGGCCGACATAGCGCAGCCAGATCGCGAACAGCGCCCCGGCCAGCGCCGCGATCATCGCCGAAAGGCAGGTCGCCAGCGCCCGATAATAGACCACGCGATAGCCGATCGCCTCGGCGCGGAACGCATTCTCGCGGATTGCCAGCAGCACCCGGCCAAAGGGCGAGTTGACGATCCTCAGCATCGTCAGAAACAGGATCAGAGACCCGGCGAAAACGAGGTAGTAGTTCACCACCTTGCCGTTGATCCGCTGGCCCAGCACCTCGGCGTCGAAGAGCCGGAAGGCAGGCGTCAATTCGCGCGGGATGCGGATGTTCATGCCGTCCTCGCCACCGGTGAAGCCGCTGAGCTGGCTGACCAGAACGGCCACGGCCGAGGCTATCGCCAGGGTGATCATCGCGAAAAAGATCGCCCGCACCCTGAGCGACAGCAGCGCCGTCAACAGCGCCACGACGCCCGCCACCGCCGTGCCCGCCAGCGCGCCGAGGATCAGCGCACCATAGCTGGTTCCGATCCGGTCGGTGGCGATGGCAAGACCATAGGCGCCCATGCCGAAGAACATGGTGTGGGCGAAACTGACGATGCCGCCATAGCCCAGAAGCAGGTCGTAGCTGGCCACCAGTACGATGAAGATGCAGATGCGGGCAGCGGTCTCCAGGCTGCGCGAGCCGGGAAACAGGAAGGGGGCGAAGGCGAGCGACAGCAGGATGGCGACCAGCAGGACGGCCAGCAGCGCGCTTTTCGGAGAGTCGCCGGAGAGGATGCGCATCATGTCACTTTGCCTTCACGACCGGGACCATGCCCATCGGCCGCCACATCAGGATCGCCACCATCAGCGCGATGTTCGAAATCAGGGCCAGCTTCGGCTCCAGAAACGCCGCGTAGTTCTGCACCAGCCCGACGGTCAGCGCGCCGATGAAACAGCCCTCGACCGATCCCAGCCCGCCGATGATCACCACGATGAACACCAGGATCATGATCTCGTTGCCCATGTGGGCGGTGATGATCTCCTGATAGAGGGCCCACATCACGCCCCCCAGCCCCGCCAGCGCCGAACCGGCGACGAAGACGCCGACGAAGACTCGGGTGATGTTGTAGCCCAGCGCCTGCACCATCTCGGGGTTCTCGACACCCGCGCGGACGATCAGCCCCAGCTTGGTCCGGCGCAGCACGGCGCGCAGCGACAGGAACACGATCAGCCCCACACCCACCGCGACCAGCCGGTATTTCTCCAGCGCGGCCCCGGCGAAGGTTATCGCGCCCTTCAGCGTCTCGGGCCGGGCGATGACGATCTCCTGGCCACCCCAGATCACGTAGATCAGCTGCTCGGCGACGATCAGCCCGCCCATGGTGACCAGGATCTGCTTCAGGTGGCTGCCATAGACCGGGCGGACGATGACGCGCTCGAACCCCCAGCCCAGTGCGCCGGTGACGGCCATCGCCGCCAGCACCGCCAGTGCCACGGCCAGCAGATTCAGCATCAAGGACGGCGCCCCGGTCATCGACGCCAGCGCCAGCAGAACCGTGGTGCCGACGAAGGCCCCGAATGAGATGAACGCGCCGTGGCCGAAATTGATGACGTCCATCAGGCCGAAGACCAGCGTCATGCCGCTGGCGATGACAAAGATCATCATCCCCATCGCCAGCCCGGAAACGGTCAACGTCAGCCAGCTGGACGGCGAGGGGATCAGGGCAAAACCCAGCACGATCAGCACCGGCACCAGCAGCACCGGCAGCCAGGGTTTCAGCCGCTCGGACAGCGGCAGCTTGGTCATCTTTGGGGCATGGGTGGGGGCCGTGTCGGTCATGCCTGCTCCATCTTCAGGCCCATCAGGCGTTCTTGCAGGCCGGTGTCACCGGCGAGTTCCGCCATTGCGCCGGTCCAGACGATGCGCCCGTCGTCCATCACCGCGACATGATCGCCCAGCGCGCGGGCCAGCGAGAAATTCTGCTCGACCATGAGGATCGAGGCACCGCGGTTCTTCAGGTCCTTCAGCGCCCTGGCCAGCGTCGCCACGATGGCCGGCGCCAGCCCCTTGGACGGCTCGTCGATCAGGTACAACTCGCGGTCCTCGACGACAGCTCGGGCGACCGACAGCATCTGCTTCTGCCCGCCCGACAGTGTGCCGGCGGCCGATTTCCAGAAGGTCCTGAGCGCCGGGAAGGCGCCGAAGATCCAGTCCAGCCGTTCGGGGATCGGGTGGCCGTCCAGCGCGGCCAGGCGGATGTTTTCTTCGACGGTGAGGTCTGAAAAGATACCCATGTCCTCGGGGACAAAGCCGATGCCGCGCCGGGCGATCTGCGCAGGACTCAGGCCCTGGATAGGGGCGCCATCCAGCCGGATCTCGCCCGCATGCGGTTTCCACAGGCCCATGATGGTGCGCAATGTCGTCGTCTTGCCGGCGCCGTTGCGGCCCAGGAGCATGGTGACGCCACCCCTCGGAACCTCGAAATCGACGCCGTGAAGGATGTGGTACTGGGCGATGTCGGTCTTGACGCCTGTCAGTCGCAGAATGGGGTCAGACATCGGTCAGTTCCTTGCCCAGATACGCCTCCTGCACCACGGCCGAGGCCATGACCTCGGCGGGCGGGCCGTCGGCCACCAGGGCACCGTTGTGCAGGACGATGATGCGGTCGGCGAGGCTGCGGATCACGTCCATCTTGTGCTCGACCAGCAACACGGTCGCCGCCGGGTCGGCCTTGATGCCGGCGATCAGGTCCAGGATCACCGGCGCCTCCTCGACCGACATGCCGGCGGTGGGCTCGTCGAACATGAAGACCCGGGGCTTCAGCGCGATCATCGCCGCGACCTCCAGCTTGCGCTGGTCGCCGTGCGACAGCGCGCTGACGGTCTGGTCGCGCTGGGCGGTCAGGCGGACGCGCTCCAGCACCGCCTCGGCCTCGGCAATCAGGTCGCGGTGGCCCATCGCCATGGTCCACAGGTTGAACCCCCGCCGCTCGCGCGCCTGCACGACAAGGCGGACATTCTCGAGCACCGTCAGGCGCGGAAAGAGGTTGGTCAGCTGGAAAGCGCGGCCGAGACCCGCCTCGGTCCGGGCGCTTGGCGCGAGGCGGGTTATGTCCTGTCCCATCAGCTCGACGCGGCCTTCGCTGGCCCGGATCTGACCCGAGATCAGGTTGAAATACGTGGTCTTGCCGGCACCGTTGGGGCCGACGATGGCGGTCAGTTCCCCGGGCGTGAAGGCGCAGCTCACGTGGTCCACCGCCACATGGCCGCCGAAGCGTACGGTCAGGTCACGGGTCACGAGTGATGGCTGGGACATGGCAAACCCTTGCGCGGCATGGGGCGAAGAACCGGGGGGCCAGCCCCCCGGACCCCCCGGAGTACTTGAGGCAAGATGATGGGCGCGGCGAAGGAAGGGGGGAGGCGCGGAAGGGGCGCCTCCCCGCAAGGGTCACTGGTTGCGGATCGGAATGTCCATCATGTCGGGGGTGATTTCCTGCACCAGCTCCGGCACGGCCCAGTCGACGCCGTCGTGCAGCGCGATGCGGAAGTGGTACATCGACTGCATCGCCTGGTGATCCTCCGGGCGGAACCACATCTCGCCCTTCGGGGTCTGGAAGTGCATGCCTTCCATGGCCGAGATCAGCGCCTCGGTGTCCGTCGAGCCGCCGGTGGCGCGCAGGGCCTCGACGACCGCGATGCCGGCGGCCATGCCGCCCGCGGTGAAGAAGTCGGGCGGGGTGCCGAAGCGGGCCATGTGCTGCTCGACCAGCCAGTCGTTCACCGGGTTGTGCGGAATTTCATAGTAGTAATAGGTTGCGCCCTCCATGCCGGGGAAGTCGCGGTAGCCGACCAGCGCCGGCAGGATGTTGCCGCCGGTGGCCAGCTGGATGCCGAAGCGGCCCGGGTCCATCGCCTGGATGCGGCCCATCGGGTTGCCGCCGCCGGCCCAGATGACGAACAGCCGGCGGTCGCCCTCATGCTCCTGCAGCGCGTTGAAGATGCGCTCGGCGGCAGCGGTGAAATCGGTGGTGTCGGTGGGCACGTATTCTTCGTGCACCAGCTGGGCGGGGGTGCCGGCCAGCGCCTCGCGGAAGGCGGCGATGCCATCACGGCCGAACGCGTAGTCCTGCGCCAGCGTGGCGACGACAGTGCCTTCCTGGCCCAGCGCGATGGCGTTCGAGATGGCGTCCTGAGACGAGTTCCGACCGGTGCGGAAAATGTAGCGGTTCCAGTCCGAGCCGGTGATCGAATCGGCCACCGCGGGCTCGACCAGCAGGATGCGTTCGTATTCCTCGGCCACCGGCAGCATCGCCAGCGCCACGCCCGACGACGTCGGTCCCACCGCGATCGCCGCGTCGTCGTCGCCGAAGGCCTGTGCCAGCAGGGCGCGGCCCAGATCGGGGCGCAACTGGCTGTCGTACTCGGTCACGACGATGTCGTTGCCTTCGACCTGCATGGTGCCCTGGGTGGCATACTCGATGCCCATCATCAGGCCGGTCTGGCTCTGGGCGGCATAGGCCTCGAGAGCGCCGGTCATGTCGTGGATGTGGGCGACGCGAATCTCGTCGGCGACGGCAGGCGCGGTGGCCAGCGCGACAAGGGCCGCGCTCAAGAGCAGTCTCATGGAATCCTCCCTGTGTTCTAACATGAACGATGATTCATGTTTCACATAGGGATGCCCGTCCCGACCCATCCTGTCAAGGAATGTTTGCGGTCGCGTGACACGGTTCGGC
>JACKKE010000021.1 GCA_020637595.1 Rhodobacter sp. | reverse complement strand
TCGTTGAACCGCGCGGCATAGAGCTGGCCGTCGTCCAGAAGCCCCTCGGTCGCGCCGCCGGGCGTGTAGACGCCGTTCGACACGAACTTATACAGGAACTCGCCGCGCTCATCGTCGCCCATATAGACCACGATGCGCCCGTCGCGGGCCACCACGACCTCGGCGTTTTCGTGCTTGAAGCGGCCAAGGCCGGTGTGCTTGACCGGGGTCGAGGCGGGGTTGGCCGGGTCGATTTCCACGACCCAGCCGTGGCGGTGCGGCTCGTTGGGGTTGGCGCTGACGTCAAAGCGCGCGTCCCATTTGTGATAATCGTAGCCGAAGCCGTCCGTGCCGATGCCGTAGCGGGTATAGCCCGCCGCGACCACCTCGTCCGCCGGCATGTCGCCGGTCGCGCCGAAGTAGCCGTTGAAGTTCTCTTCGCAGGTCAGATAGGTGCCCCAGGGCGTCTTGCCCGAGCCGCAGTTGTTCAGCGTGCCCAGGGGGCGCGTGCCGCTGGCGTCGGCGGCGGTCTGCAGCAGCGCGTGGCCGGCGGCAGGGCCGACCAGCTGCATCGGCGTGTTGTGGTCGATGCGGCGGTTGAACGGGCTGTCCACGGCGATCGCCCAGCCATTCGTGCCCTCGGTGATCTCCATCACCGTGACGCCCTGCAGGTTCTGCAGCTTGCGCACATCGTCGGCATTCGCGGGCGTGCCGTCCTGTGCGGCGGGCAGGTTGGTGCCGTTGTTGGTGTATTCGTGGTTGACGGCGATCAGCTCGTGCCCGTGGTGGCTGAACACTTCCATCCCGTCGGTGTTCTCGCCAAAGATGCGGTTCGATGCGGCCAGCGCGCCGCCCTCGGCCAGATCATAGCCTGCGGCATCGCTGAACAGTGCGTCGCCCCAGCGCGCCATCACCTGCCAGCGATAGCCGGCGGGAACGTGCACGGTCGCGTCGGTCTGCGCGTCGATCGGGGTGAAGGGAAAGCGCGAGACGGTCGAGGCCAGCGCCGCGCGCGGCGACAGCGTGCCCATCACCGCCGCGCCCGAGCCGAAGGCCAGGACGCCACGCAGGAAGCCGCGGCGGTTCAGCGCGCGTTCAACGACGCGGTCGAAATCGTTTTCAGCGGGGCGGGGGAAATTCAGCTCGTCCCACTCGTCGGCCGAGAGGGGGGTCTTGTCGCGGTTGCTCATGGTTTGCTCCCGTGGGTTGCTTTGGGGTGGCTAGCCCCCGCGACCTAGAGCGCCTTGACGACAGCAGCGCGACGGATCTGTAACGGAATGCCGACAGGCGGGACGCGCCGCCGGCGGGTCATCCGCGCACCGGGCTGACGTGCCAGGCGATCTCCATCCGTGCCACCTCGGCCCCGGTTTCGTCGGTGATGGCGACCAGAACCGGGAACGAGACCTTGCCCTCGGCCGCCAGCGTGGCGCGCAGGGAGTCCGGGGCCTGATCGGTCCGGGCCTCGGCCGTCAGATCGCCCTTGGCCACCTTCAGATAGCCGATGCGGGCCTCGGCGGCGACCGGGCGCAGGCCCAGCAGGGTGTCGGCAAAGGCCCCGGCCATCGCCGCGCCGGATACCGCCTCGCCCAGGGTGAACATCGCACCCGCGTGCGGCGTGCCGATGTGGTTCGACACCTCCCTGCGCATCGGCAAGCTGGCCCGCGCGGTGCCGTCGCCCACCGTCTCGATCACCACGCCGGTATAGGTGGCAAAGGGCACGGCGGTCGACAGATGGGCCTTGATCATCTCGAACGGGGTCATGGCGGATCCTCCCAGGGGAACGGCAGGGTGCGGACCGCGCCGCACCCCGTCAATCCGTGCCTTGGCGTCAACGCCCGTCTCAGTCGAGGTCCGCGGCCTCGTGGCGCTCGCGGATGCCTTCCTCGGGGTTGGCCTTGTTCACGCGCTTGCCGCGCATCACCGCCGGGCGTGAGGCAATCTCGGCCGCCCACCGCTGGACATTGGTGTATTCATGCACCGCCAGGAACTCGCCCGCGCCATAGGACTGCCCCTCGACCGTGCGGCCATACCAGGGATAGATGGCGATATCCGCGATGGAATAGGCATCGCCAGCGATGAACGGGCGTTCGGCCAGCTGGCGGTCCAGCACGTCGAGCTGGCGCTTGACCTCCATCGCGAAGCGGTTGATCGGGTATTCCCATTTCTCGGGCGCATAGGCGTAGAAATGCCCAAAGCCCCCGCCGAGATAGGGCGCAGACCCCATCTGCCAGAAGAGCCAGTTCATCACCTCGGCCCGCGCGGCGCCGCCGGTGGGCAGGAATTCCCCGAATTTCTCGGCCAGATAGAACAGGATCGAGCCGGATTCGAACAGCCGCACCGGGGTATCGCCGCTGCGGTCCATCATCGCCGGGATCTTGGAATTCGGGTTGATCGCCACGAAATCCGAGCCGAACTGGTCGCCCTGTCCGATGTTGATCAGCCAGGCGTCGTAGTCCGCGCCCGCGTGCCCCTTGGCCAGCAGTTCCTCCAGCATGATCGTCACCTTGACGCCGTTCGGCGTGCCCAGCGAATAAAGCTGCAGCGGGTGGCGGCCGATCGGCAGCTCGGCGTCATGGGTCGGGCCGGCGATCGGGCGGTTGATGCTGGCGAACCGGCCGCCGCCGTCCTTGTTCCAGGTCCAGACCTTGGGGGGCGTGTAGGTATCGGGCATGGTCATTCCTTCGCGTGTGAATTTCCCTGAACCTGATCCTTGGCGCGCCAAGGTCAAGGGAAAAGCAAAAGGGCCGGGGTTTCCCCGGCCCGTCTGGATGCGGTGCGAGGCGTCGCTTACGGAAAGCCCACGCGGTCGAAGATATCGGTCGCCTCGGCGGCGTTGAGGCCATAGACCGACACGTTCACGCCCGAATTGCGGAACTCGGTGAAGGGGGCCACCGGGCCGTGGATCACCACGCCCGGAACGATCGGGAATTCGTTGTTCGAATCGGCAAAGATCGACTGCGCCTCGTCCGAGACCAGGTATTCCAGGAACCGGATGGCGTTTTCGCGGTTCGGCGCATAACGGGTCACGCCCGCGCCCGAAATATTCACATGTGCCCCACGGTTCGACTGGTTCGGATAGAAGAACTCGACCGCATCCGCGACGGCGCGGTCGGCCGGATCCTCGGACTGCGCCAGCGCGCCCCAGTAATAGGTGTTCGACACGGCGACCGAGCATTCGCCCGCCGCCAGCGCGCGCAGCTGGTCCCGGTCACCGCCCTGCGGCCGGCGCGCCAGGTTGTCGGCGACGCCCTGGGCCCAGGCCTCGGCGGCCTCGGCGCCCATCACCTCGATCATCTCGGCCATCATCGAGATGTTGTAGATGTTCGACGACGAGCGGATGCAGATCTCGCCTTCCAGGCGCGGGTCGGCCAGATCTTCGTAATCGTCCAGCCAGTCCGGGCGCTCGCCCTTGCGGGTGAAGATCACGCGCGCGCGCGCCGACAGGCCGAACCACAGGTTGTCGGGGTGGCGGAAGTTGGCCGGGACACGGTCGTCCAGGATCGCGCTGTCGACGGGCTGGAACACGCCGGCCTGCACCGCCTGATAAAGGCGCCCGCCATCGACGGTGACGAAGATGTCGGCGGGGCTGTTCACGCCCTCGGTTTCCAGCCGCTGCAGCAGCTGCTGGTCCGAGCCCTCGATGACGTTCACGCGGATGCCGGTCTGGGCGGTGAAATTCTCGTAGATCCGCAGGTCGGAATCATAGTGACGGGCGGAATAGAGGTTGACCTCCTGCGCCAGGGCAGGGGCGGCGGCCAGCAGCGCGAGGCCAAGCGCGGAAAGATGTCGCAACATGGGGGTCTCCGAGATGTCTGTGCCTGCCTGTGTCGGCGCCCTGGAGCGGGGCGACTGGGTTGGCGTGCGATTCTGCCGCCCGGGGGCGGCGCGTGGCCCCTGATTAGCGTGTGGGCTCATTTCTGACAATAAGAATCGGATATCTGGACAGCCCGTCCGCGATCGGCTAGGCCAGTGCCAAGCAAGGAACCGCCGCATGGCCACCATCGCAACCGATCATCCGACGCGCCATCGGCGCCGCCTCGCCAGCGCCTGGGGAGTTGGCGCGATGATCATCGGTGCGCTGATCGCGCTGCCCATCCTGTCGGTGCTGGCGCAGGTCTTTGTGCCGACCGGCGGCGCCTGGGCGCATCTGGTCGAAACCGTGCTGCCGCTTTATCTGCGCAACAGCCTGCTGCTGGTGGCGCTGACCGTGGGCCTCGCGGCGGCGATGGGGGTGGGCGCGGGTTGGCTGATTGCAGGCTTCGACTTCCGGCTGCGCGGCGTGCTGCAGTGGGCGCTGATGCTGCCGATGACGATGCCGGGCTATGTCATCGCCTATGTCTATTACGACCAGCTGGCCTATGCCGGGCCGGTGCAGTCGACGCTCAGGGCGCTGACCGGCTGGGGGCGGCGCGACTACTGGTTCCCCGATATCGCCACGCTGCCGGGTGCGGCGATGCTGCTGGCGCTGGTGCTCTATCCGTATATCTACCTGCTGACGCGCGCCGCCTTTGCCACCCAGTCGCTGCACCTGATCGAGGCCGCCCGGGCGCTGGGCCACACCCCGCGCGCGGCCTTCTTTCGCGTGGCCCTGCCGATGGCGCGCCCGGCGATCGTTGCCGGCGCGGCCTTTGTCGCGATGGAGACGCTGGCCGATTACGGCACCGTGCAGCACCTGGGCGTGCAGACCCTGACCACCGGCATCTTCCGCACCTGGTTCGCCCGCGGCGAGCCCGTCGCCGCGGCGCAACTGGCGGCGCTGCTGATCGGGTTCGTGGCGCTGGCGCTGGTGCTCGAACGGCTGCTGCGCGGCACCCGGCGCTATGTCGGGGATCCGGCCGGGCGCTCGGCCAGCGCGGCGCGCCACCCGCTGACCGGCTGGCGTGAAGGCGTGGTGATGCTGCTGTGCGCGATCCCGATCGCCGCCGGCTTCGTGTTCCCGGTCGCCGAGCTGATCCGGCTGGCGATCCTGGTGGGCGATCCGATGTGGGGCCCGCGCTTCTACGCCTTTGCGCTGAACTCGCTGTGGCTGGCGGGGCTGGCGGCGCTGGTGCTGCTGTCGCTGGGGCTGTTCCTGGGCTATGCGCGCCGGCTCGACGGCGGGCGTCTGGTCAAGGCTACGCTGGGCATCGCCGGCATCGGCTATGCCATGCCCGGCGCGGTGATCGCGGTCGGCGTGCTGCTGCCGCTCAGCTGGGCCGACCAGACGCTGGACGCCTGGATGCGCGCAAGCTTCGGCATCTCGACCGGCCTCTTGCTGACCGGCAGTTATCTGGGTCTGATCTTTGCCTATTCGGTGCGGTTCCTGTCGATCAGCCTGAACACCATCGAGGCCTCGCTGCAGCGCATCCCGCCCAGCCTGGACGACGCGGCGCGCGGGTTGGGGTCTGGTCCGCTGCGCACGCTGGCGACGGTGCATTTCCCGCTGCTGCGCGGCGGCCTGTTGTCGGCGTCGATCTTCATCTTTGCCGATGTGATGAAAGAGCTGCCCGCGACGCTGATCGTGCGGCCCTTCAACCTGGATACGCTGGCGATCCGCACCTATCGGCTGGCCTCGGACGGGCGGCTGGGCGAGGCCTCGACTTCGGCCCTGCTGATCGTCGCGCTGGGCATCATCCCGGTGATCCTGCTCAGCCGGGCGATGGACCGACCCGCCGGGCACTGAGGACTCCCCTCGGCAGCGCGTCGCAGGCTCCGCTTCACCTGTCCCACCGATGCGGGGAGGCAGGGGATGGCGTCGTTCAACGGAAAGGCTGCGCGCCGGTCGATCCTGCGCAGGGTTCTGACGCCTTCCGGGCTGATCGAGTTGCGCCGGCGCAGAAAGTCCAGGGGTCGGCGCAAGCGGGTCGAGGACGACCCCGAGCTGAAGCTTTATGCGCGGATGCTCGACAAGGAATATCTGCACCTCGGCTATTTCGATGACCCCACGCTGACCGGCGAGGATATCAGCTTTGGCGCGTTGATGGCCGCGCAGGCGCGCTATGGCGCGATGATCGTCGAACGGGTGCGCAGCGCGGGCGGGCTGGTGCTGGACGGCGGTTGCGGCATGGGCGGGCTGCTGGCACCGCTGCAGGAGGCCGGGCATCGCCCCGTCGCGCTGACCCCCGACCGCAGCCAGATCGCGCATATCAGCAGCAAATTCCCCGATCTGCCGGTGGAACACAGCACCTTCGAGGGGCTCGACACCACACGCTATGCCAGGGCCTTTGACACGATCATCAATTCGGAGTCGTGGCAGTACATCGACCTTGACGCCGGGCTGGCCGTGGTCGATCGGGTGCTGGCGCCGGGCGGGCGCTGGGTGATCTGCGACTTTTTCCGCGAAACCGACAAGATCGACCGCGCCGGCCACAAGTTGGAGGTGTTCCGCGCCAAGACCGCCGCCGCCGGCTGGCGCCTGATCGAGGACAACGACATCACGCCGAACATCCTGCCGACGCTGGCCTTTGCGCATATGCTGGGGCGCCGGCTGATCGCACCGTTGGTCGATTACGGCATAGAAAAGCTGCAGCTGAAGGCGCCGGGCGTGCATTATGTGTTCGAAGAGATCCTCGCCCAGGCCGGACCCAGGCTGGAGCGGCAACTCGAGGTGGTCGAGCCGCAGAAATTCGCGGCGAACAAGACCTATCGGCTGTTCGTTCTCGAACGCGGGTGACGGGGAATGCCCGTCAAATGGTCCTTAACGCAGCTGTGAGCGGATTTCCCCCTCGGACGGGTTTGCCCCTGTCGTCAGCTTTGCGCATACTGTATGGGAGCCGAGTCCTTTTCCCAACTGCCCGACGGAGATCCGCGTGCCCAGCAGACGCCAGTTCCTCTCGACCGGGGCCGCCCTGGTGGCGGCACCGTTCGTTGCCCCCCGTATCGCCCGCGCCCAACAGGCCGAGTGGGAATCGTGGGATGAAGAAGTCACACCAGTGAACTATGATCCCGAGACCTCGAACCCCTGGGGCCTGCACCAGCGGTTCCTGCCGCATCGCGTGCCCTCGAACCCGGGGCTGCGGGCGGGGGATATCCACGTCGACGCGGTGGCGCGCTATCTCTATCACATCCAGGGCGACGGCACGGCGATGCGCTATGGCGTGGCGATCGGGCGTAATGACCTCTATCAGCCGGGGGTGTTCTCGGTCGGGCGCAAGGCGCGCTGGCCGCAATGGACGCCGACCGAAACGATGATCGCCCGCGATCCCGAATACGCCGAATTCGCCAACGGCATGCCGGGCGGGCTGGAAAACCCGCTGGGGTCGCGCGCGCTCTACCTCTATTCGGGCAGTCGTGACACCTATCTGCGGATCCACGGCACGCCGCAGGAGTGGTCGATCGGCCATCGCGCCAGCTCGGGCTGCGTGCGGATGGTGCGGCGGCACATCATCGACCTTTATGACCAGGTCGAGGTCGGCGCGACCGTTTATCTCTATCCGGCCGAACAGGTCTGAACCGGGTGGCCGGGGCGCCCCTGAAGGCACGCCCCGGGCCAGTGGCTCAGGTCTGAGGGCGCGAGCAGATCGGCCGGCCGTCGACGGTGCGCAGCGGCAGGAAGGTCGTCTCGACCGGGCCGGGATACTGATACCAATAGCACCCGTCCTCGGGCATGATCAGAACCCGCGTCAGATCCTGATCCGGCGCGGCGGCCTCGGCCAGCCCTTCGGGCAGCTCTTCCAGAAAGGCCGGGCCGGTATCCCCTTCTTCGACGGGTGCGGCACAGGCCGCGAGCGCCAGAAGCGGAATGGCAAGCAGGCTGCGGTGGAACGTCATGGGAAACCCTCTGCGACTTTTACGTTGCGCTGACTCCAGCCCGAGGAGGGCCGCAAGGTCAAGCACAAGCATGCGCAAGCGTGCCGGGATGTGACCGGACGGTCGCACCCGTGCGGGCCTCACCCCCGTCATCGACCCCGGGGGGCGAAGCCGGCAAGGCCGGTCGGTTCGATCCGCAGCCGCGCGCCGCCCAGCAGCGTGTCGCCCGTCACATCATAGGCCAGCGCGAATTTCACCAGGGCCTCCAGCGCGATGGCCGTGGTATAGGCCTCGGATCGCCAATGTGCGAGATCGCCATAAGAACCCGAGAAGAACAGCCCCGAATTCCAGCGATACCCGTGAGTCGCCGCGGCAAATCCGGGGTGGGCAAAGCCCAGCGGGTATTCCCGCCGGTGATCGAGCAGATAGCCGATGCCCCGGGCCAAGGCGTGCTGATAGGCGTTGAACTGCCCGTTCTCCTGCGCGACCGCTGCGCCGATGTTCAGCAGTGCGCTGGTCGCAAGGGCCGTCGACAGGTCGCGCGTCCGGTCCGTGCCGCCGGGGAATGCGCCGTCCGATTCCTGCATCGTCAGCAGATCCCGCAGCATAAGCCCCATCGCCCCCCGCAGGGTCGGATCCGACGACAGCCCGCCCTCGCGATAGGCTCGGCTGAGCGTATAGGGCAGCATCATGCGCTGCGGATAGTAGAGGACACAGGACTGGACCCAGGCGCGGCTGCGCACCGCCGAGACCAGGAAATCCCGCGCCCGGGCAAAGCCCGCCCAGTCGCGGACGCCATTAATCGACAGTGAAAACAAGGCGTTGGCGTTCACCACGCAATCGACGTTGTTCACCCCGAGCGGCATGACCCCGGCCTCGGGCGCGGAAAAGACATCGCGCTCTTCATCCGTGAGCCAGGTCAGGAAGGCGCCGGTGTCGATGGCTCCGCCGGCCCGGTTGCGCGGGTCGTGCCTGTCGCGTCCGCGATCCCGGTAGCGGGTCAGCACCCGCAGGGCGCCCAGGTCGGGGCGGACCCGGTCCCCGGGTTGCAGCCGGCTGTGCAGGCGCTGGATCGCCGCCACCAGCGCCGTATCATCCGCGTCGTTCGGCAGGTTGAAGATCGCGTCGAACCCGTGCGGGTTTCGATTGTCGTCCAGCACCAGGCGAACCCAGTCCTCGACATTGACATTGAGCCCCGCGGTCACCAGCCGCCACAGCGGAAACAGCGGGCCTGACAGCGCCGCTGCCAACCGGCGCACGCTGTGGATCGGCAGGTTCGGCGCGCCGGTCCGTGGAACATCACTGGTCTCGCCGGGGATCTCCCTCCAGAAACTGTAGGCCGGACCCCGCCGGTATCCGGCCAGGCTGGCGGCCCCCAGCGACCGCATGGTTGCCGCCGGCCGCGCCTCGGGCGGCATCCGTTGGTCGTCGATGAAATAGAGCGGATAGAGGACGCCCGCGGTGACAAAGACGTTCGAATCCTGAACCGCAACCCCCACCTCGCCCTCGGCATCGCCCAGCACGTCGGGCAGGAAATGGATCGTGTTCGCCCATTCGCCCGGCACGTTTCTGACCGAGATCCCCAGCGGCCGGCTGTCGCGCTCGACATAGCCGTGGGTCAGGGTGTTGCGCAGGACCACGCTGCTGCAGGTCTCGCCCTGCGGCGCGCAATAGTCGAACAGGCTCGAGTGCCGCCCCGGGCGATCACGGATCTGCGTATCGTCAAGATAGAGCAGCGCCCCTTCGATGGTCCGGCCGATGTCGGGGGTCGACCGCGCCTCGCGCACAAAGCGCGCGAAGCGAGGGTCGGCAAGCCGGGGCGGGGCGGCATGCGGCCACTGGATGACGGCGACAGCGGCGTCGCCTCCCAGCGTGCCGGCCTGCGGGGCCTCGCGCCAGAACACGCTGTCCGGATCGCGGCTGGGTTGCGAACAGGATACCGCCACCAGCCCGGCCACCCCCGCTGCCAGGCTGTGCAGGAACGCGCGCCGGCTCATCCCGGAGGCACCAGGGCGCCGCCCTGCAGATCGGCCAGGAACCCCTCCCAGCCGAGCCGCGCCAGCGCCCGCGCGAACTGGCGGCCCTGATAGGACGAGGCGCGGATGCCGTAGATCTCGACATCGCAGATGCGCAGGCTGCCATCCGGGCACAGCACCCAACCCATCTGCGTCGTCCGGCCGCCGGCCTGAGAGCGAAAGACGAAAACCTGCGCGCCGTCCTGGGCGATGCGCAGCCCGACGGGCGTCGAGACAGTGGGGCCATAGGCTGCCAGTTTCTGCAGGAAGGTCTGCACGGTATGCGACAGATAGGCGTCTTGATAGGCGTCCCAGGCCTCTGGTTCGGGCAGATCCTCGGGCGACAGCGAGGCCAGGGCCATCCGGTCCAGATCGAACGCCCGCGCGACGATCTGCAGGAAGGCCGCCGCCCGCGACGGGGTCTCCAGATCAGCCGCCGACACCGCATCCAGATCGGCCAGAACCCCCGCCAGGCGGTCGGTGACCGGATCGGCGCGGCCGGGCAGGGGGATGAACTGCAAGCCCATGAGGACAATCAGAAAGACGGTGCGTTTCCAGTCGTGCATTGGGCCATGCTGGGATGTGTTCAGCGGGCTGTCAACGGACAGAACAAGGCACGCAGATCGAACAGGAAGACCCCGTGACACAACCCGTGACACAACAGGGCACCTCCGAGCTTACGCGACGGAACCACCTTTGCGAACCACACCCGATTCTGCGCTGCGGGATGCCCCGAAACGGACGTGATATCGCGAATTTCTGGGGGAAGGTGGCAGCCCGTAGGGGAGTCGAACCCCTCTTTTCAGGTTGAAAACCTGACGTCCTAACCGATAGACGAACGGGCCACCGTTTGCTTTCAGGGCCAGGCCCCGTCGGCGTGAGGCGGTGTTTAGGCCAGCCCGGCTGCGGGCGCAAGAGGGATTTTTCGCCTTCCTGCAAACTTTTTTTGGGCGGTTTTGCGCCTGTCGACAAGGTGTTGCGTTCAGGCCCAGGCGGCGTCGTCGAGGCGCAATTGAACCCGGTTGCGACCGCCGTAACTGTTGATTTCGACCCGCCCCGCCAGATGGATCGGCGCCCGTCCCGCGCCCTCGAGGGCGGGGCCGAGCGGGCCGTCGAAGGCGCCAAAGGCCACGCCCTCCAGCTGGGGCCCGCCGAGGTCGCCGAAGCGGATGCGCAGGTGGTTGGCACCGATCCGCCGGGCGTCGCTCAGCGTCACCGAGGGAAAGGCAAAGCGGGGCGCCGGGGCCGCCTGGCCAAAGGGGCCGGCACTGTCGAGCGATTCCACCAGGGCAATCGTCGCGGCCCCGGGCATCAGCACCCCGTCCAGGCGCAGGTCGCCGGCGCCGCCCTGTCCCGCACCCTGCCGGCCGAGCAGGTCGGACAGGCGCTCCATCGCGGCCTCCAGCTGGTCGCGGGCCACGGTCAGCCCGGCGGCCATCCGGTGCCCGCCGCCCTTGAGCAGCAGACCCTCGGCCGCCAGCCGCTGGATCGAGGCCCCCAGGTCCACCCCGGCGACCGAGCGGCCCGAGCCCTTGCCCTCGTTCCCGTCGAGCGCGATCACCACGGCGGGGCGGTTCGTGGCCTCCTTGAGGCGCGCCGCGACGATGCCGATCACGCCGGGGTGCCAGCCCTCGGCCGCGGCCCAGACCAGAGGCCCGTCGAGGCCGCGCCGCTCGGCCTGGGCCAGGGCCTCGTCGCGCACCGCCTGTTCGATCGCGCGGCGGTCGTCGTTCAACTGGTCGAGCCGCGCCGCCAGCCGCCCGGCCTCGATCGGGTCGGCAGTGCTCAACAGCCGGGCACCCAGATCGGCGGCGCCGATCCGGCCGCCGGCGTTGACCCGCGGCCCCAGGACATAGCCGAGGTGATAGGGCGTCGGCGCGGTATCGACGCGGGCCACGTCCGACAGCGCCACCAGCCCGGGGCGCAGGCGCTGGCCCATCACCTTCAACCCCTGCCGCACAAAGGCCCGGTTGACGCCGATCAGCGGCGCGACATCCGCAACCGTCGCCAGCGCCACCAGATCGAGCATCGCCATCAGGTCCGGCCCTGCCACCCCGGCCACGCGCAATCGCCGGTTCATGTCGACGAGCAGCAGAAACACGACCCCGGCGGCGCAGAGATGGCCGAGGTCGCCGGATTCGTCCTGCCGGTTCGGGTTCACCACGGCCAGCGCGGGGGGCAGGGTCTCGCCGCCCAAATGGTGATCGACGATCACCACATCGGCGCCCCTGGCCGCC
This sequence comes from Rhodobacter sp., assembly GCA_020637595.1. Taxonomy (GTDB): domain Bacteria; phylum Pseudomonadota; class Alphaproteobacteria; order Rhodobacterales; family Rhodobacteraceae; genus Pararhodobacter. The sequence continues at coordinate 4,077 of JACKKE010000021.1, read as the reverse complement.
GCCACCGGCCCATGCGACAGGGTTCCGCAATCGACGCAGACGATCAGCCGGTGGTCGCGCGCCAGCGCCTCCATCGCCGGTTCGTTCGGGCCATAGCCCTCGTCGATGCGATCGGGGATATAGAGCGTGGCGTCATGGCCCATCGCTCTGAGCCAGGTCAGCAGAAGCGCCGCCGAGGCCCCGCCGTCGACGTCATAATCGGCAAAGACGGCAATCTTTTCGCGGGCTTTCAAGGCGGCCAGCAGGCGCTCGGCGGCGGGTTCCATGTCGCGCAGGCGCATCGGGTCGGGCAGCAGGGCGCGCAGCGAAGGGGCGAGGAAATCGGCCACCGCGTCGGCCGTCACCCGGTTGCGGGCCAGCACCGAGCAGAGCGCGGGCGGCAGGCGGGTGACCTGCGCCAGGGCCTCGGCCTGACGGTCAAGCTCGACGTCCGGGCCGACCCAGCGCCGCCCGGTCAGCGACTGGGCAACGCCCAGAAAGGGCGTCATGCCACCGGCGTGCGATAGACCATGCGCCGCACCGATCCGGTTTTCGAGCGCATCAGCAGGGTCTCGGTGGTCACCCAGCCGGGTTCGCGCTTGATCCCGGGCAGGATCGAGCCGCTGGTGACGCCGGTGGCCGAGAAGATCACGTCGGCGGTGACCAGTTCGTCGCGGGTATAGATGCGGTTGAGGTCGGTAATCCCGGCCTTGGCCGCGCGGCCGCGCTCGTCGTCGTTGCGGAACAACAGCTTGCCATAGATCTGCCCGCCCATGCATTTCAGCGCGGCGGCGGCCAGCACCCCCTCGGGCGCACCGCCTGAGCCCATATACATGTCGATGCCGGTGACCTCGGGCTCGGCACAGTGGATCACCCCGGCGACGTCGCCGTCGGTGATCAACCGGATCGCCGCACCGGTCGCGCGGACCTCGTGGATCAGGTCTTCATGGCGCGGGCGTTCGAGGATGCAGACGGTGATGTCGGTCTTCTCGCAGCCCTTGGCGCGGGCGAGGGCGGCGACGCGCTCGGCAGGGGACATGGCGAGCGTCACGGTGTCGGGGGCATAGCCCGGGCCGATCGCCAGTTTTTCCATGTAGACATCAGGGGCGTGCAGCATGGTGCCGCGCGGCGCCATCGCGATCACCGTCAGCGCGTTGGGCATGTCCTTGGCGGTCAGCGTCGTGCCTTCGAGCGGGTCCAGCGCGATGTCCACCGCCGGGCCGTCGCCGGTGCCGACCTCTTCGCCGATAAAGAGCATCGGCGCCTCGTCGCGTTCGCCTTCGCCGATCACCACGACGCCCTTGATCTCGAGAAGGTTCAGCTGGTTGCGCATCGCGTTGACGGCGGCCTGGTCGGCGGCCTTCTCATCGCCGCGACCGACCCATTCGGCCGAGGCCAGCGCGGCGGCCTCGGACACGCGGGCGAGGCCCAGCGACAGCATGCGGTCCATGAATGCGGGGGATTCGGACATGGGACTTCCCTGTTCGTTACGACTGCTCGCGGGTGTTGTAGCCTTTTGGCCACCATCCGCCAAGCACGAACACCCCATGATTGTGTCGGCAGCATGTCGTGTGCCGCAAGATCCTGTGGATCCGGTGGTGTTTGCGATATCGCTGCCGCTGCGTAGGGTGCGTGCGAGCACGCACCTTACCTCAGACCTCTTCGATCCGCATCGCCACGGGTTCTCCGACCAGAACGCCCGTGCCCTCGAACCGCTCCAGCGCCATCGCGATATCGTCCGACGTCGCCTTGTGCGTCACGATCAGCACCGGCGCATGCGCGTCGTCATGCGAATACTGCCGCATCCGGTCGATCGAGATCCCGGAATCCCCCAGCGCCGTGGCGATCTTGGCCAGCGCGCCCGGCTTGTCCAGCAGCGTCATGCGCAGATACCAGGGCGCGCCGGTGCTGACCACGGCGGCAGGGGCCTGGGCCAGGGTCTCGGCCGGCTGGCCAAAGGTCGGAATGGTGATCCCGCGGGCGATGTCCATCACGTCGCCCATCACCGCGCTGGCGGTCGGGCCTTCGCCGGCGCCGGCGCCGCGCAGCACGATCTGGCCGACGCTGTCGCCCTCGATCACCACCATGTTGGTGCCGCCCTGCAGCTGGCCCAGCGGGTGGGTTTCGGGCACCAGGCAGGGGGTCATGCGCTGTTCCAGCCCGCGGCCGGTCATCTGCGCCACACCCAGCAGCTTGATCGAAAAGCCCATGTCGCGGGCCAGCTGGATGTCGTCGATCGACACCGAGCCGATCCCCTGCAGCACCATCGAGTCAAAATCGACCCGTGTGCCAAAGGCAATGGCGCTGAGCAGGCTCAACTTGTGGCCGGCGTCGATGCCGCCGACATCGAGGTTCGGATCGGCCTCGAGGTAGCCCAGCTTGCGCGCCTCCTCGAACACCACATCATAGGGCAGGCGGGCGGATTCCATCCGCGTCAGGATATAGTTGCAGGTGCCGTTCATCACGCCCATCACCCGCTTGATCGCATTGCCGGCCAGCCCCTCGGTCAGCGCCTTGATCACCGGGATGCCGCCAGCCACCGCCGCCTCGAAACGCAGCGACCGGCCCTTCGATTCCGCCAACGCGGCCAGCGCGTTGCCGTGATGCGACAACAGTGCCTTGTTGGCGGTGACCACGTCCTTGCCGTTCTTCAGCGCGGTCTCGACCAGTGCCTTGGCGACACCGTTCTCGCCGCCGATCAGCTCGACCACCAGGTCGACGTCATCGCGTCGCGCCAGCTGGACCGGGTCGTCTTCCCAGGCATAGGCCGAGATGTCGGCGCCGCGGTTCTTGGTGCGCGAACTGGCGCTGACCGCGACGATCTCGACCGGGCGGCCGCCGCGACGGGCCAGCAACTCGGGATGGGCCTGGACGATCTTGACCACGCCGATGCCGACCGTTCCGAGACCGGCGATTCCAAGACGAAGAGGGGTGGTCATGCGAAAGCTCCGGCGAAACCTGGACCCCGCGGTCGGGGTGTCTCGCGGTGGATAGCCGTTCGGGGGGGCGGGTGCAATGCGCGGATGTGCGCGGGGCCGGCTGCGCGCTCAGTCCTGCTGCTGCTTGAGCGCATCGGCGCGGCGCAAGAGGTCGCTGCGCTCGGCATTGGGCAGGCTCGCGCGGCGGATCTGCTCGGCCCGCGCACGCAGCTGCGCCCCCCGCCAGGCCAGCTCGCTGGCCGCCCGGGTGCCGCGCGTGGTGTCCTGCGCGTCGGCGGCGCGGGCGGCGATGGCATCGGTTGTCAGCAGCGCCGGTGCATCGCCCGCGACGACCCCGCCGCACCCGGCCAGCGCCAGCAGTGCGGCAAGGGCGGTCGGCAGGGCAAGGCGAGAGGCAGGCATGGGCGGATCCGGCGCGAATACGAGGTGCTGCGCCACACTACCCCGCACCGTCCCGGCTGTGAAGCGGCAATGCGCAGCGGGGGTGGCCGATCAGGGGGTGATTGGGGCCCGATTGGGGCCCGATTGGGGCCCGATTGGGGGTTGAATTGAACGCTTGTTCAGTGACAATGGCACATGGCCCGCAAACCCGGTTCCCGCGCCGATATCACCGGCCCGCGTCTGCGCGACGCGGCACTGAGGCTGTTTGCGCGCGATGGCTATGCGGCGGTGTCGATGCGCCAGATCGCCGCCGAGGTCGGCGTGCAGGCCGGGGCGCTTTATCTCTATACCGCCGACAAGCAGAGTCTGCTGTTCGAACTGATGCAGGGCCATATGGACGACCTGCTGGCGGCCTGGGCGGCCGGCAGCCCCCCCGATGGCCCGGCCCCGGCCCGGCTGGAGCATTTCGCGCGCTTTCACATCCGGTTTCACGCCGCGCGGGCGGATGCGGTGTTCATCGCCTACATGGAGCTGCGCAACCTGACGCCCGAGAATTTCGCGGTGATCGAGACCTTGCGCCGCCGCTACGAGACCGAGCTGGAAGAGATCCTGCGTGCAGGCCAGCAGGAGGGCACGCTCAGGGTGCCGGATACCAAGCTGGCGACGATGGCGCTGATCGCGATGCTCACCGGCGTCAACACCTGGTTCCGCGAAGGCGGGCGCCTGAGTCTTGCGCGGGTCGAGGAAATCTATGTCGACATGGTGCTGAAGGCCGCCG
>JACKKE010000020.1 GCA_020637595.1 Rhodobacter sp. | reverse complement strand
ATACATGACCTCGCCGGTCGCCCGGTCGACGATCTTGGTCGACTGGCCGATGAAGACCCCCATGCCCAGCACCGAGCCCTCGCGCACGATGACGCCCTCGACCACTTCGGACCGCGCGCCGATGAAGCAATTGTCCTCGATGATCGTCGGACCCGCCTGCATCGGCTCCAGTACACCGCCGATGCCGACGCCGCCACTGAGGTGCACGTTCTTGCCGATCTGCGCGCAGGAACCGACGGTCGCCCAGGTGTCGACCATGGTGCCGCTGTCGACATAGGCGCCGAGGTTCACGAACGAGGGCATCAGCACCACGCCCGGGGCAATGTGGGCCGACTTGCGGACGATGCAGTTGGGAACGGCGCGAAAACCCGCCGCCTGCCAGTCCTTGGGCTTCCAGCCGGCGAACTTGCTGTCCACCTTGTCCCACCAGGTTCCGCCCTGCGGACCCCCGGTCTGCTCTTCCATGTCGCTCAGGCGGAAACCCAGGAGAACCGCCTTCTTGGCCCATTGGTTGACGTGCCAGGTGCCGTCCGCTCCCCGCTCGGCCACGCGCAGGCTGCCCGAGTCGAGCGCGTCGAGCGTCGCCTCGATGGCGTCGCGGGTCTCGCCCTTGGTCGCGGGGGTGATGGCGTCGCGGGCCTCCCAGGCGGCTTCGATGGCGGCTTCCAGTTTCGCGTTGGACATGCGACGGCTCCCCTGCATTCACGGTCTCCGGGCGGCTATACGGTGCGGACAGCCGAAGCGCAATGCGGCGGGTCGGTCAGCACCGCGCCTGCACCTGCCGGGCGACAAGGTAGTCGTGGGAATGGCCCGGAAAGGGCGCGCCGAAACGTTGCATGAGGCGGGCGTAACTGTAGCCGAGGTCCGAGGCCTTGGCGAGTTTCTGCCCCTCGGGGAAGCGGAAAAGGGCGAGCCCGCCGCCCGACTCGTTCAACGCGTAGCCCTTGCGCCGCAGCCGGGCCTGCAGATCGTGCCAATCGCTGGCATAGGCCAGATCGTCAGCGAGAAGCGCCCGCAAGGGCGCGACGAGCCGCTCATCCGCCCTTTCGGTCGTCTTCGCTCGACTGCGGCGGAACAGATCGCGCCGGATCGCCTCGCGGATCAGATCGGCGGCGCCGCACCCCTCCTCCGCCGCGATCTTCTGCAGCGCGGCCAGGGTATGAGCGTCGAGGTCGAGCGAAACACGGTGCATGCCCCGAAGCTGCACGATCAAGGTTAAGGAAACCCTAGTCGGAAAACGGCTCGATCACGGGATTGGCCCCGCAGAGCAGCACCGCCACCTTTTCACCCGGCCCGGGCACATAGGCTCCCGACAGCAGCGCCGCCAGCGCCGTCGCCCCCGCCGGTTCCACCAGCAGCCGCGCCTCGCGCCACAACAGCCGTTGCGCCTCGACGATCGCCGCGTCCGTCACCAGCACCGAGGGAACCCGAAGTTCCTGCGCCAGCCCGAAGCAGATGTCCCCGCACCGTCGCGAACCCAGCGCGTTCGCTGCCACGCCCGAGACCTCGACATCGACCACCCGACCCGCCGCCAGCGCCGCATGAAGAGAGCACGAGGTTTCGGGTTCGACCGCCACGACCTTCCGCGCCCCCTGCCACCAGGCCAGAGACCCGCCGATCAACCCGCCGCCCCCCACGGCGATCAGCACCGTGCCCGCCGCAAGCCCCTGCGCCTCCCACTCGCGCGCCAGCGTCCCCTGCCCCGCCACCGTCGCCGGCGCGTCATAGGCATGGACCTGCATGGCCCCGGTCCTCGCCTCGTAGGCCAGCGCCGCCTCCAGCGCATCGGCGTATTGCCCCGGCACCACGGTCAAGGACGCCCCGGTACGCTCGATCAGCGCGATCTTCGAGGCACCCGCCAACTCGGGCACGAAGATCTGCGCCGGAATCCCCAGCCGTGCGGCGGCGAAGGCAACCGCAGCCCCGTGGTTCCCCCCCGAGGCCGCCACCACGCCCGCCTCGGGCACCGGGCCCCGGATCAGCGTGTTGAACGCCCCGCGCGCCTTGAAAGAACCGGTGTGCTGCAGATGCTCCAGCGATTCTCTGCGGAAACCCACCAGCGCGATCTCCATCACCGGCGTCCGCCGCACTGCCCGTCGACACGCTGCGCCGCCGCCTCGATCTCCGCCCGCCAATTCATGGGTCGCTCCTTTGCTGGTCATCTTGCGCGGCGGACGATAATAAGGGTCCAACGGAGGAAAGGTCACCCGATGAAGGAAGAACGCCGCCACGCATTCCGCCACAGCCACGAGGACCGTGAACCGCCGCCGATTCCGGGACTCCAGGACACTTTCGCCGACCTATCGGCTGGCCTTTACCGACGACGATTTCTTGTGCCGCGACGAGGCTGCGCCCGTCCGGTTGCAGCTGGAACTGCTGAAGCCGAGATGGCGATGAACGAGGCCGGGTGCGATCCACCGTGGTCCTCTTCGGCGGTGCCCGATCCGGCACCCGAGCGGAAGGACAGCGCGAAGACGCGAAACTGGCCGAACTGTCGCACTACTACGACGAGGCCCGCATCTTCGCTCGTCGCAACCGAGATATCGCTCGCGTCGGGCGGCAACGACTGGATCATCGCCACAGGCGGCGGCCACAGGTGTGATGGAGGCGGGCAACCGCGGGGCCGAGGAAGCAGGCGGCGAAGTCGATCGGTCTCCAACATCGTGCTGCCGCACGAACAGGCGCCTAATCGCCGTGACCGAACTGTGCTTCAACTTCCACTATTTCGCGCTGAGGAAGATGCATTTCCTCATGCGTGCCAAGGCTGTCGTGGTGGTGTTCCCGGGCGGGTTCGGCACGCTGGACCGAGATGTTCAGGTCACTGACGCTGATCCAGACCAGCAAGATGAAGCCGATCCATATCTGCTGTTCGGCGGGGACTGGTGGAAAAACGTGGTCAACTGGCAAATGCTGGCCGAGGCAGGACCATCTCGGCTCGCGACCTCGATCTTTCCGCATCGTCGAGACCGCGGACGAGGCGGTGCAGGCGATCCTCGACTGGACTCCGGGCGAAATAGGCCTCCAGCATCCGGCGGTAGACGGATTTCAGCTGATGCACATGGTCGACGGCGACGTGTTCGTCGACCTTGTGCATCGACTGGCCGACCAACCCGAATTCGACAACCGGGCAATGGTTCTTGATGAACCGCGCGTCCGAGGTGCCGCCCGTCGTCGACAGCACCGGGCGCCGGTCACAAACCGCCTCGACTGCGTCGGCGACGAGGTCGGTGAACCAGCCCGGCTCGGTGACGAAGCTCTCTCCCGAGATCTTTACCATCATCGAGAAATCGACCCCGGTCTCGTCGCGGACCCGCGCGATCTCGCTTTCCAGCCAGCCTGTCAGGCTGGCGCCCGTGTGCAGGTCGTTGAAACGGATGTTCAGCATTGCCCGCGCCTTGGCCGGGATCACGTTCGATGCCGTATTGCCGGTGTCGACCGACGTGATCGCCAGAGTCGATGGATCGAACAGCGCGTTGCCCCGGTCCAGCTGGTGGCTTGCCAGCCGGTCGAGCAGGCGCACCAGCGCGCTCAGGGGATTCCTCGCGCGGTGTGGATAGGCCGAATGGCCCTGCACGCCGCGCGCCTCGATCCGCGCGGTCATCGAACCACGACGGCCGTTCTTCATCATCTGACCCATCACCTCGGGGCAGGTCGGTTCGCCGACGATGCAGTGGCTCATCCGTTCGCCCTCGGTCGCCATCCAGTCCAGCAGTGCAACGGTGCCGTCCGTCGCGTCGCCCTCCTCATCGCCGGTGATCGCCAGGATCACCGCGCCGCCCGGCTGCGTCTCGCGGACGAAATCGACGGCGGCGGCGACAAAGGCCGCAACCCCGGATTTCATGTCGCAGGCCCCCCTCCCCCACAGGCGACCTTCGGCCTCGGCCCCCGAGAAGGGATCAAAGCGCCAGTCGGCCGGATTGCCCGGCGGCACGACATCGGTATGACCGTTGAAGCCGAACGAACGGTTCGCCCCCTTGTCGCCCCAGCGTGCGAAAAGGTTGGACGTGCCGTTTCGGTCCACCCGCGTGCAAGCAAAGCCGGCCCCGGCCAGAACCTGTTCCAGCAGCACCAGCGCACCGCCTTCCTCGGGCGTGACCGAGGGACAGCGAATCAGGCGGGCGGTCAGATCGACGGGATCGAGAGGATCGACGGCTGCGGGCATGGGGAACCTCCGGCACGGGACGTGACCCTGAGCTAGCGCAACCCCCCTGCCGCATCAAGCGACTGCCCGCACCTACGGCCGCATTGACGCCGACCTCCGAAGAGGTCACACTTCGCGCAGGGGTTGCATCGCAATTTGCATCGAACCGAGGCTGAACTCACGAATCCTTAACGACTTCTGGGCAAACCGGTTAAGGGTAAAAGCCGGGCAACGCGAATGGACGGGCCGGGACAGACAGTCATGAACGACGACATCATCAGCAACGAGACCCGCCTGACCCGCATTCAGGCGCTGGTGGTGGAAATCCTCAACGATCTGCTGCGCGCGCCCATCGATCAGACAGACCGGATGGTGGACCGCGCCATCGCCCGCATCGGCGACTACTGCGCGCGCGACCGCAGCTACGTTTTCGTTCACGCCGGTCCGGTGACCAACAACACCCACGAATGGTGCGCCGACGGCATCGATCCGATGATCGAACACCTCCAGGGCCTGCCGATCGAGCTTTATGGCCCGATCGCCGAGACGCTGGACCGCGGCGAACCTTTCCACGTCCCTGACGTCTCGGAGATGGAGGAGGGCTCGCACTCCCGCGAAATCCTCGAGTCACAAGAGATCCGCTCGATCCTCTTGGTCCCCATGCGATGGGAGGGGCAGACCTACGGGTTCGTCGGTTTTGACGGCGTGCGCAACACCCACGCCTTCCTGCCGGGCGAGGTGTACCTGCTGCAATCGCTCGCCGACGTGATCTGCTCGGTGCTGATCCGACGCGACAAGGACGCGGCCGTGCGCGCCGCGCAGGCCGAGCTGGCCGCCGAACGTGCCTTCCTCGCCTCGATCCTGGCGACCAGCGCCATGGGCATCATCGTCTTCGACGATCAGGGCATCATCCAGTTCGCCAACGACGCGGCAGAAACGGTGATGGGCGCCACGCGCGCCGAGATGATCGGCAGGTGCCACGACGACGACAGCTGGTCCTACACGCGCGAGGACGGCACGCCCTATGGCAAGGGCGAGACACCGTTCGACCACGCGCTCGCCACCGGCCGCGCCTGGCCGGTCGAGCGGTTCGCGCTGCATTGCCCCGACGGGCTGCGCTATTGCTCGGTGCATGCCGCGCCCGTCCTCGGCGGCTCGGTTTCCAAGGCACGGGTGGTCTATGCCGTGCTCGACGTCACCGATCAGGTCGCCGCCGAACGCCAGCGCCAGGAAGCGCTTGAGGAAGCGAACCGCGCCAACGCCGCCAAGTCGAACTTCCTCGCCAAGATGAGCCACGAGATGCGCACGCCCCTGAACGGCGTGCTCGGCGTGGCCGAAGTTCTGGAACGGCTGGTCAGCGACGCCGACCAGCGCCGCATGGTCAAGGTCATGCACGATTCCGGCGCCCTGCTGCTGTCGATCATCAACGACCTTCTGGACATGTCCAAGATCGAGGCCGACCTTCTGGAAATCGAGACCGTTCCCTTCGTGCCCGCCGACCTCGCGCAGCGGCTCGAATCGGTTCACACGCTCAAGGCCTCGGAAAAGCGCATATCGTTCGGCGTCACGCTGATCGGCGACGGACAGGGCGCCCGCCTCGGCGATCCCCACCGCATCCTGCAGATCATGCACAACGTCGTTTCGAACGCCGTCAAGTTCACCGAAAGCGGATCGGTCCGGGCCGAGATCGACTGCGGCGCCGACGCCGGGCTGACACTGCGCGTCAGCGACACCGGGATCGGCATGACCCCGGAACAACTGACCCAGGTGTTCGAGGAGTTCAGCCAGGCCGACAGCTCCATCGCCCGGCGCTTCGGCGGAACGGGGCTCGGCATGCCCATCGTCCGGCGGCTGGTCGAGATGATGGAGGGTACGATCGAGATGACGTCGACGCCGGGCGAGGGAACCGAGGTGACGATCCGCCTGCCGGTCCCGCGCACCGACCTGCCCGAGATTCGCTTTGCCCTGCCCGACATGTCGGCCAGCACCGCCGATCTTCAGGGACTGCGGGTGCTGGCGGCGGACGACAACCGCACCAACCGCATGATCCTGGGGGCCATGATGGGACAGTTGGGCATCGCCGCCGTGCTGGTCCCCGACGGCACCGAGGCGCTGCGCGCCTACGAACGGGACGAGTTCGACCTCGTCATCCTCGACATCTCGATGCCGGACGTGGACGGTATCACCGTGCTGCGCGAAATCCGCGCGCGCGAGGCGCAGCGCGCCACCACTCCGGGCGCGCGACGTCCGGCGACGCTGCTGCCGATCGTCGCCTTCACGGCCAATGCCATGTCGCACCAGGTCGAGGGCTATCTTCAGGCCGGGTTCGACGATTGCATGACCAAGCCGCTGCAGCTCGACCGGCTGCGCAGCGTTCTGGGAACGCTGATCGCCGAGCGCGGCCGCCGCCGCCCCGCCCCCCGCGGCGGCGTCATCCCGCTGCGCGCGACCACCGGCTGAACCCGCGCGACCGCGCAGCGGAGGCGCGGGGGCGGCGGGTTTTTCTTTCCTCGGGAGCGCCTGCGGCGTGCCCACCTCGGGCGACCGGCCTCGCCGGAACAGGGAGGGGGGGCCGGAACAGGGAGGGGGATCGTCTGCCCCCTCTTGCCCTGCCGCCAATTCACCCCCCGAGGATACTTGGAGAACAGAGAGCGAGGGCGATACCCTGTCAGGCCAGCAGAAGGTTGACGCGGCGGTTCTGCTTGCCCTTCTTCTCGATCTTGCCAAGCGTGACGCGACCGATCTCGGCGGTCGAGCGGACATGGGTGCCGCCGCAGGGTTGAAGATCGACCTGCGAGTCGGGGGTGCCGATGCGCACCAGCCGCACGCGACCCTGGCCCATCGGCGGCTTGACCGACATGGTCTTGACGAGGTCCATGTTCGCCGCCATCTCGTCGTCGGTGATCCAGCGCTCGGTGATCGCCAGATCGCGGGAAATCAGCGCGTTCAGCGCGGCCTCCAGGGCTTCCTTGTCCTCGGGGGCCTCGGGCATGTCGAAGTCGAGCCTGCCCTTCTCGGCTCCGATGGCGCCGCCGGTGACGGGCAGCGGAATGACCACGGACAGCAGGTGCAGCGCCGTGTGGACGCGCATGTGGCGATACCGGCGATCCCAGTCGAGGTGCATCTCGATCACATCACCCTCGGCCAGCGCGTCCCCCGGTTCGAGGACCAGCGCAACCTCCTGCGCTCCCTCCTTGCGCGTATCGACCACGGTCCGGCGACCGCCCGGTCCGTCGATCCAGCCACTGTCGCCGGGCTGGCCGCCCCCGGCCGGGTAAAAGACGGAACGGTCGACCACGAGCGCGCCGTCTTCGGCCATGCGCATCACCCGCGCGGTACAGGAGCGGGCATAGGCATCGCTGCGGAACAGGGACTCGGTCATTGCGGTTGCTGCTCTCGGAAGGGGGCGTCTATGTCGTCGGCCGACTGGGCCGCGCTGTCGGCGGTATCGCGGTCGGGGCGGGTGCCGGGCGGCGTGGCCGGAGGCTCGTCCTCCGGGTCGGGCCCGGGCGCCGGCGGCTTGGTCGACAGGCCCAGGGCCTCGGGGTTCCTGAGCCAGATGTCGCGCTGAGCGTAGGGAATCTCGATCCCTTCCTCGGCGAACCGGGCGGCAATCTTGTGGTTCACTTCGGTCGCCACCACGACCTTCATGCCGACATCGCGCAAGACCGCCCGGATGCGGAATTCCAGCGCATCGGCGCCGAAGCCGAGAAAATCGATGCCCGGCGCCGGATCCAGCACGACAACTGGCTCGGCCTCGATGATCTCGCGCAGTATCTTTTCCACCTTGCGGGTGTCGGTGCCGTAGGCGACGCCCACGGTCATCACCACGCGCCCGGTTCTGGACGACTTGGTGTAGTTGGTGACCGCACCCGAGATCAGATCGGCGTTCGGCACGATGACCTTGGACTTGTCGAAGGTCTCGATCATGGTCGAGCGCACCGAGATGCGTTGCACGATGCCCTGGGTCGGCCCGACCTCGATCCAGTCTCCTTCGGAGACCGGGCGCTCGATCAGCAGGATGATGCCCGAAACGAAGTTCGAGACGATGTTCTGCAAACCGAAACCGACGCCGACCGACAGGGCGCCGGCAACGATGGCCAGACCTGACAGGTCGATGCCGGCGACCGAGAAGGCGGTCAGCGCCGCCAGCGTCAGACCGACGTAGCCGATCCCCGAGACCAGCGCTTTCTGCGCCCCGCGTTCGAGCGAGGTCTTCGGCAGGACCGAGGTTCCCAGCGCCCCTTGCAGGGCGCGTGTCACGACGTAGCCAATGGCGAAGACCACGAAGAACCAGATCAGCGAGGCGGGCGAGATGCGCGCGCCCCCGAGGCTGGTGCCTTCGGAAAAGCGCGTCCACAGTTCGATCAGGTCGGTCTGCCGCGCGCCCCAGATCAGCGACAGCGGGATCAGGGCCAGCAGCGACAGCACCAGACCAGAGAGGGCGGGCACGAGACCCTGCGCGGCATCCTCGGATTCGCCGACGATGGTCACGTAGATGGCGATCACCAGGCGGTGCAGCACCATGACCAGCGCGACGACCGCCAGCGACTTGACCGGCGGATAGGTCAGCATCGCCGCGGCGGCGATGTAGCCGGCAGCGCCGAGGATGGGCGAGATGATGCCGAACAGCATCAGCACCCGGGTTCCCAGTCGCAGCATCCGGTCGAAGAAGGGCGAGGCGTCGACTTCGAGACCTTCCTGGATCATCTTGCGCGGCGTGTGGCGGCGCAGGATGCGCGAGAAGCGGATCATCGTCAGCGCGCACAGGATGACCAGCGGGAAGGTGAGCGAGGCGAGCGCGGAGGCCGAAAGCCACTGCGGGGCGATGATCGGCGCATAGATCGCCTCGACGCCGGCAAGGAAGCCGAAGATCAGCGATATGCCGCGCGCCCGGCGACGGTCGGCCGCGCTCAGGTTCAGGTTGAGCCGCGGATCGTCGATAATCGGAAAGATGTGCAGCGAGAGCCAGCGGGCGAAGAAGATCGCCATCCCGGCCGGAACCAGCGCCTCGGTGATGCTCAGGATCGTCGGTCCGGTCATCCGGGTCAGCCGGATCGCGGTGGCCAGCAGGATCAGGCCCAGCAGCGGGACGATCAGCTGCGAGAGCGAGACGAAGAATGCCGCCACCACACGCCCGCGCAGGATCGAGGTGTTCTGGAGGAGCCGCAACGTCAGGCTTTCCATCCACCGGCGCCCACGCAGCAGCAGAAGGCCCGCCAAAGCCAGCGTGCCCAGCGTGATCGGCAGGTCGCTGATCATCTCCTCGTAGTGGGCCGGGTCGCGGTAGGCGCTGCGCGCCTCGCTTGCGATGGTGCGGGCCGAGGTGACCAGCGCATCCAGCCCGTCGAGCCAGGTCGCCGGGTTCAACGGGGTCGGCCCCAGAGTCAGCAACGCGTCTGCCTGACGTGCGCGCAATTCGCGGTCGATCAGCCGGATGATCGTCTCGGCACGGGCAAACGCCTCGTCAGCGGCCCGCAGCGGGGCCTCGCGCGCGGCCAGGACCTCGTTCAACTCGTTGCGCCTGTCGCTGACGTCCGGCGCTTCGGTCTGCCCCTCCTCGGGCGGGGGGCCAAGCGCCGAAATCTGGGCGCGCAGGTTGTCGATCCGCTCTTGCAGATTTGCCTGGACGGTCTGGAACAGAGTCCGCTTGTCGACGATCTGGGCGCGGATGGTGTTGAGTTCGTCCTCGCTGGTGACGCCGTTCTCAAGCGCCGCTTCCGCCAGCGTCGCCAGGGTGTTCCAGGACGTATAGTCGACCTCGATCGCACCAGTGGCCGCCGCGGGGGTCTGCACCGGGGCGGACCCGTCCGGACTTTGCGCCGCCAACGGCTGCGCCAGAAGCGCCAGCGTCAGGGCAAAGGCGTGAACGAGAACGCGAAACGGGCGTGTTATCGTCGGGTCGGTCATCGGCAACGGCCCTTTTCGGGGTCGGTCATGCGGCGCGAACGTCGGGCAGCGTGCGGGGTGAGCGGGTCATCCAGGCCGGAACGGGCAAACCCTTTTCGGTCAGGAACGCCGGGTTGAACAGCTTGGACTGATAGCGGGTGCCGTAATCGCACAGCACGGTCACGATCGTGTGGCCCGGCCCCATTTCCTTGCCCATGCGGATCGCGGCGGCGACGTTGACGCCGGACGAGCCGCCCAGGCACAGGCCCTCGTGCTCCAGCAGGTCGAAGACAACGGGCAGCGCCTCGGCATCGGGGATCCGATAGGCAAGGTCGGGCGCGAAGCCGTCGAGGTTGGCGGTGATGCGGCCCTGCCCGATCCCCTCGGTGATCGAGTTCCCCGGATTGTCCTGACCGGTATACAGCTTCAGGAGGCCCGCCCCCTCGGGATCGGCCAGGGCGATCTTGACGCCCCGCGGCTGAAGCGCCATCGCCACGCCTGCAAGCGTCCCGCCCGAGCCCACGGCGCAGGTGAATCCATCCACCCTTCCGCCGGTCTGCGACCAAATCTCGGGACCGGTCGTCTCGATATGGGCCTGCCGGTTGGCCACGTTGTCGAACTGGTTGGCCCAGATGGCGCCGTTCGGCTCGGTCCGCGCCAGTGCCTCGGCCAGTCGGCCCGAGTATTTGACGTAGTTGTTCGGCTCCTTGTAGGGGACCGCCGGAACCTCGACCAGCTCTGCGCCGGCAAGTCGCAGCATGTCCTTCTTTTCCTGGCTCTGCGTCTCGGGGATGACGATCACGGTCCGGAACCCCATCGAGGCGCCGACCAGCGCCAGCCCGATGCCGGTGTTCCCCGCCGTCCCCTCGACGATGGTACCGCCGGGCTTCAGCGTCCCGCGCGCGATGGCGTCGCGGATGATGAAAAGCGCGGCCCGGTCCTTGACCGACTGGCCGGGGTTCAGGAACTCGGCCTTGCCGAGGATCTCGCACCCGGTTTCCTCGCTGGCGCGCCGCAGGCGGATCAGGGGAGTGTTGCCGATCGCCTCGGCGAGTGTACGGCGAATCATGCGGATGTCCTTTCGGATACGGTCAGGATCGCGGTCAGTGCAGGACGCCACGACGGTTGAGAGCGCGCGCATAGAGCCAACCGAACAGCGGCACGAGCACCAGAAGACCGAGAAGCAGCGGCAAAGGGACGGGCAACATCGTGACCGGCGGCGCGGCCAGATAGACCCCGACCGACATCGCCAGTTCGAAGGCCGCCGCAGCAAAGAACAGCAGGACCGAGGCGTCGTCCCGGAGCGCAAGGAATGCCGCAGCCGCCACGCCCAGCCAGACGCCCAGCGCCCATGTCACCTGCAGCCACATCGCATCAAGGGGCATCAGCGGCATCAGCGCCGGCCAATCGTCGGCGCCCAGCGCGAATCGCTGGATGACGTAGTCGGCGCCCAGTAGCCCGTGCCAGATCAGCAGCAGCAGGGCGAAGGGCAGCAGATGCGCGGGGGCGGGGGCAGTCGGTCGGGCCATGTCTCTGTCTCGTTCTGTCCGGTTCAAAGTGGCGCGCCCTTCGGGCACTGTCCAGCCCCAACCCCGCAACGACGCCGGGGCGGATCAGCGCACGGCGGCCGCAAAGGCCGGGTCGTCGACCAGCCGGAGAGCCACGGATACCGGCACGCCCCGGGTCAGCATGCGGCGAAACACCGCCTCGGCCCGCGTCCCCGCCGCAACCGACGGCGGCAGGGCGGCGCCGGTCGCCGCGCGCAGCGAGGCCGTCTGACGCGACAGCGGGCGCGCGTCGCGCGCCGTTTCGCCCGGGCATCCCTCGCGCAGGCCGGGGTCGGCGGGCGCGCCGGTGGCAGCCATGTCTTCGGCAGCCCGCGCCAGCAGCGCACACTCCGCCGCAATGCGGTCGAGCGACGAGGGCACGGATGCGGACCCGACAGGCCGCGACGTACAGGCGGCAAGCAACAGCAGAAGCAGGACGATGGCTCGCATGGCCCCGTTTCTAGTGTGCGGTCTTCCGCCTGTAAATCGCGCCTCACGCTTCCGTTGGTTCCGACGCCACGTCTCGCGGCGCAGACTTGCGGGCCTGACAAGAGGCGGGACATCGCATGCACCGCGGCTGGACACTGGTCACCGTGCTGGTTCTGATCGGGCTCATCCCGATGCTGGCGGGGGCCATGGGAACCGCACTTTCCGACCTGGGAGGTTGTCATCCCCACATGCCATCCCCCGGGACCTGCCGCGTTGGCGGCGTGGATCTCTCGCGCCTCGTGCCCGCGCTGGACCTGGCCGGACGGCTCTTCTTTCTGACCGCCCCCATCGCCCTTGCGGGAATCGTGCTGGGGATCACTCTGGCCGTCCTGTCGTTGTTGCGTCGCGCCCGCAGCTAGGGCTTTCCCAGCAAGGCGCGGAACGCTAGGGAGAGGGCAAGGAGCCCGACATGCTGAAGACCCGCATCATCCCCTGCCTTGACGTGGCCGATGGCCGTGTGGTCAAGGGCGTCAACTTCGTGAACCTGATCGACGCTGGCGACCCGGTCGAGGCCGCCAAGGCCTACGACGCCGCGGGTGCCGACGAACTCTGCTTCCTCGACATCCATGCCACGCACGAGAATCGCGGAACGATGTTCGACCTCGTGACCCGCACCGCCGAGCAATGCTTCATGCCGCTGACGGTGGGCGGCGGGGTGCGCACGCACCATGACGTACGCGCGCTGTTGCTGGCAGGGGCTGACAAGGTGTCGTTCAACTCTGCCGCTGTCGCCAATCCCGACGTGGTGGCCGAAGCCGCCGACCGGTTCGGCAGCCAGTGCATCGTCGTCGCCATCGACGCCAAGACGGTCGAGCCGGGGCGGTGGGAGATCTTCACCCACGGCGGGCGCAAGTCTACCGGCATCGACGCGGTGGCGTTCGCCCGCACCGTGGCGGCCAAGGGAGCGGGCGAGATCCTGCTCACGTCGATGGACCGCGACGGCACGAAGGCGGGCTTCAACCTCCCGCTGACCCGCGCAATCGCCGACGCCGTGGATATTCCCGTCATCGCCTCGGGCGGAGTCGGCACGCTGGACCATCTGATCGAGGGGGTAACCCTAGGCCATGCCTCGGCTGTTCTGGCCGCCTCGATCTTTCACTTCGGCACCTACACCATTGGTCAGGCAAAGGCCCACATGGCCGCTGCCGGCATCCCCGTGAGGCTGACATGAGCGCGATCGCCCGTCTTGCCGCCACCATCGCCTCGCGCAAGGGCGCCGATCCCGAAACCTCGTGGACCGCGAAGCTGCTGTCGAAAGGCCCCGAGAAATGCGCCGAGAAATTCGGCGAGGAGGCCGTCGAGGCGATCATCGAGGCGGTCAAGGGCGACCGCGCGAAGCTGACCGCCGAAGCCGCCGACACGGTGTTCCACCTGCTTGTCATGTGTGCTGCGCGGGACGTGACGCTGGCCGATATCGAAGCCGAGTTGACGCGGCGCGAGGGCATCTCGGGCATCGCCGAAAAGGCCGCCCGGCAATGAAAAGGGGGGCCGAAGCCCCCCTCGCCATGATCATTCGCAGCGGCCTCAGCGGCGGGTGATGCGCCCGTCCGTGTAGGGCGTGTAGGGGCTGTGCTCGGCCAGGTACTCGGCCACCACATCGGCGAGGTCCGGCCCGAAGTCGTAGGCGTTGATCGCGTGGTCGCGGAACAGCGCGAAACCGTCGCCGCCCTTGCGCACGAAATCGTTGGTCACCACGCCATAGGTCGCCTCGGGGTCGATCGGCACCCAGGCGCCTTCGCGCTGCACCATCACGTCCGAGACGCGCGACCCGGCCGGCGCAGCCGGATCGAAGGTGTATTGCAGGCCGCCGACCTGTGCGAAACGGCCCGCGCCCTCTTCCAGCTGGCTCACGCCGTTCTCCAGCGAGGTGACGATGTCGGCACCCGTCAGTTCGAAGGTCGCCAGCGTGTTCTGGAAGGGCAGAACCTCCAGCACCTCGCCCATGGTGATGGTGCCGTCGCCGATCGAGGCGCGCAGACCGCCGCCGTTCTGGAAGGCGATGGTAATCCCCTGTCCGGCGACCCGCGCCAGCATGGCGTCGGCCAGCAGATTGCCCATGGCGCATTCCATCTGCCGGCAGACGGCACGGTCGCCTTCGATGGGTGCGGCAGCTTCGCCGACGATTTCGCTGCGCGTGGCTTCGATGGGGCCGGCCATGCCGGCGACCCATTCGGCGATCGCCGGATCGGGCTGCACTTCGGCATTGATCTCGATCGTGTCGCCCGAGGCATAGATCAGGTTGCCGTCGTCATCGAGGTCCAGCACCAGATGGCCGAGATAGCGGCTGTAGGCGCCGGCCTGCACCACCGGCACGATGGAACCGTCGACGTTGTCCACCCAGGTCGGATACGGACCTTCGCGGCGCGGGTCGGTCGCCGAAAGGTAGGTATGGCTGTGCCCGCCGACGACGGCGGTGAGCCCGGCGACCTCGGCTGCGATCCGCTGCTCGCCCACGTAGCCCACA
This sequence comes from Rhodobacter sp., assembly GCA_020637595.1. Lineage (GTDB taxonomy): Bacteria > Pseudomonadota > Alphaproteobacteria > Rhodobacterales > Rhodobacteraceae > Pararhodobacter. The sequence continues at coordinate 14,508 of JACKKE010000020.1, read as the reverse complement.
TGTGTCAGGGCAATCACCGTGTTCACGCCCTCGGCATGCATCGCCTCGACGCCCGCGCGCACCGCATCGACTGCGCTCGAGAAGGCGATGGTCGGACCCGGCGAGGCGATTTCCGGCGTGTCCTCGGTTACGGCACCGACGATGCCCACGCGCAGCCCGTTGCCCGCGTCAAGGATCGCCCACGGCACGATGCGGCCTGCCAGCAAATTGTTCTGGCTGACATCGATGTTGGCCGCGACGACGGGGTATTCATCCTGGTCGGCGAAGACCAGCAGCCCCTCGGGGCCGTTGTCGAACTCGTGGTTGCCCACCGCCATCGCGTCGAGGCCGATGCGCAGGTTCATCTCGGCCTCGGCCTGTCCGCCGTAAGTGGTGTAATAGAGCGAGCCCTGCGATTCGTCGCCGGCCGACAGGACCAGCACCGGATGGCCCTCGGCCGAGATCGCGGTGCGCATCTGGTTGATCAGGGTGAACAGCCGCGCCGCGCCGCCATAGCACTTGCCCTCGGCTTCGTCCGACGCCGAGCAGGTCGAGTTGAAGCGGTTGATCGGTTCGATCCGGCTGTGGAAATCGTTGAAATGCAGGATGTGCAACTCGATGGCGAGACCGGGCAGCGTGCTGGCCGCCACCAGCGCGGTCGAGCCGAGCATCGCCCTGAAATGGGTCTTGAAGGACATCTGGTTCCCCTGTTGGTTTTTTCCCGAAGGTCAAAGATTGCGCGCTGAGCGGGGCGAAGTCAAAGCCCCTTGGCGGCCTTTCGCAACGTCAGGCGACGGCGTCATGACACCCTGCCGTGCGGGACGGCGGCAAAGCTTCCCATTGACCGCCGCGCCGGCATTCGGCATGAGCAGCGCATGTTGGTCTACAAGATCTTTCGCCGATCCGAATGGGATGTCTTCGTCGCCGAAGGCCAGAGCGCCGGCGCCCCCATCGACCTGATCGACGGCTACATCCACATGTCGACCTCGCAGCAGGTGGTGGAGACCGCCGCCAAGCACTTCGCCGGCGAAAGCGACCTTGTGCTTGTCGCCATCGAGACGGATCGTCTGGGTCCGGCCCTGAAATGGGAGCCGTCGCGCGGCGGCGCGCTGTTTCCTCATCTCTATCGCAAGCTCCGTTCCTCGGATGCGGTCTGGGACAAGTCGCTGCCCCTGGGCGCGGCCGGGCACATCTTCCCCGAGGGGGTTATCTGATGCTCGAGGCGCTCGGACTCTGGGCGATGCATCGCATCGACCCGGAAACCGCGCATGGGCTGACGTTGAAGGCCCTGAACGCGGGCGCCGTCCCGTTGGGCGGGTCGATCACCTCGGACCGGCTGCGCACCGAGGTCGCGGGACTGCAACTTCCCAATCCTGTCGGGCTGGCCGCGGGTTTCGACAAGAACGCCGTGGCGCTGGCGCCGCTGGCGCGCGCGGGCTTCGGCTTTGTCGAGGTCGGCGCCGCCACCCCACGCCCGCAGCCCGGCAATCCCCGCCCACGCCTGTTCCGCCTGTCCGAGGACCGGGCCGTCATCAACCGCTTCGGCTTCAACAACGAGGGAGCCGAGGCCATCGCCACCCGTCTCTCGCATCGTCAGGCGGGACCGGTCGTCGGGTTGAACCTGGGCGCCAACAAGGACAGCGCCGACCGCGCGGCGGATTTCGCCCGGGTCCTGGCGACCTGCGGGCCCAACGTCGATTTCGCGACTGTCAACGTCTCGTCGCCCAACACCGAGAAATTGCGCGACCTTCAGGGTGCGGCGGCGCTGAGGGGCCTTCTGGCCGGCGTGCTGGCCGAGCGCGACGCGCTGGAACGCCGCATTCCCGTCTTCCTGAAGATCGCACCCGATCTGTCGGACAGCGAATTGTCGGACATTGCCGGCATCGCTTGCGAAACGGGCCTTGACGCGATCATCGCGACCAACACGACGCTGTCGCGCGAGGGCCTGAAAAGTAAAAGCAAGAGCGAGGCAGGCGGCCTGTCGGGTGCGCCCCTGTTCGAAAAGTCCACGCGCGTGCTCGCCCGTCTCTCGGTTCACTGCGGCGGTCGGGTGCCGCTGATCGGCGTTGGCGGCATCGCCTCGGCCGAGGATGCCTATGCCAAGATTTGCGCGGGGGCGAGCGCGGTACAGCTCTATTCCGCACTGGTCTACGGCGGTTTCTCGCTGGTTGGGCGGATCGTGCGGGGCCTCGACGGGTTGCTGGCCCGCGACGGATTCACCACTGTCGCAGAGGCAGTCGGAACCGGGAGGGACGCATGGCTGTAGAACTCTGGCACAACCCGCGTTGCTCGAAATCCCGGGCGGCGCTGGACTACCTGACCGCGCGCGGCATCACGCCCGAGGTCCGGCTCTATCTCAAGGACGGTCCCACGCAGGAAGACCTGCGCGCGATGCTGCGCGCGCTTGGCCTGCCGGCCGCGGCACTGCTGCGCAAGGAAGGGGCCGCGCTGAAGGGCGAGGCCGAGAATGTGATCGTCGCCGCGATGGCCGCCGATCCCGCGTTGATCGAACGACCGGTGATCCGAAACGGCGCCAAGGCGGTGATAGGGCGACCGACCGAGGCGATCGACACCGTCCTTTAGCCCGCCGTCGCAACCGCGCGCACGGCAAAGACGCAGGCGTCGGTCGGCAGTTCGGGCGTGGTGGTGCACAGTCCCCGGGCGATGTTCCACGCGGCCAGCACACGGGGGACATAGTCCCGCGTCTCGGCATAGGGCGGGACCCCGCCGGCGCGGCGGACAGCCCCTTCGCCCGCGTTGTACCCCGCCAGCGCCAGCACCACGTCGCCGCCGAATTCGCCCAGGAGCCAGTCAAGATAGGCAACCCCGCCGCGGATGTTCTGCGCCGGGTCCAGCGCATCCGCCACGCCGAAACGCTCGGCGGTGGCCGGGATCAACTGCATGAGGCCGCGTGCGCCGGCATGGCTGACCGCCCCGGACCGGCCGCTGCTTTCGACCGAGATCACAGCAAGTGCCAGCGCCGGCGACACGCGGGTGCCGATCGTCGCCCGCAAGAGCGAGGCATTGTGCTGGGCCGCGATGTCCTGCAGGTGCTGCACCGTCGGCTCGGGCACGCGGTTGCCTTCGGGCGCATCGCGCAGTGCCGCCATTGCGGCAAGGAACCGCCCCTCGCCCTGTGCCAGATTCGGCGAGACCCGCGTCCAGAACCAGCCGAATCGAGCACCGTCTTCCCCCACGTCCGGCACCGGCAGGGCTACCGGCGTCACCCTCGGGGCAACCGGTTCGGGGGGGGCGATTCGGCGGGCCTGTTCTGCAGGGTCGACCTGCACGGTGATGCGGGGGCTTCCATCGGCCGCCGCAACGCCGATTCGGCGAAAGGTGAAATCGCCCTGCTGGGCCGCCGCGGCCATGCCAAGACAGGCGGCCCCGGTCAGGGCCGCGGCAAACAGCGGCAGGCGGGTGGGCAAGCTGCTCGGCATGGCCCCGGCGTATTTTCGTTTTTCTGCAGAGTGCCAGAATTCCTGCTCGCGCGCAAATGGCACGCGAACGCCCGCCGGTTGCGCCCGCCCTGACAATACCCAGACAAGGCCCCGCTTTCCCGCACATTCGCCCCAATGCCGACACGTCCGGCGCCGAAAACGGGGATGTCCCGCCGATCGCCGTGCGCTTTCCCTCGGTATCACGGCCTGCGGCGGGTCGCGTAACGGTCAATCCTGGAGACGATCATGACCCATTGCTTCAAGTCCTTCCTCGCCGACGAATCGGGCGCCGTCACTGTCGACTGGGTGGTGCTTACCGCCGCCATCGTCGGTCTCGGCCTCGCCGTGGTGACATCGGTCCGCTCGGGCGTATCGAGCCTGGCCACCGACATCTCGACCTCGCTGACCTCGGCGTCGGTCGCGACCCTGGGCACGCTGGGCGTCAACCAGTAATCACGTCCCCCCGACACCCGTTCAACCGGCCGCCCCCCCCGGGGCGGCCGGTTCGTCATTCTGGACCGCCCTTCGGCCGAATCGCCCCGTGTCGACAACCGTACCGCACCGCTTCGACGCCGATCCGTTGCCAGAACGTGAACACACCCGGACCCGGATACGGGCCGTTTCCGTCCTTCGCACAAACCACGAAATCACCCCGCTGCTGTCCGGATTTCGCCGCAATTGGCGCATTTTCGCGCCCCTTTACCGGCAGATAACGAAGCTGCCAGAACGGAGAGCGGTTCAACAACCCTCACCCCTACCCGAGCTCCGGACCGGCACGTACGCGATAACCGTAACCCTGTACCTGGAGAACACCGATGACCTTCCTGAACACCATCAAAACCTTCGCCGCCGACGAATCGGGCGCCGTCACCGTCGACTGGGTCGTGCTGACCGCCGCGATCGTGGGCCTCGGCCTGGCCGTCGTGACCTCGGTCCGCTCGGGCGTGTCGAGCCTTGCCACCGACATCTCGACCTCGCTGACCTCGGCGTCGGTCGCGACCCTGGGCACGCTGGGCGTCAACCAGTAAGACGCGGCATCCACGCCGGATACGGGCCGCATCCCCCCGGATGCGGCCCGTTCAAATTTTAGGCAATAGGGCGGAATGTTTCGTTTTCCAGCCATCATGTTGCCCGATTCCTCCCGGAAGAATGGAGGAACGTATCAGTAAGACGACCTCCCGGATTCGTGGGGTCAGGCAGGTGTACAGGAGCATGCGATGCGAGCCGCGCAGATCGGAGTTCTCGGGATCGGACTGGCCTTGGCAGGGTTCGGCGTCTACATGGCGCAGGACTATGTGAGCCAGACCCAAGCCGCCATCGCCGCGGCCCAGGCCCAGGGCTCGGGCCAGGCTGCCATCCAGACCGTCCCGGTAATGGTCGCCGCCCGCCCCCTGCGCTATGGCGAACCGATCGGGCTCGATGCCATGCGCACCGTCAACTGGCCCGCCGATTCCGTGCCGCCCGGGGCCTTCCAGACCGCCTCGGCCGTCACGCCGGATCCAAGCCGCCCGCGTGTCGTGCTGCGCGCGATGGAGCCGGGCGAACCGATTCTCGCCGTCAAGGTCTCGCAGCCCGGCCAGCCCGCCGGTATCGCCGCGATTCTCACGCCCGGGCTGCGCGCCTTCACGATTCGCGTCGACCAGAATTCGGGCATCTCGGGGACGCTGCGTCCTTCGAATACGGTCGACATCTACTGGACCGGCCGCGGCGCCCAGGGCGGCGAGGTAACGCGTCTGCTGTCGTCGGGCGTGCGCATCATCGCGCTGGACGAAAATGCCGACGAGGACCGTAACTTCAGCGGTGTGCCGCGTTCCGTCACCATCGAGGCAGCGGCGGAAACCGTGGCCACGCTGGCGCAGGGCCAGTCGACGGGGAGGCTATCGCTGTCTCTGGTCGGCCTCGACGACACCACCGCGCTGAGCCAGATCCAGGTCGACGGTCGCAGTCTGCTGGGCATGGAGGCGGCGCCCGTGGAACAGGTGCAGGAGCGGTGCACCGTTCGTACCCGCCGCGGTGCGGACGTGGTGATGATCGAAATCCCCTGCACCAATTGACGTCGGCAGGGCGCATCGCGCCCTTTCCTGCGTCAATCCTGCAACACCTGACCCCCCCTAGATGTGGGGCCTGATGCCCCGTCTCACGCCAGACTTCGGGTCAGCCTGTGGAGAAGATTTGCAAATCACGCGAAAAACGCGCCGCAAATAATTGAATCTTGCAATAAAAACCGGATTCAAGCATTCTGGACCAAAGTGGCCCGTCAGAGGCCCCATCCTATCGTGATCGAGAGGCAGGATCACATGACCGCGAAATGGACGATTGCGCCAGCCATGGCGCTGGCCCTTGCGGGCCTCGGGCAGGCTATCCTTCCGGCATCACCGGCAGCCGCGCAGACGCTTCAGGTCGCGTCCGGCCGGGTGCGTGACACGCTGGCCGTCGCAATGAACCGCGCAGTCGTCGTCGAGACAGACACGCCGTTTGTCGAGCTTTCCATCGCCAACCCCGGCATCGCCGACATTTCGACGCTGTCGGACCGCTCGATCTACGTGCTCGGCAAGGCGCCCGGCCGCACGACCCTGACGATCCTCGGCGCCAATGGCCAGCTGATCGCCAACGTCGAGGTCCAGGTTACCCCCGACATCGCCGAATTCCGCGAGCGCCTGCGCCAGATCCTGCCCTCGGAACCCATCGAGGTGCGCACTGCCAACGACGGTATCGTCCTGTCGGGCATCGTTTCGTCCGGCGCGCGTCTCGACGCGGCGCTGCAACTGGCCGAACGCTATGCGCCCGGCCGCGTGTCCAATCTGATGAGCGTCGGCGGAACCCAGCAGGTGATGCTGCGCGTCCGCTTTTCGGAAGTGCAGCGCTCGGCCGCCCAGAACCTCGCCGCCAGCCTCGCGGTGGGCCAGGGCGGCACAGTGCTGGGAACCGGCGGTTTCAACACGCCTTCGCTCGCCACCAGCGCTCTGGCCGGGACCGTTAGCCCTTCGGGCGTCAACACGGCCGGCGTCATCACGGGCGGCTTCTCGATCGGTTCGGTGCAGTTCCAGGTGATGCTGGAAGCGATGGAATCGAACGGCCTGGCGCGCACGCTTTCGGAACCCAGCCTGACCGCTCTCAGCGGCCAGCAGGCTCATTTCCTGGCGGGCGGCGAATTCCCCGTGCCGGTGATCGGCGACTCGGGCAGCGTGACCATCGACTACCGCCCCTTCGGCGTGGAACTGACCTTCACCCCGCGCGTGGTCGACGGCGACGTGATCAACCTGTCGCTCGATGCCTCGGTTTCCAGCCTCGACAGCGCCAATTCGGTGACCACCGGCGGCGTGTCGGTTCCGGCCTTCCGGCGGCGGCAGACCTCGACCACCGTGGAACTGCGCGACGGTCAGAGCTTTGCCATCGCCGGCCTCCTGCAGGATGACTTCCAGGGCAACGTCGCGCAGGTGCCGTGGCTGGGCGATATCCCGGTACTGGGCGCCCTGTTCCGCAGCGCCGACTACCAGCGCAGCCAGAGCGAGTTGATGATCTTCGTCACCGCCCATCTGGTCACGCCGACGCGGGGCGAGGCGCTGCTGCTGCCGACCGACCGCATCCGTCTGCCGAACGAGGGGCAGCTGTTCCTCAACGGCCAGCTCACCGGCTCGGCGACGCCCGGCGCCGCCGAGGTCGCGCGGCAGGACTTCCGCGGCGGCTACGGCTATGTGATGGAGTGAGGCATGACCGCGCTGAGCAAGCACAAGACGCAGATCTCGCGCCGCGCCCTGATGCTGGGCCTGACCGGCGGGACGCTGGCGGCCTGTTCGCGGGCCTACCTGGGTCCGGAAGTGGGCAGCACCATCGACGAAGGCGGCTTCGGCACGCCGACGGCGCACAACATCCTGATCCACACGGGTCAGCTGGACTATGTGGTCACGCTGGCCGAGCGCTTCGCACGCGAAGTGCCCAACACCGTGACCTTCGGCTTCGACAGCGCCCGGCTTGACGACGCCGCGCAGCAGATCCTCGCGCAGCAGGCTCGCTGGATGCGCCACTTCCCCGAAGTGACGTTCCGTGTCTTCGGCCATACCGACCTTGTCGGCTCGGAACGCTACAACCAGGGCCTCGGTCTGCGCCGCGCCCGCGCCGCGGCCAACTTCATCGTCCGGCAAGGCATCAGCCGTCGCCGTGTCGAAGCGGTCGTCTCGAATGGCGAGACCCAACCGCTGATCCCGACGCAGGACCGCGAGCGGCAGAACCGGCGCGCGGTGACCGAGGTGTCCGGCTTTGTTCAGGACAATCCGTTGATCCTGAACGGGCAGTACGCCCTGGTCGTGCATCGGGCTTACGTCGAGAGCGCCGTGCGGGCCCCGAATACTCCCTGATACCTCCGCCGGGATACCTCGTCCGGCAACCTCGCAGCGCCCTGCCGAACTTCGGCAGGGCGTCTGGTTTTTTGGCGCCAAGACGCCCGACAATTACGCTTTCTTAGCCCCATTATTGCCAAGATTGTCGCCGACCTTGTCTTGTGCCCCCCGTCCGGTGACGTGAGCGGTCGCAAGGTGCCATTCCCCTGCAGAACGCAGGCGCGGAGGAAAGAACGATGTCGAGCGTGAGTACCCCCATCAAACATTCCGCCCCGATCCGGGCCTGCACCGTGTCGCGCGATGTGCAGAACTTCGATCTGCTGATCGAGGACATGGAAATGGAGTTGGGCGAAAGCTGGGGCGATCTGACCTTCCCCAGCGCGCTGAAATTCCTCGACCAGCCTGACGCGAGATCGCTGGAGTTCATCGCCATCGCGCTGGACGACGACGAGACGAACATGGCCCTCGTGGAGGCGGTGATCCAGCGCGCCACGTCGCTGAACATCCGTGTCCTTCTGATCGCCGAGGAACTGGGCCCGATTGCCCTGCACCGCCTCCTGCGGCTGGGCGCCAGCGACTTCGTCCCCTATCCGCTGCCCGAAGGGGCGCTGCACGACGCCATCCAGCGACTGCGCGCGCCCTCGCCCGACCTGTCGAACATCGTGCCGCAGTCGCGCCAGTCCATCGCGCAGAATCAGGCCATGGGCGCGGTCTATGCCGTGCATCCGCTGGCCGGCGGCTCGGGCTCGACGACCTATGCGGTCAATCTGGCGTGGGAAATCGCCACGGTGGGCAAGAACGCGCCCAGCGTCTGCCTGCTGGATTTCGATCTCCAGACCGGCTCGGTCGCCACCTATCTCGACCTGGCCCGCACCGAAAAGGTCTACGAGTTGCTGTCCAACACCGCGGTGATGGACCGCGATTTCTTCATGAACACGCTTCAGACCTTCAACGACAAGCTGAAGGTGCTGACCGCCGCCGCCGACATGCTGCCGCTGGACCTGATCACGCCCGACGACATCGAGCGCGTGATCACCATGGCCCGTGCCAACTTCGACGTGGTGATCATCGACATGCCCGGCACCGTCGTGCAGTGGACGGAAACTGTCCTGAACGAGGCCGACGCCTATTATGCGACCATGGAACTGGACATGCGCTCGGCCCAGAACGCGCTGCGCCTCATCCGCGCGCTGAAGGCCGAGGACCTGCCGCTGGACAAGGTGCGCTACGTGCTGAACCGCGCCCCCAAGTTCACCGACCTCAGTGGCAAGGCCCGCGCCAAGCGCATGGCCGAGAGCCTGGACATCGAATTCGAGCTGATGCTGCCCGACGGAACCGCGCAGGTGACGCATGCGAACGACCACGGCCTGCCGCTGGCCGAGATCGCGCCGAAGAACCCCCTTCTGAAAGAGATCCGCAAGATCGCCCAGTCCATCGCCGCGTCGAACCGCGACGAAGGCCGCGCCGCCGCCTGAGGAGAGCCGCATGTTTTCGCGCTACCGCAAGGAAACCACGCCGACCGGCCCCGCAAAGCCCGAATCACGGGCCGTCCCGGTGCACGAGATCGCCGCGGTCTCGCCCTCGTCCCAGCCCGAGCTGACCGCCGCGCGCGCCGCACCGCGGCCCAGCTTCAAGGCCACGACGGCGGCCCCGATCGCCGCGCATCCCGCCGCCAACGACAAGGACCGCCGCCGCAAGCAGCGCATTCTCGAGGTAAAGTCCGAGTTGCATACGCGGCTTCTGGACAACCTGAACCTCGCCGCGCTCGACAGTGCGTCCGAGGCCGAATTGCGCGCCGAAATCGCCGCCATCTCGGCCGAGGCGCTGAGCGAGATCAATTTCGCGCTGACCTCCGAGGAACGGCTGTCGCTGAACCAGGACCTCTATTTCGAGGTCCGCGGCCTCGGCCCGCTTGAACCGCTGCTCAAGGACGACACGGTCAACGACATCCTCGTCAACGGGCCCAACCGCGTGTTCGTCGAACGGGCCGGCAAGCTGGAACTGACCGAGGTCACGTTCAAGGACGAACGCCACCTGCTGCGCATCATCGACAAGATCGTCTCGGCCGTGGGCCGGCGCGTGGACGAATCGAACCCCTATGTCGACGCCCGTCTTGCCGACGGTTCGCGCTTCAACGCCATGGTGCCGCCGGTCGCGGTGGACGGCTCGCTCGTGTCCATCCGGAAATTCAAGAAGGAAAAGCTGGGAATCAACGACCTGGTGAATTTCGGCGCCTTCTCGGAGGAGATGGCGATGTACCTGGAGGCCGCCGTCGCCACCCGCCTCAACGTCATCGTCTCAGGCGGTACGGGTTCGGGCAAGACGACCACGCTGAACGCGTTGTCGTCCTTCATCGACCATTCGGAACGCATCCTCACGATCGAGGACACGGCCGAACTGCAGCTGCAGCAGACCCATGTCGGCCGTATGGAATCGCGCCCACCGAACGTCGAAGGCAAGGGTGCTGTCACCCAACGCGACTGCCTCAGGAACGCGCTGCGGATGCGTCCCGACCGCATCATCGTCGGCGAGACGCGCGGCGAGGAAGTGATCGACATGCTGCAGGCCATGAACACCGGCCATGACGGCTCGATGACCACGATCCACGCCAACTCGGCCCGCGATGCCGTGTCGCGCCTCGAGAACATGGTCGCCATGGCCGGCATCGAGATGCCGCTCAGGGCCGTGCGCAGCCAGATCGCCAGCGCCGTCAACCTGATCGTGCAGGCCAGCCGCCTGCAGGACGGCTCGCGCCGCATGGTCTCGATCACCGAGGTGACCGGCATGGAAGGTGACATCATCACCATGCAGGAAGTCTTCCGCTTCGAACGCACCGGGCTGGAGCCGAACGGCAAGATCATCGGCCATTTCACCGGCGCGGGCATCCGGTCGCATTATTCCGATCGCTTCAAGCGGTGGGGATACGAGCTGCCCGCCAGCCTCTACGACGTTGTCTGATACCAGTAGGTCGCCATGAGCATTTCGCCCACCGTCATCATCTATCTCGCGATCTTCGGCGGCATCCTCCTGCTGGTCGAAGCGCTGTATCTCATGGTTTTCGGCCGCTCGATCCGGCTCGGCAGTCGCATGAACCGGCGTATCGAGATGCTGGACGACAACGCAAACCGCAACGAGGTGATCGAGCGGCTGCGCAAGGAGGCAACCCAGCACACGAAATCGACGGCGATCCCGTTCTATTCGCTGCTGGCCGAGAAGGCCGAGAAGGGCAAGATTGCCTTCTCGCCGGTGATGCTGATCCTCATCATGGTCCTGCTGGGGACAGTCGGTTTCCTGGCCCTGACACTGCTGACCGAGGCGCCGCTGGCGGTTCGGGGCGGCGTCAGCGCGGCAATGGGCGTCGGCGCGGTCTGGTTCTGGGTTTCGAACAAGGCCAAGAAGCGGATCAACCTCATCGAGGAACAGTTGCCCGACGCGATCGACCTGATCGTCCGCGGGCTGCGTGTCGGTCACCCCTTCGTCCACGCGCTGGCCTCGGCCGCGCGCGAGATTCCCGACCCGCTGGGCACGGAACTGGGACTGATCGCCGACGAGGCCGCCTATGGCCGCGACATGGGCGAGGCACTGATGGCTTTCGCCGAGCGGGTCGACATGCAGGACCTGCGCTTCCTCGCGGTGGCGGTGACCATTCAGGCGCAATCCGGCGGCAACCTTGCCGAGATCCTGGACGGCCTGTCCAAGGTGGTCCGCGCCCGCTTCAAGTTGTTCCGCAGGGTCCGCGCGATCACCGCCGAGGCGAAGTGGTCGGGCATGTTCCTGTCGGCGTTCCCGATCGCGGCGATGCTGATGATCTCGGTCATCAAGCCGGACTACTACGACGAGGTAAAGGAAACCTCGCTCTTCATTCCCACGGCGCTGGTGGTGGTGGCATTCCTTGTCATCAACGTCATCTACATGCGCAAGATGGTCAACATCCAGGTGTAAGGGTTCCCCGTCATGAGTTCCGATCTGCTGGCCAACCTGACCTCGCTGCCGGTCCTGATCGCACTGTCGCTTGCGGCCGGCGTGACCATGGTCCTGCTGATTCTGATGGGGCGCAACAGTGAAAAGCCGGACCCGCTGGCGCGTCTGAAGGAACAGGCGCGGCGCGGCCCCGGCGAAGACCGCACGCGGCTGTCACGCCGCTCGGCGGCGGACGATTCCGCGCTCGACAAGCGGCTGGAGAAGTTCAAGTCCTTCCTGGAACCCACCAGCCAGACGCAGATGGACGATTCCCGACTGAAGATGATTCAGGCGGGCTACCATGGCAAGAACGCCGTGCGCGACTTCCATGCAGCGAAGCTGATACTCGGCATGGGTGGCCTGCTGGTCGGTCTGGGATTCGTGCTTCTGCTGCACCCCGGGGGCGAGGACGCCTCGATCTTTGCCACGGCGATGCCGGTGCTGGTGCCCACCCTGCTGGGCTACTATTTCCCGATCTACTGGGTGAACAAGCGCCACGGCGAGCGTCAGACACAGATCACCCGCGGCTTTCCTGACGCCCTGGACATGCTGCTGATCTGCACCGAGGCCGGCCAGTCGATGGATCAGTCGATCAACCGCGTCGCGAAGGAGTTGAAGGCCGGCTATCCGGCGCTGGCCGAGGAATTCGAAACCGTGTCGCACCAGGTCAAGGCTGGCATGGACCGGCTGGAAGTGCTGAAGGAAATGGGCGTGCGCTGCGGCAACAACGACATCAAGTCATTTGTCACGGTGCTGATCCAGTCCGCGACCTATGGCACCTCGGTGGCCGATGCCCTGCGGGTCTATGCTGGCGAGATGCGTGACAAGCGCGTGATGCTGGCCGAGGAAAAGGCGAACATCTTGCCGACCAAGCTGACCTTGGGCACTATGATGTTCACTGTGCCGCCGCTTCTGATCATCCTGGTCGGGCCGTCGGTCTACGGTGTGATCGAGATGCTCAGCACGGCCGACTTCAGCCTATGATTCGAACCCTCGGCGTGGCAGCGCTTCTGGCGCTGTCCGCCTGCCAGTCCAGCGGCGACTTCTCGCCCGACCGCCTGTCAGGCCGCGCCGCCAGCGCGGCCGAGGACGTTGACGGGCTGGTCGTCGGCCACCGGTTGATGGAGGCCGGCGAATACGAGCTGGCGCTCAGGGCCTACTATCGCTCGATGGCCGAACAGGGGCCGACCGTGGACGCGCTGTCGGCGATAGGATCGGCCAACCTCCGGCTGGGCCGCCTTGGCCAAGCCGAGCAGATGTTGCGCCGCGCGATCGAATTCGACCCCGATTTTGTGCCCGCGATCAACAACCTTGGCGTCGTCATGATCGAGAATCGCGATTGGGGGCAGGCAGCGCATCTGTTCCGGACCGCCTTCGCCCTCGATTCGGGTCGCTCCGAAGAAATCCGCGAGAACCTGCGGCTTGCTCTCGCAAATCTGGAGAATTCGGGCTATACTGCCGAAAACAACGATAATTTCGCTCTGGTGCGACGCGGGAACGGACGCTTCCTTCTCCTCGCAACGCCCTGAGAGCGGCGAGCAGTGAAGAAGGACAGAGCATGCGCAAGGTGTGGATGGCACCGGTGTGCCTGGCGGGCTTGGCCCTGCTGGGCGGTTGCGGTGAATCGATGCGGGCCCAGACGGCGCGCGCAATCGACAGCGTGCAGTCGATCGACCAGGAGAACATGGCCGAGATGATGCTGGCCGTGTCGGATCCGAACGAGGCGATCCAGTACTTCTCGCAGCAATCCGAGCAACACCCCGACCGCATCATCTTTCGCCGCGGCCTCGCCCGTTCGCTGATGCGCGCCGGTCAGGCTGAGCAGTCGATCCCTGTCTGGCAGGCGGTCATCGCGCACCCCGACGCGACGATGGACGACCGGGTCGACCTTGCCGAGGCCTATATCCGCAATAACGACTGGACCCAGGCCGAGGCGACGCTCAACGCGATCCCGCCGACGCACGAGACCTACAACCGGTATCGTCTGGAAGCGATGGTGGCCGACAGCCGCCACCAATGGGAGCGCGCCGACAGCTTCTATGAGATCGCCGTCGGCCTGACGCCGACACCGGCCAGTACGCTGAACAACTGGGGCTTTTCGAAACTGACGCGGGGCGATGCGCGCGGGGCCGAAAGGCTGTTCCTCGAAGCGTTGCAGCACGACCGCAGCCTGTTCACCGCCAAGAACAACCTTGTCCTCGCGCGCGCGGCGCGGCGCGTCTACGAACTGCCCCTGATCGAGATGACGCAGACCGAGCGGGCCGAACTGCTGTACACGATGGCGCTGGCCGCGATCCGGCAGGGCGACATCGGCATCGGGCGCGGCCTTCTGCAGGATGCCGTCGCCACACATCCGCAACATTTCGAGGCCGCCGCCAACGCCCTCGCCGCGCTCGGCTGACGCCATGCTCACCCAGTCCGCACAGGCCGCCCTCTGGCTGCTGATCTTTGCCAGCCCCGTGGCGCTCTATGCCGCCTGGAGCGACCTGCGGGCGATGCGCATTCCGAATCTGTCGGTGGTGGCTCTGATGGCGATCTATGCCATCGTCGGAGTCCTGACCCTGCCCCTCGGAACCTGGGCCTGGTCTTGGCTGCATTTCGGTGTCGTGCTGGTGATCGGCTTCGTGCTCAGCCTGTCGGGAACCTTCGGCGCGGGTGACGCCAAGTTCGCTGCGGCCATGGCACCCTTCGTGGCGCTGGGTGACTTGCGCCTCTTTCTGGTGCTGCTCTGTGCCGTCGCCATCGCCGCGCTGGTGGTCCACCGGGTCATGCGTGCGATCCCCGCGATCCGC
>JACKKE010000002.1 GCA_020637595.1 Rhodobacter sp. | reverse complement strand
CGATCAGGCCATCGGCGCCGGACACCAGCGCCTTGACCGTCTCGATATCCGCCGGATCCTTCAGGTCAACCTCGATCGAGCGTTTGCCGCGGTCCAGCAGCGACCGTTCCGGCGCGCCGGGAATCGCCGCCCCACCCCTGCGATGGGCGACGATCACCTCGGCCCCCAGGTCCGCCAGCAACATCGCCGCGAACGGCCCCGGCCCCACGCCTTCGATTTCGACAATGCGAATTCCGTCGAGCATCGTTCCCCTGCCCCTGTTCCGCGCGCGGCCTGCCTCAGCCGCGCAGCGCGTTGCGATTGATCTTGCCGGTCGGCCCCAGCGGCAGTTCGCGGTGGAAATGCAGCTCGCGCGGTTTCTTGAAACCGGCCAGCCCCTGTTCCTCGCAGAATGCCAGAACCGCCTCGGCGTCGAGCGGCGTGCGGGCGATGACATGGGCGACGATCCGGTTGCCCCATTTGGGATCGGGCATGCCGACCACTGCCGCCATCTCGATCTCGGGGTGCGCCAGCAGCACCGCCTCGATTTCTTCGCTATAGACCTTGATGCCGCCGGTATTGATCATGTTGTCGGCGCGCCCTTCGAAGAACAGGAAGCCATCGCTGTCCAGACGCCCCAGATCGCCCGAACGCCACCAGCCATCGACGAACTTCGCGGCGGTCTTCTCCGGCTCGGCGTGATAGCGCGCCGCCACCGACGGGCCGCGCAGGCAGATTTCGCCGATCGCACCGGGGGCCAATGTGTCGTCCAGTGTCCCCTGCGGGTCGACGATCTTCAGGTCGACAAAGGGCAGGGGCCGGCCGGCGGAGCCCAGCTTTCCGCCCTCGGTCAGATCGTAGCGCGAGGCCAGCGTTGCCGTGGCGGGCCCGGTTTCCGAGGCCAGGTAGAGGCAGCGGAAATCCGTTTCTGGCGACCAGCTGCGGATCCGCTCCAGATCCGACCGCTGGGGCGCCTCGCCCGAACACAGCACCGTGCGCAACGAGGTCAGGTCGTATTTCGACGTGATCTCGGGCGTCAGGAAGCGGATCAACGTCGGCACCGTCGCCAGGTGGTTGATGCGGTCGGCCTCGATCGTGCGGCAGAATTCCTCGGGCTCGAACCCCGCGCGGATGCTCAGGCAGCCGCCTGCGCACAGGACCGGGATCGCGGTAAAGGTCCAGGCCGCAAACGAGGTGCCGAGGATCAGCAGATGCCGCGTCTGCGGACCGATGTCCCCGAACAGCGCCCGCGCCTGCGAGGCAAAGGCGTTCATCGACCTCTGCGTGTGCACCACGGCCTTTGGGATCCCGGTCGAACCCGACGACAGCAGGATCACTGCCGGGGCGTCCTCGGGCAGGGAAACGGGCGGCAGCGGCCGGCTGTCGTTCCCCACCAGCAGGGCGTCGAGCTGATGCATCCCCGCGCCGGTGCTGTCGATGTTGACCAGCGTCAGATCCATCGCCCCCGCAGCCAGCGCCTGTTCGGCCTGTTCCACATGGCCCGCATCGGCCAGAACCACCCGGGCCCCGACATGGCGCATCGCACGGGCCAGGCTGTCAGGACTTTCGCGGGTGTGCAGCGCCGAGGGCACCGCGCCCAGCCGCTGCACCGCCAGATAGGAACACAGATAGGTATACGAGTTGTGGCCGAGCAGGCAGACCGTATCGCCCGCGCCGACGCCCAGCCCCTGCAGGGCCAGGGCGATCCGCCGCGTGGCGCGCTCGACATCGGCGCCGGTGTGGCTGGCGGTTTCGGTGCGGACCAGCGTGCGCCCGGCATTCCACCGAAACACCAGGTCCAGCGTTTCCGACATCGAAGGCGTTCTGGGTATCGTCATCGCGTAAAAACTCCTGTGGAACCCGTTTCGCCCGCCGCCGGACGAGGCCGCGGGCCGGTCAGTGGCGACGCCCCGCGGGCGTCACCAGGTGTCGAGATAGGGGCGCGTATCCGGGGCAATCCCCTTGCCGCGGGTGGCGCGCAGGCCGGTCGCGATCCAGTGGCGGGTGTCCACCGGGTCGATCACCTCATCGAACTTGCCGGTCTTGGCCATGTTCAGCGCGGTGCCGTATTCATAGAATTCGGCAGCGTATTTGCGCACCAGCGCGGCGCGCGCCTCGGGGTCGGTGATCGCCTCCAGCTCGCGCTTATAGGCGATTTCGACCGAGCCCTCGGGGTTCATCGCGCCGAACTCGCCGGTCGGCCAGGCGACAACGGTCAGCGGCGTTGACTGGCTGCCGCCGTTCATCGCCACCCCGCCGAGGCCATAACACTTGCGCAGCACGCAGGTGAACAGCGGCACCCGCAGCTGCGCCCCGGCGATGAACATCCGGCTGACCCGGCGCACCAGTGCCTCCTGCTCGGCGGCCGGACCGACCATGAACCCGGGCGTGTCGACAAAGGACACGATCGGCAGGCCGAAGGCGTTGCAGTGCTGCATGAAATGCGCCGCCTTGTCCGAGGCCTCGGCGTCGAGCGCGCCGCCCATGTGCCGCGGGTTGCTGGCCAGCACCCCCAGCGGCATCCCCTCGACGCGGATAAAGCCGGTGATCACCGCGCGACCGAACTCGGCGCGCAATTCACTAAACGAGCCGGTATCCGCAACCAGCGCGATGGCATGGCGCATGTCATAGACATGGGTCCGGTCGAGCGGCACCACATGCCGCAGCAGGCGCTGATCGGCAAAGCTGATGTCGGGCGACTGGCCTTGGAAATAGCTCAGATACCGCCGCGCCGCGCTCATCGCTTCGGCCTCGGACTCGACCAGAATGTCGATCACCCCGGTGCGGCTGTGCACGCCCGCCGGGCCGATCTCGCGCGCGGCATAGCGGCCCAGCCCCGCGCCCTCGATCATCGCCGGGCCGGCCATCCCGATCGAGGCCTCGGGCGTGGCGATGATCACGTCGCACATCCCGGCAAAGGCGGCATGCCCGGCAAAGCAGTTGCCGGCGACGATACCGACCAGCGGCAGGTGCCCCTTGAGTTCCGCAAACAGCCGAAACACCTCCATCTTGGCGGTGCCGTCGCGGATGTCGCTTTCGCTCTCGCCCGAGCGCGCGCCGCCACCCTCGACGATGAAGACGATCGGCAGACGCCCCGCCTTGGCGATGCGCATCACCCGTTCGATCTTGTCCTTGGCGATCTTGCCCATCGTGCCGCCGTAAACTGACGGATCAAAGGCCAGCACGATGCAGCGCGCGGCCTCGGGGCCGAACAGGTCCGAGTTGATCCGCGCATGGCCGCAGACCAGACCGTCGGCCGGGCTGATCCCCCGTGCCACCTCGCGATCCAGCGTGCCGCCCATCGTCGAGACGGTCAGCGATCCGATCTCGAGGAAACTGCCGGCATCGCAGAGCGTGGCGAGGTTCTGGCGGGTGGTCGGCTTGCCGCGCTTGCGCAGCTTCTCGACGGCGGCGGGGCGCGCCTCGTCAAAGATCCGCGCCCGTGCCGCGCGCACCACCGCGAGGCTGTCGGGAATATGGTCGAGGTCGATCTCGGCGCTGTCGCCGTCGTCCAGCACCACCGCATCGCTGGGTTCGACATAGAGGATCGGATCGGCCTCGCCCAGCACATCGCCCAGATCACAGGCCAGCCGCCGGACGATGCCGTTCACACCGGACAGCACGGTGTTCTGCATCTTCATCGCCTCGATGACCGCCACCGGCGAGTTCACCCCGACCAGATCGCCCTCGCCGACATGCAGGTGAACCACCGACCCCGCCAGCGGCGCCGGCACCGCCGCGCAGCCCTCGGGGATCGCGCGGGTCGGCTCGAGGTCGGCCTCAGCCCCCGGCAGCGGCGCTGCAAAGAACCGGGGGGCGGCGGTCACGGGCGCAACCAGCTCGGCCGCCGCACGGTCCATGAACTCGGTATCCACCTGGTCCTCGGCCACTGCCGGATGCGCCAGCAGACCCCGCAACAGGCCCAGATTGGTCGGCAGCCCCTCGATCCGCGTTTCGGCCAGCATCCGCCGCGCCTTGGCCAGCAAGGCCGGATAGTTGCCGCGCGGCTCGTGCACGATGATCTTGCCGATCAGCGGGTCGAACCGCGGGCTGGGCCGATAGCCGGTATAGCCGGCGACATCGCAGCGCACACCCGGGCCACTGGGCAGGTCGAACACGTCGATCCGGTTGCCGCCGGCCCCCTTGTCCACCGACAGCCGCAACTGCAGCGCAGCACCCTCTGGCGCGCGCGCGCCCAGATCGGCCAAACCCAGATCGGCCAGCGATCGCCCGGCGGCGATGGCGATCTGCGCCTCGACCAGATCAACCGCCATAACCTGTTCCGTCACCGTGTGTTCGACCTGCAGACGGGGATTGCATTCGATGAAGGCAAAAGGCCGCCCTGCCGCCGGGTCGTTCGACACCAGGAACTCGAAGGTGCCCAGCCCCTGATACCCCACCGCCCGCGCCATCGTCAGCGCCGCCTCGATCATCTGCGCCCGCAGCGCGGGGTCCAGATGGGGGCTCGGCGCGAATTCGATCACCTTCTGGTGCCGCCGTTGCAGGGTGCATTCGCGCTCGCCTGCATGGGTCACAGCCTTGCCGTCACCGATCACCTGAATCTCGATGTGGCGCGCATCGGGGATGAATTCCTCGACATAGACATCGCCCAGACCGATCGCCGCCAGGGCCTCGGCGCCGGCCTCGTGCATCGCCGCCTCCAGCCGGTCGGGCGTATCGACCAGCCGCATGCCACGCCCGCCGCCCCCCGATACCGCCTTGACCATCAACGCCGCAACGCCCTGCTCGAACAGCGCCACCGCCGCCTCGGGCCCGGCGCCGCCATCGGTTCCCAGGGGCACCGGAACGCCGCATCGCTGCGCCAGCGCGCGGGCCTCGGCCTTGTCCCCGAACAAGCGCAGCGCGTCGGGATCGGGCCCGATGAACCGGATCCCCTCGGCCGCGCAGCGGGCGGCAAACCCGGCGTTCTCGCTGAGAAACCCATAGCCCGGATGGATCGCATCCGCGCCGCACTCGCGCGCCAGATCGAGGATCTGCGCCTGATCGAGATAGGCCGCCGGCCCCGACCCGCTCAACGCCAGATCACGGGTCGCACGCAGGCGGTGCAGGGCCGTCTCGTCATCCTCGGAATACAGGGCAATGGTTTCGATCCCCATCGCCTCGGCCGTCCGCGCGATACGGATGGCGATTTCCCCGCGATTGGCAATCAGTAGTCTTTTGAACATCGGCGTGTCTTTCTGTTGGGTGTCGCCGGATCAACCGGCGGCGGCGCGGTGCGCGAAGGCGCCGCGATAGTGCCAGGCGATGACCGCCGCGCCCACGATCAGCGCCGGGCCATAGACGGCAACGGGGGTCGCCATGACCAGCGCCGCCAGCAGAAGGCGCAGGCCGGTTTCGGTCAGGCTCAGGGCCTTGTGGTCAAAGCGGGCGACGGCGCTGGCCAGCAGATAGAGGCCAAAGGCCAACCGCCCGATCAGCAACGCGAGCGGCACGACATGGACCGTCCCGTCGTAGCCGGGCAGATACGGCGCGGCCCCGCCCGCCGGCGACAACTGCGCCGGTTCGATCAGCAAAAGCTCGGGGTAATAGCAGAAGATGAACGGGATCACGAACATGACGATCCCCAGCCGCACGGCGGCAAAACCGGTGCGCATGGGATCGGCCTTGGTGATCGTCGCGGCGGCAAAGGCCGCAACGGCGATCGGCGGGGTGATCGACGAAGCCACCGCAAAGTAGAAGATGAACATGTTGGCGGTAAAGATCGAGATCCCCAGCCCCGACAGCAGCGGCCCCATGATCAGCGCCACGTTGATATAGGCCGGAACCGAGGGCATCCCCATGCCCAGCAGCACCGCCAGCAGCATCGTCACCATGAGCGCGACGAAAAAGAACAGCCCCGCCTCGTGGATCAGGCCACCGAAGTCCTGCAGCAGCGCCAGGAAATCGCGGGCGATGAACCCCGACAGCCCGGTGAGGTTCAGGCAGAAATCGACCACCGACACCGCCAGGAACATCAGGTAGAGGCCGCTGATGCTGACGCCTGCCTCGGCAAAGGCGCGCAGCAGGCGCCCCGGATGGCGGCGGATGTCCCGGTCGAGGAAGAACAACGCGATCAGGATCATACAGGCCCACCAGCCGGCCGCGCCCGAGCTGCCCGCCGAGTTGCGAAACACCTGCATCAGCCACGGCAGCTCGGTCACCCGGCAGCCGGTTTCGGTGGCGATCCGCTCGACCCCCAACAGGGTGCCCATCAGGCCGCAGCCGACGGTTTCCTTGGGTGTCAGAAGCAAGACCAGGATCACCAGGATCGGCAGCGCGATCATCACCAGGTTCAGCCAGTCGTCGCGGGTCAGTCGCATGTCCTCGGTCACCTGGCCGACCGCCTCGATCCCCTGCTTGCGCGCCTGGAACAGCACCGCCAGGAACAGCGCGCCAAAGAAGGCGACCGCCGGGATCAGCGCGGCGACGATCACCTCGCTGTAGGGAACGTTGGTCATGCTGGCGAGGATGAAGGCCGCAACCCCCATCACCGGCGGCATGATCTGCCCGCCGGACGAGGCCGCGGCCTCGATCCCGCCGGCAAATGTCTTGCTGAAGCCACGCTTGAGCATCATCGGGATGGTCAGCACGCCGGTCGACATGACGTTGACCACCGGCCCGCCCGAAATCGTGCCGAACATCGCCGAGCTGATGATCGCCGCATGGGCCGGACCGCCGCGCAGTCGCCGTGTCCACAGAAAGGCGATCTTGATCAACGCCTGCCCGCCGGCCGAAACCCCGAACAGGCTGCCGAGCAGGATATAGGGAAAGACCGTGGTCAGGAGAATGTTCATAAACCGGCCCAGCAATCCGGCCGAGTTGTTCACCAGTGCATCGCGGATGTTGGGCAGGCCATCGGTCAGCATCCGCGGCTCGCCGCCCAGCATGGTATAGGCATAGCGGTTGAGGCCTTCGGGGCCGTGGATATACCAGACCAGGATGGTGATGATCGTATAGGCGGCCATCGCGATCGCCACCATCACCAGGGGCAGCCCCCAGACGTGGATGTTGTAGATCAGAAAGATCGACACGGCGATGCCGACCAGCGGCAGCAGCCACAGGCCCAGGGTGGCGACACAGGCCGGATCGTCGACCGAGGTCGGCACCGGCAGGCCATAGAGCCGGGCGAATTCCGTCTCGCGCGCCAGGGCATCGGCGATCAGCTGCGCCCGCGCGCCGGTGACCTGATCAATCAGGCAGACCGAGCTGATTTCGTTCAGATAGGCCAGCGCGACCGCGACCGCGGCCAGCACCAGCGCGATGTCGATCGCCAGCGCCGCGCCGCACATCGGGGCCGACCGGCCCAGCCGGCGGGCGTCGCGGAAGAACGAATGCTGCAAGGCCACGGCGGTCAGCATCAGCACCAGCGCCAGCGGAAACAGATACTGATACGGGAACCGGCCGACCCGTAGCCCGTCGATGCCCGTCAGGCTGCGCAGCCCTTCTTCGAGCCCGGGAAAGACCGGCAGGTTGTTCAGCATGCCGATGACGACCAGCACAAAGCCGATGGCCAGGGCAATGCGCCGCGCCCGGTCCAGCCGCTCCGGCGCAGTATCAATGTCGGTGTCGGTCATTCCGCCCCCCATCAGACCGCCGCCGGGGCCGTTTCAGGCCCCGACCGGTTTGCTTCAGTTCACGCTGTCAGCGGGCGCAGTCGGGCACGACATAGCCGGCCTCTTCCCAGGCGGCGATGGCGCCAGGGTGATAGCGCAGCGGGTTCACGCCACAAAAGCCGCTCTCCTCGACCCCCAGCTCCCCAAGGCTCGAATTGCGCATGAAGGGCGCGCGGGCGCGCAGGTTGTCGAGGTTGGCGATGTGCAGCGCGGTCAGGTCATGCGCCAGCTCGAACGACATCGAGGCATTCACCACCTCGGCAAACCCGGCCCCCAGCGCCCGATACATTCCGTCCTCGGAGATCAGCACCGCGCCCGGGGGCAGATCCAGCTCATCCTGGCTCAGCACGATGCGGGTATTGCCCGGCTGGCGCAGCAGGGCGGCAAAGCCCTCGCCTTCGAAGATATCCTTGGGAAAGGACACCACGTTGACGGCACCGGCCGACAGCGCGGTGGTGACGCGCACCGACGGGAACCCGGTCGGCACGATCGACGCATCGACCGAGCCATCGGTCAACACCGTCGGCAGCTCGCCCCAGTTGGCCTGCACGCCGGTGAACCCGCCTTCCTCGGTCAGGCCGGTGGCCAGCTGGATCAGCGCCCGCGCAGTGCTCAGCGCCTGCCCGCGGGGCGGGCCGTCAAAGACGCGGCGGCCGGCGATGTCGGACCAGGCCCGGATCCCCGAGGCCTCGGGCGACAGCATGGCATACGAGCCGACGTTGTAGGGATAAAGCGCCCGCAGCTGCGACGCCAGTTCCTCGCCGCGCTCGCCAAGGCTGGAATAGGGACCGACGCTGTGCGCCATCAGGAACGGCAACTGCAGCGGAGCCACGCCGATCGCGGTGCGCCCCTCGGCGATGTTCTGCACGATATTGGTCGCCGTCTGCCCTTCGAGCACCTGAATATCGGCGATGCCGGCGGCGCCGGCCAGTTCGGCCAGGGCGGTGATCGTGACATAGGGCGTGCCACCCGGCGTGGTGGTCTCGGCGGTCAGGGCGACCTGCGCCTGGGCCACGCCCGCCGACAGCGCCGCGACCCCCGAGACGAACGCAACCGTCGACAAGAACTGCTTCATGGGGTTCCTCCTCCTCATGCTTTCACGACACGGCCGATGGGGTCACTTCCAACCGCATTGGCCGCCGTTTTCCTCTGACAGACGGACCCCGGAATCGGCCCCTGCGGAACCGGCGGTGACTCGCTGCGCCGTCAGACTAGCACGATTTATCTATAGGTCGATATGTTTATTCGATAGATTTGCAGATCGACCTATAAATTTTCAGAAGGTGGCCTTGATCCCCTGCTCCCTGAACATCGCCTTGGCGATGATCGACTTCATCACTTCGGAACCGCCGCCGGCGATCCGCTCGACGCGGGCATCGGCATAGGCGCGGGCGATGGGGTATTCCCACATATAGCCCCAGCCGCCGAACAGCTGCAGACAGGTGTCCACGGTGCGGCCCAGCATTTCGGTCGTCCACAGCTTGGCCGCCGCGGCGGCGTTGGCGTCCAGACGGCCCTGCAGATGCAGCGCCAGCATCTGGTCGACCATCGCGCGGCCCACGGTGATCTCGGCGCGCACCTCGGCCAGCTTGAACTGCGTGTTCTGGAAATCGGCCAGTTTCTTGCCGAACAGCTCGCGGTCGGCGACATAGGCCAGGGTCATGTCCAGCGCACCCTCGGCCTTGGCGATGCAGGAAATGGCGATCGTCAGCCGCTCGCGTGCCAGACCGTGCATCAGCTGCGAAAACCCCTTGCCCGGCGCGGTGCCCAGCAGGTTTCCGTGCGGGATCTCGACGCCGTCAAAGAACAGCTCCGATGTGTCCTGCGCCTTGGCGCCGATCTTGGCCAGATTCTTGCCGCGGCGGAACCCGGGCCGGTCGGCCTCGACGATGAACAGCGACACCGAATCGACCCCGGTGCCCTCGCTGGTCTTGGCGGCGACGATGAACACATCCGCCAGCTGGCCGTTCGAGATGAACACCTTTTGCCCGGTCAGCACCCAGCCATCATCGGTCTGCCGCGCGCGGGTCTTCATCCCGCGCAGGTCGCTGCCGGCGGCCGGTTCGCTCATCGCCACCCCGACAACCGCCTCGCCCGAGACCAGTTTGGGCAGCCAGGCGGCCTTTTGCGTGTCGGTGCCGTGGGTTTCGATATAGGGCGCGGCCATCTCGGAGTGGATGATGAAGCCGGGGCCGTTCGCCCAGACGCGGCCCATCTCCTCGATGACGATCGCGGAATAGAGGAAATCGGCCCCCGGGCCACCCCATTCCTCGGCAACGGTGGGACACAGCAGACCGGTCTCGCCAGCCTTGGACCACAATGCCCGCGGCACCACGCCGTCATCGTCCCACTGGGCGTGATGCGGCACGATCTCGGCCTCGACAAAGCGGCGAACCATGTCGCGATAGAGGGTATGCTCGTCGGTGAACAACGGGCGGGGCAGGACGTCATGGATCATCGGCAGGTTCCTTCGGCAGCCTTGGCACGGGCCCGGAGCACGTCCTTGCGGACCTTGCCAACCGAGCTGAGCGGCAGCGGTTCAGTGGTGATTTCAAGCGATTTCGGGCATTTATAGCCCGCGATATGCGGCCGGCAGTGGGCGACAACCTGTTCCAGCGTCAGCGTATGCCCGGCGCGCAGACCGATCACCGCATGCACCCGCTCGCCCCAGCGCGGGTCCGGCAGGCCGACCACCGCGCAATAGCCGACGGCAGGATGGTCCGCGATGACGTTCTCGACCTCGGCGCAGAACACGTTCTCGCCGCCGGTCACGATCATGTCCTTGAGCCGGTCGACGATGCGCACAAAGCCATCGGCATCCATGATGCCCACGTCGCCGGTGTGCAGCCAGCCGCCACGCATCGCCTCGGCGGTGACCTCGGGCTTTTTCCAGTAGCCCAGCATCACCGCAGTCGCGCGCAGCACGATTTCGCCGGCCTCGCCCACCGGCAGAACCCGGTCGTCGGGGGCATGGATCCGCACCTCGCTGATCGCGCTGGCGCGGCCGGCGCTGGCCAGCTTGCCGGCGTTCGGGCCACTCAGGACATGTCGCTCGGGCGGCAGGAACAGGCACGAACCCGCGCATTCGGTCTGCCCGTAGATCTGCGTGAACTCGACACCCGGTGCCTTGTCCATGACGCGACGCAGCAGATCCTCGGTGATCGGCGAGGTGCCATAGACGATCCGCTTCACCGCCGCCATCGCCGCCTGGAACCCGGGCCGTTCGACCAGATCCGCGATCATCGTCGGCACCAGGCTGAGGTGCGTGGCCTTGATCTGCGCGACATCGTCCAGAAAGCTGTGCGGCGCGAACTCGGGCAGGAAAACCTGCGTTGCGCCACCGACCGTGCAGCCATGCGCAATTCCGGTTCCGGCGAGGTGGAAGAGCGGCGGCGCATGCAGGAACACGGTGCCGGGCTCGATGGCCAGCTCCTGCTTCAAGACCAGCCCCTGATCCAGAAACGCCCCGGAGGCGGTCATCACCCCCTTGGGCCCGCCAGTGGTGCCGCCGGTGTAATAGATCGCCGCCAGATCGCTGGCCGCGCAGGTCGCCGTGTCAATGGCCGGGGCCAGGGCCAGGGCCTGCAGACTCAGCGTCCCCACCGCGCCATCCTCGAGCGCGATCGAGGTCATGCCCCGGGCGCTCAGCAGCCGTTCGGCCGAGGCCCGATTCGCGGCATCGCTGAACAGCGCGACGGCCTCGGCCTCGGCGGCGATGACCTGCATTTCCTCGACCGAAAGCCGGGTGTTGATCGGCAGCAGCACTGCCCCCATCCACAGGATCGCATACATGGCCAGCAGGTGTTCGGGGCTGTTGGCGGCCAGAACCGCCACGCGGTCCCCCGGCTGCACCCCGGCCCCGGCCAGCCCGCCCGCCGTGCGCGCGACCCGTTCGGTAAATTCAGCATAGGTCCAACTGCGTCCCCTGGACTGCACGGCGATGGCGGAACCATAGACCTGTGCAGAGCGCGCGATGGCTTGGGCAAACATGTGAGCTCCTGTTCTCAGCGAAACCGCCGGATCGGTCCCCGGCCGGCAGCACCGACAGTCGCAGCCGCAAACGATGCTTGCGCCCTGCCCGTCACGTTGCCCCCTCGCCTGGCGCGACCCTGCATGCGCGAACACTAGATTTCCTGATAGGACAATTCAATAGAATAATAAAATAGAGTCGCAGATTCATCGCGCCATGAAAACTTGCGCGGGGTGCGCCTGTGCTCTAACTGTGAGAGCGAAGCAGAAAGAACCTCTTGTTCAATTGAATTTCCTGATAGGAGCATGCTTGGCCGATCCCCGAACCCCCGCGGACCCAAAGACCAAGCCCCGGCGCCCCCGGCGGCGCCCCGGTCGCCCCAAGGCTGCCGAGATGGTCGGGCAGGACGATCCGCGCACCCGGTTGGAAGAGGTCGCGATCCAGATCTTTGCCCAGCACGGCTATGACGCGGTTTCGACCGGCGATGTGGCGCGCGCCGCGGGACTGTCGCAACCGATGGTGCATTACCACTTCGGCTCGAAAGAGGCGCTGTGGAAGGCTGCGATGATCCGGCTGATGCACACGCTCGGCATGCGCTTTCCCACCAACTCGGCCGAGTTGAAGGATCTCGGCCCGATCGACCGGCTGAAGGTGATGACCCGGCGCTTCATTCTGCTCAGCGGCTATGAACCGAATCTGGCGCAGATCATCATCCACGAAAGCCTGTCGCGCAGCGAACGGCTGGACTGGCTGATCCAGCAGTATGTGCGGCGCGGCTATGCCGAGTTCGATACGGTGCTGACCGACGGGATCGAGGCCGGCATGATCAAGGATCTGCCGCTCTATGCGATCACCAACTCGATCATCAGCGCGGCCTCGTGCATCTTCTGTTTCTCGCCGGTGGTGAACAAGGTCTACGAGGTGGACATCACCGCCTCGGACCGAGTGCAAGAGGTTGCGGATACCCTGGTCGAGATCGTCTTTCACGGCATCGTCGGAAAACTGGGCCAAGGCTGACCCGCCAGTCCCGGACAGCGAAAAGGGCCCGCGTCACCCCCGGCGCGGGCCCATTTTTTTCGTCACCGGCCGGTCATTCCCCGGCTCATGCCCCCGGCTCGTGGCGGAACTCCTGCCACGGGCGGCCCTTGCGGCCCCGGTATTTCACCGTCATCTCGGGCGGCACGGCGGCCTCGTCCCAGACCCCGATGGCAATGCCCAGAGGCACCCCCATGCCGCGCATCTCGATCAGCGCCTCCTGCGAGATCGTCACCCGCTGCGCCGGGCGCATCGCCCATTGCAGCAGCTTTCCGGTCATCTCGGCGATCACCGCGGCATGGGCCGGATCGCGGCCCAGGTCGGTCAGCTCGTCGGGGTCGTTTTCCAGATCGAACAGGATCGGCGCGTCGGCGGTGCCAAAGCGGATCATCTTCCACCTCTTGGTCGCAATCATCACGCCCATCGTCTCGCGCAGATCGGCCTTGAGCGCCCCAGCCATCATCGAGCCGCTGAAATCGACCTCGGCAATCACAAAGTCGCGGCCCAGATCCGCCGCCGCGCCATACAGAATCGGCCGCAGGCTGCGCCCCTCCAGGACATGCGCCATCGGCGTGCCGCCCGCGACCTCGACAAAGGTCGGGATCAGGTCGATCTGCTCGACCAGCGCATCCGACACCGTGCCGCGCGTGGCATCGGCCTCGGGCGAGGGATCATAGACCAGGAACGGCACCCGCACCGAGGTGTCGTGAAAGAACATCTTCTCGCCCAGCCAGTGGTCGCCCATATAGTCGCCATGATCCGCCGTCAGCACGATCATCGTATCATCCAGACGGCCGGTCTCCTCCAGCCAGTCCAGCAGCACCCCCAGCTGGTCGTCGCATTGCTTGATCAGCCCCATATAGGCCGGCAACACCGCGCGCCGGACCTCCTCGCGGCTGAAGGTCGCGCCGATCCGGCCATGCATCATCGTCCTGAGGATCGAATGCTCGGCGGCCAGCTCGGCCTCTGTGCGGACCGCCTCGGGCAGATCCTCGGGGCCATACATGCTGGCATAGGGTTCCGGCACGATATAAGGCCAGTGCGGCTTGATATAGCTCAGGTGCAGGCACCAGGGCGCGTCGCCCCGCGCGGCGATGCATTCCATCCCGCGCCGGGTCGTATAGGGGGTTTCGCTGTCCTGCTCGGCGATGTTCGCCGGGCGGTCGTTGTTCTTCAGGAACCACCCCGACAGGATGTTGCCCTCCTCGTCGATTGCCGAATTGGCATAATCATGCCAGGGGTTCGGACCGGGATAGCCGCGCGCCGCGAGATAGGCGTTATAGGCCTCGGCCGCGTCGCTGTCATAGCGCCCGCCGCTGCCCTCGGGGTTCACGCCGTCGTCGCGTTCCCAGACATCGAACCCGCATTCCGTCAGCCGCCTGCCCAGGACCGAGGCCGGGTCGATGCCGAGCCGCGCCATGCCGGCCTCGTCCGCCACCATATGCGTCTTGCCGACCAGCCAGCACTCCATCCCCGCCTGGCGCAAATGGTCGCCCATCGTCATCTCGCCGACACTCAGCGGGACGCCGTTCCAGCCCGCGCCATGCGCATGCACATAGCGCCCGGTATAGGTCGACATCCGCGACGCGCCGCAGACCGGGGCCTGCACATAGGCACGGTCAAAGCGCACCCCCATCGCCGCCAGACGGTCCATGTTCGGCGTCTCGACGATCCGCTTGCCATAGCACGACAGGTAATCGCGCCGCAGCTGATCATACATGATGAACAGGATGTTCTTGGCCTTCGCCATGCGTTCCGTCTCCGTTCTGTCTTAGAACCTGCGGTTTTGCAGCCATTGGGTAATGAGGTTTACGGCGTATGATTGGTGAGTTGGTTGGTCTTTGTAGTAGTGAGTTGCGCCGTTGATGCGGTGGTATGTTTTGTCTTTTGTGGTTGCGGCGTCGAAGACGCAGCGTGGGTGTGCGGTTGGGACGGCGTCGTCTGCGGAGTTCTCGACCACCAGGAGCGGCACGGTGACGGTCTTGATGCAGGCCTCGGCGTCGGCGCGGGAGTGGTCGGGGGACCATTGGCTGAGCCAGGCGCGCAGGGTGGTGAAGCGGGCGAGGCCGGCGGGGCCGTTGTTGGCCGTCTCGGGGTTGCCGAGGTAGCACCAGCCCGGGCGGCGGTCGTTGGGTTCCAGCGTCGGGTCGAGGAACCGCGGGTCGGCCATCGTGCGGTGCACCAGGAACGGCCGCTCGACCTCGGCGCCGCCGCGCGCCTTCAGCCTGTCCAGCGTGTCCAGCGCATGCTCGGTGATCCGGCGCACCCGCGCCCGCTGCGCCGCCCGGTAGGTGGCGACGAACCCGGCCGTATAGGGCGGTTCGATCTGCCCGCCGTAGAGGTTCAGCGCCGGGTCGCAATCGTCGGGATCGAGCTCGTTGCGCACCGAGGGGTCGATCCATTCCGCCAGGATCCGCGCCCGCCCGGTATGCGCGGCGATGAACATCAGCGCATCCGCCGGCTGCAGCCCGGCCCGCGTCAGGTCATAGACGTCGCCCGCCGGCGTGTGGGTGATCGTCGGCGCCTCGGCCTGGGACTGGTAGAAGGTCGCCAGCGACCCGCCCCCCGACCAGCCGCAGAGCACGACGGTGCGATAGCCCAGGTCCTCGCGCGCGTGGCGCACATAGGCGCCCAGGTCCGCCACCACCTTCTCCATGATCAGCGGCGCGTCGTTCTTGGCATAGCGCGAGGCGCCGCAGATCACGTGATGCCCGGCCCGCGCCAGCGCCGCCGGCAAGGGCATCAGGTTCAGCGTCGAGGCCGGGTGCATGAAGATCAGCACCGTGTCGCTGTCATGGCCCTCGGGCAGCAGCCGCTGGCCCTCCAGGAACACATAGCCCTGCGAGCCGACGAAGCCGTAGGTCTCGGTGAACGCCGCCTTCTCCTCGAAGGACAGGATGATCGGCTCGCGCCGCAGCTCATAGGTGGGTGTCAACGCCCGTCCTCCCGTCTTTCGCGCCCCAAACCCCGATCAGGCCCCCCGGATCTCAGCCGGATCTCAGCCCTCCGGCGCGACCCGCGCGCCCCCCGATCAGGCCCGATCAGCCCCGATCAGCCGCGCGCGTTGGCGTGCAGCGGATCGACATCCGGCGCGCGCTTGGTGCGCGACCACTCGGCCAGCGTCACCGGCGCCGCGTCGCGCAGCATCGCCCCCAGCTCGGCCGAGGTCGTGTCGATCGCCAGCTCCAGCCGGTGACCCGAGGGGTCGAAGAAATAGATCGACTGGCAGATCGTGTGGTCGGTCGGTCCCAGAACCTCGACGCCGCCCGCCTCGAGCCGCGCCTTGTAGGCCAGCAGCGTCTCCATGTCCGGAACCTTCAGCGCCAGGTGCTGCACCCATTTCGGCGTCTCCTCGTCGAGGATCCCGCCCTTGTCCTCGGGCAGCTCGAAGAAGGCGACAAAGCTGCCATCCGCCATCTGCAGGAAGATGTGGATATGCGGCGACCACTCGCCCGTCGACGGCACCGTGTTCTCGGCCACCGCGATGTTGAAATCGAGGTCCAGAAAGTCGCGGTAGAACGCCACCGTCTCTGCCGCGTCCTTGCAGCGATACGCCGCGTGATGAAGCCCGCTGATGCCCATGATCCGATCCTCCCCCGGGATGATTCGACTGCGTTGGGAAATTTCGTATCCAAGAATGCGATTCATATCAATCATTAGTTGCTTGTTCGCCGTTTTTGGATACATTTTACCGCACACCACGGAATCAGGACCAGAACCATGACCCAGCTGCGGGCCCCCTCGCGGGCGTTGAACAGCCGCTTGTCCCAGGGGCCAACCCTGATGGCGCCCGGCATCTATGACGGCCTCTCCGCCAGGATCGCCGCCCAGGCCGGCTTCGAGGCCCTCTACATGACGGGCTTCGGCGTCTCGGGCTCCACCCTCGGCATGCCCGACATCGGCCTGATGACCGCAACCGAGATGGCCGACCGCGCCCGCGCCCTCACCGACGCCGCCCGCACCGAGGACGGCACACCCGTCCCGCTGATCGCCGACGGCGACAACGGCCACGGCAGCGAACTCAACGTCGCCCGCCTCGTCCGCCTCTACGAACAGGCCGGCGTCGCCTGCATCCAGCTCGAGGACCAGGTCTTCCCCAAACGCTGCGGACACATGGCCTCCAAGGAGGTCATCGGGCGCTCCGAGGCCGCCGCCAAGATCGCCGCCGCCGTCGCCGCACGCGACACCTCCGACTTCCTCGTCATGGCCCGCACCGACGCCCGCGCCGTCATCGGCTTCGACGAGGCCCTGCGCCGCGGCGAGGCCTTCCTCGACGCCGGCGCAGACATCCTCTTCATCGAGGCCCCGCAATCCCTCGAGGAACTCCGAACCGTCGCCGAAACCTTCAAGGGCGCAAAACTCGTCGCAAACATGGTCGAGGACGGCAAAACACCCTACCTCCCCGTCGCAGACCTCGACGCCCTCGGCTTCGCTCTCGCCATCTACCCCGTCTCCGCCCTCCTCGCCACTGCCCGACGCCTCGCAGACGTCTACGCCTCCATGCACACCGCAGGATGCCTCCCAAACGCCGAACAAAGGCTCTCATTCCCAGACTACAACAAACGCATGGGCCTCAACGCACTCGTCCCAAACGCCGTTGCATAGAACAATCACGACATCGGATACACAGCCACCGCAAAAACCGAGGCGCCAGAACAATGCCGCGCTCCGCGATGGTGCGCCCGAGATGTCGAAAGCGTGCAGTCAGACTATTGGCGTTTTGCCCGAGTTCACCCCAAATAGGGGGAGCACCACATGGGAGACGCCGCATGACCTACGCCAAGACCCCCGACGCCCTGTCGCGCCTGACCTCCGAGCAATTCCGGGTCACCCAGCAGAACGGCACCGAGCGTCCCTTTACCGGTGAATACGACCACCATTTCGAACCCGGGATCTATGTCGATATCGTCTCGGGCGAGCCGCTGTTTTCCTCGGCGGCGAAATACAATTCGGGCTGTGGCTGGCCGGCCTTCACCAAGCCGATCGTCGCCAGTCACATCACCGAACTGCGCGACACCACGCACGGAATGATCCGCGTCGAAGTGCGCTCGACCCACGGTGACAGCCACCTGGGCCATGTCTTTCCGGACGGCCCGCGCGAGGCGGGTGGACTGCGCTATTGCATCAATTCGGCCAGCCTGCGCTTTGTGCCCCGGGACCGGATGGAGGCCGAAGGCTATGGTGACTACCTCGACCAGGTGGAGGATGCGCAATGAGTGAACGTGCGGTTCTGGCCGGCGGATGCTTCTGGGGCATGCAGGATCTGATCCGCAAGCTGCCGGGCGTGCTGTCGACCCGCGTCGGCTATACCGGCGGCGACGTGAAGAACGCGACCTATCGCAACCACGGCAGCCATGCCGAGGGGATCGAGATCGTGTTCGATCCGGCGCGGGTCAGTTATCGGCGGTTGCTGGAATTCTTTTTCCAGATCCACGATCCGACCACGCCCAACCGGCAGGGCAATGACCGCGGCACCAGTTACCGGTCGGGGATCTATTACCTGAACGCCGAGCAGAAGCGGGTGGCCGAGGAGACGATCACAGCTGTGAACGCGTCAGGGATGTGGCCGGGGCCGGTGGTGACCGAGGTCAAGCCGGCCGGCGAGTTCTGGGAGGCCGAACCCGAGCACCAGGATTATCTGGAGCGCATTCCGCACGGCTATACCTGCCACTATATCCGCCCGGACTGGGTGCTGCCCAAGGGATCGTCGTAGAATCGGGGGCCGGGAACGCCACGGGCTGCCCGCGGGACGGCGTTCCACGCCGAACGCCGCGGGTGGGTAGGCGTTCCCCGTGCGGCCACCCCTTGGAACACCCGTTCTGGGTCCGCCGGAACGGGACGAACGGCGGCCTTATTTTTATCCTGTAATTGCAATGATTTGCATATTTTCATAGATTCCCTGGCAAGACAATATTCCCTGCCAGGACATCTGTGCCATGACCCTCGCCCCTATCCCTCAAGACTGGATCTTCGGCCTGATCGGCGGGCTGATGATCGGCGGCGCCGCCGCGCTGCTGCTTCTGGCCAATGGCCGGATCCTCGGCGCCAGCGGCATCCTGGGCGATGTGCTGGACGGCGCACCGCAGCGCACCCTGGCCGAACGCCTGCCCTTCCTCGCCGCGCTGATCGGCGCGCCGGCGCTGGCCGTCGCCCTGTTCGGCGCGCCCGAGACCCATATCACCGGCGACACCGCCGTGCTGATCGCCGCCGGGCTGCTGGTCGGTGTCGGCACGCGGCTGGCGAACGGCTGCACCTCAGGCCACGGGGTCTGCGGCATGTCGCGCTTTTCGCTGCGTTCGATCGTCGCCACGCTGGTCTACCTCGGCGTCGGTTTCGCCGCCTTCTTCCTCGCCCGCCACACCCTGGGAGTGATCTGATGCGTCCCTTCATCTCCGCCGCTTCCGGCGCGCTTTTCGGCCTGGGCCTGCTGGTCTCGGGCATGACCGACACCGCCAAGGTTCAGGGCTGGCTGGACCTCTTCGGCCAATGGGATCCGACACTGGCCTTCGTGCTGGGCGGGGCGATCCTGCCGATGCTGCTGGCCTGGCGCATCGCCGCCCGCCGCCGCGCGCCGCTGCTGGAGGGCACCTTTCCGGCGATGCCCGAACAGCGCCTCGATACGCGGTTGATCGGCGGCTCGGCGCTCTTCGGACTGGGCTGGGCGCTGGCCGGCTTCTGCCCCGGGCCGGCGCTGGCAGTGCTGGGCTGGGGCGGTCCGGGGGCGGTCACCTTTGGTCTGGCGATGGCCGGCGGCATGGTCGGCCTGCAACTGGCGCAACGGCTGCTGCAACGCCGCGCCACCGTCACCGCATGAACGAAGGGGCCCCATCGGGCCCCTTCTGCTTTCAGGCCACCAACGCGCGCCGCGCCACGGTGATCGTCAATGCGGCCTCGGCTGCCTCGCGCCCCTTCTCGACGAAATGCGCGCGATAGATCGCCTGGTGATGGCCGGTCTCCTGATACTGGTGCGGCGTCAGCGAGACCGAGAGCACCGGCACCCCGGTTTCCAGCCCCGCCTGCATCAGCCCGCTGACCACGGCCTGCGCCACAAAATCGTGGCGATAGATGCCGCCGTCGACGACAAAGGCCGCCGCCGCCACCGCGCCATAGCGCCCGGTGGCCGCCAGATCGCGGGCCATCAGCGGCAGTTCAAACGCCCCCGGCACGTCGAAGACATCGACCTGTGCGGCGGGAATGCGGTCCAGAAACCCCTCCAAGGCGCGGTCCACGATCTCGGCGTGCCAACCGGCTTTGACAAAGGCGTAACGGGTGTGTGTCATGGGTTTCTCCTTTCAGCGACACGTCACCCAAGGCGATCCCATGCATCCCGGCCCCGCGCGCCGGCGGGTCGGGTGATGGTTCTCTTCCATCCGGACTGTAACCGTCGGCCCAGGCCTCGCACCTGGTCTGCTGACCCTTCCCCATGACTGTCGCCCGGGAAAGGCGCTCGCGGGCTCGCGGATTTCCCGCATACCGCCGGTGGGGAGTTCCACCCCGCCCTGAGAACGCCCCCTTGTCCCACGCCGTGCCGGCGCGGGCAAGCGTCAGCTTTCGGGATGCAGATGCGCCTCCAGATCGACCACCTCGCCCTCGCAGCCCGGGCCGATCCCGGCGGCGTTCGCCTCGTCGGTGTCGATGTGCATCTCGGTGAAGCCGGTCGGCTGCACCCGCACCAGCGTGCGCGCAAAGGTCAGCGCCCGGTCGCCGCTGCCCACGCGCACGTCGACCAGCTCGCCGTCCGTCAGCCCCATCGCCGCCGCATCCGTGGGGTTGGTGTGGATATGCCGCGCCGCGACGATCAGCCCGTCGGTGTCAATCTGCCCGGCCGGCCCGAGGATGCGGATCACCGGCGTGCCCTCAAGCTGGCCCGAATCGCGCACCGGCACGTCGATGCCCAGTGCGAAACTGTCGGTGCGCGAGACCTCGATCTGGGTGCGCTTGCGCAAGGGGCCAAGGATCGCGACATGCTCCAGCCGCCCCTTGGGGCCGACCAGTGTCACTCGCTCGGCCGCCGCCCAGTTCCCCGGCTGGCGCAGGGGATGGGCGATGGTCAGTTCAGCCCCCGCGCCAAAGAGCGCCGCCAGCGACTCGGCCGACAGGTGCACGTGCCGCCCCGACACCGCCACCGGGATCGGCCGCGGCGCCTGCACCGGGCGCGCCAGATGCGCCGCCACTTCACGCGCGATCTGCAACTGCTCGGCGGTCTCGGTCACGATCACCGCCACGCGCGAGCCATAGGCCTGGATCTGCGGCGCCGCGCGCCCGGCCAGATCGACGCCCATGTTGCGGTCATGGTCCAGCCGCAACCCCATGAAGTCGAGCCCGTCGCAGATCCGCCGCCGCATGCTGGCCGAATTCTCGCCGATGCCGCCGGTGAACACCACCGCATCCACGCCCCCCATCGCCGCCGCATAGGCGCCGATATATTTGCGCGCCCGATAGGCATAGAGGTTGATCGCCAGCTGCGCCTCGGCATCGCCCGCCCCAGCACGGTCCTCGACATCGCGCATGTCGGCACTGCCGGTCAGCCCCTTCAGCCCGCTGTCGTGATAGAGCGCGTGCTCGATCTCCTCGATCGTCAGCCCCAGCTGCCGGTGCAGATACCCGAACGCCCCCGGATCGACATCGCCCGAGCGCGTGCCCATCACCAACCCCTCGAGTGGCGTCAGCCCCATCGAGGATTCCAGGCTCGCCCCCAAGTTCACCGCGCAGACGCTGGCGCCGTTGCCCAGATGCACCGAGATGATCCGCAGATCGCCCAGCGGCCGGTCCAACGCCTCGGCGGCGCGCTGCGCGACGTAATGATGCGAAGTGCCGTGAAACCCGAACCGCCTGAGCCCCGCATCGCGCCAGGCCTTCGGCACCGCATAGGTGGTCACCCGCGCGGGGTTGGTCAGATGAAAGGCGGTGTCGAACACCCCGATCTGCGGCAGCTCCGGCCAGACCCGGCGCGCGACCCGCACCGCTTCCAGATTCGCCGGGTTATGCAGCGGGGCCAGCGGCGTCAGCCCCTCCAGCCGCGCCAGCGCCGCGTCATCCAGAACAACGGGCGCGCCGATCTCGGGCCCGCCATGCACCACCCGGTGGCCGACCGCGGCGATCCCGTCCACGCCCCAGTCCGCCAGCACCCCCGGCACCGCCGCCGTCGCCGCCGCCAGATCGTCATGCGCGACCTCGCCCGCCTCGACCCGGCCCTCTGCCTCGAAGCGATAGGTGCAAAGCCCGGCGCGGAACCGCTCATAGCCGCCCTTGAACCGCTGCACCGCCGCGCCGCCCGCACCGATGTCGAAAACCCCCAGCTTCAGGCTGGAGCTGCCCGCGTTGAACACCAGGATGCGCATGCCGTCCCTCCATTTTGCTGCAGGATAGAAAACACCGACCGGCAACGAAAGCGTGACGGCCCGTCAGCCCCCCTCCGAACCCGTATTTGCATCTTTGCGTTGCAAATATCCCGGGGGGAAGCGAAGCGGCGGGGGGCAGAGCCCCCCGGCGGCGCGAGGGGGCTCGATGCCCCCGAGCGCCGCTCCCCTTACTCCACCTCAGGCTGCGGCGGGGTCTCCTCGGCCGCCTCGGCCTCCGGGCCCGGGATCGCGTAATCGCCGCGCAGCCAATGCGCCAGATCGACATCCGCGCAGCGTTTCGAACAGAACGGCCGATAGGCCTCGACTGAAGGCTTCTTGCAGATCGGGCAGGGCGCGCTCATGCCTCAGCGCCTTCCAGCCACTCGGCCAGCGGCACGCGGTCGCGCCGGCGGGTCAGTTCGAAATTGCCCAGCGGCGTCCAGCCGGCCAGCGAGGTTTCGCCGCCATCGGCGCGGAACGCCTTGCCCAGCACCTGTTCGACGACATGCCGGTCGCGTTTCGGCACCGGTGCGAAATCGACCACCACCATACCGCCCAGCCCCCGCAGCCGCAGCTGGCGCGGCAGGTCGCGGGCGGCGGCGATGCCGGCCTTGAGACCAGCGGCGGGCGAGGTGTCGCGCCCGGTGTTCACATCGACCGCGATCAGCGCGCGGGTGGCCTCGATCGCCATCGAGGCGCCGCCCTCCAGCTGCACCTCGGCGCGCGCCAGCGCCTCGATCTGATCGAGAGCGCCCGTGTGGTCCAGCGCATCCTCGCTGTCGTCGACCGTGTCGACATCGCCCCAGTCGCGCCAGGCCTGTTCATGCGCGCCGGGCGCATCGACCAGCAGCTCGGGCTTGCCCTCCAGATCGGCCAACACCGCCTCGGCCAGCGCGCGCATCTGCGCGATGTCGTCGGCGATCTCGTCTTCGGACGCCGCCTCGCACACCGAGCGCAGGATCAACCCCAGCGACTCATCCGCGCCGGCCATCGCCTCGGTCGCCAGCGCGGTCAGGTCAGCGCGCGCGTCCTCGTCGCGGATCGCGCGGCTCACGTTCAGCCCGGGCGCTTCGGGGGTGACGATGGCATAGCGGCTCTTGAACAACAGGCGCAGGGTCAGCGGCAGGGCCTTGCCCGGTTCCGCGACACCCGCGATCTGCACCAGCACCGCTTGCCCCGGTGCCAGCCCCTTGGGCGCGCGCAGAAACCCCGTCTGCCCCTCGGGCAGGTCGACAAAGACGCCGCCCAGCCCCTTGACCGGCCGGCCCACGGTGCCGCGCAGGATCGCGCCCGGCGCCAGCCCGTCGATCTCCAGCGCCAGATCCTGCAGCACGCCATCGACCATCAGCGCGGCGACATCGCGCCCGCCGATCTGCCCCAGCGCGATCACGCTGCCCTTCATGCCCGCACCCCCGCCGCCGTCAGCAGCACCGCCGTTTCTGCCAGCGGCAGACCCACGACCGCGCTGAACGAGCCGCCGATCCACGGAATGAACGCCCCGGCGCGGCCCTGGATGCCATAGCCGCCCGCCTTGCCCTGCCACTCGCCGCTGGCGAGGTAGCCGTTCAGCTCATCGTCCGACAGGCGCTTCATCTTCACCGCGGTTTCGACCTCGCGCGTCCAGATCCGATCGGCGGTGCGCACGGCGACGGCGGTGATCACGGTATGACGCCGCCCGCCCAGCATGGTCAGGAACTGCGCGGCCTCGGTGGCGTCCACGGGCTTGCCCAGAATGCGCCGGCCCAGCGCGACCGTGGTGTCCGCGCAAAGCACCACCTCGCCGGGCGCGCAGGGCACGGCCTGCGCCTTCTCGGCGGCCATGCGCGCGCAATAGGGGCGCGGCAGTTCGGCCTTGCGGGGGGTTTCGTCGATGTCGGCGGGGCGCACCGCGTCGGGCGTGATGCCGATTTGCGCCAGCAATTCCAGCCGGCGCGGGCTGGCCGAGCCCAGGATCAGCCGCATCACTTGAAGCGGTAGTTGATCCGGCCCTTGGTCAGATCGTAGGGCGTCATCTCGACCTGAACGCGGTCGCCGGCCAGAACGCGGATGCGGTTCTTGCGCATCTTTCCTGCCGTATGGGCGATGATCACATGGCCGTTGTCCAGCTCGACCTTGAACGTCGCGTTCGGCAGGAGTTCCTTCACGACGCCGGGGAATTCGAGCAGTTCTTCCTTGGCCATGGTCTCTCCAATACCTGAAGGCCCGCGAAATCGCAGGCTCGGCGCCTAAATGCGCCTTCGGTGGCGGAATTACAAGGTTTAACTTGTTGCAGCGCGGCGAAGCGGGACCGCCAGGCGATCACTTTGTTCCGACCAATGCGTGAAGTTCAAGACCCCGCCATCGGCGCGGGTCTGGGCGATCAGCGCGCGCGAAATCGTGGCGCTGACCCAGCCGGGTTCGTTCAGCCCCCCTTCGGCCAGGATGCCGGTCGCGGGCCAGCCGCGGTCCGGCGGCCCATAGATCGAGGCGCGGCCGGTGTTTTCCTCGACCCCGACGCACCAGGGGGCGGACCCCACCAATGGCGCCTGCACCGCGACGCACTGGTTTTCCAGGGCCCGCGCCATCGCGCCGACGCGCACCCGGGTGAAACCCGCCAGCGTCTCGGTGCAGCTGGGGGCGAGGAGGATCTCGGCCCCGGCCTCGGCCAGGGTGCGGGCGAGCAGCGGGAATTCGCTGTCATAGCAGATGGTGACGCCCAGGTTGCCCAGCGGCGTCTCGAACAGGGTCAGCCCGTCCGCGCCGGGGATCACGTCCCATTCCTCGCGCTCGAACCGGGTCATGATCTGCTTGTCCTGATGGCCGACGATGCCCGCGGGGCCAAAGAGCGTCGCGCGGTTGACCGGGCGGTTGCCGACAAACACCGGACCCGACGGGCCGAGGATCATCACCCCATGCGTGGCCGCCAGCCGGGCGAACAGCGCGTCCATCGCCGGGG
Source organism: Rhodobacter sp. (assembly GCA_020637595.1). Taxonomy (GTDB): domain Bacteria; phylum Pseudomonadota; class Alphaproteobacteria; order Rhodobacterales; family Rhodobacteraceae; genus Pararhodobacter. The sequence goes on along the minus strand of JACKKE010000002.1, from coordinate 304,868 downwards.
CATGGCGCGCGACCTCGGACAAGGCGCCCTGCAGGTCGGCGGCGACCGCCTTTCCACCGAGGCTGGCCAGTTCCATCGCCGCGTATTCGGGAAAGACCAGCAGATCCGCGCCGGTCGCCACGCCCTTTGCCACCCAGCCGGTCACCTTGGCCTCGTAGGCGGCGAAATCGTCGAACCAGTCCAGCGGATAGGCGGCGGCGGCAATGGTCAGGGTGTCTTGGGTCACAGCGTGCGCATCCAGAATTGCAGGGGTTTCTCGGTCGTGGCGGGTTCGCCCACATCCTTCCAGCGAAAGCGGGCGATCACCCCGGACAGCGGCGCATAACCGCGCGCGCGCCAGAAGGCGTCGAGCGGGCGATACTCGGCGGGCCGGGCCGGGTGATCCACCGGGCGCTGCACCGCGCAGAAGGCGACGTGCCGGCGGCCCAGCGCGCGGGCGTGCCCCTCGCGTGCGTCAAAGAAGGCGTGGCCGATGCCCTGCCCGCGATACCCCGGCAGCAGCACCGATTCCGCGCAATAGAAGATCTGGTCCAGCGCCAACCCGGTGCCGGCAAAGGGCGCGGCGAAATCGTCGGCGTGGTCCTCCATCGGGGTGCCGGTGGAGGCGCCGACCAGCCGGTCGCCGTCAAAGGCGCCGACGACGATCGCCCGCGGATTGTCACGATAGGGCTGCAGGTAGCCGCGCTCATAGTCCAGGTCGCCGTCATAGAGATAGGGCCAGTCGCGAAACACCGCGATCCTGAGCCGTGCCACATCGTCCAGCACCGCGTCCAGCGCCGGGCCGGTGAGGGGCTGAACCCTCATCCGCCGACCTGCCGCAGCCAGTCCTGCAGGTTGTAATACGTGGTGACGCGGGTGATCTTGCCGTCCTTGAGCGTAAAGAACCCGCCGGCGGGCAGTACATAGGTCTGGCCACGGGCCTCGGGCAGGCCGGGATCGGTTTTCAGATAGGTGCCGTTGACGATGAACTCGGCCGCGCCGCGCGTGCCCTCGTCGTTCGAGAACACCACCAGATCGGTCAGCAACTCCTTGTAGGTCTCGCTCATATGCGCACAGAATTCGGCAAAGGCCTGTTTGCCCAGACGGGTCGCCCCCTCGTTGACGTGATGGGCGAAATCGCCGTGCAGGCACTCCAGCATGCCGGCGATGTCGCCCCGGTTGAAGGCGTCGTAATAGGCTTGGATGGTGGCGCGGGCCGTGGTGGCGCTCATGGCGGTCTCCGGGGTTTGATCGTGGGCAGGATAGCGCGTGAGGCGATGCCAGAAAGCCCCAAAGCGGCACCCCCGACCCGGAATGCGGCGCCGTCAGTCCTCGGCGGTGGGGGGGCCGAACCGGTCAATCATCCGCCGCGCGATCTGGTCGCGGGTCTGGCGATAGGCCTGCAGCTTGGCGTCGCGGGTTTCGCCCAATCCGGTCGGATCCATGATCGGCCAATACTCGACGTCGATATGCGCGAACCGCGTCAGTTCCAGCGCCGCGCGCTGACTGGCCGGGCTGAGCGCGATGATCAGGTCAAAGCCCGACAGATCATCGCCCCACCCGCGCATGTCCTCGAAGCTGCGCGTCTGGTGGCGCGACAGTTCGATCCCCATTTCGGCACTGACGGCGATGGCAAATCCGTCGACATCGAGATCGTTATAGACCCCTGCCGATTGCACGTAGCACCGCTGGCCATAGAGCTTTTTCATCAGCCCCTCGGCCATTGGCGACCGCACCGCGTTATGATCGCAGCAAAACAGGACCGATTGGGGCAACCCGCGCTCCAAGATCAGTCCCCGCGTTTCAGAACGCTGATCAGGGTGAACAGGCGGCGGGCGGTGTCGAGGTCGATTTCCGCCTTGCCCTCAAGACGCTCCTGCAGGACACGCGCGCCTTCATTGTGGATCCCGCGGCGGGCCATGTCGATCGCCTCGATCTGGCTGGGGGGCAGGCGTTTGACCGCCTCGAAATAGCTTTCGCAGATCTGGTCGTAATCCTTGATCACCTGCCGGAACGGACCCAGCGACAGGTGGAACTCGGTCACCTTGGTGCCATCCTCCTGTGCGATGTCGACCACCAGACGACGCTCGCGGATCGCCAGCAGCAACCGGTAGGGCCCCGGGGGGGCGCTGCGACCGTCGCGGTCCGGCAGGGCAAAGCTGTTGTCCTCGAGCAGATCGAAGACGGCGACGCGGCGCTCCTGCTCCATTTCGGGCGAGGGGGCCGGTAGATCGGTGTCGTCGATCTCGATGTGACAAATACGGGTCATGGGCAGGGCTTTCATCGTTCCGCCCCCTTTGATGCAACACCCCTCGGGCAGCATCAAGGCGCGAATCCTTGCCAGCGTGCCACGCGTCGTGCTAGCTGACGGTCGAGCACGCGGCGATGGCGTCGCCGCAGGGGTTTCCCCGCTGCTTGCAGGATGCGACGCACGTCGCCCCTGCGTCATCCTGAACGCCGGGATCTTTGGGATCCCGCACCCTGTCGGGCCCCCGCACCATGAGGTCTGACGATGACGAACCGCCCCGAATTCTATCGCTTTCATCAGGGCCAGCGCGTGCTGCCCTTTGCCGCCGAGGACTATGACGCCCGCCTGTCCGGCCTGCGCGCCAGCATGGCCGCCGAGGGGGTCGAGGCCTGCGTGTTCACCTCGATGCACGCCATCGCCTATTACTCGGGCTTTCTCTATTGCAGCTTTGGCCGGCCCTACGGGCTGGTGGTGACCGCCACCGACAGCGTGACGATCAGCGCCGGCATCGACGCGGGCCAGCCCTGGCGCCGCTGTCACGGCGACAACATCACCTATACCGACTGGGCGCGCGACAATTACTGGCGGGCGATCCTGTCGGTGACCGGATCCGGCCGGGTGATCGGCTATGAGGGCGATCACCTGACGCTGGTGCAATCGCAAAAACTGGACACCTTCCTGGCCCCCGCCCGGCGGGTCGACATGGCCCCTGCAACGATGCGCCAGCGGATGAGGAAGTCGCCGGCGGAAATCGCCCTGATCCGGGCGGGCGCCAACACCGCCGATGTCGGTGGCTATGCGATCCGCGAGGCGATCGCGGTCGGTGCGCGCGAGATCGACGTGGCGATGGCCGGGCGCGACGCGATGGAGCGCGAGATCGCCCGCCGCTTTCCCGATGCCGAATACCGCGACACCTGGGTCTGGTTCCAGTCGGGCATCAACACCGATGGCGCGCACAACCCGGTCACCGCGCGGCGGCTGCAGGTGGGCGATATCCTGTCGCTGAACACCTTCCCGATGATATCCGGCTATTACACCGCACTGGAACGCACGCTGTTCGTCCGCGAGGTCGATGACGCCTCGCTGGCCATCTGGCAGGCCAATGTCGCCGCCCATGAATACGGCATGAGCCTGCTGAAACCCGGTGCCAGCTGCGCCCAGGTCACGGCCCAGATCAACGGGTTCTTTGCCGCGCGCGATCTCTTGCAATACCGCACCTTCGGCTATGGCCATTCTTTCGGGGTGCTCAGCCACTACTATGGCCGCGAGGCCGGGCTGGAGCTGCGCGAGGACATCGACACGGTGCTGGAACCCGGCATGGTCATCTCGATGGAGCCCATGCTGACGATCCCCGAGGGCCAACCGGGCGCCGGGGGCTACCGCGAACACGACATTCTGGTGATCACCGAAAACGGGGCCGAGAACATCACCGCCTATCCCTATGGGCCGGGGTTCAACGTGGTGGGCTAAGCCCCCGGGACTGGAAAATTGATCCCTCCGCCGTTTTCGGGCATCCTGTCTGCACCAAGCGGCGGAGGGTCTCTCCATGCGACAGCTCCTGACGGGCCTGCTTCTTGCCGCGGCGCTGCCGGCCGGCGCGCAGCCCTTTACCGTGCCGCCGGCGCCGGTCCCCACCTTCCCGACCGGGCCTTTCGTTCTCAACCTGCCGATCACCCTGCCCTATCCCGATTTCGACGGACGGGTGGCCATGCAGGGCTATGGCCGCGACGATCCCATGCTGCCCCTGAATGGGGCCTTCGGTCCGGGGGATCAGACCTTTCAACGCGAGATCGCCCTGCTGGCCCCCGGATCGGACTGGCGCGCGCAGGCGATGCGCGCCAGCCCGAACCACGATGTGCAGGGCTTTGCCGATCACCATCACGCGGCGCTTCTGGACCTGCAACGCCGGGCCGCCGCGCTGGGCCCCGGCGGGCAGATGCGGGCGCATGCCCTGGCCGAGTATTCCTATTTCGGCGAGATCATGCTGCTGATCCCGCGTATGGCGGGCAACCTGCGGGTCTCGAACGGTCGCGGCGCGCCGCTGAACGACGCCGAGTTGACCACCCTGCTGGCGCTGCGCCTGACCTTTGACGGCGATGTCCAACCCGTCGCCCCCCCGCCCCCGCCGCGGGGCCTGCATCTGGTGCTGAACTGGACCGACCTGCCCAACGGTGAGGCACTCGACGTGCCGTTCCCGCCCGGACAAGAGGCGCTGAACGCCCATCTGCGCCGCCTTGATGTCCGGCTGGAAGGCGCCGATATGCCCGAGCACGCGCAGCTGCGCATCGAGGGGCCGCTGGAGCCGCGCATCCTGTCGTCCGACGGGCCTTGCAGCGGCGGCGGGCCGATCCTGTGCACGCTGACCTATCCCTATTCGGTCACGCTGGAGATGCCCGGCCTCACCCTGCCCATCGCGGACGAGCCCGACACGGCCCTGCGTCTGACCGCGCTGGCCCCCGAGGGTGGCGGCTGGACCGAACAAGACCACGCGACCTGGGCGGTGCCTTATCGTCCCTGCAGCGAGATCCTGCGGCGGCGGTTGCGCGGGCTGCAAGGCCCGCCGACATCGCTGGGCACGCTGGAACAGGCGATCACCGACCAGGCCCTGCCGGTGCCCGAACTGCCGGGAACGCGGCTGTTCCCGGGCCCACGCTTTACCCCGTCGCCGCCCGTCGGCACGCCCAGCCGGGTGATGACCGAGGACGGCGACGCGCTGATCATGCGCCGGGCCATCGACGATCTGGCGCTGTCGCGCGGGCTTGACGCCTATCTCGGCGCCAGTCCCGATGCGACCGGGGGGCTGCACCGTGTCGCCGGATCGCTGCGCCGGATGGCGACTGCGCAGCAATGCGACGATCCGCAAACCCGCGGCTGGTCGCAGGCGGTCCGACAGGGCCTCGACGACTTGCGGCGCGGCATGGACCGGACCCTCGCGCTGCGCCGCGACGCCCATGCGGGCCGCAGCGCCTGGGAAACGCGCATCCGCATCGCGCTGCGCAGCTTCGAGGACACCCGCGCCTCGACCCCGGCACCCAGCGATCAGACACCGACCGAAACGGCGACCGGGGTGCTGCGCCCGGTCGCCGTTTCGACGCTGAACAACATGCTGATCGTGTTCTTTGCCGGGCCGGACGCCAAGACCCTGCTGTCGCAACCGATGAGCCTGGTCTCGGCGCTGCGCAATCACCTGCGCGCGGGCGCGGCGCTGTTCGATCTGGCGACGCTGGCCGACCTGCAGCAGGACACCGAGGAGTTCATGGCCTGGCTCGAGGCCGAAGCCTATGCCATCGGCATGATGCGCCGCTATCAGCGCGCCATCGACGCCACCGAACAGGCGCTGACGCTGCTGTCCGAGGCCGAGCGCGGCAGTTGCACCTGCTGGCGGCCCTAAACCCGCTTAGCCGTTCAGCTTGTCCAGACGCGCGCGCACGCTCAGCCCGTGGGCCTGCAGGCTCTCGCTGGTGGCCAGCGTTTCGGCGGCGGGGCCGATGGCGGCCAGGGCCTCGGGCGTCATCCGCGCCAGCGTCGTGCGTTTCATGAAATCGAGAACGCTGAGCCCCGACGAGAACCGCGCCGAGCGCGCCGTCGGCAGCACATGGTTCGGCCCGCCGACATAGTCGCCGATCGCCTCGGGCGTCCAGTGGCCGAGGAAGATCGCACCGGCATGACGGATCGCCGGCAACAGCGCCTCGGGGTCATCAACGCAGAGTTCCAGATGCTCGGGCGCGACGCGGTTCGACAGTGTCGCGGCCTCGGCCAGATCGCGCGCCACGATGATCACGCCATAATCGCGCCAACTGTCCCCGGCGATACCGCGCCGCTCCAGCACCGTCAGCTGACGCTCGACTGCCTCGGCCACCGCGCGGGCCTCGACATCCGAGGTGGTGACCAGAATCGCCTGCGCGACCGCGTCATGCTCGGCCTGGCTGAGCAGGTCGAGCGCGATCCACTCGGGATCGCCGGTGCCGTCACCGATCACCAGGATTTCCGAGGGGCCGGCGATCATGTCGATGCCGACGCGGCCAAAGACCCGCCGCTTGGCCGCCGCGACAAAGGCATTGCCGGGGCCGGTGATCTTGTCGACCGGCGCAATCGTCGCCGTGCCATAGGCCAGCGCCGCGATCGCCTGCGCGCCACCGATGCGATAGATCGTATCGACGCCGGAAAGCTGCGCGGCCAGGATGACCAGCGGGTTCACCGCGCCGCCCGGTGTCGGGCAGGCGATCACCAGACGCTCGACCCCTGCCACCTGCGCCGGGATCGCGTTCATCAGCACCGACGACGGATAGCTGGCGAGGCCGCCGGGGACATAAAGCCCCGCCGCCTCGACCGCCGACCAGCGCCAGCCCAGCGAGGCGCCCGAGGCATCGGTCCAGCGCGCATCCTCGGGGCGCTGACGTTCGTGATAGGCGCGGATGCGCTCCGCCGCGAGTTCCAGCGCCGCACGCTCGGCCGCGGGGACGCGGGCGATCTCGGCGGCGATTTCAGCCGGCGAGAAGGCGAGGGTTTCGGGGGTCAGGGTCAGGCGGTCGAATTTCGCCGTCAGCTCGATCACCGCCGCATCGCCCCGCGCGCGCACATCGTCGATGATCCCCGAGACGGTTGCGTCCACATCCGGGCTGTCCTCGCGCTTGGCGCCGAGGATCGCGGTGAAGCCGGTGGCGAAATCGGCGTCGGTGGTGCTGAGGATCTGGGGCATGGCGGTCTCTCCGGCTCTGGGGCGGGGATAGGGGATCGCGGCCAGCCAGACAAGGGGCCAGACAAGGGGCCAGTCAAGGGGGGAGGGCTCCCGCCAGTCGCGCGAAGGGCCTGCGGCCCGTCGCCTCCTGTTGGGCCACGCTCGCTTCGCGAGCCTAGGGGGCGCTGCCCCCTCGCCCTTCGGGCTCACCCCCGGGATATTTGCGACGCAAAGATCGGGTCAGTCGGGGTGGTGCGGTGCGTGACCCGAGGGGGCGGCGTAGGGGCGGGTGACGTCGGCGAGTTCGACTTCGAGGCATTCGACGGTGAGCGCCAGCGCGCCGTCGCCGGCGAAGGTCAGCACGACGCGGCCGGGGCCGGCAGGATCGCCCGGCTGGGTTTCGGCGGCAGGTTCAAAGGCGATCGACAGGAGCGAGAGCACCGTGTCGGCGTCGCGGTTGAGGCCCTGATGGGCCACCGCCGTGACATCGCCGAAATCGAGGACCGCGCGCACCCGCTCATAGCGGCGGTGCTCGGTCTTGGCGCGCGACTCGTCTTCCCAGCGGAAGCGGTTGAGCAGAAGCGAGAATCGCCGCCGGGCGCGCTGGAAATGCAGGTCGGCGCCGGTCAGCACCGCATCCTGCACCAAGGCCGAGATCACCCCGAGGTCGGCGGCGTCTCGGGCGATGAGCCGCAGCGGGCGGTCCTCGGCATCCTCGAATCGGGCGTCAGTCATCGGTTTCGTCTTCCGTGTCACGGGCGCGGGCCTGGGCCTTGCGCCGGGCAATGTTGGCCTTGAGCGCCGCCTTGATTCGCGCCTCCTTCGCCTGGTCGCCCTTGGTGCCCCGCACGGATTGCACGCGGCGCGCGCCCTCGGCGGGGGTGGCGGGGCCCGTTCGGGGCGGAAGATCGGCGGGCGGATCGGCGGGCGTCATGGCCCCGGTTTAACGCAGGGCGAAAAAAGCGTCCAGACAGGGCTTGCGCCGGGCGCGCTTTGCGTCTAATCAGCCGCCCGTGGCGACGCTGCAGTAGCTCAGTGGTAGAGCACTCCCTTGGTAAGGGAGAGGTCGAGAGTTCAATCCTCTCTTGCAGCACCACCCTTTCCCGATACCGTTGACGATCTCGTGCGCCTCAAGGCCTGGGGCCGTTCTGCTGTCAGGCGATGTTGCCGCACGAGGCCTCCGTCGCCCTTGGCGCCAGAAGAACGCCGCCCCCGACCCGGATCGGATGGTTCGACCACCGTGCCGCCTTGCATGACCGGCTGGCCCGTCGCACCGGCCGCGGAGACCGCCCCGGACCGCGCGACCAAGCGGCGACGCGACCGTTTACGGGCGGCGCGCATGGATGCGGTCGAGCCCGGGCTTTTGTCGCGGATGCTTTCCGGGTGACCGCAGATCTGGCGGGGTCACGCCACCCGGCGCCCGCCGACCCAGGTTCCCTGCACCGCGCCGCTGGTGCCGAACCGGTGCACCCGCACGACATCGGCGCGCGCACCGACCTCCAGCCGGCCCCGGTCGGTCAACCCGGTTGCCTGCGCCGGCGTGCTGGTCACCGTCGCGATGCCGCGCGCCAGATCGCCCCAGAGGTCGCCCAGAATCAGCGCGCCGTTCAACAGCGATGAGGGGACATAATCGGACGACAGCACCGTCAGCAGCCCGTCCTCGGCCAGATCGCGCGCCGCGACATTGCCCGAATGCGAGCCCCCGCGGATCAGGTTCGGCGCGCCCATCATCACCGCGATGCCCTGTTCGCAGCAGGCCCGCGCCGCCTCGGCCGTGGTCGGAAATTCGGCAATCGCCGCGCCGTGACGGGCGGAATCGACCACCTGCTCGGCAGTGGTGTCGTCATGGCTGGCCAGCGTCGCCCCCAGAGCGCGGGCGGCGGCGACGGTCGCCTGTTCATGCGCCGCGCGCACCCGGTTGCCCAGCGCGGTCTGCACCTCGACATGGACCTGGAATTCATCCTCGGTCAGGCCATACTTGCCACGCATATACCGCCGCAACTGCGCCAGATCGGCGAACTGGCGCTGGCCGGGCGTGTGGTCCATCAGGCTGACGATGCCAACGTTGTCCTCTGGCCCGAATTTCTCCAGCTCGCTGGTCAGCGTCTCGGAACAGACCTCGGCCCGCAGGTGAATCAGGTGGTTGACGCGCAGGACGCCGGCCTTGCGGGCGGCGAGGATCTCGTTCGCCATGCCGCGCGCGTATTCGCCATAGCCGCGCCCGGTCGAGATCAGCGAACCCACGCGCAGCGCGTCGAACACGGTGGTGATGCCCACCCCGGCCAGTTCCGCGTCATGGGCGATGATCGCCGAGGTATGCGGCCAGTCCACGCCTGGGCGCGGCTGGATGTGGCGCTCCAGGTTGTCGGTGTGCAACTCGATCAGACCGGGGATCACCAGATCTCCCTCGCAATCCAGCGCCCCGGCAGGCACACCGGCGCCATCGTCGATGGCATGGATCAACCCATCCCGAAAGGTGATCGCGCCGCGCCGGACCCCGTCGGGCATCACCAGCATGGCATTGGCAAGTGTCGTCATCTGCGTCATCGTGCGTCCTGTCGCGCAAAACCCGGCCTGTCGGCCGCTGAAAACCACGGAAACGTCACGGAACCGTGACGCAAGGCGCGCATCGTCCCGGTATGAAACGCTACGCTCTCTATTTCGCCCCGCCGCCCGGCCCCCTGGCCGAAACCGCCGCCCGTTGGCTGGGCCGCGACGCCGAGACCGGTGCGCGTCTGGCCCAGCCGCACCCGGCGCTGGAGGGGCTGACGGTCAGCGCCCGGCGTTATGGCTTTCACGCCACGCTCAAGGCGCCGTTCCGTCTGGCCGAAGGGTTGACCGAGGACGACCTGATCGCCGCCGTCGAAGTCTTTGGCGCGGGCGTGCGCCCCTTTGCCGTGGCCGGGCTGCGGCTGGCGGCCCTTGATGGCTTCCTGGCACTGATCCCCGAGGGCGACACGGTGGCGCTGAACGCCTTTGCAGCCGAGGTCGTCATCCGCTTCGACCGCTTCCGCGCACCGATGACCGAGGCCGAACGCGCCCGCCGGGCACCCGAGCGCCTGACCCCACACCAGCGGGATTTGCTGGAGTCCTACGGCTATCCCTATGTGCTCGACGAGTTCCGCTTTCACATGACGCTCACCGACCGGCTGAGCCCCGAGGAAGACGCGCACCTGCGCCCGCTGGCGCAGACGCTCTTTGCCCCGGTTCTGCCCGCGCCGCTGGCGCTGAGGGACATCGTCGTGTTTGGCGAGGGCGCGGACGGGATGTTCCACCACGTTCACCGCGCCCGCATCGGCTGAAGTGCTGCGCGCAACCGGGCGACCCCGGCCTCGGGTGTCGAATCGTTGACGATCTCGACCACCGGCAATCGTGCCGGGATCGCCTCGACCGCCCGCGCCAGCCGCGCCGCGATCTGCCCGGCGCTCTCGCGGCCACGGCCCTTGAGCCGGGCAGCCAGAACCTCGGGCGGCGCGGTGACATGGATCACCGCCAACCCGGGAAACACCGCCGCCGCCCGGTCCAGCGCCGCGCGCGACCCGTTGAACACCACGTCGCGCCCCTCGGCCAATGGCGCCAGTTCGCGCCGCGGGATGCCATAGGACAGACCATGCGCGCGCCAGGTCAGGGCGAACTCGCCCAGCGCCTCGCGGGTGGCGAATTCGGCACTGCTGACGCCCTCGAAAGGCTCGCCGCCCGCGGCTTCGGCCCGGGTGACGACACGGCGCACCCAATGCGGGCCGTCCGCACCGCAGACCCCGGCCAGAAGCGTGTCCTTGCCCACGCCCGACGGCCCGACCACCGCAAACAGGCGCCCCGTCATCGCAGCACCGAAAAGCCGGTCACATCGACCAGCCGATCGCAGACTTGGGCACGCGCGTCCTCGTCGTGAAAGATCCCCAGGATCGCCGCGCCGCGCGCCTTGGCCTCGCGGATCAGATCCAGCACCACCGCCCGGTTGCCGGCATCGAGACTGGCCGTCGGCTCATCGAGCAGCATCGCCGGCCAGGCATGGATGAAGCCCCGCGCAATGTTCACCCGCTGCTGCTCGCCGCCGGAAAAGGTCGTGGGTGACAGGCCCCACAGCCGCTCGGGGATGTTGAGCCGGGTCAGCATCGCTGCCGCCCGCTCGCGCGCCGCCTCCTCGGCCACGCCCAGGGCCAGCAGCGGCTCGGCCACCACATCGAGCGTCGGCACCCGCGGCAGCACCCGCAGGAACTGGCTGACATAGCCCAGCGTGCCGCGCCGCAGGGCGATGACGGCGCGCGGCTCGGCGCCGGCCAGTTCGACCGTGCCGACCCGGATCGACCCGCCGTCGATGCGGTAATTGCCCCAGATCATCCGCATCAAGGTCGACTTCCCCGACCCTGACGCACCGATCAGACCGACGCATTCCCCGGCCGAAACCTGCAGGCTGGCGCCCGTCATCACCGGCAACACGGCGCTGCCCTGATTGTGCAGGGTGAAACTCTTCGAGACGTCCTGAACTGCAATCATCTTTGTGTTCCAAATATCCTCGGGGGTTTCCAAAGGGGGCAGACAGCCCCCTTTGGCTCAGGTCTTGCCACTGCAGACCCCGCCTCAAACCTGCAGAACCGAACTCACCAAGAGCTGCGTGTAGGCGTGTTGCGGGTCGTCGAGAACCTGATCGGTCAGCCCCTGTTCGATCACCTGCCCGCCCTTCATCACCATCAGCCGATCGGCCAGCAGACGCACCACCGCCAGGTCATGGGTGACAATCACCGCGCTCAGCCCCATCTGCCGCACCAACCCGCGCAACAGGTCCAGAAGCCGCGCCTGCACGCTGACGTCGAGGCCACCGGTCGGCTCGTCCATGAACACCAACCGCGGCCCGGTCACCAGGTTGCGCGCGATCTGCAACCGCTGCTGCATGCCGCCGGAAAATTGCCGGGGGCGGTCGTCGATGCGGTCGGCGGCGATTTCGACCCGGCCCAGCCAGTCGATCGCCTCATCGCGGATCCGGCCATAATGGCGCGCGCCCACAGCCATCAGCCGCTCGCCCACATTGCCACCGGCGCTGACCCCCATCCGCAACCCGTCGCGCGGGTTCTGATGGACAAAGGCCCAGTCGGTGCGCGCCAGCATCCGGCGCTCGGGCTCGCTCATCGCCAGCACGTCGCGCGGACCCTCGCTGCGGGTATCAAAGACGACACGGCCGGTGTCCGGCGTCAGGTGCCCGGCCAGGCAGCTCAACAGCGTCGACTTGCCCGAACCGGATTCCCCGACGATGCCCATCACTTCGCCGGGCCACAGATCGAACGAGACATCCGCGCAGCCGATCCGGCCACCATAGGTCTTGGTGATGTCCTGAACGGACAGAAGGGGTGTGTCCCGGGTCATGTCCTGTCCTCCTGCAGGGCAAATGGCGCGTCGACGCGCCATGAAAACGCGCTGTCGACAGCGCGTAAGCACGCCGCGTCGACGCGGCGTTCGTGACGGGCCGTCGACGGCCCGTTTCCGGCGCCCGGCCTCATGCCGCATCCTCCTGCGGGGACAGGCGCCCGCGGTGGCCTGCTGCCTGCCGGCTGGCGCAATGATCGGTATCCGAGCAGACGAACATCCGCCCGCCCGCGTCATCGGTGATCACCTCGTCCAGATAGCTGCCGCCGTCGCCGCACAGATCGCAGGCATGCGGGGCCTTGGTCGCCTCGAACGGGTAATCCTCGAAGTCGAGGCTGATCACTTCGGTGAAGGGCGGGATCGCATAGATCCGCTGCTCGCGCCCCGCACCGAAGAGTTGCAGAGCCGGCGTGCCCGAGAGTTTCGGGTTGTCGAATTTCGGGATCGGCGAGGGATCCATGACATAGCGCCCCTCGACCTTGACCGGATAGGCATAGGAGGTGGCGATCGCGCCGTTGCGGGCGATATCCTCGTAGAGCTTGACGTGCATCAGCCCGTAATCCTCCAGCGCGTGCATGCGCCGGGTCTCGGTCTCGCGCGGCTCCAGGAACCGCAACGGCTCGGGGATCGGCACCTGATAGACCAGGATCTGCCCGGCGGTCAGCGGGCGCTCGGGGATCCGGTGGCGGGTCTGGATCACCGTGGCCTCGGCCGTGTGTTCGGTCACCGCCACCTCTGCCGTGCGCTGAAAGAACTTGCGGATCGAGACCGCGTTGGTGGTGTCGTCCGCGCCCTGGTCGATGACCTTCAGCCTGTCCTCGGGCGTCAGGCAGGCCGCCGTCACCTGCACGCCACCAGTGCCCCAGCCATAGGGCATCGGCATTTCGCGGCTGGCAAAGGGCACCTGATAGCCGGGCACCGCCACGCCTTTGAGGATCGCCCGGCGGATCATCCGCTTGGTCTGTTCGTCGAGATAGGCGAAGTTGTAGTGGTTGCTCACAGCAGACCCTCCTCGATCAGCACCGCTTCCAGCGCCTCGGGTGTGGTAAAGAGATGGCCAGCCCAGCCGGCCGCCTGCGCTCCGGCGACGTTTTTCGGGCTGTCGTCGATGAACAGGCAGCCCTCGGGCGAAACACCGGCGCGGGTGCACATTAGGTCAAAGATCGCCTGGACAGGTTTGAGGATGCCCACTTCACCCGACACGAGCGTGACGCCAAATGCGCTGGCCAGGCGCGGGTGGACAGACACACCGATCGGCCAGGTTTCCGCCGACCAGTTGGTGATCGCATGCACCGCATGGCCGCGGGCCTTGAGGCGGTCGATCAGTGCAAAGCTGCCCTCGATCGGCTGTTGGATGGTGCGCGCGTAGAGGTCCGGATACCGCAGGAACAGCGCGCGGTCCTCGTCGTCAAAGATTTCGTCGGCCAGATCAGCGAAGGTCTCGCCCGCATCGGCGCGCAGGTTCAGGTCGGCGAATCCGATCCGCTGCAGAAACGCCTGCGCATCGGTCTCGCTGCCCAGTTCCGGCGCGAAGGCGAGCAGCGGGTTCCATTCCACCAGCACGTTGCCGATGTCGAAGACAACAGTAGACAGGCTCATTCCGCCGCCTCCCGCAGGCCCGACCGCAGCGCCCGCACGAGTTCCAGCTCGGACTGGAAATCGACGTAATGCGGCAGCTTGATATGTTCGAGGAACCCGGTCGCCTGGATGTTGTCGGCGTGCATCAGGACGAATTCCTGATCCTGCACCGGGGCGCCGGTGTTCTCTTCACCCAGTTCCGCCCAGCGCAAGGCGCGGTCGACCAGCGACATGGAAATTGCCTTGCGCTCGGTCTGGCCAAAGACCAGCCCATAGCCGCGGGTGAACTGCGCGGGCTGGGTTTTCGAGCCGGTGAACTGGTTGACCGTCTCGCATTCGGTGACGGTGATCTCACCGATCTCGATGGCGAACCCCAGCTCGGGGATGTCCATCTCGACCGCGACCTCACCGATGCGCAGCTCGCCCACGAAAGGATGCGTGCGGCCATAGCCGCGCTGGCTGGAATAGGCGAGCGACAGGATGAACCCCTCGTCCCCCCGGGTCAGCGCCTGCAGGCGCAGCGCACGGTCGGCGGGCAGTTCCATCGGCTCGCGCGTCAGGTCGCGCGGCGGAGTGTCGCTGGCGGGCTCGTCCTCGATCAGGCCCTCGCGGTCCAGAAACCCGGTGACGCGGGGCACCGGCCCCAGCGGCGCGGCGCGCGGCGCCTCCGGGGCGTCGCCCTCGGCGGCCAGGGCAAAGTCGATCAGCCGGTGGGTATAGTCGAAGGTCGGCCCCAGCACCTGCCCACCCGGCAGATCCTTGTAGGTCGCAGAAATCCGCCGCACCGCCGCCATCGCCCCGGTGTCGACCGGGTTCGAATGGCCCAGCCGGGGCAGCGTGGTGCGATAGGCGCGGATCAGAAAGATCGCCTCGATCAGATCGCCGCGCGCCTGCTTGATCGCCAGCGCGGCCAGATCGGGATCATAGAGCGAGCCCTCGGCCATCACCCGGTTCACCGCCAGCGCCATCTGCGCGCGGATCTGGGCGATGCTGAGGTCCGGCACCGTGGGGTCGCCGCGGCGTTCCTCGGCCAGAAAGGCGTGGGCGTTGTCGATGGCGCGTTCGCCACCCTTGACGGCGACATACATCAGGCACCCTCCACGATGGTGCTGCGCGGCAGGCCGGCCAGCCGGTCGCCACAGGTGAACAGCGTGTCGAAGCCCAGCGGGAACAGCGCGCGGTTGGCGCGGAACGCCGCGATTTCGGGCAGCGACAGGCGGGCGGTCCGGGCAATGCCGGGGCCCCGCAGAAGCGCACCCTCGGCCGCCAGGCGATCCGTCTCGACGATCAGCGTCGCGGCGCGGTCGGGGTATTCCGGGGTGCCGATGGCAAAGCGGGTGACCGGCGACAGGGCGGACCAATCACCGATGGCGAACATCGCCTCGCCGGCCCCGACCAGCGGCGCGCCGGTCTGAAAGGTGAGCCAGTCGCGCACCGCGGAGCAATCGTGGCGGCCAGCCAGGTGCACCGGCGTCGTGCCGTCGAACAGCACCAGCGCGGCCAGCCCCGCGGCCGGTGACAGCGGCGCGGGCGGTTGCGCGCCGGGGGCGGCAACGATCGTGCCGGGGCGCGACAGGACCTCGAGGATCGCGCGGAACCCCTTGGCGGACTGGATCGGAGCGTCGGCGAAACCGCCGGTCATGGCATCGGGGGTCATCAATCCTCTCCGCGCACCAGGGTGAAGAACTCGACCTTGGTCGCCGCGGCTTTCGCGGCGCGAGTGGCGCGGCGGGCGGTTTCCTCGGCGGCAAGGGGGGCCAGAACGCCGGCGGTCAGCCGCGCGGCCTCGGCGGTCTGCAAGAGCGCGTCCAGCACCGCCGCGCGACGCGCATGCGCCTTGTCGCGGCCCTGCACATAGGCGTGCCCGTCAGTGCCGCAGGCCAGCCGCACGGAACAGCGCGTCACGGTCATTTCGCCCAGGTTGAATGGGGCCCCGGTGCCGCCCTGACGGCCGCGCACCATCACCGCGCCGGTTTCCGGCCCGCGCAGCACGGTATGCGCGGCGGCTTCGGGGAACAGTGCGGCCAGGCGCTCGGCCGGCGCGCGGGCCAGCAGCCCCAGGGACTGAGCCCTGCTGAAAGACGAGAGATTGGACATCTTGCCTATTTGTCTAGATTTCTATACAACTAGACATCTTCTAGCAAAACACTCTCCCCCAATCACGTGAATTTTCGATGACACGCCCCGACAGCCCGCTCTGGCGTCAGATCGCAGACCAGATCGCCGCCGAGATCACCGCAGGCCTGCGCCCCGGCGACAGGCTGCCGACCGAGGCCCAGTTCGCCGCACGCTTTGGCGTGAACCGGCATACGGTCCGCCATGCGCTGTCGGCATTGGTCGACGCAGGCGCGATCCACACCCGGCGCGGCGCAGGGGCCTTTGTCGCGGCGCAGCCCACGGAATACCCGCTGACCCGGCGGATGCGGTTTCACCGCGCGCTGTCGGCCACCGGGCGGGTTCCCGGGCGGCGGATCCTTGGCACCCTGACCGGCCCCGCCACCGTGACCGAAGCCGAGGCCCTGCAGATCCGCCCCGGCGACCCGGTGCTGCGGGTCGAGGGGCTGACGCTGTCGGACGGGGTGACGATCGGGCATTTCCGCTCGTCCTTTCCGGTCGCGCGGCTGCCCGGCATGCAAGAGGCGCTGGCCGAGGGGCTGGGGATCACCGATGCGCTGGCGCACTGCGGGGTCAGCGACTATCTGCGCGCCTGGACCCGGCTGTCCGCACGCGCCGCCGATGCGATCCTGGCCGGGCATCTGTCGTTGCGGCGCGGCGATCCCGTCATGCGGCAAGAGGGGCTGAACACCGCCCCCGACGGCACCCCGGTGGAATACGCCGAGGGGCATTTCGCGGGCGAGCGTGTGACCCTGACCATAACGCCGGACTGACCGTCACTGCAGTGTCACGCAGCCAAGGGATACGGAGGGATCTATTCGGAGCCCCTCATGCCCTTGCTGCCCCCCATCCGCCTGACCGGCGCCCGCGTGTTGCGCGACGGCGCCCTGCGCGACGAACCGTTCACCTTGGCCGGTGGTCTGATCGACGACACCCCTGCCCCTGAGATCGACCTGCCCGGCTATCTGATCCTGCCCGGGATCATCGACCTGCATGGCGACGGGTTCGAACGCCACCTCTCGCCGCGCCCCACTGCGCCCTTCGACAAGACCCGCGCGCTGCGGTCCGTCGCGGCGGAGCTGGCAGCGAACGGGGTGACCACCGCCTGGATGGCGCAAAGCTGGAGTTGGGAGGGCGGGTTTCGCGGGGCCGAGGCGACCGAGGCACTGCTCGAGGCGCTCGACCGGGCAAAGGGCGGGCTGCTGCCCGATCTGCGCATCCAGATCCGGCTGGAGACCCATGTCCTCGACGAACACCCGCGGGTGCTGGCCGCGCTCGTGCGGCACAATGTCGACTATGTCGTGTTCAACAACCACCTGCCCGAGGCGCTGGAGATGGTCCGCGACAGACCCCAGAGATTCGCACAATGGGCAGCGCAGCAGGGGCGTTCGGCGCATGAGCTGCTGTCGGTGATCGAAACCGCCGCGCAGCAGGAACCCTTTGTGCCCGAGGCGCTGGCGGATCTGGCCGCGGGGCTGGCGGCACGCGGCGTGGCGATGGGCTCGCATGACGATGCGGACGCGCGCACCCGCGGGTTCTTCCGCGGCATCGGCGCGCCGATCTGCGAATTCCCGACCACCGCCGCGGCGGCCCGCGCTGCGCATGCGGCGGGCGAGCCGGTGCTGATGGGTGCGCCGAACGTGGTGCGCGGCGGCAGCCAGACCGGCAACATCGCCGCCGAGGATCTGGTGGCCGAGGGCCTCGTCGATGCGTTGATGTCGGACTATTACTATCCGGCGCTGGCGCAAGCGGCGGTGGCGCTGGACCAGCGTGGCACGCTGCCGCTGGCCCGCGCCTGGGATCTGATCGCGGCCGCGCCCGCCCGGATCATGGGGCTGACGGATCGCGGTCGGCTGGACCCCGGGATGCGGGCGGATCTGGCGATCTTGCACGCCGAAACCCACACCATCGAGGCGACGATTGCCGGCGGCCGGCTGGCCCATGCCCAGGGCGAGGCGGCGCGGCGGCTGATGGGATCGGCGGTGACCCTGGCGGCGCAATAAGCCGGAGGTGCCGCGGGGTCAGCCCCCGTGGCGCTCCAGAAACTCCTCGGCGGGCAAGGCGCGGAAATCCTCGAGCGCGGCGCGCAGCCGGTCGTGCGACCAGTCCCACCAGGCCAGTGCCAGCAGCCGGTCGATCACCGCCTCGGGAAAGCGCGCGCGGATCGGCTGCGCCGGGACGCCCGCGACGATGGTGAAAGGCGGCACGTCGCGGGTCACCACCGCGCCCGAGGCGACGATGGCGCCGATGCCCACGGTGACCTCGGGCTTGATGATGGCGCCGTGCCCGATCCAGCAATCATGGCCCAATGTGCAGCGGCGCGAAGCGCGATGGGCAAAGAACGCGGGATCGTTCTGCGCATCGTCCCAATAGGCGGCCGAGCGATAGAGGAAATGGTGCTGCGCTGCGTTGCGCCACGGGTGGTCGGTCGGCCCGATGCGGGTCAGCGCAGCGATGTTGGCGAACTTGCCGACGGCGCAATTGGCAATGTCGGCGTGGCGGTCGCAATAGGCATAGTCGCCAAAGGTCGAATTCAGCACGCGGCTGCCGCGCCCGACCTCGCAATACGCGCCAAAGGTGCTGTTGGCGATTTCGCAATCGGGGTGGATCAGGGGGGTATCGGCGGAAAGCCTGGTCATTCTCAAAACTCGCGCTGTTGTCCGTCGTAGCGGAAAAATCGGCCGGTGTGCTGCATCGTCAGACCGTCGGCCAGCGTCAGGATGCCCTCGGCCACGGTGCGGGGATCAAGATCGGCTTCGGGTCCGCCCATATCGGTGCGCACCCAGCCCGGATCGACCAGCGCAACGGCGATCCCCTCGGGGGTCAGATCGGTGGCAAGACCCTGCATCACCTTGTTCAGCGCAACCTTCGAGGCCCGATAGGCGATCGCGTCGGACTTGGCATAGCCCATCCAGGACATCTGGCTGGAGATCGACAGGATGCGCCCCCGATCCGAGGCCCGCAGGTTGCCAAGGAACGCCTGCACGACCGACAGCGGCGCCAGCGTGTTGACGGCCAGCGTCCGAGCGAAACCGCCGAAATCCATATCCAGCGGGGTCTGGCTTTCAGGACCCAGCGTGCCGGCGTTGTTGATCAGAATGTCGACCGGGCCGGTCTCGGACGCGGCGAGATACAGCGCGCTGCGATCCGTCACATCGAGCCGGTGGATGGTGACCCCCTCGGGCGCGGTGCCGTCGCGAACGGTTCCCGTCACCATCCATCCCCGGGCAAGAGCGGCCTCGGCGGTGGCGCGACCCAGCCCGCGCCCGACGCCGGTGATCAGGACATGCGTCATCGTGGTTCCCTACCGGCCCGACCCGTCGCCCGAGATCAGCCGCCGGCGCAGGAAGCCCGAAAAGGCATCCATCAGGATCACCATCCCGACGATCAGAATGATGTAATAGGTCACCTTTTCCCAATCCGCCGTGGTCTGGATCGCCTGTGTCAGCAACAGACCGATACCGCCGCCGACAATCGCGCCGATGATCGTGGCGGACCGGGTGTTGGATTCGAAGAGATAGAGCACCTGGCTGAGCAGCACCGGCATCACCTGCGGGATCACCCCGAAGCGATAGCGTTGCGCGGCGCTGGCCCCGGTCGAGCGGATCCCCTCGATCTGCTTGCCGTCGACATTCTCCAGCGCCTCGGAAAACATCTTGCCGAAGGTGCCGGTGTCGGTGGTCAGGATCGCCAGCGCGCCGGTCATCGGGCCGGGACCGAAAGCGCGCGACAGGATGATGGTGAAGATCAGCGCATCCACGCCGCGCATGAAGTCGAACACGCGGCGCATGGCAAAGCGGATGGCGCGCGAGGGGGCGAAGTTCCCGGCGGCGAGGAACGCCAGCGGCAGCGAGATCAGCGCCGCGCCGAAGGTGCCGAGGAAGGCCATCAGGATCGTCTCGCCCAGCGCCCAGACCACGTCCTTGTGCCGCCAGATGTCGTTGTTCCAGATGTTCGAGATCATCAGCGACAGGTTGCTGCGGTCGGGCTCGATGCGCGCGCCGCCGATCACCGATGCGGCGATCTCGGTCCAGCTCATCGCGTGGAAGGGGCTGCGCAGGTCGAAGAAGAACAGCTCCCACCCCGGGAAATAGCGCATGGTCTCGGTGCGCGAGCGGGTCATCGTCAGGCGCCCGGCCTCGGTGGTGATCGACACGCGATTGGCCGAGGCATTGATGAAATCGGGCAGCGTGGCGGTGGGCAGATCCAGCTGGACACCGTCGCCCGCCACCATACGGATCGGGCCGTAATCGGGGTGGTGATAGGTCACCACGGGGCCGTCATAGGTCACCGAATGGCCGTGCGGCAGGGCGATCTGCACCGTCTCGCCGTCGATCGACACCCAGTCGGGCATCTGATCCGCGGCGAACACCATCCGGCGCGAACCCTCGATCGACACCTCGACCCCGCCGCGGCGGTTGTCGCGGGTGACATGGACCTTGTGCGCCACCGCATCGGTCAGCAGGATCGCCGCGTTGTCCAGCCGCGCGCGCTGTGCCAGCCCCGGCACGTCGAAAGCCACGACGACGTAGAGCAGATAGACAAGGATAATCCCGGGGATCACGAAGGCGCGCAGGCGCTTGGCCCGGAACCGCGCCAGAAGATCGTCTTGCAGGGCAATGGCAGCGGTCATCTCAGGCCCCGTAGGTCAGGCGGTTGCGGACCATGCTGGAGAGCTGGTCAAAGATCACGATCGTCGCAAAGAGCACCAGAAAGATCCCCGCGGCCTCGTCCAGCTTGCCCTGGCCAAAGGTCATCGCGTTCTTCAGCTCATAGCCGATGCCGCCGGCACCGACGAAGCCCAGGATCGCCGAGGCGCGGATGTTGATCTCGAAGCGCAGCAGGGCATAGCTGAAATAGTTGGGCGCGACCTGCGGGATGACCCCCAGCCACATCCGCTGCCCCCAGGACGCCCCGACCGAGGCCAGCCCCTCGAGCGGTTTCGGGTCGACGTTCTCGTTGACCTCGGAGAACAGCTTGCCCATCGCGCCGGTGGTGTGCAGGGCGATGGCGATGGCGGCGGGCACCGGGCCCGAGCCCAGAACGAAGATCAGCACCAGCGCGACGACGATCTCGGGCACCGCGCGCAGGATGTCCGAGACCCGCCGGAACACGCCGGCCAGGCGCGGCCAGGGCGCCAGCCCCCGGGTCGCGAGCAGCGCCAGCACCATCCCGGCCAGCGTGCCGAGCAGCGTCGACACCGCGGCGATATTGATCGTCTCGACCAGCGCCGGCAGCACGTCCAGCATGTGCCCGGGCAGGTTCGCGGCCTTTTCGGCGGCCTCGCGGATCATCGCGGCGGGGAAATCGAAGATATGGCTGAGCCCGTCCAGGAACCCGCCGGCGTTGCGGTCTTCGGCGATGCGAAAGCCCGAGACGAAGAACACCACGAACAGGAGCAGCACGATCCCGGAATAAAGCCTGCGCCGGCGGGTCAGCGCCAGATAGGTGTCGCGGATTGCGCCCGGTGCGCCGGGGAGGGCATCGCTTGCGGTCATGGATGTCTCGGATAAAAAAAGCCGGGCCTCGGCAGATGGCCAAGGCCCGGCAGGGGGGGGTCAGTTCGCCTGTTGGCGACGGACTTCGATGATGGTTTCGTAGGCGTTGTGGGTGATCGGCTCAAAGCCCGCGGTCTCGCCGGCGGCGACGCCATAGAGGCAGGTCGCGTCGGTTTCGTCGAGGTTCGCCAGCAGCGCGGTCACGGTGTCGCGCACGTCCTGCGGCAGCGAGGCGCGCAGCACGAACGGCCCCTCGGGGATCGGACGCGAGCGCCAGATTTCCACCAGGTCGTTCATGTCGACGAGGCCCGCATCGGCAGCGCGGCGCAGCGCGCCCGAGTTGAACCCGTCTTCCCAGTTGCCCAGACCGTCGGCCCAGGTCACGCCACCGTCGACAGTGCCGTTGTTGACGGCGATGATCGTCTGCTCGTGGCCGCCGGTAAAGACGACCTCACCGAAAAAGTCACCCGATTCCATCGAGTGGCCGGTTTCGCGCGGGATCTCGACCGAGGGGATCAGATAGCCCGAGGTCGAGTTCGGATCGCCAAAGCCAAAGCGGCGGCCCTGCATGTCGGCCAGCGAGGTGATACCGCTGTCGGCGCGCGCGAACCCGATCGAGAAGTAGGAATACGAGCCGTCGAGGTTGGTCTTGACCAGCACCGGGACGACCGCTTCCGGGTCGGCCAGATAGGTCGCGGCATAGCCCGAGGCGCCCAGCCAGGCTGCGTCCAGCGTGCCGCCCAGCAGGCCCTGGATCACGCCGTTATAGTCGGCCGGGGTGAACAGACGGGTCGGCACGCCCAGCGCATCCTCGACATAGGCGCGGAAGCACTCGTTGTTGGCCAGACGGTCCTGGGCGTTCTCACCACCCAGAATGCCGATGTTGAACTCGGCGATTTCCTGCGCCTGGGCCACGCCGGTCAGGGCGGTGGTCAGGGCAAGAGCGGCAGCAATCTTCTTCATCGGTGTTTCTCCGTTTCGATGAATGGGATGATTGGATGATTGGATGATTGAAGGGTCAGAGCAGCGACGCGGCGATGGCGGCGGGGCGCGGGCGACGCACAGCAGGCATCGGCGTCACCGGGATTTCGGTCGAGGTCGCGCTTTCGTTGAAGCTTTCGTCCGCGCCGTAGATCTCGCGGGCGGCCTCGGTGGTCAGGTCGCTGGCGGGGCCATCGAACACCATACGCCCGTCGCGCAGGCCGATCACCCGGTCGCAATAGCGGCGCGCGGTGTCGAGGGTGTGTAGGTTGGCGATCACCATCCGACCGTCTTCGGTGTTGATCTTCTTCAGCGTGTCCATGACCAGCTGCGCGTTCATCGGGTCGAGACTGGCGATCGGCTCGTCGGCCAGAATGATGCGCGGATCCTGCATCAGCGCCCGGGCAATGGCGACGCGCTGCTGCTGGCCGCCGGACAGGGCCTCGGCGCGTTTCGGCGCCTGCTCGGCGATGCCCAGCCGGTCGAGGATATCCAGCGCCTGCAGGATGTCTTCGCGCGACCACAGATTGAACATCGTGGCAAAGGTGGACCGGCTGTTCAGCTTGCCGTGCATGACGTTCGAGGCGACATCCATGCGCGGCACCAGGTTGAACTGCTGGAAGATCATCGCGCACTGGCTTTGCCATGCGCGCGCCGCCGCGCCGGTCAGCGACAGGATGTTGCGCCCCTCGAACAGGATCTCGCCCGCTGACGCAGCGGTCAGCCGGTTCATCATCCGCAAGAAGGTAGATTTGCCGGCGCCGGATTTACCGATGATGCCAACGAATTGCGGGCGGTCGACGGTAAAACTGATGCGGTCGACGGCAATGCGATTGCCAAACACGCGCGTGACGTTGCGAACTTCCAGCACGGCAGCCCCCTGTTTCGTTCAGGGCCCTTCTGGGTGCCGTGCGTAACAACGCGGTGTCCACCACGAGTCAGTTTTGTAAAAGTTTCGGCGTGATCGCGGGAATTCCGCTGTCCCGCCCCGCGGTTCCGTCACAATTGCCCCGCGAGCCGACTCGCAGGGCTGTGTTTCCGCCGCCGCCGGCCGTGTCAGACCCGTCAGGGATCAGTCGTCGAACGGCGTCATCTGCGCGACGATCACGGCGTTCTCGTCCAGTGCGCGCTGCATCAGGTCGAGTTCGACATCGTCGATTTCCTCACCCGAGGCCAGGCGCTCTTCGCGGGTGCCGTAACCGGTGACATCGAGCGGCGCCAGATCGGCCTGTTTCAGGATCGCCACGGTTTCGCGCACGGCTTCGGCCTCGGAGGTGCCCGAGGCATAGCACAGCAGACCCGCCCCGGTGCTGCCCGCAGGCAGGCCGTCGCCGGCGCTGCGGCCAACCTGGACCAGCAGGGTATAGACGTGGTGCGGACGTTTCGGCTTTGCAGGCTTGTCGGTCATGGCGGGTCTCCTTGACTGCCTCGTCGCAGGAAAGCGCGGGCGGGGCAAGGGATCAGTCGCGCGCGTGGCGGATTGCGGCGGCCAGTTCCTGCGCCCAGGCGGCATAGACCGGGGCGCCAGGGTGAAACCCGTCCGCCGCCATCATCGCCGGATCGAGGCGGGTTTCGTCAAACGGCAGGTGATGCAGCCCGTCCTGCGACGTCTGCGCCAGAACCCGGTCATAGGCCCGCGCTTGCGCCCCCAGCACATCGCGCAGGGGACGCGGCAGCAGCGGAAAGCGGTGCATCGGCGGCAGGCCGGAACGCCAGTGGTCGCGGACGTCGAACCGGCTGCGCAACAGCGCGGCAAGCGCCACCTGCTCGGTGCGGAACCGCGCGACGGGGCGTTGGCGGGTAAGATCGTTCACGCCCAACGCGGTCACCGCGACATCAAAGGGCTCGACAGGCAGGGCGCGCAGGTGGTCCAGCGTCTGGGCGGTGGTGGCGCCGGTCCGCGCCTCGAGCCGCCAGTGCACGGTGAACCCGGTCGACAGAGCGGCAACCAGCTGGCCCGCCAGCGCCTGGGCCTGATCCGCCACACCGACCCCGGCGGCCGAACTGTCCCCGGCGATCAGCAACCGCAGCAGCGGCCCCTGCCCCGCCACGCCGCTGCGGGCACCGGCGGCTTCGGGCAGGATCAGCGCCCGTCGGCGCACCCCGACCGCCTGCGCCAGCAGGACCGGCGCAAGCAGCAGGCGAACCGCCGGACTGGCCAGCATCTCAGTCGCGCAGCAGCTCGTTGATCGAGGTCTTCGAGCGGGTCTTGGCGTCGACGCGCTTGACGATCACCGCGCAGTAGAGGTTCACGCCACCGGTCGAGGGCATCGAGCCCGCGACGACGACCGAGCCCGCAGGCACTTCGCCATACATCACCTCGCCGGTGGCGCGGTCGACGATCTTGGTCGACTGGCCGATGAACACGCCCATGCCCAGAACCGAGCCCTCGCGGACGATCACGCCCTCGACCACCTCGGAGCGTGCGCCGATAAAGCAGTTGTCCTCGATGATCGTCGGGCCGGCCTGCATCGGCTCCAGCACACCGCCGATGCCGACGCCCCCCGAAAGGTGCACGTTCTTGCCGATCTGCGCGCAGCTGCCGACGGTCGCCCAGGTGTCGACCATCGTGCCCGAGTCGACATAGGCGCCGAGGTTCACAAAGGACGGCATCAGCACCACGCCCGGCGCGATATAAGCCGATTTACGGACGATGCAGTTCGGCACGGCACGAAAGCCCGCGTTCTGCCAGTCCTTCTTTTTCCAGCCCGAAAACTTGCTGTCGACCTTGTCCCACCAGGTGCCGCCCTGCGGCCCGCCCGAGTGTTTCTCCATGTCGTTCAGCCGGAAGCCCAGCAGCACCGCCTTCTTGGCCCACTGGTTGACGTGCCAGGTGCCGTCCTCCTGCCGCTCGGCCACGCGCAGCTTGCCCGAATCGAGGGCATCCAGCGTGTGTTCGACGGCATCGCGCACATCGCCCTTGGTCGCGGGGGTAATGGTGTCACGCACCTCCCATGCGGCTTCGATGGCGGCTTCCAGTTTCGCGTTCGACATGGTTGAATTCTCCCCCGGGGGTTCGGTGTCCAGCACCGGCCTATAACGGCCCGTCCGCCTATGGGCAACACTGAGAGCAGGTGCAAAATGTCGCCCCAGACCCTTGTGGCCCTGATCGTCGTGGCCGCCGCAGGTGTGGCGCTGGCCACGCAGGGGATGCTGAACGCCGCGCTCGGCCGGGCGGCGGGGTCGTCGCTGGTGGCGGCAACAGTGTCGTTCGGGGTGGGGTTCATCGCCCTGATGACGATCACCCTGCTGACCGGCGAAGGGGGCGGGTTCGGCCGGCTGGGGTCAATCCGGCCGTGGCTTTTGTTCGGCGGGCTGATGGGCGCGTTCTATGTCTGGTCGATCGCCTGGGGTGTGCCGACGCTCGGTGTGGTCTCGGCCTTTGCGGCGCTGATCCTCGGGCAGATGATCGCGGCGCTGCTGTTCGACGCCTCGGGTGCCTTCGGCCTGGCGGTCCATGACATCACCTGGAAGCGGATCGTGGCCGTCGCGCTGGTCGCCGCCGGGATGGTGATGTCGCGGATCTGACGCCCGGTCAGACAGGATCCGGCGCGGGATTGGCGCCACAGATCAGCACCGCAACCCGCTCGCCCGGCTCGGGCAGATAGGCCCCCGACAAGAGCGCCGCCAGCGCCGCCGCCCCGGCGGGCTCGACCAGTTGCCGGGCCTCGCGCCACAGCACCCGCTGCGCATCGGCAATCGCCGCATCGGTGACCAGCACGGATTGCGCGCCATGCTCCTGCGCCAGGCCGAAGCAGAGCGACCCGATCCGCCTGGCACCCAGTGCGTTCGCGGCGATCCCCGACACCTCGACATCCACCGGCGCCCCAGCCTCCAGCGCGGCATGCAGCGCGCAGGAGGTTTCGGGCTCGACCGCGACCACCTTGCGCCGCCCCTGCAGCCAGGCCAGCGCCCCACCTGCCAGCCCCCCGCCACCGACCGCGATCACCACGGTGTCGGCCTGCAGGCCCTGGTTCTCCCACTCGGCCATGCAGGTGCCCTGCCCGGCCACCGTTGCCGGCGCATCATAGGCGTGGATCTGCATCGCCCCGGTCCGGGCTTCATGCGCCAGCGCCGCCTGCAGCGCATCGGCATAGGCGCCGGGCACCACCGTCAGCCCTGCCCCGGTGCGGCGAATCAGGTCGATCTTGGACGGGCCGGCGATTTCCGGCACAAAGATCTGCGCCGGAATGCCCAGCCGGGCCGCGGCATAGGCCACCGCCGCCCCGTGATTGCCGCCCGAGGCCGCGACCACGCCCCCGTCGGGCACCGGCCCCGACAGCAGGGAATTGAACGCCCCGCGCGCCTTGAACGTCCCGGTGTGCTGCATCTGCTCCAGCTTCACCTCGACCGGCGCGGGCAGCCCGCTGAAGTCGAGCATCGTCACCGGCGTGCGCCGCACATAGCCGCCGATCCGGTCCGCTGCGGCGACGATCTCGTTTCTCCAGTCCATGCCCTGCCTCCAAGGTTGCGCGCCTGTGACTGGCCTTGTCACGCGGGCCACGATAGGCTGGCAGGCGAGCAGAGAAAAGGACAACAGGCATGAACGATCCGCACACGCACGCGTTCCGGCACAGCCACCAGGACATCGAGATTGCGCGGAACATCCCGGACACGCCGCAGACCCTGTCGCCGTCCTATCGCCTCGCCTTTGCCGATGATGCGTTCCTGTGCCGGGACGAATTGCGCCCTGTCCGGCTGCAACTGGAACTGCTCAAGACCGACATGATGATGAACGAGGCGGGCATCCAGTCGACCGTGGTGCTGTTCGGCGGCGCGCGGATCCCGGCGCCGGTCAATGCGGCCTCGGCCAAGACGCCAATGCTGGCCCGCCTGTCGAAATATTATGACGAGGCGCGGCGCTTTGCCCGTCTGGTCACCGAGCATTCGCTGGCCAACGGCGGCTGCGATCACGTCATCTGCACCGGCGGCGGGCCGGGGGTGATGGAGGCCGGGAACCGCGGTGCCGCCGAGGCCGGCGGCATGTCGGTCGGGCTGAACATCGTCTTGCCGCATGAACAGGCGCCGAACCGCTGGGTCACGCCGGAACTCAGCTTCAACTTCCACTATTTCGCGATCCGCAAGATGCATTTCCTGATGCGCGCGCGGGCGGTGACGGTGTTTCCCGGCGGGTTCGGCACGCTCGACGAGATGTTCGAGGCACTGACCCTGATCCAGACCCAGCGCATGCAGCGGATCCCGTTCCTGCTGTTCGGCCGCGCGTTCTGGGAGGGGGTCATCAACTGGGACAGCCTGGCCGAGGCGGGAACGATCTCGCCCGAGGATCTGTCGTTGTTCCGCTATGTCGAAACCGCCGAAGAGGCGGTCGCGGCGATCTTCGACACGCCTTGAGGATCGGGGCGCACAGCGCAGGGTCATCGCCGGAAGCCTGATCGCGGAACGTGAATCACCCAGACAGCACGGCGGGCTGCCCAAGCCCCGACAGGGAAACCGGGCCAAAGATCCGAGCCGGTGCGATCTGTCGGGCCCCTCCAGAGGGCGTGCCGCCTGTGGCATCCACCGCCGCCCCCCCTGAGGACTGCAGGGGCGAGGAGGACAGCAGGGGCGAGCACCCTGCAAGCAGGCTGCGGCGCCGTCCGACCCATCCTGCGTTGCCGGGTTCCCGGTGCTCCCGGCGGTGCTCCCGGCTCTCGGAACCGGGCCGACACAACCCCGCGACCGGCGCCTTAGCCAGACAGGTCACGCGCCGTCCGGTCGGCAGGCCCGCCCGGCGCACCGTCTGCCGGCGACCGGAAGCGCCTCGGCCAGCCCGCGGCCCCGTTCAGGTGCCGGCCCCCACGCGCAGAGGCACCACGCTGCCCGAGGGACCCGGGCGGCGGCCGCGTTCGGCCACCAGCGCCGACAGCGCGTGTCGCAGGCGGTCGAGCTGCAGCGGCTTGGTCAGGCAGTCGTCGAAACCGGCCTGCAGATACCCTTCGACCTGATGCGCCATCGCATTGGCGGTAAAAGCCACGATCGGCAACGGCGTCGCCGGTCCGCGCCGCGACGCCGTGGCTTTCTGGGCCTCGCGCGCGCGGATCTCGCGCAGCACCGTCACCCCGTCGACATCGGGCATCGAGATATCGAGAATCACCAGATCGAAGGTCTCGCTGTCATAGGCCTTGAGCGCCTCGGTCCCGTCCGGCACCAGCACCGCGGCAATCCCCAGCTGCCCCATCATCGCCCCCAGGATCATCCGGTTCGTGCGGTTGTCGTCGGCGGCGAGAACCCGCAACCCCTTGAGATCGGCCGAGGCCGCCGGGTCGATGGTGATACGCGATTCGACCTCGACCGCGTCGGTTCGGGCCAGCGGCAGCGTCACCCTGACCGTCGTCCCGGCCCCCGGTTCGGAGTCCAGCGACACCGTTCCGCCCATCATCTCGGCCAGGCGCCGGACGATCGGCATCCCCAGCCCGGTGCCGCCAAAGCGCCGGGCGATGGTGCTGTCGGCCTGGCCGAATTCCTCGAACACATGGGCTTTTTGGTCCTCCGACATGCCGATGCCGCTGTCGGTCACGGTCATCGTCATGGTCTCGGGCCCGGTGCAGTCGATATCAACCGAAATCGCCCCTTCCTGCGTGAACTTCACCGCGTTCGAGATGACGTTGTGCATGATCTGCAGCACCCGATGCGGATCGCCCAGCCGCGCGCCCTGGCCATCGCCCCTGACGCTGACGTTGAAGGACAACTTCTTTTCCGCAGCCTTCAGCGTGTGCACCGACTCGATGCGCTGCGACAGATCCGCGGGCACGAATGGCACGGCCTCGATCGCCAGCTGGTCGGCCTCGATCTTGGACATGTCCAGAAGGTCGTTGATGATGCTCAGCAAGAGCGCGCCGGAATCATGCATCACCTTGATCATCCGCCGCTGGTCCGGGTCGTCGACCATCTGCTCAAGGACTTCGGCCACGCCCAGCACCCCGTTGAGCGGCGTGCGCATCTCATGGCTCATCTTGGCGAGGAAGTTCGACTTGGCCGCGTTGGCGCGCCGCGCTTCGTCCAGCGCATCCTGGCGCGCGCGCTCGGCGGCGACCTGCTGCGTCACGTCCAGCATCGCGTAGACCACCCGCGCCCGGGTCGGATCGCCCCCGGCAACCGGCGCTGCGTGAACCGAGCAATAGCGCACCCCCTCGGGGCAATCGAGCGAGAAGCGTTCATCCGACACCGCCTGCCCCGTCGCCACCACCCGCTCAAACGGCGTCTCGCCCTTCTCGAACGGTGTCCCGTCCTCGCGCGCATAGCGCCAGTTCGGGTCGCAGTGGCTGACGCCGATCATCTGCGCGCGGGTGGCACCCAGCACCGCCTCGGCCGCATCGTTGACAAAGCGGATCGTCCCGGTTTCGTCCAGCACGACGATACCCATTGCCGAGGTCGCCAGGATGCTGGCCAGGAACGCCCGCTCGCCGGCCAGCTCTGCCTGCGCCTCGCGCATGGCGACATCCTTTTCGCGCCGCACCAGCACCGAACAGATCACATCCGCCACCGACTGCAGCAGATAGACCTCACCCGGCAGGAAGGCGTGGGTGTTGCGCACCCCGTCGAACCCGACGAAGCCATAGGTCGCCCCTTCCCAGCGCATCGGCACCAGCAGAATCGAACGGATTTCCTGCGATTCCAGAATCTCGCGCGAGGGCGATCCGGGCTCCAGCTGCGACACATCCGGCACATGGAAATGTTCGCCGCGGTCCAGCGCCTCGGCAATCGGGCCATAGAGTTCGATCGGCAGGCCCTGCAGATGCTCGATCATCGGGTCGATGCCGTCGGCGCACCATTCATGGGTGTTGTTGGTCACCGGCTGGTCATGGACAAAGACATAGGCCCTGTCGCGCACGCAATAATCACCCAGCCGGGCGATGGCATCCTGGATCGCCGCGTCGGTCCCGTCGATGGGCGCGCGCAACAGATCGTTGAGGATCTCGACCACCAGCGCCTGGATCCGTGTCAGGCGCGTTTCGTTGCTGATGTTCTCGTGCTGCATATCCAAGCCGCCTTTCCGTGACCGGGCCAGAGCCGCCCCGCCACGCGCATCCTTCCCCGGTGTGCCAAAATCCGGTTAAGGAATCGTGTGTGCCCATGCACGGGTTGTATCGCCCCGCACATCCTGCCCCGATGCGCGAGTGTGACGTGTCGCTTTCGACCCGTCAATCTCTGGCCCGCTTGCCGCTCGGCCCTGCGTCGGCTAGCACTGTCGGCGCCGCCCGTGCAGGAGATCCCATGCCCACCGCCCCCCTCGATCCCGTCGATCTGACCGCCCGCCTGATCCGCTGTCCGTCGGTCACCCCCGAGGAAGGCGGTGCGCTGACACTGCTCGAGGCCGAGCTGACGGCGGCCGGGTTCTCCTGCACCCGCGTCGATCGCAACGGCACGGCGAACCTCTTTGCCCGCTGGGGCGCCAAGGGGGCGAACCGCAGCTTCGGCTTCAACGGGCATACCGACGTGGTGCCCCCGGGCGATGTGTCGCTGTGGCGCTTCGATCCCTTCTCGGGTGCGCTGGCCGAAGGGCGGCTCTGGGGGCGCGGCGCCTGTGACATGAAATCGGGAGTCGCGGCCTTTGCCGCGGCAGCGGTCGATTTCGTGCGCGAAAACCCGCCCGATGGCGCGGTGATCCTGGCGATCACCGGCGACGAAGAGGGCGTGGCGACCGACGGCACGGTGGCGCTGCTCGACTGGATGGCGGCCGAGGGCGAACGGATGACGCATTGCCTGGTCGGCGAGCCGACCTGCCCCACGGTGATGGGCGAGATGATCAAGCACGGCCGACGTGGGTCGATGAGCGCCTGGATCGAGGCGCGCGGCCAGCAGGGCCACGCCGCCTATCCGCATCGGGCGAAGAACCCGCTGCCGGCGCTGGTGGCGCTGCTCGACCAGCTGGCCCGGCATGAGCTGGATCAGGGCAACGCCAATTTCGACCCCTCGACCCTGGCCCTGACCACCATCGACACCGGCAACCCGGCAACCAATGTGATCCCGGCCAGCGCCCGTGCCGCGCTGAACATCCGCTTCAACGACACCCATTCGGGTGCCAGCCTGACCCGCTGGCTGCAGGACGAGGCCGCCCGCGCCGAGGCCGAGACCGGCATCGCCTTCTCGGTCACCGTCAAGATCTCGGGCGAGAGCTTCGTCACCGCGCCGGGATGGTTCACCGATCTGGTGTCGGACGCAGTCGAGGCCGAGACCGGCCGCCGCCCGGTGCTGTCGACCTCGGGCGGCACCTCGGATGCGCGGTTCATCAAGAACCACTGCCCGGTGGTCGAGGTGGGCCTCGTCGGTCAGTCGATGCACCAGACCGACGAACATGTCGAGGTCGAGCATATCCAACAGCTCAAGGCGATCTATCGTCGGTTGCTCGACGTCTATTTCGCGGACTGAGCGGCCACCGACCGCCTTCACCGGCATTCCGCGCCGTCCGCCCGGTGCGCCGCGCAAACCCTGCCGGCAGAGATGTGCCGGACAGGCCATCGCCACCCTGCACCCGCCTGACGCCCCGATTTCCCGGCCAGACAGCGCCTTGCTGGAGGACGTCTGACACCATCAACGGGGGCTGCGCGTTCGGCCCGAACACCGGCGCCCCTTTTTGCCTCCAGGATCTCCAAGCACAGGCGCCGCCCGAAGAGCGCGCGTGCGCGCCCCGCATCTGGCACAACCTTGCGCCATCGGAAGGCGCTCAGCCCCCTTGGCATGACCCATCCCGAACCCTGCGCCTCAATCCCGTCGACGCAACGGCACCCACGGCGCGCGCGACCCGAACCGGATGCGACGCGGCTCAGACCTCGTGCTTCAAACCCGTCGAGACGACGGCGTCACCGCCGCAACGGGGCCGCAAACCTCGCCCGGCAATCGCGCCCGTGCCCTCTGTAAACGGCACGAACCGATCCGGTCACGGCTCGATGAAAGGCTCGTGGCAGGCCAGCTCTCCCCCATCTTTGCGTCGAAAATATCCCGGGGTGAATGCGCCGCAGGCGCAGAGGGGCAGCGCCCCTTTACCTCCGATCACGGCGCGCATGCGGCCACAGATGACACCCGGCCCCCGCCACCACAAACAGCACGCTGCTGAGGCTCGAGCACCGCCGTGCCGGGCAATCGAGCCCCCGGAAATGCCGCCGATCGCACCCGCCGGCCGGACCTCGCGTCAATAGCTGCGGATCAGCCCGACCAGCCGGCCCTGCACCTGCACCTGATCGTCGCGCAGCATGCGCGTCTCATAGGCTGGGTTCGCCGCTTCCAGCGCGATCATCCCGCGCATCCGGCGGAAGCGTTTCAGCGTCGCCTCATGCCCTTCGACCAAGGCCACGACGATATCGCCGTTCTCGGCGGTTGTCTGCTCGCGGATCACCACGATATCGCCGTCGTTGATCCCGGCCTCGATCATTGAATCGCCGCGCACTTCCAGCGCGTAATGGTTGCCCCGCCCCGACAACATCGAGCCCGGCACCGCAACGTGGTGCGAGATTTCCGACAGCGCCTCGATCGGCGTGCCCGCGGCGATGCGGCCCATCACCGGCAGTTCCATCGCGTGCACCTCGGTCACCGGCATGGCGCGCGCGGGCGCCACAGGCGCAGGGCGCGCACCGCCCTCGATCACCACCGGTGCGCGGGCTTCCAGCGCCTCGGGCATGCGCACCACCTCGATGGCGCGGGCGCGATGCGCCAGCCGGCGGATGAAACCGCGTTCCTCCAGCGCCGTGATCAGCCGATGGATCCCGGACTTCGAGCGCAGGTTCAGCGCATCCTTCATCTCGTCGAACGAGGGCGGCACCCCGTCGCGTCTCAGCCGGGTGTCGATCAGTTCCAGAAGTTCGAGTTGCTTGCGCGTGAGCATGGGGGCCTCCACCGGTGGACCGGAAAAGTTCACCCTAAGTTCTACTCACGTTCCCCAAGCCCTGTCAAGCCTGCAACGGCAGGTAGCGCACCGCGTGCCCCTCGGGCCGCTCGGGATCACCGATCGGCCGGATCAGCAGCGCATCGGCCTGCGCCAGCACACCGACCAGCGCGCTGTCCTGCCGCGCCAGGGCACGGATCCGCCCCTCGGGTTCCAGCACCGCGCGCATGTAATGCGCCCGCGGCCCGTTCGCCGCCACCGGCGCGGCCAGCAGCGCGGTCTTCGTCGGTGCGGGCCAGCTGCCCAGCCCCAGAAGCGCCCGGATCGCCGGCAGCAGGAAGAGCTGCGCGCAGACCAGGGCCGACACCGGGTTCCCCGGCAGCCCGACCATCAGCGCCTCGAACAGCCGCCCCGCCATCAGCGGTTTGCCCGGCCGCATGGCGATCTTGTAGAACGCGCGCTCGGCCCCCAGCGACTGTGTCACCGGCGCCACCAGATCGTGGTCGCCGACCGAGGCCCCGCCCAGCGTGACGATCACATCCGCACCGCGCGCCATCGTCAGCACCGCCGTCAACTGCTCGACACTGTCCCGGGCGATCGGCAGGATGCGGGTCTCGGCCCCCTCGGCCTCGACCATCGCCTTCAGCGCAAAGACCGAACTGGCGACGATTTGATCCGCCGCCGGTTCCTCGCCCGGCATCACCAGCTCATCGCCGGTGGCGATGATCGCCACCACCGGGCGACGATGCACCGGCACCTCGGCCACGTTCATCGAGGCGATCAGCCCCAGGTCCACCGGCCTCAGCCTGCGTGGCGCGGTCAGCGCATCGCCCGCGCGGAAATCGTTGCCGGCAGGGCGGATGTTGGTGCCCGCGCCCAACCCGGGCTGCAGAGTGATCGTGTCACCCTCGCGCGTCACATCCTCTTGGATGACGACGGTATCCGCCCCCTCGGGCACCGGCGCGCCGGTGAAGATCCGCAGCGCCTGCCCCGGGCCCAGCGCCCCGGCAAAGGCATTGCCCGCACCGGCCTCGCCCACCACGGTAAAGGACTGCCCCACCGCCACCGGCCCCTTGACGGCGTATCCGTCCATTGCCGAGGCCGCAAACGGCGGCTGATCGCGCCGCGCCACCACCGGCCGCGCCAACACCCGGTTCGCCGCCTGCGCCAGCGGCACCGCCTCGACCGGCATCGGCGTGCACAACGCGAAAATCCGGCCCAACGCCTCGTCGACGGTGATCATGCTGTGTCCTTTGTCAGTTGAGCGGCTTCCCACTCGGCATAGGTCTGGCCAGTTTCGGTGTGGATCCAGTCGGTTCGCCCGTTTCGAGCTGTTCCTGCCACAATTGCTGCGGCGGCAGACGGACTAGAAAACGCGTAGTCCAGAGCGGTCCTCGCACCTTCGCCATCGCTCACGATCGTTCCGTTGTCCACTAACTCAGCACGCAGGGCTATGTAACCTTGCACATGATTGACGTTCCCTACCCAGTGGGAACGAACACGGGCTCCTGCGAGAAGGATCATCTCGCCATTCCTGAGCACGGCGCGGGCTGAAACGTTGTGGCGCGCCAAAGAGAATTGAAACACGGGCTCAGACTGGAGTATGCGCTCTCCGTTCTTCGGTGGAATGGTTCGCTTCTTGTTCAAGAACGCATCAATCCGGATCGCTGGCAACACCATCATCAGGGTGTCGAGGAATGACTCCATGTTGGCGGTATGGGCCTCGGACAGGCTGCTTCGGGTCGGAGTGTTGCCGTTCTCCAACTCGGCCGCCCCTACATCGCGGGCAATTTCGACCAGCCGAGCCTCTAAGTATTTGACATGTGCCTTGTGCAGAGCGTCCCCGGCCGTCGTGATCAGCACCGCGTCATCCCACCAGTCTTTTTTCACCGCATGGTCGCGAAGCCGGTCGGCGAGCACTTCGGCCTCTCCGACATAGAGCCGGGTCCGTCCCTCAATCTCACCGAACAGCAAGTATACCCCTGTGTTTGCGGCCTCGCTCCGTGCCAATGCCTCTCGCAATTGGGTGCGAGGCACGCGCAAGACATGGCCGGTCCAGTTGAACACTTCTGCCGTCAGCATCCCATCCGGTCGCCCGTCGATGAAATAGAGCTCCAGCGACCGGCCCGGCGTGATCATGCCCCACCCTCCCGCTCATATGTCCCCGACTTGCCACCTTCCTTGCGCAGCACCGCGATGCCGCCGATCTCCATGCCCTTCTCGACGGCCTTGAGCATGTCATAGACCGTCAACGCTGCGACCGAGGCGGCGGTCAGCGCCTCCATCTCGACCCCGGTCTGGCCGGTGGTCTTGACCTCGGCCCGGATGCGCACGCCGGGCAGGGTTTCATCCGCCACCAGATCGACGGACACCTTGGTGATCGGCAGCGGGTGGCACAGCGGGATCAGGTCCGAGGTCTTCTTGGCCGCCATGATCCCGGCCAGCCGCGCCACACCCAGCACATCGCCCTTCTTGGCGGTGCCGGCCAGCACATGCGCCAGCGTCCCCGGCTGCATCACCACATGCGCGGAGGCCACCGCCACGCGCTGCGTCACCGCCTTGTCGGACACATCGACCATCACCGCCCGGCCCTGCTCGTCGAAATGCGTGAGCCCGCTCATGGCGCCACCGCACCCGCCAGCAGCGCCCGCGTCGCCGCCTCGACATCGTCTTTCCGCATCAGGCTTTCACCGATCAGGAAGCAGCGCGCGCCGTGCTGTGCCATGTCGGCCAGATCGGCGGGGGTGAAAAGGCCGCTCTCGCTGACCAGCAGACGCTCGGCGGGCACCCGCGCGGCCAGGCTGCGCGTCGTCTCCAGCGTCGTCTCAAAGGTGTTCAGGTTGCGGTTGTTGATCCCCACCAGCGGCGATTTCAGCGCCAGCGCGCGGTCCAGCTCGGCCCCGTCATGCACCTCGATCAGCACATCCATGCCCCAGCCCAGCGCCGCGTCTTCCAGCTCGGCCGCCTGCGCATCGCTGACCGAAGCCATGATGATCAGAATGCAATCCGCCCCCCAGGCGCGCGCCTCGGCCACCTGATAGGTGTCATAAAGGAAATCCTTGCGCAGGCAGGGCAGCGACACCGCCGCCCGCGCCGCCTTCAGGAACTCGGGCGCGCCCTGAAAGCTGGGCGTGTCGGTCAAGACGCTCAGACAGGTCGCCCCCCCCGCCTGATACGCCCGCGCCAGCGCCGGCGGGTCGAAATCGGCGCGGATCAGACCCTTCGAGGGGCTCGCCTTCTTGATCTCGGCGATCAGGCCATAGCCGGTCGCACTGGCCGCCCGCAGCGCCGCTTCGAAACCGCGCGGCGCCGCCTGCGCGCGCGCCTCGGCCTCAACCCCGGACAGCGGACGCGCGGCCTTGGCGGCAGCGACCTCCTCCAGCTTGTAGGCCTTGATGCGGTCGAGAATGGTGCTCATGTCCGGCGTCTCCTTGTCGGCCTCCTGACTAGCGCGGCTCGTCGGCAAAGGAAAGTCTCGCGCCCACCCCATCAGCGCCGCCCTCCCTGCCCTTTCACCTTGTTTCAAATACGCATCTGCCCCCACCATCCCGCGGCCCCGTTGCCAGCCTCCGGCCCCGCCGCTAGTCTGGCGCTCCGTTCCCAGTTCCGGTGCCCCGATGCAACCGCCCCCTTCCTCCCCGCCGCTCCGGCAACGCGCGGCGCGCATCCTCGCCGGGCTGCTGATCGCCTTCTTCTTCTGGGCGATCTGGCAATCGGCGCTGCTGTTGCCGGCGGTCGGCACCGACAACGTGCTGGTCGATTTCGATGCCTTCTACATCACCGGGCAACTGGCCTGGGAGGGCCGCGCGGCCGAGGCCCATGACACCGCCGTCATGGCCGCGATCCAGCACGATCTGGTCGGGCATCAGGGGTTCATGCCCTGGACCTACCCGCCGCAGTTCGATCTGCTGACCTTCGCCTTTCCGCTGGCCCCGCGCGGCATCGCCTATGGGCTGTTCACCGCGCTGACGCTGGCCTTCTACCTCTGGGCGCTGGCGCGGCTGGCCGGGGTGCAGCTGCCGGCGGTGCTGCTGGCGCTGGCGCCGCCGATCTATGTCAGCGCGACGATCGGGCAGAATTCCTTTCTGACCGGCGGGCTGATGGCGCTCTTCTGCCTGCTGACGCTGCGCGGGCGGGGGGCGGCCGGCTGGGCGCTGGGGGTGCTGGTGATCAAGCCGCATCTCGGCGTGGGCCTGGGCGTGCACGCGCTGGCGTCGCGCCGCTGGGGGGTGCTGGTGCGGGCGGTGGCGGTGGCGGGGGTCTCGTCGGCGCTGGCGACGCTGGTCTTTGGCCCGGGGATCTGGCGCGCTTTTCTCGATGGGGTCGATCAGGCCGGCGCGGCGCTGGGGACCGAGTTCTATCCGTTGTTTCGCATGACCTCGGTCTATGCCGCGATGCACACGGTCGGGGCGCCGCCCTCGGTGGCGCTGGCCTTGCAACTGGTCCTCGCCGCGCTTGCCTGCATCGCCGTCGCCTTCGCGGTGCTGCGCGGCGCGCCCTCGCGGCAGGCACTGGCGGTGGCCTGCTTTGCCTCGGCGCTGGTCAGCCCCTATCTCTATGACTACGACATGACCATCGCCGGCGCGGGACTGGCGCTGATCGCCGCCGATCTGCGGGCGCGGGCCAGCACTGTCGAGCAGATCCTGCTGCTGGCGCTGATCTGGGTCGCCGGCGGCTGGGGGATGATCCACGCGCTGGCCTCGGCCGGCCTGCCCTGGGAAGAGCGCGCCGCCAATGCCCGCGCGACGGTGTCGTTCGGGGCCTTCGCCTATCTGCTGCTGCTCGCGCTCGCCTGGCGGATCCTGCGGCGTCCGGCCACCGTGCGGTGACATCTCGACAGAGGGTCAAATCCGGGCAGAATGGCGCGATGCACCCCTATCTCGACCATCCCCGCCCGCTTGCCATCGCCCATCGTGGCGGGTCGCGGGAAAATGACGAGAACACGATGCCCGCCTTTGCCCATGCGGTGGCGCTGGGGTTCTCGCATGTCGAGACCGACGTGCACCTGACCCGCGACGGCGAGGTGGTGATCCACCACGATCCGACCTTGCTGCGGCTGGCCAACGACCCGCGCGCCATTGCCGACCTGACCTGGGCCGAGCTGCAATCGGTGCGCACCCACCAGGGGGCCGGCATTCCCAGGCTGGCCGAACTGTTGGAAACCTGGCCGGGCCTGTCGGTCAACATCGAGCCGAAAAGCGACGCCGTGGTCGAGCCCCTGGCCCGGCTGATCGCCCGCATGGGCGCGCTGCCCCGGGTCGGCGTCGGCAGCTTCAATCCGGCACGCACCGCGCGTCTGCGCGCGGCGCTCGGTCCCGGCCTGTGCTGGTCGCCGGCGCACCGGGGCGTGCTGGGCATCTGGCTGCGCGGCTGGGGTCTGCCCCTGCCCACCGACAGCTTCCAGATGCTGCAGGTGCCCACGGGCTTTCGCCACATCCCGGTGGTGACGCGGCGTTTCGTTCGCGCGGCCCATGCCCGGGGTTTACTGGTTCAGGTGTGGATCGTCGACGACGAGTCCGAAATGCACCGCCTTCTGGACATGGGCGTTGACGGGCTGATGACCGACCGCCCGACGCTGCTGAAATCGGTGATGACTACCCGCGGACAATGGAGGGAACGCGATGCTTGAAGGCCTGAAAATCATCGAGATCGAGGGCATCGGCCCCGGTCCCTTTGCCGCGATGATGCTGGCCGATCTGGGCGCCGAGGTGATCTGCGTCCAGCGCCCCGACGGCCCGCCACTGGCGGGGGGCGGGACACACAATCTGATGGACCGCGGCAAGCGGACGATCGCGCTGGACCTCAAGGCCCCGGACGACCGCCGTGTGCTGGAGGCGCTGATCACCGGCGCAGACGGGTTGATCGAGGGCATGCGCCCGGGGGTGATGGAGCGTCTGGGCCTGGGCCCGGCCGAATGCCACGCGCTGAACCCGCGCCTCGTCTATGGCCGGATGACGGGCTGGGGTCAGGACGGCCCGCGTGCGCCACAGGCCGGGCACGACCTGAATTATATCTCGCTGTCCGGGGCGCTCTGGTATGCGTCGCTGCCCGGCGAGCCGCCGGTGACCCCGCCGACGCTGGTCGGTGACATCGGCGGCGGCGCGCTCTATCTGGTTGCCGGGATGCTGGCGGGCCTCCTGCAGGCGGCGCGCAGCGCCAAGGGCACGGTGGTGGATGCGGCGATTGTCGATGGCTCGGCGCATATGATGGCGCTCTTGATGAGCATGCGCCCCGGCGGCAGTTTCACCGGCCCGCGCGGCGCCTCGATCCTCGACGGGCCGCACTGGACGCGCAGCTATGCCTGCGCCGATGGCGGGTTCTTCTCGGTGCAGGCGCTGGAGCCCAAGTTCTACGCGATCTTCCTCGACCGGATGGGCCTGACCGGCGACCCCGATTTCGCCCGCCAGATGGACCCCGCCGCCTGGCCCCGTGCGACCGAACGGCTGACCACCCTCTTCGCCAGCCAGCCGCGCGACCACTGGACCGCGCTGTTTGCCGGAACCGACGCCTGCGCCGCCCCCGTGCTGACCCCCGACGAGGCCGCCGCCGACCCGCATTTGAGCGCCCGCGGCACCTGGACCGAGGCGCAGGGCCAGTTGCAGCCCCGCCCCGCGCCGCGCTTTGACGGGGTGGCCCGCGATCCCGCGGAAATCCCGCTGCGCGACCAGCATCGCGCGCAGATCCTGGCGGACCTGGGGCTGGCATGA
Organism: Rhodobacter sp.; assembly: GCA_020637595.1. Lineage (GTDB taxonomy): Bacteria > Pseudomonadota > Alphaproteobacteria > Rhodobacterales > Rhodobacteraceae > Pararhodobacter. Next base: position 264,904 of record JACKKE010000002.1, on the reverse strand, counting down.
CGCGGCTCGGTGATGTCTCGTTCTGGTATGCCGATATCGGCTTGCCGCAGGCCCGCCGCCCGGCACTGAGCGGCCCGGCCAAGGCCGATGTGGTGATCGTCGGCGCGGGCTATACCGGGTTGTGGACGGCCTATTACCTGAAGCAGATCGACCCCGCGCTGTCGGTCGTCGTGCTGGAAAAGTCCTTTGCCGGGTTCGGCGCCTCGGGGCGCAACGGCGGCTGGCTCTCGGGCGGGTTCGCCTGGAACCACGCGCGCTATGCCGCCAGCGCGGGCGACGAGGCCGTGCGGGCGATGGTCCATGCGATGATGGGCACGGTGGACGAGGTCATCGCCGCGGCCGAGGCCGAAGGCATCGACGCCGACATCCGCCGCTGCGACGAGTTGATGGTCGCCACGAACCCCGCGCAGATGCAGCGCCTGCAGGCCGAGGCCGCGCACCGTGCCCATTGGGGCGAGGACGCGCGCGTCTTCACCATCGGCGCCGAGGAAACCCGCGCCCGCATCGCGATCCCCGATGCGCAGGGCGCGATGGTGGTGACCGGCACCGCCCGCATCCAGCCCGCCAAGCTGGTGCGCGGTCTGGCGGAGGCCGTCGAGCGGCTGGGCGTGACGATCCATGAAGGAACCGAGGTCACCCGCATCCTGCCCGGGCGCGTCGAAACCCGCGCAGGCTCGGTCCGGGCGCCGGTCATCCTGCGCTGCACCGAGGGCTTCACCGCCACCCTGCCCGGCGCGCGGCGCGAATGGCTGCCGATGAACTCGGCCCAGATCGCGACCGAGCCCCTGCCACCCGAGGTCTGGGCACAGATCGGCTGGGACGGGCACGAGATCCTGGGCGATTTCGACCACACCTATTGCTATTGCCAGCGCACCCGCGAGGGGCGCATCACCGTCGGCGCGCGCGGCGTGCCCTACAAGTTCGGCTCGCGGCTGGACCACAACGGCACACCCGATGCGGAAACCGTGCGCCGGTTGACGGCGATCCTGCACCGCCATTTCCCCGCCGCACGTCAGGCCCGCATCGACCACGCCTGGTGCGGCGTCCTGGGCGTGCCGCGCGACTGGTGCGCCACCGTGGGCCTGGACCGGACGACCGGGATCGGCTGGGCCGGGGGCTATGTCGGCACCGGGGTGTCGACCTCGAACCTGGCGGGGCGCACGCTGGCCGACCTGGCTCTGGAACGCGCCACGCCGCTGACCGCCCTGCCCTGGGTCGGCCGCAAGGTCCGCGCCTGGGAGCCCGAACCCCTGCGCTGGCTGGGCGTGCGCAGCATGTATCGCCTCTACGCCGCCGCCGACCGGGCCGAGGCCGCCGGCGGCCCGCCCTCGAAACTGGCCGCGCTCGGCAACCGGCTGACCGGCCGCGGCTGACCCGGCACGCCACCGACCGCCCCATCTTTGCGTCGCAAATATCCCGGGGGTGAGCCCGAAGGGCGAGGGGGCAGAGCCCCCTCAGGCTCGCGGCACGCGAGCCCGGCCCAAGCCGAGGGTCACGATCTTCGATCGTGCGCCCGAGGCGCGGGAGCCCCTAGCCGTTCTCGCGCAGGATCCCGCCGGCGAGATACAGCGACCCGCAGATCAGCACCCGCGCCTGCGGATCGCGCGCGCGGACCGCCGCCAGTGCCTCGGCAACCGATCCGGCGGTCTCGGCGGCCAGCCCCGCCCGGGTCGCGGCCTCGGCGGTGGTCTCGGCGGGCAAGGTGTTGGTCTCGCCGGGGATCGACACCGCCAGCAGACCCTGCGCGTGCCCCGCCAGCGGGCGCATGAAGCCGGTCACGTCCTTGGTGTTCAGCATCCCGCAGATCAGCCAGGTCGGGCGGTGCGGCAGCCGGTCCAGCGTCGCGGCGATCGCCAGTCCGGCGGCCGGGTTGTGCCCGCCGTCGAGCCACAGCTCGATCGCGCCCGCGGCCTCGACCAGCGGGCCCTGGCGCAGCCGCTGCATGCGGGCGGGCCAGAAGGCGCGGGTCACCGCCGCCTCGCAGGCCTCTTCCCCGAATCCCAGAACCCGCAGCGCGGCCAGTGCGGCGCCGGCGTTCTCGATCTGGTGCGGCCCAGGCAGGTTCGGCAGTGGCAGGTCCAGCAGGCCCGACTCGTCCTGGAACACCAGCCGCCCGCGTTCCTCCCAGGCGGTCCACTGCTGCCCCGAGGCAAACAGCGGCGCACCCAGCCGTGCGGCGCGGGCCTCGATCACCTCCAGCCCCGCCACCTCCTGCGGGCCGACCACGCAGGGCACGCCGCGCTTGAGGATCCCGGCCTTCTCGCCGGCGATCTCGGCCAGGGTCTCGCCCAGGTATTGCTGATGGTCGATCGACACCGGGGTGATGATCGTCAGCGCCGGCTCTGCGATCACATTCGTCGCATCGAGGCGCCCGCCCAGCCCGACTTCGAGCAACACGAAATCGGCCGGGGTGCGGGCAAAGGCGAGGATCGCGGCGCAGGTGGTGATCTCGAAGAAGGTGATCGCCTCGCCGCCGTTCGCCTCATAGCATTCGTCCAGAAGCGCGCTCAGCGCCTCCTCGGAAATCAGGCTGCCTGCGACACGGATGCGTTCATGGAACCGCGCCAGATGCGGCGAGGTATAGGCGTGCACCGTCTTGCCGGCCGCCTCCAGCCCGGCGCGGATCATCGCCTGGGTCGATCCCTTGCCATTGGTGCCGGCGACGTGGATCACCGGCGGCAGGTCATCCTGCGGATTGCCCAGCGCCGCCAGCAGCCGCCACATGCGGTCCAGCGTCAGGTCGATGATCTTTGGGTGCAGCGCCATCATCCGGGCGAGGATGGCATCCGAAGTCCGGGTATTCATGCGGGCGACCTGTCAGCAAGATGCGTGGAAACAGCGCGTCGTCAGGCTTCGCCGCCGGGCTGCGGCGCGGGCTTGGCCTGCTCTGCCGGTTTGGCGGGGGGCGGCGGCAGATCGCCTTTGACCGCAGGCGGCTGGCCGGTCAGCATCCGGATGATGGTGATCAGCTCGTCGCGCATGTCCTTGCGGTGGGTCACCCGGTCCAGCATGCCGTGGTCCAGCAGGTATTCGGCGCGCTGGAAGCCCTCGGGCAGTTTCTCGCGGATTGTCTGTTCGATCACCCGCGGTCCGGCAAAGCAGATCAGCGCGTTCGGTTCGGCAATCTGCACATCACCCAGCATCGCATAGCTGGCGGTCACCCCGCCGGTGGTCGGGTGGGTCAGCACGCAGATATAGGGCAGACCGGCTTCCTTGAGCATCTGCACCGCGACCGTGGTGCGCGGCATCTGCATCAGCGACAGGATCCCCTCCTGCATCCGCGCACCGCCGGCGGCCGAGAACAGCACCAGCGGCACCCGGCGTTCGACCGCGCGCTCGGCGGCGGCGATGATCGCGTTGCCGACATACATCCCCATCGAGCCGCCCATGAAGCTGAAATCCTGCGCCGCCGCGACGATCGGCGTGCGGCCGATCTCGCCCTCGGCGACCAGCATCGCCTCGCGCTCGCCGGTGGATTTCTGCGCGGCTTTCATGCGCTCGGGGTATTTCTTCTGGTCGCGGAACTGCAGCGGGTCGGCGACCGGTTCAGGCACCGCGACCTCGGCAAAGACGCCGGCGTCAAACAGCGCGGCGAAGCGGTCGCGCGGCGTGATCGCCAGGTGGTGCTGGCAGTTGGTGCAGACCTGCAGGTTGTCGGTCAGTTCGCGGTGGAACAGCATCGTCCCGCATTCGGGGCACTTCGACCACAGGTTCTCGGGCACCTCGCGGCGCGAGAACAGCGAGTTGATCGTCGGACGGACGTAGTTGGTGATCCAGTTCATCGGGCGCCCCCTTTTGCGGCTTCCAGATAAGCCGGGCGCGGACCGATTGCAACAATCAGCGCCGTCTGAGCCAAAGACGGCAGGACAACCAGACCACCGTCATCAAGACCATGTCCGAAAGCAGCATCGGCCGCAGCACCGAGTCGCTGGCCGCCCCGGCCGGCAGGCGCAGCAGGGCCAGCCCGTCGAGGGACTCGGTCACGCTGAGAATCAGGATCGCCAGCACGTTATTGGCGAAATGCAGCCCCCAGGCGAGGCCCAGCGCCCCGGTCCGCGCGGTCAGGTCCGAGGCGTAGAGGCCGAAAAGCCCGGTCGAGGCGACGATGATCCAGGTGTTGCCGCCCATCGCCTCGGGCGCGAAATGCGCCAGCCCGAACAGCACCGTCGGCACGCCCATCCAGATCGGCGCCCAGCCAAAGCGCGCGGCCAGCTGGCCCTGGATATAGCCGCGGAACACCGCTTCTTCGGCGCCGGTCTGGATCAGGATACCCAGCAGCGCCAGCGGCAAGAACGCGGCCCAGATGCCCGGTGGGGTGGCGATTTCCAGCGGCGGCAGCGCCGGCAGGGCGGCCAGCGTCAGCCCACCGCCGATCACCGCCATCAGCACCACCCCCAGCGTGAAATCCCGCAGCACCACCGGCGCGCGCCCGAACAGGCTGCCCAGCCGGCGCCGGTGCAGCAGCCGAAGCGCCAGGGCGACGCCGAACCAGCCGCCCAGAAAGGTTGTCAGCAGAAACAGCAGCGACCACGGGTCCGCCGCGTCATTGGCGGCAATCAGCCCCGCCTCGAGCCCGTCGAGGCCCGAGGTCAGCCACATCGCCCCGCCCAGGATCACCATCCACAGGACATAGACCCCGACGATCAGCCCAAGGCCCAGAACCAGCCGCCAGAGCTGGCTGGTCGGGCGAATGGCGGCGAGATAGGCAGAATAGCGCGGGGTCATGGGGACTCGGACCGGAAGGGACTGGGAAACGGGCGACGGGGGACGCGGTCCTAGCCCGGCGCCCGGAACTCCGCGCGGGCGTGGGCGGCGGCGGCGCGGGTCACGCAGCCCTCGGCGTGGTCGTCGATCATCCCCATCGCCTGCAGAAAGGAATGCACCGTGGTCGGCCCGACGAATTTCCAGCCGCGTTTCTTCAGATCCTTCGACAGGGCCTGCGACAGCGGCGACTGGCTGAGGCCGCGGTGGGGCGTGGTATCCTCAGGAGCGAACCGCCAGACATAGCGCGCGAGCGATCCTTCCTCGGCCACCAGATCGACTGCACGGCGGGCATTGTTGATCGTCGCCTCGATCTTTCCGCGGTGACGCACGATGCCGGAATCTGCCAGCAGCCGCGCCACGTCGCTGTCGTCATACCCGGCGATCGCCCTGAAATCGAATCCGTCGAAGGCCGCGCGGAAGCCCTCGCGCTTTTCCAGAATGGTGCGCCAGCTCAGGCCCGACTGGAACGCCTCGAGGCTGAGTTTCTCAAAGAGGCGGATATCGTCATCGACCGGAAACCCCCATTCGCTGTCGTGATAGGCGACATAGCCCGGCGTCGCCAGGCACCAGGCGCAGCGCGGGTGGCCGTCCGGGCCGGGGGCGGTGGGGCTCATGCGGGGTCTCCTTGTGTCGTGGTCAGTGTTGCGCAAATCCGTGGCCGTGCCCAGAGGGTGCAGGCCTGGGTGCGGTCCAGGCTGCGGGCTTGCGCCCGGAACCGGAGCGCGGCAGGCTGCCGGCGAAAGGAGACCGCGATGACCGGTTGGACCGAGTTCGCCCTGTCGATGGGCGTTTTCCTGGCCTCGCACGCGCTGCCCGCCCGGCCGGCACTGAAGGCGCGGCTGGTGGGGCTGCTGGGACGCCGGAGATTCATCTGGGCCTATTCGGCATTGTCGATCGGGGTGCTGGGCTGGGTGATCATCGCCGCCGGGCGCGCGCCCTGGGTGCCGCTGTGGGATCCGGCCGTCTGGCAGGTCCATGCGGCGCTGGCGTTGATGCTGCTGGCCTGCCTGCTGGCGGCCTATGCGCTGGCCGGGGTTAATCCGCTGTCCTTCGGCAGCCGGGCCGCGCCGTTTGATCCCGCGCATCCCGGGATCGCCGGGGTCAGCCGGCACCCGGTGCTGCTGGCCCTCGCCCTTTGGGCGCTGGCGCATACGCTGGCCAATGGCGATCTGGCGCATGTGGTGCTGTTCGGCACGATGGGGATCTTTGCGCTGGCGGGCATGCCATTGATCGACCACCGGCAGCGGCGGGTGATGGCAGACTGGCAAACGCAGACGCGCGCGACCTCGCTGGTGCCTCTGGCGGCGCTGGTGCAGGGGCGCTGGCGACCCGCAGGCCCGCCTGCACTGCTGCCGGGGCTGGCGGGGATCGCCGTCTGGGCGCTGCTGATCGTGCTGCACCCGCTGGTGATCGGCGTCGACCCGCTGGCAATCGGGCTCTAGTCGCTGCCCAGCATCCGCTTGAACCAGCCCTTCTTGGGCGCATCCTCGCCCTCGGGCGCCTCGGTGTCGGCCTCGGCCGGGCCTTCGACGGCCTCCTGGAAGCGGGTAAAGAAATCATCGGCCATCTTGCGGGCGAAGCCGTCGATGATCCGGCTGCCCAGCTGTGCCAGCTTGCCGCCGACCTTGGCCTCGACCTCATAGCTCAGCTTGGTGCCCTCGCCCTCGGGTTCGATGGTCACATGCGCTGCGCCTTTGGCAAAGCCCGCGGCGGCGCCCTTGCCTTCGCCGTTCAGGGTCAGGCGCTGCCCCTCGACCATGTCCGAGACGGTGACGCCGCCCTTGAAGGTGGCCTTGACCGGGCCGACCTTCTGCACCACCGTCGCCTCGAACCCCTCGGCGGCCGAGCCGGTCAGCTCCTGGCAGCCCGAGACGCAGTCCTTCAGAACCTCGGGATCCAGCAGCGCCGCCCAGACCACGGCGGGGGCTGCGGCAATCGTCCGGCTGTCGTTCATCTGCATGGGCGCGCTCCTCCTGCGTTCGCGGTGACAGGATAGGCAAAGCGGCGCGGCTGCGAAAGCAGGCTTTGGTCTGTCAGACCTTGGTCGCATACCCGGCCCTGTTCCGATGCCGCGCTGGGGCTGGTATCCTGAGCGGAAAACCCAGGAGGTCCGCCATGACCGACGCTGCATCGCGCGCCTTTTCCCGCGCCCTGATCGTCGACGACCACCCGCTGTTTTGCGACGCGCTGGCGTTGACGCTGCGCTCGATCGCCGGCGTGGCCGAGGTCGATTGCGCCAGTTCGCTGGGCATGGCGCTGGAGCGCATCGCCCGCGGGCCGCGGCCCGACGTGGTGCTGCTGGACCTCGACCTGCCGGATGTCGACGGGCTCGACGGGCTGCTGCGGCTGCGAGCGGCCGAACCCGGGCTGCCGGTGCTGGTAGTCTCGTCGATGACCGAACCCCGGCTGATCGGCGCGGCGCTGGCGGCCGGCGCCGGGGGATTCGTTCCGAAGCACTCCGGCCGCGAAGCCTTTCGCGCGGCGCTGGAGGCGCTGGGACGGGGCGAGCGGTGGGTGCCCGATGGTGTCGCGGCGATCGCGGATGCGACCTCGGACGCGGTGGCGCGGCTGTCGCAGCTGACGCGCCAGCAGGCGAAGATCCTGGAGTTGCTGTGCCAGGGACGGCTGAACAAACAGATCGCCTGGGAACTGTCGATTGCCGAGACGACGGTCAAGGCGCATGTCACCGCGATCATGCGCAAGCTGGGCGTTCAGAGCCGGACCCAGGCGGTGCTGCTGGCGCAGGAAGCGCGGTTTGCGAGTTTCGTTCCCGAAGGGTGAGCGGAGCCCGAAGGGTGAGCCGAAGCCTGGCGGTGGCTCGCTTCGCGAGCCGGGGGCTTTGCCCAAAGCGGCCGCGCGGGATGGCGGATGTCGAGGGGGGGGCTCTGCCCCCCGCTGCGCTCCCCCCGGGATATTTGAGACGCAAAGATGGGGGCGGGGCCGGTTGCCTCCGGTCAGTGGGCGCTGACCGGGGCGAGGTCGTTCTGGCGGGCCAGCAGGAAGGCCACCTTGCGGTCGCGGGCCAGCGCCAGCATTTCGCCATCCTCGGCATGCACACCCCAGACCGCGGCGTCACCCGGCAGCTGCGCGCGGATCTCGTCGGGCAGGCTGGCCGGATCGACCTGGCGGATATAGGCGATCTTACCGTCGGGAAGAGCGGGATAGGGGGTTTTCATCGCAGCCTCCTTTCAGGTGCGGGCAATGGGAATGGTGCGGACGACGGTTTCGGGTTCGCGTCGTTCCAGGGTCACTTCGAGCAGGCCGTTGTCGAGCCGGGCGCCGCTGACCTCGACGCCATCGGCCAGGGCAAAGACGCGGCGGAACTGGCGGGTGGCGATGCCGCGGTGCAGGAACACGCGATCCTCGGCCGGGTCGCTCTGCTGGCCGCGGATCACCAGCTGGCGGTCCTCGAGGGTGATCGCGATGTCGTCCAGCGCGAAGCCCGCGACGGCGAGGGTGACGACGAAGCGGTTGGGCTCGACGAGTTCGATGTTGAAGGGCGGGTAGCCGTCGGCACCGGCACGCGCGGTGCGTTCGACAAGCCGTTCGAGCGGCTCGAACCCCACAAGGAGCGGGTGCGACGGAAAGGCGAACTTGGTCATATGCAGGCCCTGTGACAGCGACACGCGCGCCCCGCCCCCGCTGTGCGGCTGACCGGGCACGGGTCAGATATGGGTGTCGCGCGCGCGCCCTGCAAGGGGCGCGAAATCTTTGCCTGATCAGGGAAAACCGGCTAGACTGCGAAAAAACAAGAACGAGTCGCTGCGACCATGAACGCCCCGATGGAACTGAACCACGAAGAGGTCTTGCGCGTGAAGCTCGAGGTTCTCAGACGGGAACACCGCGATCTGGACGACGCGATCACCGCCATGCACGACCGCGGCACGCATGACCAGCTGGCGATGGTGCGGCTGAAGAAGCGCAAGCTGTTGCTCAAGGACCAGATCGCGCGAATCGAGGACGAGCTGACCCCCGACATCATCGCTTAACAAAGGCGACTGCGATGCGCTTTTCCCTTGCCTGTGCGTTTGCCCTGTCTGTCACGGCATCGACTGTTCTGGCCCAGATTCCCTATTCCTGGAGTTACAACCGGCTGATCGCGCCTTCCCCGCTGGAGACGGTGATCGCACTGTCTTTCGGCGTGCCCGAAACGGACCAACAGCAGGCCAGCATCCAGTGCAGCATCGGCGCGAACTGGATCTATGCCGACGTTCGGCTCGAAGCCGAGGTTGGCGGGCTTGTCGACGGGGCGGTCATTCCGGTGACCGTCATGGGGGATGGCTATTCCGAGGTGTTCGAGGCCAATGTCGAACGTCGGGAGGAGGGCATTACCGGCGTCGTCTTTGCCGTCGGTCTGGACGAGCCGTTCTGGTTGGCCGCCGTGCGGTCGTCTGAACTCTATTACGCGCTGCCCGGTGGTGTCGAAACGCCACTGCTGCTGCCCGGTTTTTCACCATTGATGGGCGCGTTCCTGAATGACTGCCGGTCGATCGCCGACCTGCGGCCCGCTCCGACCAAGGCCGGGTCGGTCAAGTGATCGCACCCTGCCACAGCGTGACCCGCGTGCCGCCCATGTCGACCGGCGCGCCGGCAGCGGTCAGCGGCAGGCCGCTGGCCTTGACCAGCCCGCCATCGGGCGAGATGAGGCCGACCCGCCAGCCGGGAAACCGCTCGGCCAGGGTCTTGCCCAGCGCGCCATAGAGCGCGAACAGGAGTTTCCGCTCACCGATGCGGCTGCCCCAGGGCGGGTTCACCACGACGATACCCGGGGGCACACCCTCGGGCGGGGTCAGGTCGCTGACCGCGCGGCGCTCGAACCGGCACCAGCCCGCAACGCCCGCGCGTTCGGCATTTGCAGCCGCGCCCTGGATCGCGCCCTGATCGCGGTCCGAGCCGAAGAACCGCAGCGCCGGCGTGGCGGCGGGTGTGGTTCTCAGCGCGGCGAACCCGGCGGGGTCATAGCTGGCGAAGTGCTGAAAGGCGAAATCGCGCGTCCGCCCGGGCTGCAGCCCCGCCGCGATCTCGGCCGCCTCGATCGGAAAGGTGCCCGAGCCGCACATCGGATCGACCACCGCCTGCGAGCCGTCGAACCCCAGCTGGCGCAGGAACAGCGCGGCCAGAGATTCGCGCATCGGCGCCTTGCCGACCGCCTGCTTGTGCCCGCGTTTGTGCAGCGCCTCGCCCGAGGCGTCGAGGCTGATGGTCACCAGATCGTCCTCGATCCGCACCTTGACGACGACCGCCGCATCGGCGGCGACCGGCGCGCCGATCCCCTCGATGATTGCCGTCTGCACGCGCTGGGCTGCGGCCTTGTCGTGATAGATCTTCGACTTGCGGCAGGTGGCCTCGACCCGCACCGGCACATCGGCGCGCAGCACCGAGGCCCAGTCGACCTTGCGCGCGCGCTTGTCCAGCTGCGCCAGATGCATCGCCCGGAATTCGGCGATCCGCACCAGCACCCGTCCCGCGCCGCGCAGGATCAGGTTCGCGCGCCAGACCTCGGGCCAGCCGCCGGTCAGCGTGACACCGCCCGGCACCGCCGCAACCGCGTGAAAGCCCGCCGCGCGGGCCTCGTCAGCCAGCACGGATTCCAACCCCGGCGGGGCCACGAGAAAGATCTGCATCGCATCGCTCATGCCCTCTGCCATAGCCGCAATCCGCGCCCGGGGCGAGGGGGGATGCCCAATGCGCTTTGCATCAGGCCCCGCCGCGTGATACTGCGCGCGCAGCAAAAGCCGGGGGACCGCGATGGGCGTGGATGTGGGAATCATCATGGGCAGCCAGTCCGACTGGCCGACGATGCGCGAGGCGGCGGCGATCCTCGACGAGCTGGGCGTCAGCCACGAGGCCAGGATCGTCAGCGCCCACCGCACGCCCGACCGGCTGTGGGACTATGGCAAGAGCGCCGTCGCCCGCGGGCTGAAGGTGATCATCGCTGGCGCCGGCGGGGCCGCGCACCTGCCCGGGATGATGGCATCCAAGACCCGCGTGCCGGTGATCGGCGTGCCGATCCAGACGCGCGCGCTGTCGGGTGTCGACAGCCTCTATTCCATCGTCCAGATGCCCAAGGGGTTTCCGGTCGCGACGATGGCGATCGGCGGCGGTGCGAATGCCGGGCTGATGGCGGCGCAGATCCTGGCGATGACCGATCCGGCGCTGGCCGCCCGCGTCGACGCCTGGCGCGAGGCGCTCTCGGCCTCGATCCCCGAGGAGCCCAGCGATGACTGAGCGGCTGGACCCGGGCGCGGCGATCGGCATTCTCGGCGGCGGGCAACTGGGGCGGATGCTCTCGGTCGCGGCCGCGCGGTTGGGGCTGCGGACGCATATCTACGACCCGGGCGCGAACCCGCCCGCGGGGCACGTTGCCGAAAAGGTGACCACCGCACCCTGGGACGATGCCGAGGCCCTGACCGCCTTCGCCCGGTCGGTCGACGTCATCACCTATGAGTTCGAGAACATCCCCACCGCAACACTGGACCTGCTGGAATCGCTGCGCCCCGTGCGCCCGAACCGCCGCGCGCTGGCCATCAGCCAGGACCGACTGACGGAAAAGGACTTCCTCACTGGCCTGGGCCTGCGCACCGCGCCCTATCGCGACGTGCCCGACATGGCGGCACTGAGTGCCGCGCTGGCCGAATTCGGCGCGCCGGCGATCCTGAAAACCCGTCGCCTCGGCTATGACGGCAAGGGCCAGGCCCGGATCATGGAGCCCGCGCAGGCCGAGGCCGCGCTGGCCGAGATGGGCGGCGCCGAGGCGATCTTTGAAGGGTTCGTGACCTTCTCCCACGAGGTCAGCGTGATCGCCGCCCGCGGCACCACCGGCGAGGTCGCCTGCTTCGATCCCGGCGAGAACGTGCACGAGGCAGGCATCCTGCGCACCACCACCGTGCCCGCCCGCCTGACCCAGTCGCAACGCATGGATGCCGTGTTGCTCGCCGGCAAGATCCTGAACGCGCTTGATTATGTCGGCGTGATGGGGGTCGAACTCTTCGTCACCGCGCAGGGCCTGATCGTCAATGAGATCGCGCCGCGGGTCCATAATTCGGGGCACTGGACCCAGGCCGGCTGCGCGGTCGACCAGTTCGAACAGCACATCCGCGCCGTCGCCGGCTGGCCGCTCGGCAACGGCCAGCGATACGCCGACGTGGTGATGGAGAATCTGATCGGCGACGACGTGACTCGCGTCACCGACCTCTCCCGTCAGCCCGACACCCAGATCCACCTCTACGGCAAGGGCGCCCCCCGCCCGGGTCGCAAGATGGGCCACGTCAACCGCATCACCCACGGCTGATCCCTGCCCCGGCCGACGAGGCAGCGGCACCGTCGGCAGGTGCGTATTTTCGGCAAGATGAAACACCGCAGCAGCAATCTTTGCGTCCCAAATATCCCGGGGGGTGAGGCCGCAGGCCGAGGGGGGCAGCGCCCCCCAGGCTCGCGTCAGCGAGCCACCGCCAACCGGCGGAGCGGGGTCGTCAGACCCCGCGACAGAGGGCGGCAGCCTCCCCCCGTCTTCGCCGCCCTTGGGGAAAAACCATTGTGCCGGGGAGGCGTTGCCTGTATCGACACCGCGCGCGCTGGATGCCGCTCTGACCCCTTTGGACGCCGGGAGGGCCCGAGATGTTGCAGACCCCCTATTACCTCGTCGACAAGACGCGCCTTTTGCCGAACATGGAAAAGATCGCCTGGCTGCGCGAGCACTCGGGCGCAAAATCGCTGCTGGCGCTGAAATGCTTCGCCACCTGGTCGGTGTTCGATTTCATGTCGCAATACATGGACGGCACCACCAGCTCGTCGCTCTATGAGGTCCGGCTGGGGCGCGAGAAATTCGGGCGTGAAACCCACGCCTATTCCGTGGCCTATGCCGACCATGAGATTGACGAGGTGCTCTCGCATTCCGACAAGATCATCTTCAACACCATCGGTCAGCTGCAGCGGTTCGAGGGGCAAAGCGCCGGCCATGTCCGGGGCCTGCGGGTGAACCCCGGCGTCAGCACCTCGGATTTCGACCTGGCCGACCCGGCGCGCCCCTTCTCGCGGCTGGGCGAGCATGACCCGGAAAAGATCGCGCAGGTGGCCGACAAGATCACCGGCTTCATGTTCCACAACAACTGCGAGAACGCCGATTTCGAACGGTTCGACGCCATGCTGACGCTGATCGAACAGCGTTTCGGCTTCCTGATCCGCGACATGGACTGGATCAGCCTCGGCGGCGGCATCCATTTCACTGGCGAGGGTTATCCGCTGGCGCGCCTTGCCGACCGGCTGAAACGCTTTGCCGACACCAACGGTGTGCAGGTCTATCTGGAACCCGGCGAGGCCGCGATCACCCAGTCCGCGACGCTCGAAGTCACCGTTCTGGACACGCTCTTCAACGGCAAGAACCTGGCGATCGTCGATGCCTCGATCGAGGCGCATATGCTGGACCTGCTGATCTATCGCCAACCGGCCAAGGTCGCGCCGAACCAGGGCCCCGAAGACTGGATGGTCTGCGGCAAATCCTGCCTCGCCGGCGACATCTTCGGCGAATTCCGCTTTCCCGCGCCGCTCAAACCCGGCGACCGTTTGTCGTTCCAGGACGCCGCCGGTTACACGATGGTCAAGAAGAACTGGTTCAACGGCGTGAAGATGCCCGCCATCGCAGTGCGCGAGCTGGACGGATCGGTCCGGCTGGTGCGCGATTTCGGCTATGAGGATTTCGCGGCAGCCCTGTCGTGATCGTTTGAAACTGCTGACCCAAGGAGGTGCATGGGCGAAATGAAACGCAATGTCCTGATCATCGGAGCCGGGGGCGTGGCCCAGGTCGTCGCGCATAAATGCGCGCAGAACAACGACATTCTGGGCGACATCCATATCGCCAGCCGGACCCTTTCGAAATGCGAGGCAATCATCGCCTCGGTCCGCGAAAAGGGTGCGATGAAGCTGGACGGCGTGTTGCAGGCCCATGCCGTCAACGCCCGCGACACCGCCGCCGTGGCCGCGCTGATCCGCGAGACCGGCGCCGAGATCGTCATCAACGTGGCGCAGGCCTTCGTGAACATGCCGGTGCTCGATGCCTGTGTGGAATGCGGCGTCGCCTATATGGACACCGCGATCCACGAAGAGCCCGACCTGATCTGCGAAACCCCGCCGTGGTATGGCAACTATGAATGGAAGCGCAAGGCGGCCTGCGCCCAGAAGGGCGTGACCGCGATCCTGGGCGTGGGCTTCGACCCCGGCGTGGTGAACGCCTACGCGCGCTACGGCATCGACCGCTATGTTCCGCAGGTCGAATCGATCGACATCGTCGACATCAACGCAGGCTCGCACGGGCGCTGGTTCTCGACCAACTTCGATCCAGAAATCAACTTCCGCGAGTTCACCGGCACGGTCTATTCCTGGCAGCAGGGCGCCTGGCAGGAGAACACCATGTTCGAGGTGGGCAAGGAGTGGGATCTGCCCGTGGTCGGCACGCAAAAGGCCTATATGACCGGCCATGACGAGGTGCATTCGCTGGCCACCCACTATCCGCAGGCCGATGTGCGCTTCTGGATGGGCTTTGGCGACCATTACATCAACGTCTTCACCGTGCTGAAAAACCTCGGGCTTCTGTCGGAAAAACCCGTGAAGACCGCCGAAGGGCTCGAGGTGATCCCGCTGAAGGTCGTGAAGGCCGTGCTGCCCGACCCCTCGTCGCTGGCGCCCGATTACACCGGCAAGACCTGCATCGGCACGCTGGTCAAGGGCAGGAAGGATGGCCAGCCGGCCGAGGTCTTCGTCTATAACGTGGCCGACCACAAGGACGCCTATAACGAGGTCGGCAGCCAGGGCATCAGCTATACCGCCGGCGTGCCGCCCGTCGCCGCCGCGATGCTGATCGCCAACGGCACCTGGGACGTGGCGAAGATGGTCAACGTCGAGGAACTGGACCCCAAGCCGTTCTTCGAGATCCTCGACCGCATCGGCCTGCCGACCCGTGTCAAGGATGCCGCCGGCGACCGCGCCTGGAACGCCTGATCCTCCGAACCACCGGACTCACCCGGCGCCCCTGCATCGGGTGGGCCGATCCGCCCGGCCAAACCGCGCCCTTTCATCTTGCCGACAATACGCTGGGGGGTGAATTTGCGCAGCAAAGAGGGGGGCAAAGCCCCCCTTACTCGATCCCCATCCGCTTCAGATACCCTTCGATCAGCGGCACGTCCGAGGGGTTGTTCAGCTCCCAGAACGCCGCGCCGGGGGCGGTGACCTCGACCGCGGCGATCTTGTGCCCGTGTTCGAGGAAGCGCAGCTGCTCCAGCCCTTCGATCCGCTCCAGCTCGCCCGGCGCGAGACCCGCGTAGAGGGTCAGTGCCTCCGGGGTATAGGCATAGAGGCCGACGTGGTGGAACACCGGGATCGGATCGTGGCGCTTCAGCGAACCGGTGAAGGGGATCACCTCTTTGGAGAAGTAGATCGCGTTGCCGGTCATGTCACGCACCACGGTCGTGGCGCCGACGCGGCCGGCCTTGCGGTCAGCCAGAAAATTGTCCAGCGCCTCGCGGTCGCAGCGCAGCACGGGCGTCGCGACCTGGCGGCTGTCGTCCTCGCGCATCGCGGCGATCAGCGCGGTGACGAAATGCGGCGGGGTCAGCGGCGCGTCGCCCTGCAGGTTGACGACGATCGGCTGGGTCAGCCCGCCACGGGTTACCGCCTGGGCCACGCGCTCGGTGCCGTTGGCGCATTCGGGGTCGGTCAGAATGACCTCGGCGCCGATCCGGGCGGCCTCGTCGGCGATGCGCGCATCGTCGGTCGCCACATAGACGGCGGTCACGCCCGGGGTTTCCTCGGCCGCGCGGCAGGCGGCGCGAAAGGAGCGTTCCAGCAGCGTCCGCTCAATCCCGGTCGCGCCCTTGAGCGTCGCCAGCGGCTTGGCCGGATAGCGCGTCGAGGCATAGCGCGCGGGGATGACGATGACGGCCTCACGCATCGGCGGTCTCCTTGCTGAGGGCATCGAAGGCGCGCAGTCGGGTGATCAGCGCCTTCATCTCGTGCAGCGGCACCATGTTCGGCCCGTCCGAGGGGGCGTTGTCCGGGTCCTGGTGGGTTTCGATGAACAGGGCCGAGACACCGACCGCGCAGGCCGCACGCGCCAGCACCGGCACGAACTCGCGCTGCCCGCCGGTCGTGGCGCCTTGCCCGCCCAGCTGTTGCACCGAATGGGTGGCGTCAAAGACCACAGGGTAACCCGTCGAGGCCATTTCGGGCAGGCCCCGGAAATCGGTAACCAATGCGTTGTAGCCAAAGCTGGTGCCCCGTTCGCAGAGCATGATGTTGCGGTTACCGGTGCTGGCGATCTTGGCAGCGACGTTCTTCATGTCCCAAGGGGCCAGGAACTGCCCTTTTTTCACGTTGATCGCCTTGCCGGTCTCGCCCGCGGCCAGCAGAAGGTCGGTCTGACGGCACAGGAACGCGGGGATTTGCAGCACATCCACCACTTCGGCTGCCTTGGCGCAATGCCAGGGCTCATGCACGTCAGTCAGCACCGGCACGCCGAATTCCTCGCGGATCGCGGCCAGAGCCTCCAGCCCTTTTTCCATCCCCACCCCGCGCGGCGCGGAAACCGATGTGCGGTTCGCCTTGTCATAGCTGGCCTTGAAAATCAGCTTCGTGCCGGTGGGCGCGCAAGCCTCCAGAATGCCCGCGCACATCGCCCGGGCGTGGTCGAGGTTTTCCAGCTGGCAGGGCCCGGCGATCAGGGCAAAGGGGTTCTGCCCCCCGATGGCGATGTCGCCGACAGTGACGATATGGGACACGGGATTACCTCGAACGGTCGGAGCGGCCTGATGCGGTGCATATTGGCTCGGCCGGCGCGGGTCAACTCGCCGGGAGGGGGGCCGCCCCCTGCGCATCGCTGTGCATCAGATCGCGGCGCATCGCGGCAACCCCGGCGGCGGCGTTCGGCGCCAGGGTGATCCCGGGCGGGCAGACCCCGTGCGCGGCCAGCCGCCGTTCGACATCGGGCTCCAATCCCGCCAGCACCACGGCCACCCCGCGGCGTTGCGCGTTGGCCACCAGCCCCTCGATGGTGCGGATCGCGGTGGAATCGACCATTGCGGCCTGGGAAAAATCGACGACCAGCGCGCGGTGAGTATCCGCGATCCGTTCCAGCACCGCCCCGACCGAGGCCGCCGCACCAAAGAAGAACGCGCCGCGGATGCGATAGACCAGGATGTCGTCGGCCCGGCCGATGCCCGGCTTTTCCTCGTCCTCGCCCTCCTCGGGCACCAGGGCGGCGACATCGGCCGATTGCGACATGCGGTGGATGAACAGCACCGAGCCCAGCGCAAAACCCACGACGATCGCCTCGGTCAGGTCACGGAACACGGTCAACAGCAGCGTCACCGCCAGCACCGCCGTATCCCCGCGCGAGGTGCGCACCAGCGTGGCGATGGCGTGGCGTTCGATCATGTTCCAGGCAACGGTCGCCAGAACGCCGGCCAGCGCCGCCAGCGGGATCAGTCCGACCAGCGGCGCCGCAACCAGCATGAAGGCCAGCACGAAGAGCGCGTGCAGCATGCCGGCCACTGGCCCGTGAGCATTCGCGCGCACGTTGGTCGCGGTGCGGGCGATGGTGCCGGTCGCCACCATCCCGCCCATCACCGCCGAGGCGAGGTTCGCCACGCCCTGCGCCACCAGCTCCATGTTCGAGCGGTGCCGGCGCCCGCTCATCGAATCCGCGACCACGGCCGACAGCAGCGCCTCGATCGAGCCCAGCAGCGCAAAGCCCACCGCGTTGGGCAACACCGCCACGGCCAGATCCAGGGACATCGGCGGCAGGGTCGGCCAGGGCAGGCCGCGCGGCACCTCGCCAAAGGTCGAAACGATGGTCGGCGTATCGAGATTCAGAAGTGCCGCCGCCGCGGTCGTCACCGCCACGGCGATCAGCAGGTTCGGCAGGCGTGGTGCCAGGGCCTTGAACCCGAGGATCATGGCGATGGTCGCGGCGGCCAGCACGACGGTTTCGGGGTTGGCGGTAGGCAGCGCGGCCCAGATCGCCGGCAGCTTCTCGAGGATCGGTCCGGGTTCGGGACCGGCCAGGGTCAGGCCCAGCAGATCTTTGATCTGGCTGGAAAAGATGATCACCCCGATGCCCGCGGTAAAGCCCACGGTGACCGGGTAGGGAATGAAGCGGATATAGCCGCCCAGCCGCAAGACCCCCAGCGCCGCCATGATCACCCCGGCCAGCATCGTCGCCAGCATCATGCCCTCGACGCCGTAATCGGCAACCGTCGCCGCGACCAGCACGATAAACGCCCCGGCCGGGCCGCCGATCTGGAACCGGCTGCCGCCCAGCGCCGAGATGACGAAACCGCCAACGATCGCCGTATAGAGGCCCATCGCCGGTGTCCCGCCCGAGGCGATGGCAATCGCCATCGACAGTGGCAAGGCAACGATCGCCACCGTCAAACCGGCGATGGCGTCACGACGCAAATGCGACAGGGTGTAGCCCTCGCGCAGCGTATCCGCGAGGGCCGGGACCAAACGGTCTGAATGGGGCATGGTGCACCAGATTAGGCGTTAATGCCCGCACCCTAGCGCCCGACCCTTGCCAAATGCAACGGTTTTGATGCGGTTATACCGGCAAGAAGGTGCTGGTCTCGGAGTCATAGACCTCGAGGGAGCCCTCGCCGATGTCGTGCCAGATACCGTGCAGGGTCAGCCGCTCGCCCTCGACCGCCTCGCGCACAAAGGGGAAGGTCATCAGGTTGTCGAGCGAGATCCGCACGGATTCCTTCTCCATCGCGGCGATCCGGGCTTCGGGGTCGGTGATCTCGGCGGTGCGGTCATAACCCGGCCGCAGGATCTCCATCCAGTTGCCGACAAAGCTGGAGCCCGACGACAGTTCCGGCGCCTTGCCCGCGCACATGTCGTGGCAGCCGCGCACCCCGCCGCAGTTCGAATGCCCGACGATCAGCAGATGCGCAACCTTCAGCGCGGTCACCGCGTATTCGACCGCCGCCGAGGTGCCGTGATGGTCGCCGTCGGGCGTATAGGGCGGCACCAGATTGGCGATGTTGCGGTGGATGAAGAACTCGCCCTGATCCGCGCCAAAGATCGCCGTGACATGCACGCGCGAATCGCAGCAGGCGATCAGCATCGACCGCGGGTGCTGCCCTTCCTGGGCCAAATGCCTGAACCAACTCTTGTTTTCCGTATACGCCGTGGCATGCCAGCCACGGAAACGGTTCACGAGGTAACCCGGAAGTTTACGGGCATAGGTCATCGGCAATTCCCCTTAATTCGTGACGGCGCCAGTGCTATTCTGTATTTACAAGAAAATCGAGCGTTATCCCGCACCCGGGGAAACACTTTGTTAGCCCGGATCTAAGATCCTTTCGGACGGGTGCAAGGGACTATCAATGGGGCAGCGAGGTGTGGGTGTGACCATAATCTTCGACTTGCGTCCGGCTGAGCGGATCGTGATCGACACCGCGCAGTTGGATGAACTGTTTCGCCGTCTGGGCGACCGCGGAGCAGAGACATTCGTGATGGAAGCCGTCGAGGCGATCTCGGACCTTTTGGCCGAGGTCGACGGCTTTGTGCGGACCGGCAATCTGGCGGCCATCGCGCCACGCGCGCAGCAGGTCTCGCGCATCAGCGCCGAGGTCGGGCTGACCTCGCTGGCGCGGGTGGCGCGCGACATGGGCATCACCGCCACGCGCGGCGACATGGTGGCCTATCGCGCCGTCTGGGAACGGCTGGTGCGCATTGGCGACCGGTCACTGGCGCAGGTCTGGGAACTGCCCGGCCTGTCGATCTGACCCGGCCCGAAAGTGCGCGAAACCGGCGGCACCCCCTTCCTTTCCGGGGGGATTGCGGCTTAGCTATGGGGCACGTTGCCGACCGGAGTCCCCATGCGTCAAAGCCTTACTGCCTTCGCCGCGCCCGAAAGCGCCTCGCTGCCGCTGCATTGCGTCACCGCCGAGGGGTTGGGCGACTGGCTGGAACAGCAGCCGGAACGGGTGCGGACCTGGATCGAGGCCGTCGGCTTTCGCGCCGGATCGGGGGCGATGGTCAGCGTGCCGGACGCCGCCGGCGGGCTGGCGATGGCGGTCTTTGGCCTGGGCGACGCGCGCGCGCGCAGCCGGGTGCGGATGCAGCTGGGCGCGGCGCGGGCCAAGCTGCCGGCGGGAACCTATCACCTGGCGACCGGCTTCGATGCGCATGAGCTGCCGGAACAGCTGCTGGGCTGGCTCCTGGCCGGGTATCGGTTCGACCGGTTCCGCCCGGGCACGGCGGGCGGCGACATGGCGATGCTCAAGGCCCCCGAGGGGATCGACATCCGCAGGATCGAGATCATCGCCGCGGCCGAATGCCTGACGCGGGATCTGATCAACACCCCCGCCTCGCAGATGGGTCCCGAGGAGCTGGAAACCACCGTGCTGGCGCTGGCCGAGGAATTCGAGGCGCAGGTGTCGGTGACCTATGGCGACGACCTGCTGCATGAAAACTTCCCGCTGATCCATGCCGTCGGCCGTGCCGCCGACCGGATCCCGCGGCTGCTGGATCTGCGCTGGGGCCATGAGGGGCCGCGCCTGACGCTGGTCGGCAAGGGTGTGTGCTTTGACACCGGCGGTCTGAACATCAAGCCCGGCGCCTCGATGGGCTTGATGAAGAAGGACATGGGCGGCGCGGCGACGGTGCTGGGTCTGGCGATGATGATCATGGCGCTGGACTGGAAAGTCCGGCTGCGGGTGCTGATCCCGGCCGTGGAAAACGCGATTTCCGGCAGCGCGATGCGCCCGGGCGATATCGTGACCGCGCGCAACGGGCTGACGGTGGAAATCAACAACACCGATGCCGAGGGACGGCTGGTGCTGGCCGATGCGCTGGCCCTGGCCGACGAGGAAACCCCCGACGCGCTGATCTGCATGGCAACCCTGACGGGCGCCGCGCGGGTGGCGCTGGGGCCTGACGTCGTGCCCTTCTACACCGATGACGACCCGCTGGCCGAGGCCCTTGCCGGCGCCTCCCGGGCCGAGGCCGATCCCTTGTGGCGCATGCCGTTCCATGAGCCCTACGAGGCGATGATCGAACCCGGCATCGCCGATCTCGACAACGCGCCATCGGGCGGCATGGCCGGTTCGATCACTGCGGCGCTGTTCCTGCGCCGCTTTGTGGTGCGGGCCGATCGCTTTGCGCATTTCGACGTCTACGGCTGGCAGCCCAAGGACGCGCCGGGCCGTGCCAAGGGCGGTGTCGGACAGGGGGCGCGGGCCTTGCTGGCCGCGCTGCCGGCGCTGCTGGACCTGGAATGAGCGACCGGCGGTTCCTGCGCGCGGCCGAGGGCGTGGCGCATGACTCGCTGCGCGGAACCTTGACCAATCATCGGTTTACGGCGGGCGACTGGCGCCGTGTCGCCGCGCCGTTGGCTGATCTCTGGGTCCGGCCAGGGGGGGCGCGCGACCGTCAGCTGATTGCCGGCACAAGGGTCTGCGTGCTGCTGGAGCGCGATGGCTGGGCCTTTGGTTTCGACGCGGACGACGGCTATTGCGGCTGGCTGGATCCCACGCGGCTGGCCGAGGATGCGCCGGTCACGCATTTCGTCTGCACGCCGGGCACCCACCTCTATCCCGCCGCCGATTTCAAACAGCCCGAGGTCGCCACGCTGCCTCTGAACGCCCGCGTGCAGGTGATCGGCCACGACGGCACCTTTGCCGTAACTCCGCAGGGCTGGGTGCCGGCGGGTCACCTGCGGGCGCTGGACGATCCGCTGAGCGATCCGGTGGCGGTGGCGCGCGGGCTGATGGGCACGCCCTATCTGTGGGGTGGCAACAGCCGCGACGGGATCGACTGCTCGGGCCTGGTGCAGGCGGCGCGGCGCGCCTGCGGGCTGCCCTGCCCGCCCGATGGCGACGTGCAATGCGCGATGGCCGGGCTGGATGTCGAACCGGGGCGGGAACGCGCGGGCGACCTGATCTTCTGGAAGGGGCATGTGGGCATGGTGGCCGAGCCGGGCCGCCTGATCCATGCGAACGCAACCCACATGGCGGTAGCCGAGGAAGACCTCGCCGGGGCGATTGCCCGCATCGCCGCCAAGGGCGACACCGTGATCCGGCGCTTGCGCGCATAAAAAACCCTGCCGAACCAACGCGGAACGGCAGGGAGGTTACGCCTGCGGAAACGGGAGCAACCGCAAACGGTTGCCTGCCGGCGGAAGGGACGCTTCCGGTGCGTGCCGACAGGCAGGGAACAAGGGAACGGCCCGCGCGCCGGCCGATGACCGTCAGCGCGGGCGGAAACTCAGTTGTTCTGGCCGTGCATCATGCCCTGGCCCTGCATCGCGCCTTGCTGCATGCCCTGCATCGGCATGCGCTCGTTGTCGACGGGAACATCCAGCGCGTATTCCGAGCCATCCTCGAACACGAGGGTCAGGTGGATGGTGCTGCCCTGCTCCATCGGCCGGTTCAGGCCCATGAACATGACATGGTCGCCCCCGCGCGCCAGCGCGTGCTCGCCACCGGCGGCGACCGGAAAGCCCTCTTCGACCTCGACCATGCGCATCACGCCGTTGGCGTCGGCGATATGGGTGTGCAGCTCGGTGCGCTCGGCGATGTCCGAACGGGCCGAGACGACGCGGCAATCGGCGCTGCCGGCGTTGTGCATGACCATGAAGGCCGCGCCCGATTGCGACATCATCGTCGAGGTGCGGGCAAAGGCGTCATCCACCGAGAAACCATCGCAGGCGAGGGCGGGCATGGCGGCGACAGCCGCGACGGCGGCCAGCGAGAAAGTGCGGAACATAAGCGTATCCTGTCCGTTGAAAGAGGGTCTGAAAGCGAAGGGATCAGACCGGGACAGGGGGTGCGCGCGACTGGCGATGGCGCAGGGGCGCAACTGCCGGAGCGGCGAGGTTGCGCGGATCATAGCGGACCGGGATCAGGGCCTGCGGGGCGACGACATACGGCGGGATGCCGTCATCGGCCATCGCCGTGACCGCGGGAACGCTGTCGGGGCAGGGCAGGACCGGACCGGTGGGGTTGCCGTCCTCATCGAGGGCGATGGCGACCAGGCCATAGCCCGTGCAGATCACCACCTGCTGCACCGCGTGCACCTGATGACGCGCCATCGCCATCGTCACCGAACCGGTGGCGAGGGCCAGCACGAGGCCGATCAGGGAAAGGGCGCGCGAGAACGTCATTGCATCCTATCTAATGGCTTTCGCCGCGCTGCGCTAGTGCGACCAAACGCGCGGGATCATGGCCTTCATCCGCGCGACGTGGCCCTCGGGTGCGGCGCAGGCATCCGCGGCCAGTGCACGCGCATCGTCGAGCAGCGTCTCGGGCGTCGAGAGCCGGTCGACGAGGCCCCAGGCCAAGGCCTCGGGCGCCTCGATCCGTGCGCCGCCCATCAGGATCGTCCGCGCCCGCCCGGGGCCGATCAGCGCGGCCATGCGCGCCGGGTCCGAGGGTTGCGGCAGATAACCCAGCTTCATCACCGGATAGAAGAACCTGGCGCCGGGCACCGCCAGCCGGATGTCGCAGGCCAGCGCCATGCCGAAGGCCCCGCCGGCCAGCGTGCCGTTCAGCGCGGTGATGGTCAGGCAAGGCAGGGTGGCGATGGTGCCGGACAACTCCTCCCAGATGCCGTCGGTGGCGAGGCCCGCGCGGGCCTCATCGAGATCGGCGCCGGCGCTGAAGACCTTGCCGTTGCCGGTCAGGATCACCGCCCGCGCGTGCGTCGCGGCATCGCGCAGATGCGTCAGGAGATCGGCCATCATCGCCCGGGTCAGCGAGTTCGCCTTGTCGGGCCGGTTCAGCGTCAGGATCGTCAGCCGGTCTTCGTCGCGGCGGATGATCATGCGCCCAGCCCCAATGCGGCGCGCACGCCCTCGTCGCGCAGCGAGACCTCGCCGCCGCGATAGGTGTCGGAGCCCGGGCTGCACATCCACAGCAGCGCCGTTGCCGGCCATTCGGCGGGCACATGCGCCGACCAGTCCAGCTGGCTGACCGGGTTCACCCCCGAGGCCTTGATCGCCACCTGCATGTCGGTCGCCACCGTCCCCGGCGACAGCGACAGCACCCGCACGCTGCGCCCGGCCTCCAGATGGGCGGCCTTGGTCAGCATGATCGCTCCCGCTTTCGAGGCGCAATACCCCGACCACCCTTCGAGCGCGTTATAGGCCGCGCCCGAGCCGATGGTGATGATCGTGCCGCCGCCCTGCGCCTGCATCACCGGCAGCGCCGCGCGCATGCCGTTGAACACGCCCTTGAGGTTGACGTCGATCTGCCGCCCCCATTCGGCGGGGTCGGCCTTGGCGATCAGGGCAATCGGCGCGATCACGCCGGCGTTGTTGATCAGCACGTCCAGCCGGCCATGCGCCGCAACCATCGCCTGCACCGCGCCCTGCATCTGCGCGAAATCCGCGACATCGCAGGGGATCAGCGTCGCACCGGTTTCGGCGGCCACCGCGCGCAGCTCTGCGCTGTCGCGCCCGGCCAAACCCAGCCGCGCACCGGCCTGCGCAAACAGCCGGGCGGTTGCCGCGCCGATCCCGCGGCTTGCGCCGGTGATCAGGACGCTCTTTCCTGCGACGCTCTGGCGCCAGTCCTGCGACGTCGTCATGCGGTTCCTCCTGCGTGATCTGCCTGCCCTTTGGTAACGCGCAGATTTTCGCCTTTCCATCCCCCCAAGGGGCTTTTTGCTTGACCGGCCACCGGGCAGGGCCAAGACTCGCGGCAGTTTTCTCTCGGGGGATTGATCCAATGTTCGACGGCGCTTTTCGGTCCACTCTCTCCGCCGTGCTCTTGGTCGCCACCCTTGGATCGCCGGCCTTGGCGCAGGATGCCGACGTCAAAGCGGCCTGGACGGCGCTGCGGTCCTTTGCCCGGGATTCGGGGCTGACAATCGCTGTGCGCGGCGTGACCGATTTCGGCACTTCGATGGTCGCCGAAGGGGTGCGGATCTATCCCGAGGACGACCCGCAGGCGCTGCTGGTCGAAATGGACGAATTGCGCATCGAAGGGCGCGGCGGCAGCCGGATCGCGCTGATCCCGTCGGCCGAGATGACCGTCACCCTGCGCGACGGCGCCGAGCGGATCTTTGCGCTGCATCCCGATGGCGAGGTCAGCTATGAGATCACCGAGGACGTCATCGACTTTGACCTGGCCTTTGCCTCGCTGGCCATCGACCTGGTGCAATCGACCCGCCGTGGAGTCCCCACCGGCGAGGCGCTGAACCTGGCCTTGACCGCGCTCGATGGGGCATTCCACGCCGAACGCGAGGGCTCGGCCGAAGTGTCGCTGAACGCGGACCAGGTCGGTTACACCTTTGCCTTCGAGCAAGCGAGCGGCCTGACCCCCACCCGCCAGCGGGGCGAGGCGACGATCGAGGGGCTTCGGCTGGAGCTGGCCGGGACCGAACTCGACATGCTCTCCGACGAACCCGGCGCGCTGGCGCGGGCGTTCGACGCGGGCTTCATGGCGCGGCTGGTGCTCAGCACCGGGGCGACCACCGGCGAGAGCTGGCAGGCCTATGGCCCGCAGGAAATCCTGGTCCGGTCGCAATCGGACGGGTCGGAGTTGCGAATCGAGGCCGTCGACGGCGCCTTTGCCGCAACAACCCATGCCGGCGCCGGCTCGATGGAGGGCGGCATGGGGCCGATGCAGGGCGCGCTGACGCTGGACGGGGCCGACCTGTCGCTGGGCTTTCCGCTGGTCGCCACGGCCGAGGACCAGCCGGTCTATTACCGGATGGCGCTGAATAACCTGGTGCCCAGCACCGAGACGCTGGCGCTGTTCAACGCCCAGAGCTTTGCCGGACAGGGTGTGTCGCTGGCACTGGACATCGCCGCCGACGGGCGGCTGGTCGACCAGCTCGGCCCGGATTTCGGCGCGGGCGACGCACCGCCCTTCGACGTCTCGAACCTGCGGCTTGAACAGCTGGATCTCAGGGTCGGGCCGGCACAGCTGACCGGCACCGGCGCCTTCGTGTTCATCGGCGGGCTGCTGGCCAGTGTCGACGCGGATTTCCCCAATGGCACCGGCGATTTCACCTTTGACCTGCTGGGCGGCGACGCCCTGCTGACCGGGCTGTCGGCGGCCGGGCTGATCCCGCAGGACCAGCAGTTCTTTGCGCGGATGATGATGAACGGCCTGGGCCGTCCGGTGGGCGAGGACCATCTGCGCTCCGAAGTCGCAATCCGCCCGGACGGTGCTGTCACCGTCAACGGCGCCCCCCTGCCCTTCTGAGCCGATGCGCAGCCGGGCCCTGATCCAGATCGTCGGATGCCATGCCGAGGGCGAGGTGGGCGATGTCATCACCGGCGGCGTCGCCCCGCCCCCGGGCGAGACCCTGTGGGAGCAAGCGCGCTGGATCCATGCCGACGGAGGCCTGCGCGATTTCATCCTGAACGAACCCCGTGGCGGGGTGTTTCGGCATGCGAACCTGCTGGTGCCGCCCAAGGATCCGCGCGCGGACATGGGCTTCATCATCATGGAGCCGATGCACACCCCGCCGATGTCGGGGTCGAATGCGATCTGCGTGACCACGGTTCTGTTGGAAACCGGCATCCTGCCGATGGTTGAACCGGTGACAGACCTGGTGCTGGAGGCGCCCGGCGGGCTGATCCGGGTGCGGGCGGAGTGCGTGGACGGCCGGGTCCAGCGCGTGCATGTCACGAACGTTCCCAGCTTTGCCGGACGGCTCGATGCGCCCCTCGAAGTGCCGGGCATCGGCACACTGACGGTGGACACGGCCTATGGCGGCGACAGCTTTGTCGTGGTGGACGCGCAGGCGCTGGGGTTCGACCTGACGCCCGACGAAGCGCGCGATCTGGCAGAGCTGGGCGGGCGCATCACCTCGAACGCGAACAAGCAGCTGGGCTTTCACCACCCGCAGCGGCCCGACTGGAAACACCTCTCGTTCTGCCTGTTCGCCGGCCCCTTGCTCGAGGGGCATCGGTGCCGGCAGGCAGTCACCATCGACCCGGGCAAGATCGACCGCTCGCCCTGCGGAACCGGCGTCTCGGCGCGACTGGCCCTGCTGGCGGCACGCGGCGTGGCCGGCCCGGGCTTTACGCTGACCGCCCACTCGCTGATCGGGTCCGAGTTCCGGGGCACCATCCTCGAACGCGGCCTGATGGGGGATCTGCCGGTGATCACACCCGAAATCAGCGGCCGCGCCTGGATCACCGGAACATCGCAACTGATGCTGGACCCGCACGACCCCTGGCCGCGGGGCTATCGGCTGTCGGACACCTGGCCGGGGGCGTAAGGGGGGTCTTCGCTGTGCCCGGCAGCAACGGTTGGGGTGGGTGGGAAGCGGTCGTTCGCCGAGGATTGCATGAACGACCACAACGCGCAGGGCGCGACCCAAGCCAAGCTCCGCCGCGCAGCATCCCGGCGGGGATGACTTCGCCGCATTTGCCTTGAGTTGAAAAACAGTTCCCCCATATGCTGCCCTGAAAACGGGGGCAGTGTATGGCAAGTGGCAATAAATCGAAGAACCATCATTGGTGGCCTGTTGGCCTGCAAAGTTATTGGGCGGATAGAGCAGGGGATGTTTCTTGGATCGAGCCGGACGGCAAGATTGAAAAGAAGCGATCCGTTAACAGAAAAATTGGCTTCAAGATACATGGCCACACCATCTTTCGCGGCACCGTTTGGGAAAGCAATTTTGAAGATGAATTTGAGATTGACAACGAGGTGCACAAGATAATTCCCGCCATTCAGGGAATGAAGCCATTCGGCAGGACGCCGAAAGAATTTTTCGCTCTCATTAAGATGATTGGAAAGAAGGACAGATCACTTCGTGATATGTGCAAGTTCCATCACTTGGACGAGGAACTTCACCGAAACCTGCTATTGCTTATTCATTCCTTACTGATCCGCAGTCCTGGGAACCGTTCCCGGTATGAGGGATACCCTAAGATGATTGGCCTCCCTCCGGATGAGGAAGTTGGCAAGGGCAACATGGCGCAAAATTACCAGATCGCAAAGAAGCTCTGTCAGAAGGGGCGAATATCGAACCAATATTTTGTGCTGATGCACTCTCCGCTAAAGAAGTTCATCTTCGGCGATGGAAGTCTAGACTGGCTCACCAGCGGCTTGAGGGCCAATCGGATCAATGGCAGAACTTTGGTTCCGCTGACCCCCCATCTGTGCGTCTATTTTTGCACTCCCATGTCAATGCGAAGTACCCCAAATTGTGCTTCACTGAGCGTAGCGCCTTGGATGGTAGATTGGGTGAATGACATCACTCAAATATATTCCAAGGACAAGCTGTTCTTTCTTGGGAAGCCCCCGAAAATGACCGATGCCTTTCGCCAACGCCAGTTCCTAGAACACAAGGAAAAGACAGATGCGCTTATTGATATGCTGGATGAGATTGCTGGAATTAATATGAACCGAAATCCTCTCAGTCTCGGGATAAGTGCTCTCTTGTAGATATTCCATTTTTTGCGGTGGCGGGAATGACGGCCATGCGCAGCTCGCGAGTTGAAGTTGTCATGCGGCCCAGCAGCCGAGCGTCTCGTGCCTCTTGATAGCGCGCAATTGAGTGCATGCAACCAAAGCAGTCACTCACAATTATTGCCAGATTTTGCGCTTTGACTGGGACCGGTCATCCGTTGCGACAGGCACGAATGTCGGCTAAGGGCCGTTTTGGGCCGCCATCCCCCCTCCCAAATTCCCCGCAACCAAAAACCCCCGGCGTTTCCGCCGGGGGTTTCGATTTCTCAGCCGAGAAAAGCCGAGATCACTCGGCGCTGTCGTCCTTCTTCTCGGCGACGATCTCCTCGCCGGTCTCCTGGTCGACCATCTTCATCGCCAGGCGGACCTTGCCGCGGTCGTCGAAGCCGAGCAGCTTCACCTTCACCTCCTGGCCTTCCTTCAGCAGGTCGCTGGGATGGTTCAGGCGCTTGTTGGCGATCTGGGACACGTGGACCAGGCCGTCACGCTTGCCGAAGAAGTTCACGAAGGCGCCGAAATCGACGATCTTCACGACCGTGCCGGTATAGATCTTGCCGACCTCGGGTTCCGCCACGATCGAATAGATCATGTCATAGGCCTTCTTGATCGCCGCCTGATCGTTCGAGGCGATCTTGATGGTGCCGTCGTCGTTGATGTCGACCTTGGCGCCCGATACTTCGACGATCTCGCGGATCACCTTGCCGCCCGAGCCGATCACTTCGCGGATCTTGTCGGTCGGGATGTTCATCGTCTCGATCTTCGGCGCATACTGGCTGAAGCCCGAGGGGGCCGACAGCGATTTCGCCATCTCGCCCAGGATGTGCATCCGGCCGTCCTTGGCCTGGGCCAGGGCTTTCTCCATGATCTCGGGCGTGATGCCCGCGACCTTGATGTCCATCTGCAGCGAGGTGATGCCGTTCTCGGTGCCCGCGACCTTGAAGTCCATGTCGCCGAGGTGATCCTCGTCGCCCAGGATGTCGGTCAGGATCGCAAAGCGGCCGTCGTCTTCCAGGATCAGACCCATCGCCACACCGGCGACCGGGGCTTTCAGCGGAACGCCCGCATCCATCATCGACAGCGACCCGCCGCAGACGGTGGCCATCGAGCTGGAGCCGTTCGATTCCGTGATCTCGGAGACGATGCGGATCGTATAGGGGAAGTCGGTCGCCGCCGGCAGAACCGCCTGCAGCGCGCGCCACGCAAGTTTCCCGTGGCCGATCTCGCGGCGGCCGGGCGAGCCCATGCGGCCCACTTCACCGACCGAATACGGCGGGAAGTTGTAGTGCAGCAGGAAGTTGGCCTTGTAGGTGCCGGTCAGCGCGTCGATGAACTGCTCGTCGTCGCCGGTGCCCAGGGTCGCCACACACAGCGACTGGGTTTCACCGCGGGTGAACAGCGCCGAGCCGTGGGCGCGCGGCAGCACCGAGGTTTCCGACACGATCGGACGGATGTCGGTGGTCGAGCGGCCGTCGATGCGGGGGGCGCCGTTGATCACGTCGCCACGCAGGATCGAGGCTTCCAGCTTCTTCATCGCCGAGTCGAGCTGCGGATCGGCCAGTTCGTCTTCGGACAGCTGGGCCTTGATCGCCGCACGGGCTTCCGAGATCGCGTTGACGCGGTCCTGCTTGTCCTTGATCGCGAAGGCGGCGCGCATCTGGGTTTCGCCCAGATCCTTGATGCGGGCCAGGATGGCGGTGTAGTCCGGCGCGACAAAGTCGAACGGCTCCTTCGCGCATTCCTCGGCAAAGTCGATGATCAGGCCGATCACCGGCTGGATGCTCTCATGGGCGAATTTCACCGCGCCCAGCATCTCGGCCTCGGACAGCTCATAGGCTTCCGATTCCACCATCATCACGGCGTCGGCAGTGCCGGCCACGACCAGGTCCAGGCGCTGCTCGGGGTTCTCGCGCAGCTTGACCATGTCGTCGCAGTCGGGGTTCAGGACGTATTCGCCATCCACGAAGCCCACGCGCGCGGCGCCGATCGGCCCCATGAAGGGCACGCCCGAAATCGTCAGCGCGGCCGAGGCGGCGATCATCGCGACGATGTCGGGCTCGTTGACCAGATCGTGCGACAGCACGGTGCAGACGACCAGAACTTCGTTCTTGAAGCCTTCGACGAACAGCGGGCGGATCGGCCGGTCGATCAGACGCGAGGTCAGCGTCTCTTTTTCCGACGGACGCCCCTCACGCTTGAAGAAACCGCCGGGGATCTTGCCGGCGGCATAGGTGCGTTCCTGATAGTGGACGGTCAGCGGGAAGAAATCCTGACCCGGCTTCGGCGCCTTGGCATAGGTCACGTTGGCCATGACCGAGGTCTCGCCCAGCGTGGCGATGACCGAGCCGTCGGCCTGACGGGCAACGCGGCCCGTTTCCAGCGTGAGCGTCTCATTGCCCCACTGGATCGATTTCTTGGTGATGTTGAACATGCATTTTCCTCAAGGGAGCACTCCCGGCCCTCCGGGTCTCCCGTTCCTATGGCGGCCCCATTGCCGCCGACCCCTATCCTTCGCATCACGCCGGGGTCGAAGCGTCACGTCTCAGATGCGGGGGCCATACAGGAAAAACGCCTGCGGGGGAAGGGGCGGCAGAACACCGTGACGGCATCGCGCCGCAGGGTCGCGGCGGTCCGGCGGCCCGGTGGCGCCGGCCATCCGAGGGTCACATTCTGCCCAAGGAATTGGCCGATTGATCGGTATCCTGCGTGGGTCAACGACCGTGAGTTTTCCGATGCCTACCCCTGCCGACCGGCGCAATCTGCTGATCCTGATGCTCGTCACGATGGCGATTGCCGTCACCGTGGACCTGCGCGGCGATTTCGCCATCAACGACGATTGGGGCTATTCCACGCCGATCCGCTGGTGGAGCGAAGGCGTGGGGCTGCACCTGACCAACTGGCAGTCGATGCCGCTGCTGACGCAACTGGCCGCAGGGATGGGCTGGTCGGCGCTGTTCGGCTTTGGCCAGGGGGCACTGCGCGCGCTGACGATGGTGTTCGCGCTGGGTGCGGCGGTCGGGGCCTATGGCATCGTCCGCGTGCTGAAACAACCCGAGCCGGTCGCACTGGTGGCGGCGCTGGCGCTGTTTGCCTCGCCCGTCTTCGTCGGCCTCGGCGTCACCTTCATGTCCGATATTCCCGGCGCCGCGCTGGTGCTGGCAGCGGCCTTTGCGTTTGCCCTGGCCCTGTCGACGCCGCTTGCCGGCCGGGCCTGGCGTGCCTTTGCTGCGGGCACGATCCTGACCCTGCTGGCGCTGGCGCTGCGGCAGACCGCCATCGCCCTGCCGCTGGCCCTCGTTGCCGCCGTGGCGCTGGACCGCGAGGTCCGGCGGCGCTTTCTGGGACCGGCACTGGCGCTGCTGATCGTATCCGCACTGTCGATCCCGGCCTTTGAGGCCTTGATCGCCCGAAACTGGACCCTGCCCGTCACCTATCACGCCAAGACCGAGGCGCTCATCGCACTGTTAGGCGACCTGCTGCGCGCGCGCCCACACGCCTTGCGCACGATGGCCGGTGCGCTGGCGCTGGCGGTGGTGCAGATCGGCCTCTTCTGCCTGCCGCTTCTGCCCCTGCTCTGGCCCGCCAGCCGCCCGGTGCGACTGCAGGTGCGGGCGCTGACCTTTGCCGGGGCGCTTGCTGTGGTGGCGCTGACCGTGGTCACCGGGATGATGGCGCTGGGCGGCACCACCGGCGACATCCTGACGCCCGAGGGGATCGGCCCGCGGCTGATCGGCGGCGCCGCACCCGAAAGCCCGGTTCTGGCGCTGCTCGCCACCCTGATTGGCGCCGAACTGGCGGCGCTGCTGTTTCTGGCCGGCTGGGCGGGATTTGCGGACAAGCGCCTGTCGCCGGCGGTGGTCCTGCTGCTGGCCGCCGGCGCGATCACCTATGCCCCCCACGCGCTGGCCTATGCCGCGGTGTTCGACCGCTATGCCCTGCTGCCCGCGATCCTTGTCACGCTTGGCGTTATCGGCCTGCTGCCCAGCGACAGCACCCGTTGGAGCGACGCGGCGCTGGTGCTTTGCGCGATCCTTGCGGTGGGCGCGACCGCGCTGACCCGCGACTTCATGGACTGGCAGCGCCATCGCTATGCCCTGGTCGATCAGGCCACGACGCTGCTGGACCTGCCGGCCGACCAGATCGATGCCGGGTTCGAGGCGAACAACCTTGTGCAGATCCTGGCCAACCCGGAGGGCGCCGCCACCCTGCCGCCGGTCTTTGACGCAACCCAGCCCTATCGCCTGTCGCGCCCGGTCGAGGGCGTGCCCGCCATCGCCTGGATCGAGGTCGACGCCCTTTTCGGCCTGCGGCGCGAGCGCATCGACCTGATCGCGCGCTGACATTCGGCCGGGCTTTCCATCGCGCCCTTCCCCGCCTAGCATCCGCGCAGCATCAGGGAGGGAGCCCATGACCGATATCGACCATCTCGCAGACAAGCTGGCGATCCGCGAACTCGTGGACCAGTGGATCATTGCCAGCGACTCGGGCCTGTGGCCGCTGTTCGACGAGGTCTGGCACGACGACGGCGTGATGGCCGCGACCTGGTTCCAGGCCTCGGCGGCCGATTTCGCGGCGGCACGGCGCAAAGGCTTCGACAACGGCGTGTCGATCATCCACGCCAACCTCGGCCATATCAGCACCATCCGCGGCACCCGCGCCATCGCCCAGACCAAGATGACGATCAGCCAGCGCGCGCCCGTGCATGGCGTCGTGGTCGATGTCACGGCGACCGGGCGGTTCTATGACTTCTTGGAGAAGCGGGACGGCCGCTGGGGCATGGTCCGCCGCCAGCCGATCTATGAGAAGGACCGCATGGACCCGGTCGAACCCGGCGCAAGCGTCACGCTGGACCTTGCGCTGCTGGCAAAATTCCCGGTGGGGTATCGCCACCTCGGCTATCTGCAGACGCAAGCCGGGTTCAAGGTCAAGGAACAGGGCATGCCCGGGCTGACCGGCCCCGAGGTCGAGCGGCTCTATCAGCAGGGCGAGGCCTGGCTCGCCGGCACGGGCAACGCCGGGCGGGTGGAATAGGCCACGCAAGGTGCGCGGCCGAGGATTGACCCGGGGTCGCGCACCACTAGGTTTACGGCGGGCTTTTTGACCAAGGGATATCTCATGTTGCCTGCCAATCTCGACCCGCAAACCGATCTGGTCCTCGAACGCAGGCTGAAAGCGCCGCGGGCGGCGATCTGGGCCTGCTGGACGCAGCCTGCGCATATCCCGCAGTTCTTCGTGCCCCGGCCGAACCGCGTGACCGCCTGCGCGATCGACCTGCGCGTGGGCGGGCATTTCAACACAACATTCGATGTCGGTGGCACCGAAATGCAGAACACGGGCACCTATCTCGAGGTGGTGCCGCTGGAAAAGCTGGTGTTCACCGATGCCTATGGCAAAGACTGGAAACCCGCGCCCGATCCGTTCATGACGGCGATCCTGCTGCTGGCGGACGCGCCGGGCGGCGGCACGCAGTATACCGCCATCGCCCGCCACCGCAGCCCCGAAACCTGCGAGCAGCACAAGGCGATGGGCTTTCACGAGGGATGGGGCATCGTTGCGGACCAGCTCGACGCCTATGCCCTGACGCTCTAGGAGTTCGCGCCGGGGTGCTTGACCCATGTCATGCCGCCTGATCTACGAACTGCGTAACTTCCCGGGGCATCGGCCAAGGCATCAAGGAGTCCCATGACCGCACTGCGTTTCCTCGTCACCGGCGGCGCCGGGTTTCTGGGCATCAACCTGACCCGCCACCTGATGGCACGGGGCCACTCAGTGCGCAGCTATGACCTCGCCCCGTTCGATTACCCGGAGGCCGGGCAGATCGACATCCTGCAGGGCGATATCCGCGACCTGTCACTGCACGACCGCGCCTTTGCCGGGGTCGACGTGGTGGTGCATTGCGCCGCCGCCCTGCCGCTGGCCGACCCGGCCGAAATCCACTCGACCAATGTCGAGGGGACACGGCGGATGCTTGACGGGGCGCGCCAGCGCGGGATCGGGCGGTTCGTGCATATCTCCAGCACCGCCGTCTATGGCATCCCCGACCACCACCCCCTGATCGAGACCGACGCGATGCAGGGGGTCGGGCCCTATGGCGAATCCAAGGTCGCAGCCGAAGGCGTCTGCGCCACCTTCCGCGAGGCCGGGCTGATCCTGCCGGTGCTGCGCCCGAAAAGCTTTGTCGGCCCCGAGCGTCTGGGCGCCTTCGAGCTGCTCTATGACTTCGCCAGCACCGGGCACAATTTCCCGGTGCTGGGGTCCGGCAACAACCGCTATCAGCTGCTCGATGTCGAGGATCTGTGCCAGGCGATCGAGCTGTGCGCCACCGGCGACCCCGCCGTCGCCAACGACACCTTCAACATCGGCGCGGCGCGGTTCGGTTCCATGCGCGACAGTTTCCAGGCGGTGCTGAACCGCGCCGGTTTC
The DNA here is from genome assembly GCA_020637595.1 of Rhodobacter sp. GTDB lineage: Bacteria > Pseudomonadota > Alphaproteobacteria > Rhodobacterales > Rhodobacteraceae > Pararhodobacter. Next base: position 230,294 of record JACKKE010000002.1, on the reverse strand, counting down.
GGCAAGCGGGTCATTGGCCTGCCCGCAACCCCCGCGATCTGGACGCTGCGCGGACTCGAGGCGGTGCATCTGTCGCCACTTTACAAGTGGATCTATGAAACCGCCGCCAAGGACAGTTTCGTCGGCATCGACAAGGCGGTGGAACGGCTGGGCTATGCGCCGCAGTTCTCGAACGAGGACGCGCTGATCCGCAATTACGACTGGTATCTGGCGAACCGCGCGTCGATCTCCGCGCAGGCCGGCGTCACCCACCGGGTGCCGTGGAAACGCGGCGCGCTGGCCCTGGCCAAGGTCGTGTTCTGAGCGCGGTTATTCGGGGTAGCGGCGCTGCGCGCTGGCGGTGCCCAGGGTCCGGTTGCCCGCCCGTGCCGTGGCACGCCATTCATAGGTGTGCACGCCGCTGGGTGGGCAAGGGCTGCGATACGTAAACAGCCCGGACTGCACCGTGCCACTCTGCGTCATCCGCAAGGTCGCGCCGCCGTGGTTGTAGCTGGGAACATCGAGGTCGACGAGACGCAACTCGACGGTCTCGGTTCCGGCGGGCAGGTCCGAGATCACGAACCGCGGGTTCGGCACCGTGTTGGGATTCCCCGAGGTGCAGCGCGGAATATTGCCCCAGCTGAACGACAGGCTGAAGGCGCTGGCCGGGACGGCGCTGGCGATAAACAGTCCGGTGGCGGCGATTAGGCGGATCATCGGGGCACTCCTGCACTGCGAAAGGACAAGCAGTCTAATCCGGTTATTCCGAAACGCAAAACGCCCGCCGTTTCGGGCGGGCGTTTCGTGTTCCGGAAACCGGACCGATCAGCGGCGGATGCCGAGACGGCCGATGAGCGCGGTATAGCGGGCCTCTTCCTTGCCCTTCAGGTAGTCCAGCAGCTTGCGGCGCTGGGCGACCAGCATCAGAAGGCCACGACGGCTGTGGTTGTCCTTCTTGTGGGTCTTGAAGTGCTCGGTCAGGGTGTTGATGCGCGAAGTCAGGATCGCAACCTGGACTTCGGGCGAACCGGTGTCGCCTTCCTTGGTCGCGAATTCCTTGATCAGGCGCTGCTTTTCTTCGACGGTGATCGACATCGGGGTCTCCTGTGTCAAAAGGGTCAAGGCGCAGTCCGGGATGTCGTCCAGAAAAGGCCCGTGGAGGATTCGCCCCGCCATTGCGGACGGGGATGCGCGGCTTTAGGCGAAATCCGCGGATTTGGCAACAGGGGCGCGCGTTAACCACCTTTACAGAAACCCCCTTTTCCCCGGCCGATGACAGCGGTTTGTTCATGGATCGGGGGTTCACTGGAACACACGGTGAACTTGGTGTGCCGCGCGCTGCGGCAGGGGGTATGCAATGTGGATGCTGCTGGGACTGCTCGGCATCGTCGTGGCGTCGAGCATGGTCGATCTGACCGCGACGTCCAGCGATCTTGAGGATCCGGGGGAAGAACCGGACCCTTCGGAGGACGAATCGCAGGCGGACCTGCTGACCGAACCGGGCGGGTTCGACCACACCGGGTTGGTGGACGATGCCGGGACCGGCCTCGATTCGATGCCCGGCTGGCCCGAAGAATTCATCAGCACCGACACCCCGCCGCCGCCCCCCACCGATGACTACATCATCGCGGACGACGCCGGAACGCCCATCGTCAGCGGCGATGGCGACGACACGCTGATCGGTGGCACAGGCGACGACTGGCTGGATGGTGAGGGCGACGATGACCGGCTCGAAGGCGGGATCGGCAACGACACGCTGATCGGCGGCACCGGCGATGACACGCTGTTCGGCGGCGACGGCGACGATTCCCTGGTTTCGGGCAGTGGCCGGGGGCTGCTGTTCGGCGGCGACGGCAATGACACCCTGATCGGCGGCGAGGATGACGACACCCTGTCCGGCGGCAGCGGCGATGACACGCTGGTCGGCGGATACGGCGACGATGTGCTGGTCGGCGGCGAGGGGCATGACCTGTTGAACGGCGGCGACGGCAACGACACACTGGTCGGCTATGTGCCGCGCGCCGAGGGGATGGAGCAGGATGGGGGCGATTTCCTCAACGGTGGCCGCGGCGACGATACGTTCATCCTCGGCTCGGGCGATATCGCCACCGGCGGAGAGGGGGGCGATGTCTTTGTCCTCGGCACCTGGATCGCCGGCGACGACACGGCCACGATTACCGATTTCGGCGAGGGTGACAGCCTGACGATCTCCTATGACGGGGCGGGCCCCGAACCCGTTGTCACCACTGGTTATGACGTCAATCTCGGCGGAGTGGTGGTGCAGATCGACGGCGCCCCGGTCGCCTTCCTGCCCGGTGTGACCGAGGTCGATCCGGACAGCGTTTCCCTGCAGCCGCATTTCCACGACACCCTCGACCAGTAACCTCTGCCACCGCCGGTCGCCGGCCCGAACCCCGCGCGGTTCCCGCGGCGCCGCCCACCCTACGCCTCGACCACGCCGCCCACCGCGGTCGGTCGCCGGCCCGGCACCTCAGCGGGCGCCCTGCAAGACCTGGCGCAAGTGTTTGAAAATATGGTGACCCCGACAGGATTCGAACCTGTAACCTGCCCCTTAGGAGGGGGCTGCTCTATCCAGTTGAGCCACGGGGCCGCCGCGCCCCCTGTATTGGCCGCAACCGCATGACATGGCAACCCCCGGCATCGCACGCCGGAAGCTTTGACACCGCACAACCGGGCGTTTTAGATAAAGGGAATGCAGACCGCCGACACCGGCGCGGCGCCGGTTGCGGCGCGCCCCCCTGACCGGAGCCCCACCCCATGACGCAGCCGCGCCAGCCCGAACCCCGCCGACCGCTGACCCTGCGGGACGTGTCCGAAGCCTGCGGCGTCAGCGAGATGACGGTCAGCCGGGTGCTGCGCAACCGCGAGGACGTCTCGCCGGCGACCCGCGAAAAGGTTCTCGCCGCCGCCCGCACGCTTGGCTATGTGCCCAACAAGATCGCCGGCGGGTTGGCCTCGCAGCGGGTCAACCTGGTCGCCGTGATCGTGCCGTCGCTGTCGAACATGGTCTTCCCCGAGGTTCTCGCCGGGATTTCCGCGGCGCTTGAGGACACCGGGCTGCAGCCGGTGTTCGGTGTCACCAACTATTCCGCCGAGAAAGAGGAAAACGTCCTCTACGAAATGCTGTCGTGGCGGCCCTCCGGGGCGATCATTGCCGGGCTCGAACACACCGACGCGGCGCGCGCCATGCTGGAAAACGCCGGCATTCCGATCGTCGAGATCATGGATTCCGACGGCGAGCCGATCGATTCCGTGGTCGGCATCTCGCACCGGGCCGCAGGCCGGCAGATGGCCGAGGCCATCGCCGCCGCGGGTTACAAGCGGATCGGCTTTCTGGGCACCAAGATGGCCGACGACCACCGCGCCAAGAAACGCCTGCAGGGCCTGACCGAAGGGCTGGCCGAACACGGTCTGGAAGTGGTCGACACCGAACTTTACTCGGGCGGGTCGGCGCTGAAGAAGGGCCGCGAGATGACCGAGGCAATGCTGGCGCGCAGCCCGAACATCGACTTCCTCTATTACTCGAACGACATGATCGGCGCGGGCGGGCTGCTGTATTGCCTGGAGAAAGGCTATGACATCCCCGGCAAGCTGGGCATGGCCGGGTTCAACGGCGTCGAGTTCCTCGACGGGCTGCCGATGCGGCTGGCGACCATCGACGCCTGCCGCCGCGAGATCGGTGAAATGGCCGCGAACATCATCGCCGGCAAGGACACCAGCGGCGTCATCGGCGGTCACCGGGTCGAGCTGACGCCGCGGCTGGAAACCGGCGATACGATCCGCAAGGCCTGACACGCCCGGAAACGACCCCGCCCCCGAAGCCGCCGCTTCGGGGGTTTTTCTGTCCGCTCAAAACGGAAAAGCCCGGGCGCGAACGCCCGGGCCGAGGGATCCCTGAGGGAGAAGCGGGATCAGTAGTTGTAGGCCGATTCGCCGTGGCTCGTCTGGTCCAGACCCTGGCGCTCGGAGTCGGCGGCGACGCGCAGACCCATCGTCATGTCGACCAGCTTGTAGAGGATGAACGAGGCAACGCCGCTCCAGACGATGGTCAGCAGGACCGCTTTGATCTGGATCCAGGTCTGCGCCATCGTGACATAGTCATCACCCATCACGCCGCCCATCGCCGGGCCCGACAGCAGGCCGGTGCCGATCGCGCCGACGATCCCGCCGATGCCGTGGACGCCGAACACGTCGAGGCTGTCATCATAGCCAGCCTTGTTCTTGATCACCGCCACGAAGAAGTAGCAGACCGCCGAGGCAACAGCGCCGAGGATGATCGCGCCCACCGGGCCAACCGTGCCACAGGCCGGGGTGATCGCCACCAGACCGGCAATCATGCCCGAGGCCGCACCCAGCATCGACGAATGCTTGCGGGTGATCTTTTCGATGATGTTCCAGGCCAGGATCGCACCCGCCGTCGCAACGAAGGTATTGATCATCGCCAGGCCAGCACCGCCGTTGGCTTCGAGGTTCGAACCGGCGTTGAAGCCGAACCAACCCACCCACAGGATCGCCGCACCGACCAGCGTCAGGGTCATCGAGTGCGGGGCCATGTTCTCTTTCTTGTAGCCGATGCGCGGGCCGATGACGATCGCACCGACCAGGGCCGCGATACCGGCGTTGATGTGAACCACGGTGCCGCCGGCAAAGTCGATGGCGCCCCAGTTAAAGATCAGGCCCGAGCCGTCCCACACCATGTGCGCGATCGGGAAATAGACGAAGGTGACCCACAGCGCCATGAACAGCAGCATCGAGCCGAACTTGACCCGTTCGGCAAAGGCGCCGACGATCAGCGCCGGGGTGATGGCGGCAAAGGTCATCTGGAAGGCGATGAACACGAATTCCGGGATCACCACGCCGTCCGTGAAGGTCGCAGCCATCGAATCCGCCGTGACGCCGCCCAGGAACAGCTTGCCCAGACCGCCCCAGAACGGCGAAGTGCCGCCGCCAAAGGCAAAGGAATAGCCCCAGACGACCCAGATCACCATCACCATCGCGCCGATGGTGGTGCACTGCATCAGCACGCTGAGCATGTTCTTGGTGCGGACCAGACCACCGTAGAACAGGGCCAGACCCGGGATGATCATGAAGAGGACGAGCACCGTCGCGGTCATCATCCAGGCGACGTCGCCCTTGTCCATGATCTCGACGACCTCTTCCGCGGCTTCCTGCGCGAAGGCCGCGAGCGGCAGCAGCGTGGCTGCGGCGCTGAGCGGAAGGAGTTTCTTCAGTTGCATTTCTGTGTGTCCCTTTCTTGCGTGCCGCTCAGAGTGCGTCGTCGCCGGTTTCGCCCGTGCGCACGCGCGAGGCCTGTTCGAGGTCGAGTACGAAAATCTTGCCGTCGCCGATCTTGCCGGTCCGGGCCGAGGCAGCGAGGGTCTCGACGACCTGGTCAGCCATCGAATCCGGCACCGCGATTTCCAGTTTCAGCTTTGGAACAAAGTTCACGGCATACTCGGCGCCGCGATAAATTTCGGTGTGGCCGGACTGAGCGCCGAAGCCTTTGATCTCGGTCACCATCAGGCCGCGCACGCCGATGGCGGTGAGCGCCTCGCGCACCTCCTCCAGCTTGAACGGCTTGATTGCTGCGATGATGTATTTCACGTGTGCCCCCTTCTTGCGGTTCCAGGGCCGCCCGGGTGGTGGGCGCGTCCTGGCCTCATAGCGCGTGTGCGGCGGGCAAAGAGCAACGAAAGGCAGCACCACCGAGGGGGGTGAATCCGGGATTGCTGCTTATTTTTTGCACAAATGCACAGTGGTGCTCACAAATTAATCAGATCACGAAGCCGAATCGTGTTGGCGGGGACTCTCCACAAAGCAGCGGTTGCTTTGTATGCTGTTCGGACAAGACAGAAGAAAACGGGTATCGGGCGAGTTCGGGCATGGCATCCAACGGCAATCGGCGACCGCCTCTCGTGGCGGATCGGCGCCCTGCGCAGTCGCGTGGGCGCGCGCCTTCGGGTGGCGGTGCGAATGGTGGCGGATCGGGTGGTGGCGGATCGGGTGGGCGGCGCCCTCCGCAAAGGCAACGCAGCCCACAGCGCAAGGGGAATTTCGTGACCCGGGCCATTGGCGGATTGCTGCGCTGGATCTGGCGCATCGTCTGGGGCGTGTTCTGGCGGGTGACAGCAGTCGTCACCTTGGTGATGGCGGCCGCCACGTTCTATTTCTACACCATCCTGCCCCAGGACGTGACCGACCTGCTGGACGGGCGCGCGCGCGGCTCGGTGACGATGCTCGATGCCGACGGCGAGGTCTTTGCCTGGCGCGGCGAATCCTTTGGCGGCTTCACCACCGCGGATCAGGTCTCGCCGTTTCTGCGCCATGCGATCGTCGCTACCGAGGACCGGCGGTTTTACTGGCACATGGGCGTCAGCCCGCGCGGGATCGCCGGCGCGATCCGCGGCAACCTGGCCGCCGGGCGCGGCCCGTTCAGCGGCGCGGGCGGGTCGACGATCACGCAACAGGTGGCGAAACTGCTGTGCCTGGGGCGCGAATTCGACCCCGACACCTGGGACAGCGAAGCCGATTACGAGGCCGACTGCCGCGAAGGCACGCTCTGGCGCAAGATCCAGGAACTGCCCTATGCCTTTGCGCTGGAACTGCGGTTCACCAAGGACGAGATCCTGACGATCTATATCAACCGGGCCTTTCTGGGCGCCGGGTCGCGCGGGTTCGAAGCCGCCGCCGAACGCTATTTCGGGCATTCCGCCTCCGAGGTCTCGCCGGCCGAGGCCGCCATGCTGGCCGGCCTTCTGGTCGCGCCCAGCTATTACGCCCCGACCCGTAACCTGGCGCGCGCGCAGGAACGTGGCGCGGTGGTGCTGGGCCTGATGCACGAGCAGGGCTATCTGACCGACGCCCAGTATGAGGACGCCCGGACCCACCCCGCCACCCTGCACGACGCCGCCGAAAGCCCGACCGGTGGGTTCTTTGCCGACTGGGTGATGCAGACCGGCCCCGCCTGGCTGACCCGCGACACGACCGAGGACGTGGTGATCCAGACAACGCTGGACCCGCATATCCAGCAAGCCGCCGAGGACGCCGTGTCACTGGTGTTCCAGGAGCGCGTGCGCTCAGGCTCCGAGGCCGAAACCGCCGTGCTGGTGATGTCCGCCGACGGCGCGGTGCGTGGCATGGTCGGCGGGCGGCGCTATGTTCCAGGTGGCTTCAACCGCGCGACGCAGGCAGTCCGCCAGACCGGCTCGGCGTTCAAGCCCTTCGTCTATGCGCTGGCGATGGACATGGGCTATGAACCCTATGATCTGGTCGAGGACGCGCCGCTGACGATCAACATCCCAGGCTCGGGGCCCTGGACGCCGCGCAACTATACCAACGATTTCCTGGGGATGATGACCCTGACCGAGGCACTGGCGCGGTCGCAGAACATCCCCGCCGTGCGCATCTCCGAGGCGATGGGCCGCGAGCGCGTGCGCCAGGCGGCGAACGCCTTTGGCCTGCACTCGGATCTGGCCGAGGGGCCGGCGCTGGCGCTCGGCGCCTCCGAGGCGACGCTGCTCGACATGACCTCGGCCTATGCCGGGATCCTGAACGGCGGCAGCGCGGTGCAGCCCTATGGCTTTACCTCGCTGACCCTGGCCGGCGACCGCGCGCCGCTGATGAGCATCGGCTCGGGGATCGGCGAACGAGTGATCGCCGAGGACGCCGCGCACCGGCTGATCTGGATGATGACCCAGGTGCTGGACGCCCCCTATGGCACCGGCCGGCGTGCCGCCCTGCCGGACGGGCGCGAAGCTGCCGGCAAGACCGGCACCACCACCTCGGCGCGCGATGCCTGGTTCATCGGTTTCACCGCCGATTACGTCGTCGGCGTCTGGATGGGCAACGACGACAACAGCCCGCTGACCGGGGTGACCGGCGGCGGCCTTCCGGCCGAGATCTGGCGCGAGGTGATGGTGCGGATCAACGAGGGGGTGCCGAACCATCCCCTGCCGATGATCGTGCCGCAGCGCCCGACACTGGAGCCGCCGACAACCCGTGGCTCGGGCGCCCCGGCAGAGGGCGGCACCTTGTCGGATTCGATCCGCGATCTGCTGAACGGGATCCTCGGCGGGAACTGAGGCGGCGCGGGTTACTTGACCGGCGCCGCGCCCGCCATTGACCGGCAGCGCGGCAACACCTGTGCAAAACCGTCCCTGACATAGACCAGCGCCCCGTCGGCGTCGATCATCAGCAGCCTGCGGTCGCGCCAGGTCTCGCCCTCGCCGCTGCATTCGGCGTCGAACAGGACGGCACCCATGTCGCGCACGGCCACCGGATTGGTCAGGCGGCAGGCGCTTTCGATGCCGAACATCGTGTCCCCGGCGATGCGCAGTGCGAAATTGGCGCCGTCCGCGCCCAGAACGCAGGCGTCGGGGTTCCCCGTTGCCCAGTCACCCTGAAACGCCTCGACCTGCGCCACGGCGGGCGCGGCGGCCAGCAGCCCAAAGACGAACAGAAGACCGCGCATCGCCATTACCCCGCGCCGCGCAGATCGGCGATCATCCGGTCGAGATTGCCGCCCCGGCGCTCCAGCATGCTGCCGATTTCCTGCCGCTCGGCGGCCAGCAAGTTCACGCCACCGATGATCAGGTTGAAGAACAGGTTGCGCCCCGACTGGTCGGACACATGCCACAGCACCTCGAACGGGGCCTCGCCGCGCAGGGTCATCGTCGTCTCGACCTCCCAGAAACTGCGCAGCGGATGGGCGTCGAGCACCTCGGCACTGGCCCCGATGAAACGGCGGAACTGGCGGCCGTATTTGCGGGCCAGATAGCCGCGGAAGGCCTCGGTAAAAGCCGCCAGCTGGGCGCCACTGGCGCTGCGCGCGGGCGGTCCCAGCGCCGAGCGGGCAATGATCGGCACATCGCCGTAATCGTTGAAAATCCCCTCGAAGCGCCGAATCATCTGCGCTTCCGACTGGCCCGAATTGATGATCGCGTGGACGTCGCCCATCACCTGGTCGATCAATGTCCGGGCCTGGGCCTGGGTCATCGCAGCGGCGCCGCGCGGCAGCATCGGGGCCGCGATCAGGGCGGCGACTCCGGTCAGGAACAGGCGGCGGGTCGGGTCAGAAATCGGCGTAAGGGTCAATGATATCGTCCTCGGCTTGAATGCCGAGATGATAACGCCGCGTCTGCAGGTAGAGAAGCCTTGCCTGCAGATACGGCTCGGTTGTGTTGATCACATTCGCGTCGATGATGTCGGCATATTCCGCGGCGTCGGCGAAACGCGCCGCCCCGCGGGCGGCCAGCGTCCAGTCGTAATCGCCCGAGGGCAGCGCAAAGCGCAGCGGGTCGATGACCATATCGACCGCCAGCCCCAGCGCATCGCGCTCGGTCGACGGGCCCCAGACCGGCAACACCAGATAGGCCCCCTCGCCCATGCCCCAGCGATGCAGGGTCTCGCCAAAATCCGTCCGCCGCCCGTGCAGCCCGACCCGGCCGGCCGGATCGAACAGACCGCCCAGGCCGACGGTTGTGTTAACCACGAATCGAAGGGTGTTTTCGACCGCGCGATCCGGGCGGATCTGCAGCAGGTCGTTGAGGATCGTCGACGGCAGGCCCAGGTTGCCGCCGAAATTGCTGACCATCCGCCGCACCGGCGACGGGCGCGGGGGCGTTGCGCGCTCGGTCCCGCCCGACAATGCGAGATTCGTCTCGAACCACTCGCGGTTGACGGTTTCATAGGGATCGTTGGCGTCGGACGGGGCGGGCGCGCGGGCGCAGCCCGCCACCGAAGCGACGATCACCAGCGCGATCAGAGAAACCTTGCCAATCCTGCGGGTCCGCACGCGAAACTCCAGAGCCGTTTACCGAATAATAGCGGGTCAGTCGTTACGGTCATTTTAACAGCGGGCGAGTCGTCATGGCAACCGCCCGACGGCCATGAACGGAGATCTGGCATGACCCCGCCGGCCCCAGCGGCAGACGACCCCGCACCAACCCGCGGCCTCTGGCTGGCGGTGGCCGGATTCGGCGCACTGCTGAATCCTCTGCTTCTGACCGGACCGCTGTTCATGCTGCAGGTCTATGACCGGGTTCTGGCCGCAGGATCGGCGGCGACGCTGGGGGTTCTCTTTGCGCTGGTCGCGTTCCTCCACGCGATGATGGCGCTGATCGACACCGCACGGGCGCGGCTGATGCTGCGCATCGGTGCCCGGCTGCGCGCCGGGCTCGAACCGCGGGTGATCGCCGCCCGGCTGCGTGCGCAGACCCGCGACCCGCCCGATCCGCGCGCGATCCGCGCGCTCGACGATCTCGACGCGGTGCAGCGCGCGGTCTCCTCGCCGGCGCTTCTGGCACTGATCGACACGCCCTGGGCCTTTGCCTTTCTCGCCCTCCTGTTCCTGCTGCACCCGGCGATGGGGGCGCTGGCCGTCGCCGGCGGCGGCGTGCTGGCGCTGATCGCCCTGGCCGGTCAACTGCGCCAACGACGCCCCAGACGGACGATGGCCGAGGCCGGCCACCAGGCCGAGGGGCTGGCGCGCACCCTCACTGACACCGCGCAACCGGTCGCCGCGCTGGGCCTCGCCCCGGCGCTGTCCGCAGCCTGGCTGAGCCAGCGGCAGACCGCGCTGGCCGGTCACATCGCCGCCGCCGACCGTGCGGCCTTCGATTCGGCCACCGCCCGTTCGTTTCGGCTGTTCATGCAATCGGCCATGCTGGCACTGGGCGCGTGGCTGGTGCTGCAGGGGCACCTTTCGCCCGGGCTGATCATGGCCGCCTCGATCCTGATGGGTCGCGCGCTGGCGCCGGTCGAACAGCTGGCGGTGCACTGGCCCTCGCTGCTGCACGCCCGGGCGGGCTGGCACCGGCTGCGCGGGTTCCTCGACGCGGCCCCGGCCGAACGTCCACGGCCAACCCAGTCCGGTGGCGCGCTGCGGATCGAGGGGCTGGTGGCGGCAACACCGGGCACCTCGGCCCCGCGCCTGCGACTGAGCGGGTTCACCGCCGCCCCCGGCATCGCAGTCGGGGTCATCGGCCCCAGCGGATCGGGGAAAACGACGCTGGCCGGTGCGCTGCTGGGGCTGGTCCCGGTGCTGACCGGAACCCTGCGCCTGGGCGAGTCCGTGTTGCCGCTGCCCCCCGGCGCGGCGCAGATCGGCTATCTGCCGCAGAACGCGCGCCTGTTTCCCGGCACCATCGGGCAGAATATCGCCCGGTTCGATCCGGCCGCCGACCTTGGCCGCGTTGCCGAGGCGGCGCGCCTCGCCGGGATCCACGCCGAGATCACCGCGCTGCCGCTGGGCTATGACACGGTGCTGGATGCCGGCGGCGGGCGGCTCTCGGGCGGGCAGATGCAGCGGGTAGCCCTGGCGCGCGCGCTCTTTGGCGCGCCCTCGCTGCTGATCCTCGACGAACCCAACGCCCAACTCGATTCCGAGGGGGCGGCCGCGCTGAATGCCGCGATTCGCGCCGCCAAAGCCCGCGGCGCCGTGGTTCTGGTGCTGGCCCATCGCCCCGCTGCGATCTCGGAATGCGATGACCTGCTGGTCCTCGATGCCGGCGCGCAGGTGTCGTTCGGCCCGCGCGATCAGGTCTTGCGCGATCTCGTGCGCAACCACACCGCCATCGTCGGCCCGCCCGCGGCCCGGGGGCCGGCATGAAGCGGGCCCTCGATGCGCGCGGACCGCTGACGCTGGGCCTTGTCGCGGCGCTGCTGCTGCTGGCCGGGGTCGGCGTCTGGGCGGCGCAGGTGCCCCTGGCCGGCGCCGTCTTTGCCCCGGGCGAGGTCGACACCACCGCCCTGGGACGCCCCGTGCAACCACCCGAGACCGGGATCGTCGCCGTGGTCGCGGTGGTCGAAGGGCAGCGGCTGGAGGCCGGCGATCTGGTGATCCGGCTCGATGATTCGACCCTGCAGCATGAATGGGATCTGGTCACCGCGCAGTGGGTCGAGGCCCTGGCACGGCAACAGCGATTGCGGGTCGAGCGTGACGGCACGGGGTTTCCACCGCCCGCCCCCTCCGCCGAACCGGGCATGCAGGCTGCGGTGCTGGCGCAGCGGCGGCTGTTCGAGGCGCGCGCCCTGACCCTGCGCCGCCAGCAGGCGCAACTGGCGCAACGCCGCCTGCAGATCGCCGCCGAACTCGCCGGGCTGGAGGCGCAGACCCGCGCGATCGAGGCCGAATCCGCCCTCATTGCCACCGACCGGGCCCGGCATGAGGCGCTGCGCGATCAGGGCCTCACCACCGGCGCGCGCGCCACCGAACTGGCGCGCGAAACCGCACGGATGCAGGGCGCCCGCGCCATGCTCGAAACCCGCAGCGCCGAATTGCGCGGCCAGGACGCCGACCTCGCGCTGCAGGCCGAGACACTGCTCGCCACCCGCCGCGAGGAGGCCGAAACGCAGCTGGCCGAGATCGCCGCCCTGTTGCCCGAGCTGGCCGTCCGGCGCGCCCTGCTGGCCGACCGGCGCGCACGGCTGGAGTTGCGCGCGCCAATCGCCGGGCGGGTGCTGGGGTTGACGGTCACCGGGCCGGGGCCGATGGTGGCCGCCGGCGACACGGTGGCGACGATCATCCCCCGGGATACCGGCCCCACCGTGACGCTGAACCTGCGCGCCGACGATGTCGACCGGGTCTATCCCGGCCAGCCCGCCACGCTGCGGATCCCGGCCTTTGCCGCGGCGGGGGTGCCCGATCTGGCGGCCGAGGTCACCGATATCGCCGCCGCCGCGCTGACCGATCCGCACAGCGGCGCGCGCCAGGTCCGGGTGCGGCTGGCGCTGACGCCCGGGGGGCAGGCGGCGCTGCGGGGGCGCGCGCTGCTGCCGGGGATGAGCGTGCAGGGGTTCATCGCCACCGGGCCGCGCACGCCGCTGGGCTATTTGCTGGCACCGGTGACCGAGGCGATGCAGCGCGCCTTGCGCGAGCCCTGACCGTCGCCGTGCAGACCGCTCACCGCCGCCCGCGCGGCCCTTGGCCCGGACCGCCCGTCGCATCGGGGCTTTTCGTGATAGGGCAAACGTGCTTTTCTGCCCCCGCTGAAACAGGAGGTTGCCCATGCCGCATGCCATCGAAACCCGCCTTGCCGAACTGGGTCTGACGCTGCCGGACGCCCCTGCCCCGGCCGCCAATTATGTGCCCTGGGTGATCACCGGCAACCAGGTCTTTGTCTCGGGCCAGGTCAGCATGACCGCGGGCGGGCTGATTCGCGGCAAGCTGGGCGCCGATCTGTCGACCGAACAGGGGGCCGAGGCTGCGCGGGCCTGCGCATTGAGCCTGCTGGCCCAGCTGCGCGCCGCCGTCGACGGCGATTTCGGCCGGCTCAAGCGGGTGGTCAAGCTGGTCGGCTTTGTCAACTGCACCGCCGATTTCACCGACCAGCCCAAGGTCATCAACGGCGCCTCGGATCTGCTGGTCGCGGTGCTGGGCGAGGCCGGGCGCCACGCGCGCTCGGCGGTCGGGGCGCCATCGCTGCCGCTGGGCGTCGCGGTCGAGATCGAGGCAATCTTTGAGATCAACTGAGGGTCTGTCGATGCGTCCCGCGCTGCACCCCGACTTCCTGCGCCGGCCGATCGCCCACCGGGCGCTGCACGACCTCTCGGCGCGGGCCCCCGAAAACAGCCTGCCCGCGGTGCGCGCCGCTGTCGCCGCCGGGTATGGGATTGAGATCGACCTGCAGCCCAGCGCCGATGGCGTGGCGATGGTGTTCCATGACGACACGCTGGACCGGCTGACCTATGAGACCGGACCGCTGCGCGCACGCTCGACCGCGGAATTGCAGCGCATCCGCGTCCGCGAATGCCCCGAGCCGATCCCGACGCTGCGGCAGGTGCTCGCCGAGGTCGACGGCCGCGTGCCGCTGCTGATCGAGCTCAAGGACCAGTCGCAGCGCATGGGCGACAGCGACGGCCAGCTGGAACGCGCGACGGCCGCGGCACTGGAGGGTTATGGCGGGCCAGTGGCGGTGATGTCGTTCAACCCGTCGATGATCGCGACGATGGCCGATCTGGCACCGGGCGTGGCGCGCGGTCTGACGACCTATGCCTTCCCGGCCGAGGACCTGCCCGAGGGCACCGACGCCGCCCACCGCGCCTCGCTGGCCGCGATTGCCGATTTCGACCGGGTGGGCGCTGCGTTCATCTCGCATCACTGGCGCGATCTTGACCGTCCGCGCGTGGCCGAGCTGAAGGCCGCCGGGGCAGCGGTGCTGTGCTGGACGATCCGCTCGCCCGAGGAAGAGGCCACGGCCCGCCGTATCGCACAGAACATCACCTTCGAGGGATATCGCGCCGCGCAGGATTGACGGACGGTCCCGGCGCGCCGAGCTTTGCAGAAAACCGACAGGGGAACCGGGTGCAGATCGGGGTCGTCGACGCCATTGCCGAAATCGCGGCCGAGGAGTGGGATGCGCTGATGCAGCCCGGGCCGGGCCGGCCACGGGATCCGTTTACCACCCACCGGTTCCTGTCGGCGCTGGAACGCTCGGGTTCGGTCGGTGCGGGCACCGGCTGGGAGGCCAAGCACCTGACGATCCGGCAAGACGGGCGGCTGCTGGCGGCGATGCCGCTCTATGCAAAGGGGCACAGCCAGGGCGAATATATCTTTGACCACGCCTTTGCCGACGCCTGGCGGCGGTCCGGCGGCCAGTATTACCCAAAACTGCAATCGGCAGTGCCGTTTACCCCGGCGACCGGCCCGCGGCTGCTTGGCGATCCTGCGCTGCGCCCGATCCTGCTGCGCGCCCTGCGCCAGATCACGGCAGACAACGGCCTGTCGTCGGCGCATCTGACCTTCTGCACCGAGGATGAGGCGGCGCTGGGCGCTGAGGAAGGGTTCCTGCATCGCGTGACCCAGCAGTTTCACTGGGAGGACGCGGGCTATGGCGATTTCGACGGGTTCCTGGCGGCACTGAGTTCACGCAAACGCAAGACGATCCGCCACGAACGCCGCGTCGCACAGGCGTTCGGCGGCGAGATCGTGGCGCTGACCGGTGCGGCGCTGCAGCCCGAACATTGGGCGGCCTTCTGGAGCTTCTACCAGGACACCGGCAGCCGCAAATGGGGCCGACCCTATCTGACGCGGGCGTTCTTTGACGAAATCCACCGCACGATGGCCGATGACATCGTGCTGATGCTGGCGCTCCGGCAGGGCCGCCCGGTGGCCGGTGCGCTGAATTTCATCGGCGCGGACACGCTCTTTGGCCGCTACTGGGGCTGCGTCGAGGATCATCCCTGCCTGCATTTCGAATTGTGCTATTATCAGGCGATCGACTGGGCGCTGGCCCGGGGGCTGACCCGGGTCGAAGCCGGGGCACAGGGCGAACACAAGCTGGCGCGCGGCTATCTGCCGGCACAGGTCCATTCGCTGCACTGGTTTTCCGACGCCCGGTTTCAGAACGCCGTCGACGCGTATCTGCAGGCCGAGGGCCGCGCCGTCGACGAGGACATGGAAATTATGACGGCCTGTGGTCCATTCCGGCGCGGGCCACCCTCCGAGGAGGCGGAATGATCGACTTCTACACCAACCCGCGGTCGCGTGGCGCCATCGTGCGCTGGATGCTCGAGGAAACCGGCGCGCCCTACCGGACGCATCTGCTGGACTATGGCGCCGCGATGAAGTCCGCGGCCTATCGGGCGATCAACCCGATGGGCAAGGTGCCGGCGATCGTTCACGACGGCCGCACGGTAACCGAAGCCGCCGCGATCTGTGCCTATCTGGCCGACGTGTTCCCCGAGGCGGACCTCGCCCCGCAGACCGGTCAACGCGACCAGTATTACCGCTGGCTGTTCTTTGGCGCGGGGCCGCTGGAACAGGCAGTCACCACCGTGGCGCTGGGCTTCGAGATCCCCGAAGACCGCAAGGGAATGGTCGGGTTCGGCTGCCTCGGGGATGTGCTCGACACGCTGGAGCACCGCCTGTCCGAGCACCCGTTCCTGGCCGGCGATCGCTTCACCGCCGCCGATGTCTATACCGGCAGCCAGATCGGCTGGGGCCTGCAGTTCGGCACGATCCCGTCTCGCTCCACCTTTGCCGCCTATTGGAACCGGATCCAGGACCGGCCCGCTCGTCTGCGCGCCGCAGCCCTCGACGCCGAAGCCGCAGCATGAGGCCGACCCTGCTGACCGGCAGCGAAAGGCAGAGCGCCCTCGGCACCCTCACCGCCGCGGGCTGGGCGCATGATCCGGCGCGCGATGCCGTGGCCAAGACCTTTCGCTTTGCCGACTTCAACGCGGCCTTCGGCTGGATGACGCGGGTCGCGCTGCTGGCGGAAAAGTTGGATCACCACCCGGAATGGCGGAACGTCTGGAACCGGGTCGAGGTCGTGCTGACCACCCATGACGTCAAGGGGTTGACGGTGCTGGATCTGGATCTGGCACAGGCGATGGACCGGCTGGCCGGGTAAAGGTGGGCGGATCGCCCACCCTACTGGGCGCCCGGTAGGGTGGGCGATCCGCCCACCCCGTGGCCGCCGATCAGACCGCCGCCAGCATCGCCGGCCCGCCCGACACTTCGCAGCCCCGACCGGTTTCGGGATGCCAGACCTTGACCACGCCGTCCTCGGCCATCAGCGCATAACGTTTCGAGCGGCCCATCATGCCAACCACCGGCGCATCGAATTCCATCCCCATCGCGCGGGTAAATTCGCCCGTCCCGTCCGACAGCATGGAAATCCCCGCTGCGGTCGCGCCGGTCGCCTCGCCCCAGTGGCGCATCACATGCGCATCATTCACGGACAGGCAGATGATCTCGTCAATCCCCTTGGCCAGCAGCGCCTCGCGCGCGGCGATGAAGCCAGGCACATGCGCCGAATGACAGGTGGGCGTATAGGCCCCCGGCACCGCAAAGATCACCACCTTGCGCCCGGCTGTCAGGTCGCGCACGGTCACGGCCTCGGGGCCGTCGCGGCCGAGGCGGCACAGGGTTGCATCGGGCAGGCGGTCACCGACGGAAATGGTCATGGGCACAGGTCTCCTCTACAGCGCCAAGGGGTCTGGGTTTGAACGATAGCGTGGGATATAGAGCACGCAATGGGCTCTGACAGGGGGCCGAGCAGATGGAGGGGTTCAATGGCGGGAATCGTGGTGATCGGCGCAGGTCAGGCCGGCGCATCGCTGGTGGCGAAACTCAGGGCGCTGGGCTATGACGGCGCGCTCACGCTGATCGGTGACGAACCGGTGCCGCCCTATCAGCGCCCGCCCCTGTCCAAAAAATACCTGCTGGGCGAGATGGAGCTGGAGCGCCTGTTCCTGCGCGCCGAGAGCTTTTATGCCGAGAAGAACATTACCCTGCGCCTGGGCACCCCGGTCACCGGCATCGACGCCGCGGCCAGGACGGTGCACCTGGGCGATGAGGTCATTGCCTATGACCAGCTGGCGCTGACCACCGGCTCGGATCCACGAATGCTGCCGGCAGCGATTGGCGGCACGCTGGGCGGGGTCTACGGCGTGCGCCGGCTCTCGGACATCGACACGATGGCGCATGAATTCGCGCCGGGCAAACATGTGCTGATCATCGGCGGCGGCTATATCGGGCTCGAGGCCGCAGCGGTGGCGGCGCTCAAGGGGATGAAGGTCACGCTGATCGAGGCCGCGCCGCGCATCCTCGGCCGTGTCGCAGCCCCCGAGACCGCCGATTACATGCGCGCCCTGCATACCCGCCACGGTGTCACCATCCGCGAGGGCGTAGGCCTCAAGCGCCTGATCGGCGAGGGCCATGTCACCGGGGCGGAACTGGCCGACGGCAGCACGCTGGCCGTCGATTTCGCCATCGTCGGCATCGGCATCGCGCCCGCCTCGGCGCTGGCCGAAGGGGCGGGCGTCACGCTGGAGAACGGCATCCGTGTCGACGCGTTCGGCCGCACCTCGGACCCGGCGATCTGGGCGGCGGGTGATTGCGCCTCGTTCGTCTATCAGGGCAACCGGATCCGTCTGGAGAGCGTGCAAAACGCCATCGACCAGGCCGAGAACGTTGCCGAAAACATGCTGGGCGCACAGAAACCCTATGTGCCGATGCCGTGGTTCTGGTCCGACCAGTATGACGTCAAGCTGCAGATCGCCGGCCTCAACACCGGCTATGACCAGGTCGTCGTGCGCGACTCGGGCGAGGCGCGCAGCCACTGGTATTTCGCCGCCGGTCGTTTCATCGCCGTCGATGCGATGAACGATCCGCGCGGCTATATGGTCGGCAAACGGATGCTGGAAACCGGCAAGCAACCCACGCCCGAGGCCCTGGCCGATCCCGCGACCGACCTCAAGGCACTCTTGAAGTAATGCGCATCGTCGGCGGCACGCACCGCGGCCTGCAGCTGGCCGAGGTCGGCGCGGGCGACCCGGCGGCGCATCTGCGCCCCACCTCGGACCGCGTGCGCGAGGCGCTCTTCAACATGCTGACCCAGGGCCGCTGGGGCGATCTGGTGCGCGGGCAACGGGTGCTCGATCTCTTCGCCGGCACCGGGGCGCTGGGGCTCGAATCCCTGTCGCGCGGCGCGGTGCAGGTGACGCTGGTCGATGACGGCGCCCCCGCGCGCGCCCTGATGCGCGCCAATATCGAGAAGATGCGCGCGATGGGCGCAACCCGCCTCTATCGCCGCGACGCCACCGACCTGGGCGAGAACCGCGGCCCGGGCTTCGGCCTCGTGTTCATGGACCCACCCTATGGCAAGGGGCTGGGCGAACGCGCGCTCGCCTCGGCCATTGCCGGCGGCTGGCTGGCCCCCGCCGCGACCCTCGTCTGGGAGGAAAACGCCCCCCAGCCCGGCCCCGAGGGCTTCGACCTCCTCGATCAGCGCCGCTATGGCGAGACCTGGATCACCCTCTTGCGCGCGCCCGGCTGACCGCCATCCCTTGAGTGGCGCCCTCTCGCCCCATCTTTGCGTCTGAAATATCCTGGGGGGTGAGGCCGCAGGCCGAGGGGGGCAAAGCCCCCCTTTCTTCAGGCTCGCGAAGCGAGCACGGCCCAACAGGAGACGAGGGATCGCAGATCCCGACGGCGACTGGCGGGAGCCCGCCCTTACCGTCCGCGCACCCGCTCGCGTTTCTTGCGCGCCTTGATCCGCCCGGCCTTCGCCGCCGCCCCCTTGCGCGGCGCACCGCGGCCGCGCTTGCTGCCCTTGGCGCGGGCCATTGCCTCGCCTTCGACATCCAGGAGTTCCAGCAGCAGCCCGCCGGTCATCGCCTCGGCCTCGGCCAGCTTGACGGTCACCCGTTGGCCCAGCCCCAACACCGTGCCGGTCTTCTCGCCACGCAGGGTCTGGCTGTCGGCGTCGTGGTGGAAGTATTCGTTACCCAGCGAGCGGATCGGCACCAGCCCGTCGGCGCCGGTTTCGTCGAGCTTCACGAACAACCCGAACCGCGCCACCCCGGCGATACGTCCGGCAAAGGTCGCGCCGATCCGGTCGGCCATGAAGGCGGCCAGATAGCGGTCGGTGGTGTCGCGTTCGGCCGCCATCGAGCGGCGCTCGGTCTCGGAGATCTGCGTCGCGGTTTCCGCCAGCCGCTCGACATCCCAATCGCTCAGCCCGTCGGCCCCCCAGCGATGCGCGCGGATCAGGGCGCGATGCACGATCAGGTCGGAATAGCGCCGGATCGGCGAGGTGAAATGCGCGTAGTTCTTCAGCGCCAGACCGAAATGGCCATAGTTCTCGGGCGCGTAATAGGCCTGGGTCATCGACCGCAGGGTGGCCATGTTGATCAGCTCGTCGAACTCACCGCCCTGCGCCTGTTCCAGCAGCTTGTTCAGATGCCGTGTCTGCAGCACCTGCCCCTTGGCCAGGGTCAACCCGGCACCCTCGGCCACCTCGCGCAGCGCGTCGAGCTTTTCCTGTGCCGGTTCCTCGTGCACCCGGAACAGCAGGGGCGAGCGGCGGGCGATCAGCTCCTCGGCAGCGACGACATTCGCCATCACCATGAATTCCTCGATCACCTTGTGCGCGTCCAGCCGGTCCTTGAAGGCCACCGACTGCACCTGCCCGTCCTCGCCCAGAACGATGCGGCGTTCGGGCAGGTCCAGATCCAGCGGCTGGCGCGCAGCGCGGGCCTTGAGCGTCGCCTGCCAGACGGCATAGAGGTCGGCCAGCGCGCCGGCCAGCGGCGCGGTCTGCGCGTCGTGGCGGCCCTCGAAGGCGGCCTGTGCCTGCTCATAGCTCAACGAGGCGCGCGAGCGCATGATGCCGCGCACGAAACGATGCGCGCGCTTCTCGCCCTGCGCGTCGACCTCCATGCGCACGGCCAGCACCGGGCGGTCGACGCCTTCGTGCAGCGAGCACAGGTCGCCCGACAGCCGGTCGGGCAGCATCGGCACCACGCGGTCGGGGAAATAGGTCGAATTCCCGCGCAGGCGGGCCTCGCGGTCCAGTTCCGACCCCGGGCGCACATAGGCGGCGACATCGGCGATGGCGACCCAGACGACGAACCCGCCCGGGTTCGCAGGGTCGGCCTGGGCAAAGACCGCGTCGTCATGGTCGCGCGCGTCCGAAGGGTCGATGGTGAGCAGCGCCAGCCCGGTCAGATCCTCGCGCCCCTCGGCGCTGGCCTCAGGGGCGGCCTCGGCCTCGGCCAGGACGGCGTCGGGGAAATGGTCGGGGATGCCGTGCTGGTGGATCGCGATCAGGCTGACGGCGCGCGGCGCGCCGGGGTCGCCCAGCCGCTGGGTGATGCGCGCGCGCGGCAGGCCCAGATGCGACCGCGAGGTCTGTTCGGCCTCGACCAGTTCGCCGTCCTTGGCGCCCTTGGCGTCGGCCGAGGCGACACGCCATTCCATGTCGGCGCCCTTGTCGATCGGCAGAATGCGCCCGCCCTCGGACCCCGCGCGATAGATACCCAGCACCGTGCGCGGCCCGGTTTGCAGCTTGCGGATCGGGTGCGCGTGATAGCCGTCTTCGACCGGCAACAGCTTGGCCAGAACCCGGTCGCCCTTGCCCATCGCCGGTTGGCCGGCACGCTCGATCATCTGGATGCGCGGCGGGTCGCCCTCGCCCTGCCAATCGGCCGGAACCGCCAGCAGGTCGCCCATCGCATCGGGGCCTGTCACCTTGACGATGCCGACCGGAGGAATGCCCCCCTCGCTGCCGCGGCGTTTGCGCCGCTCATAGAGCCCGTCGGATTCCAGCTCGGACAGCAGGCGTTTGAGGTCGATCTTGGCCGCCCCGCCCTTGATGCCAAAGGCGCGCCCGATATCGCGCATGGTCGGCGTGCCGTCCTGTTCGGACAGCCACTGGGCGAGTTCGGTTTTCGAGGGCAGACGGGTCATGCCTTGGCGCTAGCACGCCGGGCGCGCGCCGTCACGCGCAAAGCATGACGCCGCGCTCAGCGGGCGCTGGGAAACAGCGTCTTGCGGACCACGTTCAGGTCGAAGCAGAACGTCCAGTTGTCCTGATACATCAGGTCGATCCGGGCCTTGCGCGGGATGCAGTCGCGGCAATAGATCGCGTCGGTTTCCTCGGGCGAGGTCGAACGCGACAGCAGCCAGATCTCGTGCTTTGAGAAATAGATCGAGGCAAGCCCGGTCAGGCCAGGCCGGCTTTGCAGGACTTTGCCGTAAACCTCGGGAAAGCGTTCGACGTATTCGCGCAGGGGCGGGCGCGGCCCGACAACCGAGATATCACCCACCCACAGGTTCCACAGCTGCGGCAGCTCATCCAGCCGGCGGCGGCGCAGCCAGCGCCCGACCGGGGTGATGCGGTCCGCCTTGTCCCCGCCCGAGACGCCCCAATCCGCGGAATCGACCCGCATCGTGCGGAATTTCCACAGCCGGAAGCCTTTGGTCGGGGTCGTCATCCGCTCGCCGCCGTAAAAGATCGGGCGGCCATCCTTGATCAGGATGACCAGCGAAATCACGATCACCATCGGCACCACAAAGGGGGTGATCATCGCCGCGGTCCAGATGTCAAAGGCGCGTTTGGCGGGGTTCATCGGTCTTCCTTGCAGGCGCGCCACTGGGCGATCATCTCGGGGGCGGTGCTCTCGTTCTGGGCGAAAGGCACGAGGGTTTCAAGCCGCGCGCAATCCAGAACCAGCCGGGCCGTCGCCGTCGGCGGAGCCTCGCGCAGGGTCACCGGCAGATCGGCGGCACGGGCCAGCGCGCCCATTGTCACCGGACGGGGCGCACCAATGTTCAGAACCGGCGGCAGGGCCGGGGACCGGGCCAACACCCGCAGCACCCGCGCCAGCGATTGCGGGCCGATATAGCTGCGCTCGGGTGTGCCGCCGTCAGGAAATCGGTCCAGCAGCAGCGGCCGCGCCGGGTTGGTCAGCAGCGCATCCGCCCCGGCCACATTGCCGATCCTCAGTGCGCAGACATCGGACCCGGCGCAGGTGCGCTCCATCTCCAGCTTGGCACGGCCATAGGCCGAGGGCGGGTCGACGGCGTCATCCTCATGCCACGGGGCCTCGCGCCCCACCCCATAGACCGCCGAGGACGACGCCAGCAGCACCCGCCCGATCCCCGCCGTCCGCGCGGCATGCAGGCAGGCCTGCCCCAGGGTGACGTTCAACCCCATGTCCTGCCCGGTCGAGGGTGTCGTGCCTGCCAGCACCAGCATCGCCGCCGGCCGCACAGCACCCAGCAACCCCGGCAACGCCTCCGGATCGTCGAGCGGCGACCACTGCAGTTCGGTCATCTCCGACATCAGGGGCCCCGCGCCGCGTCGGGTCAGCACCAGGCCTGCGCCCAGCAACCGCAGCGCCGGCACCAACAGCCGGCCAACCCGGCCGCCGGCACCAACGATCAGAAAATCGGGCGATGTCTGCATCATGCTTCCTGCATGCCACGCCGCACGTGCCGAGACCAGCGGCACACATCGAAAATTCATTGACCAAACGGCCGGTCTATGTAAGCTGTCACCAGCGCGGACCCGTTCCGCGCCAGGGAGGATCCAGGATGAGTGAATCGGACACCGTGCTGGTGGGCCTTGCGGACGGCGTGCTGGAAGTCACGCTGAACCGGCCCGACCGGCTGAACTCGTTCAACGCCGAGATGCATCTCGCGCTGCGGGCGGCGCTGACCCGCGCGGCCGAGGAAGACGCGGTGCGCTGCGTGCTGCTGACCGGCGCCGGGCGCGGATTCTGCGCCGGGCAGGATCTGGGCGACCGCGACCCGCGCAAGATGGATGGCCCGCCCGACCTGGGTGCGACGGTGCGCAATTACTGGGCGCCGCTGGTGCGCCAGATCCGGGCGCTGCCGATGCCGGTGGTCTGCGCGGTGAACGGGGTGGCGGCGGGCGCGGGCTCGTCCGTGGCGCTGGCCTGCGACCTGACCTTTGCCGCGCAAAGCGCCAAGTTCATCCAGTCGTTTTCCAAGGTCGGGCTGATCCCCGACACCGGTGGCAGCTGGAACCTGCCGCGCCTACTTGGCGAACAGCGCGCCAAGGGGCTGGCGCTGACGGCGATGCCGCTGTCCGCGCAGCAGGCCGCCGACTGGGGCCTGATCTGGCAGTGCCTGCCCGATGACGCGCTGATGGCCGAGACCCGCGCCCTGGCCGCGCGCCTCGCCGCCGGTCCGACCTTCGGCTATGCCGCGACCAAGCGCGCGATCCAGGCCGCGGCCACCAATCCGCTCGATGCGCATCTCGACCTGGAAGAGCAGCTGATGAAAGCCTGCGGCGAGAGCGCCGATTACGCCGAAGGCGTCGCCGCCTTCCTCGACAAACGCCAACCGGAGTTCAAAGGCCGATGACCCCTGACGAGCTTGCCCGCGCCTGTGCCGAGGCGATGTGGGCCGACGACCAGGCAACGCAGCATCTGGGCATGCGGCTGTCCGATGTCAGCGCCGGCAAGGCGACGATGACGATGACCGTCCGCCCCGAGATGACCAACGGCCACAAGATCTGCCACGGCGGCTATATCTTCACCCTCTCGGACAGCGCCTTCGCCTTTGCCTGCAACACCTACAACCAGCGCGTCGTCGCCCAGATCGCGCAGGTCAGTTTCCTTGCCCCGGCGTTTGAGGGCGACGTGCTGACCGCCCGCGCCAGCGAGACCTGGCGGCAAGGCCGCGGCGGCATCTACGACGTCCACGTCACCAATCAGAACGGCGACAAGATCGCCGAGTTCCGCGGCCATTCCCGCACCGTCAAGGGCACGCATCTGCCCGAAGTTTCGGAGTAATTCATGGAAGACCTGTCCCCCCGCCCCGGCGATCTGGACCCGATCGAAACCGCCTCGCGCGACGAGATCGCGGCACTGCAGCTGACCCGCATGAAGTGGTCGCTGAAACACGCCTATGAAAACTCGGCCTTCTATCGCAAACGCTTCGACGACCACGGCGTCCATCCTGACGACCTGAAGACGCTGGCGGATCTGGCCAAGTTTCCCTTCACCTATAAAACCGACCTGCGCGACAACTACCCGTTCGGCATGTTCGCCGTGCCGCGCGAACAGATCCTGCGGATTCATGCCTCGTCGGGCACCACCGGCAAGCCGACCGTCGTCGGCTATACGAAAAACGACCTCGACGTCTGGGCCGATTGCGGCGCGCGCTCGATCCGCGCTTCGGGCGGGCGTGCGGGCGACATCGTGCACGTGGCTTACGGCTATGGCCTCTTCACCGGCGGCCTCGGCGCGCATGCGGCGGCGGAACGGCTGGGCTGCACCGTGGTCCCCGTCTCGGGCGGGATGACCGAACGCCAGGTGACCCTGATCACCGATTTCAAGCCGCGCATCATCATGGTGACGCCCAGCTACATGCTGTCGATCCTCGACGAATTCCGCCGCCAGGGGCTGGACCCGCGCGAAAGTTCGCTCGCCGTCGGCATCTTCGGCGCCGAACCCTGGACCAACGCCATGCGCCGCGAGATCGAGGACGCCTTCGACATGCACGCGGTCGATATCTACGGGCTTTCCGAGGTGATGGGCCCGGGCGTCGCCAATGAATGCGTGGAGACCAAGGACGGGCTGCACATCTGGGAAGATCACTTCTACCCCGAGATCATCAACCCCGAGACCGGTGAGCCGGTGGCCGATGGCGAGATGGGCGAACTCGTGTTCACCACGCTGACCAAGGAAGGCCTGCCGATCATCCGCTACCGCACGCGTGACCTGACGCGGCTCCTGCCCGGCACCGCGCGCTCGATGCGGCGGATGGAAAAGATCACCGGCCGGTCCGATGACATGATCATCCTGCGCGGCGTCAACGTCTTCCCGACCCAGATCGAGGAACAGATCCTGAAATGCGCCGGCCTCGCCCCGCATTTCCAGATCGAGTTGCTGCGGCACGACCGCATGGACGTGATGGTCATCCACGCCGAGGCCACCGCCGCCGCCGCCTCGGACGAAGGCCGCGCCGCCTCGTCGAAAGAACTCGCGCATCACATCAAGTCGGTGGTCGGGGTTTCGACCAAGATCACCGTGCACCAGCCGGGCGGCGCGCCGCGCTCCGACGGCAAGGCCAAGCGCGTCGTCGACAACCGCCCCAAAGGGTAAGCCCTTTCATCTTGCCCCAAATACGCTGGGGGGTGAATTGGCGCAGCCAAGAGGGGGGCAACGCCCCCCTCCTCCCCCGCCACCAGGAGTCCGGTTCATGGCCCGCACCCGCGCCGCCGATTTCGAGGACAAGCAACGCGCCATCCTGTCCAGCGCCGCCGCGGTGCTGGCCGAACAGGGTATGGACAAGGCCTCGATGGCGCAGATCGCGGTGCAGGCCGGGGTGTCGAAGGCGCTGCTCTATCACTACTACCCGGGCAAGGACGCGCTGATCTTCGACATCATCCGCACCCATCTGTCCGAACTCGACGCGGCGACCGAGGCCGCCGACGATGCCGCGCTGGAACCCCGCGCGCGGCTCCGGGCACTGATCGGCGCGGTGCTCGAGAATTACCGCGACGCCGACAATTACCACAAGGTCCAACTCAACGGCACGCCGACCCTGCCACCCGAGGAAAAGGACGAGATCCACGCCATCGAGCGGCGCATCGTGCGGCGGTTCTCGGCGGTGCTGCGGATGCTGCGGCCCGACCTCGCCGCGCCGATGCTGGTCCCGGTGACGATGTCGCTCTTCGGCATGGTCAACTGGGTCTATATGTGGTTCCGCGACGGCGGCCCGATCACCCGCGAGGATTACGCCGACATCGCCACGGCGCTGTTTCTCGACGGCATCGGCGGGGTGGCCCCGCGCGACGGCTGACGCCTTCAACAGGCCCCGCACCACAGCACGGCAATGCAAAAGACCCCGCCGAACTGGCGGGGTCTTTTGATATCCGGGAAACCCGTCGATCAGGCGGCAGCGGCCTTGACGATCTCTTTCTTGATCGTCAGCGCGCGATCCGACAGGTCGGCGTCCTTGGCTTTGGCCAGGAAGGCGTCGAGCCCGCCGCGGTGATCCACCGAGCGCAGCGCCGAAGCCGAGATGCGCAGTTTGTAGCTGCGGCCCAGGGTTTCCGACGCCAGGGTCACATCGACCAGGTTCGGCAGGAAGCGCCGCTTGGTCTTGTTGTTGGCGTGGCTCACGTTGTTGCCCGACATCGGGCCCTTACCGGTCAGTTCGCAGCGGCGCGACATGGCTTCATCCTCGTCTTTATCAGGCGGGCGCCGGTCCCGAATCGGGGGGACGCCGTCAACAACAAAGGGCGCAGCCGCGGCAGCGCCCGGAATCTCGATGGGCCTCTTAGGCGGAATCGGCACCCCCGTCAAGGGAGTCGCCGCGTTCTTGCAATGACTCCAGCATCACCCGCGCCGCCGCCCCGGCCGAAACCTCGCCCTGCGCGACGGTGCGCGCCAGCTCGGCCATCCGTTCCCGCGCCTGCGGCGTTTCCAGCCGGGCCAGCAGTGCCTGACGGACCTCTTCGCCGAACCAGTGGCGGGCCTGCGCCGCACGGCGCGCGTCCCAGTGGCCCTGGGCACGGCGCCAGTCGGTCAGGGTGGTGATCTGCTCCCAGACGGCGTCGAGGCCGTTTTCCTCCAGCGCCGAGACGGTCATCGCCTTTGGAAAGCCCGGCGCATCCTGCGGACGCGGGCGCAGCAGATGCAGCGCGCCCGCGTAATCGGCGCAGGTGCGGGTGGCGGTGGCCTTCAGGTCGCCATCGGCCTTGTTGACGACGATCAGGTCGGCGGCCTCCATGATGCCGCGCTTGACGCCCTGCAATTCGTCGCCGCCGGCGGGGGCCAGCAGCAGCACGAAGACATCGCTCAGTTCCGCAACCACGGTTTCCGACTGGCCGACGCCCACCGTCTCGATCAGCACCACGTCAAATCCCGCGGCCTCGCACAGCGCCACGGCCTCGCGGGTGCGCCGGGCGACGCCGCCCAGATGCGATTGCGACGGCGACGGGCGGATAAAGGCCCCGGGCAGACGCGAGAGGCGCTCCATCCGGGTCTTGTCACCCAGGATCGAACCACCGGTGCGCGCCGACGAGGGATCGACCGCCAGCACCGCCACCTTCATTCCGTGCCCGACCAGCATCGTGCCAAAGCTCTCGATAAAGGTCGATTTGCCGACTCCCGGCGTGCCCGACAGCCCGATGCGCAGCGCCTGCCGGCCGTGGCCTGCCAACTCGTCCAGCAGCGCCATCGCCTGCGCACGGTGATCGGCGCGCGTCGATTCGACCAGCGTGATCGCGCGGGCCAGCGCCCGGCGGTCACCGGCGAGAATCCGCGCGGCGAGATCGCTTTGGGAGGTGTGCACGGTCATCAAGCCCAAGCCTTTTCGCTATGATGCCCGGGTATTGCCTTGCCGCGGGTGCGCTTGTCCAGCCCGGCGGGGTGCAGAACTGGAGAACCCGGTGTTCAGGCCCTGCATTCCTCTGTCCCTGGCGTTGATCGCCTGCACCGCCCCGGCACAGGCCTTTGAGGCGCGGTTCGAGGTCCGCTATGGCCCGTTGCGCCCTGCCGAGGTCACGCTGAGCGCCACCGAGACCGCGCAGGGCTATACCGCCGAGGGGCATGTCGCCAGTTCCGGTGTCGTCGGCCTGCTGCGCCCCTTCCATTTCGACCTGCAAGCCGAGGGCACGCGCGAGGGCGATTCGCTGCGGCCTGGGCGCTTTGTCGGCGATCTGGACACCGGGCGGCGACAGCACCGGGTCACGATGACCTATGACGCCGGCGTGCCGCGCATCGAGGCCATCGCCCCCGAGGAAGCGCCAACCGACTGGACGCTGGACCCCGCCACGCAGGGCGGCACGCTGGACCCGCTCAGCGCGCTTTACCGGCTGGCGCGCCCGCAGCAGGGCGCCCCCTGCAACCGGGTGATCGACCTCTTCGACGGCCGCCGTCGGTCACGGCTGCGGCTGGAAGTTCCGCGCATCAACTCCCGCGCCGCGCAATGCGACGGCGCCTATGAGCGCGTCGCCGGCTATGCGCCGGAAGAGCTGCAGGACTACCACGCGCTGCCCTTCACCCTGACCTATCGACGCGACGGCGATGGCCTCTGGCAGTTGACGCGGGTCGTCACACAGACTCCTTATGGCCGGATGCGGATCAACCGGGAATAATCTGTGACGGCCCTGCCCATCGACCCCCTTCTGCCCGCGCTGGTCGCCGCGGTGCGCGACCACGGCCAGGCCGTGCTGCAGGCCCCGCCCGGCGCCGGCAAGACGACGCGCGTGCCGCTGGCGCTGCTCGATACGGTGCCGGGCCGGATCGTCATGCTGGAACCGCGCCGTCTGGCCGCCCGCGCCGCCGCCGAGCGCATGGCGGAAACCCTGGGCGAATCGGTTGGCGCCACGGTCGGCTATCGCATCCGGGGCGAATCGAAGACCGGCAAGGCCACCCGCATCGAGGTGGTGACCGAGGGCATCCTGACCCGGATGCTGCAATCCGACCCCGCGCTGGAGGGCGTCGGCGCGGTGATCTTCGACGAATTCCACGAACGCAGCCTGAATGCTGACCTGGGCCTGGCGCTGGTGCTGGAATCGCGCGCCGCCCTGCGCGAGGATCTGGTGCTGATCGTGATGTCCGCGACGCTCGATGCCGCGCCGGTGGCGGCGCTGATGGGTGGTGCGCCCCTGCTCACCGCCGAAGGCCGCGCCTTTCCCGTCGAAACCCGTTGGCTGGACGCCCCCCTGCCGCGCGAGGCCCGGCTGGAGCGCGCCGTTGCCGACCGCGTGCTGGAGGCGCTGGACGAGACAGAGGGCGGCGTGCTGGTCTTCCTGCCCGGCGAGGGCGAGATCCGCCGCACCGCCGCCGCGCTGGAGCCCCGCCTGCCCCCGGGCGTGCTGCTGCAGCCGCTCTTTGGCGCGATGGATTTCGCCGCCCAGCGCGCCGCCCTGACGCCCGCGAAACAGGGCCGCAAGCTGGTGCTGGCGACGGCGATTGCCGAAACCTCGCTGACCATCCCCGATATCCGCGTGGTGGTCGACGCAGGGCTGGCACGGCGCGCGCGGTTTGACCCCAATTCCGGCATGGCGCGGCTGGTCACCGAACGCGCCAGCCTGGCCGAGGCCGAGCAGCGCCGTGGCCGTGGCGGGCGGGTCGCGCCGGGCACCTGCTTTCGCCTCTGGACGCGCGGGCAGGAAGGCGCGCTGCCCGCCTTCGCCCCACCCGAGATCGAGACCGCCGACCTGACCGGGCTGGCGCTGGAACTCGCGCTCTGGGGCACGGCGGATCTGGCCTTCCTCACGCCCCCGCCCCCCGGCCCCCTGGCCGAGGCCCGCACGCTCCTGCACGAGCTGGGCGCGCTCGACAGCGCCGGCCGCATCACCGACCACGGCAAGGCGATGGCCGCCCTGCCCCTGCACCCCCGCCTTGCGCATATGCTGATCCGCGCCGGGGCCGGCGCCGCGCCGCTGGCCGCGCTGATTGCCGACCGCGATCCGCTGACCGGTGCCCCCGCCGACCTGACGCTCAGGCTCAGGGCGCTGGCGGGCGAGCGCCCCGCCCATCCCGTCAAACGCGAAGCCCTGGACAGGATCCGCACCGAGGCCAGACGCCTCGCCCGGCTGGCCCCGCCCGACCGTGGCCTCGACCCCGCGGAAATGGCCGCGCTGGCCTATCCCGACCGCATCGGCCTGCGGCGCAAAGGCGACGCGCCGCGCTATCTCCTCTCGGGCGGCAAGGGCGCGGTCTTCGACGCCGCCGACCCGTTGGCCCAGCAACGGCTGATCGTCGCCACCGACCTCGACGGCGACCCGCGCGAGGCCCGCATCCGCCAGGCCCTGCCGGTCGCTGAATCCGCCCTGCGCGCCCTCTTCCCCGACCTGATCACCTGGCAGAACGTCTGCGACTGGTCCCCGCGCGAGGGCCGCATCACCGCCCGCAGCCGCGAGATGCTGGGCGCGCTGACCCTGGCCGAACGCCCCTGGGACGCGCCACCGGAAGCGCGCGCCCGCGCCGCCCTCGACGGGCTGCGCGCGCTGGGCCTCGCGCAATGCGGCATGACCCCCGCGGCGCGGCGGCTGCTGGCGCGGGTGGAACTCCTGCGCGGACAAGGGGCCGACCTGCCCGATTTCACCGACGAGGCGCTGCTGGCCCGGGCCGAGGACTGGCTGCTGCCCCACCTCACCCGAATCCGCAGCGCCGATGACCTGAAATCCCTCGACCTGACCGAGGCCCTGAAACAGGCGCTGACCTGGGAGCAGCAGCAAACCCTCGACCGCCTCGCCCCCAGCCATTTCACCACGCCCCTCGACCGGCGCGTGCCGATCGACTACGCCACTGGCCAGCCCGAAATCGCCGTCCGCCTGCAGGAAATGTTCGGCGTCACCACCCACCCCACCGTGGGCCCCAAACGCCTGCCGCTGAAGGTCACGCTCCTCAGCCCCGCCCAGCGCCCGGTGCAGGTGACGACCGACCTGCCGCGCTTTTGGGACACCTCCTATGCGGACGTGCGCAAGGACATGCGCGGCCAATACCCGCGCCACCCCTGGCCGGAAAACCCGCGCGAGGCCGACCCGACGCTGCGCGCCAAACCGCGCGGCACCTGAGCCCTTTCATCTTGCCGGAAATACGCCGGGGGTGAATGGCCGCAGGCCAGAGGGGGCAGCGCCCCCTGCCCTGCACAGCAGGCGCCGCCATACCTCCCTCAGATCGCCTCGCCCTGCATCAGCCGCGGCTCGGCCGCATTCAGCCCCGCCGCCTCGCGAATGAAAAACCGCCGCAGCCCGGGCAGCGCGTTCACCGCCCCCAGCCCCAGCCCGCGCACCGCTTCCAGCACGGGGTTGCCATTGGAGAACAGCGTGTTCACCGCATCCATCCCCAGCGCCATCCGCGTCGTGTCGAACCGCCGCCAGTCCTGATACCGCGCCAGCACATCGGGCGCCGCGATATCCTCGCCGCGCCGTTGCGCCTCGATCAGCACCTCGGCCAGCGCCGCGACGTCGCGAATCCCCAAGTTCAGCCCCTGACCCGCGATCGGGTGCACGCCATGCGCCGCATCACCCACCAGCGCCAGCCGCGCATCGACAAACCGCTCGGCCACCGTCAGCCGCAAGGGATAGGCAAACCGCCGCCCCTCCAGCGCGATCTCGCCCAGGAAACGGCCGAACCGCGGGCGCAAGACCTCCAGATAGCCTTCGTCATCCAGCGCCTGGATCGCCTCGGCAGTCGCCCGGCGCTCGCTCCAGACGATGGAACTGCGGTTGCCCGGCAAGGGCAGGATCGCCAAGGGCCCGGGCGGCATGAAGAATTGATGCGCGATGCCGTTATGCGGCTTTTCATGGCGGATCGCGCAGACCAGCGCGGTCTGGCCGTAATCATGCCCCCACCGCTTGATCCCGGCCCGCTGCGCCACCGCCGAATCGCGCCCGTCGCAACCCACCAGCACCCGCCCGCGCAGGCTGGAACCCGAGGCCAGTGTCACCGTGACCCCGGCCGCATCCACCGCCTGATCGACCACGCTCTCGCCCGAATGCAGGGTGATGCCCGGCTCGGCCTGCATCGCCGCCAGAAAGGCCGCATACAGATGCCGGTCCTCCAGCATCTGACCCATCGCGCCTTCCTCGATCTCGGCGGCATCAAACCCCAGAAACAGCGGCGAGGCCCCCTGCCCCGCGTGGCCCTGGCTGGCCTTGATCCCCAGGATCGGTTGCGCCTTGTCGCGCAACCCCGCCCAGACGCCCAGCGCCTGCAACACCCGCACCGAGGCCAGCGCCAGCGCATAGGCGCGCCCGTCAAAGGCCTCCTCGGCCCGCTGCACCGCCGGACGCGCGTCGATCACCGCCACGCGCAACCCACCCTGCGCCAAGGCCAAGGCCAACGCCGGGCCATTCAGCCCGCCGCCCACGATCAGGATATCGGCATCATTCGTCATGGCGCCACACTACGCCTGCGGGCGGGATTGTCCATGCCGCGGGCGCGCGCTAGCCTGTGACAAAACCAGCAGGAGGACCGCGATGAGCGAGCTTTGGCGCAGCATGAGCGCGGCGGATCTGGGCCGCGGCATCAACCGGGGCGAAATCTGCCCGGTGGAACTGGCCGAGTGCTTTCTCGACGCGATCGAAACCCACCCCCACCGCGACCGGATCTATGCCCGCACCATGCGCCAGCCGGCGCTCGATGCAGCGGCAGCGGCCCGCGGACGGGCGAAACTGGGGCTCAGGCGCGGGCTGCTCGACGGAGTGCCGGTGTCGTGGAAAGATCTCTTCGACACCGCCGGCGTGGCGACCGAGGCCGGCAGCGCCCTGCTCAAAGGCCGCGTGCCCGAGCGCGACGCGCTGGTCGTCGACCGGCTGACGCTGGCCGGGATGCCGCCCCTGGGCAAGACGCACATGACCGAACTCGCGTTTTCCGGGCTGGGGCTGAACCCTGTCACCGCAACGCCGCCCTGCATCCACGACCCCGATCGCGTTGCGGGTGGCTCGTCCTCGGGGGCGGCCACCTCGGTCGCCTGGGGGCTCGCGCCGATCGGCATCGGCTCGGACACCGGCGGATCGGTGCGCATCCCCTCGGTCTGGAACGATCTCGTCGGGCTGAAAACCACCGCCGGCCGCATCCCGCTGACCGGCGTCGTGCCGCTGGCCGCGAAATTCGACACCATCGGCCCCCTGGCCCGCACGGTCGAGGACGCGGCGCTGAGCTTTGCCCTGCTCGACGGGACGCCCGCCCCGGACCTGAAAGGCGCAACCCTGACCGGCACCCGGCTGCTGGTCCTGGAAACCACCGCCCTCGACGACCTCGAAGACGCCCCCGCGCGCGGGTTTGACCACGCACTGGCGGCCCTGGCCAAGGCCGGCGCACGGATCGACCGCGCGCAGATCCCGGCCGTGGCCGAGGCGATGGACCTCGCCGGGATCCTCTTCACCGCCGAAACCTACGCCACCTGGGGCCCCGCGATCGAGGCCAACCCGGATGTGGTCTTCGCCCCGGTCCGCGCCCGCTTCCGCGCCGGCAACGTGCACAAGGCCGCCGATTACGTCGCCGCCTGGCGCCGGCTGGAGACCCTGCGCGCGATCTACGCCCAGACAACCGCCGGCTATGACGCGGTGCTGATCCCGACCTCTCCCTGCCTGCCGCCCCGGATCGACGCGCTGCTGGCCGACCATGACTATTTCGCCGCGATCAACCTGAAGACCCTGCGCAACACGCGGATCGGCAACCTGATGGGGCTGAGCGCCCTGACCCTGCCGACGGGCGAACCGATGACCGGGCTGATGCTGATGACCCCACCCAACGCCGAAGCCCGCTTGCTGCGGCTGGGCGCTGCAGCCGAGGCGGCGCTGAACGACTGAGGGGGATTTCGCCCTCGGCCAGGACGCCTCCGGCGCCCGACCCTCGGGCGATCCGGCGCCGCTGACGCGGCGCAGGGGGCTTTTGCCCCCTCTGGCTGCGCCAATTCACCCCAGCGTATTGATGGCAAGATGAAGGGGCGAGCGCGCGCTCTTGTCTTTCATCTTGCTCCAAATACGCACCTTGCGGGTTGCCGAAGGCCCCGCCGGCGCTCGGGGGGCTCGATGCCCCCCGAGCGCCGCCCGGCTCAACGCACGCCCATATGTTCCCGTTTCGTTTTCATCGCCGCCTTGCCATGATACATCTGCGGGGAATCGCGGACCCCGATCATGCCCAGCGCCGAGCCTGCCGAGGACGAAGCCGGTTACGCCGAGCTTTACGTCACTTCGAACTTCACCTTCCTGACCGGGGCCTCGCACCCCGAGGAGCTGGTCGCGCGCGCGGCCGAGCTGGGCATGGCGGCAATCGCCATCACCGACCGCAACACCCTGGCCGGTGTCGTGCGCGCCCATGTCGCGCTGCGCGAGATCGCGCGGGGGTTGGCCGAGAGCGACTCGGTGACGATCCGCGGCCAGGTGGTGCACGACCCCTCCAGCCGTCAGACGCGCAGCGGGGCCGGCGTGGTGGTGGCCGGGCGTTTGCCGAGGCTGATCGTCGGCACGCGGCTGGTGTTGACCGACACCCCGGTCGAATTCCTGGCGCTGCCCACCGACCGGGCCGCCTATGCTCGTCTGTCGCGGCTGTTGTCGCTGGGCAAGCGGCGGGCCGGCAAGGGCGAGTGCCGGCTGGGGCTGGAGGATCTGCGGGCCTGGGCGCAGGGGATGATCCTGCTGGCGTTGCCGCCCGATCCGCTGGCCGGACCCGCGCCCGAAGATACGCTGCGCGATCTCGGCCAGCGGTTTCCGGGCGACGTGTTCCTGGCCGCCGCGCCGGGCTATGACGGGCGCGACGGGCCACGGCTGGAGCAGCTGGCCGGGATTGCCCAGCGGACCGGTCTGCCGATGGTCGCCACCGGCAACGTGCTGATGCATCACGGGCGGCGCCGGCGGCTGGCCGATGTGCTGACCTGCATCCGCGAAGGGCTGGTCATCGACACCATCGGCCGCCACGCCCTGGCCAATGCCGAGCGCCGTCTGAAATCCCCCGCCGACATGGCGCGGATGTTCCGCGACCATCCGGCCGCGCTGCGCCGCACGCTGGAGATCGCCGCACGCTGCACCTTCTCGCTGGATGAGCTGAGCTATGAATACCCCGACGAAATCCGGCATGGCGAGCCACCGCAGGACCGGCTGGAGCGGCTGGCGGCAGAGGGGTTGCGCCGGCGGTTCCCGCAAGGCGTGCCCGCCGACACGCTGGGCAAGTTGGAAAAGGAGCTGCGGATCATCGGCCGGCTGGGATTTGCCGCCTATTTCCTGACCGTCAACGACATCGTCACTTTTGCCCGCAGCCGCGACATCCTGTGTCAGGGGCGGGGATCGGCGGCGAATTCGGTGATCTGCTATGCGCTGGGCATCACCGACGTGGCCCCTGAAACGATCAGCATGGTCTTCGAACGTTTCATGTCCGAGGCGCGCGGCGAGCCCCCTGACATCGACGTCGATTTCGAGCACGAGCGCCGCGAGGAGGTAATCCAGCACATCTATGACACCTATGGCCGCGAGCGCGCCGGGCTGACGGCAACGGTGATCCATTTCCGCTCGCGTGCGGCGGTCCGCGAGGTGGGCAAGGTGATGGGCCTGTCGGACGATCTGCTGGCGGCGATTGCCAGCGGCTCGTGGGGCTGGTCCTCGCGCCCGCCCAGCCGCGAAGCACTGCAGGAACTGGGGCTGGACCCCGACGACCGGAGGCTGGCGCAGACCCTGCAGCTGATCGCCGAGATCATCGGCTTTCCGCGCCACCTTTCCCAGCATGTCGGCGGGTTCGTCATTACCCGCGGCCGGCTGGACGAGCTGTGTCCGATCGAGAATGCGGCGATGGAGGACCGCACCGTCATCGAATGGGACAAGGATGACATCGACGCGCTGGGCATCCTCAAGGTCGACGTTCTCGCGCTCGGCATGTTGACCTGCATCCGCAAGGCCTTCGACCTGATGGAGCGCCACGAGGGTGTGCGCCCGACTCTTGCCTCGATCCCGCAGGGCGACAAGCCGACCTATGACATGCTCTGCGCCGCCGACGCGATCGGGGTCTTTCAGGTTGAAAGCCGCGCACAGATGAATTTCCTGCCGCGGATGAAGCCCCGCGAATTCTACGATCTGGTGATCGAGGTGGCGATCGTCCGGCCCGGTCCGATCCAGGGCGGCATGGTGCAGCCCTATGTGAAGCGCCGGCAGGGCCTGGAGGCGGTGAACTACCCCTCGGCCGCGCTGAAAGAGGTTCTGGGCAAGACCCTCGGCGTGCCGCTGTTTCAAGAGCAGGCGATGCAGATCGCAATCGTCGCCGCCGGTTTCTCCGCCGAAGAGGCCGACCGGCTGCGCCGCTCGCTCGCCTCGTTCCGGCGCATGGGCACGATCGGCACCTTCCGCGACCGCTTCGTCGAGGGCATGCTCGCGAATGGTTACGCGCCCGATTTCGCCGCGCGCTGCTTCTCGCAGATCGAGGGCTTTGCCGATTACGGCTTTCCCGAAAGCCATGCCGCAGCCTTTGCCATGCTCGCCTATGTCTCGGCGTTTCTGAAATGCCACCACCCGGCGGCCTTTGCCTGCGCGCTGCTGAACAGCCAGCCGATGGGGTTTTATGCGCCCGCCCAGATCGTGCGCGACCTGCGCGAGCACGGGCATGAGGTGCGGCCGGTCAGCGTGAACCATTCGGACTGGGACAACACGCTGGAGAAGCGCGCCGACGGCACGCTGGCGCTGCGCCTGGGGTTCCGGCAGGTCAAGGGTCTGCGCGAGGAGGACGCGCAGTGGATCGTCGCGGCGCGCGGCAACGGATACCCGGATGTGGACAGCCTGTGGCGGCGTGCGGGCGTGCCTCCGGCAGGGCTGGAGCGTCTGGCCGAGGCCGACGCCTTTGCCGGGATGCGGATCGCCCGGCGCAATGCGCTCTGGGCGGTGCGGGCGATCCGCGCGCCGCGGCCGCTGCCGCTGTTCGGCGCCGAGGGCGAGGGGATCGTCGAGCCCACCCCCGCGCTGCCGGCGATGACGCTGGGCGAACAGGTGATCGACGATTACCTCGCGCTGCGCCTCAGCCTGCGCGCCCACCCGATGGAGATCCTCCGCCCGTATCTGCCCGGCCTGACCGCGCATTCCGCCCTGTCCGCCGCACCGCTGCGGGTCTCGGTCTGCGGGCTGGTGATCACCCGGCAGCGGCCCGGCACGGCCTCGGGGGTGATCTTCATCACGCTCGAGGATGAGACCGGTGTCTGCAACGTGATCGTCTGGCCCAAGGTCTACGAGGCGTTCCGGCGGATCGTGATCGGCGGGCGGCTGTTGCGCGTCACCGGGCGGCTGCAGCGCGCGGAGGGGGTGATCCATCTGATCGCGGAAACCGTCGAGGATCTGTCACCGGCGCTGGGTCTGCTGGGCGATCTGGGCACCGAGGCGATCGACCCGACCGAAGGCCGCGGCGACGAGACCCGCCGCCCGGTGACCCTGCGCGAGTTGCCGGGGAAGCACCCGCTGCGGGCCCGCACGATGCAGGGCCGCCGCCACCCGCGCGATCAGGCCAAAATCCTGTTTCCCAGCCGGGACTTCCATTGAAACTGAGAGGGCCCGGGAAACCCCGGGCCCTTTCCGTGTCACTTGCCGCCCTGCGGCGCGGGTGACGTTGGTTGTGCCGGCGTCGGCGCGGGAGGCTGCCCCATCCGGGTCGCGGCCCAGTTGAAGTCATACCCTCCGCCGTTCTGGTTGAACTGGCCGGTCAACTGCCCGTTCGCCAGCACGCCACGATACATCTGCGTCGCCCCCGAGATCGGACGGGTGAAGGTGATCGCACCCGTCCCCGGGTTGAAGGTGATGTCCTGCAACGTCTCCTGCTGGGAATAGGCGTCGAAGGTGACGGTCCCGCTCCAGCCAAAGCCGGTCCAGTCCAGCTCCAGCACGCCGGCCCAGCCATTGGCGTTGATCCGCCACTGGCCGTCCGCGGCCGGGGTCTGGCCCGGCTGCGGTCCGGGCTGATCGCCCCCGACAAAGCCCGAGGGCACGGTGACCACGGTCTGCTGCCCCGAGGCAAAGCTGACCGTGATCGCCATCCCGGCGTTGCCGATGGCACCGTTGTTCTCGCAGTAGAGGTCGAGAGCCGTCTCGCCCTGACCCAGCGGGAAGTTCACCGTGCCGTTGGCCTGGTTCATCAGCTGGCCGTTCATCACGACCGCCGCCGACCAGAAGCCGTTGGGGTAGGTATCCCAGACGCTGTAGGCGCCATCGGTGTTACGCACCTCGATCCCGGTCACCACCTGGCCCGGCGCGGTCACGCCGATCCGGTAAAGCCCATCGGCGTTGCCGTTCGGCGTCATGCCGTCACCTCGGCCGACAAAGTCACGCCCACCGCTGGGCTGCACCGCCACCAACCGCGAGGAGATCGGACCCGGCTGCACCGTGGCCCCCTGCTGCACGAAGCTATAGCTGCCGCTCCACGAGCCATAGCCCGAGGATTGCACGCCGTTCTGGGTCGACGCCTGATAGGTCTGCTGACCCGGCAGGATCGTCACCTGCACGACTCCGCTCTGACCGACCTGCAGGACACCGGCATGCACCGCCGCCCGCGCCAGGCTGGAGTCGTCGGTATAGACACCCGTCCCCCAGACCGACCCCTGGGCCGCGCCCGTCAGCTGGAAGCTGAAGGTCTGGCCGACACGGTCGCGATAGCCGGTCAGGTTGCCCGGGTCCGGCAGCGCGTTCGGTTGCGGCGGTTGCGGCGGCTGGGCCGACCCGGCACAGACGACGTTGATCAGCTGCCCGCACGCGCCGGTGCAGATCCGGTTGTCACCGATCACCAGCGTGCGGCCGACGGTGGTCTGCTCCCAGCCGCCGTTGACGGCATTGCTGTAGCCCTGAAGCTGGCAGAACCGATCGGCCGCAGGTTGGCCGCAGTTCGCGCCGTAGTTCAGGCACCAGTCCACCGCCTCGCCGTTCCAGTAGGCCTGCGGGAAGCTCGCCCCGCCCGGCTGCTGCGGCGGCGTGACACCGGTCATCTGCGCTTCGAGCGTGACGTTGCAAGTCTGGCTGCCAAAGGTGCCGACCCAGACGTCATAGGCCCCCGGTGCGGCCCCGGCGATCGTCAGCCGCGGGTTCAGGCCGTTCGAGTCGTCGTTATAGTGCCACTGCCCGTTCGGACCGTAGACCAGCAGGACCGGGTCACAGGAACTGCTCACACGGAATTCCAGGTTTCCGTGCTGCGGGTTGTCGGTCAGGATGAAGGTGTGGTTGGCCCGCTGGGTGATGTGGCCGTGACCGGAAACCGCCTGGCAGGCGCCCAGGTCGACATCGCCGCCGGCGACATCGCTGAAGCTCTGCGCCGCGGCCAGCTGCGCCGCGGAATAGCTGCGCTCGTTCGTCGGGATCGACGGATCGGGGCAGACCGCGGGTTGCGGCGGTTGCGGGGGCTGCGGCGGTTGCGTCACCTGCCCGCCGAAGGTCTCGGCGATCAGCGTGGCCTGACAGGTCTGCGACCCGAAGGTGCCGACCCAGATGTCATACTGACCAGCCTGCGCGCGCGGGATCCGCAGGCGCGAGTTCAGCCCGTTGTCGTCATCGTTATAGAACCACTGCCCGTTGGGGCTGTTCACCAGCAGCACCGGGTCGCACGTCCCCTCGACCCGGAACTCCAGGTCATAGTTCTGTGGGTTCGCGGTGAAGTTCAGGGTGAAATCCGGCGACTGGACGATATGGCCGTGGCCGGGAACCGTCTGGCAGGCGCCGAGGTCGATGTTGCCGCCGGCAACGACGCTGAACCGCTGCGGCGCCCAGAGATCCTGACCGCTGTAGGTCAGCATCTGGCCGTTCGCGCCCGGGTTCGGGCAGGCCGCCTGCGGTTGCGGCGGCTGCGGAGGTTGCGGCGGGGGTGTGCCGCCGGCGTTGAAGGTCTCCAGCGTCATCGTCGCCTGGCAGGTCGACGGACCATAGGTGCCGACCCAGATGTCATAGGTGCCCTCGGGCGCGTTCGAGATCCGCAGGCGCGAGTTCAGCCCGTCGCCGCCGTCATCGTCGAAATGCCACTGGCCGCGCGCATCGTTGACCAGAAGCACCGAGTCGCAGCTGGCGTTGATCCGGATCTCCAGGTCGCGGCCCATGCCGTTGTTGCTGAAGGTCAGGTCGAAATCCGGGCGCGTCGCCACATAGCCGGTGCCCGGCTGCGGGCAGTTGTTCAGGTTGTTCTGTCCGCCGGCAACCACGGAATGGGTCTGCGGGGCATAGAGCTGATCCGACGAATAGCGCAGAATCTGGCCGGTTTGCGTCCAGTCGGGACAGGCTGCGGCGGCCGTCGCAAAGGATCCGGCCGCAAGCGCAAGGGCACCAAAGAAAAACGCTCGAAACGGTCGCCGCAGGCGACCGGTCACGGGATACTCGGGCATGTCGTCCTCCCATGTTCTGGGGGCCGCGCAGGAATCGCGCAGACCTCTCCATCCCAACCTTATGAACAATACCATCAGAGTCGACTTGTTCTGAATCAAGTCTTTGCAGGAAATTCCGGACATCGCGCAGTCGTGAGCGGGTCCGTTCCCGTCAAACCGCCCTGAGCAACAGCAGCAGTGCAACCACGATCAGAGCGATCCCCGGCAACACCACCAGCCCCGGAACCCCGTGCCGCAGCGCCAGTTCCCACAGGATGATCCAGACCGGCGTCAGATAGGTATAGGCCATCACCCGCGACGATGGCAGCCGCTGGGCCGCGTATTGCAGCGCCGACGAGGCAAAGGCCGTCGCAAACACCACCAGATAGGCCAGCACGATCCAGACCCGCAGCGGCAGCGCGTCCCAGTCCGTCGCCACGATCTGCCGCCAGCCATAGGCCGAGACCAGCACGAACCCGGCCAGGGTGACCAGCGAAGCGGTGATCATCGCCCCCTCGCCGCGATTCAGCTTCTTCAGCATCGGCGCGTAAAGCGCATGCAGGATGCAGCCGAGGAAATAGATCGCCTCGCCGCGGCCGATGTGGAACCCGACGAGCGCCTGCAGGTCACCGCGAAAGATCACCCACAGCGCGCCCGAGGCCCCCACCGCCAGCGCCAGCGCCACCACCGGCGACAGCCGCTGGCCCAGCAGCGGCCAGGCAAAGCCCGCGGCCATCAGCGGCGTCAGCGTGAACACCGCCCCCGCCGCCACCGGCTGCGCGGTCTTCAGCCCCTCGAACATCAGCACGAAATACCCACCATAGAGCACAGCCAGCACCGCATAGCGCCAGGGCGCGGCGAAATCGGCGCGCGAAAAGCCCCGCGCGCCACCCCGGCCCTGCCCCGGCATCGCCAGCACCAGCGCCGCC
Organism: Rhodobacter sp.; assembly: GCA_020637595.1. Taxonomy (GTDB): domain Bacteria; phylum Pseudomonadota; class Alphaproteobacteria; order Rhodobacterales; family Rhodobacteraceae; genus Pararhodobacter. The sequence continues at coordinate 189,335 of JACKKE010000002.1, read as the reverse complement.
AGCACCGCGGCGGCCAGCAGGAACCGCACCCCGGTCAGCGCCACCGGCGCGATGTCGTTGGCGACCAGCGCCCCCAAGCTGAACGAGCCCGAGACCGCCGCCGAAAACCCCAGCATCGCCAGATGCCCGCGCAGCACCTGTGCGCGGCCGCGGGTGTCGGCATAGCTTGCACTCATGCGCGCAATACCTCCTTGATGACCGCCATCGCCGCCTGCACCTTGGGCGTGCGGTGCAGGTCGACATGGGTCACCAGCCAGGCCGGGGCGCTCCACTCCGGGCGCGAAGGCATCACCTCGATCATCTCGGGGGCGACATAGGGCCCATAGAGGAACCCCAGCCCCATCCCCGCGGCGATCGCCGCCTGACACTCCGCCGCCTCGTTCGAGCGAAACGCATAGCGCGGTTTTGGATCCAGCGTGTCGAGCCAGCGGATATGCGGCGCGCGCGCATCCTCGCCTTCCTCGGCGACAAAGCGATGCTGCGCCAGATCGGCATCGCTGGCCGGCAGGCCGTGACGCTCGGCATAGAGCGGGCTGGCATAGAGCGCGACGGCGATATCCATCAAGGGCTGCACGACATTGTCGGGCTCGACCGGGCGGCTGCCGGCGCGGATCGCCAGATGCGCCTCGCCGTATTCCAGCCGCAACACCCGGCGTTCGGTGCGCACCCGGACGGTCAATTCGGGATAGGTCTGCCCCAGTTCGGCCAGCGCCGGCCGCAGCAGGGGCGCCAGCGCCGGCAGCGTGGTGATTACCAGATCGCCGCTGATCCCGCTGCCCGCCCCCGACAGCCGCGTGCCGAGCTGCGCGAATTGTTCGTCCGTCACCCGGCCGACCTGCGCCAGCGCCTCGCCGGCCTCGGTCGGCGTATAGCCGCGCGGGTGGCGCTGGAACAGCTTGACCCCCAGCCGCGCCTCGAGCGCGTCGATATGGCGGATCACCGTGGCGTGGTGCACGCCGAGCGCCTCGGCTGCACCGCTGACGGTCCCGGCGCGGGCAACATGCCAGGCGGTGCGGATTTCATCCCAGGATTCGATGGGCATCGCTGTGCGACTCCTCACAACATGCGCGAAGTCTGGGCAAAACGGTGCGGCAGGACAAGGGCAGAACCGCGCGATGCTTGACCTCGCGGTGCAGGGCGTCCCATATCGCCACAGGCCCAGCCCGGAGGATCCGATGCATCCCGAAAACCAAGCCCTGATCGTCATCGACGTGCAGAACGACTTCTGCCCCGGCGGGGCGCTGGCGGTGACCGAGGGCGATGCGGTGGTGCCGGTAATCAACGCGATGCTCGACGAGTTCGCGGTCAAGGTGCTGACCCAGGACTGGCACCCAGCCAATCACGCCTCGTTCGCCGCCAACCATCCCGGCGCCGCGCCCTTCTCGATGACCGAGATGCCCTATGGCCCGCAGGTGCTGTGGCCGACCCATTGCGTGCAGGGCAGCACCGGCGCGGCGTTCCACCCGGGCCTGCGCACCGATCCCGCCGATCTGGTGATCCGCAAGGGGTTTCGCAGTGCCATCGACAGCTATTCGGCCTTTTTCGAGAATGACCGAAAGACGCCGACCGGGCTGGACGGATACCTGCGCGCGCGCGGCGTGACGGATCTGGTGCTGACCGGCCTCGCCACCGATTTCTGCGTCGCCTATTCCGCGCTGGACGCCGCGCGGCTGGGTTTTGCGGTCACCGTGCGGCTGGAGGCCTGCCGGGCCATCGACCTGAACGGCTCGTTGGCAGCGGCGCTGGACGAGATGCGCAAGGCAGGCGTGGCGCTGGTCTGAAACCGCGGAATTTGCGTATTTGACGCAAGGTGAAAGGCAGGCGCGGGCTCTTTCCCGGGCGGGCGGCGCGTGGCAGGGTTTGCGCGTCGAGCGAAGGAGGAGCGCATGACCGTGATCCGGGCCGAGGGGCCGGCCATCGTTGCCGTGGTGCATGCCGAGGCGGGTGTCGAGCTGGCAGCGGGGGCCGTCCTGCTGACCACCGAGTTGATGAAGATGCACCACGATCTGTGTGCGCCCTTTGCCTGCGTGGTCGAGGCGGTGCATGTCGTGCCCGGGCAGGAGCTGTCGGGCGGCGAGGCGCTGGTCACGCTGCGCGCGGTCGAAGGCGGCGCGGCGGTTGTGGTGCCGGTCGCCGGTCCGCGCGCCGACCGGGCGGAGTTCGAGGCGCGCATGGCGCTGCTGGAGGATGCCGCGCGCCCCGAGGCGGTGGCGCGGCGTCACGCGCTGGGTCTACGCACCGCGCGCGAGAATATCGCCGATCTGCTGGATGCGGGCTCGTTCACCGAATACGGCGCGCTGGCGCTGGCGGCGCAGCGCAGCCGCCGCGCGCTGGAGGATCTGCAGGCGCGCACCCCGGGCGACGGCATCCTGTGCGGCACCGGCACGGTGGGCGGGCGCCGCGTGGCGGTGATGGCGGTCGATTACACGGTGATGGCCGGCACGCAGGGCTATAACCACCACCGCAAGATGGATCGCCTGATCGAGATCGCGGGGCGCGACGGGTTGCCGATCGTGCTGTTCGCCGAGGGTGGCGGCGGGCGGCCCAACGACCATGATGTTGCCGGCCTGATGGCGGCCTGGCTGAATGTGACCTCGTTTCGCCATTTCGCCGCGCATCGCGGGCCGAAGATCGGCATCAACGCGGGCTATTGCTTTGCCGGGAACGCGGCGCTGTTCGGGGTCTGCGATGTGCGGATCGGCACGCACGGCAGTTTCACCGGCATGGGTGGCCCGGCGATGATCGAGGGCGGCGGGCTGGGCGTGGTGCGCCCGGACGAGATCGGCCCGGCCGCGGTGCAGGCGCGCACCGGGTTGCTGGATCTGTTGCTGGCGGACGAGGCCGAGGCGGTCGCGGCGGTCAAGACCCTGCTGGGGCTGTCGACGCCCCGCGAGGCCGGTGAGCCGCGGGCCGAGGCGCTGCGCGAGGTGGTGCCCGCCGACCGCACCCGCGCCTATGACATGCGCGCGGCGATCGCGGCGCTGGTCGACCCGGGCAGCTGGCTGGAGTTGCGCGCGGGGTTCGGGGCGGGGATGGTCACCGGCATGGCGCGGATCCGGGGCCGCGCCGTCGGGCTGATGGCGAACAACCCCTTGCACCTGGGTGGTGCGATCGACGCCGAGGCCGCCGACAAGGGCGCGCGGTTCCTGCAGCTGTGCGATGCCTGGGGGGTGCCGGTGGTGACGCTGTGCGACACGCCGGGCTTCATGGTGGGACCCAAGGTCGAGGAGACGGGCCAGGTCGCGCATGTCTCGCGGCTCTTCCTGGCCGGGGCGCATCTGTCGCAGCCGCTGGTCACGGTGATCCTGCGCAAGGCCTATGGGCTGGGGGCGATGGCGATGGCCGGCGGCGGGCTGGACCGGCCGCAATTCTGCTGTGCCTGGCCGACGGGCGAATTGGGCGCGATGGGGCTTGAAGGGGCGGTCAGGCTGGGCCACCGCGAGCATCTGGCGGCGATTGCCGACGAAGCCGAGCGCGCGCGGGAATACGAGCGGCTGGTGGCGGAGTTGTATGAGCGCGGAAAGGCTCTGAACGCGGCCAGCCTGCTGGAGTTCGACGCGGTGATTGATCCCGCCGACACACGCGCGGCGATCGACCGGGCCTTGGAGGCGGCGGGGCCCGCACGACCGGGGCCGCACTGGGTCGATGCGTGGTAGGGGGACCGGGCCTTTCGGCATCAGCCTGCGTTACTGCGCCTCCGGCAGCTGTTTATGTTACTGCGCCTCCGGCAGCTGTTTATGTTACTGCGCCTCCGGCACAAGGATCTCGCGCTTGCCGACGTGGTTCGCGGAGCTGACGACGCCCTCGGTCTCCATCTGCTCGACCAGACGTGCGGCCTTGTTATAGCCGATCCCCAGCTTGCGCTGGATATACGAGGTCGAGCATTTGCGATCGCGCGCGACGATGGCCACCGCCTGGTCGTAAAGCGCATCGTCCCCGCCCGAGCCGTCGCCCAGCCCCAGCACCGTGTCGATATCGCTTTCGCGCTCAGGATCGGGGCCGTCCAGCACACCCGAGATGTAATCGGCGGGGCCGAAGCTTTTCAGATGGGTCACCACCTCTTCGACCTCTTCATCCGAGACGAAGGGTCCGTGAATGCGGGTGATCTTGGCGCCGCCGGCCATATAGAGCATGTCGCCCATGCCCAGCAGTTGTTCCGCGCCCTGTTCGCCCAGAATCGTCCGGCTGTCGATCTTGGACGTCACCTGGAACGAGATCCGGGTGGGGAAGTTCGCCTTGATCGTGCCGGTGATGACGTCGACGGACGGGCGCTGCGTGGCCATGATCAGATGGATGCCGGACGCCCGCGCCATCTGCGCCAAACGCTGGATGCAGGCCTCGATTTCCTTGCCGGCAACCATCATCAGGTCGGCCATCTCGTCGACGATGACGACGATGAAGGGCAGCAGTTCGGGCGCGAATTCCTCGGTCTCGAACACCGGATCGCCGGTCTCGTCGTCAAAGCCCGTCTGCACGGTGCGCTTGAACATCTCGCCCTTGTTCAGAGCCTCGCGCACGCGGCCGTTATAGCCCTCGATGTTGCGAACGCCCATCTTGGACATCTTGCGATAGCGTTCCTCCATCTCGCCCACGACCCATTTCAGGGCGACGACCGCCTTTTTCGGGTCGGTCACAACGGGGGACAGAAGGTGCGGGATGCCGTCATAGACGCTGAGTTCCAGCATCTTGGGGTCGATCATGATCAGCCGGCATTCATCGGGCGTCAGCTTGTAGAGCAGCGACAGGATCATCGTGTTGATCGCCACCGACTTGCCCGAACCCGTGGTCCCGGCGATCAACAGGTGCGGCATCTTGGCGAGGTTCGCAACGATCGGCTCGCCGCCGATGTCCTTTCCCAGGGCCAACGGCAACCGCTGGTTGGAATCGCCGAAATCGCGCGCGCCGAGGATTTCACGCAGCACGACCTTTTCGCGCCGCACGTTGGGCAGTTCGATGCCGATCACGCTGCGCCCCGGAACGGTGCTGACGCGCGCCGACAGCGCCGACATGCTGCGCGCGATGTCGTCGGCCAAACCGATCACCCGGCTGGCTTTGAGGCCCGGCGCGGGTTCCAGTTCATACATCGTGACCACCGGACCCGGACGCACGCTGACGATCTCGCCACGCACACCGTAATCCTCGAGCACGTTTTCCAGCATCCGCGCGTTTTCTTCGAGTTCCTCGTTGGACAGCGCGAAACGCTCGACCCGGCCCGGGTCGGCCAGCAGCGACAGCGGCGGCAGTTCAAAGCGCGCATGGCGGGTGTCGAAGGGCAGGCTGGGCTGGGCCTCGGCCTGGGCCTGACGCGAAGGGGTGGGCGTGCGGCGCAGGGCGGTCTGCACCACGCGCCGGGTCAGCGAGGGCTGCGGCGCACGCGGCGCGGGTGCGTCATAGCGGTCGTCCTCGTCGTCGTCATAGGCCAGATCATCATCGTGGTGCAGATCGGGCGTCGGCGGTGCAAGGCCCGCGGGGGGCGGCATCGCACCCGGCCACATCGTCTGTCCGGCGCTGAAGCCGAAGCTGTGAGAATAGCCCATGTTGTCGGGCTGCTGCGGCGCAGGCTGGGGCGCGACCGGGACTGCAGAGCGCGGCGCGGACAGCACGGGTTCGCGGCGGGTGGCGGTCAGCGGCGGCTCGACCGGATGCGGCGCGGGCGCTTGCGGCAGCGGGGCATGAGGGGCTGCGGCCTGCGGATAGTCGTGCGGCGAGATCCGCAGCACCGGCTTGGCCTGCTTGCGGGTGCGGATCACGTCGGTGATGCGGCTACGGATACGGTCATCCGTGGGTGCGGCGGCCTCCAGCGCATGACGCGACATCTCGGGTTCGATCAGTTCGGCATCGGGCGCGTCCCAGGCGTCATAGTCAGGCTCGGGCGGACGACGGCCGAGGTTCGAGACCCGCGCCAGCAGGCCCTGACGCACGGCCGGCTGGCCCCAGTGCTCGCCGCCGTTCTGCGGATAGAGATGCGCGGGCTCATGCCCGACGGGATGCGGCATCGCCGGGGCGGCCGGCATCGGCTGCGGCACCGGTTGCGGTGTCGGCGCAGCGTAATAGGGCTCGGCGTGGACTGGGGGTTCGGGTGCACGACGGATCTGCACCGGCGCCCGCGGTGCGGCGGGTTCGGTCCATTGCGGTGCCGGTTCGTGCCAGGCCGGGTGCATCGCGGCGGCGTGCTCGGCCGCGGCGCGCGCCTGGGCGTGGGACTCGCGCCGGGCCTGCCACTGGTCGTGACCGCGCAACGCCAGCCCGCCCACGCCACGCACCGACCCGCCCAGCAGCGAGACCAACCCCGCATAGGACAGGATCAGCCCGGACAACAGGAAGCGCCCGATGCGGATCACCTCGGGCACGGACGACCCCAGGACATAGAGATAGAGCGCCACCGCCGCGGCAAAGACCAGCAGCGTCAGCAGGTTGAACCCGAAGGTCGAGGTCAGCGGCAGCGCCGTCAGCACCGCGGCCATCACCGTGTCGCCAAACATCCCGCCCAGACCGAAATCGGCGGTCCAGCTGGCGCCCGGAACCAGCGCGGCCAGCCAGATCGACCCCACCGCCACGGCGATCGGCACGAACAGTGTCCGGCCCAGGATGTTCTGCTCGCCCTGGTGAATCACCAGCCTGAGCCCCCAGACCGCGAGGGCCAGAACCAGCCCCCAGGCACCCTTACCGGCAATGATGAACAAGGGCGCGGCAATCGCCGCCCCCATCCGGCCCAGCGCGTTGTGCACCGGTTCGTCGGTGGCCGCCATCCACGATGGATCCTCGGCCGAATACGACCCCAGGATCAGCGACAGCATCAGGCCCAGACCGATCAGGCACAGCCCCAGCAATTCCTTGCCGCGCTGGCTGAGCACCGCCTGCAGGCGGCTGTCGATCAGGGGGTCACGCTGGGGGCTGGGATAGCTGGCCATCGGATCCTCACGCATAGAGACAGTCGCGCAGCAGGGTCAGTCCGCGGCGGGTTTCCTCTTCCGAGGCCACCAGCGCCACGCGGATATACCCCGCGCCCGGGTTTTCACCGTTCGCATCGCGCGACAGATAGGCGCCCGGCAGCACGCGCACGCCGGTTTCGCGCCACAGTTTCAGCGCCGCCGCTTCGCCATCAGCGACCGGCAGCCACAGGAAAAACCCCGCCTCGGGCGGCATATAGGCGTTGAGCCCGCCAAAGATCTCGTCAGCGATAGCGTATTTGCGCTGATACATCGCCCGGCTTTCCGCGACATGCGCCTCGTCGTTCCAGGCGGCGGTGGCGACGGCCTGCAGGGGCTGCGGCAGCGGCGCGCCGGCATAGGCCCTGAGCTGCCGGATCAGCCGCATCGACTGCGGCCCGGCGGCGACAAAGCCCGAGCGCAGCCCCGGCAGGTTCGACCGCTTGGACAGCGAGTGGAAGCTGACCACCCGCTCAGGGTCCGCGCCGACCTGCTGCGCCACCTCCAGAAGGCCGGGCGGCGGCGCGTCGCGGTAGATCTCGGCATAGCATTCGTCGGCAAAGATCTGGAAATCGTGCTTTTCCGCCAGCGCCAGCAGATCGGCCCAATAGTCGCGGCTGGCAACCGCCCCCTGCGGGTTCGCGGGCGAGCAGATATAGGCGATCGCCGTGCGGTCCAGCACCGACGAATCGACCGCGCCGAAATCCGGCAGATGCCCGGTGGCCGAGGTCGCCGGCAGGAACACCGGTTCCGCCCCCGCGGTCAGCGCGGCCACGGCATAGACCTGATAGAACGGGTTCGGCGTCAGCACGACCGGCTTCTGGCCGTTCTTCACCTCGGGGCAGAGCGCGATGGCGGCGTTGAACAACCCCTCGCGCGTGCCGTTCAGCGCCATCAGCCGGTCCACCGGCATGTCGACGCCATAGCGCCGCCCCAGCCAGCCGCGGATTGCCTCCAGCAGGTCCGGCGCGCCGTTGTTGTCGGGATAGCGCCCGAACCCGGCCAGCGCGCCGTTCAGCACCTCGGCCACGAAGGGCGGCATCGGGTGGCGCGGCTCGCCGATGGTCATCGAAATCGGATCACCGCCGGCCTGGTGGTGATCGAGAAGTGCGCGCAGGCGCGGGAATGCGTATTCCGGCAGGTTCGAAAACCGCTCAGGGAATGCCATGGACTGCCTCGTTCTCGGGGTCATTGCGCCCCGTTTTGCGTAACGATAGCGCGCGCGCCCCTCCAGGTCCAGAAAAACGACGCCATTCCCGCCGGTTGCTGCGCCCTGTTGTGACTTTTTCGCCGCTGCCTGCGGTGCGGGCCAGGGCATCGCCGCTCTGGACAGACGGTGCGAAAGCCGGAACACTCGGCGGATGCTTGGACGTCTGCTCTGTGCCCTTGCCCTCACGTTCCTTGGATCGTTCGGAGCCCTGGCCACGAACGAGAATGTCCTGTGTCTGCAAAACCAGCTGGCCGCCGCGGGATATGATCCCGGAACAATCGACGGGCATGTGCGGCCCGGCACCTATGATGCGTTCGACAGCTATGCCGATGCGCGCCGCCTGCCCGGGTCGCGCCGCCTCTCGCCCGGCACCGCGCTGTCGCTGTGCCGGTTGATCGGCCTCGACGATGCGGCGATGCAACGGTTCTGGCCGGTCAGCACCGGCACCTTGCGGATGGTGTTCGAGCCCGGCCTGTCCCCCGCCCTGCAGACCTTCATCGAGGAGCGCCTGCCCGCCATCCACCGGCAGACAGCGCAGCAGCTGGGCATCACGCTGGCCGGCACCGACACGGTGATCGTCGGAACCTCGCGCGCAGCCCTGAGCGCCCTGCTGGATGAACACCTGCCCGAGGGGATTGTCTTTGAGAACGCCGATACCGCGCTGGACGAACAATGCACCCGCCGGTCGCGGCTGGGCGGGTTCACCGTCGGCGGGACGGCGGTGTTCTGCCTGCCCGCGCAGGCGACGCTGGGCGGTTCGGTGGATCCCACGGACCTGATCGACCTGATCGCGCATGAGGTCGTGCATCTGGTGGTGCGCCAGATCCTGCCTGCCCCGCCGGGCGACAGCAGCGACCCCGAGCGCGTCGCGCTGACCGGGCCGCTGTGGCTGCACGAAGGCCATGCAGTGGTCCATGCCGACGGCATCTCGCACCATTCAAGCCCGCGCGACCTGCGCCGCTCGCTGCTGCGCCATTTCGCCGGCCGATCATTGCCGGATCTGCGCCAGCTGGAAACCCGGGGGGCGCTGGCCCGGGCGCGCGGCGATGTTTATCGCGTCGGGGCCATCGCGGTCTCGCTGCTGATCGACGCGCATGGCGAGGAAGCCCTGGGCACGCTCTATGAGGCAATGGCGCGCGACGTGCCGTTCGACGCGGCCTTTGCCCAGAGTTTCGGCTATGCGCTGAACACGTTCTATGACGGCTATGCGGCGCTGGCCCGATCGGCAGTGGATGCCGGTCCGCGCCAACCCGCTGCCGATCCGGTGCGCTGCGTGCAGGCCCAACTCAACGCTGCGGGGCACAATGCCGGCTATGCCGACGGCCAGATCGGCCCACGGACGCTGGCCGCGCTGGCCGCGTTGCGCGACGTGGCCGGCCTGCATCGCGCCCCGGCCCTGACGCCCGAGAGTGCCGCGCTCTGGTGCCGGTTGATCGGCCTCGACGACCCGGCGCAGCGCGATTTCTGGCCGGCGCGCGAACAGCCCGTCGCGCTGTCGGTGGCCTGGGATGTCGATGCGGCCACCGCGGCCCATATCCGCGACCGGTTTCCGGCCCTGCACCGCCGCGCCGCGATGGCGTTTCAGGTGCCGTTGTCGACAACCGATCGCGTGGTGATCGCCAGCAGCGGCGAGGGCCTGCGCGGCCTGATCGCCGGGGACTGGCCCGAGCCGATCCGCGCCCTGATCGACGAGGGCTGCACCGGGGGGCCGGCGGCGGCTACCGTCGCCGGGCTGGCGGCGCTATGCCTTGGCCCCGGGCCCGCCCCAGATCTGGACGAGACGCTGGCCGGCATGGCCGCAACGCTGATCTGGCATCAGACGACCGGGCCCGAGGGCGCAGGAACCACCACGCCCGCCTGGCTGCGCGCCGGCTTCGTCCATTATGTCGAACTCACCGCCGGACGGCAGCTGGAGCCGACGCAGATGCGCCTGGGACTGGTGGCGGACATCCGCCGCCGGCCGCGGATCGCCCTCGACGCCGCCACCGGGGCCGAGGCCCGCTCCCGCGGCGCGGTGGCGGTCTCGCTGCTGGTCGCGGCGCAGGGGTCTGCGTCGGTTGGACAGTTGATGGCGGATCTGGGGGCTGGCGTGCCCTTTGCCGAGGCGTTCGAGGATATCTTCGGTGTCCCGCCGGACCGCTTTGCCGCGCATTTTCCCGGCCTGCCCACCCGTCGGATCGCCGCCTCGTTCCTGTCCCCGCGAGACCTCGGTCAGCCCGCCGTGCGGCCGCCGGTCAACTGAGGCGCCGACCGCTGGCCTTGTCAAAAGGATGCAGCGCCGCAAGCGGCGCGTGCAGGGTGATCGCCGCGCCCTCAAGCACCGTCGGCAGCCCCGGCACGCGCAAGGTCAGGGGCTCGGCAATGTCATCGAGGGCGACATAGACATGGCTTTCCGCCCCCGCAGGTTCCAGCAACGCCACCTGCCCGGTCAAGGTCAGCGATGGCCCCTCGACCGGCTCCATCCGCAGGTCGTCAGGGCGCACGCCGACCAGCGTCGTGCCGCCCGGCAGCCCCTCGGGCATGCCGCCCCGCGCACGCAGCCAGTCGGCGTCCAGCATGTTCATCGCCGGCGAACCGATGAAGCCCGCGACAAACACCGTCGCCGGGCGGTTGAACACCTCCATCGGGGTGCCGACCTGCTCGATCATCCCGCCGTTCAGCACCACCAGCCGGTCGGCCAGCGTCAGCGCCTCCAGCTGGTCATGCGTGACGTAGAGCGAGGTCGTGCCCAGCCGCCGCTGCAGCTGCCGGATCTCGACCCGCATCTGCACGCGCAGCTTGGCGTCGAGGTTCGACAGCGGCTCGTCGAACAGGAAGGCCGACGGCTCGCGCACCAGCGCGCGGCCCATCGCCACCCGCTGCCGCTGCCCGCCCGACAGAGCGCGCGGCTTGCGGTCGAGGAAGGGTGCGATCTGCAGCATCGCCGCGGCCTCCTGCACACGGCGGTCGATCTCGTCCTTGGGCAGGCCCTGGTTCTTCAGACCATAGGCGAGGTTTCCGTAGACCGTCATGTGCGGGTAAAGCGCGTAGTTCTGGAACACCATCGCGATGTCGCGCTGCGCGGGTTCCAACGTGTTCACCACCCGGTCACCGATCGACAGCGTCCCCTCGGTGATCGTCTCCAGCCCCGCGACCATACGCAGCAACGTCGACTTGCCGCAGCCCGAAGGGCCGACCAGCACGATCATCTCGCCATCCGCGATGTCCAGGTCGATGCCGGTCACCGCCTTGACGCCGCCGGGATAGACCTTGGACAGGCCGTCCATCACGATGCGGGCCATGTTATTTCTCCGTCTCGGTCAGGCCCTTCACAAAGAGCCGTTGCATGAACAGGATCACCAGGATCGGCGGCAGCGCGGCCATCACGACGGTGGCCATCACCAGGTGCCACAGCGGTTCACTGTCAGCCCCGGTCACCATGCGCTGGATGCCCATGACGATGGTATAATAGCTGTCGTCGGTGGTGATCAGCAGCGGCCAGAGGTATTGGTTCCAGCCATAGATGAACATGATGACGAACATCGCCGCGATGTTGGTCACGCTCAGGGGCACCAGGATGTCCTTGAAGAACTTCATCGGCCCCGCGCCGTCGACCCGCGCAGCTTCCAGCATCTCCTCGGGCACGGTCATAAAGAACTGTCGGAACAGGAAGGTCGCGGTGGCGGAGGCGATCAGCGGGATCGACAGCCCTGCGTAGGTGTTCAGCATCCCCAGCGAGGCGACGACCTCGAAAGTCGGCACGATCCGCACTTCGACCGGCAACATCAGGGTCAGGAAGATGACCCAGAAGAAGAACAGCCGGAATCGGAAGCGGAAATAGACGATGGCGAAGGCAGAAAGCAGCGAGATCGCAATCTTGCCCACGGCGATCATCATCGCCATGACAAAGCTGTTCCACAGCATCCCACCAATCGGCGGCGTGCCCGCGTTCGAGCGCCCCTCGGAGATCACCGTGGAATAATTCTCCCAGCCGTGGCCGCCGGGCAGAAGCGGCATCACGCCGCGCAGAAAGGTGCCCCCTTCATGGGTCGAGGCGATGATCGCCACATAGACCGGGAACACCACCACGGCGACGCCCAGGATCAGGATCAGATGGGCCAACAGATTGCCCCAGCGGTCGTTTTCAACCATCCCCGCCCCCCTCAGTAATTCACGCGCCGCTCGATCCAGCGGAACTGGACGACGGTCAGGACGATGACGATCGCCATCAGGATCACCGATTGCGCGGCGGACGAGCCCAGGTTGTTCCCCACGAACCCGTCGCGGAACACCTTGTAGACCAGGATCGTCGTCGCCTGCGCGGGGCCGCCCTCGGTCGTGGCGTGGATCACGCCGAAGGTGTCGAACATCGCATAGACCACGTTCACCACCAGCAGGAAGAAAGTCGTGGGCGACAGCAGCGGAAAGACGATGGTCCAGAACCGTTTCGAGCGGCTGGCGCCGTCGATCGCGGCAGCCTCGATCAGCGATTGCGGAATGGACTGCAGGCCCGCCAGGAAGAACAGGAAGTTATAGCTGATCTGCTTCCAGGCGGCGGCGACCATCACCAGGATCATCGCATCCGTCCCGTTCAGCCGGTGGTTCCAGTCATAGCCCAGCCCCTCGAGCATATAGGGCAGGATGCCGACCGAGGGGTTGAAGATGAACCACCACAACACACCGGCGATGGCCGGCGCCACTGCATAGGGCCAGACCAGAAAGGTCGTGTAGGCATCGCGCGACCGGATCATCCGGTTGACCTGCGTCGCGAACAGCAGCGCCAGCGACATCGACAGCACCGTGGTGCCCAGCGCAAAGATCGCGGTGGTCTTCAGCGAGACCAGATAATGCGAATCGTCAAACAGACGCTCGAAATTGCGGAACCACACGAAAGTGGTGCGCAGCCCGAACGGATCCTGGCGCAGCATCGACTGCCACAGTGCCTGACTGGCGGGCCAGACAAAGAAGATCAGCGTGATGATGACCTGCGGCGCCAGCAGCAGGTAGGGCAGCACGCGACTGCCGGTGAAGGTCATGCGTTTGGTCTGCATCGGCCCTGCCCCAAAGGAATCGCCCCGCCCGGCATGTCGCCAGGCGGGGCTGGGTCACGGTTACTGCATCGCCGATTCAAAATCGCGCAGCAGGGCGTTCCCGCGCGAGACGACGTTGTCGGCGGCCTGCTGGGCCGAGATCGCGCCGGTGATCATCGCCTCCATCTCTTCCGAGATGACGTCGCGGATCTGCACGAAGTTGCCGAAGCGCAGCCCGCGCGAGTTCTCGGTCGGCGGGTTCAGGTTCATCTGCTGGATCGAGATGTCGGCACCCGGGTTGGCGTCATAGTAACCCTGCTCGCGGGTCAGCTCATAGGCCGCCTGAGTGATCGGCAGATAGCCGGTGTTCTGGTGCCACCAGGCCTGCTGCTCGGGCTGCGACAGGAAGGCGAAGAAGCGCGCGACGCCTTCGTATTCCTCATCGGTGTGGCCGGTCAGGGTCCACAGGGTGGCGCCGCCGATGATCGAGTTCTGCGGCGCGCCCGCGACGTCATCGTAATACGGCAGCATGCCATAGCCGACGTTGAAGGTCGCGTTCGACAGCACGCCCGCGCGCCCGGCCGAGCTTTCCATCATCATCGCGCATTCGCCCGAATAGAACTTGGGCCCCGCATCCGGGCCCGCGCCGCCGCCGGCCCAGCTGAAGATGCCTTCGGACTGCCAGCGCGCCAGGTTTTCCCAGTGACGGATCAGCGCCGGCTGCTGGTTCAGCACCAGTTCGGTGTCAAACCCGGCAAAGCCGTTCTGCTCGGTGCCCAGCGGCAGGTTGTGCAGGGCGAGGAAGTTTTCCAGCTGCACCCAGCTCGGCCAGCGGGTGGTAAAGCCACAGGTCGCCGCGCCCGAGCTGAGGATCTGCTGTGACATCTGCTCGACCTCGGCCCAGGTGGTGGGCGAGTGATTCGGATCGAGGCCGGCCGCCTCGAAGATGTCCTTGTTGTAATAGACGATCGGCGTCGACGAGTTGAACGGGAACGACAGCATGTTGCCGTTCGGGTCGGTGTAATAGCCGACGACCGCGGGCAGATAGGCCGCCGGGTCAAACGCCACGTCGTGGTCGGCCATCAGCTGATAGATCGGGATGATCGCGCCCTCGGCGGCCATCATCGTGCCGGTGCCGACCTCGAACACCTGGACGATATGCGGCTGCTCGCCCGCACGGAAAGCGGCGATCGCGCCGGTCATCGTCTCGGTATAGGTGCCGCGGAAGCTGGGCACGATGACATAGTCGGACTGGCTGGCGTTGAAGTTCGCGGCGATCTCCTCGACCAGCTCACCCAGCCGGCCGCCCATCGCGTGCCACCACTGGATCTCGACCGACGCCGAGGCGGGCGCCGCCAGCGACAGCGTCAGCGCGGTCGCGGCGAGAAGGCTTTTCTTGAACATCTTGGACCCCATTGGTTGAAAGGTATCGTTGCGCAGAGTCTGCGAAGCTTCTGCCCGCCGTTTTCAGGCAGGCGCGAATTTCCGCACTTTGCTGCGATATTATTCGTTTGTGAAGCCTGTATGTCAGTCAGCGAAGATAATTCGCCCCGCGCAAGCAGGCCAAAAAGCAAGGCGCGGCCCCTGCGACCGCGCCTTGCTTCGACTATTTCCGAAATTCAACCCTGGTAATCCGTTGCCGGCCCGCTGACGTAACGCAGCCCGCGCGGCCCCCAACGCCCCCAGCCCAGCAGTTCGGACATGGTGGCAAAGCCCAGACCGCGCGCGGCGATCCCTTCGATCGCGGCGGGGACGGCGCGCACGGTCGGACCGTGGATGTCATGCGCCAGAATCACCGCCCCGGGGCGCGCGCCGCGCACCATGCGGTCGGCCACCACCGAGGAACCCGGCCGCCGCCAGTCCTGCGGGTCGACCGACCAGATCACCGTCGGCAGGTTGCGCTGGTCGTGCAGCATGTGGCTTTGCCGGCGCGAGAAGGCGCCATAGGGCGGGCGCATCGTCACCGGCTGCGCACCGACCGTGCGCCAGACGACTTCTTGCGTGCGGTCAATCTCGCGCAGGACGGCGCCATCGCCCAGCTGGCTCAGCGTCGGGTGGCTCCAGGAATGGTTGCCGATCTCGTGCCCCTCGGCAACGATGCGGTGCAGGATCTCGGGATAACGCCGCGCCATCTGGCCGATGACATAGAAGGTCGCGCGCGCCCGATACTGCGCCAGGATGTCCAGCAGCACCGGCGTATGCGTCGGATGCGGACCATCATCGAAGGTCAGCGCGACAGCGGCCCGGTTGGTCTGCACGCTGGTCAAGGCCACGATGCCATGCGCGCTGGTCAGACGCGGCACGGGCGGCATCGGCACGGCAGGCGCGGTTTGCGCCCCGACCGGCATACTGGAACCCAGATGCGCAGCGCCCCCCAGGCACAGCGCACCCATTCCGGACAACACGGCCCGGCGATCAAACTTGGTCACACTGTCCCCCGACATGTGTGTTGGCAGCTGAGTCCAGACCTAGTGCCCCATCCCGGCAGGGGAAAGCGGATTCTCGACTATCTGTTGTTGGCTTTTGTGCGGTGCGGCCGGAAAACCACAAACGCTTGTGATTCCGGGACGGATCGGCGCACGCCCTGTGGCGCAGGGGCAACCCTTTGCGCAGTCGGCAAAAAACCGCTTGGCGGACTCCCCCAGGCGGCCCCCCGAGTCGCCTTGCGGCATTGGGCGAATCAGCTGGTGGCCCTCAGATCCTGTCACGCAGCGAGAACCACAGCATCGCCGCGACCAGAAGCGGCCAGCGCAGGCTGGCACCGCCGGGAAAGGCCGGGCTGGGCACCGAGGCCATCAGGTCGAACCGCTCGGCCTGGCCGGCGATTGCCTCGGCCATCAGCTTGCCGCCCAGCGTGCCCATCGCCACCCCGTGCCCCGAGAACCCCGACGCCGTCAGCACATTCCCCGCCAGCCGCGCGAAATGAGGCATCCGGTTGAAACTGATACCCAGCGTGCCGCCCCAGGCATGGGTGATCTCGATCCCCTTGAGCTGGGGAAAGATCTCTTCCATCGGGCGGCGCACCTTGCCCGCGATATCGGCGGGGAAGCGGTAGCCATAGCTTTCCGTGCCGCCGAACAAGAGGCGGTTGTCGTCGGAAAACCGGAAATAGTTGATGACGAACTTGGTGTCCGCGACCGCGTGGTTCTGGCGGATCACGCCGGCGCGCTCGGCATCGCTCATCGGCCGGGTCGCGGCGATATAGTTGTTGATCGGCATGACCCGCGCGGCGACGGTGGGCTCCAGCCGGCCCAGATACCCGTTCATGCCCAGCGCGACGAACCGCGCGGTGATCGTCGCACGTTCGGTCTGCACGCGGGCCGGATCGGCCCAGGTCATCGCCGTGACGCGCGAGCCCTCAAAGATCCGCACGCCGGCGGCCTGCGCCGCGCGCGCCAGCCCCAGCGCATAGCGCAGCGGGTTCAGATGCCCGCCGCCCATGTCCAGATCGCCGCCGTGATAGACCGTCGAGCCGACCATCTGCCGCATCGCCGCGCGGTCCAGCGGCTGGATGCGGTCATAACCGTAATCGCGCGCCATCTTCTCGGCATAGGCGTGCATCTCGGAGACATAGCGCGGCTTGTGCGCGGCGTGGAGGATCCCCTCGGCATAGCCTGCATCAGGGGCGTGGCGCGCCGCCAGGTCGCGGGTCAGCGCGACCGAGTCCAGCGACAGATCCCACAGCGCCCGCGCGGCCGTCTGGCCGACCATCCCTTCCAGCGCGTCCTGGTCCAGCCGCTGGCCGGTGCCCACCTGCCCGCCATTGCGCCCCGAGGCGCCGAAACCCACGCGCTGCGCCTCGAGCAGGATCACGTCATAGCCCCGCTCGGCCAGATGCAGCGCCGCGCTGAGCCCGGTGAACCCGCCGCCGACGACGCAGACATCGCAACTCAGCGCCCCCTCGGCCGGGGCAAAGGGCGGCAGGGGGTGCGCCGTGTCGGCATACCAGGACCGGGGATATTCCCCGGGCCGGTCATTGGCGGTCAGCAGGTCCATCGGTCCGCGCGTCCTCAAGCCGCTTTCAACAGCCCCTCGGCCTTGATCTGGACATAGGCCTCATCCAGGGCCCGGGTGGCGCGGGCGATCAGGATGTCGATCTCGTCCGGGGTGATGACCAGCGACGGGGCAATGATCATCCGGTCATAGACGTGCCGCATGATGACATTGTTGGCAAAGCAGCGTTCGCGGGTGATGAAGCCCGCCGTGCCGGCCTCGGCGGCAAAGGGCACCCGGCGTGACTTGTCCGGCGTCAGCGCCAGCGAGCCCATCAGGCCGATCAGCCTGGTCTCACCGACCAGCGGATGCTCGGCCAGCGCGTGCCATTTCTGCGCCAGATAAGGATGCGCCACGTCGCGGACATGCTCGACGACGCCTTCCTCCTCCATGATCCGCAGGTTCTCCAGCGCGATCGCCGCCGCCACCGGATGCCCGGAATAGGTATAGCCGTGGTTGAACTCGTCGGCGCCGATCACCGCCGCGACCTCATCGCAGACCACCGAGCCGCCAATCGGCGCATAGCCCGAACTGAGCCCCTTGGCGATGGTCATGATATGCGGCTTGATCCCCATCGTCTGGCTGCCGAACCAGTTGCCGGTGCGGCCGAACCCGGTGATCACCTCATCCGCGATCAGGAGGATGCCGTATTTGTCGACGATCCGCTGGATTTCCGGCCAATAGGTCGAGGGCGGGATGATCACGCCGCCCGCCCCTTGCACCGGCTCGCCGATAAAGGCCGCAACCTTCTCCGGGCCGATCTCCAGAATGGCCTGCTCCAGCTCCCGCGCGCGCATCAGGCCGAACTCCTCGGGCGTCATCTCGCCGCCCTCCAGATACCAGTGCGGCTGGCCGATATGCACGATGCCCGGGATCGGCAGGCCGCCCTGCGCATGCATCGCCGCCATCCCGCCCAGACTGGCCGACCCCATCGTCGAACCGTGATAACCGTTCTTGCGGCCGATGATCACCGAACGTTCGGGCTGCCCCTTGAGCGCCCAGTAATGGCGGACCATGCGGATGTTGGTATCGTTGGCCTCGGACCCCGACGAGGCAAAGAACACATGGTTCAGATCCCCCGGCGCCAGCTCGGCGATCCGCGCCGCCAGTGCGATCGCCGGGACGTGGGTCGTCTGGAAGAAGGTGTTGTAATAGGGCAGTTCCATGATCTGACGCGCGGCGACATCGGCCAGCTCCTGCCGCCCATAGCCCACGTTGACGCACCACAACCCGGCCATGCCGTCGATGATCTCGTTGCCCTCGCTGTCGGTCAGCATCACGCCATCGGCCCGGGTGATGACCCGCGCGCCCTTCTTGCCCAGCGCATCATTCGTGGTGAACGGATGCATGTGATGGGCGGCATCGAGCGCCTGCAGCTCGGCGGTGGGCAGGTGATTGGTAATCTGGCGCATGGGGACACTCCGTCTGACTCGCGCGGAACGGGCGCGGTTTGGCGGCACGATACGCCCGGCCCTTTCCCGGCGCAACCGAATTTGATCAAATTACAGCGCGCGCGTTCATCTTGCCCAAAATACGCCGGGGGTCCGGGGGCAGCGCCCCCGGCCTCACCACCCCGCGCGCCGCCTCAGCCGGCGCGCAGATCCGCGCGCACCCGGTCGATGCCCTGCGCGATATCGCCGCGGATCGCCGCAACCAGCGCCGGAGCATCGCCCGACCGCATCGCCGCCAATGCGTCCTTGTGCATGTCACGCCCGATTGCATCGCCCGAGGTCATCACCACCCGCAACGACGGCCCGAACCTGAGCCACAAGGACTGCGTCAGCGAGGTCAGGATCGGCGCCTCGGCGACCTCGTAGAGGGCAAAGTGAAAATCGTGGTTGCCCGCCAGATAGCCGGGGATGTCTCCGGCCGCCATCGCCCGGTCAATGCGGTCGTCAATGGCCTCGATCGTGTCGATCTGCCCGGGCGTCAGCCGGTCCATCGCCAGCTCTGCCAACCGCGGCTCCAGCGCCTGACGGGCAAAGGCCAGCTCGTCGAGCTGCGCCTCGGTCAGGCGCGGCACCGAGATCCGGCGGTTTTCATGCAGCACCAGCGCCCCCTCGGCGGTCAGCCGGCGGATCGCCTCGCGCACTGGCGTCATACCGGCATCCAGCGCACCGATGATCCCCTGGATGGTCACCTTCTGCCCGGGTTCCATCTCGCCGAACATCACCATGTCCCGCAACCGCCGATAGGTGGCCTCGTGCACCGGCAGCTTGCCGGGGGCGGGCTCGGGCGCGGAACCGGGATAATCCATGCGACTCTTGACGTTTGATCAAATCCTGCCCGGTGATAGCGCATCCCCTGCCCCCTGCCTAGCCGTTTACCCGCGCGCAGCTTGGCCCTAGTCTGGCCCGACACAACGCAGGAAGCGCCCATGATCCCCCGCCCCGGCCCCCGGAACCTGATCACCGACATCCCCGGCCTGACCGTGGGCAACGCCGCCGATCCCGTGCTGAAAAGCGGGGTCACCGTGCTCCTGGGCGATCAGCCGATGGTGGCGGGCGTGCATGTGATGGGCGGCGCGCCGGGCACGCGCGAAACCGACCTGCTGGCGCCGGACAAGATGGTGCAGGCCGTCGATGCGCTGGTGCTTTCGGGCGGATCGGCCTTTGGCCTGGCGGCGGCACAGGGGGTCATGGATGCCCTTTACGAGATGGGCCGCGGGTTCGCCGTCGGGCCGGCGCGGGTGCCGATCGTGCCCGGGGCGATCCTGTTCGACCTGCTCAACGGCGGCACCAAGGACTGGGCCGAGAACCCCTATCCGGCGCTCGGCCGGGCCGCGCTGGCCGGCTGCCGCA
This sequence comes from Rhodobacter sp., assembly GCA_020637595.1. Classification (GTDB taxonomy): domain Bacteria; phylum Pseudomonadota; class Alphaproteobacteria; order Rhodobacterales; family Rhodobacteraceae; genus Pararhodobacter. The sequence continues at coordinate 169,393 of JACKKE010000002.1, read as the reverse complement.
CCGATTTCGCGCTGGGAACCGAAGGGGCCGGGACCGGCGCGACGGTGGCCGGGCTCAAGGGCGGGCTGGGTTCGGCCTCGCTGGTGCTGGCATCGGGCGTCACGGTTGGCGCCCTGGTCGCGGTGAACGCGGTGGGCAGCGTCACGATGGGCGACACCCCCCATTTCTGGGCCGCCCCGTTCGAGATCGACGCCGAGTTCGGCGGCCTCGGCCCCGCCCCCACGACGCCACCGCTCTTTCCCGCCCCGATCAAGCGCCTGGGCGAGGCCACGACCATCGCCATCGTCGCCACCGACGCCGCCCTGACTAAACCGCAGGCCACGCGGCTGGCCACCGCCGCGCATGACGGGCTGGCGCGGGCCATCGTGCCGGCGCACACCCCCCATGACGGCGATCTGGTCTTTGCCGCCTCGACCTGCCAGCGCCCCCTGCCGGACGGCGGCGCGCTGGAGCTTGGCCACGCGGCGGCGCTGTGCCTCAGCCGGGCCGTGGCGCGCGCGGTCTACCTCGCCCAGCCGACCCCCGACGACTGGCTACCGGCCTGGTCGCTGAAATTCTCTCACTCAGGATAGGTCGCGCGGCATTGCGCCACCGCCGCCTCGGCGCGCGGGCGCTCGCGCTCCAGCTGCTGTTCCAGCAGGGCGATCCGCTCCCGCTCCAGATCGCGGTCGATCCGGTGGTGAATTTCCTCGACCTCGTCTTCCCAGCGCGAGCAGGGCACCATAGCGCCGCTCGGGCTCGGGCAAATCGACGTCACCAGCCGTGGCATCATCACCCGTTCGATGGAATAGCCCCGGCTGAGGTTGGCATAGCGTTCGCTCAACTCGCGCTCGATCTCGCGGGTGGTCTGTTCGGCGTCATAGACGCATTGCTGCAAGGGCGTCGCGCATCCCGCCAGACCGCCCAGAACCGCCAGCACCAGAACCGTTCCGCCGATACGCGCCATCGCTGCCTCCGCTCTTTGATGTCAGTCTAGCCGCCGCGCAGCCCTCCGGCAAATCACGACGTTCAATCGAGTTCGCGCGCTTCCGAGGCCAGCATGATCGGGATCCCGTTGCGGATTGGAAAGGCCAGATGCGCGGTCTGCGAGATCAGCTCCTGCGCCGCCGCATCATAGCTCAACCGCCCCTGGGTCACCGGACAGACCAGCGCCTCCAGCATGTGCCGGTCGATCTTCTGTGCGCTCTCGTCGGTCATTGCAAGGTCTCGCCTTTTTGCCCGCCCCGGCCGGCCAGTGCGAATTCCATCAACGTCACCAGCGTTTCGCGCCGGGTGGCCAGGGACGGCGCTTCCAGCAGCGCCTGCCGTTCCTCAGGCTGGAACGGGCACATCATCGACAGCGCATTGATCAGCAACTCGTCCTCGGCCTCTTTCAGGCTGGACCAGTCGGTGGTCAGCGACACGGCCTCGAAATACCGGCCCAGCAGATCCAGGAACCCCGCGCGGTCCATCGCCGGGTCGCTCTCGGCCCGGCCCAGATCGCGCGCGAACCCGTCCCAGCTGATCCGCGCGCGCCGGTATGGGGTCGCGCCCGGTTCGACCTCGTCGATCAGACGAAACCGCGAGATCCCGGTCAGCGTGATCATATAGCGCCCGTCCTCGGTCTCGGAGAACGAGGTCAGCCGCCCGGCGCAGCCGATGCTGTGCAACCGCCCCTCAACCCCCGTCGGCACGCCGCGCGGCTGGATCATGCCGATCAGCCGCGCCTCCGACGCCATGCAGGCATCGAGCATCGCCAGATAGCGCGGTTCGAAGATGTGCAACGGCAATTTCGCCCGGGGCAGCAAAAGCGCCCCAGGCAGGGGAAAGACCGGGATCGTCTCGGGCAGCTCCGCAGCAGTCAGCATAATCCAGACATAGCCCGCCAGGGCGCTCAGGCAAAGATCATCGACGACAAACGCCGCCGACCCTTGGCAACCAGCGGGTCATTGGGCTTGAGCGACTCGAAAATGGTGAAAAGCTGCGCTTTGGCGGCACCGTCGTTCCACTCGCGGTCGCGCCGGAACAGGTCCAGCAGCTCGTCGATCGCACCGGCGACATCGCCCTTGGCATGCAGCGCCTTCGCCAGGTCATACCGCGCCTGATGGTTGCCCGGCTCGGCCGCCAGGACCGTCCGCAATTCATCCACCGGGCCGGCGTTCTCGGCCTGCCGCGCCAGCGCCAGCTGGGCGCGCGCGGCCTCCAGCTCCTGCGCCTTGGCGATGGCCTCAGGGGCGCCGTTCAACAGCGCCTCGGCCTGATCCAGCGCGCCACCGACGATCTGCGCCCGCGCCAGCCCACCCAGGGCGGCAGCGTTCTCGGGCTCTTCGGCGAGGATCGCCGCAAACACCTGCGCCGCCTCGGCCAGCGCGCCCTCCGCCAACAACCGCTCGGCCTCGTCCAGCGCCTCACCAAGCCCGCCATCCCCGGCCAGACCGATCAGCTTGTCGACGAACTGCTTCAGTTGCGACGCCGGCAAGGCCCCCTGGAAGGCATCAACCGGCCGTCCCTGATAGAACGCATAGACCGTGGGAATCGACTGAATGCGCAGCTGACCGGCGATGGTCTGGTTCTCGTCGACATTGACCTTGACCATCCGCACCTTACCCTTGGCGGCGGTGACGGCCGCCTCCAGCGCCGGCCCCAGGGTCCGGCAGGGGCCGCACCACGGCGCCCAGAAGTCGACGATGACCGGCACCTCCTGGCTGGCCTCGACCACGTCCTGCATGAACTCGGCTTCGGTCGTGTCCTTGATCAAAGCGCCCGTGACAGGCGCGGCGGCATCCATATTGCCCAGCATGGCATCCCTCTCGCACTTGGCTTTGTCTTTATATGCGCGCGCATCGCCCGGCTTCCAAGGGGCAAGTTCCGGACAACCCGCCGCAGCCTGCGCGCGGCCTCGGCCGATGCGCGCTTTTCATCTTGCCCGAAATACGCAGGCACGGGCGCCACAGGCACGCCGGTCAGGACCAGAGCGCGCCGCGGACCGCCTTACAGGTCGAAACTCGCAAACACCGGGGCGTGGTCGCTCGGCTGTTCCCAGCCGCGTGCGTCGCGCAGGATCCGGCTGGAGTGCCCGGCATTGCCGATATCGGCGCTGGCCCAGATGTGATCGAGCCGCCGCCCCTTGTCGGCCGCATCCCAGTCCTTGGCCCGATAGGACCACCAGGAATAGAGCCGCCCCTCCGGGATATCGCGGCGCGTCACGTCGACCCAGCCGCCGGCCTCCATCACATCGCCAAAGGCCTCGACTTCAACCGGGGTGTGGCTGACGACCTTCAACAGCGCCTTGTGGTCCCAGACGTCATCCTCACGCGGGGCGATGTTCAGGTCGCCCACCAGGATCGACTTGCCCGGCTTGTCCGCACCGAAGCGGTCGCGCATTTCGGCCAGGAAATCCAGCTTGTGGCCGAACTTGTCGTTGACCGTGCGGTCCGGCACATCGCCCCCCGCCGGGATATAGCAGTTGTGGATGACGACACCGTTCTCCAGCTCGGCCGCGACATGGCGCGCATCGCCCTTGCCGCACCAGTCGATATGCCCGGCATCGCGCAGCGGCAGCCGCGACAGGATCGCCACGCCGTTATACCCTTTCTGCCCGCGCGCTGCGACAAAGCCATAGCCAAGCGCCGCGAACTGATCGAGCGGCATCTTCTCGACCGGGCTCTTGCATTCCTGCAGGCACAGCACGTCCGGCGCTTCCTCGCGCAGCAGTTTCTCGACCAGCCCCACGCGCAGCCGCACCGAGTTGATGTTCCAGGTTGCCAGTGTGAATGCCATGCGATGCCCCCTTGCTTCGCTTCGGGTCTACACGGCCCCGGCGGGCGTTGGAACCGGCAAAGAAAGGGCCCCGGGCGGAACGCAACCGGGGCCTCAGTCCAACAGGGAGGATCTTCTGGATAAACCCCCGGCCTGAATGCATCTTTGATGCAGATCAATTCACTTGTGAAAAAAGGCCCGGGCGAGAAGCCCGGGCCAGTCCAACAGGGAGGAAGCGCGCCATAACCCCGACGCACAAGGGGAGGGAGGAATAAGAAACGATAGACTCGGAAACCTTGATAACGGGTGAATCGGGCAACAATGCGGCGCCCGATCTGGACCGCGGCCTTACGGCACCAGCCGATACCCGCCCGGTTCGGTCACCAACAGGCGCGCGTTCGAGGGATCGGGCTCGATCTTCTGGCGCAGGCGATAGATGTGGGTTTCCAGCGTGTGCGTGGTCACCCCGGCGTTATAGCCCCAGACCTCATGCAGCAGCACCTCGCGCGGGGCCAGCCCATCAGGCGCACGATACAGGAATTTCAGGATGTTGGTCTCTTTCTCGGTCAGCCGGATCTTGCGCTCCTTGGCATCGACCAGCATCTTCTGCGCCGGCTTGAACTGATAGTCACCCAGCTGGAACACCGCGTTTTCCGACTGCTCGTGCTGACGCAGCTGCGCGCGGATCCGGGCCAGCAGGACCGGGAACTTGAACGGCTTGGTGACGTAATCGTTTGCGCCCGATTCCAGCCCCAGGATCGTGTCGGCATCCGAATCATGCCCGGTCAGCATCAGGATCGGGCATTTCACCCCGGCCTTGCGCATCCGCTTGCACAACTCGCGCCCGTCGGTGTCAGGCAGACCGACATCGAGGATTACCAGATCGTATTGCTCCTCGCGCACCCGGTCCATCGCCGAGGCCCCGTCGGCCGCCTCGAAGGCGTCGAACTCGTCGGTCGCAACCAGCTGCTCGGCCAGCGCCTCGCGCAGATCGTCGTCGTCATCGACCAGCAGGATCTTGTTCAGCTTCGACATCGTCATTCCCTCGCACAAGTGGCGGTTTCTAAGGGTTAGGTAGGCCCTCGAACCGCAATCGTTCAAGAAAACCCGCGCTGTCTCACGCGGACGTGTCGAACTGCAGGGCTATGTTTCAATTTCGCCGGGGATATCTTACATCCGGGCCAGAAATGTTTCAGTCTGTTCCCCCATGCCGCTGACCCCGAGCCCCCTCGAACGCCTCAACCGCGCCCGCGCCGATCTGCGCATGGGGCTGCCGGTGGTGCTGCACGACGGTGCCCAGGCCGCCTGCGTTGCCGCCGCCGAGACCCTGGCGCCCGACCGGCTGGAAGCCCTGCGGAGCCTGGGCGCTCCGGTTCTGGCGGTAACCGAGCGGCGCGCACAGACCCTCAAGGCACGCGCCTATGACGGCGACGTCGCCCGCGTTCTGATCCCGCCCGACGCCGGCATCGCCTGGATCGAGGCGCTGGCCGATCCCGCCGACGACCTGACCCACCCGATGAAAGGACCGCTGCTGACCGAACGTCAGGGCAGCGCCGTCCTGCATCGCGCCGCGATCCGGCTGGTAAAATCCGCGCAGCTTCTACCCGCCGCGGTGGTCGTCACCGCACCGGGACTGCTGGACCTTGCCGCGGCGCAGGCATTGACGGTGCTGTCGGACACGGAAACCGAAACGCCCGAAACCCGCCTCGACCCGGTGATCGCCGCGCGGCTGCCGATGCAGCTGGCCGGCGCCGGCCGGCTGCATGTGTTCCGCCCGCAGGACGGCGGCGTGGAGCACTACGCGGTCGAGGTCGGCCGCCCCGACCGCGACGCCCCGGTTCTGGCGCGGTTGCATTCGGCCTGCTTTACCGGCGACGTGCTGGGCTCGTTGAAATGCGACTGCGGCCCGCAGTTGCACGCGGCGCTGGCGGCGATGCATGACGCCGGGACCGGCGTGCTGCTCTATCTGAACCAGGAGGGGCGCGGCATCGGCCTGGCCAACAAGATGCGCGCCTATTCCCTGCAGGATCAAGGGTTTGACACCGTCGAGGCCAACCACCGACTGGGTTTCGAGGATGACGAACGCGACTTCCGCCTCGGTGCCGAACTGCTGCGTCGGCTGGGCTTCAACGCAGTGCGGCTCTTGACCAACAACCCGAAAAAGGTCGCGATGCTGGAACGCGGCGGCATCGCCGTGGCCGAGCGCGTCCCCCTCAAGGTCGGCCAGACCGCCGAGAACGCCGCCTATCTGGCGACCAAGGCCGCCAAATCCGGCCACCTGCTGTGAGGCCCCTGCTCCTCACCCCGACCGGCCTTCTGGCCTATGGCCGCCGCCTGCCCTGCACCCTCGGCCGCACCGGCCTGACCCATGACAAGCGCGAGGGCGACGGCGCGACGCCAGTCGGCGACTGGACGATCACCGGCATGCTCTATCGCCCCGACCGGATGAACCCACACGCGATGCCCGGTTGGGCCAGCCCGATCGGCCCGCGCGACCTGTGGTGCGACGCGCCGGATCATCCCGACTATAACCAGCCGGTCCGTGCACCCTTCCCCGCCAGCCATGAGCGCCTGCGCCGCGCCGATCCGCTCTATGACCTCGTGCTGACCACCGACTGGAACTGGCCCGATGCAACCCCTGGCCGGGGCTCGGCAATCTTCCTGCACCGGTGGCGCCGCCCGGGGTATCCCACCGCCGGCTGCCTCGCCTTCGCGCCCGAAGACCTGCATTGGCTCGCGCTGCGCGTCCAGCCCGGCACACCGATCCGCGTCCGCGGCTGACCCTTTCATCTTGCCGAAAATACGCCCGCGGCCATCTGCCACGCAGACCGCCCTAGCCGACCCGCGACCCGAAAATCGCTGACCCCACCCGGATATGGGTCGCGCCGCAGGCCACCGCGGTCTCGAAATCGTCCGACATGCCCATCGACAGGCCGGTCAACCCGTTGCGCGCGGCCATCTCGGCCAGCATGCGGAAATGCGGGGCGGGGGCGGCCTCGGCGGGCGGGATGCACATCAGTCCGACCAGCGGCAGGCCGAGCCCGCGCACCTCGGTCACCAGCGCGTCCACGCCATCCGGCAGAACGCCGGCCTTTTGCGGCTCGGCGCCGGTGTTGACCTGCACGAACAGATCCGGGCTCTGCCCCCGCTCATCCGCCAGCCGCGCCAGCGTGGTTGCCAGTTTCAGCCGGTCGACGGTGTGGATCGCGTCGAACATCTCGACCGCGGCGCGCGCCTTGTTGGTTTGCAGCGGTCCGATCAGGTGCAGCGAGATCCCTGCGAAACGCGCCTGAAACGCCGGCCAGCGGCCCTGCGCCTCTTGCACGCGATTTTCGCCGAACACCCGCTGGCCCTGATCCAGCACCGCCTCGACGCGTTCGGGCGGCTGCACCTTGGACACCGCGATCAGCGTCACCGAACCCGGCGCGCGGCCGGCGTTGCGTTCAGCGGCCCGCAGGCGGTCGGTGATCGTGGCCAGTGTCATACGCGCCCTCCTTGGTTGCGCGCAGAAAGCCACAGCGGGGCGAAAAAGAAAAGCCGGTCAGTTCCCGCCAGGGCGGCTCGGCCGGGGCACCAGGGCGGGTGTGTCGTAATTCGACACCACGACCCCGACATCGAAGCGAAAGCGGATCCCGGTGTCCAGTTCATGCGAGAAGCTGGTGGTCACGCTGCCCTCATAGAGCGGCCGCACCTGGCTGCCCCCGGATTGATCCGAGGTATAGGTCACGCCGAACCGGCCCTGAACGTGATAGGTGACCTCGGCCGCGGCGGGCGTGGCAGCCACGGCAAGGCAGAGGGGAATCGCGGGGACAAGAATACGCATGACTGTCGGGATCTCCTGATCGGTGAACCCTAGCATGCCACGATCCGGCGATGAACTACCAAAGCCCGCCCTGCGCGGTATCCTGCCGATCTCACACAGATGTGCGCGCAAAACGAAAAGAGCGGGCCAAGGCCCGCTCTTCCGTTGATTGGCTGAGAGCCGATCAGAAGTTGAACGCGACGCCGATCGAAGCGGTGTCAACGTTGCCGACGGTTTCCCAACCAGCGGTCAGGGTGGCACCGCCGCCCAGGCCGTAGCCGTAGCTGATGCCGTAGGCGTCGTTGTTGAACGTTTCGCCGACGTAGGCGTAGAGGCTGCCACCGCCCAGAGCAACGGTGCCGTTCAGGGCCCAGTTGCTGTTGTTCAGCACGTCAGCAACGATCGCGCCAACGCTCCACGAACCACCGTTGTAGCGGCCCGACAGGGTCCAGTCGCTGGTGCCGTTGTCGATCAGGCCGACGGCGACGGTGAAGGCGTTGAACGTGGTGCGGGCACCCAGTTCGGTGGTGTTCAGGTCGCGGTCATGCGACAGGGTCACACGGCTCGAACCCCAGTTGTACTCGAGGCTGGTGCGGTGACGACCGGTGAGGGCCGGGTTCTGCAGAGCGCCAGCGCCGGTGAAGGCACGGCTGTTCTGAGCTTGCGAGACGGCCAGCAGGCCAACCGAGTCACCGCAGAGGTGGCCGCCGATGTAGCCGACGCCGCAGCCGCCAGCATAACCCATCGCAACACCAGCGCGGATGATGGCGCCGTCGATGTTGCCGAAGGTCAGGCGCAGGCCGTTGGCCTCAACCCAAACGCGCGAGGTCGAGAAGCCGCCAACGCCACGGGCGTTGCCGCTGACCAGGCCGACGCCCTGCCAGCCGCCTTCCATACGGGCGCGGGTCCAGGCACCGAAGGTCAGACCGTGATCAGCTTCAACCGACACGTTGAAGTTCAGGTCCAGACGGTGCTCTTGGCTCCAGTTCCAGCCACCACCAGCGTCCATGCCGGTGATGCCCATGCGGCCCGAGCCGGTGATGGTCACTGCTTGGGCGTGGGCCAGGCCGGCCGACAGCACCAGAGCGGTCGAAGCAAGAAGAATCTTCTTCATGGTTTCCCTCGTCTACTGATTTCATGCCCACCTTGTCAGCAAGCTGGGTCACAGCCTGTTTCTCGCCTTCGCTGTCTCAATGCAAGCAACAGCCACGCGGCCCCGGAACTCTGACCAATTGTGGTGCAGATTTGCCACGCCGGCGGAATGCCGCCATATTTCGGCCTCAGTCGCCCCCGGCACGGGCCTCGGCGGCGCCACCGGCGGGGTCCGGCCAGCGCGCATGCAAAGACCTTGTTCCAACCCTGCCCATCAGTATAGACACGGGGGCATCGCGCGCATGGACTTCCTTTCTATGCGCAGGCACAGAGTAAAGAGCGGGGTCGATGGCCCCGCGATGCGGTGCGGAAAGGGCTGACGGCTGTGAAACCGGCGAATGCAACGATCGTGGCACTGGGCCTTGTGCTCGGACTGACTGGGTGCGGGGGCCGTTCGCTGTTCGGCGGCGGGGACGAGGGTGATCGCCAGGCCTCGCGTGAATACGCGCTGGAACAGCGGCAGGCCGACACCGGGATCACCGATTCGGTCTGGGATCTGTTCGGCAACCGCACCGACCCGTCCACCACGCTCAGCGTGAACCGCTATATCTGGACCGCCTCGCTGGAAGTGCTCGACTTCCTGCCGGTGGAAACGGTCGATCCGTTCTCGGGCGTGATCACCACGGGCTTTGGCACGCCTCCGGGCGGCGGGCGGCCCTATCGCGCGACCATCGCGGTGACCGACGCGGCGCTGGATGCGCGCTCGCTCAACGTCGCGCTGATGACCCGCAACGGCCCGGCCAGCGCGGAAACCGTCCGCGCGGTGGAAAACGCGATCCTGACCCGCGCCCGCCAGATCCGCATCCGCGAGCTGGGCCTCTGAGCCCACGGGCGTGATTCGCCGGGCTGGACCCCCCGGCAGACCGATAGTAAGACGACGCCGGGCCCCCTGAGGCCCGGCTTTTCGTTGCACGCCAAGGGAATCAGCATGTCCGCCCAGTCCGACGCCCGGTATTTGCCGCAAGAATTCGAAACCCGCTGGCAGACGGCCTGGGAAACCGCGGGTTGTTTCACCGCGAAAAGCGACCCGGCGCGGCCCAAGTATTATGTGCTGGAGATGTTCCCCTACCCCTCGGGGCGCATCCACATCGGGCATGTGCGCAACTATACGATGGGCGATGTGGTCGCGCGCTATAAAAAGGCGCAGGGCTTCAGCGTGCTGCATCCGATGGGCTGGGACGCCTTTGGCATGCCGGCAGAAAACGCCGCGATGCAGGAGGGCGGGCACCCCGGCACCTGGACCTATAACAACATCAAGGTGATGAAGGGGCAGATGAAGCCCCTGGGCCTGTCCATCGACTGGTCGCGCGAATTCGCCACCTGCGACCCCGAATATTACGGCCAGCAGCAGGCCATGTTCATCGACATGCTGAACGCGGGGCTGGTTTACCGCAAGAATGCAGTGGTGAACTGGGACCCGGTCGACATGACCGTGCTGGCCAACGAACAGGTGATCGACGGCAAGGGCTGGCGTTCCGGCGCCGAGGTCGAGCGCCGCGAGCTGACGCAGTGGTTCTTCAAGATCTCGGACTATTCCGGCGAATTGCTCGATGCGATCGACGGGCTGAAGGACTGGCCGGAAAAGGTGCGCCTGATGCAGGCGAACTGGATCGGCAAGTCGCGCGGGCTGCAATTCGCGTTCGAGCGCGCCGACGGGCAGGGCCAGATCGAGGTCTATACCACCCGCCCCGACACGCTGATGGGCGCCAGTTTCGTCGGCATCTCGGCCGATCACCCGCTGGCCAAGGAACTGGCGGCGACGAATCCCGCACTGCAGGCCTTCCGCGAGGACTGCGCCAAGGGCGGCACCACCGCCGAGGCGCTGGAAACCGCCGAGAAGAAGGGCTTTGACACCGGGCTGACCGTCAAGCACCCGTTCGACCCGACCTGGGAGCTGCCGATCTGGGTCGCGAACTTCATCCTGATGGACTACGGCACCGGCGCGATCTTTGGTTGCCCGGCGCATGACCAGCGCGACCACGATTTCGCGCGCAAATACGGCCTGCCGATCGTCGACACCTTCCTGCCCGTCGGGCAGGAGTGGGACATCCAGGCTGAACCCTTTGTGCCGCTGAAATCCGAAAGCGTGCGCTGGACCCGCGCCTTTGGTTGGGCCGAGGACGCGACCTCGGACGCGGCCATCGACGCCGCCATCGCGCATTGCGAATCGCAGGGCATCGGCACCGGGGTCACGAAGTTCCGCCTGCGCGACTGGGGCCTGAGCCGCCAGCGGTATTGGGGCTGCCCGATTCCGGTCGTGCATTGCCAAAGCTGCGGTGTGGTGCCCGAGAAGAAGGAAAATCTGCCGGTCCGCCTGCCCGAGGATGTCACCTTCGATACCCCCGGCAACCCGCTGGACCGCCATCCGACCTGGCGTCAGTGCACCTGCCCGACCTGCGGCGGGCCGGCCCTGCGCGAGACGGATACGATGGATACCTTCGTCGATTCGTCCTGGTATTACGCACGCTTTACCGCGCCGCACGCCTCGACGCCCACCGATCTGGCCGAGGCCGACTACTGGATGAACGTCGACCAGTATATCGGCGGCATCGAGCACGCGATCCTGCACCTGCTCTATTCACGCTTCTTCGCCCGGGCGATGCACAAGACCGGCCACCTGCCGGCGAAATCCATCGAACCGTTCAACGCGCTGTTCACGCAGGGCATGGTGACCCATGCGATCTTCCAGACCCGCGACGATAAGGGCCGCGCGGTCTATCACTTCCCCGAGGATGTGGACCTGCGCGACGGGCGCGGCTTCCTGGCCGACGGCACCGAGGTCGAGATCATCCCCTCGGCCAAGATGTCGAAATCCAAGAAGAACGTCGTCGACCCGGTGGCGATCATCGAGAAATTCGGCGCCGACACCGCGCGCTGGTTCGTGATGAGCGACTCGCCGCCCGAGCGTGACGTGGAATGGACTGCCTCGGGCGCCGAGGCGACCTTCAAGCACCTGGGCCGGGTCTGGGCGCTGGGCGCGCGAATCGCCGCGCTGCCCGCCGATCAGGTCGGCGAGGGCGACGACGATCTGGCCAAGGCGCTGCACCGCGCGATTGCCGATGTTACCGCGACGATCGAGGGCTTTGCCTTCAACAAGGCGATCGCCAAGCTCTACGAACTGACCAACACGCTGAGCCGCACCAAGGCTTCGGCAGCCGCGCAGAAACAGGCGGCGCGGGTGCTGGCGCAGCTGATGGCGCCGATGACCCCACACCTGGCCGAGGAACTCTGGCACATGCTGGGCGGCGATGGGCTGGTGACCGAGGCCCCCTGGCCCAAGGCCGACCCGGCGCTGTTGGTGGATGACACTGTCACCCTGCCGGTGCAATTCAACGGCAAGAAAAAGGCCGAAATCACGGTTCCCGCCGATGCGAGCAAGGAAGAGGTTGAAAAACGCGCCCTTGCCGACGAAGCTGTGCAACGGGTGCTGGCTGGGGCCATGCCCAAGAAGGTGATCGTGGTTCCGGGGCGGATCGTGAATGTGGTTCTCTGATCGACGCGGCGTTCTGGCGGGGCTTGGCGCCCTCGCGCTAACCTCGGCCTGCGGGTTCCGGCCGGTCTATGGCAACGGCGGAACCGGCCGGGCGCTGCGCGGGGCGATCCGCGCCGACGATCCGGTCAGCCGCGCCGACTTCCAGTTCCTGCGTGCCTTCGAGGATCTTCTCGGCCGGCCCGGCGACCCGCGCTATGCGCTGGCCTATACGATCAGCCAGGAAACCGTCGGCGGCGGTGTCCTGCAGGATTTCGGCGCGACCCGCGTGCAGATCTTCGGCACGCTGGATTTCGTGGTGACCGACATCGCCACCGGGACGGAACGGGCCTCGGGGCAGGTCACCGGCAACACCGCCTATTCCACCACCGGCACGCAGCTGGCCTCGCTCACCGCGGCCGAGGACGCCGAGTTGCGGCTGATGCGGATGCTTGCCGACCGGCTGGCGACGCGGCTCTATACCGAACCGGGCTTGGGGGCGTGAAACTCCAGCCGCGCGATGCGGTCGGGTTCCTGACCCGGCCCGACCCGCGGGTGCCGGGGATCCTGATCTATGGCGCCGATGCGATGCGCGTGGCCGAGCGCCGGGCAAAGCTGGTCGCCGCCCACACAGGCCCCAATGCCGACAGCGAAATGCGCCTGACGCGGATGCCGGGGGCCGACCTGCGCCGCGATGCCGCCGCGGCGCTGGATGCGATCAAGGCGGTGGGGTTCTTTCCCGGCCCGCGCGCGCTGGTGATCGACGAGGCGACCGACGCCGCCACCGATGCCTTGAAGGCCGCGCTGGCCGAATGGGCCGAAGGCGACGCGCTGATCGTCGCCACTGCCGGGCAGCTGACACCCGGCTCCAAGCTGCGCAAGCTCTTTGAGGGCGACAAGCGCGCCTACTGCCTGGCGGTCTACGACGACCCGCCCGGCCGCGACGAAATCGAGGCGATGCTGCGCGCCGAGGGGCTGACCGGCCTGCCCACCGAGGCGATGCGCGATCTGGTGGCGCTGGCGCAGAGCATCGAGCCCGGTGATTTTCGCCAGACGGTGACGCGGATCGCGCTGTATAAACTGGACGACCCGCAGCCACTGACGCCCGAGGAAATCGCCATGCTGGCCCCGCAAAGCGCCGAGGCCGAGATCGACGATATCCTGAACGCGATTGCCGACGGGCGGATCGCGGATCTGGCGCCGATCCTCGCGCGGCTGGCAGCGCAGGGGGCACAGCCGGTCAGCATCCTGATCGGCGCGGCGCGGCATTTCCGAGTTCTGCACGCGCTGGTCAGCGATCCCCGCGGCCCGGCCCAGGCGATCGGCGCGCTGCGCCCGCCGGTCTTTGGCCCGCGCCGCGACAGGCTGCTCAGACAGGCGCAGGCCTGGTCGGTGGATCGCGTGGAACTGGCGCTGCGCGACATCACCGCGACCGACCTCGCGCTGCGCTCGTCGACCCGCGCGCCGACCCGTGCGCTGGCCGAACGCGCGCTGATCCGGCTGGCACGGCTGGCCCGAAGGGGCTGATCCGCCCCCCTTGCGCGAACCGGCGCCGCATGGCTTGATGGCGCGGCGAAACAGGAGGTCCGCAATGTCTCACCCGTCCTATGTCCTGATCGGCGCCAGTTCGACCCGCGCGGGGCGCGTGGCCTGGATGCTCAACGAACTGGGCGTGCCCTTCGAGCACGTCGAGGCGAAGCCGCATCAGGAGGACGTGACCCGCCATTACCCGCGCGGCAAGGTGCCGGTCTTGCTGGTCGATGGCGTGGCGATCACCGATTCCGCCGCGATCATCCAGTATCTGGCCGATGCGCATGGGCGGTTCACCCGCCCGGCCGGCACGCTGGACCGGGCGCAGCAGGACGGGCTGACCCATTGCATCCTCGATGAATTCGACGCCATTCTGTGGACCGGCGCGCGCCACAGCTTCATCCTGCCCGAGGAACGCCGCGTCGCCGGGATCAAGGATTCGCTGCGCTGGGAATTCACGCGCAACCAGGCCAGTTTCGCCAAGCGGATGGGGGACGGCCCCTATCTGATGGGCGACGAGCTGACCGTGCCCGACATCCTGCTGGCGCATTGCCTGATCTGGGCGCGCGCCGCCAAGTTCGAGATCACCGAGCCGACGCTTGATGCCTATTTCGACCGGATCAAGGAACGCCCGGCGTTTCAGCGCACCTTTGCCCGGCGCTGACCGTCAGTAGTCGCGTTCGAAGAACACGCCTACGCCCGAGGTGCCATCGGTATCGGTGCGCCCGCGCAGGCGGATGTTCGGCGTCAGGTCCAGGTTGATCGACACCTCGCCGCGCCCGGTGCTGTCGACGCTGACATCGGTATAGACCCGGTCGTTGATGTAGCGGCCAAAGCGCAGCGCGGTGTTGCCCGCCTCGTCCACGGTAAAGTCGAGGTCGTCGAGGCCCATCGCCTGCCGCGTCCGGCTGAGGATCGAGTTCTCGGCCCGGCCGGTCAGCGTCGCCAGCGACAGCGCCAGCTGCGCGGCCTGGAACGGCGAGAGGCTGGCCAGCGACCGCCGGAACACCAGCCGCGCCAGCACCTCATCCTGTGGCAGCTCGGGAACCGAGCTGAAGGTGATCTCGGGGCTGTTGGCGTGCCCGGCCAGGGTGACGCTGGTCTGCACGCCATCGCTTTCGGTGGTAGCGGTCAGGCTGACCACGGGCATGAAGCTGCCGACCATGCTGGCGGACCCGTCCGTCAGCGTAAAGCGGTTGCCCAGCAGGTCCAGACGGCCGCGGATCAACCCGAAGCTGCCGGCGGGCACCACATCGTGCGTCGTCCCGCCCAGCCGCAGCGTCCCGCCCAGTTCGGCATCGAGCCCGCGACCGCGGACAAAGATCCGCCCCGGCGCATTCAGTGACAGATCCAGACGCAGCGGCCGCGGTTCGCGCCCATAGCTGGTGCCGGTGGCGATGCCCGCGGCCTCGCGGGTGCGGCGGCTGTCGGCGTCCTCGCCGACATGGCTCAGGCCGACCAGGCGGAATCCCTGCCGGGCCAGCGGCGAGTTGGGGATCAGAATCTCGGCCTCGCTGACGTCGATCGCGCCCCGCACCGTCGCCGCCTGCGACATCGGGCCGGTCAGCGTCGCCTCGCCGTTGAGACGCGCGGTAAACAGGCGCGGCTGCTGGATCTGCAGGTCGGTCACGCGCAGATCCAGATCCGCGGCAAAGCGGTCATCCAGCGTGATCGTGCCCTCGATATGCCCGCGTCCGCCCGACAGCGACTCGCCGTCCAGCTGAACCCGCGCGACGAGGCCGTCCAGATGCGCTTGCGCCTCGATCCCCTGAAAGGCGACATTGGCCACCGGCAGCACATAGCGCCCGCCGCTGGCACGCGCGTCGAGGCGCAGCGCATCGAGGCCCGGCGGCCCCTGCATCGTGCCCGAAAAACGGATCAGACCGGTGACGTTCGACGGCTCGATCACCGGGTTGATGATGGTGCCCTCGACCTGACCCTGCAACGCGAGGTCCAGCGTGAAATCCTCGGCCACGCTGCCTTCTGCGGTCAGTGTCAGCCCCGACGGACCAGTCAGCGTGGCGTTCAGACCATAGCCCGGCACACCGGCGCGATGCGACAGGTCCGCGCTCAACCGGGCCGGGCCGCTGATCCCGGGCACGATGCGCCCCATGCTGTCGACCGCCCCTTCCAGCTGCACGCGGGTCGCGCCGTCGGCACCCTGCCGGCCCCGCGCCGTCAGGTTCAACCCGCCGGCCTGCAGATCCAGCGTATCGACGCGCAGCGCGCCATCGGCCTCGATCCCGCCCGCGCCCGTCAGCGACAGGCCGCTGCCCAGAACGCCGTCGATCGCCTCGACCCCGACGCGCAGCGGGCCGTCGCCCGATAGGTGCAGTTCGGCATAGGGATGGCCATTTTCCCCGGTCAAACGCACCGATCCAGTCATCTCGCCACGGCCGCCTGCGCCGAGACCGGACAGATCCAGCCGGTGCAGCGTCAGGGCCAGGTCCGGGTTCGTCGCGGACCAGATGCCGCTGCCGTTCAGCTCCAGCCGCGGCCCCTCGATCGACAGCAGACGCACCTCGGTCTGGGTCTCCTGTTGCAGGAAGTCGCCCTGCACCCGGTTCGCCCCCTGCAGGAACCCGTCCAGCGCCCCGGCGCCGGGCAGATCCGCCAGCTGCAGGTCGATGGCGGACCCGTCGAAGCGCAGCCGCTGCCCGCTGTCGTCGATCCCCAGCAACACATCCAGCGCCAGCCGGCCGCCATACCCCTCGCCCAGCTGGGTCAGGTCATGCGCCATCAGCTGCGCGCGCAGATCCACCAGCCCGGGCCGCAGCAGGCCGCTGGCCGACATTTCGACGGTGCCCGCAGTCAAATCGAACTGGCGCAGGGTCGTGCCCTCGGTATCGCGTTTGAGCGACACGGCGATGCCCGCCTCGCCGGCCAGCAGCGCATCGGCTTCGGGCACATCGACGGTCAGATCGCGGGTCGTCAGATCGGCGTTGAAATCCATCGCCCCGGTGGCCGGGTTCAACTGGCCCTGCAGGGTGGCCAGCGCCCGCCCGCCCAGGGGCCGGCCGGCAAGGCCCGAGAAGGCGCTCAGATCGGGGGCTTCGAGGTCCACGAACCCGTCAAAGGTCAAACCGTCGATGTCGCCATAGGCCGTCAGCGAGACCGTGTTCCCCTCGAACGCAAGGCCGGTCAGGTTGATCGCCTGATCCGGCCCCGGCCAGACCAGACTGGCCAGACCATAGAATTCGTCGCCCACCGCCTGCTGCAGGGCCGGGTCATCGGCCGCGATCCCCTGCGCGCTGAACTCGAAGACCCCTTCGAAGGGCACCTCGGGCGCATCCCCGGTCGCGGGTTCGGCGCCCACCGCGTTCAGCCGCCCGCGCCCGTCCAGGACCGCGTTGGCGATGGTCGTCGTGCCCAGGTCCAACCCCTCGATCTCGGCACGCAGGCTCCAGTCGCGTGACACCTCGGCGTCGTGGTCGATGGTCAGCGTCGCCTGGTTGATCCGCGCCGCCCCCGAGGTGCCGGGCAGCAGCACCGGCTGGCCGTCGTCCCGGGCGATGCCGGCGGTCAGCACCACCACCCGCGGAAAGCCGCTGGAGCCCAGCAGCGCGCGACCGGCCATCTGCATCGCGCCGGTGACGATGGACAGTTCCGACAGGTCGATCTCGCCGTTCTCGTTGCGCTGGCCAAAGGCGCGCAGGCGGCTTTCGGCACCAAAGAACGGATGCAGCTCGGACGAGATCAGCGGGCGCAGATCGCCGTCCAGCGTGACGTTGAACCCGCCCCCCTCCAGAACGCCCGTCTCTGGCGTCTCGTCGATCAGCGCCACATTCCCGGTGACCCGCTGCTGGTCATCGGTCGACAGCGCGATGGCCGCGTCAAAGGTGGCGATCGGCCCGTGCCCCCGGATCGTCAGACCCAGCGCCGGTGCGCCGGGAATGCCCAGCAGGGTCGTGGCAATGCCGTCGCTGCCCTCGCCCAGCGACAGATCCAGCGACAGCACCCGGCTGGCGTTGTCGAAGTCGCCTTCGAACAGAAAGCTGCCCTCTTGCCCGTCGATGCGGTGGGCATCGAACCGGGTATGGCCCTGCCCGCCCGCCAGTTGCGCCGATCCGACCAGCACCACCTCGGCCGCCTGGCCGGTCACCGCGGCGTCGATCCGCACGCGGTCGGCCCGCACCTCGCCGATATGAACCGAGACCGGCAGTTCCGGCAGGCTGAACCCCTCGCGCGCGGTCGATTCTGGCAGCGCATTGTCGGTCTGCGTCGTGGGGAAGCGGGCCAGTGTGATGGTCCCGGCGCTGAGTTCGTTGACGTCGATACGCCGTTCGAGCAGCGCCGTGCGGTTCCAGTCGATCACCACATCGGTGAGAGTGATCCACACGCCGTCGTCGTCGGCGATGGAAATCTCGCGCACTGTGGCGCGCGACGACAACGCCCCCTCAAAACCGCGGATCCGCACCTCGCGCCCGGCATCCGACAGGAAGTCCTGCAGGACACTGACCAAAATCCCCTCGTCCTCTTCGACCGAGGACAGGGCCGGCGCGGCAATCGCCAGCGTCAACGCCAGAAACAGCGCGCCCCAGGCCGCCCAACGCCAGCGGAACGGGGTGCGGACGCCCTGCGCCCCCCTGACGAACTGACCGGCGTTCGGCCCCATCAGAACGCCTGGCCGATACCGAGGTAGAGCTGCAGCGGGTTGCTGCCGGCCGCCGTGGCATTGCGCCGGATCGGCGCGGCCAGATCCAGCCGCAGCGGCCCGATCGGGGTGTTATAGCGGATCCCCAGACCGCCACCCGCCTGCCAGTCCGACGCCCCCGAGAAGGCGTCGACCGACACCGCTCCGGCATCGGCAAAGGCCGCCATCGAGAAATTCTCGTTCAACCGCACCCGCAATTCGCCCGACAGCGCAGCAAAGCCGCGCCCGCCCGACGCCGGCGGCCCGACGACCCCCAGCGACTGATAGGGCAGGCCGCGCACGGTGCCGCCGCCGCCCGAGTAGAACAGAAAGCCGCGTGGCGTGGCGTTCAGGCTGCTGCCAGCGACCGCCCCCAGCTGCGCGCGCCCGGCCAGAACCACGCGCCCCTCGTCACCGCCAAGCCGCTGGTAAACCCGTCCGTCGAAGCGCAACCGCACACCGGATTGCGCGGCGCCGAACCCGGCATAGGGCATCACCTCGCCGAACAGGTAATGGCCCGAGGTCGCATCCAGCGGCTCGTCGCGGGTGTCATGGGTCGCGCTGACCGGAATGCCGAAGGTGCCGAACTCGGGCGTGGCCCCGCCATAGGTCGCGGCCTCGTAGCGCAGGCTGAACCCGGCCCTGACCCGCAGGTGATCCCCGAACCGCCGCAACAAGGTCGCGTCGGCCTGGATCGCATCGGCGTCATAGTCGCGCTCATCCAGGCGCACGGCGCTCAGGCCCAGCTCCAGGTCGGTGTCGCGGTTAAAGGTCGCCGGACGGGTGTAATTGGCGCTCAGGGTAAAGCCCAGCCCGCCGGTGCGCGCCGCAATGCCGTCGATCGCGGCCTCGAGGCGGAGCCGCTCGGCCCCGTGCAGGAGGTTGCGGTGCAGCCAGAAGCCGCTGAGGCGGAACCCGGCCTCGGTATCGGCCTCGATCCCGAAGCCCAGGCGGCGCGGCAAGGTTTCGTCCACTTCGGCAACCACGTCGATGGTGCCATCGGGGTTCGCATGCTCGGCGGTGCGCAGCCGGACCGAGGTAAAGGCCCCTGTCTGCCGCAGCCGCTCTTCCGCATCGCCCAGCGCCTCGGGCGTGTGCAGCGCGCCGGTGGTTAGCCCGGCAATATCGACGATCCGATCCGATCGGGTGCTTTCATTGCCTTCGGGGCGCAAAGTGCCGAAGTGCAGCACCGGCCCCGGATCGACACGCAACCGCAGGTTCAGCACATGCGCCGCGTGGTCGGCGACGATCTGCTGACCGGCGATATCGGCCTGGGCATGCCCCTGCTCACGCCAGGCATCGACGGCGACCTGCGCCGCATCGCGCACCGTGACCGAGCGCGCGGGCTGGCCGGTGGCGAAGGCCTCGGGCAGTTGGGTGCCCGGCGCCAACGGCGTCAGCTCGATCCGGCCAAAGGTGAATTGGGGGCCCAGGTCGATATCGACCTCAATGCGGTTGATCTGCCGCGGGATCGACAGCGACGACATGTCCACGGCCTCGCGGCCATCGACCCGGATGTGGATCGTCGGCGCGTAATAGGCCTCTTCATAGAGCAGGTCGATCAGGCGCCCGTATTCGGCCCGCGCCGCGGCCATCAGGTCAACCGGATCGGTGTGCCCGGCATTGCGCGCGGCAATCAGGAAGGAGCTGGCGCGCAGGGTGCGGAGCAAGTCCTCGGAGGCGGAAGGAACACGAAAATCCAGGGTTTCCAAGGCATTGGCCCCGGTCACCGGCGCGAGAACCAGGATCACCGCAACCGCCGACCGGCGCAGCACGCCCAGCGCACGCCGCCCGCAGGCACCCAACCGTGCCCCTGCCGCCTCGGAGCCGCGTTTCAACGGGCCATCCTCATTTACCGCCTTTTTCAAATATGTCGCATAATCCCCCAAGCGCCTCAACAAGATATCGCCGCCAGAGCGCCCGCCGCACCACGTTGCGGCGAAAAAGCGCCGCGGCGTGGACTTGACTTTCAGGCCCGCCGGGCTGATTCACATCGGTGAACGTGTGAAGGAACAGGTCATGTCCGACTCTGCCGCGCCGATCCCATCCGCCGGTTTTTCCCCGGCACCGATCCGCACGCATTACGCGGTGATCCTGGCGATTGCGCTGTGCCACTTCATCAACGACGTGATGCAGTCGGTTCTGTCGGCCAGCTATCCGCTGCTGCGCGACGAGTTCGGCCTCAGCTTTACCCAGATCGGGCTGATGTCGCTGGCGTTCATGGGCACCGCGTCGATCCTGCAGCCGGTGGTCGGCACGTTGACCGACCGCCGCCCGTTTCCGCAGTCGCTGACCGTCGGCATGGGCAGCACCATGCTGGGTCTGCTGCTGCTGTCGCAGGCGCCGTCCTATGCGTTCCTGCTGAGCGGCGCGGCGCTGATCGGCATCGGCTCGGCGGTGTTCCACCCCGAGGCCAGCCGCGTCGCGCGCGCCGCCGCCGGGCGCAAGTTCGGCACCGCACAATCGGTCTTTCAGGTCGGCGGCAATGCGGGCAGCGCCGGCGGGCCACTGCTGGCGGCGTTCATCGTCGTGCCGATGGGCCGGCCCTCGGTCGCGTGGTTCGCGGCGCTGGCGCTGGTGGGTATGACGATCCTTAGCCAGGTCGGGCGCTGGTATGCCAGCCAGGAACGCAAGCGCCGCGCCGCTGCGCCGGCCAAGAGCCACGGCCTGCCGCGCCGCCGGGTGGTGATCACCATCACCCTGCTGGCGTTCCTCGTGTTCACCAAGAATACCTATATCGCGTCGATCTCGGCCTATTACACCTTCTTCCTGATCGACCGTTTCGCACTGTCGACGCAAGAAGCGCAGATGATGCTGTTCCTGTTCCTCGCGGCCTCGGCGGCCGGGGTGATCCTGGGCGGACCGATCGGGGACCGGATCGGCACGCGGGCGGTGATCTGGGTGTCGATCCTGGGCGCGCTGCCGTTCACCCTGGCGCTGCCCTTTGCCAGCCTGTTCTGGACCGGCGTGCTGACGGTGCTCATCGGGCTGATCATGTCCTCGGCCTTTCCGGCAATCATCGTCTTTGCCCAGGAACTGGTGCCCGGCCGCGTCGGACTGATCGCCGGGGTATTCTTTGGCATGGCCTTCGGCATCGGCGGGATCATGGCGGCGGCGCTGGGGCTCTTGGCCGACAGCTATGGCATCGAGACGGTCTATGCGATCTGCGCCTTCCTGCCGGCGCTGGGGATCCTCGCGGCCTTCCTGCCGCACCTGAACCGCGACCCGGCCTGACCTAGTCTCCGGCGGCCACCCGGCGCAGCCAGCGGCGAAACAGCCGTGCGCCGGGTGCCAACGGGTCGGGGCGGGTGACGAGATAATAGCCCAGCCCCTCGGCGTCGCCTTCATACAGCGATACCAGTTGCCCCGACGCCAGGTCAGGCCGCACCAGCGCCATATCCTGGATCGACAGGCCCAGACCCGCGCGCACGGCGCTCATCACCATCCCGTTCGAGCCCATCTCGCGCGCGCCGACGGTGTCGAAATCGACCCCCACGGCGCGACCCCACAGGCGTTGCTCCATCGCGGCGCGCGAAAAGAACCAGTCATGTCCCCGCAGCTTGCCGAGATCCGCCAGGCTGCGCGCCTTGGTATAGCCGGGTGCTGCGACCACCGCGAAGCGGTTGGGCGTCAGTGGTTCGGCCCGCAACCCCGGCCACGAACCGGCGCCAAAGCGAATGGCCATGTCGATGCCGTCGCGCCGCAGGTCGGACATCCCGATCCCGGGCACAAGGCGCACCTCGACGTCGGGATGGGCCGTCCAGAAACCGCCGATCCGCGGCATCAGCCAGCTTTCCGCGAACGACGGCGTCAGCGCGACCACCACCGGGCGTGCGACCTGCCGAGCGCGCAGGCGCGTCACCCCTTCGGCAATGCGGGTGAACCCCTCGCCCAACGCCGCCGCCAGGTCGTGCCCGGCCTCGGTCAGGACCATGCCCTGCCCCTCGCGCCGTGCCAGTGGCTCGCCAAACTCGGCCTCGAGCTGGCGCAGGTGCTGCGAGACCGCGGCATGGGTCACGTTGAGCGCCCGCGCGGCACCCGACAGGCTGCCAGACCGCGCCACCGCATCGAAAGCCCGCAGCGCAGCGAGCGAGGGGATATCCTTCCAGTCCATGCCATTTGTTAGCACAACTTACATCTGAAAAACCATCCGAACTTTGGCCCGGGGGCGGCTTCTGGCAGGGTGAGACCATCAACACGACAAAGGAATGAGCCCATGTTCGGTATCCTCAACACCGCCTTTCGCGTCGCAACCCGCTCTGATAGCTGGCCTGACAGCGAGAAACGCCCGCTCCGGCGCGCCGACCAGCCAGCGCGCGACTGGTTCCACAACACACCCTGCAACCCGCGCACCGGGTTGCGCCCCGGTGAAAGCTGGACTGACAGGGCTTGAGACCCGGCGCCGGGCCCGCCCGGCCGCGGCTCCACCCCGCGCCTCCCCCGTCCCGCAAGGCGGCATTGCCGCAACCGGGGCGGGGTGCTATTTCCGGCCCAATTGATGAATGACCCAGATGGACAGGAGCCGGGAATGGCCGCGGACTATATCGTCAAAGACATCGCCCTTGCCGATTTCGGGCGCAAGGAACTGGACATTGCCGAGACCGAGATGCCGGGCCTGATGGCCTGCCGCGAGGAATATGGCGTGTCGCAGCCCCTGAAAGGCGCCAAGATCGCCGGTTCGCTGCACATGACGATCCAGACCGCCGTGCTGATCGAGACCCTGAAGGCGCTCGGCGCCGATGTCCGCTGGGCCTCGTGCAACATCTTCTCGACGCAGGACCACGCGGCGGCGGCCATCGCGGCCTCGGGCACCCCCGTCTTCGCCATCAAGGGCGAGACGCTGGTGGAATATTGGGAATACACCGACAAGATCTTCCAGTTCGGCGGCGAGGGCGGCATGTGCAACATGATCCTCGACGACGGCGGGGATGCGACGCTCTACATCCTCCTGGGCGCCCGCGTCGAGGAAGGCGAGGAAGACCTCATCGCCGTGCCGAAATCGGAAGAGGAAGAGGCGCTGTTCGCGCAGATCCGCAAGCGCATGGCCGCGACGCCCGGCTGGTTCGTCAAGCAGCGCCACGCGATCAAGGGCGTCTCCGAGGAAACCACCACCGGCGTGCACCGTCTCTATGACCTGCACAAGAAGGGCCAGCTGCCCTTCCCGGCGATCAACGTGAACGACAGCGTCACCAAGTCCAAGTTCGACAACAAGTATGGCTGCAAGGAATCGCTGGTCGACGGCATCCGCCGCGCCACCGACACGATGATGGCCGGCAAGGTCGCCGTGGTCTGCGGCTATGGCGACGTGGGCAAGGGCTCGGCCGCCTCGCTGCGCGGCGCAGGGGCGCGGGTGAAAGTGACCGAGGTCGACCCGATCTGCGCGCTTCAGGCGGCGATGGACGGCTACGAGGTGACGCTGCTGGAGGACGAGGTCGCCAGCGCCGACATCTTCATCACCACCACCGGCAACAAGGACGTGATCCGCATCGAGCATATGCGCGAGATGAAGAACATGGCCATCGTCGGCAACATCGGCCACTTCGACAACGAGATCCAGGTCGCCCAGCTGAAGAACCACAAGTGGACGAACATCAAGGATCAGGTGGACATGATCGAGATGCCCTCGGGCAGCCGCATCATCCTGCTGTCCGAGGGGCGTCTGCTGAACCTCGGCAACGCCACCGGCCACCCCAGCTTCGTGATGTCCGCCAGCTTCACCAACCAGGTGCTGGCGCAGATCGAGCTGTGGAGCAAGCACGGCGAATACAACCCGGGCGTCTATATCCTGCCCAAGCATCTGGACGAAAAGGTCGCGCGCCTGCACCTGGCGCGGATCGGCGTGAAACTGACCGAACTGAAGCCCGAACAGGCCGAGTATATTGGCGTTTCGCCCGATGGTCCGTTCAAGCCTGAGCACTATCGCTACTGAACTGCGCGATCCGCGTGCACCAGACAGAGGGCCGTCCGTTCAGGGCGGCCCTTTTCGCTGGAGCCGCGGGGAACGGACTTTCCTCTGGCCGGCCGATGCCGTTAGATCGGGGCCAACCCAACCACAGGAGCCCCCCATGCGCATCATCGTCTTTGGCCTGGGCGCGGTGGGTGGCGTGATTGCCGCCGCGGTGGCACGGTCGGGGCACGAGGTCATCGGCATCGGCCGCGGCGCGATGCTGGGGGCAATCCGCGCGCAGGGTCTGCGGCTGCGCAGTCCCGAGGTCGATGAAGTGGTGCGCCTCGACACCGCTGCCGCGCCGGGCGAAATCGCGTTCCGTCCCGACGACGCGATCCTGCTGTGCATGAAGACCCAGGACACCCTGACCGCGCTGCAGGCCCTGCGCGACGCCGGGGTGACCGATCAGCCGGTGTTCTGCTTTCAGAACGGCGTCGCCAACGAGCGGATGGCGCTCAGGTATTTCCCGAACGTGCACGGGGCGACGGTGATGATGCCCTGCAACTATCTGGTGCCCGGTGAGGTTGCCAGCCTGTTGGCGCCACGCTTCGGAATATTCGACATCGGGCGCTATCCCGGCGGCACCGATGACGATGACACGCGGCTGGCCGGGGTGCTGGAGGACGCAAATTTCGCCGCCTTTCCGACGCCCGAAGTGATGGCCAGCAAGTATGGCAAGCTGCTGATGAACCTGAACAACGTGATCGAGGCCGCCTTTGGCCCCGACGCCAAGCAATCCGCCATCGCCCCGCGCATGCGCACCGAGGCCGAGGCCGTTTTTGCCGCGGCCGGAATCCATGCCGCGGATGTGGGCGCCTCGGATCCGAGGCGCAAGGCCTTCGCCCAGATGAAACCGGTGCCCGAGGCCGGATATCGGGGGGGCTCGACGCTGCAGAGCCTGTTGCGCGGCGGCTCGGTCGAGACCGACTACCTGAACGGCGAAATCGCGCTGCTGGGCCGGCTGCACGGGGTGCCGACGCCGGTCAATGCGGCAATGACCCGGCTGGGTGCGCGAATGGTGCATGAAGGAATTACCCCGGGCTCCTTGGATCTGGCGACCGAGCTGGCGGCATTGGGGCTGCAGGGCTGACCCTCACAGGGGCGTGAAGACAAGGGGCTTTGTCGCGCGGCCAACCGATGGCACAGTGCGCGACCCTCGTTGAAAGGCCCGCCCATGTCCTGTTCCCTGCGCCCGTCCCTGCTTGCCGCCGCCACCGTCGCCCTCCTCTCCGCCCCAGCCGGTGCGCAGATGCACCAGCACGGGCAAGGTCAGGGGATGGGAATGGGCATGATGCATGGCCACACCCAGCATGACGAGGTCACCATGCCCGGGCTCCAGGGCCTCAACGCCACGCCCGAGGAAAGCGCCGAGCTGGCGGTGATGTTTCGCAACTTTCAGACGCTGAGCCGCACGGTCGAGGATCTGCCGAACGGCATCCGCACGGTGACCCGCTCGTCCGACCCGGCGGTGATGGAGGCGCTGGTCAGCCATGTCTATGGCATGATCGGGCGGGCCGAGGCGGGCGACGATCCGCAGATCTTCATCCAGTCGCCGACGTTGGACATCTTCTTTGCCAATCCTGGCGCGATGGTCAGCCAGATCGAGCTGACCGACGAGGGCATCGTCGTCACCCAGACTTCGGACGATCCGGCGATCGTCGCGGCGCTGCACACCCATGCCGGCGAGGTCAGCGACATGGCCGCGCGCGGCATGCAGGCGGTGCACGAACGCATGGCCCGCGAGGCAGCCGGGCACTGACCGCCCCATATCTGGCCGCATCGCACGACCGCTTGACCGCAGGCGGGCTTGGCCCTATACGGCGCCGGTCTGCGGTCGGAATCGGCCTGCGGACCGCTGTCGTTCAATCCCCCGTCTTCTTCGGCGGACCACAGGGACGAACAGGCGCACAAGGAATGACGAGCTGATCTCCGGCGGGCGCGACGCGGACCCGGCAGAAGACACGGAGCTCTCGGTCGGCACAGACCTTCGCGGACTGAACCGCGAGCATGGATAGGAGATGGTCAGATGAACCTGATCGCACAACTCGAAGCCGAGCAGATCGCCTCGCTCGGCAAAGACATCCCGGATTTCAAGGCCGGCGACACCGTTCGCGTCGGCTACAAGGTGACCGAAGGGTCGCGCTCGCGCGTGCAGATGTTCGAAGGCGTCTGCATCGGTCGCAGCGGCGGCCAGGGCATCGGCGCCTCGTTCACCGTGCGCAAGATCTCGTTCGGTGAAGGCGTCGAGCGGATGTTCCCGCTCTATTCGACCAACATCGACTCGATCACCGTCGTGCGCCGTGGCCGCGTTCGTCGCGCCAAGCTCTACTACCTGCGTGATCGTCGCGGCAAATCGGCCCGTATCGCCGAGAAAACCAACTATCGCCCGATGGGCGGCGCCGAATAAGGAACAGGGTCATGAGAGACGCGATCCACCCCGAATACCACACCATCAACGTCAAGCTGGTCGACGGCAGCATCGTGCAGATGCGCTCGACCTGGGGCAGCGAAGGCGACACCCTGGCGCTGGACATCGACCCCTCGGTGCACCCGGCCTGGACCGGCGGCACCTCGCGGCTGATGGACACCGGCGGCAAGGTGTCGAAGTTCAAGAACAAATACGCGGGCCTGGGTTTCTAAGAAACCGCTTGCATCGCACGGCAACGCCGTCCCATTCAGGGGCGGCGTTTTCGTTTGTCCGGGCAGCGCCCCGCTAACCCGCAGAGGAGCCGGCATGGCTCTCGATGCCGCCATTGTGCTGACCATCGCCCTTGCCGCGGTGACCCTGTGGTCGCCCGGTCTGCGACGGCGCGCGACATGGCGCGCGATGGTCACGCCGCTGGCGTCGATCATCGGGTCGGGATTCCTGGTCCTGGCGCCGGTCCTCGACCACGCCTATGGGATGTATGCGCCGCTGGCGATGCTGGCACTGTGCGCCGTGGCTTGGGGATTCGGTGCGGCGATCCGCTTCAACATTGCGGCGATCGGGGACCAGCCCGGCACCCAGGACGCGGCCTGGGCAGAAACGCTGGCCTCGCTGTTGCTCGGCTTCGCCTTTGTCGTCTCGGTTGCCTATTACCTCAACCTGCTCGGCGCCTTCGCCCTCAGCCTGACACCCTGGGCCGATCCGACATCGGCGCGGGCGATGACCACGGCGGTCTATGGGCTGATCCTGATTGCCGGCTGGACCGGCGGGTTCAAGCGGCTCGAGTCGATGGAATACGCCGCCGTCGCGCTGAAACTGTCGATCATCGCCGGGCTGCTGGTGGCGCTGCTGTGGTTCGGCTCCGGCAAGGCCGCAACGCATAGGCTGGATTTCACCCCGCTGTCGGTCGGCCCCTGGCAGGCCCTGACCCTGGGGTTCGGGCTGATCGTCACCGTGCAGGGGTTCGAGACCTCACGCTATCTTGGCCGCAGCTATGACCCGGACACCCGGATCCGCTCGATGAAACTGGCGCAGGTCATCGCGACGACGATCTATGTGGTCTACATCCTGCTCACCGCCTACAGCTTTGCCCCCGGCGACGTGACGCTGAGCGAAACCGCGATCGTCGACATGATGGGCATCGTCTCGCCGGTGCTGCCGGTGGTGCTGGTCGTAGCGGCGCTGGCGGCGCAGTTCTCGGCAGCGGTAGCGGACACCAGCGGCTCAGGCGGTCTCCTGGCCGAGGTCAGCGCAAACCGGCTGAAACCCCGGCAATCCTATGCCATCACGGTCGCCATCGGTCTGCTGATCACCTGGAACGCCGATGTATTCCAGATCATCGCCTATGCTTCGCGCGCCTTCGCGGCCTATTACGCCGTGCAGGCGGGGCTGGCGGCCTGGCGTGCCTGGCCCGTTGCACCCGGCAAAGCCGCGGGTTTTGCCGCGCTGGCGATCCTGGGCGTGTTGATCGTCGCATTCGGCACACCAGTGGAATAGAGGCGGTTTCGCGCCTTCCATCCGCGGCCAGCGCGGCCTATTGTCCGCCCCACTTTCAGCAGGGGAACTCTCGTGGCGCATATCATCGTCACCGGCAACGAAAAGGGCGGGTCGGGCAAATCGACAACCGCCATGCATATCGCGACCGCCTTGGTGCGGATGGGGCACAAGGTCGGCGCGCTGGACCTCGATGTCCGGCAGCGGTCGTTCGGCCGCTATATCGAAAACCGCGCTGCCTTTTGCATCCGCGAGCACCTGACGCTGGCGACCCCGCAATACCGCGACCTGCCCGAGATCGACCCCACGCAACTGGCGCCGCACGAAAACATCAACGACCACCGCCTGTCCGAGGCGATGGCCGGGCTGGATGCCGAATGCGAATTCGTGGTGATCGACTGCCCCGGCAGCCACACGCGGTTGAGTCAGGTCGCGCATTCGCTGGCCGACACGCTGGTCACGCCGCTGAACGACAGTTTCGTGGATTTCGACCTTCTGGCGCGGATCGACCCGATGACCAATAAGGTGCTGGGTCCGTCGATCTATGCCGAGATGGTCTGGCAGGCGCGGCAGCTGCGCGCACAGGCCGGGTTGAAGCCGATCGACTGGATCGTGCTGCGCAACCGTCTGGGTGCGCAGCAGATGCACAACAAGCGGAAGGTGGGCGAAGCGCTGGACGAGCTGTCGCGCCGCATCGGCTTCCGCACCGCCCCCGGATTTTCCGAGCGCGTCATCTTCCGCGAGCTGTTCCCCCGCGGGCTGACCCTGATGGACCTGCGCGATGTCGGTGTCGATCAGCTCAACATCTCGAACGTCGCGGCACGGCAGGAGCTGCGCGATCTGCTGAACGCGCTGCGCCTGCCTGGCGTCAAGGTCAGTGTCTGAAGAACCGCTTTTCCGGCAGGGTCTCGGGCATGGTCTTGTGCATCTCGTCGAGGCGGGTCAGCACACGGTCTTCATCATCGGCAAAGATGTTGAACGGCAGCTTCATGGCGCTACCGAAACGACCGAGGGTGGTGGGCTGCATTTTCATGGTTGTCTCCCTTTGGTTGCAAGCCTGTTCGCTTGATCACCTTGCTGTCAGGCTGTGTCGACACTGTGGCGCAGGGGCGGTTCTTTGGCGGTAACATGACGACCGCGACATGGCCGGGCCGACCGCTGAGGCAGGGCTTGAAGCTGGCGGCGAAGTGGGGGTAAATAGTGAACATTGGTGCAGTCATTGCGCCTCGCCGTCGCGTCACGGGGTGTTCATGCTCTCGCTCGTCTGGTTCAAGCGCGATCTGCGCGTCACCGACCATCCGGCGCTGGCTCTGGCCGCCGCGCAGGGCGATGTGCTGCCGGTCCATATCGTCGAACCCGGGCTGTGGGCGCAGCCCGATGCCTCGCTGCGGCAATGGGAGTTCCTGACCGAATCGCTGGCCAGCCTGCGCAGCGATCTGGCCGCGCTGGGGCAGCCGCTGATCCTGCGCACGGGCGACGCGGTCGAGGTTCTGGCCCGACTGCAGGCGCGGTTTGGCTATGACCGGATCGTCTCGCATCAGGAAACCGGCACGGCGTGGAGCAGCGCCCGCGACCGCCGCGTCGCGGCCTGGGCGCGCGATCGCGGCCTGCCCTGGGTCGAGCTGCCGCAATCGGGGGTTATCCGGGGGCTGGCTGCGCGCGACGAGCAAAGCCGGCTGCGCACCGCCTTCATGGCCCAGCCGGCAGTGGCGGCTCCGGCGCTGAAACCGCTGGCCGAGGCGACGGGTGCCCTGCCCTCGGCCCGGTCTCTGGCTTTGGTCGAGGACCGCTGCCCGAACCGGCAACCCGGCGGGCGCCCGGCCGCGCAACAGGCGCTGGACAGCTTTCTGACCCTGCGCGGACAGGGGTATCGCGCGGCGCTGTCCTCGCCGCTGGGGGCGGAACGGGCCTGTTCGCGCCTCTCTCCCTATCTGTCGTTGGGCGTGCTGTCGCTGCGCGAGGTGGTGCAGGCGACCGCGCAGGCGCGGGTCGATCACCGCGGCCAGCGCGACTGGCCCGCCAGCCTGAAAAGCTTTGACGCACGCCTGACCTGGCGGGATCAGTCCGTGCAACGGCTCGAAGAGGCGCCGCCCCTGGAATGGCACGTGACCGATCCCGCCGGCGATGCAGCGCAGCTGTCTGCGTGGTGCGCCGGGGAAACGGGGCTGCCCTTTGTCGATGCCTGCATGCGCTATCTGGCGGCGACCGGCTGGCTGAACTTCCGCATGCGGGCGATGGTGATCGGCGTGGCCAACCACCTGCTGGGGCTGGACTGGCAGGCAGCGGGTCTGCACCTGGCCCGCCAGTTCACCGATTACGACCCCGGCGTCCACTGGCCGCAGGTGCAACGGCAGGCAGGGATCCTGGACGCGGACATGCCGCGCATCCCGAACCCGATCAAGCTGGCCTATGAGCACGACCCCAAGGGCGCCTTTGTCCGTCGCTGGGTGCCGGAACTGGCGGCGATCCCCGATGCCTTTGTCCACGAACCCTGGAAATGGCCCGGCGCCCGGGATGGCCTGTCCCGGCGCTATCCCGAACCCGTCGTCGACCCGGTCACCGCGATCCGGGCCGCGCGCGCGCGTCTTGCCGCCAGACGCCCGTCCGCAGGGGGCGACCTGCGCAAGGCCCCCGCGGCGTCCGTTCAACGCCGTCATGCCCATCCCGCGCAGATGTCGCTGGATCTGTGAGCCCGACAGCGGGCGCACCGGCATTCTTCGGATCTGGCTGAAAGTGCCTTTCGGCATTGCCAAAGAATCCCCCGGAGCGTCTTGTTGCCTATCGGAAACTTTTTCCCTAACTGTATCCCACAGCATACAGATCCCGCCAACGCAGGAGTCCCTCATGGCGCAACGCATCGACAAGCACGGTCTTCAGGTCGACACCCAACTGGCCGCGTTCATCGAGGCCCAGGCCCTGCCCGGAACCGGGATCGAGGCCGGGACGTTCTGGGAAGGATTTTCGGCCCTGGTCCACGACCTCGCGCCGAAAAACCGCGCGCTGCTGGACAAGCGCGACGCGCTGCAATCGCAGATCGACGACTGGCACCGCACCCACCGCGGCAGCCCGCACAACGAGGCGGCCTATATGACCTTCCTCGAAGAGATCGGCTATCTGCTGCCCGAGGGCGGCGATTTCCAGATCGACACGCAGAACGTCGACCCTGAGATCGCCACCATCGCCGGACCGCAGCTGGTGGTGCCGATCACCAACGCCCGCTATGCGCTGAACGCCGCGAACGCCCGCTGGGGCAGCCTTTATGACTGCCTCTATGGCACCGATGCGATGGGCTCGGCCGCCCCCGCCGGCGGCTATGAACGTGGCCGCGGCGCGCGCGTTGTCGCCCGCGCCCGGGTGTTCCTGGACGAGGCCTTTCCGGTGCAGGGCACCAGCCACGCCGACGCGCGGCGCTATCACGTCAAGGACGGGCAGCTGCTGGTCGACGACCTGCCGCTGATCCAGCCGCAGAAATTCGCGGGCTATCTGGGCAATCCAAAGGCCCCCGATTCGGTGTTCCTGGTGAACAACGGGCTGCATGTGCAGCTGGTCTTTGACCGCGCGCATCCGATCGGCAGCCGCGACCAGGCGCTGCTGGCCGATGTGCGGCTGGAAAGCGCCCTGTCTGCAATCATGGATTGCGAGGATTCGGTCGCCTGCGTCGATGCCGAGGACAAGGTGCAGGCCTATTCCAACTGGCTGGGGCTGATGACTGGCAAGCTGGAGGACACGTTCAGCAAGGGCGGCCAGAAAATGACCCGCCGGCTGAACCCCGACCTTGCCTTTACCGCGCCGGACGGCAGCGAGACGGTGCTCAAGGGCCGCGCCCTGCTGTGGATCCGCAACGTCGGCCACCTGATGACCAACCCGGCAATCCTGCTGAAGGACGGCAGCGAGATCCCCGAGGGCATCATGGACGCGATGGTCACCGCGACGATCGCCCTGCACGACCTGCAAAAGACCGACGGGCCGCGCAACTCGGTCCTGGGGTCGATGTATGTCGTCAAGCCGAAGATGCATGGCCCCGAGGAAGTCGCCTTTGCCGTCGAGATCTTCGAGCGGGTGGAAACGGTGCTGGGCATGGCGCCGAACACCGTCAAGCTGGGGATCATGGACGAGGAACGCCGCACCTCGGCGAACCTCAAGGAATGCATCCGCACGGCGCGCCACCGGGTGGCCTTCATCAACACCGGGTTTCTGGACCGCACCGGGGATGAAATCCACACCTCGATGGAGGCCGGGCCGTTCAGCCGCAAGGACTTCATCAAGCGCAAGAACTGGATCAAGGCCTATGAGGATCGCAACGTCGACATCGGCCTGGAATGCGGGTTGTCGGGCCGCGCGCAGATCGGCAAGGGCATGTGGGCGGCGCCTGACCTGATGGCGGCGATGCTGGACGAAAAGATCGCGCATCCGCGCGCCGGCGCGAACACCGCCTGGGTGCCCAGCCCCACCGCCGCCACGCTGCACGCGCTGCATTACCACAAGGTCGACGTGTTCGCGGTGCAGAAGCGGCTGGCCAGGGGCGGGCGCCGCGCGCATCTGGAGACACTGCTGGAAATCCCGCTGGCGAGCTATCGCAAATGGACGCCCGAGCAGATCATGTCGGAAGTCGAGAACAACGCGCAGGGCATCCTGGGCTATGTCGTGCGCTGGATCGACCAGGGGGTGGGGTGCTCGAAGGTGCCGGACATCCATGATGTCGGCCTGATGGAAGACCGCGCGACCTGCCGGATATCGTCGCAGCACATCGCCAACTGGCTGCACCACGACGTCGTCAGCGCGGCGCAAGTGATGGATGCAATGAAGCGCATGGCCGAGGTGGTGGACCGCCAGAATGCGGATGACCCCTTCTATACGCCGATGGCGCCCGGCTTTGACACGATCGCCTTCCAGGCGGCCTGCGATCTGGTGTTCAAGGGCCGCGAGCAGCCCTCGGGCTATACCGAGCCGGTGCTGCACGCGCGCCGTCTGGAACTGAAGGCCGCGCGCAACGGGTGACCGGGTGGCGAGGGGGCTACGCGCCCCCTCGCGCTCCCCGCGCCAAAGGGGGACACGCCCCCCTTTGGAAACCCCGTGCGTATTTGCGGCAAGATGAAAGAGCGGGGTCGGTCTTGGGGCATGACGGGGGCGCCTTGATCGGGTAGATCTGGCGCAATGCTCTCAGCACAGGACACCGACAATGCCCCTTACCCTCGACCAGGCCCGCACGATCATCGCCGCCACCCGCGCCAAGGGCCGCGAGATGGGGTTGAAACCGCTGTCGGTGATCGTCGTCGATGCCGGCGGGCACCCGCTGGCCTTTGAACGCGAGGATGGCGCACCGGTCGGCCGCTTCACCGTCGCCCAGGGCAAGGCCTATGGGGCCGTGATGTTCGGGGCCCCCAGCCGGGTTCTGGGCACGATGGCCGAAGCGCGGCCGCAATTCGTCGCCGCGCTGAACGGTGCCTATGACGGCAAGCTGATCCCGGCCGCCGGCGGCGTTCTGCTGCGCGATGCGGCGGGGGCGATCGTCGGCGCGATCGGCGTGACCGGCGACACCTCGGACAACGACGCCATCGCCGGGATCGCCGGGGCCGAGGCCGCCGGTCTGACCGGAGAAGGCTGAAGCCGGGGCCAACCCCCCTTTCCTTCGCGGCTGCAGCGCATTACCTTTGCTGCACCATAGCGAAACGCGGGAACAGCCCATGCCCTGCAAACGCCCGGTTGTCGGTGTCATCGGCAACGCCGCAATGCTGAACGAATCCTATCCCGTCCATGCCGGCGGCGAGATGAATTCGGTCGCGATCTCGGAAGTATCCGGGGCGATGCCGCTGCTGATCCCCGCCGATCCGCGCTTCGTCTCGGTGCCTGAGCTGCTGGAGGCCTGCGACGGTTTCCTGCTGACCGGGGGCCGACCGAACGTCCACCCTGAGGAGTATGGCGAAGAAGAAACGCCCGCGCATGGCGCCTTCGACCGCTGTCGCGACGCGATCACCCTTCCACTGGTGCGTGCCTGCGTCGAGCGCGGCCAGCCGTTCCTGGGCGTCTGCCGGGGATTCCAGGAGGTGAACGTGGCGATGGGCGGCACGCTTTATCCCGAGATCCGCGATCTGCCGGGGCGGATGAACCATCGCATGCCCCCGGACGGCACGATCGCCGAGAAATTCGCCCTGCGCCACATGGTGAGCTTTTCCGAAGGCGGCGTGTTTCACCGATTGATGGGCGCGCAGCAGGTGATGACCAACACGCTGCACGGCCAGGGGATCAAGACCCCGGGCGCGCGGATCGTGATCGACGGCCACGCGCCCGACGGCACCCCCGAGGCGATCTATGTCCAGGATGCGCCGGGCTTCACACTGGCGGTTCAGTGGCATCCGGAATACAACGCCGCCCAGGATCCGGTCTCGCGCCCCTTGTTCGCCGCCTTTGGCGAGGCGCTGCAGATCTGGGCCGACCGGCGCGCGCCGCTGCGCATTCCGGCCTGAACCCGGCAACGTTTCCCAGGCGGAAACGCTGCGTTTTGCGAAAAATCTGAACCCAGTCGCGGGCCCGTCCGACCGACCCCTGTAACCCCAAGACAGGAGTCCCGCGATGTTCCGTTCCCTGATCCGTGCCGCCGTCCTGCTTCTGGCGACGATCGCCCCCGCCAGCGCCGATATGGTCGCCTTTCAATCCCGCCTCACCGGGCAATATGTCGGTGTCGACGGCGCGGGCCTGCTGGCTGCGCAGGCGCGCGGGCCGCAGGCGCTGGTCCTCGACATGATCCGACTCGACGGCCGCCGCGTCGCCTTTCGTGACCCGCAGTCCGGGATGTTCCTGCGCGCGGGTGTCGGACAAGAGACCTTCCTCGCCATCGCCTCGGCGCACATCCGCGGCTGGGAAACCTTCGAGATGGTTCAGGACGGGCCGGACGTGACGATTCGCTCCGTGCAGAACGGCCTCTATGTCGGCACCGATGGCCGCCAGCCGCGACTGGCCGCCAATTGGGGCACGCGCGGCCAGGGCCAGACCTTCCGGCTGGTGCCGGTGGGCGCGCCCGCCCCGCAACCGGTGCCGCAGGAGATGTCGCGCGCGCCCGCGACCGATCTGGCCTTTGCCGGCTTCTGGCGCCTCGACGACCTCTTCGTCAACGGCGCGCCGGTGTCGCTGAATGACCGGGCCATGCGTCAGGTGCAGCTGACCATCGGGCGGCGCGGGGCGCTGAACGGCACCAGCGGCTGCAACGAGTTCGATGCCCGGCTGATGGAGTGGCGCTCGGCCTTCCGGGTCGAAGACTTCTTGACCACCCGCGTGGGTTGCCAGGGCGAGCGGCGCGAGATCGAGCGGCTCTTTGTCGGTGCCGTGACCGAGGCCGCGCATTTCGCGGTGGTCGGCGGGCGGCTGGAGATCCGCGACTGGAACGGTCGGTTGCGCGCCCGGATGCGCCGCGACTGACCGCGCCCCATCTTTGCGTCTCAAATATCCCGGGGGAGTCGCCGCAGGCGACGGGGGCAGAGCCCCCTACCCCGGTGCCGCCCCGCGATCCGGCGCCCTGATGCTTTTCTCGCCCCCGCCGCTGGGCTAGGAAACCCGGGACAGCGGCAGGAGGCACGCATGGTGGCGGCGGTGGTGATGATCCAGGGGGCGGGCTCGAACGTGGGCAAGTCACTGCTGGTTGCGGGATTCGCCCGGGCACTGGTCCGCCGCGGCCTGACGGTGCGCCCGTTCAAGCCGCAGAACATGTCGAACAACGCCGCGGTGACGCCCGATGGCTGCGAGATCGGCCGCGCGCAGGCCTTGCAGGCGCGGGCCTGCGGGGTGGCGCCCGCGGTCGACATGAACCCGATCCTGCTGAAACCCGAGAGCGAGACTGGCGCGCAAGTCATCGTGCAGGGCAAGCGGCTGACCACGGCGCGGGCGCGCGACTATGCGGCGCTGAAGCCGCAGCTGATGGCCCCGGTGCTGGAGAGTTTCGCGCGGCTGCGGGCCGAGGCGGATCTGGTGATCGTCGAGGGCGCGGGCAGCCCGGCCGAAGTGAACCTGCGCGCCGGCGACATCGCCAACATGGGCTTTGCACAGGCGGCGCGCGTGCCGGTGGTGCTGGCGGGCGATATCGACCGGGGCGGGGTGATCGCGCAGATGGTGGGCACGCAGGCGGTGCTGGACCCGGCCGACACGGCACTGATCAAGGGGTTCCTGATCAACAAGTTCCGCGGCGACCCGCGGCTTTTCGACGATGGCTATGAGCTGATCACCCGGCGCACCGGCTGGCCCGGGCTGGGGGTGATCCCGTGGTTCCCCCACGCCCATCGCCTGCCGGCCGAGGATGCCGCCGACCTGCGCCGGACCTCAGGCCAGGGGGCGTTTCATGTCGTCGTGCCGCAGTTGGGGCGAATCGCGAATTTCGACGATCTGGACCCCTTGATGCAGGAACCCGTGCTGCGGGTGACGGTAGTTCCGCCGGGCCAGCCGCTGCCGGTCGAGGCCGATCTGATCCTGATCCCCGGCTCGAAATCGACGATCGCGGATCTGGCGGATTTCCGCGCCCAGGGCTGGGATATCGACTTGGCAGCGGCGCTGCGCCGGGGGGCACGGGTTCTGGGGCTTTGCGGCGGGTATCAGATGCTGGGTCGCACCATCGCCGACCCCGAGGGGATCGAGGGCGCGCCTTTGACGGTGCCGGGGCTGGGGCTTCTGGAGGTCGATACGGTGATGACCCCGGACAAGCGCGTGACACTGACCCGCGCAGTGCACGTCGCCAGCGGCTGCGACGCCGAGGGGTATGAGATCCACCTCGGGAAAACCGAGGGCGCGGACCGGGCCCGGCCGCTGTTCACCGTCGAGGGCCAGCCCGAAGGGGCAATGCGCGCCGACGGACGGGTGATGGGCAGCTATCTGCACGGGCTTTTCGGCGCGGACGGGTTCCGCGCGGCCTTCCTGCGGTCGCTGGGGGCCGAAGCCGCCGGCGGGACCTATGAGCAGGGCGTGGACGAGACGCTGGATGCGCTGGCTGAACATCTGGAGGCGCATGCGGATGTGGACGGGCTGCTGCGGATCGCGCGGGCCGGGGTCTGAGCGGACGTAGGGTGCGTGCACGCACGCACCTTACTGGCCCAGCGCCCGCAGAAACCCTGCCAGGTCATCGACCTCCAGCCGCACCGGCAGCGTCAGCACCTTGCGCCGCTGCGCCATCGGCAAGCGCACCGCATCCTTCTCTGTCGTCACCAGCTGCGCACCCAGCCCCCAGGCCTCGCGGTCCAGCCGGCCGAACAGTGCGGGCGTCAGCGGCTGGTGATCGTCCAGTGCCTGCGCCCGGACCACCTCGGCCCCCAGCCCGCGCAGCGTCTCAAAGAACTTGCCCGGCCGACCGATCCCGGCAAAGGCCAGAACCCTGAGCCCCTGCCAGGTCATCCCCGTCTGCAGCGGCTCGAGATGCGCCGCAAAGACCGGTGTCGCGCCCAGCCGCACCCCCCAGTCCCGGGCAAACCGCTCCTGATCCGCCTCAGGGCCGATCGCCAGAACGGCGTCAGCGCGTTTCAGCCCCTCGGGCACCGTCTCGCGCAGCGGCCCCGCAGGGATACAACGCCCGTTGCCGAACCCCACGGCGGCATCGACCACCACGACCGAGGCGGTTTTCACCACACCCGGGTTCTGGAACCCGTCGTCCAGCACCACCACCTGCGCACCCGCCTCCTCGGCCGCGCGCACCCCCGCGGCGCGGTCGCGAGCCACCCAGACCGGGCCAAAGCCGGCCATCAGCAGCGGCTCATCACCCACATCCTGCGCACTGTGGCGGCGCTCATCGACCCGCACCGGCCCGTCC
The DNA here is from genome assembly GCA_020637595.1 of Rhodobacter sp. Lineage (GTDB taxonomy): Bacteria > Pseudomonadota > Alphaproteobacteria > Rhodobacterales > Rhodobacteraceae > Pararhodobacter. Next base: position 131,422 of record JACKKE010000002.1, on the reverse strand, counting down.
AGCCGCCCGCCATAACCCCGCGAGACGACATGCACCGCCAGCCCGCGCGCGCTCAGCGCCTGCATCAAGCCGATCGCGGTCGGCGTTTTGCCGGTGCCGCCGGCGTTCAGGTTGCCGACGCAGATCACCGGCACCCCGGCACGATAGCCGACCGCGCGCAGGCGCCGACGGGTCGCCGCGGCATAGAGCGCACCCAGCGGCGCCAGCAATCGCGCCTGCCAGCCCGGGCGTTCGGGCGGGTTGGTCCAGAAACGTGGCGCCCTCATCCCCGCCCCCTGTTCAGCTGCATCCAGTCGGTGATCGCCTGCGCCACCACATAGGTCGCCTCGCTACCCTCGGTCGCCAGCGTCCAGGCCTTCAGCGCCGCCTCCGCCCCGGTTTCCGGCGACAGCAGCGTCGACAGCGCATCCCCCAGCGCCGGGGCGACTCCGATGCGGCGCGCGCCGCTCTGCGCGATCAGGGTCTCCAGAAATCCGATCTGCGCAGGCGGCGCCAGCGGGCCAAAGACGAGCGCCGAGCCCAGCGCCGCCGCCGTCAGCGCCGAGGGCACCGGCGCGCCGGGGGTCAGGGTGCCGCCCAGAAAGGACACCGGTGCGAGGCGCAGAAAAAGGCCCGGGTCATCCTCGGTATCCGCGATATAGACCTGGGTCGTCTCGTCGATGTCGTCGTCCAGCGACCGGCGCGCGCAGATGAACCCCACATCCGCCGCCCGCTCGGCCAGTGCCGGACCGGTGGCCGGATCGCGGGGCTGCACGATCATCAGCAGCCGGTGCGCCCGACGCAAGGCATGGGCATGGGCCAGCAGCGCCGCCTCGAACTCTTCCGCCGGCAGATCATAGGCGAACCAGACCGGGCGCGCGCCCAGAACCCCGCGCAGCGCATCCAGTTCCGAAATCGTGCAGGCAGGCGCGGGGGGATGGCTGGCCAGGGTGCCGGTGTCGTGGACCGGCACCGCCCCGCGAACCAGCCGTGTCAACTGGCTGGCATAGAGCGCATCGGCGGCGTGGATCTGTGCGAAGTGCTGCAACATCGTGCGCGTGCCACCCGGCAACAGCCGCCATCGCCCTGCCACCACGGGCTCACGCGCATCGACCAGCATCAGCGCGATCCCCCGGGCGCGGGCATGTTCGATCAAGGTCGCCGGCAGCACCGACCCGGCCAGCACCATCAGGGCCGCCGGGTGCTGATCAAGGAACGCATCCACCGTCTTTGCGTCGCCCGCAGGGTTCTCCAGGTCTTCAGGCCCGGTCAGATCGACCAGTGGCGCATGCGCGAGGTCCGACAGCTGATCGGCCAGCACCTCGAAAGCATCGCGCTGCCCCGCATCGACCGCGTGGAGCAGCACCCGTGGCCTGCCCGACGCCGGACTCATTGCGGATCCCGCCGCAGATCGGGCATCGGGGCACCGCTGCGCGGGGCCGTCAGGGCCCCGATCAACACCCGGTGCAGAGCCGCCGGCGCGGCCACCACCCCGGGGCTGCGGGCCTCGGCGCGGTTGAAGCGCAGCGGCTGCCCACCCCGGTCGGTCACCGTCGCGCCGGCCTCGGTTGCGATCAGGGCGGCGCCGGCGATATCCCAGTCCCAGGCATCGCGGATTGTCAGCATGGCGTCGAATCGACCCTCGCCCACCAGCGCCAGCCGCCAGGCCAGCGACGGCCGAAAGTGGCGCTTGAGCGCCGGCAGCCCGCCGGGCCAGTGCACCGGATCCAGCGCCGGGCGAGCAGCAAGGACGCTGGCGCCCTCGGCCTCGGCGCGGCCGCTGGCGCGGATCGGCACGCCGTTCAGCGTGGCGCCGCCGCCCAGCGACGCGGCATAGGTCAGATCCAGCATCGGCAGATGCACCACCCCCGCCACCGGCTGCCCCTGCCGCACCACCGCCAGCGCGTGGGCAAAGCCGGGCTGGCCGTCGATGAAGGCGCGGGTGCCATCGAGCGGGTCGATGACAAAGGTCGTTTCCGCGTCGATGCGGTGGGTATTGTCGAGCGGATCGCTTTCTTCCGACAACCAGCCATAATCCGGGCGCGCGCCGATCAGCGTGGCGTGCAGATAGTCGTTGACGGCAAGGTCGGCCTCGGTCACCGGCCCCTGCCCGCCGCCCTTGTCCCAGACCTTGGCGCCATTGCGGAAATGGCGCGCGGCAATTGCGCCCGCGCCCCTGGCCGCATCGAGCAGCAGGGCCAGGTCGCTGTCAGGCGCCGGCAATCGTGAGGCCCTCAACCAGAAGCGACGGCACCTGGGTGCTCAGGTGCGGCCGGGCGTCATTCGCCGCGGTCAGCCGCATCAGCATGTCGCGCAGGTTGCCGGCGATGGTGCATTCGTTGACCGGATAGGCGATCTGGCCGTTTTCCACCCAGAACCCCGAGGCGCCGCGCGAATAATCCCCGGTGTTCGGGTTGATCGTCGAGCCGATCAGCGAGGTGACCAGAAGCCCCGTGCCCATGTCGCGCAGCAGATCGTCGCGGCTGGCCGCCCCCTGGGTCAGCGCCAGGTTCGACAGGCTGGGCGAGGGCGGCGCGGTGGGGCCGCGGCTGGCGTTGGCGGTGCTCTCCATGCCCAGCTTGCGCGCGGTGGCGAGGTCCAGCACCCAGCCCTGCAGCACGCCGTCCTGAACCCAGAGGCGGCGCCCGGTGGTCAGCCCCTCGGCATCGAAAGGCCGGCTGCCGGCGATGCGGATGCGGTGCGGATCCTCGACCAGGTCAAAGCCCGCAGGCAGCACCGGCTTGCCCAGCGCGTCGAGCAGCCAGCTGGAGCCGCGCGCAATCGAGGCGCCGTTGATCGCCGCCGTCAGGTGACCGACCAGCGAGGACGAAACCCGTTCATCATAGAGCACCGGAAAGGCCCCCGAAGGAGGTTTGCGGCTGCCGTTGCGGGCGGCGGCGCGCTCGCCCGCCTGGGTTCCGATCTCCTCGGGGCTGGGCAGGTCTGCCTGAAAGATCCGTCCCTCGCTGGCCCAGTCGCGTTCCATCGCCGTGCCTTGGCCGGTGATCGCCACGCAGGAGGTATGGCGCGAACTGCGGGCATACTGCCCCGCAAACCCGTTCGAGGCGGCCAGAAAGATCGTGCGGCGGGAATAGCTGGCGCTGGCCTGGTCGATCTGGCTGATGCCGGCGACGGCCCGGGCCGCGGCCTCGGCGCGCTGGGCATCGTCTTGCAGGGTGGCAGGGCTGGGTTCCTCGGCGGGATCGACCAGCTCCATCCCCTCGGCATCGCGGCGCACCGAAAGCTGGGCGGGATCGGCCAGCCCGGCATAGGGGTCTTCGGGGGCCTCGCGGGCCATCGCCACTGCGCGTTCGGCCATCGCCGCCAGGGTCGCCGGACGGGCGTCGGAACTGGAGACACAGGCCTGCCGCCGACCGACCAGAACCCGCAGGCCGATGTCCAGCCCTTCGGCGCGTTCGGCATGTTCCAGCCGCCCCTCGCGCACGTCGATCGACAGCGAGGTGCCGGCGATCACCAGCGCATCGGCGCTGTCGGCCCCGGCCTTGGCGGCGGCGTCGAGAAGGGCTTGGGCGAGGTCAGCGGTCATGGGCAACCTGTGTTCTGGATGACCCCGAAGGCTTACCCCCTCGCCGCGCCGAAGGGAACCCGTCGCAGCGGACGGGCCTTGTCCCCTTCCCCCGCCTGCTCAGATGACGATCGTCGCCGGATCGGCGTTGTCATAGAGACGGTCGCACAACCCTGCGCGCTGCATCAAGAGCTTGCGGAAGTTGATGTTGCCCTTGGCGGTCATCTCGCCATCGGCCATCGACGGCAGCTCGGTCAGCACCATTGCCCGACGGATCGCGTGGGCCGAGCCCTCGGTCTCGCCGGGCTTCAGGCGTTCCGCGATCTCGGCGGCGCGGGCGACGATCAGCCCGCCGTCGGCATCCGTCGCCCCGTCGCGCAGCGCATCGGTCGGCACGATGAACACGCCGACTTCCCTGCGGTCGGCGCCGGTGATGATGACATCCGCCGCCAGCCCCTTGAGCTTGCCCAGAACCTCCAGCCGCAGGCCCGCTGCACGCACCCAGGTGCCGGTGTTCAGCTTGAACTCCTCGGCGATGCGGCCGTCGAATTTCATGCCCTTGTCGATATCCCCGGGATCGACAAAGCGCATCGCGTCGCCGGTGATGAAATACCCTTCCTCGTCAAAGGCTTCGGCGGTCTTTTCCGGGTCTTTCAGATAGCCGGGCGTGATCGTGTTGCCCTTGACCCGCACATCATAGCGGTTCTCGTCGTCGACTGGCACCAGCTTGATCGTCACCTCGGGCAGCGGCACGCCGATGATCCCGGACTGATGCGTGAACTCGTGCTGGATCAGCGCGGCGGGGGCGGTTTCGGTCAGGCCCCACGAGCTGTTGAACAGGGGCATGTCGCCGCGCACGTCGCGCGCCATGTCTTCCAGATCCGCCCAGACGTCCTGCGGCAGCGAGGCGCCGGCATAGAACAGCATGTCGAGGTTCTGGAAATACTGGCGGCGCAGTTCGGCGTCGGCCTTCATCGCGTCGCGCAGCATGGCAAAGCCCACCGGCACGTTGAAGGCGATGGTCGGCGAGACCATCCGCAGGTTGTCCAGCGTGTGCCGGGCCAGCGCCGGCGTCGGCTTGCCGTTGTCGATATAGAAGGTGCCGCCGTTCGACAGCACCAGGTTGAAGTTGTGCGAGCCGCCGAAGACGTGGTTCCAGGGCAGCCAGTCCAGCAGCACCGGCGGCTTTTCAGCAACGAAGGGCAGGCAGACCTTCAGCTGCGCCTGGTTGGTGCACATCATCCGCTGGGTGGTCAGCACCCCCTTCGGATGCGAGGTCGAACCAGAGGTGAGCAGGTATTTCGCCACCGTATCCGGCCCCACCGCAGCATTCAGCGCCGAGACATCACCGCGCGCCGCCAGCAGGCTGTCGAACCGGGTCATGCCGTCCTGCGCGCCCTGGCTCACCACCTGTTCGACACCGTTGAACACCACCAGGTCCAGCGCCGCGCCATAGCGTTCGGCATCGTCGGCAAAGACCATCGTCGGACGGATCATGCCGGTGATGCGCTCCAGCACCGGATGCGCGCCGGGGATCAGCGCATATTGTTCGGCCACCGGGACCGAAGGCACGCCGATATACTGCGCGCCGAGGCTGAGCAGCGCGTGGTCGATACTGTTGCCGGAAATGATCAGGATCGGCGTCTCGGCGTTCATGCCGCGTGCGGCCAGCCCGGCAGCGATGGCTTTGACCATCTCCAGCGCCTGGGCATAGGTCACTTCGCGCCAGCCCGGGCCCGAGCGTTCGGCCAGGAACACCCGGTCGGGCACGGCGGTGGCCCATTCCTCCAGCCAGTCGGTCGCGCAGCGCGCCACCGGGCCCAGCGGCCAGGCGCTGGTCAGCAGGATCGAACCATCCGCGCGTTCTTCGCGCAGGGCCTTATGGGCGCGATACTTTCCCTCGGTCATCCGATGATCTCCCGTTCATCTCGATCAGGCGCAGGGCCTGGTGCAGGGTCTCCCGCATGGACTCGTCCATCCCCTCGAGCATGCGGGCGTCATGGGCGGCCACGGCCTCGGTGGCGCGGTCGCACAGGCGCCGGCCTTTCAGCGTGACCTTCAGTTCATAGGCGCGGCGATCGTCACGGGCGCGGGTGCGGACCACCAGATCGGCGCCTTCCAGCTCGTCGAGGATCAGCACCAGATTCGGCCGCTCGATCAGCAGGATCTCGGCCAACTGGGTCTGGCGCAGGCCGGGATTGTCGCGAATCACCGCCAGCGCCGAATAGGTCAGCATCCGCAGGCCAAAGGGCGCCAGCGTGGCGTTCACGTCCGACTGGATCGCACTGAACGCCCGCTTGATGCCATAGCCGACGAACCCGCGCAGGGTGCGGTCGGACCCGGTCATCGCCTCAGCGCGGCGGCAGGCGGGTGGCGCCGTCCAGCCGGATCGTCGTGCCGTTCAGATAGGCATTCTCGACGATCTGCGCGACCATCAGCCCGAATTCCGAGGGATGGCCCAAACGGTCCGGGAAGGGGATATTGGCGACGATCTGCTGCGTGGTCTCGGGCGGCAGGCTCTCCATCATCGGGGTGTTGAAGAGACCCGGCGCCACCGCCATCACCCGGATCCCCGAGCGCGCCAGCTCCCGCGCCGCCGGCAGGCACATCGAGGCGATGCCGCCCTTGGACGCTGCATAGCCGGCCTGACCGACCTGCCCGTCTTGCCAGGCCGCCGAGGCGGTGTTGACGATCACGCCGCGCTCACCACCCTCAAGGGGCTCCAGCGCCTGCATGCCGCGCGCGGCATAGGACATGACGATATAGCTGCCGATCAAGTTGACGCGGATCACCCGCTCATAGAGGTCGATCGACAGTTTGCCCTCACGGCCGACGACGCGCGCCGCGACACCGATCCCGGCGCAGTTCACCGCCACGCGCGGCATCGCCCCCAGACCGGCCACGACCGCATCGAAGGCGGCGGCCACGGCGGCCTCGTTGCCGACATCCGCCTGCACACCCAGACCGCCGATCTCGGCGGCGACGGCGTTGGCCTTGGCCCCGTCATAGTCGAGCACCGCCACCTTCGCCCCGCGCGAGGCCAGCATCCGTGCGGTCGCCGCGCCCAGCCCGCTGCCGCCACCCGTCACCAGGGCAATCTGTCCGTCGATCTGCATGGAACCCCTCCCAAGGTTATGAGTCGTATTAGTTACGTTACATAACAATTCTCCGCCCGCCAAACAACATCGAATATACCGCACCATTCGCCTCCGACCTGATCGAGGTCATGGGCGCGCGCACGCGCGACGCCTAGGCTGGGGCCGCAATCATCATCAGGATAGAGGCAGGTCATGGACTATGACGCGGTGGTGATCGGATCGGGGCTTGGCGGGCTGACCGCGGGGGCGCTGGCCTCCCATGCAGGCGCGCGGGTGCTGGTCCTCGAACGCAACGCGGCGCTCGGCGGGGCGGCGACCACCTATCATCGCGGCCCCCTGACCGTCGAAGCCTCGCTGCACGAAACCACGCCCCCCGACGCCCCCGGCGACCCAAAGCGCGCGCTGTTCGACACCCTCGGCATCGGCGATTCCCTCGAACTGGTGCCGATCCCCACCTTTCAGGAGGTGCGCTGGCGCGGGCTCGGCACGCCGTTTCAACTGCCGCACGGGTTCGACCGCATCGAGGCCGCGCTGACCGCCCGCTTTCCCGACGACCGGCAAGCCATCGCCGCGGTGCTGGACCAGGTGCGCCGCACCCAGCGCATCGCAGAATTCGCCGATCATTCGCTGTGGTGGAAACTGCGCCACGCCGGGGAACTGCCGCACGATCTGTGGGCCGGGCTCAAGGACATCCGCGCCTCGCTCAGCGAGGTCTTCGCCCGCCATTTCGGCGACAACGAGGCACTCAAGTTCGCGCTGTGCGGCAACCTTGCGTATTACGCCGACGACCCCGATACCCTGTGGTGGATGGCCTTTGCAATGGCGCAGGGCGGCTACATGAAGGCGGGCGGGTTCTATATCAAGGGGGGCTCGCAGCGGTTGACGGATCGGCTGGTCGGGGCAATCCGCGACGCGGGCGGAACGGTTCTGACACGAAGCCCCGCGACCGGGATCGACCTGGACAGTCAGGGCGCAATGACCGCGGTGCGTTACCGCGAAGCGCAGACCGGTGCCGAGGTGCGCGCCCCGACGCGCACCGTGTTCGCCAATGCCGCACCGCATGTCATCAAGGCTCTGCTGCCCGCCCCCGCAAGGCCCGCCTTCTGGGAGCGGTTCGCCGGGCGCGCCGTGTCGATTTCGCTGTGCTCGGCGACGCTGGGCCTCGACCGGCCACCCGCCGATCTGGGGGTCACCAGCTATTCCACGATCCTGGTGCCCGACTGGATGGACAGGTTCAGCGATTTTCGGCAGGGCACCGCCCTTTTGGGTGCGGACCCGGCAGGTCGGATGCCGGTGCTCTGCGTCGTCGATTACAGTCAGATCGACAGTGGTCTGGCCGAGGACGGGTTACACCCCGTGAATGTCGTCTGCGCAGATCGGCTGGCGCATTGGCAGGACCTTGGCGATGCGGCCTATCACCGGCGCCGCGGCGCGTGGCTGGCCGCCATCATAGAACGCCTCGACACCGAGTGGCCGGGCTTTGCCGGTGCGGTCAAGGCCAGCACCCTGTCCACGGCGCGCACCATGCACGCCCATCTCAACACCCCCGAAGGCGCGGTCTACGGCTTTGCGATGGAACCGCCGCACAGCCTGCCGCGCCACGCGCCGCGCACGCTGGACACTGCGGTGCCAGGGTTGTGGATTGCCTCGGCCTATACCGGGTTCGGGGGATTCACGGGCGCCATCGGCGGGGGTGTCGCGGCGGCACGGGCGGCCCTGCGTGCAGGGCTTTCCGGCCCTGGCCCGCTCTGAACGCACGAAAAGGGCCCCACGACGGGGGCCCTTTCGATCAATCCGCCAAAGGCGTCAGGGAATCAGGAACAGCGTGATCGCCGGAAAGGCCACCAGGATCGCCACGCGGATCAGGTCCGACAGCACGAACCAGGCCACCGCCTTGTAGGTCGCAGTCATCGGCGTCGCGCGGTCCATCGCGTTGATGATGAACAGATTCATCCCCACGGGCGGTGTGATCAACCCGGTCTCGACGACGATCAACACCAGGATGCCGAACCAGATCGCGACGTGCTCCTGCGACATGCCGAAGTCGAGCGCCATCATCATCGGGAAGAAGATCGGGATCGTCAGCAGGATCATCGACAGGCTGTCCATGACGCAGCCCAGGACGAGATAGATCGCCAGGATCAGCACCAGCACCGCAATCGGCGCAATGCCGAGGCCCGCCACCCATTCCGACAGCGACTGCGGCACCTGCGTCAGCGCCAGGAAGCTGTTGTAGAAGGCCGCGCCGAACACGATGAAGAAGATCATCGCCGTCGACCGGGCGGTGGAGGTGAAGCTCTCCAGCAGGGTCTTGCCGTTCAGCCCGCCATTGGCCAGCGCGATCAGGCCGGTGCCCAGCGCACCGACGGCCGCGCCCTCGGTCGGGGTGAAGACACCGCCATAGATGCCGCCGACCACTGCCAGGAACACCAGCAGCACCGGCCAGATGCCGATCAGCAGGCGCACCCGCTCGCCCCAGGGCACGCGGTCACCGATACCGGCACGGTCGGGATACATGCGGACATAGATCGAGATCACGATCATATAGCCGATCGCCGCCAGGATCCCCGGCGCAAAGGCCGCGAGGAACAGCTTGGCGATGTTCTGCTCGGCCAGGATCGCATAGATCACCAGCACGACCGACGGCGGGATCAGGATGCCCAGCGTGCCGCCCGCAGCCAGCAGCGCCGTCGACAGCCCCCCGGAATAGCCGAACCGCTTGAGTTCCGGCAGCGCCACGCGGCCCATCGTCGCCGCGGTCGCCAGCGACGAGCCGCAGATCGCGCCGAATCCCGCGCACGAGGCGACGGCGGCGATGCCGACCCCGCCCTTGCGGTGGCCGACAAAGGCCTCGGCGGCCTTGAACAGCGCCTTGGACATGCCGCCGATGGTGGCGAAATAGCCCATCATCAGGAACATCGGCACCACCGCCAGCGATTCGCTGGCAAAGGTGGAATAGGCCGCGCTCTTGAGCCGGGCCATTGGCATGCGGGTGTCGCCGGTGACGATCCAGTAGCCGACATAGCCGGTGATGAACATCGCCAGGCCGATCGGCACGCGCAGAAAGATCAGCAGCAGCAGCGCCGGAAAGGACAGGATGCCGATTTCAAGGTTGCTCAATGGTCTGCTCCCTGACTGACGAGGATGGTTCGATCGGACAGGGCCTCGGCCACGCGGATGATCGCGGTATAGATCCCGATCAGCGCGCTGAGCACCGCCGGGACCAGTGCCGCGGCGTAGTTCCACCACAGCGGATATTGCAGCAGGAAAGTCGTCGAGCGACGGCGCATCAGGGTGGTCATCCCCTCGTTAAGCTGGATCGCGATCAGCACCAGCGCCGCGGCAAAGACGATGTCGATCACCATCTGCAGCCAGCGCCGCTTGCGGTCGGACAGGCCCGAGGTGAACACGTCCACCGTCGCATGCCCGCCGGTGATGTGGCACCAGCCGAGAAAGCAGAACACGCTGAAGGCCAGCCCCGCGACGACGAATTCATAATCGCCAAAGACCGGGCCAACGCCGATGTCGAGCAGCCAGCTGGCCAGCCCCGGCATCGTTGTCTGCATCCATTCGGAGTGCAGCAGGTCCGAGGCCTCGCGGCCCAGGATCGACAGGCACATCATCAGAACGAGAGCGCCCAGAACGAAACCGCCGACCACGGCCATCAGCCAGGCGATCCCATGAATGAAACGGTGGATGGTCTTGAACATTGTCCCGTCCCCGGCCCGATTGGGGTGTGCCCTTTCGGACCGTCCCTCGTTGGTGGTTTCGCCCGGCCCCGCAGCATTGCGCGGGACCGGGGAACGATTTGACCTCAGTGCGACGCCTGATAGTCGGCCATCAGCGCGCGCGCCTCGTCGATCAGCGCCTGACCGTCGATGCCCTGGCTCTGCATGTCGGCAAGCCAGCTGTCATAGATCGGCTGCGCCGCGGCGCGCCACTCGGCAACACCGGCCTCGGGGATGGTGATGATGTTGTTGCCGTGGTCGACCGCCAGCTGACGCGCCGGGATGTCGGAATCGGCCTGCGTGCCGCCGGCAAAGACCGAGAACTCAAGGCCCGAGTTGTGGTCGATCACCGCCCGCAGATCATCCGGCAGCCCCTCGTAGACGTCCCGGTTCATCACCAGGGTGAAGGTCACCGTATAGGGATAGGCGTTTTCGAACTCGGTATGGTTGTTGACCAGCTCGGGCACCCGCAGCGAGGCCGTCACTTCCCACGGAATCACCGCGCCGTCGATCACGCCGCGCGACAGGCTCTCCGGGATCGCCGTCACCGGCAGACCGATCGGCTCGGCGCCGAGGATCTGCAGCAGCTGACCCACCATCCGCGACGGCGTGCGCAGCTTCAGGCCCTGCATGTCGGCGATCGTCTCGACCGGGCGGTTGGAATGGATCACGCCCGGGCCATGCACCCAGGTGCCGATCAGATGCACATCGGCATAGTCGGTGTCCGCCATGTGCTCTTGATACATCTGCCAGTAGGCGGCCGAGGCGGCGCGGGCATCCTGCACGAAGAACGGCAGTTCGAACACTTCCGACCGGGGGAAGCGACCCGGGGTAAAGCCGTTCACGGTCCAGGCAAGATCCGCGATCCCGTCGATCACCTGGTCCATCAGCTCGTTCGGGGTGCCGCCCAGCGCCATCGAGGCATAGCGTTCGATCTCGATCCGGCCACCCGACTCACGCTCGACGTTGTCGGCCCAAACATCGAGGACCAGCCGCGGCACGTTGGCTTGCGGCGGCAGGAACTGGTGAAGGCGCAGAGTGACCTCTTGCGCCAGCGCACCACCGGCCGTCAGCGCGGCAAGGGCCGTGGCGGTGGCAAAACCAAGATATTTCGTGCGGCTGGACATGCATTCCTCCCTCATGTCGTGTTCGTTTCGGTGCGCGACAGGGGCGCGGCCAGAAGCCGCGCCCCCTCGATCATATCCCCGAATCAGCTCAGTTCTGATGCAGGGCTTCGTAGTCGCCCATCAGCTGCCGGGCCTCGTCGATCAGCGCCTGACCGTCGATGCCGCGCTCGTTCATGTCGGCAACCCAACGCTCGTAGAGCGGGGTCACGACATCGCGCCATTCCTGGGCGTCGGCCTCGGACACGGTGATGATGTTGTTCCCGGCATCGACCGCGACCTGGCGGGCCGGGCCATCGGCGTCGGCCTGAGTGCCACCGGCAAAGATCGAGAACTCGAGGCCCGAGTTGTGGTCGATCACCTGCTGCAGATCCTCGGGCAGGTTGTCATAGGCGTCCTGGTTCATCGCGAACGAGAAGGTCAGAACATAAAGCGCCGGTCCCTCGATCTCGGTGTGGTTGTGCACCAGTTCCGCGACGTGCAGCGCGGTGGTCACCTCCCACGGAATCGTGGTGCCGTCGATCACACCGCGCGACAGCGCCTCGGGCACACCCGACACCGGCAGGCCGACGGCCTCGGCGCCGACCAGCGCCAGCAGGTCGTTCACGCCACGCGAGCCGCCGCGGATCTTCATGCCCTGCAGATCGGACGGGTGCACGACCGGACGGTTGGTGTGGAACATGCCCGGGCCGTGGACCCACATGCCCAGCATGTGCACGCCGGCGAAATCGTCCTGCATGTGCTCTTCATACATCGTCCACAGCGCGGCCGAAGCAGCGCGGGCGTCCGACACCATGAACGGCAGCTCGAACACCTCGGTGCGCGGGAAGCGACCCGGGGTATAACCGTTCACGGTCCAGATGATATCGGCCACGCCGTCCATCACCTGGTCCATCAGTTCGGGCGGGGTGCCGCCCAGCGCCATCGAAGCATAACGCTCGATCTCGATCCGGCCGCCCGAATCACGCTCGACGTTGTCGGCCCAGACATCCAGCACCATCCGCGGCACGTTGGCCTGCGCCGGCAGGAACTGGTGCATGCGCAGGGTGTATTCGGCCGCCGAGGCGGCTCCGGCGCTCAGGGCAACGGCAGCTGCCGCACCCATCAGACCCAGGACGGTTCTACGCTTGGTCATTGGTTCTCCTCCCTAAGACTCAAAGCTGGCATTATGTTGCAAAGACTGGCACAGGCCGCACTATATTGCCAACATTTATTTTGCGACCGCTCGGTCAACTATTCACAGCCAGCACCGTTTGGCAAGAATGTTGCGTCCCTCTGTGACACTTGGGCAGGATCATTCTGCGTCTGGTTGTTTCGACGGGTGCGCCGCAGCGAATTCCGGGAGTGCTGCGCAGGCTTCATAGATCGCCCGCAGCCGCGGCATCTCCGAGGTATCGACCTTGAACCGTTCGGCCGAGAACATCTGCGGGATCAGATAGACCTCGGCCATGCCCGGTGTATCACCAAAGGCAAAGCGGGTCTGCGGACGCCCGGCCAGCAATGCCTCGCAGGCCGCCAGCCCGTCACCGATCCAGCGTTGGCACCAGACTTCCTTGCCGGCCAGTCCCTGAGCGTAATTCGCCTCAAGGTATTGCAGCACGCGCAGGTTTTGCAGCGGGTGGATCTCGCAGGCGATCACCGCGCAGAAGGCGCGCACTGCGGCGCGCTCGGCCGGGTCAGCAGGCAGGAGTCGCGGCGCGGGGTGGGTTTCGTCGAGCCATTCGAGAATCGCCGGCGATTGCGTCAACACCAGCCCGTCCACCTCGAGCGTCGGCACCAGCCCCTGCGGATTCAGCGCGCGATAGGCTGCCGATTTGTGCTGACCGCCATCCTTGACCAGATGGACCGGCACGAACTCATACTCCAGCCCCTTCAGATTGAAGGCGATCCGGCAGCGATAGCTGCTGGAGCTGCGAAAATAGCCATGAAAGCGCATGGTCCCCCCATTTGCATTCCCGGCGGAGGCGCATCAACCGCCTCCGCGCATATCCCGGGGCCCCGCATGACCCCCCCGCCTTATTCGGCCGGGGCGATCTCCAGCCGGATCGGGGCCAGACCGTCGATGCCGCCGGTGATGACGTCGCCCGCCACGACCGGACCGACCCCCTCGGGCGTGCCGGTCATAATGACGTCCCCGGGCTGCAGATGATAGTATTTCGACAGATCCGCCACCACGTCCACACAGGAATGGATCAGCAGCGACAGGGTCGAGTTCTGCTTGGTCTCGCCGTTGACCTCCAGGTGGATCGCCTGGTCACCCACGACAAAGGCGTCGGCCTTGGTCAGTTCGGCGAAAACCGCGGTGCCCTCGACATCCTTGCCGGTGTCCCAGGGCCGCTGCTTGGCGCGCGACACCAGCTGCAGGTCGCGCCGGGTCATGTCCAGCGCGCAGCCATAGGCATAGATCGCCGCGGCGGCCTCGTCCCGGGTGGCGCGGAACACCGGCTGGCCGATCACCAGTGCGAGCTCCATCTCATAGTGAAAATTCGACGTGCCCGGCGGATAGGGCAGTGCGGACCCCGAGGCCAGCGTGTGCATCGGGGATTTGGTGAAATAGAACGGCGCCTCGCGGTCGACCTCGACCCCCATTTCGGCGGCGTGGGCGGCATAGTTGCGCCCGACGCAAAAGATGCGGACCACCGGATAGCCGGCGCTCTCGCCCTTGACGGGGATCGTCGGGAAGGCGGGGGTCGGGAAAAGGGTTCCGGTCATCGGCTGCGTTCCTCGTAATAGCCAAGCTTGTCCTGAAGCGGGCGGTCATGGGCACGGACGAGGAAACTCTCCTCGTCGGCCTCGTGGTCGATTTCGGCAAAGGGGGCGGCGGTAAAGGTGTCTTTCGGTCCCCATTCGATCACCCGGCCGTCGATCCGGCTGCGACCCCGGCCCTTGACGACATGGAACGCCGCGCTGGACGACCGCAGCGGCGGATGATCGGCCTGCCCCTTGGCCAGCATCATCGCGGTAAAGCCCATGACGGGCAGCACATCCTCGCCGGTCTCCGGGTTCACATAATCGACCTCGGCCACGCCACCATCGCCATATTTGGCAATCTCGCGCAGCGCCTCTTCGGTGCGGACCCAGGGAAAGCGCGTCATCGGATAGCGCCGCGCCGCGGCCCGGCTGCGGCTGGGCACGAGGCCGGCCGCGCGATATTCGACCATCGAGGCGTCCGGGCGGTTGCGCTGCGCCTGAAGCGGGCCCTCCTTGGCATAAGACCCTTCGAGATAGTAGAACAGCGGCAGGTCCAGCACATCCAGCCAGACCACCGGTTCGGCCCCTTCGTGGCCGTGGTCGTGCCAGTCACCGCCCGGCGTCAGCACCAGGTCGCCATCCTCCATCGGCAGCTTCTCGCCATCGACGACGGTATAGCCGCCCTTGCCCTCGACGATGATCCGCGTGGCCGAAGGCGTATGCACATGGGCCGGCGCGGTTTCCCCGGGCAGCAGCAGCTGCAGCCCCAGATACAGGCTGGCGGTCGCCTGCATCGCGCCGACACCACGCCCGGGATCCGACAGCACCAGCACCCGGCGCTCGGCCTTTTCGACCGGGGTCAGCTCGCCGGCGCGCAGCAGCAGCGGACGCACCGCCTGATAGCTCCAATAGCCAGACCGCGTTACCGGTTTCGGCGCGCCATGCGGCAGCACGTTGCGCATCATCGGCCACAACGGCGCGACCCCCGCCGCGTCCATCGCGTCGCGATAGTCCTGCGGCAGCTCTTCCAGCGTCCCCAGTTGCGTCATCCGATTCCCCCTCTCTCCCGATTTTGGGAAGTATGCTAATTATTAGCATGCTTGTCAAAGCGGAATCATACGCTACTCTACACCCATGTCCCTGATCCACGATATGCCGGGGCATCTGATCCGGCGGATGAACCAGATTGCGACCTCGATCTTCCAGGAGCGGATGCACGCCCTGGACCTCGATCTCACGCCGGTGCAGTTCGGCGCGCTGGCTTGCCTCAGGGATCATCCCGGCATCGACCAGGCCACCTTGGCGGGACTGATCGCCCATGATCGCGTAACGATCGGCGGCGTCATCGACAGGCTGCACGGCAAGGGGCTGGTGGTGCGCACGGTCAATGACCGCGACCGCCGTGCCCGCCAGCTGTTCCTGACCGATGCCGGCGCGGCGCTGCTGCACCAGATCCTGCCCGAGGTCGAGGCACTCCAGGACGACATCCTCGGTGGCCTCGATGCCGAGGAACGCCGCCTCTTCGTCGCGCTGGCCTCGAAGGTTGCGACCATCGGCAACGAACGCAGCCGCGCGCCCCTGCGCGAACGTCAGGCCGACTGATACCCCAAAGCGAACCGCCCCGAGGCCACGCGCGTTCGCGGCCCGGCGCGCAGGGACGGCCCGCCATCGACCGAGGCCCGCACCGCCTGCCGCAACCGCTCCAGGGCCTCGCGCGATGCCGCCTGCGTGCTGTCGTAAAGCTGGAAATCATGCGGCATCCCCGGCCACAGATCGAACAGCAGATCCGCCCCCTTGTCCGCCTGCCCCTGCGCGAACTCGTCGATCATGTCACGCAGCACCTCGCGCCCGCCCGCTTGCAGATATAGCGGCGCAAGCCCGCTGTAATCCTGCGCGATGGGCGACAGGGCCGCGCGGCCGAACCGATCCCCGGGGTCCAGCCAGCGCCCGAACTGCACCGCCATCCAGCCCTGCACCAGGTCAAAGGCGTCGTTCCCGGTCAGGCTGTCCCCCCGCGCACCGATGTCCGTCCAGGGGCACAACCCCACCGCCAGCGCGGGCTGCGCCAGCCCACGCGCGCGCAGAGCCTGCATCAGCATCAGCACCATATGCCCGCCCGCGCTGTCGCCGATCAGCACGATCCGCGACGGGTCGACCCCCTCGCATACCCGCCCCCAGGCAGCGAGCGCGTCCTCGGCCTGCGCGGGGTGCGGGTGTCCGGGCGTCAGGCGATAATCGGGCGCATAGACCGGCGCCTCCAGCCGGTGCGCCAGCATCCGGGCAAAGCGGTGGCTCATCCGGCCATGAAACGCATAGCCCCCGCCATGCAGATAAAGGACCACGGCCCGCCCCTGCCGAACCTTCGGGTGCAGCCAGGTGCCACCGCGCGCGCCCTCGGCGCGCACGTCGTAAACATCGTCGGTCTCGGTTTGCAGACTGTCCAGAATCGCCCGTCCGCGCGCGGGATCCCCCGCGTCGATGGCCCGCATCGCCTGGGTGAACTGATGCCGCCAGAACCGCACGCCCACCTCCGTGTCGCGGTCCCAGTCGGGCGCAAGGGGCTGCCCCCGACGATGTGCCAGCGTGACGGCGGTGCCGATCCGCATCAGGGCAAAGGCGCTGGCCAGACGCAGGGACAGGGGGCCGTGGAACCGGATACGGGGCATGGGTCTCTCCTTGTTTCCGCCGGTCTGGCAAAGCCGCGACCCCGCCGTATAGAATGATCGCGACACGAACTCGTTCGCAGGACCGGCCCCATGCGCGCCGCCGCCCACTTGCTCTTGCCGCGCCCCGCACTCGCCGGGTGCCTCTTTGCGGGGCTCTGGCGCGATACACGCGGCGCGGCGCTGGGCGATGCGCAGCGCCTGAGCCACTTTCCCGCCTCGCCGCTCATTGGCGTGACCTGGGTGCTCGCAGGGGAAATCCGGCTTCTGGCGCCGGGTGGCTTTGCCCGGCGCCACAGCGTGCCGCCCCTGCCCCGTGTCAGCGTCATGGGCCCGCAAAACCACCCGACCACCAGCTGGACACCGGGCCCCGTTCTGGCGCTTTCGTTGGGGGTCTATCCCGATGCCTGGGCACGGCTGACCGGGGGGCTGCCCCTGCCAGCCGCCGACCAGTCGCCGGTTGCCGCACCCGACCTCTTCGCACGGCTCACCGACGATGCGGCGTGGGACTGGGACAATTTGCAGGACGCATTATCGGCGTTCTGGCACGGGGCCGAGGTTGCGCCCCATACCCGCCTTGGCGACTGGGCGCGTGGCCTCGCGGGCCGCGCCGCCCTCTCGGGGCCGGGCACCAGCCTGCGCAGCATGGAACGCCGGGTGCGGCGCTGGACCGGGCAGACACGCGGGGCGCTGAGCCTGTTCGCCGGGGTCGACGACCTGCACGCCCGCGTCAGTCGCGCAGCGCCCGCCTCGCTCGCCGAACTCGCCGCCGAGGCAGGCTATGCCGACCAGTCGCACATGGGCCGGGCGGTGCGCCGTGTGACCGGGTATTCGCCCGCGCGCCTCAATCGCCTGATCGCCGAAGACGAGGCCTTCTGGCCCTATCGGCTGCTGGGCGAACGGTTCTGAGGCCCGTTCACAAACTTTCCTTGACAGAATCGCCTCGGGCGGGCACCCCTGTTGTGAAACATGAATCAGTCATCATGTTTGCCAAAGGGAGGACACCATGAGACTTATGCTGACCGCCGCGGTCGCTGCGCTGATGACGGCGCCCGCCACGGCCGACGAAATCCGTATCGCTCATATCCACGACATGACCGGCGCACTGGAAGCCTATGCCGCGCAAAGCCAGATCGGCCTGATGATGGGGCTGGAATACGCCACAAACGGCACCATGCAGGTCGACGGCAACGATCTGGTGGTGATCGAGAAAGACAGCCAGCTGCGCCCCGATCTGGGCCGCGCCCTGCTGGCACAGGCCTTCGAGGACGACGACGCGGCGATCGCGGTGGGTCCGACGTCAGCTCGGGCGTGGCGCTGGCGATGCTGCCGGTGGCCGAGGAATACGAACGCATCCTGCTGGTCGAACCGGCGGTGGCTGATTCGATCACCGGTTCGGACTGGAACCGCTACATCTTCCGCACCGGTCGCAATCGTCAGCCAGGACGCGATTTCGAACGCCATCGCCCTGGGTCAGGAAGGCGTGGTCGATCGCCACGCTGGCGCAGGACTATGCGTTCGGCCGTGACGGTATCGCCGCCTTCCGCGAGGCGCTTGCCGAGACCCCGGCGACCATCGTCCATGAAGAATACGTGCCCACCGACACCACCGATTTCACCGCCGCAGCCGAGCGCATCTTCAACGCGCTGCAGGAACATGAGGGCGACCGCCGCCTGTTCGTGATCTGGGCCGGTGGCGGCAATCCGATGGGCCGCATCCAGGCGATGGACCCGGGCCGTTTCGGCATCCAGCTGGCAACCGGCGGCAACATCCTGCCGGCGCTGGTCGGCTATCAGGACTTCCCCGGCCTCGAAGGCGCGACCTATTACTACTATGAAATTCCGCAGAACCCGGTGAACGACTGGCTGGTGGAGCAGCACATGGGCGCGTTACGGCACCCCGCCCGACTTCTTCACCGCGGGCGGCATGGCGGCTGGCATCGCCATCGTCGAGGCACTGCGCGCCACCGGCGGCTCGACCGACACCGAAGCGCTGATCGCGGCGATGGAAGGCATGCATTTCCAGACCCCGAAGGGCGAGATGTGGTTCCGCCCGGAGGACCACCAGGCGATGCAGTCTATGTATCACTTCCGCATCGCGCTGCACGACGGCGTCGACTGGGCGGTGCCGGAACTCGTGCAGGAAATCACCCCCGACATGATGGACATTCCGATCCGCAACCAGTGATCCCTTGCGGGGAGGCGCCCCTTCCGCGCCTCCCCCCTTCCTTCGCCGCGCCCATCACCGCGCATCCCGTACTCCGGGGGATCGGTTTGGCATCCTTCATCGCCCCGCCGCGCAGCCGCCATGTCCCAGCCATCTCTCGTGACCCGTGATCTGACCGTGCGCTTCGGCGGCCATGTGGCGGTGGACGCCGTGAGCTGCGCCTTCACGCCCGGGGAACTGACCGCCATCGTCGGCCCGAACGGCGCCGGCAAGACCACGTATTTCAACCTGATCTCGGGTCAGATCCGTGCCACCGAAGGCCGCGTCGAGCTGATGGGACAGGACATCACCCGCCTCGCGCCAAGTTTCCGGCACCGAGGCCGGTCTGGGCCGCGCGTTTCCAGCTGACCAACCTCTTTCCCCGCCTGACGGTGCTCGAGAACGTCCGCCTGGTGGTGCAGGCGCGCGAGCGGCGGGGGTTCAACCTGTGGACGATGGCGATGGGCCACCGCGACCTGATCGAACGAGGCCGAGGCGGTGCTGGAGCGCGTCCGGCTGTCGCATCAGCGCGACCAGACGGTCAGCGCGCTCAGCGCACGGCGACCAGCGCAAGCTGGAGGTCGCGGCGATGATCGCGCTGAAGCCCCGCGTCTTCATGTTCGACGAACCCACCGCCGGAATGTCGGTCGAGGAAGCGCCGGTGATCCTGGACCTGATCGCCGGCATCAAGGCCGACCCGGCGGCGACCGTTCTGCTGGTCGAACACAAGATGGACGTGATCCGCAGCCTCGCCGACCGCATCATCGTCCTGCACAACGGTGCCCTGGTGGCCGATGGCCCGCCCGCCGAGGTCATGGCCTCGGCCGTGGTGCAGGAGGCGTATCTGGGCAAGGAACTGGCCGATGTCTGACCCCATTCTGACCCTGAAGGGCGTCAAGACCGACATCGCCCAGTACCACA
Organism: Rhodobacter sp.; assembly: GCA_020637595.1. Taxonomy (GTDB): domain Bacteria; phylum Pseudomonadota; class Alphaproteobacteria; order Rhodobacterales; family Rhodobacteraceae; genus Pararhodobacter. The sequence continues at coordinate 111,487 of JACKKE010000002.1, read as the reverse complement.
TCCTGCACGGCGTCGATCTCGAGGTTCCGCGGGGTGGCGTGACCATGCTTCTGGGCCGCAACGGCGCCGGCAAGACGACGACATTGCGCACGATCATGGGCCTGTGGAAACCGCATGCGGGCGAGATCCTGCTGGATGGCGCGCATATCCACGGCCTGCCCCCGGCGCAGATCGCCCGGCGCGGCATCGGCTTTGTCCCCGAGGACATGGGCATCTTTTCAGATCTCACGGTCGAAGAAAACATCCGCCTCGCCGCGCTGTCCGGCCAGCCGATCCCCGAACGCCTGGACTGGATCTTTACCGCCTTTCCGGCGCTGAAGACCTTCTGGAAATCGGCCGCCGGCACACTGTCGGGCGGGCAGAAGCAGATGCTGTCGGTCGCCCGCGCGGTGGTCGAGGACCGCGAGTTCCTATCTGATCGACGAGCCCTCCAAGGGCCTCGCGCCCGCCATCGTGGCGACGCTGGCCGCGCGCTGAAGGACCTGAAGAACCGCGGCGCCTCGATCCTGATGGTCGAGCAGAATTTCTCGCTGGCCCAAGCGCGCTGGGCGATCATGTCGCGGTGATGGATGACGGGCGCATCGTCTGGACCGGCGCAATGGCGGAACTCGCCGGCGACACCGGCCTGCAAGAACGCCTGATGGGCCTGAAGATGGAGTCCGCATGACCACCGGCGCGCAGAACGCCCCGACCCACGCGCCGACGATGGCGCGGCTGACCCTGGCCGAGCGGCTGCGGCCCTGGCTGCCGGTGATGCTGGTGCCCGCACTGATGGTGCTGGGTTTTGCCCTGATCCCCTCGCCGTCCAGCTGGCTGACGTTGACCGTTTCCGGGCTGGCGATGGGGATGATGATCTTTGTCATCGCCAGCGGCATGACGCTGGTCTTCGGCCTGATGGACGTCATCAATTTCGGCCACGGCGCGTTCATCTCATTCGGGGCCTTCGTCGGCACCACGGTTCTGCTGGCGCTGGCGTCGATGACCGGGGCGCCGTCCTTGATGCTGAATCTGCTGGCCGTGGCACTGGCGGTGCTGGCGGCGATGGCCGTCACCGGCGCACTGGGCTGGGGGTTCGAGCGCGTCATCGTCCGCCCGGTCTATGGCGCGCATCTGAAACAGATCCTGGTGACGATGGGCGGGCTGATCGTCGCGGAACAGCTGATCTATGTGCTGTGGGGCGGGCAGGAAATCGTCATCGCCCGGCCCGAGACGCTGAAAGGCGCGATCACCTTTGCCGGTGCGGCACTGGAGAAATACCGCCTGGTCGCGGTCGGCGTCGGGCTGGTGCGTGTTCCTGTCACTGCAGGCCGTGCTGCGCCGCACCAAGATGGGGCTGATCGTGCGCGCCGGCGTCGAGAACCCCGAGATGGTGCAGGCGCTGGGCTACAACATCACCCGAGTCTTCGTCGGCGTCTTCATCGCCGGGTCGGCGCTGGCGGGGCTGGGGGGCGTGATGTGGGCCCTCTATCAGGAGGTGATCACCGCCCATATGGGCAACGAGATCATGATCCTGGTGTTCATCGTCGTGATCATCGGCGGGCTGGGATCGGTCGAGGGCTGTTTCATCGGCGCGCTGACCGTCGGGCTGGTGCAGAACTACGCCGCGTTTCTGGAACCGAAGCTGGCGCTGATTTCCAACATCGCTCTGATGGTGGCGATCCTGATGTGGCGGCCGATGGGCATGGTCCCGGTGGTGAAGGCGAAGTGACATGAAGCGACTGCTCTCTGGCGACATGCCGCAAAGCCGCATCCTGGGTGTCCTCCTGGTGGCGATCCTGATCGCGCTGGCCTTTGCCCCCTTCCTGTTCCCTGGCTCGCGCAGCCTGGAAACCGCCGCCCGGATCTGCATCGTCATCGTGCTGGTCGCCAGCTATGACCTGATGCTGGGCTATGGCGGGATCGTCAGCTTTGCCCACACGATGTTCTTCGGCATGGGCGCTTATGGCGTCGCCATCGCCAGCGACCGGATGGGCACCGGCTATGATGCGCTGATCCTCGGCGCGCTGGCGGGCACGGCGGTGGCGGGCGTCGTGGCGCTGTTGACGGCGCTGCTGTCGCTCAGGGTGCGGGCGATCTTTTTCGCGATGATCACCCTGGCGATAGCCTCGGCCGTGGCCGTTCTGGTCAGCCAGCTCAGCGGCTTCACCGGTGGCGAGGACGGCATGAACATCCGCATCCCGCGCGAATTGACGCCTGCCTTCCGGCTCTTCGACGCCGAGGTGCTGGGCCAGCGGATCAACGGCAAGGTGGTGAACTACTACCTCGTTTTCGCCGGGTCTCTGATCCTGTTTCTGACGATGCTGAGGATCGTCAACTCGCCCTTTGGCCGGGTGCTGCTGGCAATCCGCGAGAATGCGTTCCGCGCCGAGGCGATCGGCTATCGCGTGGTCTATTATCGGGCGCTGGCGACCTGCCTTTCGGCGATGATCGCGGCGCTGGCCGGGGCGCTGTTCGCGATCTGGCTGCGCTATGTCGGCCCGGCGACCACCCTGGGGATGGAGATCATGATGGACATCCTCTTGATCGTGGTGATCGGCGGGATGGGCACGATGTATGGCGCGGTGGTCGGCACGACGATCTTCGTGCTGGCGCAGAACTATCTGAAATCGCTGATGGGCGGGCTGTCCGAGGCGACCGCCGGTCTGCCGCTGATCCCCGATCTGCTGAACCCCGACCGGTGGCTGTTGTGGCTGGGCGTGCTGTTTATCCTGTCGGTCTATTTCTTCCCGACCGGCATCGTCGGCCGGCTGCGGGGCACCCGGTGACGATCGGCGCCGAGGTCTGGGGCGAGGGCCCGCCGGTCGTCGCCCTGCACGGTTGGACGATGCGGGGCCGCATCTGGGAACCCGTCGCGCGACGGCTGGATGCGACGGTCCATGCCCCCGACCTGCCTGGCCACGGCGCGACCACCGGCTATGCGCCCGACATCGCCGGCGGCGTGGTCCTGCTGGGCGACTACCTGGCGGCGCATGACCTGCACGACGTCACGCTGGTCGGTTGGTCACTGGGCGCACTGATCGGCTGGGCCTATCTGCAAGGCGGCAGCGGGCGCGTGGCGCGGATGGTCTCGCTCGACATGTCGCCGCGCCCCTGCCCGCCCCCGGTTGGGATTTCGCGATGCGCGGGCAGAGTGCGGACAAGGCCGCGCAGGGCAGCGCGCGGTTCCTGCGCGACTGGCCGGCGGCGGCGCAGGCCATCGCACGGTCGATGGTCGCGCAGCCTGAAACCTGCACCGCCCTGCCGGCGGCCGAGTCCCTGATCCGCGCCAATGACCCGGCGGTTATGGCGGCCTTCTGGGATTCGCTGACCCGGGCCGATCTGCGCGCGGCCATCGCCCGGCTGCCGGTGCCGCTGCTGGCGATCCACGGCGCGCGCAGCCGGATCTATCCGCCGCAGACCGCCGACTGGCTGGCCGCGACCGCGCCACAGGGCCGCGCACTGGTGCTGCCCGGTTGCGGGCATTCGCCCAATCTCGAAGACCCGCAGGCCGTCGCGGATGCGCTGAGCGCCTTCATCCGCGCATGAAAAAGGGGGCCACAAGGGCCCCCGTTTCCGTCGCAATCGCCGCGATCAGGCCGAGGCCAGACGCGCCGCCACGTTTTCCCAGTTGACCAGCTTGTCCAGGAAGTTGGTCAGATAGGCCGGGCGCTTGTTGCGGAAGTCGATGTAATAGGAATGCTCCCACACATCGCAGCCCAGCAGCGCGGTCTGGCCAAAGCACAGCGGGTTCACACCGTTCTCGGTCTTGGTGACCTTCAGCCCGCCGTCGGTGTCGCGGACCAGCCAGCACCAGCCCGAACCGAACTGACCCGCGCCAGCGGCGGCGAAATCGTCCTTGAACTTCTGCACCGAGCCGAACGACTCGACGATCGCGGCTTCCAGTTCGCCGGGCATGCCGGTCTCGCCCGGGCCCATCATTTCCCAGAACTGGGCGTGGTTCCAGTGCTGCGAGGCGTTGTTGAAGATGCCGTTCTGGGCCACCGCGCCGGCCTGGTAGGTGCCGCGCACGATGTCTTCCAGCGACTTGCCTTCCCACTCGGTGCCGGCGATCAGCTTGTTGCCGTTGTCGACATAGGCCTTGTGGTGAAGGTCGTGGTGGTATTCCAGCGTTTCCTTCGACATGCCCAGCGCGGCCAGGGCGTCATGGGCATAGGGCAGATCGGGCAGGGTGAACGACATTGCTTGTCCTCTTATGTTGGGGTTCCCGTTGCCGGTAATAAGAGCCTCCGCCCGGCAAAGGTCAACCCCGCGAGGGCACGCTCATGCTTTCGGGTGCTCGTCGTAGTCCCCGCGCAGGATGCGCTGGCTGTCGCCCTCGGGGTCGTCATACTGGCCACGGCGCAGGGTCCACCAGAAGCCGACCAGCCCGCCCAGACCCAGAGCCAATGAAACCGGGATCAGAACCGCCAGGATATCCATGTCGCGCAGATCCTACTTCAGCCGCAGAGAATTCAGCGCGACCGTAATCGACGAGGCCGACATTGCCAAGGCGGCGATCAGGGGCGAGGCCAGACCGACCAGCGCGATCGGCACGGCGATGATGTTGTAGCCGAACGAGACGGTGAAGTTCTCGCGGATCCGGCGCACGGCACGGACGGCCACGCCCTGCGCCTGCGGGATCGGCGCCAACGACTGGCCCAAGAGCACGATGTCCGACGCAACCCGCGCTGCGTCCAGCGCCGAGGCCGGCGAGATCGACACATGCGCGGCGGTCAGCGCAACGGTGTCGTTCAGCCCGTCGCCGACCATCAGCACCTTGTGCCCCTGCGCCTGCAGCGCCTCGATGGCGGCGGCCTTGTCCTGCGGCAGGGCCTCGGCCTGCCAGTCGTCGATGCCCAGACGGCCCGCCAACTCGCCCACCGCCCCCGGCACGTCGCCCGAGATCAGCAGAACCCGCTTGCCCTGCGCCTTGAAGGCGGCGACGGCCTCGTCAGCGCCTTCGCGCAGGCGATCGGCAAAGGCGACGGCGCGCGGCGCGCGCGGTCCCACCGCCAGATAGGCCGCGGTCACGTCGAGGGCGTCGGCGCCGACCCAGTTCGCCCGTCCCAGACGCACGCGCTGGCCCTGCCAGCTTGCCTGCACCCGTGGCCAGGAACCTCGGCCACGTCCTCGAGCCGGGCGGGAATGATACCTTGGGCCCGCGCCGCCTCGGCCAAGGCGCGCGCCAGCGGATGCGACGAGGCCGCCCCCAGCGCCGCGGCGATTTCCAGCTCGTCCCGCGGCAGATCGCCCAGGTTCACCGGCTCGGGCGTGCCCATCGTCAGAGTGCCGGTCTTGTCGAACACGACGGTGTCGACCTCGGCCAGTCGCTCCAGCGCCGAGCCGTCCTTGATCAACAGCCCCGCCCGAAACAGCTTGCCCGAGGCGGCAGTCACCACCGCCGGCACGGCGAGGCCCAGCGCACAGGGGCAGGTGATGATCAGCGTCGCAGCGGCGATGTTGATCGCGTGCCGCGCGTCGCCACCGGTGATCCACATCCAGACGACAAAAGCGCCAAAGGCCATCAGATGAACCGAGGGCGAATAGAGCCGCGCCGCGCGTTCGGCCAGCGTCGTGTATTTGTTGCGCGCGTTCTCGGCCACGGCGACCAGATCGGCCATCCGGTGCAGCGAGCTGTGTCCTTGCCGGCCGCCGTCACCTGCACGGTCAGCGGGCCGGTCAGGTTGACGGCACCAGCGGTCACCACCGCATCGGGGCCGGTGAAGACCGGCAGCGTCTCGCCGGTCAGCAGCGAGCGATCCAGTTCCGACTGGCCAGCGACGACGACACCATCAACCGGAATCCGCCCGCCCGGGCGCACCAGAACCAGATCGCCAACCTTGAGCTGCGCGACCGGCACGGTTTCTTCCTCGCCGCCGTGGATGCGGATCGCGCGCGGCACCTCCAGCGCGGCCAGTTCCTGCGCGGCCGAGCGCGCCACGGCGCGAGTGCGGAAGTCCAGATACCGGCCTGCCAGCAGGAAGAAGGTCAGCATCACCGCCGCGTCGAAATACGCGTGGCGACCGCTGTTGAAGGTCTCATAGAGCGAGATCGCAGTGGCCAGGACGATCGCCAGCGAGATCGGGAAATCCATGTCCAGCCGGCGTGCCTTGACCCCGGCCCAGGCCTTGCGAAAGAACGGCTGGCCGGAAAACGCCACCGTCGGGATGGCAATCACCGCGGAAATCAGGTGGAACAGGTCGCGCGTCGCATCCGTCGCCCCCGACCAGACTGCGACCGACAGCAGCATGATGTTCATCATGCTGAACCCCGCCACACCCAGCCGCATCAGCAGGTCGCGGCCCTGCTTGTCGGTTTCGGTCATGCTCAGCGTGCCGGGATCGAGTTCGAACGCCGGATAGCCCAGCTGCTTCAACCGGTCGGCCACCATCTGCGCGGTAATGCCCGCCTCGGCATCGACCGATACCCGGCGCAGCGTCAGGTTCAGCCGGGCACTCTTGATGCCCGGCATCTTTTCAAGGTCGCTTTCGACGGTCTGGATGCAGACCGCGCAATGCGCGTCCGGCACCGACAGCATGATCCGCGCGCCCTTTTCGGCCGCCGCGGCCTGCGCCCGTTCGATCGCCGAAGGCGTCGCGATGCAGGCCGGGCAAGCGGAAATGGACGGTGTCGGTTCCATCGTGTCGGTCATGGCGACCCCTTCAACGGCGGTGGATCAGCTCGATCCTTTGGTTGAACTCGGTGCCGTCGGGCGCAATCGCGGTCAACCGCAGATCCCAGTTGCCATAGTCGACATCGACCGGCGCGACGAAGGCCCCGTCGCGATAGCTGAACTCGGGCGACATGTCCTCGCGTTCGGTGGTCGGCCGGCCGAGGATGCCCGAGATCGAGGCCACCTGGGCCGGCGCGCCGTCGGCGCCGGTGATCCACACGGTCAGCGTGCCGCCCCGCATCTCGGCATCGGTCTGCCAACCCAGCCGTCGCTGATCGGCCAGGCGTTGGTTGAACCCTGGCTGGCGACGTAGGAGTTGCGCACCTCAAGACCCGGGAAGGTCTCGACGGCGAACCAGGCCATCACCACGTTGACCGCGATGATGATCCCGAAGGCCGTCACCGTGATTGCCAGGACCATCCGGCCCGTCAATTCACGCGGCGTCGAGCCCGCCATCATTGCCCCCTCCCGTTGAACACCGTGTCGCGATAGTCGCGGGTCGCCTCGCCCTGGATCGAGACCCAGATCCGGACCGGCGTCGACCGGGCGTTGCCCTCGTCGGTGCCGGGCGCGGCGGTCAGATAAACGCGCTGGTTCAGCTGCTCGTCCGGGCCGACCAGAACCACCTGACCCTCGACACCCTCCATCGACAGGGCGATGTCCGGGTGATCGACGACCGACAACTCGAACTCGCGCGCTTCGGCGTTCATGTTGCGCAGACGGATGTCATAGGCGTTGCGGACCGAGCCATCGCCCAGCACGACATGGGTCGGGTTGCGGACCGGTGCGATCGACATGTCGATGTCGGTGCGCAGGAACAGCGCGACCAGCAGGCCCAGACCGATGCCCCCCCAGATCGTCGTGTAGACGATGGTCCGCGGACGGAAGACGTGCTTCCAGATCGACTTGGGCGCATTGCCCGAACGTTCGCGCGATTCGTCGGTCAACGCCATGTAACCGATGAGGCCGCGCGGCTTGCCGATCTTGTCCATGATGTCGTTGCAGGCGTCGATGCACAGGCCGCAGGTGATGCAGGCCAGCTGCTGGCCGTCGCGGATGTCGATCCCCATCGGGCAGACGTTGACGCAGGCCATGCAGTCGATGCAATCGCCGTGCGATCCTCGGCCTCGCCCTTGCGCTGCTTGCCGCGCGGCTCGCCCCGCCAGTCGCGATAGCTGATGGTGATGGTGTCCTCGTCCATCATCGCGGCCTGAATCCGCGGCCAGGGGCAGCCGTAGATGCAGACCTGTTCGCGGAAGAAGCCGCCGAAGAGGAAGGTGGTCGCGGTCAGGAAACCGATGGTGCCATAGGCGATCGGGCTGGCCTGCAGCGTCACCAGATCGCGCAGCAGCGTCGGCGCATCGGTGAAATAGAACACCCAAGCACCGCCCGTCGCCATGCCGATCAGCAGCCAGACCAGCCATTTGGTGCCGTATTTGCGGATCTTCTCGCGCGCCCCAAGGCTGACGATAAAGGCGCAGACGCGCGTTGCGGTCGCCCTCGATCCAGCGTTCCACCAGAATATAGAGGTCGGTCCAGACCGTCTGCGGGCAGGCATAGCCGCACCAGACGCGGCCCAGCGCCGACGTAAACAGGAAAAGCCCGATCCCTGCCATGATCAGGAGCCCTGCGACGAAATAGAATTCGTGCGGCCAGATCTCGATCATAAAGAAGAAGAAGCGGCGGTTGCCGAGGTCGATCAGAACCGCCTGATCGGGCAGGTTCGGGCCGCGGTCCCAGCGAATCCAGGGCGTCAGATAGTAGATGCCCAGCGTGAACGCCATCAGCCACCACTTGAGCGTGCGGAACGCGCCATAGACGCGGCGCGGGAATACCGGCTCTCGGGCTTGATAAAGCTGCGGGGTTTCTTCGGACGAACTCACGGAATCGCTCCTTATCGCTGGCCTGCAGCGTCCATCGCACGGGCCGGGCACGCCAGCCTTGACCTGAATCAATAATCAGTATCGCGAAAACGGGTTAACTGTGGCAAAGGCGCGCACCGGTGGGACTTACCGGGCGCGCCTTTCGTGTTATCTAGGACTGCACCGGCACCCGGGAAACGCGCGAACAGGAACGGGGCCGGTGCAGCCACTGGCGCGCCGGTTTCCCGGCGCGCCAGATTCTTTTCAGCTTATTGACCGCCGCCCAGCTGGTGGACGTAGACGGCAACCGCACGGACCTGCGCTTCGCTCAGACGGTTGGTAAAGCCCGGCATGATGCCGAAGTGGGCGTTGTTGACCGTGGCGCGGATGTCCGCTTCGGTCCCGCCATAGAGCCAGATCGCGTTGTTCAGCGCCGGCGCACCCGAATAGATGTCGCCTTCGCCGTCAATGCCGTGGCACGACGAACAGTTGTAGTCGAAGACCTCGGCACCGGCGGCCGCCAGGGTCGCGTCATGCGGCTGGCCTGTCCGTAAACACCCGAGATGTTCAGGACGTGGTTCACGACCTGGTCGATCTCTTCGGGGGTCAGCAGTTCATCACGGCCAAAGGACGGCATTTCCGACCAGCGGGCATCCGGGAACTCGTCGTTGCGGATACCATAGGTGACGGTCGTCACGATGTCGTCCAGCGTGCCGCCCCACATCCACTCGTCGTCGAGCAGGTTGGGGAAGCCCGCGCCGACCACACCCGCCGCACCGGCGCCGTGGCACTGCGAGCACTGCGCGCGGAACACGGCGGCCCCGGCGTTCACCGCGAAACGCTGCAGTTCAGCGTCGTCGGCAATCGCGTTGAGGTCGGTCGAGGTCAGACGGTCATACCAGACCTGGTTCGCCTGGTCGGCCGCGGTGATCTCGGCCTCGACGTCGCCGCGCGACGAATAGCCCAGGATCCCGGTGGTGGCGCTGTGGACCAGCGGCCAGGCCGGATAGAAGATCATGTAGATCCCCGACCAGATGATGCAGGCATAGAAGATCCACAGCCACCAGCGCGGCAGCGGGTTGTCGAATTCTTCAATGCCATCCCAGGAGTGGCCCGTGGTCGGCTTGTCGTGCTTTTTGTTCGGTGCGGCCATCTCAATGTGCCCCCTGGCTGCGACCCAGGTTCTGGGACGGGGCCGAAGCCCCCTCCCGAACCGGACGGTCGTCATTGCGGAAGATACTCGACGCAGCGTCGTCCTGCAGCTTGCGGCTGCCCGGGCGGAAGGCCCAGACGACGATGCCGACGAAGAAGAGTGTCATGAACAGCAGATACCAGCTGTCGGCAAACACTCGCAGGAGCGTATAGGTTTCCATTACGCCCCTCCTCAGCGGCTCGCGTCGCGGACGAAGGTGCTGCGGTCGACCAGAGTCCCGATCATCTGCATATACGAGATCAGCGCATCCATCTCGGTCAGCTCGGGCTGGCCGTCGAAGTTCCGCGTCTGAGCATCGTGATACCGCTCGAGCAGCGCCGCGTGATCGGCCTCGGGATCCGCCTGGGCGGTGAAGTCGTCATGGGCCGCAGCGATCATATCGTCGGTGTAGGGCACACCGAGCAGACGATAGGTGCTCATCAGGTCGGTGATATACCGGCCGTCGATCGGGCGGTGCAGCAGGTAGCCATAGGTCGGCATCACCGATTCCGGCACCACGTCCCGCGGGTTGGTCATGTGCGCGACGTGCCATTCGTCGGAATAGCGGCCGCCCAGACGGGCCAGGTCCGGCCCGGTGCGCTTGGAGCCCCACTGGAACGGGTGGTCATACATCGACTCCGCCGCCAGCGAGTAGGGGCCGTAACGCTCGACCTCGTCGCGCATCGGGCGAACCATCTGGCTGTGGCAGACATAGCACCCTTCGCGCACGTAGATCTCGCGGCCTGCGAGTTCCAGCGGCGAGTAGGGACGCATGCCCTCGACCTCTTCGATCGTGTTCTCAAGGTAGAACAGAGGCACGATCTGCACGAGGCCGCCGATGGTCACCACCAGGAAGCTGAGGACCAGCAGCAGGGTGGCGTGGGTTTCGATTTTCTTGTGGTGATCGAGAATAGCCATTTCATCCCTCCGCTTATTCAGCGGCAACCGCAGCGGCGGCGGGCTTTGCAGCGCCCACTTTCCGCACGGTCATCCAGAGGTTATAGACCATGATCAGCGCCCCGGTGAGATACATGACCCCGCCCAGCGCACGGACCACATACATCGGGAACTTGGCAGCCACGGTGTCGGCGAAGGAGTTCACCAGGAACCCGTTGGCATCGACCTCGCGCCACATCAGCCCTTCTAGGATCCCGGTCACCCACATCGAGGCGGCGTAGAGCACGATGCCGATGGTGGCGAGCCAGAAGTGCCAGCTGACCAGGGTGAGGCTGTAAAGCCGGTCACGCTTCCACAGGGCCGGCACCAGGAAATACAGGCTGGCGAAGGTGATCATCCCGTTCCAGCCCAGCGCACCCGAGTGCACGTGGCCGATGGTCCAGTCGGTATAGTGGCTCAGCGAGTTGACCGCGCGGATCGACATCATCGGGCCTTCGAAGGTCGACATGCCGTAGAAGCCGATGGCGATCACCATCATCCGGATCACCGGGTCGGTGCGCAGCTTGTCCCAGGCGCCGCTCAGCGTCATCAGGCCGTTGATCATGCCGCCCCACGAGGGCATCCACAGCACGATCGAGAACACCATGCCCAGCGTCGAGGCCCAGTCGGGCAGCGCGGTATAGTGCAGGTGGTGCGGACCGGCCCAGATGTAAAGGAAGATCAGCGCCCAGAAGTGGATGATCGACAGCTTGTAGCTGTAGACCGGGCGTTCCGCCTGCTTCGGCACGAAGTAGTACATCATCCCGAGGAAACCGGCGGTCAGGAAAAAGCCCACGGCGTTGTGGCCATACCACCACTGGGTCATGGCATCCTGCACGCCCGACATCACCTGCACCGAACGGCTGCCCCAGAAGGACACCGGCACCACCATGTTGTTCACGACATGCAGCATCGCGATGGTGACGATGAACGACAGGTAGAACCAGTTCGCCACATAGATATGCGGCTCCTTGCGCTTGATGATGGTGCCGAGGAAGGTCGCGAGATAGGCGACCCAGACGATGGTCAGCCACAGGTCGGTCAGCCACTCGGGCTCGGCGTATTCCTGGCCCTGGGTCGAGCCCAGAACATAGCCGGTCGCCGCCATCAGGATGAACATCTGATAGCCCCAGAAGATGAACCACCCGGCATTGCCGCCAAACAGGCGCGCCGCGGTGGTGCGCTGCACGACATAGAACGACGTCGCCAGCAGCGCGTTCCCGCCAAAGGCAAAGATCACCGCCGAGGTGTGCAGCGGACGCAGGCGACCGAAGTTGCCATAGCCCTGGAGAATTTCGAGGTTGAGGTTAGGGAAGGCAAGCTGGAACGCAACAACCACACCCACCAGGAAGCCGACGACCCCCCAAAAGGCGGTTGCGATCACGCCAAAGCGCACCACACCATCCATATACTCGTTTTGATTGTGAACCGTCTCGCCCATATGGCGGATCTGCCACAGGAAGAACCCCACCGCGAACAGCATGAAAATGATCATGTGCACGAGGAAGGCGAGGTCACGCGCGTGACTTGCTGCATACGCGGCGATCACCGCGACTGCGGCAAGCACGATCAGCTTGACGTAATCCCACATTGTTTGCGTCCCTTTGTTCGATTCATTGGCGTTCCCCCCGCCTCCTCGCAGAGTCGGGGCCTGTTGCACCGTCGCCGTTATCGCGCGCGTCCCGGTGCCAAACCTTGATTCAGGTCAAGTCCGTGTGATCGAACCTTGTAATGCAGCCCTTGCGCGCAGGGGCGGGGCGCGCTTGATTGAAATCAAGGCGCGACCGCTTGACGCAGGGCAACCTTGCTCGCATCCGGCCGCTTCTCGCGGTCCGCAACGGAGGGCGCGATATGGAATACAAGTCGATCATCAGCTTTATCGGCAGCGAGGCCGAACTCTCGGGCACCCTGCCGAAAGCCATCGGGTTTGCCCGCCAGTGCGAGGCACACCTGACGGCCTGCTTGCTGGGGGTCGACATGACACCGGCCGGCGGCTTCTACATGGGGGCGTCGCCGATCCTGCTGCAGGAAACGCTGGAGCGCGCCCAATCCGAGGCCGAGGCGCTGGAAAGCACCGCGCGCAAAATGTTCGAGGGCCAGGGCGTGCGCTGGGGGGCCGAATCGGCGGTGGTGCAGTTCGGCGGGCTGCCGGCACTGGTCGGTCTGCGGTCGCGCTTTTCGGATCTGGTGATCCAGAGCCGCCCCTATGGCCCTGGCACCATTGCCACCCAGGAAGCCGCCATCGAATCGGCGCTGTTCGAAGGGCAGGCCGCGGTTCTGGTGCTGCCCGAAGGCGACCTGCGCGAGGATTTCGGCAAGCGGGTGGTGATCGCCTGGAACCAGTCGAACGAGGCCCTGTCGGCGGTGCGGCGGGCGTTGCCGCTTTTGCAGGCGGCCGATCAGGTGTCGGTGCTGGTCGTCGATCCGCCGGTGCACAGCCCAGAACGCTCGGACCCGGGTGGTCTGCTGACGCAGATGCTGGCGCGTCATGGTGTGCGGGCCGAGGTCTCGGTGCTGGCCAAGACGATGCCGCGGGTGTCCGACGTGCTGATGCGCCATATGGACGATGTCGACGCCAGCGTGATGGTGATGGGTGCCTATGGCCATTCGCGCCTGCGCGAGGCGATTCTCGGCGGCGCGACCCGGAACGTGCTGGAAAACGCCCGCCACGCGGTGTTCCTGGCGCACTGACGCCCGTCAGGCCGCGCGGTGCATCAGGTCAGGCCGTCGCCTCGATATAGGTTTCCAGCAACGCATTGAGCCCGGCACCCTGATCTGAAATGCCCGGCCCGCGCGCCGCTGCCGCCGCAACGGCCGCGGCGGCGGCATCCAGAAAGACCGCCGCCCCGGCCAGATCGCCCGTGCTGAGCGCGTATTCCACGGCGAGAAGATAGCTCGCATAGGTCGATTCGAGCGAATCGTCCGAATACTCGCTGAAGATGTCGGTCAACTCGGCGAAACGCTCTGCCGTATAGGACAAGGGTATCCAGCCCGAGTCGCTGTCACCGCCAAAGCTCAGAACCGCGACGCTCGCGCTGGAGAGGGCCGTTCCGACCTCGGCCCCCAGGTCGCCCACGCCAGTGCGCACGGCTGCGGCGGATGCCAGCCCCAGACCGCACAGCGCGGCTGCCAAGACCGTCCAGTCAACCGTCACCGCGCCCGACTCGGAGCGTGCAAACGATCGGATGAGGGGTTCGAGGCGCGGCATCGGAGAACTCCAGGCAATTCCAGGCGAATTCCACGAGCCTATACGCACCGTTTGGTCGAAATAAGGCAGTCGCTCCCCGGTCCTGCGCGTCCGGCTGCGGCCCATGACCAGGTTGTGCGATACGGGGCCGTATCGCCGGCCTGCGGGCCGGTTCACCAGCGTCATGCGCCCGTCACCCGGGCAGGCGATGACTTCTGCAGCACGACACACGACTCCGCCCGCCAGAAACTGAACCCTTGGTCAAATTCCTTGCCGGAATCCCGTGCGCGGTTCACCATTCGCCATTCGCCGTCAGAGCGACTCACCAACAGAGAGGCCCCCATGACCACCCTGTCCCGCCGTTCCTTCCTCTTGTCGTCGACCGCCACCGCCGGTCTGGTGCTGCTGCACCCGTTCTCGGCCCGCGCCGCGGGCGGTCAGGCGCATCTGCGCATCCTGACGACCACCGACCTGCACTGCCACGCACAGGCCTATGACTATTACGGAGACCGCCCGGTCGACACCGTCGGGCTGGCGCGCACCGCCTCGATCGTCGAGGAAATCCGCGCCGAGGCCACCAACACCCTGCTGGTCGACAACGGCGACTATTTCCAGGGCAACCCGATGGGCGACTGGATGGCTTATGAGCACGGGATGAACGACGGGGACATCCACCCGATCATCGCCGCGATGAACACGCTGGGCTATGACTGCGGCACGCTGGGCAACCACGAGTTCAACTATGGCGTCGCGTTCATGGACCGCGTGAACGCCGGCGCCAACTTCCCCGTTGTCTGTGCCAACTTCGCCTCCAGCCTGGGCGCGACGCCGCTCGACGATCGCCTGCACCTGCCGCCCTATGTGATCCTGGAAAAGACCCTCACCGACGGGGCTGGGGCCGAAGAGACGATCAAGATCGGCATCATCGGCTTCCTGCCGCCGCAGATCCTGCAGTGGGATCGCTCGCATCTGGAGGGCGCCTATAACGTCCGCGGCATCGTCGAGGCGGCCGAGGCCTGGGTGCCGAAGATGAAGGAGGAAGGCGCCGACATCATCGTCGCCCTGTCGCATTCGGGCATCGCCACCGGCTTCGACCCGATGATGGAGAACGCCTCGCTCTATCTCGCCGGGGTCGATGGCATCGACGCGGTGGTGACCGGCCACCAGCATCTGGTATTCCCCGGCAACAGCCACCAGGGCGAGGGCATCGACGCCGAGGCTGGCACGCTGATGGGCAAGCCCGCGGTGATGGCCGGGTTCTGGGGCTCGCACCTGGGGATCATCGACCTGATGCTGACCAAGGACGGCGACAGCTGGACGATCACCGGTTCTGAAAGCGCGACCCGCCCGATCTCGCGGCGCAACGAGGACCGCAGCTATACCGCGCTGGTGGGCGATTTCGCGCCCGTGGTCGCCGCCACCGCCGAGGCCCATGCCGCAACGCTGGACTATGTCCGTGCCGAGGTCGGCCAGACGACCGTGCCGCTGTATTCCTACTTTGCCTTGGTGGCCGATGACCCCTCGGTGCAGATCGTCAGCGAGGCGCAGAAATGGTATGTCTCGGACATCCTGCGCGGCACCGAACACGAGGGGCTGCCGGTCCTGTCCGCCGCGGCCCCGTTCAAGGCCGGCGGGCGCGGCGGCCCGGAATATTACACCGACGTGCCGGTGGGGCCGGTGGCGATCAAGAACGTGGCCGACCTCTACCTCTATCCCAACACGCTGATGGCGGTGCGGATCACCGGCGCACAGGTGCGCGAGTGGCTGGAACGCGCGGCGGGCATGTTCAATCAGATCCAGCCCGGCGTGGCCGACCAGATCCTGCTGAACCCGTCCTTCCCGTCCTACAATTTCGACGTGATCGACGGCGTGACCTATCAGATCGACCTCAGCCAACCGGCGCGGTATGACAACGACGGTCAGGTCGTCGCCCCCGAGGCGCATCGCATCGTCAACCTGATGTTCAACGGCGCTCCGATCGACGAGGCCGCCGAGTTCATCGTCGCCACCAACAACTATCGCGCCGGTGGCGGCGGGCATTTCCCGGGTGCCGACGGGTCGACCATCGTGTTCCGCGCGCCGGACACCAACCGCGACATCATCGTGCGCTATATCGTCCAGAACGGGACCATTGCACCGGCTGCCGACGGCAACTGGGGCTTTGCGCCGATGACCGGCACCTCGGTTCTGTTCGAAACCGGCCCGGCCGCGGCGCAGTATGTCGACGAGGTCCGTGCCCGGGGCGTGCAGATGGAAGCCGCGGGCGAGGGTGAAGGCGGCTTTGCCCTCTATCGCATTGCGTTGTGAGATGCGTTCGGGCCGCAGGCGAGATCTGCGGCCCGATCCCCCCGCCCGGCCGCTGGCGGGGCGGCAAAGGGGCGCGGAGAACACCGATGGCCTATGACCCCGGACTGGCCGAACTGATGCGCGAGGCCCTAGCCGACATGCCCGGGATCACCGAAAAGCGAATGTTCGGCGGGCTGGTGTTCATGCTTGACGGGAACATGCTGTGCGGGGTGCACAAGGGCGGCGGCATGGTCCGCGTCGGGCGCGACAATATCGACGCCGCACTGCAGGTCGCGGGCACGCAGCCGATGGATTTCACCGGCCGGCCGATGCGGGGCTTTGTCGATGTCACCGACGAGGCCGTTGCAGACCCGAACCGCCTGTCCGCCCTGCTGCAACTCGCCCGCCGCTTTGTCGACAGTCTGCCGGCCAAATAGCGCAGCACCGGCCGCGTCGGTCACCCGTCGCAGCGCACAGCGCCGCAACCGCCGCCGGCAAAGGCCGCGCCACCCGCCAAGGCACCGTCACGGTCGGAGCCATAGAGGTAAACGCGCATCCGATCCCGGCTGCGCCGCTGGGTTTTCTGTTTGCGTTTCGTCGCGCTCATCGGACTTCTCCTCTTTACCTGGAACGCCGTGACCGGGCACAAGCACCGGCCCTGCTCCATGCTGCCCGCCAACCGCGGCGAAATTGGGCCGGCTTTCGGGCAGATTCAGCCTCTGATTGCTTTCCGGCACCCGGCACCAGCAAAAGGCCGACAGAAGATCCCCGTCGGCCCGATGCCGTATTCCCCTGCGGTCAGAGTTCCAGATTCGCCGTCTGGAGATAGCTGTCACGCGCTTCCTGAACCGCCATCCAGGCGACCGGCCGCGCCATACCGCGGCGCTCGATCTCGCGATAGGTCAGGAACAGCACGTCCAGCATGAAAGGCGTCGACGGGTTGCTCAGATCGCCCAACCCGCGCTGCGTCACCGCGGCAAAGGTCAGCAGATCCTCGTTGCTGAATCCGGCGACGCCGCGCATGAAGTTGTGAAACTGCTCGGGGCCATAGGCGATCAGGTCTGCCGGCGGTTCCTCGATGCGGGTGCCGAACAGGAACGCCCCGGCCTGCCCGAGCGACGCGCTCAGGAAACGGCCCGTCTCGGTCCCCACTGTCAGGCTGCCCGCCAGCGAAAGCCCGGCGACCACCGCCAAGGGTGCCACCCAGCGTGTCAGAATTCCCCGAATGAATCCGTTTCCGGTTTCGCCTGCCCGCGCCAAGACCTTGGTCTCGACAACGCCCTCATAATCACTATCCCAGTCAAACATGCCTCGATGTCCCTTGTTCCGTGCAAAGGTTGCAAGGCCAAGGTGCTGGCAAACTGGGGCAGGAATGCGGCGATTTCCGGGTCTTTCCCCGACTTGGAAACAATCAGACGAGAAACCCGCCGTCACTGTCGTCACCCGCTTCTTCAACCAGACGCTCGAAGTCGGGGATGATGATGTGGCGCTTGCCTTCGATCTCGATGATGCCATCCTTGCGCAGGGCGCTGATCTGGCGGCTGACGGTCTCCAGCGTCAGACCCAGATACTCCGACATTGCCTCGCGGGTCAGCGGCAGATCGACGATCACCCGGCCCTCGCTCTTTTCATGGCGCAGCGAGGCATCGCGGCGGGCGATGATGGCGATCAGGCTGGCAATCTTTTCCCGCGCCGTCTTGCGCCCCAGCAGCAGCATCCACTCGCGCGCCGCGTCGAGTTCGTCCAGCGTCATCTCCAACAGGCGCTGACCGACATGCGGGGTCGTCGCCATGACGTCCTCGAAAGGCTTCTTGCGGAAGCAGCACATCACCAGATCGGTGGTCGCCACCACGTCATAGGCCGCGGTCTCGCGCCCCGGCCGGCCGACGAAATCCGAGGGCAGCAGTAAACCGACCATCTGTCGGCGCCCGTCCTCCATCGTCTGCGTCAATGTGGCGATGCCCGAGACAACGGAGGCCACGAAATCCATCCGGTCGCCGGACCAGACCACCGTCTGACCGGCCTGGAAACTGCGATAATACTTGATTTCCTCAAGCTTATCCAATTCGTCGCTCTCACAGCGTGCGCAGACAGCCCGATGCCGGATCGGGCATTCGGCGCATTGAACATGTGTGAGTTTCGTGGGCGTGATCTGTGTTTTCGTCATGCAGTTGATCTAGGTCAATGCCCAAAGGAACGTGCTCAACAAGTTAAGCGAATGAGCACCGAATCGCAACTTGCCAAACTGGGTCTCTTTGACGCGCGCGTTCCGCGCTATACCAGCTATCCGACCGCGCCGCAGTTCTCAACGAATGTTGGCCCTGCGCAGTTCGAAAGCTGGGTCAGAGCCATCGAACCGGGCAGCCGGATCTCCCTTTACCTCCATGTGCCATTCTGCCGCAGATTGTGCTGGTTCTGCGCCTGCCGCACCCAGGGCACCAGCAGCGATTCGCCGGTGCTGGCCTATGTCGAGGCCCTCAAGGCGGAACTCGCTCTGTTCCAGCGCCTCCTGCCCGAGGGAGTGACCCTGTCACGGCTGCACTGGGGCGGCGGCACGCCGACGATGATGCCGGCAGCGGCGATGCGCGACCTCGCACAGGCGATTCTTGCCGTCACGCCGATGGGCGAGGACGCGGAATTCTCGGTCGAGATCGACCCGAACGAGATCGACACCGAACGCCTCGACGCGCTGATCGGCGCAGGCATGAACCGCGCCTCGATCGGCGTGCAGGATTTCGACCCCGAAATCCAGACGATCATTGGCCGCGACCAGACCTATGAGGTCACCCGCAATGCCGTCGAGGCCCTGCGCGCCCACGGCGTGAGCAGCCTGAACGCCGATATCCTCTATGGCCTGCCGAACCAGAGCACCGCACGGCTGTCGGATTCGGTGCAGAAACTGCTGTCGCTGTCGCCCGACCGGGTGGCGCTCTACGGGTATGCGCATGTGCCGTGGATGGCACGCCGCCAGCAGCTGATCCCCTCGGATCTGCTGCCCCGCCCCGAGGAACGCCTCGCGCTGTTCGAGACCGCGCGCGACCTCTTCACCTGGGACGGCTATGACGAAATCGGCATCGACCATTTCGCGCGCCCGACCGACGGGCTGGCGATCGCCGCGAGAAACGGCACGCTGCGGCGCAATTTCCAGGGCTATACCGACGACACGGCGCCGGTGCTGGTGGGGCTCGGCGCCTCGTCCATCTCGAGGTTCCCGCAGGGCTATGCGCAGATGAACCCGGCGACCTCGGGCTGGACCAAGGCGGTGCAGGCAGGAAGTTTTGCCACGACGCGCGGCCACGCATTCCAGGGCGACGACCGACTGCGCGCCCGGATCATCGAGGCGCTGATGTGCGACTTTGCGGTCAGAACCGACGAACTGGTCCGCGATTTCGGCATCAGCCGCGACGCCGCGAACGAGATCTTTGCGCCGGTCGCGGCGGTGTTCAGCCCCTTCGTGACGCACGACGCCACCGGCCTGTCGATCCCGCCCGAGGGGCGCCCCCTGACCCGGATGATCGCCGCCCGGTTCGACGCCTACGCCCTGGCCAAGCATTCCTCGGCCATCTGACGGGAGGCTCCCGCACTCTGTCGCGGATCAAAGATCCGCTCCGCCGTTTGGGCCGGGCTCGCTGCGCGAGCCTGAAGAAAGGGGGCTTTGCCCCCTCGCCCCGCGGGCTCACCCCCAGGATATTTGAAACGCAAAGATGGGGCGGGTTAACCACGGAGTAAGATTGGCGGCAGATTGCATGCACGTATTGTGCATCTTTGCGTCTTAAATATCCTGGGGGGTGAATCGCCGCAGGCAAGAGGGGGGCAAAGCCCCCTGCCTAGCCCAGCAGCTCGCGGATCGCCTGGTCGAAGAGCGCGACACCCTGCGCAATCAGCACATCGGGGAAATCATAGTTCTGCGTATGCAGCGCCGGATGATCGGCGCCGGACCCGAGCAGCACCATTGCCGACCTGGCCCCGGCGCTGCCGAAGCGGCCGAAATCCTCGGAGCCGCGCATCGGCAGGTCACCGGCATCGTAGGCGATCCCGGTAGCCTCGAGCGCGCGGCCCAGGACGGCGGTCGCGTCGGGGTCGTTGACGCAGGCCTGAAAGTGGTCGTGGATCTCGAAAGCCGCTGTCAGCCCGGCCAATGCGGCCTCGGTGCGCGCGAGGGTCTGCGCCTGCTCCAGCAGGCTGTCCAGATCCCCATCGCTGATCCCGCGCAGCGTGACCCAGAGCTCGGCCTCGCCCGGCGCGATGCCGAAGGCCGGTTCGCCCATCCGCAGGTGGGTGATCGTCGCGAGCCGGAACCCGGGCTCCATCGCGCCCCCCGGTCCCATCGCCCTGAGACCGTCGATCAGCCGCGCCAGCGCCGGGGTCGGCGCGCGGCCGGTTTCGGGCAGCGAGGCATGCGCGGTCGCGCCGGTCAGGCGGATCTTCAGCCCCAGCGAGGCGCAATTCGCCGCCCCGGGCGCGAGCCAGGCCTGGCGCAGGGCGATGCCGGGCATGTTGTGCAAGGACAGCGCCCAGTCCGGCGCGATGCGGGCAAAGGTGGGATCGGCGATCACCGCCGCAGCGCCCGAGCCGTCCTCTTCCGCCGGCTGGAACATCAGCACGACGCGGCCTTTGCCCGGCGGGCGGCGCGAGAGAACCCGCGCCAGACCCAAAAGGATCGTCGAGTGCCCGTCATGGCCGCACAGATGCCCCTTGCCGGGGATCTCGGACCGGTGCGGGACCTCGCCCAGTTCCAAAATCGGCAGCGCGTCGAGTTCCGAGCGGATCATCACCACCGGCCCCGGTTTGCCGCTGTCATAGACCGCCGCGACGCCATGTCCGCCAAGCCCTGTCAGCACCTCGGTCGGCCCCCAGAGCGCGACCGCGGCGGCGATGCTGCGCGCGGTCTCCACCTCGTGCCCCGAGACTTCGGGGCGGCGGTGCAGGGCGTGGCGAAACTCGGTCAGATCGACGATATCGGCGTTGGTCAGGGTCACTGTGCAGGGTCCGGTTGGGCCCCCAGATCCTGTGCGCAGTCGTCGAGGATTGCAAGGGCCCGCCCGGTGTCGCCCAGCGCGTGGCCCATCGCCAACGCGACCTTGGCCAGGAAGAGCGGCGCGGCATCCTGGCCGAGGGTGTCCAGATGGCCGGCCAGGGCCTCGTAAAGGGTTTCGGTATCGGTCATGCGCGGCGCTCCAGCAAAGCATCGAGGAAGGCGAGGATGGCGGCGGGCTCGGCCTTGGCCCAGCGCCCGGCGACGTGCAGGTCGGGGCGGATCAGCCAGGCGCTGCCCGGCGCGGCTCCCCAGGCGCGGGCGACCGTGCCCTCGGCGGGCAGGGCCACCACCTTCAGCAGCGGATGCGTGAGGGCGGGCGCCTCGCCGATCCAGAGCAGCGTGAACCACGGCCCCATCTGATCCGAAAGGAAGCCATCGCCCAGCGCCACATCGGACATCATCGCGCCCGGTTTGGGCCCGCCGGGGCCGCCCGCGTCGGGTGCGGTGATCGGGCTTTGGTCATAGGTATAGGGCGCCATCTGGCGGGGGTTCGCCAATTCGCCCGCCCAGGGGTGGTGCAGGGCCAGCGACAGCGCCGCGTCGCGCATCAACGACCAGCCGAACGACGGCGGCGTCATGAAGCGCGCGCTTTTCGAGGCATTGGCGAAGACATCCAGCGTCGCGCCCCGGCGTTCCGGCGTGTAGCTGTCCAGCAGCCCTTCGCCCGCCTGCCCGCTGAGCACCAGCGCCAGTTTCCAGCCGATGTTCTGCGCGTCGGCCATGCCGTTGTTGAGGCCGCGCACGCCGAAGATCGGCACGATATGCGCGGAGTCCCCGATGAACACCACCGGCCCGTGGCGATAGTCATCGAGCGCCAGCGTGTTGGCGGAATAGATCGACCACCATTCCAGATCCCAGGGGCCGGAGTGGCCGATGTCCTCCAGCACGGCGGTGACAGAGGCGCGGACATTCTCCTCGCTGATCGCCTCGGCCTCGGATTCGCCGTCGCGCAGCTGGTAGTCGATGCGCCAGATGTCGTCGGGCTGGCGGTGGATCAGCACCGTGCCGCCGGGCCGGCAGGCCGGGTCGAACAGCGCGCGGCGGATCGTCGGATAATCGTGCTGCATGCGCACGTCGGCAATGACATAACGCCCCTCGAAATTGCGCCCCCGCAGCCTGAGCCCCAGCATTTGCCGCACGGTCGAGCGCGCGCCATCCGCCGCCAGCACCCAGCGCGCGGGCAGGTCATAGCGCCCGTGCGGGTCTGCAAGCGTCAGCACCGCGCCCCCGGCCCCGGCCTCAATCGCCTCCAGCCGGGTCTGCCAGCGGGTTTCGATCAGGGGCTCGCGGGCGATCGCGTCCCAGAGGTATTGCTCGATGTATTGCTGCTCGATGTTATACATCGGGCGGTATTTGTCGTTCGGGCTGTCGGGCATGGAGAATTCCAGCACCTGACGGCCCCGGTAGAAACTGCGCCCCATTGTCCAGGGCAGGGATTTTTCCAGGAACGGGGCGATGGCGCCGACCCGGTCGAGGATATGATAGGACGCCCGCGCGATACAGATCGCCCGGCTGCCGTCGTTGAACGTGTCCTTGGCGTCGATCAGCACGCAGCGTTGCCCGTGGCGCGCCAGTTCCAGCGCGGCGGTCATGCCGACCGGGCCGGCGCCGACGATCACCACCGGGGCGGGATCGGTGCGGGGGGCGTCGGGCGCGGGGGCATCGAAATGCGGATAGGTGAAATAGAGCGAATCCAGCTCACTGCGGCCTGCGGGTCTCATGCGCCCTCCTCTGCGTGGTGCGGGGCAAGGTTTACCGTGGATCGCGCTTGCCGTATGTCCCCTTTTTCAGGGGACACGAGCGAGGCCGCGCCACCGATGACCGGACCCATCCGCCTGATCGGCACCTGCCTGCAGACCGCCGGCACGCCCGCCTTCGCGCTGCATCTGCTGGAGCTGGCGCAGCAGACCGGCGCGCGGCAGGTGATGGTCTTTGACCTGGCCGGGGATGGCGCGCGCTGCCTGATGTCGCGCAACTATGCCCGGCATGGCGTGGGCGAGGCGCTTGCGCAACTCTATCTGGACGGCTGGTTTCGCAAGGATCCGCTGGGGCCCGCGTTGCGGCGGTTGGCCCCCGGGCAAAGCCGGCTGGTGCGGGTCGAGGCGGCGAGCGCGCGAATGCCGCAGGCCTATCGGCAGCTTTTCTTCCTCGACCCGGGGCTGAGCGGCAAGACGGCGGTGCTGATCGCCGGGCGGGTGCGCCGGCTGATCGTCAACCTCTACGAAGGCACAGCGCCGATCGACGGCGATCTGGCCGAGTTGATCGCACAGCTGATCGCGCTGCATTTCGACCGTATGGCGGACCCCGCCGAGCCACCCGCTCTGGCCGCGCTGAGCGCCCGCGAGCGCGCGGTCTGTCTGGGCATCCTGAACGGCCAGAAAACCGAGGCCATCGCCGCCGAGATGGGCCTGTCGCCCGATACCGTCGCCACCTATCGCAAGCGCGCCTATCACAAGCTGGGGATTTCCTCGCGCAGCGCGCTGTTCGCGATCTGCCGCGCGGGCTAGGGCCTGCCGCGCGCGGCGTGGTGCAGAATGCCGCCGCGCGATGCCGGGAACCCGCAGGCCATCACCGAAATCAGGTCGATGACGCCGGGATCGGCGGTCAGCGCGCGCGCAGCCTCGGTCAGGGCCGCGACCAGCCGTTGCTGGATCTCGGCGTCGGAAACCGGGCGCGGGATGAGGCCGGCGAAATGGGCCTCCTCGCGCGCCAGATCCTCGACCAGCGGGTCGATCACCCGGCCGCCACCGCCCGGATAGCGATACCAGCCGACGCCGCCCTTGCGGCCCAGACGCCCCTCGGGGACCATGCGGTCCACCACCGGCAGGGCGTGACCCGTAGCGCGGTGGCGGGCGTGGGCGATGTCCAGCCCGCGCAGATCCTGCGCCGCGCAGGGGCCCAGATCGAAACCGAATGCCTCGGCCGCCGCGTCGACCTCCCACGGGGTCGAACCCTCGAACACCAGCGCCTCGGCGGCGTCTTCCAGCGCGGCGATCAGGCGCGCGCCGGTGAAATCGGGCACGGTGACCGGCAACGCGCCCAGCCGCCGCGCCAGCCCTTCTGCACGCGGATCGGACCCGGCGAGGATTTCGACCAGACCGATGGCGGGCGGCGGCGCGGCGGTGTCGATCACCGCCACCGGCCCGCGCAGCGCGCCCTGCAGATCGGCCAGCGTCACCCCCGCCCCCAGGCTGACCACCAGCGCCCCCGGCGCAACCCGCACCATGCCCACCAGATGCGCGAGCCGCAGCGCGGCGGGCCCGCCCGAGGCCTCGACCACCAGCTCGGCATCCGTCGCCCCGGACGGGTCGGTGGCCAAGGCGATGCCCGCAGCACAGCCGGCCCGGGTCAGCGCGTCGCGGGCGCGCTGGACGTCGTGCTGGTCCTCTTCGATCAGGGTCACCGCAACGCCGGTTTCGGCCAGCCCCACCGCCAGCCCCAACGCCTGCGGGCTGCCGCCGGCCACGGCGGCGCGGCGCAACGCCAGCGGCGCGGCGTGCGCCAGCCGGGCGCGCACCGCGTCCAGATGCGCCTCAGGCGTCAATCCAGGAATCCGTGGTCTTTGATCAGTGCGACCAGATCGGCGGTCGATTGCTCGACGCTCTGACCGGTGGTGTCCAGCTTGGCCCGCGCCTGATCGTAAAGCGCCTCGCGGCTGGTCAGGATGAACTTGAGCTGGTCCATCGCCTCGGGGTTGCCGGCCATTGGCCGCATGTCGCCCTGCCCCCGCACGCGGGCCATATGCTCGGCGGGTGCGGCCTTGATCCAGATCGTGTGGAACTGCGACAGCAGGGTCTTGAAGGCGTCGGGCTCGGCCACGATACCGCCGGCGACGGCCAGGATCACGCTGTCATGGGTGGCGACGATGCGGGTCAGCGCCTGACCTTCCAGCCGGCGATAGCCCTCCTGACCATAGAAGGCCATCACCTCGTTCACCGGCATGCCGGCGTGGTCCTCGATCTCGCGGTTGAGTTCGACAAAGGGCACGCCCAGCTGCTTGCCCGCCAGCGCGCCCAGCGTCGACTTGCCGGCCCCGCGCAGCCCGATCAGCGCGATGCGGTTGCGCCGGGCGCTGGCCTCGGGCTGGGGGGCCAGCAGGGCCATCACCTTGGCGCGGGTGTCGGCGGTGGCCGAACGGAACAGTTCCGCCACGCGCAGCGCATCCGAGGTCCAGGGGTCGTCCTCGCCCAGCAGCCATTCGATGCGGTGATCCAGCGCCTCGGCCACGCGCTGCAAGAGACCGATCGAGATGTTCCCCTCGCCCGCCTCCAGCAACGCCAGATAGCGCGGCGAGACGCCCGAGGCCTCGGACAGCACGCGCCGCGGGATGCCCTTGAGCTCGCGCGCCTTGCGCACCCGCTCACCCACCCGCAGGATCAGCGCCCGCGCCGCGGCCTCGCCCCGGGTTTCGCTGTCTGCAGCCAGTGTTTCGCCGCGGAAATTGGTGATCTCGGACATCGGGCCGGGCCGGGGTGAGGAATAATAGTGCACAATCCTAGGCGATCGGCGCGGTTCAAACAATAGCCCTGCGCCCCCGGATCATTGGAAATGCAATATCATGCCGCCGGCTCGATCTGGGATTCGATCAAGGCGCGGATATCCTCCGGCGGCGGTGCCTTGCTGAATGCGGGCTGTTCGACAAAGACGCAGACAAAGCGCCCCTCGAAGCACAGCACCCCGTCCTGGCGGCCAGCCACCCGGAACTCAACCGAAGTGTCGCCCAGCCGGGTCGGCGCAACCTCGCAGAACAGCCGGTGGAGCGGCGTCATCGGGTGGCGAAAGTCGAGGCTCATATGCACGAAGGGCGTGCCGAAGCCGCGCTTGACCTCGTTGTAATACCAGCCGCCCGCGCCGACGTAATGATCCCACCAGCCGTCGATGGCATCCAGCGCAAAGGCCGGAATGCGTCCGGTATAGACGATTCCTGCTGGGTCGCAGTCGCCCCAGGCGACCCGGATCTCGTGGAGATAGGGCATCAATAGGTCTCGACGTGATACCGGCCTTCGTCGCGCATCACGTCGCGGGTCGCCTCCCAGGGCATGCCAGTCGATTCCGCGATGTTCTTGAAGGCGTGTTCCACGCCCTGCTCCATCCCCTTGAGGCCACAGATATAGATATGCGTCCGGGGATCGGCCAGCATGTCGGCAATCGCCTCCTGCTCGACCATCATGCGGTCCTGAACGTATTCCTTGTCGACGCCGGGGATGCGGCTGAACACCAGGTGCTTTTTCAGCAGACGCTCGGGCACCTTGTTCAGCGGGCCGAAATAGGGCAGCGAATCCGGGGTGCGGGCGCCGAAGAACATCACCATATCGCCCGAGGTGCCGGCGGCGGCGCGTTGGCGGCGCATGGTAAAGCCGCGGAACGGGGCCGAGCCAGTGCCGGTGCAGATCATCAGCAGACGGGCCGAAGGGTCGTCGGGCATCAGGAAGGTCGCGCCGAACGGGCCTGTCACCTGCACCTCGTCGCCCAGCTTCAGATCGCAGACATAGTTCGAGCAGACGCCCTTGTCCTCGCGCTTCACGGTCAGCGAGAGGTTGTTGTAGTTGCGCCGCTCGCCGTCGCGCGGGCTGGAGACCGAATAGAGCCGCGGCAGATGCGGCTTGCCGTTGGCGTCGGTGCCGGGCGGGATGATGCCGATCGACTGGCCTTCGAGCACCGGGAAATGCTGGCTGCCGAAATCCAGGATGATATGGCGCACGTCCGAGCCGCTCTCATCCGAGGTCAGGCGGAAATTGCCCTGCACCTTGGCGACGGCGGGCTTGCCGAGGTTGTAGAGGTTCACGCTGGGCTTTGCGGCCGTCGCCGGGGCCTTGGCCTTGCCGCCGGCACCCTTGTGCGCCTCGGCCAGCAGGGCCTCCATCGCGGCCTGCAGATCGTCGCCGCCCTCGGCGTCGTCACCACCGGCCGCCACGATCTCGCCCTGCGCGGGCAGCTCGGCCCAGCCGAACTGGTCGTCCAGCGAATAGGGCTTGGCGACAAAGCGCCACTCGTCGATCGAGCCGGTCGGACAGACCGGAATGCAGTCGAGGCAGAAATCGCACTTGGCGGCGTCGATCACGACATTGCTGTCGTCATGGGTGATCGCCTCGACCGGGCAGGTCATCTCGCAGGTGTAACAGCGGATGCAGATTTCCGGGTCGATCAGGTGCTGCTTGAGGGGCTTGTTCATGCGCGGGCGGTCCGGTCGGAGTGGAGGACCACCTCAGGCAGGTGGTCGAGTTCGGCGAGGCTCCAGCAAAGGCCTGCGCAGGACGGGCAGTCAAGGCAAACCGAACGGTCGGTGCGCTGGCGGGTCTGCGGCTGGGGGAAATGGGCGGTGCGTTCGATCGGCGGCATCGGGGCCTCCCTCACGTTTGGCCGCGCGGCACGGGCAGACCGTGCCGGGCAGCAGTTTCTGGCCATTCGGGCATGGTGCGTGACGCGCACGCACCCTACAAGCGGATTGTCGCCGTAGGGTGCGTGATTTCACGCACCGATGTCACGCCATGTAGAGCTTGACGTATTCGAAATCGCCGGGCTTGTTGTCGATCCCGACCTTCGGCGCAGCGATCCAGTCGGCATATTTGCCGGGCTCGGTCACCGGTTTCATCAGCGACTGGATATAGTCGCCGTCGGCATGGGTCGGCAGCCACTCGCCCACCTTCGCGTCATACTCGGCGCCCGAGATCAGGTTGCCCTGCGGATCGAACAGGTGGTTCGAGAACACGCCGATCTTGCGGTTGAACGACTCATGCGGCAGCGTCAATTCGAACTGAATCCCCGATTTCTCGATGATCTTGTTCCACCGACCCACGCCACCCGCCGCGTCGCGGCTGTAGTCGTCGCGCAGGCGCATGTTGATCGCGGTCAGCGCCGGCACTTCCTTGCGCACGACCTTGCCGTCCTCGAAATCCCACACGGTGTAGGTGTCGTTGGTCAGCTTGTGGTCGTCGGTCAGGCGGTGCTCCATATAGCGGCCCTTGATCCCGGCGTTGAACGCGTTGGCGGCGTTCGTCGAGACTTCCTGACCGAACAGGTCGAGGCTGAGCGTGTAGTGCAGGTTCAGCTTCTTTTGGATCGTCGGCAGATCGATCACCCCGAACGAGCGGATCTTCTCGATGTCATAGGGATCGTCGATACCGTTCGCCTTCATCACCTCGCAGGTGCGCTCGATGGTGCGACCGACGCCGGTTTCGCCCACGAACATATGGTGCGCTTCCTCGGTCAGCATGAAGCGGCAGGTGCGGCTGAGCGGGTCGAAGCCCGATTGCGCCAGCGCCTCCAGCTGCATCTTGCCGTCGCGGTCGGTGAAATAGGTGAACATGAAGAACGACAGCCAGTCCGGCGTTTCCTCATTGAAGGCGCCCAGCATCCGCGGGGCCTCTTCCGAGCCCGACTGACGGCGCAGCAGGTCGTCGGCTTCCTCGCGGCCATCGGCGCCGAAGTATTTGTGCAGCAGATAGACCATCGCCCAGAGGTGGCGGCCCTCTTCGACGTTGACCTGGAAGAGGTTGCGCATGTCGTAAAGCGAGGGCGCGGTCAGGCCGAGGAATCGCTGCTGCTCGACCGAGGCGGGTTCGGTATCGCCCTGGATCACGATCAGGCGGCGCATCAGCGAGCGGTATTCGCCGGGGACTTCCTGCCAGGCGGGTTCACCGGCGTGCTCGCCGCAGGGGATGCGGCGGTCCTCGACCTGCGGCGCCAGCAGCACGCCCCAGCGGTATTCCGGCATCTTGACATAGTCGAACTTGGCCCAGCCCTTGGGGTCGACGCTGACCGCGGTGCGCAGGTAGACCAGCGATTTCTGGAAGTTCTGCGGGATCAGGTCATTCCACCAGTTGATGTAACCGGGGTGCCATTTCTCCAGCGCCTTGAGCACGCGCTTGTCGGACGACAGACCCACGTTGTTGGGGATCTGCGTGTCATAGCTGACGTTGATAAGGTCGAGCATTGCTTTCCTCCATTGGGAGGTGCGTGCGAGCACGCACCCTACACTTCCGTTTCTGTAAGGTGCGTGCTTGCACGCACCTCCTGCGTCACACGCGCTGCATGTTGTAGTCGCCGCGCACCCCGGTGCCATAGCGCTGCAGCGCCCCGTCGGTGCCGGTCGCATTCGGACGGTTGAAGATCCAGTTCTGCCAGGCAGTCAGGCGGCCAAAAATCCGGGTCTCCATCGTCTCGGGGCCGGCAAAACGCAGGTTGGCTTCCATGCCGGTCATCGCGTCGGGGCTGAAGCTCGCGCGCTCTTCCATGAAGATGCGGATCTCGTCTTCCCAGTCGATGTCGTCATAGGCATAGGTCACCAGACCCGCCTCCATCGCGTCGTCGGCTTCCAGGGCCGCGCCGATCTTGCCCTTCAGCGCCTCGACCGCCTCGGGCTCGGCCAGGAAGCGGGTCTGCAGACGGGTCAGGTCGTTGCCCATCGGGAACGGGCCGAAATTGCCCGCGCTCAGCGTGACGGTGGCGACCGGACGGTTGTCGCCCTCGAACTCGCCTTCCATCATGTAGCTGCGATCCGAGGCCCAGAGCAGTTCCGCCAGGAACCCCGCATAGCACGAGCCGTTTTCGACCAGCGCGACCAGCGAACGCGAGGTCACGTCGACCCGCTTCAGCACGCGCTTCCAGTATTGCAGGATCTCACCCGCCAGCCAGTCGCCGGAATTGGCCAGCATGAAGGCCTCATGCGCCAGAACCGCCTGCGGGTCGCCCTGGGTGCGGAACACCATCAGGCCCAGCTCCATCTCGTTCAGGCGCAGTTCCAGAATCGCGTCGTCGAATTCCCGCGCCAGACGCAGCATCCAGGACTGGTCACCCTGCGCATGCAGCGCCTCGACCGAGGCCGGCACGTCCTGATCCGGGCCGTTCAGCGTGACGGTGACCTTGCGGCTGTCGCGGTCCACGGCGACCTCGACCAGCGAATAGTGGATCGAACCGTCCTCGCCGATGGTCTTCTGCAGCGGATTCAGGGCGATGCCGGTGCCGGTCGCCTTGGTCGAAGCGGCGGCGAAATCCTGCGCGCGCTGAACCACGGCATCATCGAACTTCGAGTTCGGGAAAATCTCGTCGACCAGCCGCCACTGCACCGCACGCTTGCCCTTGATGCCCTCTTCCAGCGAGCAGAACACATCCGCCAGGTCGCGGCGCACCTTGCGCTTGTCGGTGACACGGGTCAGGCCGCCAGTGCCGGGCAGAACGGCCAGCAGCGGAACCTCGGGCAGCGACACCGCCGACGAGCTGTCGTCGGTCAGCATGATATGGTTGCAGGCGAGCGCCAGCTCATAGCCGCCCCCGGCGCAGGCACCCTTGACGGCGGCGATGTATTTCTGGCCGCTGTCGGCCTCCGCGGCCTCGAAGGTGTTGCGGGTCTCGTTGGTGAATTTGCAGAAGTTGACCTTGTGCGCGTGGGTCGCGCCGCCCAACATGCGGATGTTCGCGCCAGCGCAGAACACCTTGTCCTTGCCCGAGCGCATCACCACGACCTTCACCTCGGGGTGCTCGAAGCGCATGCGCTGGACGATGTCGGCCAGCTCGATGTCCACGCCCAGGTCATAGCTGTTCAGCTTCAGCTGATAGCCGTCG
This sequence comes from Rhodobacter sp., assembly GCA_020637595.1. GTDB lineage: Bacteria > Pseudomonadota > Alphaproteobacteria > Rhodobacterales > Rhodobacteraceae > Pararhodobacter. Next base: position 80,773 of record JACKKE010000002.1, on the reverse strand, counting down.
AACAGGCCGCCGTTCTCGTCCACGTCCATCGTGAGGTTGGCGATGGCGCCGTCATAGTCGACGCGCCAGTGGCGGTATTTGGACGGGTCGGTCTGGAAATCGATTCGCTTCGTCACTGGAGTGTCCTCCCTCGGGTCAGGTATACGCCAATTGCATGAAATGCACAATAGTGCCAAAGATACGTTTCGTAAACATCTATTATGCGGCTTTCTCGGGCAAAATCACCCAAAATCACCCCTTGGTCAAGTCACTCTCTGCATTATATTGCAGTTCACGGGTGGCAATTTCTTGCATCCCGGTCACGCGCGACCGCGACACGCCCATCACCGCCACACCTCCGGCATAGGCCCGCGCCAGCGCCGCTTCGGCCAGCGGGATGATTCGCATCGCCGCCTGAACCCGCCCCATGCGCCGCTTCAGCCCGCAATTGGCCAGCTGGATCACCCCTTGCACCAAGGCGCGCTCGGCCCCCTCGGGCAGACGCAGCCAGACGGGCTCCCACAGCTCGTGTGCCTCCCAGTAGAGACGCCGATCAAAGGCCTCGAAGCCCGCACGGAAACAGGCGCTGTCGGCCAGCCCCGCCGGGTCGAGCCCGTCGAGCCCTCCCTTCAGAGCGTCAAACACCCCCTCGGCCGGGCGCGGCGTCTGCCCCGGCAGATAGGGGATCGCAGGCCAGATCACAGCCCCTCGGGCTGCGCCGCCTCGATGCGGATCAGCCGCGCGCAGAATTCGGCTACCGCGTCCAGAACCGCCTGCGGCTGGTCGAACTGCGGTGCGTGGCGGCAGTCGTCGAGCACCAGCAGGTCGACCGGCGCATAGCTGCGCGTTTCAACCTCGTGCACCTGCGCCAGCGTGCCATACTGGTCCTCGCGCCCCTGGATCACCAGCGCGGGCACGCGGATATAGTCGATCACATCCGCCACGTTCCACGCCTTGAACGCCGGGTTCAGCCAGGCGTCATTCCAGCCAGCGAAGGTCGCGCGCGGGTCACGGTGATAGCGCGCCATCTTGGCGGCCAGATCCGTCGTCGCAAAGACCTCGGCCGCGCGGGCGATCTCGGCCAGGCCCAGCGGCTCGGTGAAGAAGTGCGGCGCCATCAGCACGAGGCCACGGACGCGGAAATCCTCGACCCGGCCGGCGTATTCGGCGGCAATGGTCGCGCCGTCGGAATGGCCCATCAGCACATAGCTGTCGGCGCCGATCGCATTCAGCACGTCGGGCAGGACATCGACCGCGTGGCGGGTCATGTAATCGACCGGAAACGGCCGGTCGGCGGGGTCGGACTGGCCATAGCCCGCGCGCGAATAGGCAAAGACCGGGCAACCGCTGGCCTCGGCCAGCCGTTCGGGGAAATCGCGCCACAGCGCGACGCAGCCCAGCCCCTCATGCAGCAGCACGATCACCGGCCGCCCCGGCGCGCGTGCGCCCCAGGCCGCCCATTCCAGCTGCTTGCCCGCGATGTCGAACACCCCGCGTCCCGTCGCCAGATCCAGCATTCCGCCCTCTTCTTTGCGTCTCAAATATCCTCGGGGGGTGAATTTCGCGCAGCGAAAGAGGGGGGCAGACAGCCCCCCTGCCCCGTTTCCGTCAGACGTCCAGATCCCGCAGCTTGAACCGCTGGATCTTGCCCGTCGCGGTCTTTGGCAGCTCGTCGACCACGGTGACCCAGCGCGGATATTTCCACATGCCGATCTTGGCCTTGACGAACTCCTTGAGCGCATCGGTATCGACCGGCTGGCCGTCCTTGGTCACCACATAGGCGGCGGGCTTGATCAGATCCTTGTCGTCGGCCTTGGCGACCACGGCGGCCTCGAGGATTGCCGGGTGTTCGATCAGCGCCTGCTCGACCTCGAACGGGCTGACCCAGATGCCCGAGACCTTGAACATGTCGTCGGTGCGCCCGCAGTAGACCATACGACCGTCCGCGGTGCGCTCATACTTGTCGCCGGTGCGCGTCCAGTGTCCCTGAAACGTTGCCTGCGACTTGTTCCGGCGGTTCCAGTAGCCCTCGGCGCTGGAGGGGCCGCGAACCAGCAGCTCACCGACCTCGCCTTCGGGCACGTCCTCGTCATGCTCGTCGACCAGACGCACCTCATAGCCCGGCACCGCCACACCCGAGGTGCCATAGACGATGTCGCCGGGGCGGTTCGACAGGAAGATATGCAGCATCTCGGTCGAACCGACGCCATCGACGATCTCGGCACCCCAGAGCTTTTCCCAGCGTTCGCCGATCTCGCGCGGCAGGGCCTCGCCCGCCGACGTGCACAGCCGGATCGTGTGATCGGGCGCGCCGCCCTTCTTTTCCTGCTCGGCCACCATCGCCGCGTAGAGCGTCGGCACACCGCAGAAGATCGTCGGTTTTTCCCGCGCCATGATCTCGAACACGCCATCCGGGGTCGGGCGGCCACCGAAGATCACCGTGGTCGCGCCGACCGACAGAGGGAAGGACATCGCGTTGCCCAGACCATAGGCAAAGAACATCTTGGCCACGGAAAAGACGGTGTCCTCCTCGCGGATGCCGAGCACCTGCGCGCCAAAGGTGTCGGCGGTCGCCTTGAGGCTGGAGTGCACATGACGCACGCCCTTCGGCACCCCGGTCGACCCCGAGGAATAGAGCCAGAACGCCAGCTCATCGCCATGCGCCTCGACGGTCTCGACCGGCTCGGCGCCGTCCATGAAGGCATCGAAGGTCACGCATTCCTTGCCGTCGCAGAGCTTTTCGCCGCCCACGACCACCACCGCGCGCAGATAGCGGTTGCCGTCGATCGCCGGTTTCACGGTGTCCCACAGCTGCTCCGACACCACCAGGATCGAGGCGCGGCTGTCGTTGAGGATCGCCTCATAGACCGAGGCGCTGAGCAGCGTGTTCAGCGGCACCGGGATCGCGCCGGCCTTGAGCGAGCCCCAGAACACCACCGGGAATTCCAGCTCGTCGCGCACGATCATCGCGATGCGCTCTTCGCGCCGCACACCGTGGCGTTCCAGCGCGCCGGCCCAGCGGGCGCTTTGATCCGCCAGCTCGGCATAGGTCATCGCCCGGTGCAGGCCGTCGACCTCGCGGAACGCGACCTTGCCGCCACGCCCCTCGTGCATATGGCGATCCACGAAATAGACTGCCGCGTTCTCGTTCATGTCAGGTCTCCTCCCGTCCCGAACCCGGCCGTCCTCCCCGGCCGTGCGCGAAAGACTCGCGCTTGCGTGTGCTATATAGTGCAACTTCGGCACATCAATGCAAGGCTTTCCTTTGGCTGATGCATTTTTTTGCACATGCAAACTCGGGCGGCAGACCCAGCAGGGGACCCGCCCGGGGTGGTGCGGCCTGACTCCGCCCAACCCCGATCCGGTCAGCCCTGCGCGATGGCCTCTTCCATCGCCGCCAGCAGGCGCGCCACCTCGGCCTCGGTGTTGTAGTGGCAAAAGCTGATGCGCAGGCAGTCGGGCTTGCCCAGCGGGCGCAGGACGTTGCCGGAATACTGGTCGGCCTTGCGGATATGCGTGCGAATGCCGCGTTCGCCCAGGAATTCGACCAGGTTCAGCGTGTCCCAGCCATCCAGCGTGACCGAGACCACGCCTTCGCGCCCCTCGACCGCGTCGCCGCCGATCAGGGTGATACCCGGCATTTCCGCCAGGCCACGCAGGTTGCCGGTGCCGTGCAGGATCGCCTGCACCAGCCGGGCCTCGTGGTCATGGATCGCACGGCCGGCGGCCTCCATCCGGGCGCGGCGGTCGGTGGCGTCGGTGAACTGCCCGCCCAGCCAGTCGAAATAGTCGCAGACATCGCTGAAGGTGGCATAGCTGCCAGTGTCGCGCGTGCCCAGTTCCCAGCCGGTCGCCGGGCCGCCGATGATCTGCTCATGTGTCAGCGCGGTCAGCCGGTCGCTGGCCCAGCCCACCCCATAGCCGTGGCGCGAGAACATCTTGTAGGGGCTCAGCGCATAGCCGTCGATGTCATAGCCCGCGACATCCACCGGGCCGTGGCAGGCGTGCTGGATGCCGTCGACAAGGATCAACGCACCGGGCGCAACCTCGCGGATCGCGGCGGCGATGGCGGCGACATCCACCGCCATACCGGTCACCGGCGAGGTGTGGATGATCGAGGCCACGCGGATATCCGGGCGCAGCGCGGCCTTGTAGGCCTCGACGCTGACGGTGCCGGTGGCATCGTCATGCGCGATCTCGATCAGCTCGCGCCCGGTCTGGCGCGCCCAATGGGTCATGCTGGAGCCCAGCGCCGGATGCTCCAGCGTCGAACGCAGCATGACGCCGCCGGCCTCGGCCCCGGTGGCGGCGTTGCGCACCAGCCGGAACAGCACCTCGGTGCCGCTTTCGCCCACGAACACCTGACCGGTCGGCGCGTTCAGGAACAGCCGCATGTCGGCCTTGCCCTGGTCGATCACCTTCATCAGCGTCTGCGAGGCGATGTTCGGCCGGCCCTGGTTGTCAGGATAGCTGGCATAGGCCGCCGAGGTCTCGACCACCGTTTTCAGCCTGAGCGCACCGCCGGCGTTTTCGAAGAAAATGCGCGGGCCCTCGAAGGGGCAGACCTCGACATGGGCGAAACGGTCGCGGACGGCCTCGATCAGGCCGGGCTGTTCGGTGAGCATCAGGGATTTCCTTGCAGGACGGGGTGCATGCCGTTGAGGTGCAACGCCCGGCCCGCTTTGGCAAGGGGAAATGGCCGCCAAGGCACCGCCACGCCATCAACGCGCTTGCCATGCGACGGCCCCGGCAGTAAGAGCGCGCGTCGTCCGATGGGGACGGCCAAGTCTCCGCGTCCCGCAGCCGGCGGGCACCTTGTCAAAACGGATCGAACAATGACCCGCATTTATCTGCCCGGTATCCTGGGCATGGCCGCGATCGTCGTGGCCTCGAACATCCTGGTGCAATTCCTTCTGGGCAACTGGCTCACCTGGGGTGCACTGACCTATCCCTTTGCCTTCCTCGTCACCGACGTGATGAACCGCGTCTATGGCCCCGCTGCAGCGCGGCGCGTCGTCTGGGCGGGCTTTGCCGTGGGCGTCGCCTGCTCGCTGATCGGCACGCAGATCATGCTGCAAGGCGACGGGTTCGAATACCCCGCCGTCACGCTGCGCATCGCGCTGGGGTCGGGGCTGGCCTTTCTGACGGCGCAGATGATGGATGTGGCGATCTTTGACCGGATGCGCGCCGGCGCCTGGTGGAAAGCACCGCTGGCCTCGACGCTGGTGGGCTCGTCGCTGGACACGCTGATCTTCTTTTCGATCGCGTTCTCGGCCAGCCTGGCGTGGATCGAACCGGCGGCGAATCCTAGCTGGGCTCAGGATGTTTTACCACTGCTTGGCGTCGGTCCGATGGTGCCTTTGTGGGCATCTTTGGGCTTTGCCGATTGGCTGGTCAAACTGGCACTGGCTTTGATCGCTTTGGTGCCATTCCGCGTCATCGTGCAGAAATTGACGCAACCTGTCGCCTAAAAGGTTTTGACAAATACAAGATCTGTGCCACCATCCCCTTACGGTTCAACCCATTGAAAGGAGGTGGTCCAGTGTCGAGAGTGATATTGGAGAGAGGTGTCGGGACAGTCAGGGGGGAAGCGAGCTGACGGCAGCCCTAGGCTGCGCCCCTTCTGATTGGGCCTGGTTCTAACCGGCTCCATCTCCTGAAGCTCGTGAGGGCCGCTCGATTGCCGGGCGGCCCTTTCGATTGGATCGGACATCATGCTGCATATCACCGACACCATCGCCATCCAGGACTGGGAACTGACCGAGAGCTTCAGCCGGGCGTCGGGGCCCGGCGGGCAGAACGTCAACAAGGTCTCGACCGCGGTCGAACTGCGCTTCGAGGCCGAACGCTCGCCCTCGCTGCCGCCGGCGGTCAAGACCCGGCTGAAACGCCTCGCTGGGCGGCGCTGGACGCTGGACGGCGCCCTGATCCTGCGGGTCGAGGACACCCGCAGCCAGGCCCGCAACCGCGAGATCGCGCGCGAGCGCCTGGTCGAGCTGATCCGTGCCGCGCTGGTCGCGCCGCGCCGCCGCATCGCCACGAAACCCACGCATGGCAGCAAGATCCGCCGGATGGATGCAAAAACCCGGCGCGGTGACATCAAATCGTTGCGCGGGCGTGTTGACCAGGACGGGGATTGATCCCACTCTGGACCGGAAATCAGCCAATACGCGCGGTGCCCTACACCGCCCAGCCTTGAGGACGAGCCGATTCCGATGAAGCACACCGCCCTGGCGGCCTATCGCACGTTCCTCGAACCGGCGTTCCGCCGGCCCGAATTCGTGCAGACAGCGGCGCTGTGCGTGCGCGAGGGCAAGAAGGGCCCCGAGATTCTGCTGGTCTCCAGCCTGACGACGAAACGCTGGATCCTGCCCAAGGGGTGGCCGATGGAGGGCCGGACCCTGGCCGAGGCGGCGTTGCAGGAAGCCTGGGAGGAAGCCGGCGTGCAGGGTTCGGTCGAGGCCGACAGCACCGGCAGCTTTAGCTATCGCAAAGCGGTCAAGGGCGGGATCCCCGTCACCTGCCGCTGCGAGGTGTTCCGCGTCGATGTTGATGCCTTGGCCGACGACTGGCCCGAGCGGGGCCGGAGGCAGCGCGAGTGGGTCACCCCGCGCGAGGCGGCGAAACGGGTCGAGGAACCGGAATTGAAAGCGATCCTGCGCGAAATCGGGTCTTAGCCGTTGAGATCGCGGGGCAAACCCTGTAGGCGCTGTGTAACAAATTCGTGACACCCCGCCCGGAGTTCCCGATGCCCACGCCCAACGATCCGAACGCCAAGGCCATCAAGACCCTGGACAAGGACCTGAACCGGATCAGCCTGCTGGAACAGGCAACCGTGTTCACCTCACGCCCACTGGTCGGACCCGGCATTGCCCTGGTGTTCATGGTGCTGACGGGGCTTGCCGCGGCGACAATCATGGGCGCATCGCCCGGTTCCTGGGTGGTGATCATCGGCGCCGTGGTCGGGGCCTATATGGCGCTGAACATCGGCGCCAACGATGTCGCCAACAACATGGGTCCGGCGGTCGGCGCCAAGGCGGTGACGCTGGGCGGCGCGCTGATCATCGCCGCCGTCTGCGAAACCGCGGGGGCGCTGCTGGCGGGCGGCGATGTGGTCAGCACCGTATCGCGCGGCATCGTCGCGCCGGAATCGGTGGCAGAGCCGGCAGTGTTCCTCTGGGCGATGATGGCGGCGCTGCTGTCGGGGGCGCTCTGGATCAATCTGGCGACCTGGCTGGGCGCGCCGGTATCAACGACGCATTCGATCGTCGGCGGGGTGATGGGCGCGGGCATCGCCGCGGCCGGCTTCGGTGCGGTGAACTGGCCGGTGATGGGCACCATCGCCGCCAGCTGGGTGATCTCGCCGGTGATGGGGGGCGTGATCGCCGCGATCTTCCTGGCGATCATCAACCACCGCATCATCTATCGCGAGGACAAGATCGCCGCCGCGCGCACCTGGGTGCCGGTGCTGATCGGCGTGATGGGCGGCGTGTTCGTCACCTATATGGCAATGAAAGGCCTGAAGAAACTGGTGCATCTGTCGCTGGGCGAGGCGGTTCTGGTCGGCATCGCCGTCGCCGTGCCGCTGACGCTGCTGATGCGCCCGGTGATCCGCCGCCAGTCGCGCGGGCTGGAGAATCGCGTGAAATCGCTCAAGGGCCTGTTCGCGATCCCGCTGGTGTTCTCGGCTGCGCTTCTGTCCTTTGCGCATGGCGCGAATGACGTGGCGAACGCGGTGGGACCGCTGGCGGCGATCGTCCACGCGGTGCAGGATCACGCGGCCGGCGACCGGGTGCAGATCCCCTATTGGGTGATGATCGTCGGCGCCTTCGGCCTCAGCGTCGGGCTGATGCTGTTCGGGCCAAAGCTGATCAACATCGTGGGCTCCGAGATCACCCGGCTGAACGCAATGCGCGCCTGGTGTGTGGCGCTGTCGGCGGCGGTGGTGGTGATCATCGCGTCCTGGCTGGGCCTGCCGGTGTCGTCGACGCATATCGCCATTGGCGGGATCTTTGGCGTGGGCTTCTATCGTGAATGGTATCACGAAAAGATCCTCAAGGAGAACCGTGACCTCTCGACCCTGCCGGTCGAGGAACGCACCCGCCGCAAGGTCGTGCGCCGGTCGCACATGTTGACGATCCTGGCCGCCTGGGTCGTCACCGTGCCCGCCACGGCCGCGCTGTCGGCGGGGCTGTTCTGGGCGGCGACGCTGCTCGCCGGGTTGCGCTGAGCGGATGTAGGGTGCGTGCTGAGCACGCACCTTACCGTGCCGCTCACCAGCGGTGACGGAGCACCCTGTCACGGCCGGTGACGGTGGCGTTCATCGGAATGTCGTGCCATTGCGGGTGAATGGTGTCGATCGCGGCCCCGGGATGTCCCACCCCTACCGCGCGCACCCCGCTCCCCAGCCCAGCCAGCGTCCGGTCAAAGAACCCGCCACCATAGCCCAGCCGATAGCCTTGCGGGTCGAACCCGACCAGCGGCGCGATCACCACATCCGGCACCAGCTCGGGCGTGTCCGCCGGTTGCAGGATGTTCCAGATCCCGCGCTCCATCGTGCAGCCCGGCCACCAGGCCCGGAAGGTCAACGGCTGGCCCTTGGCGGTGACCAGGGGCAGCGCCAGCTGCGCACCCCGGGCCTGGGCCGAGGCCATCCAGGGGCGCAAGTCCAGTTCCCCGCGAAACGGCCAGTAGAGGCTGATCACCATGCCCGGCCCGGGTGCGATCAGCACGTCCAGCGCCTCGGCCACCTCGGCGGCGATGTGGGTGCGCTCTTCGGCCGGCACCGCCTGACGGGCAGCGATCAAGGCCTCGCGCTGCGCCTTGCGCCATTGAGAAAGATCGGCGGGAGCAGTCATGGCGCACCTCTTTGCTGGCTCTGACCGGGATCTAGGCCGCTCTGCCTGCGCGACCAGCCATCGCGGTCACTCCTCGGCGCCCAGATGCCGCGCGCCCCGCGCCTCGGCCAGCACGATCTGGCGCTGGCGTTCGCGAAACCGGGCGCGGCGGGCGTCGTCGAATTCGCCGATGCAGTGGTGGCACGAGACGCCGTCCTCGTAGTCCGGGCGCGCGGTGTCGGCGGGCTCCAGCGGGCGGCGGCAGGCGTGGCACATCAGGTGCCCGGTCGGTGCCAGCCCGTGCCCCACCGCCACGCGCTGGTCAAAGACGAAACAGCCGCCCTGCCAGAGGCTTTCCCCCTCGGGCACCTCTTCGAGGTATTTCAAGATCCCGCCCTTGAGGTGCCAGACCTCCTCGACGCCCTGCTGCAGCAGCCAGTTCGTCGATTTCTCGCAGCGGATGCCGCCGGTGCAGAACATCGCGATGCGCTTGTTGTGGAACCGCTCCTTGTTGGCCTCCCACCAGGCGGGGAATTCGCCAAAGCTGTGGGTGCCGGGGTCGACCGCGCCCTCAAAAGTGCCGATCGCCACCTCGTAATCGTTGCGCGTGTCGATCACCGCGACATCGGGGGCAGAGATCAGCGCGTTCCAGTCGGCGGGGTCGACGTAATGGCCGACGCGGGCGCGCGGATCGACGTCGGGCTGGCCCATCGTCACGATCTCGCGCTTCAACCGCACCTTCATGCGGCCGAAGGGCATGGTGTCGGTCGTGGCCTCTTTCCACTCAAAATCCGCGCAGCCCGGCAGCGCGCGGATATGCGCCAACACCGCGTCGATACCGGCGCGCGGGCCGGCAATGGTGCCGTTGATCCCCTCGCCCGCCAGCAAGAGCGAGCCCTTGACCCCTTGCGCGCAGCACAGACGCGCCAGCGGCCCCTTGATCGCGGAAGGGTCAGGGAACCGGGTGAAGTGGTAAAGCGCGGCGATGGTGATCATGCCGCCTTGTGCGCCAAGGCGCGCGCGCCGGCAAGGGTCACGACAAGGTCAGTGTCGAGCTCTGGATCAAGATCGGGGTCAGGCCAGCAACCATTCGACGCCGATGGTGATCATCAGGAAGAACAAGAGCGCCTTGACCCAGAACAGCACCTTCGAGCCCATCGGGCTGCTGTCGCTGCCCAGGTCGATCGCGAACCGCCCCAGCCCGAGGAATCCGCCCTCGGGATAGGCGGTCGCCGGCTGAAAGAGCGGCACGTCGCGCCAGCGCATCAGCGGGATCAGCAGGGCCCCGGCCGCGAACCCGCCGACATGCGCCCAGAACGCAATCGACACGCTGCCCGGCATCGCCGGCGACAGCGCCGCGGTCAGGTCGAGCGCCACCGAAAGCCCGACGAACACCCCCGCCGGCACCAGAACCGGCACGCGGAAGGCAACCAGAACCAGCACCCGCGCGCGGGGATGCAACAGCAGATAGGCCCCCATCACCCCGGAAATCGCCCCGGATGCGCCAATCACCGGAACCTCGGGGGCCGTGGAAAACAGCGCCTCGCCCCCGGCACCGGCCATGCCGCAGAGGATGAAGAACACGGCATAGCGCCAGTGGCCCATGCTATCCTCGATGTTGTCGCCAAACACCCAGAGCGCCAGCATGTTTCCGGCCAGGTGCAGCGCGGTGCCGTGCAGGAAGATATAGCTGATCATCGTCATCAGCACTTCGGGCGCGCCACCCGGGGCCTTCTGGCCGCCGACCAGATGCAGGTGTGACGGGGTGAAGGCAAAGCTGTCGAGCGGCGGGTGCAGAAGGTAGATCGCGACGCAGGCGAGCATGATCGCCCAGTTGACATAGGCGTGGCGGATATGGCGCCTGGGGTTGTTGTCGGCGACGACCAGCATGCGGGACTCCGATACGCGAGGCAGGGGGGCTGTCCGCCCCCCTCTTTGGCTTTGCCAAATTCACCCCCCGCGCGTATTTTCGGCAAGATGAAAAGGCGCGCGGGTGCTATGCGGGGCGGTTTTTCTTGACTCTGCGCCCACGCGGGCCTAGGTGCTGCCTGAATTCCCCGGAGGCCTGTGCTTCCGGTCCCATCGCTTTTGCGGGGATCGCCATCCGTCAGCGCGTTGCGCCCACGGGTGCGAAACCCCGTGGCCCCGAAGTCTGTCCCGAAAGGACTGCCATGTTCGAGAACCTGTCCGAGCGCCTTGGTGGCGTCTTCGACCGTCTGACCAAGGCGGGCGCGCTGAGCGCCGACGACGTCACCGCCGCGCTGCGCGAGGTGCGGGTGGCGCTGCTGGAGGCCGATGTCTCGCTGCCGGTGGCGCGCGATTTCATCAAGCGGGTGCAGGGCAAGGCGACGGGGGCGGCGGTCACCAAGTCGATCACCCCCGGTCAGCAGGTGGTCAAGATCGTCCATGACGAACTGATCGCGACGCTGCGCGGCGAGGGCGATCCCGGCAAGCTGAAGATCGACAACCCGCCGGCGCCGGTGCTGATGGTCGGTCTGCAGGGCTCGGGCAAGACCACCACCACCGCCAAGCTGGCGCGCCGCCTGAAGGAGCGCGAGGGCAAGCGGGTGCTGATGGCGTCGCTCGACACCAACCGCCCGGCGGCGATGGAACAGCTGGCGATCCTCGGCGGGCAGATCGGCGTCGATACCCTGCCGATCGTCAAGGGCGAGAATGCCGTGACCATCGCCAAGCGCGCCAAGAGCCAGGCGACGCTGGGCGGTTATGACGTCTATCTGCTGGATACCGCCGGTCGTCTGCACATCGACGAAGTGCTGATGGACGAGGTGCAGGCGGTCCGCGACGCCGTGTCCCCGCGCGAGACGCTGCTGGTGGTCGATGGTCTGACGGGTCAGGACGCCGTCAACGTCGCCACCGAATTCGAGGGCAAGGTGGGCATCACCGGCGTGGTGCTGACGCGGATGGATGGCGACGGGCGCGGCGGCGCGGCGCTCAGCATGCGCGCCGTCACCGGCAAGCCGATCCGCTTCGTCGGTCTGGGTGAAAAGACCGACGCGCTGGAGACCTTCGAGCCCGAGCGCATCGCGGGCCGCATCCTGGGCATGGGCGACATCGTGGCCCTGGTCGAGCGCGCGCAGCAGACGCTGGAGGCCGAGCAGGCCGAGCGGATGATGAAGCGCTTTCAGAAGGGTCAGTTCAACATGAACGACCTGAAGGCGCAGCTGGAGCAGATGCTGAAGATGGGCGGCATGCAGTCGGTCATGGGGATGATGCCGGGCATGGCCAAGATGTCGAAGCAGGCCGAGGCGGCCGGGTTCGACGACACGATGCTGAAACGCCAGATCGCGCTGATCAACTCGATGACCAAGGGCGAACGCGCCCGCCCCGACATCCTGCAAGCCAGCCGCAAGAAGCGGATCGCGGCGGGGGCCGGGCTGGAAGTGTCCGAACTGAACAAGCTTCTGAAGATGCAGCGCCAGATGGCGGATGTGATGAAGAAGATGGGCAAGGGCGGGATGCTGAAACAGGCGATGAAGTCGATGTTTGGCAAGAACCCGGACATGGCCGACCTGCAAAAGCAGATGGCCGACCCCGAGGCGATGAAGGCCGCGCAGATGGCGATGGGTCGGGGCGCCGGGATGCCGGGCGGGTTGCCGGGGCTGGGCGGCGGGATGCCGGGTGGCTTGTCGGGTCTGGGTCTGGGCAAGAAACGCTGAACCGATGAACGTCGCCGCCACCCCCTTTGCGACCCCTGTCGTGCCGGTCCTGGTGACCGAGCGGCTGGTGCTGTCCGCGCCGGTGCTGGCGGATTTCGAGCATATCGCCGCCTTCCATGCCTCGGACCGCGCGGTGTGGGAGGGCGGCCCCCGCCATCGCCATCACGCCTGGCGGATCTGGGCGGCCGATGTGGCACTGTGGATGCTCAGGGGTCATGGCCCGTTCCGCGTTGCCGACCGCGAGACCGGCGCCTGGCTGGGCGAGGTCGGTATCGTTCGCGGTGACGAGTTCCCCGAGGCCGCGCTGGCCTGGATGGTCGCGCCCGAAGCCGAGGGCCGCGGCATCGCCGCCGAGGCGGCACGGGCGGTGATGGTCTGGGCGCGGCGGCAGTTCGGCTGGGACGATCTGATCAGCATCATCGACCCGGGTAACTCGCGCTCGATCGCGCTGGCGCTGCGCCTGGGCGGCCGCGTCGACCCCAAGCGCGCGGGCATCGACCTGAGCGACGTGGTGATCGTGCATGATCTGCGGGGGCTGGCATGAGCGTCACCCTGTCGGCCACGCCGGTTCTGGAAACCGAACGCCTGATCCTGCGCGCGCCGGTTGCGGCGGACTGGGCGGTGTGGCGCGGCTTCATGCTGTCGGAACGTTCGGTGCATGTCCGTGCCGCCGAAGTGACCGAGGCGCTGGCCTGGCGGGCTTTTGGCCATTTCATCGGCCACTGGGTGCTGCGCGGCTGGGGCAATTTCGTGGTCACCGACCGCGCGAGCGGCGCGGCGCTGGGCGCCTGCGGACCCTGGTTCCCCGCCGGCTGGCCCGAGCGCGAACTCGGCTGGTCGATCTGGGACGCGGCCGCCGAGGGCGAAGGCATCGCCTTTGAGGCGGCACAGGCGGCGCGCGGTTTTGCTTATGACGTGCTCGGCTGGGATACCGCTGTCAGCTATATCGCCGCGTCGAACGCGCGTTCGCGGGCACTGGCCGGGCGGCTCGGTTGCACACTGGACGCGGGCGCCGCGCACCCCGAGGCCTCGGGCCCGGTCGAGGTCTGGCGCCACCCGGCGCGCGACGCCCTGGTCGACGGCGGGATGGAGGCCTATGCATGACTCGTTTTTCGCAGCCCGGAGGCCCGAATGAGTGACGATTCCGAACGCGCCGCCGAGCTGCTGCGCGATCATCGCGAAAGCATCGACCGGCTGGACGCGATCCTCGTCTATACGCTCGCCGAGCGGTTCAAGCACACCCAGGCGGTGGGCAAGCTGAAGGCGACGCATGCCCTGCCCCCGTCCGACCCGTCGCGCGAGGCGCGGCAGATCGAACGGCTGGAATGGTTGGCCAAGGAGGCCGACCTCGACCCCGAATTCGCCAAGAAATTCCTGACCTTCATCATCTCGGAAGTGATCCGTCACCACGAGAAGTTGCAGAACTGATCCCCGAATTGGCCCCCGACGGGGCCACCACAGCCATCCCGAAGGAGAATCAACATGGCTACCAAAATCCGTCTCGCCCGCGGCGGCTCGAAAAAGCGTCCGTTCTACGCCATCGTCGTGTCCGACAGCCGGATGCCGCGCGACGGCCGCTTCCTGGAAAAAGTCGGCACTTATAACCCGCTGCTGCCGAAAGACAGCGAAGACCGCGTGAAGATGGACGTCGCCCGCGTGCAGGAATGGATCGCCAAGGGCGCCCAGCCGACCGACCGCGTCGTGCGCTTCCTGGAAGCCGCCGGTGTCGTTGCCAAGACCCAGCGCAGCAACCCGAAGAAAGCCGTTCCGGGCAAGAAAGCCCAGGAGCGTGCCAAGGAACGCGCCGAAAAGGCCGCGGCCGCCAGCGCCGAGTGATCGGGTAAGGGGGGCGGTTCGCCCCCCTCTGCCCCCTGCGGGGCATTCACCCCCCCTGAGCGTATTTGGGGCAAGATGAAGAGGCGGGCCGGATGGCCAAGGATCGTGTTTGCGTCGGTGCCATTGCCGGGGCCTTCGGGGTTCACGGCGAAGTCCGGCTGAAAAGCTTCTGCGCCGAGCCCGAGGCGATCGCCAGCTATGCGCCGCTCTTTTCCGAGGACGGCGCCCGCAGTTTCAAGGTCAAGCTGGGCAAGCCGATCCCGAACGGGCTGTCGGCGCGGCTATCGGGTGTCACCACCCGCGAGGAGGCCGAGGCCCTGCGCGGGCTGCGCCTCTATGCCGACCGCGACAGGTTGCCGTCGCTGCCCGATGACGAATTCTATCATGCGGACCTGATCGGGCTGACGGTGCTGGACACCGGCGGCACGGTGCTGGGCCGGGTCAGTTCGGTCCAGAACCACGGGGCCGGCGATCTGCTGGAAATCCAGCGTCCGCGCAAGGGCAATGCCCTGTTGCCCTTTACCGTGGCGATGGTGCCGACAGTTGATCTGGCGGCGGGGCGGATCATTGCCGACCCGCCCGAGGGGCTGTTCGAATGACCGAACCGCCCAAGCGGTCGCATGGCCGGTTGCGGGTCAGCCTGACGCCGCAGCCCAGCGACCTGATGGACATGCGGCCAGCCGCGCCCTGGACCGCCAAGGTCATCACGCTGTTCCCCGAGGCCTTTCCCGGCACGCTGGGCCTGTCCCTGACCGGCAAGGCGATGGATCTGGGGCTGTGGGGGCTGGAGACGATCGCGCTGCGTCCGTTTGGCGAGGGCAAGCATCGCAACGTCGATGACACACCAGCGGGCGGCGGCGCGGGCATGGTGCTGCGCGCCGATGTTCTGGGGCGGGCGCTCGATGTGGCCGCCATCGGCACGCCCGGACGCGCCGACTGGCCGGTGGTCTATCTGAGCCCGCGCGGCCGGCCCTTCGATCAGGCCACGGCACGGCGCTGGGCCGGGGGGCGGGGCGTGACGCTGCTGTGCGGCCGGTTCGAGGGGGTCGACCAGCGCGTGCTGGACGAATATGCCATCGACGAGGTCTCGCTGGGCGATTTCGTCCTGACCGGCGGCGAGATCGCGGCGCAGGCGATGCTGGACGCAACCGTGCGTCTGTTGCCGGGCGTTCTGGGCAATGCGGCCTCGACCGAAGAGGAATCGCATGCCGCCGGCCTTCTGGAGCATCCGCAGTATACCCGCCCCTCCGAGTGGCGTGGCCGGGCGATCCCGCCGGTTCTGCTGTCGGGCAATCACGCGGAAATCGAGAAATGGCGCCGCGCCGAGGCCGAGCGGATCACCCGGGATCGGCGGCCGGATCTGTGGGCAAAGCTGGGGCGCGACTGATCAGCCTTTCAACACGGTGGTGATCAGCCACAGCGTGCCCAGCAGCACCGGCTGGTGGATCAGATAGATCGCCAGGCTGTGCCGCCCGGCCCAGGCCAGCGCGCGCCCGGCCGGTCCCGGGATGCCCCGTGTCGGCAGCAGCCCCAGCCTGGCCGCAGCCATGCCCAACAGGAACGGGCCGAACCAGGGAAACACCGGTTCGAGGTCCATTGACAATGGTTGCGTGACCGCAAAGCCGACCCAGGCCAGCGCGCGGCTGTCGAAGACCGCGGATTGCCACAGATAGGGCGCCGCCCAGATCGCCACGCCGGCGATCACCAGCAGCCAGGCCGGCGCGCGCAGGAAGGGCAGGCCCAGCACCCGCCCCAGCGCGATCATGTGCAGGATGCCAAAGAACACCCAGCCCTGCGGGATCGCCACCAGCGTCGCTGCCGTCACCAGCACCGCCGCCAGCGCGACCGTCGCCGTGCCCCGGACAAAGGCCCGCCCGCGCAGACCATTGCCATGCGCCAGCACCAGGCTGACCCCGGCGAGGACCACGAAAGACCCCGCGACCAGTCGGGCAAAGACCATCCAGAAGGGCTGCATCACCGTGTCCGGCGGGATGAAACCGAAGAACCCCAGATCGAAGGTCAGATGAAACGCCACCATACCGATCAGCGCCACGCCGCGGGCATGGTCGATGGCGGGCAGGCGGCTGGTGGCGACAGTCGTCACGGGGAAACCTCGATGTGGCGGACGTCTCAGCCCAGCGCCATCAATACCGCCCCGCTTCCGACCAGCGCAACGCCGATCCAGCCGGTCGGCGTCAGCCGTTCCCCCAGAAACACCACACCAAAGATCGCCACCAGGACGACGCTCAGCTTGTCCACCGGGGCAACCTGCGCGGCATTCCCGATCTTGAGCGCGCGGAAATAGCAGACCCAGGAGGCCCCGGTGGCGAGGCCTGACAGCACCAGGAACAGCACGCTGCGGGGGCTCAGCGAAGACAGCGGCTGAAACTGCCGCGTCGCGAACAGGATCACGCCCAGCACCGCCGCGACCACCAGCGTTCGGAAGAAAGTCGCAAAATCCGAGTTGACGTTATCGACACCGACCTTGGCAAAGATCGCGGTCAGCGCGGCAAAGACTGCGGCGAGGATCGCCCAGACCTGCCAGCCAGCAGAAAACCCCGTCATTGTCGCTCCTTTCCGCAGGCGCGGTCCGCCCGCTCAACCGGTCAGCGCGCTCACATACCCCTCGCGCAGCACCGCAGGGTCATAGGCTTTGCGGCCAAAGACCGTCCTCACCATCGGTTCGAAATGCTCCAGCGGCAAGGTATCATAGCCTGGGTCAAAGGACGCCTGATCCCAGCGTTCGCAGAATTCGGCGCAGCTGTCAAAACAGGGGTGGTCCCGGAACTGATCGCGCGCGTTGCGGTCCCAGCCGTAGTGGTGGCCGTAATAGAGCATCTGGAAGATGCCGTGATGTTCGACCACCCAGGCCACGTCCCAGCGCACGAAGGGACGGATCACCTCGGCCGAAAAGCGATCATGGTTCTGCGGCGCCAGCCCGTCACCGATGTCGTGCAGCAGCGCCGCCACGATCCAGTCGATGTCGGCGCCGTCGCGCTCGGCGCGGGTGGCGGATTGCAGGCCGTGCTGCAGCCGGGTGATCCGGTAGCCTTCCAGCGTGGTTTCGCCGTGGCTGCGCAGTTCCGCCAGGACACGATCCGGGGTCAGCGCGTGAAACGGTTTCTCGTAATCGGCGAGGAGTTGATAGTCCTCATAGGTGCCATCCTTCATCTGCGTGAAGGAAACGGTCTGTGTGTCGGGCATGAGACCCTCCCTGATCCCGTCGGGGCGTGGGGTCACCCTCGCACCCGCTGCCCGACACGCGCGGCCCGTTTGCGACCGATGGTTACATCATCGCGACAAGAACGATCCCGATCACCGCGCAGGCGACCGTGGCATAGCCACCGTCGATCCAGCACAGGCAGCGCGCGCGCGCCGAGAAGAGGTTGTTCAGCGTGATCCACGGCGCGATGATGAACAGGCCGATCCCGCCGCCGGCCATCAGGCCCTTCAGCATGGTGTCGATCTCGGCCATCGAAAAGATGTGCCGCATCATCCCCGTGACCAGCAGGATGCAGATATAGGCGCCCAGATAGGTGACCGGGTTGCCGCCGTTCGTCGGCGCGCCGGTCGCATCCGTCGGCACGCCCGAGTTGGCGACCCATTGCCGGCGGAATACGCCATACCACAGCGCGCCGATGGCAAAGCCGACGGCGGCGGCGACGATAACCGCAAAGATGTCCATGTTGTCCTCACTCCCGTTTTGGTTTTGCGCGAGGCTAGCGCGACAAAACGCCGCTGCAAAGCCGATTCACGCGGTCAATTCAAAAAAAGGAATGCGTGAGGCCCGCCGGCGCGCCCCTGAACAGGCAGGCCGCTATAATACGGATTTTCAACGCAGAATTTTGCGGAGCAATCGCGGTCAGAGATCCGGGCGCGGCCTCATGCCGAGTGTTGCAGGGTCTCGGATAACGGGAAGCGCCTCGGGCAAGGCGCCACGCGCATGGATGTTCAGATAACGGGCGCTGATATGCCCGATGTCCAGCGCCTGCACCCTGTCGCTGCGACCCGCGGGACCAGAATCGTCGCCGCCGGCCCCAACGACAGTAGCATCAGCCTATCGGCCAAGGACCGCCCTGAGGATCGCCTCGCGATGGTCGTAGGCGTCGGTGGACACGGTGTGCAAGGTGTCGATCCGGGCCGCGCTATCGAACAGCTCAGGGAACGGATCAAAACGCGACTCGCGGCCTGTGACGATCAGAACCTCGCGCACCTCCCACAGCCGACGCCAGCGGGCGACGCCGGCATCCCCTTCGCTCACGTCGAGATTGCCGAACAGACTCACCACCTGTCACAAGGCGGCAAAGCCTCCGTCCGGCACCATCACCGACCACAACCGGAACGCCCTTTTATTGTGATCATGCACAAAACCGGCGCGCGACGAAAACAATTACATCAATTTAGAATGTATGTTTTCGGTCCTCCAAGCCGCCCATCTTGCAGACCAGGTCCCATTCGGCGTCGGTCACCGGCTGCACCGAAAGGCGCATCGAAGTAACCAGCGACATCTCGGATAATTCCGGCGTGGCCTTGATCTCTTTCAGCGAGACGGGGCGGGGCAAGGGCCGGACGGAACGAATATCGACGCAGTCCCAGCGCGGGTCATCGGTGGTCGAATCCGGGTGCGACAGGGCACAGACCTCGGCAATGCCGACCACTTCGAGGCCGATGTTCGAATGATAAAAGAACACCTGATCACCCAGCGCCATCGCCCGCATGTTGTTGCGCGCGAGGTAATTGCGCACGCCATCCCATTCCTCGCCGGCCGCGCCCTTGGCGACCAGCTGGTCCCAGCTGAACTTGTTGGGCTCGGATTTCATCAACCAGTGGGCCATCAGCCGATCACCTTCTTCCATTCCTCGATGCGCACCTTGGCGAAAAGCCCGGCGCGGGCATAAGGGTCATTCGCCGCCCAGCCCTCGGCCGCCGGTTTGTCGGCGACGTCGATCACCACCAGGCTGCCGGTCATCGTGCCGTTGTCCAGAAACGGCCCGGCGAAGGTCACGCAGCCGGTTTCGTTCAGATAGGCCAGATGCGCATCGCGGTTGGCCTTGCGCAGGGGTTCGTGGTCGGCCTTGTCGGTGCAGATCAGGGCGAACAGGGGCATGGTCTCTCCTTCAGGCTTTGGCGCCGCGTTTGCCCGATCCGATCAGGGGGGCGGCATGGGTGTCAAGCGGCCAGCGGGGGCGCGCGGTCAGGGTCAGGTCGTCGGTATGGCCAAGGCGCAGGCGCTCGATGCCGGCATAGGCGATCATCGCCGCGTTGTCGGTGCACAGGCTCAGGGGCGGCGCGACAAAGGGCACCGCACCCGCCACCGCCTCCAGCCGCGCGCGCAGGGTCTTGTTGGCAGCCACGCCGCCGGCAACGGCGAAGCCGGTGATCCCGGGGCTGGCGGCCAGCGCACGGCGCGATTTTTCTGCCAGCACATCGGCCACCGCCGCCTGGAACCCGGCACACAGATCGGCGCGGTCCTGCCGTGTCAGCCCGCCCTTCTCCGCCACCACCGCATCGCGGGCCCGCATCAGCGCGGTCTTCAGCCCGGAAAACGACAGGTCGCAGCCGGGCCGGTCCAGCAGCGGGCGCGGGAAGGCAAAGCGCGCGGGATCGCCCTGCGCCGCCTCGGTTTCGACATGCGGGCCGCCGGGCTGCGGCAGGCCCAGCAGTTTCGCGGTCTTGTCAAAGGCCTCGCCCGGGGCGTCGTCGATGGTGCCGCCGAGGCGGGTGAAGGCCTCGGGCCCGTCGACACGCAGGAACTGGCAATGCCCGCCGGAAACCAGCAGCAGCAGATAGGGAAACGCCAGCCCGTCCGTCAGCCGCGGCGTCAGCGCGTGGCCGGCCAGGTGGTTCACGCCGATCAACGGCAGCCCGGTCGCCGCCGACAGTCCCTTGGCCAGCATCACCCCCGACAGCACCCCGCCGATCAGCCCCGGCCCCGCCGTCACCGCGATCCCGTCCAGATCGCCCAGCGCAACGCCAGCGCGGCTCAGCGCCTGTTCGGTCACCAGATCCAGCTTTTCGGCATGCGCCCGGGCGGCGATTTCCGGCACCACACCGCCATAGGCCGCGTGCAGCTCGGTCTGGCCGGCAACGACGTTCGACAGGATCTCGACCGGCGCACCGGGCCTGTGCCGGACGACCGCCGCGCCGGTGTCATCGCAGCTGCTTTCGATGCCGAGGAGGGTCAGCGGTTCAGTCATGCGCCTGTGAAGGGGCCTTGGTTGCGAAGGACTTCACCGCGGGGGTATCATCGGGGCGCGCCGCAGACAATGGCCGCCACCTTGAGGAACCCCATGCCGTCGATCCTCTTGCTATCCCGCCCACGCCCGCAATCCGAACGGTTTGCCGAACTGGCGCGGGCTGAACTGCCACCGCATGACACGCTGATCGCACCGTTGTCCGAGGTGGTCGCCCTCGCGGTCGATGCCGATGCCTTTGCCGGGGCACGGGGGCTGATCCTGACCTCGGCCAATGCGGTGCCGATGCTGCCACCGATGCCCGGCCTGCCCGCCTGGTGCGTCGGCGCGGCAACCGCCCGGGCCGCGCGCAAGGCCGGCTTTGCCGCCCGCGATTGCGGCGGCGACGCGACGGCGCTGATCGACACGCTGCAGAGCCTGCGCCCCGCCGGACCGCTGGTTCATGCCCACGGCATCCATTTGGCGCGCGATGTCGTGGGGGCGCTGCGCGAGGCCGGGCTGACCGCACGCGGCGTTGCCGTCTACGAGGCGCGCCTGCTCGACTGGCCGCATTCGGTGATCGAGGTTCTCGCCAGCCGGCGGCGGATCATCGCACCGCTGTTCTCGCCCCGCGCGGCCGATGGCTTCCTGCGCAATCTCGGACCGTTGCGCCCGCCAGGTCTGGCGCTGGTCGCGATCAGCCCGGCCTGCGCCGAACGGTTGCCCGCGGATCTGCGCCTGCTTACGACGGTGGCGGTGACGCCCGATGCCGCCGGAATGCTGCGCGGGATCAGCGAGGCTTTGTCGCAGCCGGTGCCTTTGGCTTGAGGCTTGGCCCGGCAGGGCCTAAGTAGAAGGATGGGCGCCGGCCTCTCGCTTTCGGCGCCGGGGACGGTGGAGAACGCGTATGGCAGATGAAACGAGCAACCGCGACACGCAGGACGACATCTCCGCGCCCGCCGAGACAGATCGCCCGGTCGCGGTCGAGATCGTGCCCGACCCCGCGCCAACCCCTGAGGTTGAACCCGAACCCCAGCCCGAACCGGCCGTTCAAGCCCCAGCACCTGTGGCGCCCGCCCGCGGCCCCGGTGCCGGCAGCATGATCATCGGTGGCGTGCTGGCCGCGGGGATCGGTGCGGCCGCGGCGCTGGCGATCCTGCCCGAAGGCTGGCGTCAGGGCGGCTCGGGGCTCGAGTCCCGTCTGGCCGTTGTCGAAGCCCGGCCGGCGGGCCTGACCCAATCCGCGCTGCAGGCGGCGCTGGCCCCGCTGGAGGCCCGCCTCGCAGCCCTCGAAAGCGCCGATCCCGCCGCCGGCCTGGAGGCGCGCGTTACCGCCCTCGAAACGCGCAGCGGCCCGGATCTGGCGCCGCTGGAATCGCGTCTGTCCGCACTGGAAGCCGCCCCCGGCGGGCTGAACGCCGCCGATATCGAGGCCGCCGTGGCGCCCCTGACCACCCGGATCGCCCAGATCGAGGCCGATATCGCTGCCCAGGCTCGCGCCGCGGTCGATACCGCGCTGGCCGATGCCCGCGCCCAGGTCGACGCCCAGGCCCAAGCACTGGCCGCCCGCGAAGACACCGTTGACCAGGCTCAGGCCCGCATTGCCGCCCGCACGGCGCTGGCCGAACTGGTGGCCGCCTCGGAAAGCGGAGACCCCGCCGCCGAGGCCCTGTCGGTGCTGAACGCGAACGACCCAGCCCTCACTCCGTTTGCCGACGGACTGGTGACGCTGGCCGCCCTGCAGGACAGCTTTGCCCCCGCCGCCCGCGCCGCACTGGCCGCCGATGCCCCCGGGGCCGATGCCCCGCTGGGCGACCGGGTGCTGAATTTCCTGCGCTCGCAGACCGGCGCCCGGTCACTGGCGCCGCGCGAAGGCGACGACACCGATGCGGTGCTCTCGCGCGCCGAAGCGGCCGTGCGCACGGGCGATCTGGGCACGGCTCTGAACGAATTGGCGACCCTGCAGGGTGCCCCCGCCGAGGCCCTGTCCGACTGGCGCGCACAGGCCGAGACCCGGCTTGCCGCCCTGGCAGCCCTGAGCGCCCTTCAGGACCAAATGGCCCGCAACGAGGACTGAGACGATGATCTGGACCATGCTGAAAATCGTTCTGTTCCTGGCTGCGGTCGCGGGTCTTGCGCTGGGGGCCGAAGCCTTGATGGACCAGCAGGCGGGGCTGCGCATCGCCTTTGCCGATACCGAGTTCACCCTCGGTCCGGTGCAGATGGCGCTGGCCGCGCTGGTCCTGCTGGGCGGGCTGTGGCTGCTGCTGAAGCTCGCCGGACTGACCGTGGCAACGCTGCGCTTTATCAACGGCGACGAAACCGCGATCAGCCGCTATTTCGAACGCTCGCGCCGCAAGCGGGGCCTCGATGCGCTGTCCGAGGGGTTCTTTGCCCTGGCCGCGGGTGAAGGCGATCAGGCGCTGACCCGGGCGCGCAAGGCCGAAAAGCTTCTGGACAACCAGCCGCTGACCGATCTGCTGATGGCCCAGGCCGCGCAGACCAAGGGCAACAGCCAACTGGCCGAGGACTATTACAAGCGCCTGCTGGAAAACGACCGGGCGCGGTTCGTCGGCGTGCGCGGGCTGATGCGCCAGCAGATCGACGCCGGCAACACCACCAAGGCCCGCAAGCTGGCGCAGACCGCGCTGTCGCTGCGCCCCGGCCACGGCGAGACCCAGGACACGCTGCTGATGCTGCAGAACAAGGCCGGCGACTGGTCCGGCGCGCGGCATACCTTGCTGGAGGCCTCGCGCTCGGGCCGGTTGCCGCGCGCGGTCTATCGCCGCCGCGACGCCGTGCTGACCCTGCAACAGGCGCGCGCCGAAGCCGGCGAGGGGCGCGAAGAGCTGGCGCGCGATCTTGCGGTCGAGGCCAACAAGGCCTCGCCCGAACTGATCCCCGCCGCCGTCATGGCTGCCGAGGCGCTGATCGCGCGCGGCAAGGGTCGGCAGGCGGCGGCGGTGCTGCGGCGTGCCTGGAAAACCCAACCGCACCCCGATCTGGCCCGCGCCTTTGCCGCCATTGCTCCAAACGAGGCCCCCGCCGCCCGCGTCAAGCGGTTCGAGGCCCTGCTGAAGGAAAACGACGGCGCCGAATCGGCCCAGACCCGCGCCGAACTCCTGATCGCGGCCGAGGATTTCCCCGCCGCGCGCCGCGCCATCGGCGACCTGCACGAAACCCGCCCGACCCAGCGCGTGATGACGATCATGGCCGCCATCGAGCGCGGCGAGGGCTCGCCCGACGCGGTGGTCCGCGGCTGGCTGGCCCGTGCCCTGACCGCCCCGCGCGGCGCGCAGTGGGTCTGCGAGAAATGCAACGAGGTCCATGCGTCCTGGGCGGCGGTCTGCGACAATTGCGGCAGTTTCGACACGCTCAGCTGGAGCGCACCGAATGAGCGCACCGCCGCCGGCACCACCGGCTCCGAGATGCTGCCGCTGATCGTCGGCGCCCTGCCCGCAGCCGATGACGACGCCGGGACCGATGACGAGAGTGACGATGACAGCGACATCGTCGAGGCCGATCCCGCACCGGCAGCCGAGGCCGAACCGGTCGAGGAACCCGCCACCCCCGAACCCCCTTCCGAGGCCGAGGTCATCGACCTGTCCGAAACCCGGCGCAGCGGCCTGTAACAACCCGCCGCAAAGGCGAAAAAGGGGCTGGATACGGCCGCAGGCCGGTGCTAAACACCGCGCCACCAGAGCAGCCGGGACGCCCGCCGCCCCGCTGCCGACCCGCCGGACCCGTCGGCCGGTCGCCAAAGTTGCCGGTGTAGCTCAGCTGGTAGAGCACGTCATTCGTAATGATGGGGTCGGGGGTTCGAGTCCCTTCACCGGCACCACTTTCCCGAAGCAGGGAAGTGGGATCCTCGGGATCGGCACAGACCTCCCGACTGCTCCGTCCTCTGCGATCGGCCTGCAACAGGAATCCGATGCCTACCCAGGCGCCATTCCACGCAGCCTCATGTCCAAGTCTGGTTGATTTCCCAACACTTCCTGCCAGTATCGCCACAGCTTGCAAGACCAACGACAGGGAGGCCCAGCGATGCTCAGTCAGGCGCTGAACGACACCATCACCCGGATCGGCCCCGGAACCCAAGCCGGCGCGGTGCTGCGCCGCTACTGGCAGCCCGCCGCGCTGACCGTGGAACTGGAAGGGCCGCGCCCCGTGGTGCCGGTGCGCCTGATGGGCGAGGATCTGGTGCTGTTTCGCGACGAGGAGGGCAAGCTGGGTCTGGTCGGGCGGCGCTGTCCGCACCGGGGCGTGGATCTGTGTTATGGCCGGCTCGAGGACAACGGGTTGCGCTGCCCGTTCCACGGCTGGCATTTCAACCGCGACGGTCAGTGCGTCGAGCAGCCCGGCGAACCCGCCGGCTCGCGCATGCATGAAAACATCCGCATTGCCTCGTATCCGGTGGTCGAACGCAACGGCATCGTCTTTGCCTACATGGGCCCGGGCGAGCCCCCCGCCCTGCCCGATTTCGACTGCTTCCGCGCCCCCGACACGCATGTCTTCGCCTTCAAGGGGCTGTGGGAATGCAACTGGCTGCAGGCGCTCGAGGTCGGCATCGACCCGGCGCATGCCTCGTTTCTGCACCGCTTCCTGCAGGATGAAGATCCGTCGCAATCCTATGGCAAGCAGTTCCGCGACAAGGCCGCGAATACCGAAATCCCGATGACCCAGCTGTTGCGCGAATTCCCCGCGCCCGAGATCCAGGTCGAGGATACCGACTATGGCATGCGAATCATCGCGCTGCGCCATCTGGGCGACGGGCGCACCCATGTGCGGGTGACCAACCAGATCTTCCCCGAGGCGATCACCATCCCGATGTCGCGCGAGATGATCATCACCCAGTGGCACGTCCCGATCGACGATGAAACCTGCTATTGGTATTCGATGTTCACCAGCTTCGGCGCGCCGGTGAACAAGGAGCTGATGCGCGAGCAGCGGCTGAAAGAGCATCGCCTGCCCGATTATGCGCCCTTGAAGAACAGCCGCAACAACTGGGGGTATGACCCCGCGGAACAGGCGCGCACGACCTATACCGGCATGGGCATGGACATCAACGTCCACGACCAGTGGGCGGTCGAGAGCATGGGCGCGATCCAGGACCGCACCGAGGAGCATCTGGGCAAGACCGACGCCGCGATCATCCGCTATCGGCGCAAGCTGCGCGCGGCGATCGACGCGCTGGAGGCCGGGACCGAGGACGCCCTGCCGATGCGCGACGGGTCGGATCTGTCGGCGATCCACGGCCCTGCGGCCAATGACACGATCTGCAGCGATGGCGACTGGAACCGCGCCTGGCGCGAGGGCGACGCGGCGCGCCGCGCGGCCTGCGCCGACTGGGACGCCAAGATCGGATGAGAGCGGCCGAGCGCGAAGCCCTGGCGCAGGGCAAGCTGGCGCGGCTGGGCCTGCTGGACGGGCCGGGGATCGAGGCTGCGCTCGACCTTCTGGACCGGGTGCACGCCGAGGGGTTCGAGACGATCCGCGTGCTGTTCCCCGACCAGCACGGCATCCTGCGCGGCAAGGCCGTGGTGGCGGAGGCGCTGCGCTCGGTCCTGGCGAACGGGATGAACGTGCCCTCGACGCTGCTGCTCAAGGACACATCGGGGCGCACCGTCTTTCCGGTCTGGTCCGAGGATGGCGACACGCCGATGCGCGGTGCGGGCGACGTGCTGCTGGCCCCCGACCCGGCCAGTTTCCGCCCGCTGCCCTGGGCGCCGCACTCTGCCTGGCTGCTCTGCGATCCCTGCCAGCGCGATGGTGCCGCGATCCCCTTTGCGCCGCGCCCGCTGCTGGCCGAGGCCGTCGCGCGGCTCGAGGCGCGGGGGATGCGGATGGTCGCGGGGCTGGAGGTGGAGTTCCAGGTCTTCGCCCTCGACACGCCGCGCGTGGCTCACGCCGACACCACCATGCCGCCCCGGCCCCCCGCGACCAGTGCACTGGCGCCCGGCTATCAGTTCCTGACCGAGGCGCTCTATGACCGGCTGGAACCACTGATGGACCGCCTGCGCCGCACCGCGGCCGGGCTGGGTCTGGCGGTGCGCTCGACCGAGGTCGAAATGGGTCCGGGGCAGTTCGAATTCACCTTTGCCCCCGACGCGCCCCTGGCGCAGGCCGATGCGCTGGTGATGTTCCGCACGATGGTCAAGGAGGTCTGCGCGCGCGAGGGGCTGCATGCGACCTTCATGTCGCGCCCGCGGCTGGACAACGCCGCCGCCAGCGGCTGGCACCTGCACCAGTCGCTGGTGGATCGCGACAGCGGGCGAAACCTGTTCACCCCCGACCCGGGGCAGGAGATGACCGATCTCGCCGCGCGCTGGATCGCCGGGCTGCTGGCGCATGCGCGTGCCTCGTGCCTGCTGACCACGCCGACGGTGAACGGCTATAAACGGTATCAACCGTTCCAGCTGGCCCCCGACCGCATCGCCTGGGGCCATGATAACCGCGGCGCGATGATCCGCGCGCTGATGGAACCGGGCGACCCCGCCAGCCGCATCGAGAACCGCGTGGCCGAGCCCGCCGCGAACCCCTATTACGTCTTTGCCGCGCAGATCGCAGCGGGGCTGGCCGGGATCGACGGCGCATTGCCGCTGCCACCCCGGACCGAGGCCCCTTATGCCACTGGCGCGCAGTCCCTGCCGACCAACCTCGGCGCGGCGATCGAGGCCTTTGCCAGTTCGGCGGTGCTGCGGGCGGCCTTTGGCGATGGCGTGGTCGATTACCTCGCGCATCTGAAGCGGGCCGAGTGGGACCGCTACCTTTCCGCCCTCTCGGACTGGGAGCAGGCCGAATATTTCAGCCTGTATTGATGCCATGCCCTTTGACCTGACCCGTTACCTGACCCGCGTCGGCCTGACCGACGTCCCCCAAGGCGCCGCCGGTCTGGCCGCTGTCCAGGAAGCCCAGATGCGCGCGATTCCCTTCGAGGCGATCGACCCCCTGTTGGGCCGTCTGCCCGGCCTCGGCGCCGATGCGCTGATGGCCAAGCTGGTCGACGGGCGGCGCGGCGGCTATTGCTTTGAGCAGAACGCCCTGCTGGCTTTGGCGCTCGAGGCGCTGGGCTATCCGGTCGAGATCCTCGTGGGCCGGGTGCGCAGCCCGGCCGGCATTCCCGGCGCGCGCGCGCATCAGGCGCTGCGGGTCCACGCCGAAGGGCAGGACTGGCTCTGCGATGCCGGGTTCGGCGGGCCGGGGCCGCTGCGGCCGCTGCTGTTTACCGGCGAGCAGGTGGTTCCCAACGGCACCTATCGGCTGCGTGACGACCCCGAAACCGGCGAAACCACCCTGCAGCGCCTTGGCGACGAGGGGTGGCGCGCGATTTACGGGCTCGACTTTGCGCCGGTGCAGCAGGTCGATCTGGAAGCCGCGAATTTCCTGTGCGCGCATTGGGACGGCACGCCCTTTACCCGCAACCTGATGCTGGCATTCCACGCCCCGCACGCACGGATCGGCCTCTTCAACCGCGCGCTGACCGAGGACGGCGCAGCGCGTCTGATCGAAAGCGCGCAGGATCTGGCGCAGGTTTTCGAGACCTGCGGACTGGCGATCCCGGCGCAGGATCTGGCAGCGATCTGGTCCCGGATCGAACACGCCCCCACCACCCGCTGACAGGACACCCCATGCATATCGACCCGGAAACCCGCGCCGCCTGCGAGGCCACCATCGGCCGCGAACGGGTGATCGACGACAGCCTCGCGCCCGAGGCCGCGGTCAAGCTGGGCATCCTGCTGGGCCGGCCTTTGGCGGGCGACACCCTGCCGCCGACCTGGCACTGGGCCTATTTCAACCTGGGCTATGCTGAGGCCGATCAGGGTTATGACCTGCACGAGCGCACCGGCATCTTCCTGCCCGCCGCGCCCTTTCCCCGGCGGATGTGGGCCGGCGGATCGGTAACGCAGCACCGCCCTTTGCGGCTGGGGCAACCCGCGCGGCAGCGGGTGCGGGTGGCCTCGGTCGACTTCAAGGAAGGGCGCAGCGGCGCGATGTGCTTTGTCGGCGTCGACTATTCCGTGGAGCAGGCCGGTGCGCTGTGCATCGAGGAACGCCGCACCATCGTCTATCGCGACCGCGGCGCCCCCGCGCCAGCCCTGCGCCAGCCGGGCGATCCGGTGCCCGAGGGGTTCCGCTGCTATGCCGACGGGCAGCTCTTTTTCTATTCCGCCGTCACCCATAACGGCCACCGCATCCACTGGGACCGCGATTTCTGCCGCCAGACCGAGGGGTATCCGGATCTGGTCGTGCATGGGCCGATGATGGCCACCGACCTGTGCGACGCGATGCGCGGCGCGGGGGCGGGGCGGTTCACCTATCGCGCGCTCGCCCCGGTTTTCGTCACGACGCCCGTGCGGATCGAGACCGGCGGCGACGGCGCGGGGCGGATGCTGCGCTCGGACGGCGAGACCTCGATGGAGGCGCGCTGGACGCCGCTTTGACCCGGCCTTGACGGTGGCGGTCGGGGATGGTCAGGCTATACTGGGCGCAAATCACCCGACGGGGCGCGCCATGATCCGCATCGACCTGAATTCCGACCTGGGCGAGGGCTTTGGCCCCTGGACGATGGGCGATGACGCGGCGCTGCTGGGGATCGTCAGTTCCGCCAATGTCGCCTGCGGCGGCCATGCCAGCGACCCCGAGACGATGGCCCGCACGCTGGAAACCGCCACCGCCAAAGGCGTGGTGATCGGCGCGCACCCCGGATATGCCGACCGCGAGGGGTTCGGCCGCCGCATCATCCCGATGACCCCGCCCGAGATCGCACGCATGGTCGCCGCCCAGATCGGCGCGCTGGCCGGCATCGCGGCCCTGAGCGGCGCGACGGTGCGCTATGTCAAGCCGCACGGCGCGCTGTCGAACCTCGCCGCCGAAAACCGCGCAGCCGCCGATGCGATTGCCGAAGCGGTCGCCGCCCAACCCGGCGGGCTGGCCCTGCTGGCGATTTCCGGCACCGAGATGGAGCACGCCGGCCGCGCTGCCGGCCTGCCTACCTATTCCGAGATCTTTGCCGACCGCGCCTATCTGCCCAACGGCCAGCTGGTGTCGCGCAGCCAGCCGGGCGCGGTGATCCATGATGCCGGGGCCGCCGCAGCACGGTTGTTGCGGTTCCTTGAAACCGGAAGGATGGAGGTGATCGGCGGCGATCCGATCCCGCTGGCTGCACAGTCGATCTGCGTGCACGGCGATTCCCCCGGAGCCTTGCAGATGGCGACGCAGGTGCGCGCGGCGCTGATCGCGGCCGGCGTCACCGTCGCGCCGTTCCTGCCATGACCGCAGCGCCGACGCCCGCCCGCCCCCGCTTTACCCCGGTGGCCGATCACGCGGTTCTGGTCGAATTCGCCGAGGCCATCGACGACGACGCGCATGCCGCCGTGCTGGCTCTGGACCGAGCCCTGACGGATGCGCCCTGCACCGGGCTGCGCGAATCCGTGCCCGCCTTTGTCAACCTGCTGGTCGATTTCGACCCGCTGCTGAGCGACCATGCCGCGGTTACCGCGCATCTGACCGCACTGCTGGGCGTGAAGGCCGGCCGATCTGCAGCCCCCGCCCTGCGGGAGGTCACCGTCTGCTACGAGCCCCCCTTTGCCCCCGACCTCGACGCCGTCGCCCGGCAAACCGGCCTGTCGCCCGAGGCGGTCGTCAATGCTCACCTGTTGGGGGACTACAGGGTCTTCATGTATGGGTTCGCGCCCGGCTATGCCTATCTCGCCGGCGTGCCCGAGGCCCTGCGGCTGGACCGCAAGCCGACACCCGTGCGCGGGGTTCCGGCGGGGTCGGTGATCATCGCTGGCCCGCAATGCCTGGTCACCACGCTGACCATGCCCACCGGCTGGTGGATCATCGGACGCTCGCCCACGCGGATCCTGACCGGAGACGAGGCCCGCCCCTTCTTGTTCGACGTGGGCGACCGGGTGCAGTTCCGGCGCGTTTCGGCCGACGATTTCGCACGGATGGAAAGCAGGCCCGCCGATGACTGATGCCGTGTTCCAGATCCGCTCTGCGGGGCCGCTGGTCTCGGTGCAGGATGGCGGGCGGCCGGGGCTGATGCGCTTTGGCGTGCCAAATTCGGGGCCGATGGACCGTAAGGCGTTGACCATCGCCAACACCGCCTTGGGCAATCCCGCGGGTGCCGCCGGGATCGAGGTATCGCTGGGCGGGCTGGTGATGGACCTTGTTGAGGGCGCGGTGACCCTGGCCATCGCCGGCGGCGGGTTCATCGTCGAGGCCGGCGCGCAGCGGCTGGGTTCCTGGGCCGTGTTCACCCTGCGCGCGGGCGACACGCTGACCATTCGCCGCGGTCCTTGGGGGGCCTGGACATGCCTCGCCTTTGCCGGCGCTCTCGACACCCCGACCTGGCTGGGCAGCGCCTCGACGCACGCCCTGTCCGGGTTCGGCGGCGGACGGCTGAAGGCCGGTGACACACTGACGGTCCGCAACACCCGCCTCCTGGATGATGACCGCCTGCTGCCCTGCCCGGTCTCGGCGCGGCCGCGAAACCGGCTGCACGCGGTGTTCGGTCCTCAAGGGCGGTGCTTTGTCCCCGAGGCGCGGGGCGCGCTGTTCGGGGCGCCGTATCAGGTCACCGACGCCGCCGACCGGATGGGCGTGCGGCTGCGCGGCAGCCCACTGGAGTTGAACGGTGCCCTGTCGATCCCGTCCGAACCGATCCTGCGTGGCTCGGTTCAGGTCGCCGGCGACGGGATGCCGGCGGTGCTGATGGCCGACCATCAGACCACCGGTGGTTACCCAAAGATCGCCACCGTGCTGGCCGACGATCTGGACGGATTCGCCCAGCTGCGCCCGCGCGACCCGGTGGGCTTTATCGAGATCAGCCCGGAACGGGCCGTCGCCATCGCCCGGCAGCGCGCGCAATCCTTTGCCACCTACCTGTCTTCCATCGCCCGGCGCGCCTCGGCCTGAGGGGCTCAGATAGGGTATTCCACGCACAGACGGCATAATGTACTCTGCGTTACAAAGTGCGATTTGCACTGTATGCCGTCTGTTGCCGAGGACCACCCATGCTCGCCTCTACCGCCACCGTTACGGTTCCCGGGACGCTGCGGGACAAGCTCGAAGCCATTGCCGCCGCCGGGTTCAAGGGCGTCGAGATCTTCGAACAGGATTTCATCGCCCATGACGGCGGCCCGCGCGAGGTGGGGCGGATGGTGCGCGATCACGGGCTGGAGATCGTGCTGTTCCAGCCGTTTCGCGACTTCGAGGGGTTGCCCGAACCGCACCGCCGCCGCGCCTTTGCCCGGGCCGAGCGCAAGTTCGACCTGATGGCCGAGCTGGGCACGCGGGACATCCTGATCTGTTCCTCGGTCCACCCCGAGGCCCTGGGTGGCATCGACAGGATGGCCGACGATTTCGCCGCTCTGGGCGAGATCGCCGCCCCGCGCGGCATCCGTCTGGGCTACGAGGCGCTGGCCTGGGGGCGCCATGTCTTTGACCACCGCGATGCCTGGGAGGTGGTGCGCCGCGCGGATCATCCGAACGTGGGGCTGATCCTCGACAGTTTCCACACGCTGGCGCGCAGGATCGACCCGAACACGATCCGCCGCATCCCCGGCGACAAGATCTTCTTTGTCCAGCTGGCCGACGCCCCGGCGATCGAGATGGATCTGCTGTATTGGTCGCGGCACTTCCGCAACATGCCCGGCGAGGGCGATCTGGACGTGCGGGGCTTCATGCGTGCGGTTGCCGCGACGGGGTATCGCGGGCCGGTCAGCCTCGAGATCTTCAACGATCAGTTCCGCGGCGGATCCGCGCGCGGCGTGGCGCAGGACGGCTATCGTTCGGTCATGGCACTGATGGACGATGTCCGCCGCGCCGAACCCGAGATCGCGCTGGCCCTGCCCGAATTTCCCGCCCGCGACGCCGTCGATGGCGTCGAGTTCCTCGAATTCGCCGCCCGCGGCGCCGATGCCGAAACGCTCGAGGCGCAGTTCGCCGCACTCGGCTTTGCCCGGACCGCGCGCCACCGGCACCGTGCCCTGACGGTTTGGCAGCAGGGCGACATCCGCCTGCTGGTAAACCGCTCGCGCAGCGACTTCGCGGGCTCGGCCTATTCGACCCACGGCACCAGCGTGTGCGACATCGGCCTGCGGGTGTCCGATGCCCCGGCGGTGGCGGCACGCGCCGCGGCGCTGGGGTCTGCCCCCTATGACCAGCCGCGCACGGCCGACGAACTGCCGATCCCGGCGATCCGCGGACTGGGCGGCAGCCTGCTGCATTTCCTCGACGCGGGCAGCGGCCTGACCGATGTCTGGTCGGTCGAGTTCGAGGCGCTTGACCCCGCCGATGCCGGCGTCGGACTGCGACGCATCGACCATCTGGCGCAGACCATGAGCTATGACGCGATGCTCAGCTGGACGCTGTTCTATCAGGCGCTGTTCCCGATGCAGAAAACGCCGATGGTCGACGTGATCGACCCCGACGGGCTGGTGCGCAGTCAGGCGCTGGAAACCGCGGACAAAGGCCTGCGCATCACCCTGAACGGCGCCGAGACCCACCGGACGCTGGCCGGCAACTTTCTGGCCGACAGTTTTGGCGCCTCGGTGCAGCATGTGGCCTTTGCCTGCGACGACATCTTTGCCACCGCCGAACGGCTGGCCGCGCGCGGGTTCGAGGCCCTGCCGCTGAGCGCGAACTACTATGACGACCTCGCCGCCCGGTTCGACTTGGACCCTGACCATCTGGCGCGGATACAGGCGGCGAACATCCTTTATGACGCGGACGCGGGCGGCGCGTTCCACCAGCTCTACGCCCGGCCCTTTGGCAGCGGCATGTTCTTCGAGATCGTCCAGCGCGATCCCGGCTATGGCGGCTATGGCGGCCCGAACGCCCCGTTCCGCATCGCCGCCCAGAAACGCCTCCTGCGTCACGCCAGCGTGCCGCGGGCGTGACATCGTGCCTGTGCTCGCGTCCTAGCGGACGAAATAGAGGGTGATGGCCGGGAAGGCGATCAGCAGGGCGATCCGCAGGATATCGGCACCGATAAAGGGCGCCACCCCGCGCACCATCGTCATGTATCGGATCTCCGGCCGCGCCGCCTGCACCACGAACAGGTTCATGCCGAACGGTGGCGAGATCAGCCCGACCTCGGACACCGTGACCATCAGGATGCCGAACCAGATCGGGTCGATCCCCAGCGTCTGGACGATCGGAAAGACCACGGGAATGGTGATGATCATCATCGCCAGACCGTCGAGGATGCACCCCAAAACCAGATAGATCGCCAGGATCAGCAGCAGGATCGCGAACCATGACCAGCCCAGGTCCCGGACAAAGCCGACCGCCGCATTGGGCAGGCCCGACAAGTCGATGAAGAACCCGAAGACCTTGGCGCCGATCAGCACCATGAACAGCATGCCGACGGTGGTCGCGGTCTCGGCCAGGCCATCGGTAAAGGACCTCCACGTCAGCATTCCGCGATAGGCGGCGATCAGCAGCGCCCCAGCGACACCGACAGCGGCCCCTTCGGTGGCGGAAAAGAAACCGCCGAACATGCCGCCGAGGATGATCGTGAACAACACCAGCACATCAAAGGTCGCCATCAGCGCCCGCAGCCGGTCGCCCATCGTCATCGCGTCGCCACGCGGGCCCGCCTGCGGATCGCGCAGCACCACCGAGGCGACCGCCAGCGCATAAAGCAGCGTGCCCAGGATGCCGGGCAGGATGGCGGCCATATACAGGCTGCCGATCGAGGTCTGCGTGAGGATCCCGAACATCGCCAGCGCCAGGCTGGGCGGGATCATGATGCCGATGGTTCCCCCCGCCGCCACCGCACCCGCGGCCAGCCGCATGTCATAGTTGTGGCGCTGCATCTCGGGGATGGCGATCCGCGCCATCGTCGCCGAGGTCGCCAACGACGAGCCGCAGATCGCGCCGAACCCGGCGCAGGCGCCGACCGTCGCCATGCCCAGCCCGCCGCGCAGGTGCCCGACAATCGCATTGGCGGTGTTGAACAGCTTGCGCGAGATCCCGGAATGGGTGGCAAAGACGCCCATCATCACAAAGAGCGGCAGCACCGAGAGCGCGTAGGGATAGGTCGCCTCGAACGGTGCGGTGCCGATGGCATAGGACACCAGGCCGATGCCGCCCATCCACCAGATGCCGATGCCGCCGACGACGATCATCGCCACGCCGATCGGCATCTGCATCGAGATCAGTGCAGCAAGGGCCAGGAAACCGAGCAATCCGGTGATCATGTCTCAGGCCTCCGTGCCCGGCGTGGTGCCGGCGAGCTTGATCAGCGCGACGACGAGGGCGGACAGCGCCGACAGCGCCGTCCCGACCATGATCGGCAGCCAGAACAGCCACAGCGGAAGGCCGGCGGTCAGGGTCAGTTCATTGGTCGCAAAGGAATGCCGCGCCTGTTCGAACCCCCACCACAGGCAGGCCCCCAGGGCAAGGAAGGCGGCGAGCATGTTCGCGACATCGACGATCCGCCGCACACCCAGCCGGGCGCGGGCGAGAAAGACATCGACCGCGATATGGCTACCATGCGCAAAGCCCAGCGGGATCGTCAGAAAGGCGGCCCAGATGATCCCCAGCTGCACCCATTCGACCGCGCCAAACACCGACGAGGCGAAAAAGTTGCGCTTGGTCACATCGACCACCGTCACCGCGACGCAGCCCAACAGGGCTACCGCCCCGCCATAGGCCAGCAGCCGGGTCATGCGCTTCATCGCACGGTCGAGTTTCTCGAGCAGCATTTCTCCCCTCCCGTTGGAAAAGGGGTGGCACGGCGCCACCCCCTGCAGGCTTAGGCTGTGATGGTCACGGGCACCATGCCGCGCGTGATGTTGCGGGCAATGAACTCTTCGTTCAGCTCGATGCCGAAGCCGGGCCCCTCGTTCGGAATCATCTCGCCGTTGACGAACAGCGGATCGTTCAGGCAGATGCCCTCGAACTGGTCGGGCCGGTCGATCGACCAGGCGCCGGAAATGGTCAGCGGGCCGACATTTTCGCCCAGGAACTGGCTGGCCCATTGATCCGCGACCCACAGATGGCAGGACGGGCTGGCCTCGAGCCCCGACCCGATCATACAGCCGGACATCACGCCCATATCGGCCAGGCGCGCCATCGTCAGCCACCGCTGCGATTTCAGCAGACCACCGGCCTTTTGCATCTTGATGAACAGCCCGTCGCAGGCGCGGCGCTCGATCAATTCGCGCAGGTGATGCAGTTCCTGCGCCGATTCATCGGCAAAGATCGGCGTGCGGATCTGCTGGCGCAGACGGGCCATGCCCTCGATGTCCCACCACGGCAGCGGCTGTTCGACGCATTTCAACTCGAACGGGTCCAGTTTGCGCATGGTCTTGAGCGCGCGGTCGTAGTTCCAGAACCCGTTGACGTCGACCGTCAGCGGCACATCGTCGCCAATCGCCGCGCGCACCGTCGAAACGACATCGACGTCGTCCTTTTCGGTGCCCGCGCCGATCTTCAGCTTGATCAGGCTGAAACCGTGCTTGAGCGCCTCCAGTGCCTCGTCGGCCACCTTCTGCGCCGATCCGGCCGAACAGACCCAGCCCTGACGCTGGCTCGGCGCGGTCTTGCCGCCCAGCAGCTGATAGACCGGCACGCCCAGGATCTTGCCCTTGAGGTCGTGCAGCGCGAAATCGACCAGCGCCTTGGCCTGATTGTTGTCGCGGATCAGCGTGTCCATCCGGCCAACGATCTTTTCGATGTTGCGCGGATCCTCGCCCAGCAGGATGCGCGGCACGATGTGCTTGCCGATGATGCCCATCATCGTGTCCTGGATCTCGCCGCGATACCAGGTCGAGGTATCGCCCGAGTCGGCGATCCCCACCAGACCGGTGTCGGTGTGGATCTTGATCAGCAGGCTGTCGATACCGGTGATCTTGGTTTCCGGCATGTAGAAGGGCTTGGGCAGCGGCGAGGTGACAGGGATCAGCTCGACCTTGACGATTTTCATGGGGTCTCTCCTTGGTAAAGTCAGGCCTGCGCCCAGCGGGCCAGCAGGGTGTCGGCGTCGACGACGGCCGGGGCCGGGTCGCCATGCGAGAAACGCGGCGCGACCGCCGCGACGCGGGTTCCGTCGGGCTGCGTGCGGTAGAGATCGCGCGCGACGGTGTGGGGGTGGCCGGGGGCCTCGTCGAGATCGAGCACCGGCGCGACACAGGTGTCCGGCCCGTCGAGCAACGCCGCCCATTCGTCGCGCGGTTTCGTGGCGAGGATGGCGCCGATCCGGTCCTTGATGGCCGGCCAGTTGCGGGGCTTGTCGCCGGCCTTGGCCACGTCCTCGCCCAGACCGATCCGGCCCAGGAAATCCATACGGAATTTCATCTCGGCGGCGGCGACGGCCAGATACCTGCCGTCGGCGCATTCATAGACCGTGTTGAACGGAAAGCCCCCGTCCGGCTGGTTCGCGCCACGCTCGAGCGACCAGAACCCGGCCTGCCTGAGCCCGTGGACAAAGCTCATCAGATGCGTCGCGCCGTCGATCATCGCCGCGTCGATCACCTGCCCCTTGCCGGTGCGACGCACCTCCTCACGGGCGGCCAGAAGGCCGATCACCAGATAGAGCGCGCCACCCGCGAAATCGCCCACCAGATTGAGCGGCGGCACCGGGCCGCGGCCGGTCTCGCCCACCGCGTTCAGGATGCCGGTCAGGGCGATATAGGTGATATCGTGGCCGGCGTGCTGGGCCAGGGGTCCGGTCTGCCCCCAGCCGGTCACCCGGCCATAGATCAGCGCCGGGTTGCGGGCGAGGCAATCCGCGGGCCCCAGACCCAAACGCTCCATCACCCCCGGGCGCAGCCCCTCGATCACCACATCGGCCTGCGCGACCACATCCAGCGCGCGGGCGATGCCGGCCGGATCCTTGAGGTCGATCTCCAGCACCGTCTTGTCGCGGTTCAGAAAGTCATACTTCGGGTCTATCGGCAGCAGCTGATGGCCCCCGGTGGCCGGCCGGTCGATACGGATCAACTCGGCCCCCAGCTGGCGCAGAAGCTGCCCGGCAAAGGGCGCGGGGCCAATCCCTGCAAACTCGACGACGCGCAAACCGGCCAGCGGCCCCGGATACGGCGCGTTCATCGGATCGCCCCCGAGGCCCGCAGCGCGGCGACCCGTTCGGCATCGAACCCCGCCTCTGTCAGCACCTCGTCGGTGTGTTCCCCCAGCACCGGCGCGCGGTGACGGACCCCACCCGGCGTGCGCGACAGCTTGACCGGCGTGCCGATGGTGCGCAGGCGCCGGGCCGACCCCGGGTGGTCGATCTCGACCAGCATCTCGCGGGCGGCGAAATGGCTGTCGCCGTGAATATCCTTTGCATCCATGATCGGCGAGAACGGGATCTGATCGCCAAAAACTGCGGACAATTCATCCTTGGTGCGCGACATGGTGAATTTCTCGACCTCGGCATACACCGCCTCGGCGTTCTGGCGGCGCGCCGGGATCGTGGCGAAATCCGGGCGCTCGATCAGATCGGGCCGGTCGATCAACCCGCAGAAGACGCCCCAGGCCCGGCCCGGCGGCACCGCCAGCGCAACATGGCCGTCCTTGGCACGGACCGTGCCGAAGGGGACGATATCGGGCAGCCTGTTACCGGTCGGTCCCGGCACCGCGCTGTCGTCATAGCCATAGAAGCTGGAAATGCCTTCGCACATCGCCAGGATCGTATCGGCCATCGCGATGTCGACATATTGCCCTTGCCCCGAGGCACGCGCCTCGAACAGGGCGGTCACCGTGGCAAAGGCCGCCCAGAGGCCCGGCACCGTATCGCCCCAACCGCCACCGATCTTGGTCGGGGTGTTGGCGTCAGGGCCGGTGATGCTCATCACCCCGCCATAGGCCTGGGCGGTCATGTCCACCGCCGGATAGGGCGCCAGCGGGCTCAGGCCGCCGGCCTTGTCGCCAAAGCCACGGACCGAGGTATAGACCAGCCGCGGGTTGACCGCCTGCAGGGTCTCGTATCCCAGCCCCAGACGGTCCATCACCCCAAAGCGGAAGTTCTCGATCAGCACATCGGCGGTCTTCACCAGATCCAGGAACGCCGCACGCCCGGCATCCGACTTCAGGTCGATGACGATGCCCCGCTTGTTGCGGTTGCAGTGCTGGAACAGTGCCGCATAGGCACGGGTCGTATCGTCCGCTGGCCGGGGGCCGAGGATGCGGTTCACATCACCTTCCGGCCCTTCGACCTTGATCACGTCAGCCCCCTGATCCGCGAGAAGCTGTGCGCAGAACGGCCCGGCGTAGGCCTGCGTGACGTCCAGAACACGCACCCCGGACAGGGCCCCCGGAAACAACATCGAATCCTCCCGCGATGATGGCTTGGTTGCGGGGCATTCAGCCATACGGTTGGTTGAATGGTCAATGGGGTCCGTGCATTTTTCCGGCGAATTTTTCACACTGTCCTTTGATTTTCGCTGAAATATATGAGGTTTTCTTCAGAGACCTCCCCCTGGTTGAGATGCCTCTCGCCGCTGATCTGCATGGAATCATCCATTCGGTTGGTTGCCTTTCACGCGGATGGCTTGATTTTCCACCGCATCCCGGCCTATACCCAACCGTGGAACGGTGCCGGAGACCGGAGCGCCGCCCGCCCGTTTCAGCCCCCGGTTCCCCCGCCGTGACCAAGGATCCCCGCTTGCACCGTCCTGTCCGCACCAGCACAGAACGCCCGCGGGCAACCGCCCCCGGCCAGGGACGACACCAATGAGCCGGCTGACCAGCCTTCCCCCCGTCATGGTCGCCCCCAACGGCGCCCGGCGCACCAAGGCCGACCATCCCGCCCTGCCGATGACCATCCCCGAAACAGTTGCCTGCGCTGGCGCCTGTGCGACAGCCGGGGCGGGTGCGATCCATGCCCATCTGCGCGACGCTCAGGGTCGGCACTGGCTCGACGCCGGGGCCTATCGCGAACTGATCGCAGAGATGGAGCGCACCGTGCCCGCGATGCCGGTGCAGATCACCACCGAAGCTGCCGGGCGCTATGACCCGGCCGATCAACGCGCGCTCTTGCGGCAGGTGACGCCCGAGGGGGTCTCGATCGCGCTGGCCGAGATGCTGGCAGACGGCGACCGGGCCGCGGCGCGGCGCAGCTATCACGCCCTGGCCGAAGCGGGCGTTGCGGTTCAGCACATCCTCTATGATGCGGGACAGGTCGACTGGCTCGCGCGGGAACTGGCCAGCGGCACCCTGCCCGACACGCCGCTGCAGCTGCTGTTCGTCCTCGGCCGCTATACCGAGGGGCAACGCTCGACCCCCGCGATGCTGGCGCCCTTCCTTGTCGCGCTCGACGCCCTCACCAAGCGCCACGAGGCCGGAACCGACTGGGCCGTCTGCGCCTTTGGCCCGACCGAAACCGCCTGCCTCGCCGCGGCACGGCGCGCGGGCGGCAAGGCGCGGGTCGGGTTCGAAAACAACTTGTTCATGGCCGACGGCCGCCGCGCGCGCGACAACGCCGAACGGGTGGCCGAGATCGCCGCACTGGGTTAGGCCGCGACGATGGAGCCGTCAGAGGGATCCGTTCGGGCGCTGACGCGGGGGCTGGATGTGCTGCGCGTCATCAGCATTTCCGGCGGTGCGCGGATCGCCGAGATCGCGCAACTGGCGGCGCTGACCCGGCCCACCGTCTATCGCCTTGTGCAGACGCTCCAGGCCGCGGGGTATGTCTCGGTCTCGGCCGGCACCGGCATCGTGCGGGTGACCCGGCTGGCCGCCACGCTCAGCGCCGGCGCCACTGACGAGGCCGCCTTGGCGCAGGCCGCCGTGCCGCTGTTCGCGCACTATGCCGCACGGCTGGTCTGGCCGCTCGATGTCAGCGTGCGGGACGGGGACAGCATGGTGATCCTGGAAACGACGCATGCGCAAAGCCCGCTGTCGGTCGACCGCGGCATGGCCGGTTCCCGCCTGCCGATCCTGCGCAGCTCGGCCGGGCGCTGTTATCTGGCCCATTGCCCCGCAGCCGAGCGGGTCGAAATCCTCGCCGCCCTACGCGACAGCGCCGTCCCCGACGATGCTCCGTTCCTCACCGACAGCTATCTGGAGGCGATGCACCGACGGGTGGCCGAGTGCGACGGGCTGGCGGTGCGCGACGCCGGCGAGTTTCGCCCGATGACCGCCAGTTTCGCCCTGCCGGTGCGGCGGGGCGGGGCGCTGATCGGTTGCGTGTCGATGATCTGGATCCGCAGCGCCCTGAGCCTGGCACAGGCGCGGATGCTCGCGGAAGCCCCCTTGCGCGGCCTCGTGCAGGAACTCGAGGCCGCGCTGGATCTCTGAGCGCCGCTTACAGCGGATACATCGGCGCCTCG
The DNA here is from genome assembly GCA_020637595.1 of Rhodobacter sp. Lineage (GTDB taxonomy): Bacteria > Pseudomonadota > Alphaproteobacteria > Rhodobacterales > Rhodobacteraceae > Pararhodobacter. The sequence continues at coordinate 39,983 of JACKKE010000002.1, read as the reverse complement.
TCCTTGAGGGTCAGCCATTGCCACTGGCTGAATTCGTCCAGGTTCGCCGGGCCACCATGCCGCGACCCGTTGCCCGAGGCCCCCTGGCCGCCCATCGGCATGAAGCCGTCGTCGTTGACCGTCTGGTCGTTGACATGCGCCAGGCCCACGCGCAGCTGCTCGGCAATCGCTTTACCGCGGTTCATCGAGGCGGTGAGGATCCCTGCCGACAACCCGTATTCGGTATCATTGGCCAGGGCGACGGCCTCGGCATCTGTCCTGAAACGGGTGATCGACACGATCGGGCCAAAGATCTCCTCGCGGAAGGCGGGCATGTCGGGGGTGACATTGTCCAGCACCGTGGCCGGAAAGAAACGTCCGTTCGACGGCCCGCCCGCAACCAACGTCGCGCCCATGTCCAGCGTCTCGCGCAGGATGCGGTTGACCCGCTGTGCCTGTGCATCGGTGATCACCGGCCCCAGTGCGACCTGCTCGGTCGCCGGGTTGCCGACCGGCAGCGCACGCGCCTTGTCGGCCATCCGCGCGACATAGGCATCCGCCACGCTGTCCTGCACCAGATGACGGCCGGCGCTCATGCAGATCTGGCCCTGATGCAGCCACGAGGCCCAGGCCCCGTTCGACACCGCGCGATCCATATCCGCGTCGTCGAGAATGATCAGCGCGTTCTTCCCGCCCAGCTCCAGCGCCACCTTCTTCAGGTTCCGGCCGGCCAGTTCGCCGACCCGGCGCCCCACGGCGGTCGATCCGGTGAACGAGATCATCGCAACGTCAGGGTCCGTCACCAGCGCCTCACCGGCCTCGGCCTCGCCCGGCAGGACGTTGAAGACACCGGCGGGCAGACCGGCCTCGGCATAGATCTGAGCCCAGATCAGGCCGCCGCAGACCGGCGTCCGCGCGTCGGGCTTCAGCACCACGGCATTGCCGCAGGCCAGCGCCGGGGCCAGCGAACGGCTGGTCAGCAGGAAGGGAAAGTTGAACGGCGTGATGATCCCGACCACGCCATGCGGGATGCGCCGGGCAATCGACAGCATGCCGCCATCGGCGGGCAGCAGCAGCCCTTTTGGCTGGGTCAGCGTCGCTGCAGCCTCATGCAGGTGCTTGGCGGCCGAGGTCACCTCGAACATCGCCTTGGGCATGATCGACCCGGTCTCGCGCACCACCCAGCCGGCAATTTCCTCGGTCCGGCGCTCGAGGATCGCGGCAGCCCTGCGAAAGATCGCGGCGCGATCGAGGAACGGCATCGCCGCCCAGCCGGGCTGCGCCGCCTTGGCCCGGGCCGCAGCGTCGCGGACGTCCTCGGCGTTCGCCAGTCCCACGCGGGCCAGCTCGTCGCCGGTTGCCGGTTCCTGCACCGCAATGCTGCCGCCCTTCAGCGCCGCCCATTGGCCGGTCCAGCCCTTTTCGTGCCAATCGGTGTGACTCATGGTGTCCTCCCAAAATCATCCATACGTTTGTTTGAGTTCCGGGCCGAGACAGGCCTTTCCTGCATCTCGGCGGCCGGGACCGGTTGCGGGTGGGGGTGTCAGCGCCCCTGCGGATTGCGGGCCACAAGCCCCGCCAGGAACAGCCGCAAGAAGGAATCCGAAATCACGTCCAGCGGCGGATCGCGGTCGGGGCGGTGCCAGTGCGGCACCCAGTTCGACGCCCCGAACAGAAAGGCGGCGGCGGTCGTGGTGTGCATCTGCCGCATCTCGCCGCGCTCCATCGCCTGCCGCAGCAAGTCGCGCACGATCCGGTCCAGCTTCTGCTTGAAGCTGATCACCCGCTGCGCATCGACCTCGGGCAGGACTTCGGGGCGGATCAGGTTCACGCAGCGGCCGAAATCGCTGCACTGGGCGGCCACCAGATGCCGGAAAAAGAACGCCAGACGGTCGAGCGGTGCGACATCCGCGCATTCGGCCACCTCGGCCACCTCGCGCAGGTTGGCAAACGACGTTTCGAGGCATTGCACCAGCAGGTCGCTCTTGCCCGACATGTAATGATAGAGCGAGGCCTTGTGCAGGTTCACGCGCGCGGCGATGTCCTTCAGCGAGGTGCCCTCATAGCCCCGCTCGGCAAAGACATCGGCCGCCGAGCGCAGAATCATGTATCGCTTATCAGCGGGGTCGATGCTGGCTTCCTCGGGGACCGACAGGCCGCGCCCGGCCGCCGTCGACGCCTTGCCACCATCGCTCAGCCAATGTGCGGGATCGCTGCCCAACCCATCGGCCACGATCGACAGAAAGTCGTCGATCACCCGATCCAGCGGCAGCTTGCCGTCGGGATTGTGCCAGGTGCCGATCCAGTTGAAGGCGCCAAAGATCATCGCGCTGACCACCGGAACCCGGCACGGGCGGATCTCGCCCAAGTCGATCCCTTCCTCGAGGACCGCGCGAAAGGAATAGTCCAGCCGCCGCCGGAAGGTGCGGATGCGGCTGCCGGGATCGTGCCCCAGCCCCTGCGCGCCCACGGCGATCAGCGACCGGCCATAGGGGCTGCTCTGCGCCTTGCCCAGCGCCCGAAAGAACACCCGGATCCGGTCCATAACCGGCACGGATTCGTCGCGCAGATACTCTTCGGCCGGACCGATGTCGCCAAACGACCGTTCAAGGCACTGATACAGGATGTCCTGCTTGCTGTTGACGTAATGATACAGCGAGGCCTTGTGCAGACCGACGATCCTGGCGATGTCGTCGAGCGAGCAGGCGTCGAAGCCCTTGCGCGAGAAACACTGGGCCGCGGCGAGCAGGATCTCGTCGTGCTTGTCGCCCGGGCCCTGGTCGATCGGGCGCGCGCCAACCTCTTGCCTGCCGGTCTGTTCCATCGTGCCTCCGCCTGACCGGGTGCCGATGGAGGCACCCGGTGAGGTGGTTTGCGGTCACAGACCGCGCGCCACCAGTTCCTTCATCACTTCGTTCGCGCCACCGTAAATCTTCTGAATACGGGCGTCCATGTAGAGTTGCGCAATGGGATATTCGGCCATGTAGCCATAGCCACCGAACAGCTGCAGGCAGGTGTCGATGATTTCGCACTGCTTCTCGCTGCACCAGTATTTGGCCATCGCGGCCTCCTGCATGGTCAGCGTGCCCTCCAGCTCTTTCATAATCAGCGCATCGACCATCATCCGGCCGGCGCGCGCCTCCGAGGCGCACTCCGCCAGTTTCATCCGCGTGTTCTGGAAATCCCACAGGGTCTGGCCGAACATCTGGCGGTCGCGCGAATGCTGCACCGCCAGTTCGATGGCCCGTTCGGCCGAGGCGATGGCCGATACCGCGATCGACAGCCGCTCGGACCGGAACACGTCGTTCAGCTTGCTGAATCCGTTCCCTTCACGCCCGCCAGCGAGGTTCTCGACCGGCACTTCGAGGTTATCGAGGAAGATCTCGCAGGTATCGAGACCGTTCTGCCCGATCTTTTCCAGCACTTTCTGAACCTGGAAGCCCGGCGAATTCTTGGTGTCCACCAGAAACAGCGAGATCCCTTCGCGCGGCTCGTCCGAGGTGCGCGCCGCCAGCATGCACAGATCGGCCTGCTTGCCGTGGGTGATGAAGGTCTTGGCGCCGTTGATGACGTATTTGTCGCCATGCCGCACCGCCCGGGTGCGCAGCGCCTTCATGTCCGAGCCCATACCCGGCTCGGTCAGCGCAAAGGCGGTGATGCACTCCCCGGCGACGATCTTGGGCGTCCATTCCCGGGACTGCTCGGGCGAGGCGATCTGCGTGAACACCGCGGGCGCATTCAGCGCGCCGGGCACAAAACCGAAGCTGGTGTTGCACTGATACGCCTGCTCCTGCACCACCACCGCCTCGTGCGCGAAGGTGCCGCCGTGGCCGCCCAGTTCCTCGGGGATCGACATGCCCACCAGACCCAGTTCACCGGCCCTGCGCCAGACGGCGCGGTCGATTTCGTGGTTCTTGCGAAACTCGGCATCGCGCGGGGTTACATGCTCCTCGAAAAAGCGGCGCGCGGTCTGGGCGAGCATCTCCAGCTCGTCCGTCATCCAGGGCGAGCGATAGGAATCCAAATATCCCACGATGAAAACTCCAGTTGGGCAGATCTGTTGCGCCCGGACCCCGGCTGGGTCCGGGCTGAGGAGGGACGGTTACCGCGCCTGTGCCGCGATCCGCGCGCGCAACGTGTCATAGATCGCCCGGATATCGCTGACGCTGGCCTCGGTATCGTTGAGGAAAGTCTCGATGTCGGGCTGCACCAGCGTCGCCCACTCGGCCATGTCTTCGTCCGAAATATGGGTGATTTCATCGCCGTTGGCGGCGATCGTTTCATGGGCGGCGACGCGCGACGCCTCATAGACGCCCTGCGCCAGGTTCACCGCATAGTCGCCACGCAGCTCGTCAAAGGCGGCGCGCAGGGCTTCGGGGAAATTCTGATAGGTGCGTTCGTTGAAACCGAACCAGAGCTGGCCGCAGAACAGCACGTTGTCAGTGTGATGGTGCAGCACTTCGCCCAGGTTCAGCGAGTTGATCACATCCCAGGGCGTGATGGCGCCGTCGATCACGTTGCGCTGCAGGCTCTCGTAAATCTCGGATTGCGGCATGGCAACGGGGATACCGCCGACGGCAGCAACCATCGCAGCGCCCATTGCCGAAGGCACGCGCAGACGCAGGCCGCGGATGTCCGCGATCCCGTGGATCGGGCGGTCGACGGTGTGCAGCACCGAACAGTCGATAAAGACGTTCACCACCTCCATGCCTTCGAGGTCAGGCGCGAATTCCGTGCCCAGCATGCCGCTGGTCGCCATGTTGATCTCGCGGCTGTCGGCGCCCAGGAACGGCAGGTCGATCAGCCCGAGGCGCGGCATCCGACCGCGCGGCACCACCGCGAGGCCCACGGCGACATCGACAAGGCCACGCTGCAGCTGGTCGAGCTGACGATCGAGCGCACCCAGCGACGAACCGGCCGCAAAAAGCGTGGTTTCGATGTCAACGCCGCTGCGGGCAGACAGTTCTTCGATCCACGGCATGACGATCTGCGTCGTCGTGTCGTGAACCGCGGGGAAGCCCGTCGAAACGCGGAGCGAGATCGTCTCGGCCGAGGCGGCGGTGCAGCCCAGTGTGGTCGCTGCGGCCAGCAGCCCGAGGCGGAAAGTCGTGGCGATGGTCATGATGTGATCCTCCCAGAAACCATGCGGCGCGAGGGTCTTGCCTGGCCCGGGCCGATTCGCCCTTTCCCGCCTCACGCTGGGTCATGGATAGAGCACCCAAATCACCAAATCAACTGGTTGGTTGAAAATCCAAGCGGATGACGCGGAGGAGGGCCCGCCAAACACCCCATGTCCACTGCATGGACATTCTCGAAAATTTCGTTCTTTTCCTTTTTTCACAGGCATATAATCTCAGACATGACCGCAGGGGAGGATGTGAAATGGCGATCAGTGCCCTGGCCTATCTCGGACTCAGATCCAACCAACTGGATGATTGGACGGCCTTTGCCAGCGGAATCCTGGGCATGCAGCCCATCGACCGGGCCGGGCGGGCGATGGCCTTTCGCATGGATGACCGCATGCAGCGCCTGCTGGTCAGCGACGAGCCCGGTGACACGCTGGCCTATATCGGCTTCGAGGTTGAACAGGCCGAGGATCTGCAACGCTTCGCCGCCCGGCTCGACGCCGCCGGCGTTGCGGTGCAGGCCGGAACCGCCAGCCTCGCCGACCGCCGCTTTGTCGGTGACCTCATCTGGTTCACCGATCCTATGGGCAATCGCATCGAACTCGTCCATGCGCCGTTTTCATCCGGCGATCCCTTCGTGCCCGGCCGGCCGATCGAGGGGTTCAAGACCGGCGCACTGGGGATGGGCCACGCCGTTCTGCATGTCCGCGACATCGACGTGATGCTGCCGTTTTACCGCGACCTGCTGGGGTTTCGCGTGTCCGACTTCGGGCTTGAACCCTACGGGCTGTATTTCTTCCACATCAACGGACGGCACCACAGCTTTGCGATGGTCGGTTCGGGTGGCGCGGGGTTCCACCACTTCATGGTCGAGTATCTGCACCTCGACGATGTCGGCCAGGGCTATGACATCGCCTGCCAGGACATGGAACGCATCGCCTATACCCTGGGCCGCCACACCAACGACTACATGACCTCGTTCTATGCCAAGACCCCGTCGGGGTTCTTCGTGGAGAGCGGCTGGGGCGGGCGGGTGATTGACCCCGACAGCTGGGTTCCGCATGAAACGCATGACGGGCCCAGTTTCTGGGGGCACGAGCGCCTGTATCTGCCCGAAGAGCCGCGCGCAAAGATGCGCGAAATGCGCCTGGACACCGCCCGCAGGGGCCGGCGCGCCCCGCCGGTGCCGGACTGCCCCTGGCTGTTCGACACACTGACCAACCGGCAGGGCTGACCGATGCCCAACCCCTTGTATGACGTGGCCGTGATCGGCTGCGGGCCCACCGGCGCGATCCTCGCCCACCTGCTGGCCCGCCAGGGCCTGACGGTGCTGGTCCTCGACCGCGAATCCGGCGCCTGCACCCTCCCCCGGGCCGTGCATTTCGACGGCGAGGTGATGCGCGCCCTACAGTGGATCGGCGTGGCCGAAAAAATCCTGCCGCTGACCACCACGCACCCGGGCATGCGCTTTGTCGATGCCACCGGGGACACCCTGCTGGACTGGCCGCGTCCGCAGGACACCGGCCCCCAGGGCTGGCGTGCCAGTTACCGTTTTCACCAGCCCGATCTGGATGCGATCCTGCGCGATACGCTGGGCGCGCTGGACACTGTCACGCTGAAGACCCGCTGCGAGGCCTTCCTGTTCGAGGAGCAGCCGGACCATGTGGCGCTGCGCTATGAGGACATGGCCATCGGCCGGGTGCGCCACGCGAAGGCGCGCTATGTCGTCGGTGCGGATGGCGCGCGCTCGACCGTGCGGCGGTTCATCGACACCCCGATGGAGGATCTGGGCTTTCACGAACGCTGGCTGGTGGTGGATGTCGAATTGACCCGCGACAAGCCCGACCTGGGCCGGCACACCGTGCAGTTCTGCACGCCCGAGCGCCCGGCAACCTATTCGCCGGGTCCCGGCCTGCGGCGGCGCTGGGAAATTACCGTTCTGCCGGGTGAGGACAGCACCGTCATGGCCTCGCCCGACCGGGTCTGGGCGCTGCTGGCCCCTTGGCTGAAACCCGGCGAGGCCCGGCTGGAGCGCACGGCGCAACCCGCCGCTCTGGATGCGCGATGGCGATCTGTGCGAGGTCGAGGTCAGCGGCATCGGCATCCTGTCGAACCCGGTCGCGGCCGAGGCGCGATGACGCGGCGTCTGAAAGTGCGGGGGCTTGGTCGAAGCCCGGTCAGGCGATAGGCTCCGCGTTGCAACAGGAGGAGGAAGGGCGCCCCTGGCAGCCCCGAACGCATGCCATGAGTCATCTCTTTGGCCCCGATTTCGATGCGCGGTTGCGGGACACGCCGGACCGTATCGCCTTCGAACTCGGAGATTTCTCACTGAGCTATGGCACGCTGGACCGCGATGCGCGCGATCTGGCGCAGCGGCTGCGGGCGTGCCTGCCGGATGCACCTTTTGGCACCCCGGTCGGGCTGCAGTCGTCCTGCCCGGCCAGTCATCTGCTGGCCTTCCTGGCGGCACAATACGCCGGGTTCGCGCATTTGCCGATGAACCCGCGCCTGACCGAACCCGAGCGCGCGCGGCTGCTTCGGACCACAGGCGCGGCGCTTTTGCTCAGCGAGGCACCCTGCGCCCTGCCCGAGGGGGTTGCGTTCGCCCTGCTGCGCCCGGCTATCCCGCATCCTCCGGTGCTGGGGCCCACCGTCGATCTGCCCGCACCAGAGGGCCCGCCCGCCGCCTTGCCCCGGATCCCGGCCGACGCCATCGGACTGATCATCAGTTCGTCCGGCAGCAGCGGCCAGCCGAAATGCGTGCGCATCCGGCGCGACCGCTATGCCTATCACATCGCGGCCCAGAGGCACGCAACCGAGGTGTGTGGCGACGACATCTTTCAGCTGCTGCTGCCGCTTTTCCACGGTGGCGGGCTGATCGCGGTTCTCGGCACCTCGATGGCTGCCGGCGCCCGGGTCGCCGCCATGCCCGCCGGCCCCTTCGTGGCCGAGCGGGTGTTCGAACACCTCGACCGCAGTGGCGCCACGCTGACCCATTGGATCCCGACGATGTTGTTCCGCGTGGCCGAGGCGCTGGACCGTAGCGCCCGCCGCTTTCCAGGGCTGCGGCGGATCCACTTCGGGTCGATGCCGATGGATCCCGGCCTTCTGGACCGATGCCGCCAGTTCTTTCCGGGCCGGTTGATGCAGACCTATGCCAGCACCGAATGCGGGCTGATCGGCACGCTGGGCCCCGACAGGATCGACGCGGGCTTTGACGCCAGCGCCCGGATCTATCCCGGGCAGGGCGTGCATATCGTCGATGCCGAGGGGCGCGACGTGGCCGAGGGCGAAACCGGCGAACTGGTGGTCGAACGCCGGATCGCGCTGATCCACGACTATGCGCAGGATCCGGACCTGACGGCCCGCGTGGTGCAGGGCGATCTGGTGCATTCCGGTGATCTGGTGCGTCGCCTGCCCGGTGACTATTTCCGCTTTGTGGCCCGCATGGACACGATGATCATCACCGGCGGCCTCAAAGTCACCCCATCCGAGGTCGAGGCTGCCCTTGCTTCGCATCCGCAGATTCGCGAGGTCGCGGTCCTGGGGGTGCCCGACCCGGAGTTCGGTGAAGCGGTCTGCGCGGTGATCGTCAGCGACGACGCCCCTGAACTGGAGGCCCTGCGCGACTGGGCCCGGCAGCGCCTCGCCGCCTACAAGCTGCCCCGCCGGATCGCGGTTCTGGACCAGTTGCCCCGCACCGAGACCGGCAAGCTGGCCTTTGGCACCCTGCGCGCGCACCTGTCGGGATTGCCCGACCGCGTGAAAGGCTGAGCGTTCAGCCGGTAGCGGCGGAGGCCGGAATGACGGGTCGTCGTCATCCCGCCCGGCCCAGGTCCGCGATCCGGCCGTCCAGAGCGCGAAACCTCGCCCGCCACGTCTGGACGCGCCGGCTCAGGACAGGGCAGAAAGGTCGATCTGCGCCGAAAATCCGTCCGGCTGACCCGGCCGTGGCGAGGCAAGATCCAGCGACGCGCCGATCCGTCCGGCGATTGCCGCGACGATGGCGAGGCCCAGCCCGCTGCCATCCCCCGAGGACGCCCGGGCGAAACGATCCGTAAGCCGCGCCAGAACGTCAGGCGGAACGACGGGGCCGGCATTGCTGACCGTCAACACCGCGGCCTCGGTGAGGCTGACGGCGATGGGCGCAGCCGGGGTGCCGTGGCGCAACGCGTTTTCGATCAGGTTGCGCAGGACGATGCCAAAGGCGTCGGGGTCGAGGGACGACAGGACCGGCGCATCCGGCAGCCAGAGCTGCAGCCGCCCGGGCTGGTTCCGGCCAAGGTCATCGACCAGAAGCCGGGCGATGGGACGCAGGTCGGCGGGATGATCGGCGCGCAGCTTGCCACCCTCGGCCCGTGCGAGTTGCAACAGACGCTCGGCCAGGCGCGTCAGGCGCTTCAGCGTCTCCTCGATGGCCGTGGCGCGGGCGATGACCGCAGGCTCGGTCGTCTCCTGTCTGAGGCGCTGGATCTGGGCGATCGCCCCGGCGAGCGGGGTCCGCAATTCATGCGCCGCATTGGCGGCAAAGCTGCGCTCGGCCTCGAAGGCGCCAGACAGGCGGGCGAGCAGATGGTTCAGCGTCTCGGCAAAGGGCCGCAGTTCGGCCGGCAGCCCCTCGGTCGGCACCGGCGACAGATCGCGGGCGTCACGGGTGGCAAGCCGGGCGCGAAACCGGCGCAGCCCGGACAGGCCCAGCCCGACCGAGAGGCCGACGATGGCCAGGGTCAGCGGGATCATCAGCGCCAGTGGCAGGATCTGCCGCATCAGGATTTCCCCGACGATCTGTTCCCGGTGCGCGAGGGGTTCCGCCACCGTCAGGCGGATCGACCCCTGCACCGAATCCTCGGAATAAAAACGATAGGTGTCATCGCGGCTGAACCCCGGACCGTCCCAGGCCGGGAACAGATCGGGTTCGGCAGCATGCGAGCGCATGAGCACCCCACCCCCGGCATCACGAACAATATAGGTAAAAAGCTCAGGGTGATCCCTGAACGGTGCAAGGTGCTGGTCGCCGGCTTCCTCTTCGTCGCGGTTGGTGATTTCGAGCACCGCGAGGGGCAGGAGGCGCTGTGCCGTCTCTTCCAGCGACGAATCGAACACCCCTTCCATTTCGTGGCGCAGGCTCACCGCGGTCAGGATCGCCGCGCCGAGCCACACCAGCGTCAGCGCCAGCCCCAAGCCCAGCGCAAGGCGCAGCTGCAGGCCGGCGGTCCGCCTCATGCTGCGCCCAGCCGGTAACCCAGTCCGCGTTCGGTGACGATGATCCCTGCGCCCAGCTTTTTGCGCAGGCGGCTGACATGGACCTCGATCGTGTTGCTCTCGACCTCGTCGTCAAAGGCATAGAGCGTGTCCTCGAGCTGCGATTTCGACAACAGCTGCCCCGGACGCGCCAGGAAGGCCTCGAACAAGGCCCATTCCCGCGCGGTCAGCGACACCGGCTTGCCGGCGCGCAGGACGCTGCGGGCGGCCAGGTCGATGGCCAGCTCGCCATGCGTCAGGATCGGATTCGGATTGCCGCTGTAACGCCGAGCAACGGAACCGATGCGCGCCGACAACTCGCCCAGATCAAAGGGCTTTACCAGATAGTCGTCGGCGCCGGCGTTCAGCCCCTCGATGCGGTCGGACACCTGGTCGAGCGCGGTCAGGATGATCACCGGCACCACACTGCCCCGCGCGCGCAGCTGCTTCAGGAACACGATGCCGCGCCCGTCCGGCAGCATCAGATCCAGAAGCAGCAGGTCATGCGCCGCAGTGGCCATCGCATCCCCGGCCGCATCGAGCCGCGTCACCCAGTCCACCGAGTGGCTGTCGGCCGCCAACTGGTCGCGCAGGGCGGCGCCCAGCACAGTGTCATCTTCGATCAGCAGAATGCGCATGGGTCCGTCCGCTCTGGCCAATTTCAGTCTATGCTTCTTTCCGCTGACGCGAAACTGAACCTCTGTCGCAGGGCGCTTCAGGCTGCTGTCAGGTAAGATAGGCATATCCATGCAACCCAGAAGCGGAGCTGTCGATGAAACCTCTCGTGCTGATCCTGACCCTTTCCAGCGGCCTGATGGTGGCGGGCACCGCACTGGCCGATGTCGATTGCACAAGCCCGATGTCCGACTGGCAGCCGCGCGAGGCCGCCGTGGCCCATGTCGCGACCCTGGGCATCACCGTCGACCGGCTGCGTATCGACGACGGCTGCTATGAGCTGCGGGGCCGCGATGCCGAGGGCAACCGTGTCGCGTTGCAGCTCGACCCGGCGACGCTGGAGGTCCGCAATCTCGAGGTCCGGTTCGGCCACGGGGCCGATGCCTCGCGATATTTCCCGGGCCGGCACAGCGACCACGATTGACAGGCCCCGGACCCGCACGGCCGGCCGCCAAGACCCCGAACACGGGATCGCCCTGTCCCGACGATCCCGTCGCGCCCCGGCCCGCACCGCCGGGGCGCCCTGATTTTCGCCCCTTTGGACCGGGGCACCCCATCGCAAAGCTGACGCCAGCCTGAAGCACATTTCCGCGACTCGTCAGGAAGCGATCAGCCCCGTGCGGCACAACGGCGACAGAATCAGGAAAGGACACCCCATGAAAAAGACCCTCGCCCTTCTTGTTGCCTCGACCGCGCTGACGGCTGTGCTGGCACTGCCCGCCCTCGCCAGCAGCGGCGAGCACCTCACCCTGCGCGAGCGCGTGGCGCATTGGTTCAGCTTTTTCGATGACGACGACCATGACGAGCATCGCTATGGCGAGAGGCGCCGCCACCACGACGACGATGATGATGATGACGACGATCACCGTGGCCCGGCCGCGGCGCCTGTGGGCACCGTCGCGCCGCCGGCCAATGGCCTGTTTGGCAACGGCACCCCTCCGCGCGTGCAGGTAAATTGATTCTGACATTCTATCGCGCTGGGAATAGCGACCTGGCGCGTTAGAATACCACTATCCTCTTTCGATCGACCTTCCCGAGGACTCCCGATGAAATCCCTTCTTGCCGCTCTGGCCCTGACAACCGCCCTGACCGCGCCCGGCCTTGCACAGGCCCGCTCTGTCACTTTGACCACCCAGATGAACCGCTATGGCGGCGATGGCGCCTATCTTGCCATCTACGTCACCGACCCGTCCGGGGCCTATGCCGGCTCGCTGTGGATGGCGGGGACGCGCTCGCGGTATTACACGCACCTGCAAGGCTGGTATGCCGCGACCGGCGGGGATCTCGCGCAGATCAACGGCATCACGGGGGCCAGCGTCGGCGCCGGCCGCACGCTGGAAATCACCTTTGACCTGGCCGATGCGCTGTTCGATGCCGGCTATACGCTGCATATCGACGCGGCCGTCGAGGACATGCGCGATTCTCCCGACGAGATCGCCGTGCCGCTGACCACCGCCGGCGCGGCCACCCCGGTTTCGGGCGGTCGCTATATCGCGTCGTTCGGTTACGCGTTCTGATCGGGGGGCCGGGGCATGCTGCGGCTCCTGCATCGCTGGCCAGGCCTTCTGGCCGCGATCTTCGTCACGGTGATCGCGCTCAGCGGCGCGACGCTGTCCCTGTTCCCGGCCCTCGAAACGCTGCAGGCCCCGCGCGCCGAGGCCAACCTCAGTGTGGGTGCGCTGGCCGCACGGGTGGCGACCGAGCATCCCGGCGTCGAACAGATCCGCCGCTCGGCCTCGGGCACCGTAACCGCCTGGTGGTTCGAAGACGGAACACCGGGCGCGGCCGTGGTCGACCCGGACACCGGGCAGGATCTGGCACCGACGGATACCAATACGACCTATCGCTGGTTGCGTGACCTGCATCGCTCGCTGTTCCTTGACGATGCCGGGCGGCTGGGTGTCGCGGCCGGCGCAGGGCTGATGCTGCTTCTGGCAATCAGCGGCGCCTTTCTGGTGGCGCGCCGGACGGGCGGCTGGCGGTTGTGGTTCGCGCCTCTGCGCGGCCCGCTGGCCGGACGGCTGCATACCGAGATCGCGCGCGTGGCCGTGATCGGTCTGCTGCTGTCCTCGCTGACCGGGCTCGCGATGTCGGCCCAGACCTTTGATCTGGTGCACATCACCGCGTCCGAGGCGGATCTGCCCGCCGATGTCAGCGGCCTGACCGGCCTGTCGCCTGCCGCGATGCCGGCGCTGGCCGACCTGCCGCTGTCCGCGCTGCGCAGCCTCACCTTCCCCTATCCCGGCGACGCGACCGACGCCTATGCCCTGACCACCACCACGGGCAACGGCTATGTCGACCAGGGCACCGGCGCGCTGGTCGCCTGGGTCGATCTCGGCTCCGGCGAGCGCCTTTCGGCCGTAATCGAGATGCTGCACACCGGACAGGGCGCCGCCTGGCTGGGCCTGCTGCTGGGCCTCGCCGCGCTGAGCGTCCCGGTGCTGGGCCTCACCGGCGTGCTGAACTGGCTGGCGGCGGCCCGCGGGCGGCCGCGGGTCAAGGGCAACATCGCCGCGGGCAAGGCGGACAGCGTGATCCTCGTCGGCTCGGAGAACGGCAGCACCTGGGGCTTTGCCGCCAGCCTGCACCGGGCGCTCACCGAACACGGCGCGCGCGTCCATCTTGCACCGATGTCGGCCTTTGATCCCGACCGTTTCCCCCAGGCACGCCAGGTCTATCTGCTGGCCGCGACCTATGGCGACGGTGCCGCCCCGACTGCGGCCCGGAGTTTCCTCGCACGGCTCGACGCGCTGCCCACCGCACCCGAGGCAAAGCTGGCGGTTCTGGGGTTCGGTGATCGCGGTTTCGCGGATTTCTGCGGCTTTGCCCGGCGGATCGAGGCCCATGCGCGGGCCAAGGGCTGGGAAACGTTGCTGCCGATGGGCACCGTGGACCGCCAGTCGCCGCAGGATTTCACCCGTTGGGGGCGCGATCTGGGCGCGGCGCTCGGCCTGCCGCTGGAACTGACGCACCAGCCGCAGCGACCGCGCCTGCGCATGCTGACCCTGGTGTCGCGCCGCGACTACGGCGCCGAGGTCCAGGCCCCGACCACCATCCTGCGGTTCGCCCTGCCACCCGTGAGCCTGTGGCAGCGGCTGACCGGCCAGTGCTTTGCCCGATTCCAGGCCGGCGACCTCGTCGGCATCCTGCCCGAGGGGTCGGAGTCGCCGCGTTTCTACTCGCTGGCCTCGTCCCGGGCGGATGGTTTTGTCGAGATCGTCGTGCGCAAGCAGCCGGGCGGGCTGTGCTCGGGGCAACTCTCGGCGCTGGAACCGGGTGACAGCATCCGCGCCTTCCTGCGGCCCAACCCGGGCTTTCATGCCGGGCCCGCCCGCAACGGGCTGATCCTGATCGGCGCCGGCACCGGGATCGGACCGCTTGCAGGGTTCCTGCGGGCAAACCACCGGCACCGCCCGGCGCGGCTGTATTTCGGCCTGCGGCATCCTGACAGTGACTTCCTCTATCGGGACGAGATCGCGGCATGGCAGCAGCAAGGGCAGTTGTCCCGGCTGGTGACCGCCGTCTCGCGCGGCGCGCGGCCGGAATATGTGCAGGACGCCCTGCGCCGCGACGCCGCCGACCTGGCGCATGCCGTCATGGCCGGGGCGCGGATCATGGTTTGCGGCGGGCGCGACATGGCTGCGGGGGTCCAAGAGGCCCTGACCGAGATCCTGACGCCGCTGGACCTGCCCCCCGCCGTCCTGAAAGCCGAAGGGCGCTATGTCGAAGACGTCTATTGACCTGACCCGTCACGCGCTGAGCGGCCCGACGATGGGCACCCGCTGGAGCGCCCTGTTCCATGCGCCCGCGGGTTTCGACCCGGCCCCGATCCGGCAGGCCCTGCAGGACGCCGTGAACGAGGTCGATGCCCAGATGTCGACCTGGAAGCCCGACAGCGACCTGATGCGCCTCAACGCGGCGCCGGTCGGCATGCCCGTCCCGCTGCCGCCACGGTTGATGACCGTGCTGGGGCTGGGGCTGGCGGTGGGCCGCGCCACGGACGGGGCGTTTGACATCACGATGGGCGATGCCGTGCGCGCCTGGGGCTATGGCCCCGAGGGCGCCACCCCCGACGCGATCCGCGCCGCCCTCGCCCAACCGCGGATCCCCGCCTGGGAGGCCCTGACGCTGGACCCGGCGGCGGGAACCGCCCGCAAGCACGCGCCGGTGTCGGTCGATCTGAACGGGATCGCCAAGGGATACGGCACCGACCGGCTGGCCGACGTGCTGAGCGTTCACGGCATCGCAGCGGCGCTGGTCGGGATCGACGGCGAGATGCGGGCGATGGGCCTGCGCCCCGACGGCGAGGCCTGGACCATCGCCGTCGAAGCCCCCGATCGCGACCGCCGCGCGCCGCATTCGATCCTGGCGCTTCAAGACGCGGCGGTCGCGACCTCGGGCGATTATCGTCACTGGGTCCGCGTGGGCAGTGGCACCCTGTCCCATACGATGGACCCCCATCGGGGCGCGCCGCTCGCGCAGTCCCCGGCGTCGGTCACCGTGATCGCCCCCACCTGCGCCGAGGCGGATGCCCTCGCCACGGCGCTGATGGTCCTGGGCGAGGAAAGAGGCCTCGCGCAAGCGCGCGCGCTGAACCTCGACGCCCTTTTCCTGCTGCGCACGGCGGACGGGATCCGAACCGCCGCAACAGGCCCGCTTTTTGATCGGGCTCTGCAATCCGGCGATCGCTGAACCGGTCTTTGCCTTGCTGGCGTCAGGTTCTCGTTGACCAGCCAGCGCGCTGCCCGGGGCAGGGCTGCCGCCTTCCACAATCAGTGACGCGCCGTGCAATCCGCGCCACCGAAACACCCGCCGCGGCGCACTGCAAGCAAGCCGGCCGCTTCTGCTCATCCGTCCAAAGCCGCTTCGCCCTGCGCGTCCTGCCACCGCCGGATCGGTCGAAAAAGTGGCCAGAGGCACGCGCAGTCTGGTCACAACCCCCTTGCCGCCTGATAAACACGGTCAGGTCAGTCAGGTTTTGCCACCTCGAAGAGCGCAGATGATCACACAGAAGACCAAGTACGCCCTCAAATCCCTGATGGTCCTGGCCGATGAAAAGGTTGGTCAGGGCAACGCGCTGCGCATCGAGGAGATCGCCGAGCGTTCGGGCGCGCCGAAACGCTTCCTCGAACATATCCTGCTGGACCTCAAGCGCGCAGGCCTGATCGGCAGCCGGCGGGGCCGCAACGGCGGCTATGAGTTGATCAAGGATCCGCGGCGCGTCTCGCTGGCCGAGATCGTCCGGCTGATCGACGGCCCGATGGCGCCGCTCCCCTGTCTGTCGCGCAAGGCCTATCAGCGGTGCGAGGATTGCAAAGACGAAGAAACGTGCCGCGTGCGGGCGGTCTTCGGTGCCTTCTACTCGGCCTATATCCTGATGATCGAGTCGCTCACACTCGCCGATCTCATGGAAGACTCGCGCCCACTGGAGCGATTCGCACTGCCTGGCGCGACGCAGGGAGCGTAAATCCCCAAAATCACGACAAAATAAAGCGTGATTTTCTTCTTGCAAAACACGACTAAGTCTGTCGTTATTTTGGTGTTGGCTGGCGCTGACAGTTGCCCTCCCGGATGAGCGGCATTCACCGTCCCGCCGGACCGACACCAGAACCGACCGGATACAGCACAGGAGAACGTCATGCCCCCGACCCCTCGCCTTGCCCCCCTGAATCAGGCATCCCGCCAGAGCCGTTCGGCAGACCGCCTCAAGGGCAAGCTGCTGATCGTGGCCAGCACCCTTGCCCTGACCCTCGGCCCTTGGCAGGTCGCTCATGCTCAGGATGGCACCGACCTTCTCAACGTCTCCTACGACCCGACGCGCGAGTTCTATCGCCAATACAACGAACTCTTCGCGGCATGGTGGGTGGCGCAGGGCCACGCCTCCGTCACCCTGCGACAATCGCATGGCGGCTCGGGCGGACAGGCGCGCGCCGTGATCGACGGGCTCGACGCGAGTGTTGTCACGCTTGCACTCTCGGCCGATATCGACGCCATCGCTCAACGCACCGGGCTGATCCCCGAGGATTGGCAGGCCCGTTTGCCGCACAATTCCTCGCCCTATACGTCGACCATCGTGTTCCTGGTGCGCGACGGCAACCCGCTGGGCATCAGGGATTGGGACGACCTGATCCGCGACGATGTCAGCGTCATCACGCCCAACCCCAAGACCTCGGGCGGGGCGCGCTGGAACTTCATGGCCGCCTGGGCCTGGGCGCTGCATGCATACGATGGCGACGAGGCGCAGGCGCGAGCCTATATGAGCGCGCTCTATCACAACGTCCCGGTGCTGGACACCGGCGCGCGCGGCGCCACCAACACCTTCACCCAACGTGGCATCGGCGACGTGCTGCTTGCCTGGGAGAACGAGGCCTTCCTTGCCCTGGCCGAACAGGGCGAGGGCGCCTTTGACATTGTCGTGCCCTCGGTCTCGATGCTGGCCGAACCGCCGGTTGCGCTGGTGGACGGCAACATCACCTCTGACACCCAGCGCGAGGTTGCCGAGGCCTATCTCGACCATCTCTATAGCCCCGAAGCGCAGGCGCTTGCGCTGCACAATTTCTACCGGGCCTGGGATGTCTCTGCCGCTGCGCCCGAGGACATCGCCCGCTTTCCCCAGGTCGAACGCCTGTCGATCGACGATTTCGGCGGATGGGCCGAGGTGCAGCCGGTCTTTTTTGGCGATGGCGGCGTCTTCGATCAGATCTACGAGGAGCAATAAGCGATGAGGGCGGGCATTCTGCGCACGCCCTCTCCCCTGCCGGGGTTTGGGCTGAGTTTCGCAATCACGCTGGCCATGCTCTCGGCCGTGGTCCTGCTGCCCATCGCCGCACTGGTGGGGCGCGGGCTGATGATCGGTCCCGTCGAGTTGTGGGAAATGGTCGGCACGCGGCGCATCCGCGCGGCGCTGGCGCTGTCCTTTCGGGCGGCGCTGGTGGCCTCGCTCTTCAACCTGGTTTTCGGCCTGGCGCTGGCCTGGGTGCTGGTGCGCTACCGCTTCTGGGGCCGCCGGCTGATCGACGCGGCCATCGACCTGCCTTTCGCGCTGCCCACCGCCGTGGCGGGACTCGCGTTGACGGCGCTCTACGCGCCCAACGGCGCCTTCGGGCAGCTGCTGGCCCCGCTGGGGCTGCGCGTGGCCTACACCGAGGTGGGGATCTGGCTGGCGCTGGTGTTCATCGGCTTGCCCTTCGTCGTGCGCACGGTCCAGCCGGTGATCGAGGAAATCGACCGCGAGGTCGAGGAGGCCAGCGCCACGCTGGGCGCGCGCCGCAGCTATACGCTGCGCCGGGTGGTCCTGCCGATGCTGACACCCGCATTGCTCACCGGCTTCGCATTGGCCCTGGCACGGTCGGTGGGGGAATACGGTTCGGTCATCTTCATCGCCGGCAACTTGCCCTTCCAGACCGAGATCGCGCCGCTGCTCATCGTCATCCGGCTCGAGGAATACAACTATGACGCGGCAACGGCGATCGGCCTCGCCATGTTGACGATTTCGTTCGCCATGCTTTTCGCCATCAACGCACTCCAGATCTGGAGCCGTCGGAGGATCGGACATGCCTGACCTTGCCCCCCCTCTGGAAGACCGCCCCCTGCCCGGCAGCGGCCTGGCCCTGGCCAGCCTGCTGGGCCTTGGCGGCGCGGCACTCGGCTCTGTCCTGTGGTTCGTCAGCGGCTCGATGCTGGCGGGTGTCGCCGTCGGCCTGCTGGCGGGCCCTGCCGCCCTGCTCGTCGACGCCCTGCTCTTCGCCCGTCGCGAAAGGCGCATGAGCACACCCGCCGGGCGGTTTCCATTCCTGATCTTTCCGCAATTCCTCGCCGGAGCAATCCATGTCTGACGCAGCCCCCGCGTTGCAGCTGCGCAGCGGCAAGTCCGCCCCGCAGGTCACCACCGAACCCCGCGCCGCTCGTTTCGCATTGATCGGCTGTGTCGTCGCGTTGACGGGTGTGCTGCTCTTCGCCCCGCTCGCCGCGGTCTTCGCCGAGGCACTGGCCCAGGGCTGGCGCGCGTCGCTGGAAGGCCTGGCCTCGCCCGACGCCCATGCCGCGATCCGGCTCACGCTGATCGTTGCCGCCATCACCGTCCCCCTGAACGCCCTCTTTGGCGTTGCCGCCGCCTGGGCGATCAGCAAATTCGACTTCCGCGGCAAGGCCCTTCTGATCACGCTGATCGACCTGCCCTTCTCGGTCTCGCCGGTGGTGGCCGGGCTGGCGCTGGTGCTGCTCTTCGGCGCGAATTCCAGCCTCGGCGCCTGGCTCATCGCGCATGACCTGAAGATCGTTTTCGCCTTCCCCGGCATCGTTCTGGCGACGCTGTTCGTGACCTTTCCCTTCATCGCGCGGGAACTCATCCCGGTGATGATGGAACAAGGCCGGGCCGAAGAAGAGGCGGCGCTCACCCTTGGTGCCTCGGGCTGGCGCGTGTTTCGCACCGTGACGCTGCCCAACATCCGCTGGGCGCTGCTCTATGGCGTCCTCTTGTGCAACGCGCGGGCGATGGGCGAATTCGGCGCGGTCGCGGTCATCTCGGGCAAGATCCGCGGCGAGACCACCACCATGCCGATTATGATCGAGATGCTCTACAACGAATATCTCTCGGTCGCGGCCTTCTCGCTCGCCGCTGCGCTCGCGCTACTGGCGCTGGTGACCCTTGGCGTAAAATCCCTGCTGGAATGGCGTTACGCCGATCTGCTCGCCGCCACCCGGCGGCACTGAAAGGATCTGTCATGCATATCGAAATTGATGAAATCGCCAAGGAATTCGGCACCGCGCGGGCCCTGCACCCGGTTTCTCTGTCCATCCCATCGGGCGCGCTGATCGCCCTGCTCGGCCCCTCGGGTTCGGGCAAGACGACGCTCTTGCGTATCCTTGCCGGGCTCGAATTTCCCAGTTCGGGGCGCGTCCTCTTCGACGCGCGCGAGGCGACCGGCCTGAGCGTGCAGGAGCGCCGCGCGGGCTTCGTGTTCCAGCATTACGCGCTGTTCCGGCATATGACGGTCTTTGAAAACGTGGCCTATGGCTTGCGCGCCCGCCCCCGCCGCGCGCGACTGCCCGAGGCCGAGATCGGCCGCCGCGTGAAGCGGCTGCTGGACCTGATCCAGCTGCCCGACATCGGTGCGCGGTATCCCAGTCAGCTGTCCGGCGGCCAGCGACAGCGCGTGGCACTGGCCCGGGCGCTGGCGATCGAGCCGCGGATGCTGTTGCTCGATGAACCCTTTGGCGCGCTCGACGCCAAGGTGCGCAAGGAATTGCGTCAGGGTCTGCGCGAAATTCACGACGCAACCGGCCTCACCACCGTCTTCGTGACCCATGATCAGGAGGAAGCCCTGGCATTGGCCGATCTCGTGGTGATCATGTCGATGGGACGCATCGAACAGGTGGGCCGCCCCACCGACATCCGCGCCCGTCCAGCCAGCGATTTCGTCCGCGACTTCACCGCAGCATAGGCGTTTGATCCGATCGCCGGGAATCGCGGCGGCGGCGATGCTGAGGCCGCGGAGGCCCTGCGCCAGACCATCGACGAGAGCATGTCTGAACTGACCCGAACCGACCCAAGGGCAGTCACTGCTTTGAACTCTTTGGGGGAATGGGAAGCGCATCTGGCGCTCTGCGCGCCGTCCGGATGCTGCGCGTTCGACAGTAGAAACCTCCGCGGCGGGGTCTGCGGAGGTTTGGGAATTATCGCCGGTTGCTGGGGCACGCACCCGCCGTAAGTTGCCAAGCCCGACGTGCATGGTGTGACGACCTATCTTGGATCGATCGCAATTCTTGCCACCGACGCGCCGTGTTCGCGGCCTGACTTGAGCACGCGCGACGACACGCACCATTCGAGAACAACCGCCGTCACGGCGGCGACCGCACGAACGAACAGGCCCCGAGAGGGCCGTTTCGCCGCAGTGCCAGTCTATCACGACCGCGAAAGCTCTCGTCAAACACTTTGCGATCGCGTGTGGGGGCCGCATCGTCGTAGACAACAGTTTCGCTCATTGCAATTCCGGCGGGCGCCGGCATTCAAGCGCGTCACAACCCGCTTCCACGTAAAAGCGACACGCCCGCGGATGCAACGGCGTCACGTTCGACGGGACCGAATAGACATCCATCTGGCGGTCGGCGAGGACCTGTTCCGCCGAGATCCAGTCAATGCGCATGAGATTGCCGTCCTCGCCCGCGACAAGCCCGGTCACCGCCTCGGTAATCGCCGCATTCGTGCGCGACTCGGCACCACTAGGCGGGCCAAGGAAGACATCGCGCCCACAAAGATCTGCGAAGATTTCGATTGCGCTGTCGACATAGACGACGTTCCGCCAGGTCCCCGGCGGGGAGCAGAGGAGGCTGCGCAGGTTCTGCCAATCCGCTTGCGCCGTCGGAACCTCCGAGAACATCGCCTGGCAACGACGCTCAACAAACGCCGAAGAACAAGGGATTACGGGGCTGTGCCGATGAATCGGATCACGGGCCGCTCACCGAGGTCCGTCGCCCGCTCCACCGATGGATCAATGGCGGACCCACAGCGTGCGCCTTGTGTTCTTTCTCATCCCGATCCGCTCGTACCGGCAGACCGGGAGGCTGCAAACCATCCGTCCGTCGTCGTCCGATTCCCGGACGAGACGTTCAACACCCACGAACCCGCGGCGGCGCGGGCTGTTGTGCCCGGTCAAGGTCAGATCAGCGTCTTATCGCCGCCCTTGGTGGCCAGACGGGCACGCGCCTCGTCGGGGGTAGCGACGCTGAACGACAATTCCTCCAGAATGCGGCGGATCTTGGCGACCTGCTCGGCATTCGAGGTTGCCAGCTTCCCGGGGCCGATGCGGAGCGAATCCTCCAGGCCCACGCGGACATTGCCGCCCAGAAGCGCGTTATGCGTGCTCATCTTCATCTGATGCTGCCCGGCGGCCAGCACCGACCATTCGAAATCCTTGCCGAACAGGCGTTCGGCGGTGCGCAGCATGTGCAGAAGGTGGTCGGCCTCGGCCCCGATCCCGCCCAGGATGCCAAAGATGAATTGCAGGAACAGCGGTGGCTCATAGAGCTTGCGGTCCAGGCAATAGGCGATGTTGTAGAGATGGCCGACGTCGTAGCACTCGAACTCGAAGCGCGTGCCGTGGCCCTTGCCGAGCCGTTCGAGGATCTGCTCGATATCGGCGAAGGTGTTCTTGAAGACGCCGTCCTTGCTGCCTTGCAGGAAGGGCAGTTCCCAGTCGTATTGCCAGTCGCGCGGGCGCTCGGCGGCGGCAAAGAGCCCGTTGTTGATCGACCCCATGTTGAGCGAGGTCATCTCGGGGCTGGCGGCCTCGGCCGCTTCCAGCCGCTGATCCAGCGTCATCCCCGGGGCGCCGCCGGTCGAGATGTTGATGATCGCGTCGCTCTGCTGCTTGATGCGCGGCAGAAAGCGGCGGAACACGTCGGGGTCGCCGGTGGGCTTACCGGTCTCGGGGTCGCGGGCGTGCAGGTGGATGATCGAGGCCCCGGCCTCGGCCGCGGCGACGGATTCGGCGGCGATCTGGTCGGGGGTGATCGGAAGATGCGGCGACATCGACGGCGTGTGCATCGAGCCGGTGATCGCGCAGGTGATGATGACGCTGCGGTTGGACATGGGCATTCCTCGGCGGTTGGAGAGGGTCAGTCGGCGGCCCGCAGGCGCCGCAGCGCCTTGAGCCTGGCGTCGCGCGCATCCCGTGCGGCGGGGATGGAATCGAGCGGGATTTCGGCGCGCAGCGGAGCGTCGATCGTGTCGGCCAGCACATCGGACCAGGGCTCGGTCACATTGAGCTGGCTCATCACGCGCCGGACCGCCGGACCATAGGCACGCAGCTGGCCGGCAAAACCGCCGTCGCCCATCAGATGCGATGCGGTCAGCGGCCCGATACAGGCCCAGCGATAGCCGAGGCCCCGCACCACGGCGCGATCCAGTTCCACCGGGTCGCAGATGCCGCGGTCGACGAGCTGGTAGGATTCCGCCAGCAGCGCGAATTGCAGCCGGTTCAGCACGAAACCGGGCGTCTCGCGCTTGAGCCGGATGACCTCGTGCCCGGTCGAGCGGATCAGCGCCGCCGTGGCCTCGACCGCGGCGGGATCGGTGGCGGGGCCGGGGACGATCTCGGCGATGGGCATCAGATGCGGCGGCAGCATCGGGTGGACGACCAGCGCGCGCCCGGCGCCCGCGATCCCCTCGAACAGCTCCGAGGGCGGAAAGGTCGAGGTCGAGCTGGCCAGGATCGCCTCGGGGGCGTGCTGACGGATCTCAGCAAAGAGCGCGCGCTTCAGGTCGAGCCGTTCGGGCGCGTTCTCCTGCACGTGGTCGGCGCCGGTGACCGCCTCGGCAAGGCTGGCGGCATAGGTCACCGCCCCCGGCATGCGCCCGGTCAGCACGCCGATCTCGATGAGGTCGGCATGGACCTGGGCCACCCGCGCGGCGGCCGCCTC
This sequence comes from Rhodobacter sp., assembly GCA_020637595.1. Lineage (GTDB taxonomy): Bacteria > Pseudomonadota > Alphaproteobacteria > Rhodobacterales > Rhodobacteraceae > Pararhodobacter. The sequence goes on along the minus strand of JACKKE010000002.1, from coordinate 16,542 downwards.
CAAAGCCCCAGGAGCGGGGTCATAGAGGCGCACCGCATGTCCCGCGGCGGAAAACAGCCCCGCCCAGGAGGCGCCGATCAACCCGGCGCCCAGGCAGGCTACGGTCAGCTCATCAGCCACAACAATTGCTCCCGCGTCAGGATCATGAGGATGACGATGATCAGGTCGGCCAGGATGAACCAGCTCACGCCCTTGAAGATCGCTTCGAGCTTGATGCGCCCGTGCGCGACCCCGTGCAGGACGAAGACGTTGAGCCCGACGGGCGGCGTGATCATGCCGATCTCCAGCAATTTGGCGACGAAGATGCCGAACCACAGGTACGAGATGTTCGCGCTGTCGAGGATCGGCAGCAGGATCGGCAGCACCAGCAGCATGGCGCCGATCGGTTCCAGAAACATGCCCAGTGCCAGGAACAGCAGCGCCAACAGCGCCAGCAGCGGCATGTCGCTGAGCCCCAGCGCCGCCACCCAGTCGCCGATCGCATCGGTCACGCCGGTGAGGGCGACGAAGCGGGTAAAGGCATTCGCGGCCATCGCGACGACAAACAGGCTGCCGATGCCCAGCAGCGTGTCGATGGCGCTGGCGCGCAGCGCCGCGAACGTCAGCAGCCGCCGCGCCGCGCCGATCAGCACGGTCAAGAGCGCGCCGATGGCGGCGGCCTCGGTGGTGGTGAACCAGCCGAGCATCATCCCCGAGAAGATGCCGATCACCAAGAGCACCACCGGCCAGACCTCGGTCAGACGCCGGAACCGCTCGCGCATCGGCGGCAGCGTGCCGCGCGGCAGCAGGTCGGGCCGGCGCCACGCGATCAGGGTGATGGTCAGCGCATAGCCGAGGACCGAGATCAGCCCGACCACGAGCCCGCCGAAGAACAGCTTGAGGATCGAGACCTCGGCCTGGATGCCATAGAGGATCAGCAGGATCGAGGGCGGAATCAGCGCACCGATGGTGCCCGCGGCGGCGACCGAGCCGGTGGCGATCCCCGGGTCGTAGCCGGATTTCTCCATTTCCGGCACGGCAATCCGGCCCATCGCCGCAGCGCAGGCCACCGATGAGCCGGTGACCGCCGAGAACCCGCCCGCCGCCAGCACCGAGGCGATGGCGAGCCCGCCGGGCATCGAGCCGACCCAGGCCCGCGCGGCGCTGAACAGCCCCTGGGTGAGCCCGGTGTGATAGGCGACAAAGCCCATGAACAGAAAGAGCGGCACCGAGCTGAGCGTCCAGCTGGCGGCAAAGCTGTAGGGCACCGTGGTCAAGAGACCCAGTGCCATGCGCTGGTCGAAGGCCAGCCAGAGGCCGAAGAAGGCGACCGAGAACAGGGCGACGGCGATCGGCACCCGGATGGCGATCAGCCCGAGCAGCACGGCAAGCCCGGCGAAACCGATGAGCAAGGGATCCATGTCGATCAGGTTTCCGCGGCGGCCTGGCTGGCGCGCGAGGGCGGAAGCAGGACGGCGATGGTGACGAGGGCAAAGGCCACGGGCAGCACCCAATAGGCCGGCCAGATGGTGATGCGGTCGCTGCCCGACAGCGCGAAGGCGCCGATGCGGGTCTTGGCCGAGGCCTCGAGGAAGCTGCGCCAGGTCAGCAGTCCGAAGATCACCGCGGTCAGCGCCCGGGCGATGAGCCGGGCCAGGAATTTCCCCGGCCGCGGCAGCCGCGGATAGAGGAAACTCGCGGCGATCATCCGGCCCTGGCGCTCGGCCAGAACGATGGGCAGGAAGCTGAGCCCGACCATGTAATAGTTCGAGACGATCTCCACGGTGCCGGGAAGGGCACCGTGGAAGGCCGAGCGCAGAACCACATCGACGGTGATCTGGACGATCATCAGCGCCAGCAGCAGGATGCCGATGGTATAGATGGCGATCTCCAGCACCCGGTCGAAACGGTCGATCAGGCGGCGCATGTCGGTCACTGCGCCGGGAAGTTGGCGAGGTCGATATGCGACCAGATCTCGCGCATCAGCAGATCGGCATAGGCCTCTTGCGTGTCGACGCCCTCGACCAGGCCCTGCCAGCGCGCGACCAGCTGCTGAAAGTGCTCGATCTTCTCGGGCCCGCCGGTGATGCCCAGGGATTCCAGCCGCGCCGGAAGCGCCGCCAGATCGGCCGCGACGAAATCGGCATTCGCCTGCTGGAATTCCGCGTCGGGCTCGATGATCTCGATCCCGGCGGCGATGGCGCGCTCGCGCGCGGCTTCGGTCTCGTGGATATAGCGGAAGGTCAGCGCCGCCTCGCCGACCACCGCGGCGCGCACGAAGGCCGCGCGGACTTCGGGCGACAGCGTCTGCCACAGGTCCAACCGCATCGAGAAGGTGCTGACGCCGTTGAAGGTGCCGAGGTTGATCTCGGTCACCCCATGCACGAGGTCGTAGAGGTTATAGGCGGTCAGGTCGCTCATGGCGTTGTAATGCGCGCCGATCACGCCCTGGCTGAGCCCCTCGAAGACCTCGGGCGCCGGCAGCTGCACCGGGATCGCGCCGAAATGCTCGGCCCAGCGGCTAAAGGCGGCGCCGCCGGTGCGGATGCGCAGGCCCTGCAGATCGGCCTGCGTGCGCACCGGATTGACCGTGATGATCTGGTAGGGCGTGGTCGCGGTCGCGCCCAGATACATCTGGTTGATCTGCGTGAATTCGGTCATGCATTCGGCGCAGGACAGCAGATATTCCGCCGCCGCCCCCGAGACGACGCGCGCGTCGGTGCCCAGCAGCGCCAGCTCGGCCGGCAAGTTGCTGTCGCGGAATTCGGCGGGGAAATAGGGCATCAGCATCGAGCCCACATCGACCAGCCCGTCGCGCAGCGCGTTGACCATCTCGCCCGGCGAGACGAGGCCCGAGGGATAGTCGCGCCCGGTCCATGCGCCGTGCGTCTCGTCGCTGAGCGTCTGCAGAAAGATGCGGTAGCCCTCGGCCCCGGCGTGGTTGGGCCCAAAGGCGCTGGCGGTGCGGATGGTCTCGGCCAGAGCGGGGCTGACGAGCGCCGACGCGCCCGCCACGGCGAGCGCGCCGATGATGCGAAATGACATGGTTTCCTCCCGGGACATGATCCCCGCCGAGCGTTGCGGCGGAGTTGCCCAAGCCTTTCCGCCGGCCCCTTTGCTGACAAGCGCCGCGGCTTTGCCGATTGCCGCAGGCCTTGCCGATTGCCGCAGGCCGCCGGCAGCCCGGCCCCGCCGGCGCGCGCTTGCGCCTTGGCGGCGCTCTGCTAAGCTTTTCGCAGCCCGGAGGGGGGGGAGCAGCAGCGGCATGGCGCGGATCATCGACGGCAATCCGAATGGCGACTGGCTGAACTATTCGGCGAGCATCGCCCGCGATACGGCCCGCGGCCGTTTCTGGGACGAGGTGATCGAGGACGGGCTCAGGTTCCGCTTTGTCGACGTGCGGCTCAGCCGGCCGGGCTGGTTTCGCGTCAAGCAATCCGACATCAACCTCTCGTCGGTCTTCGTCGGTGCCTTCGACGGCTCGTTCTACAAGCATCGCGACGCGGTGGCCTATGACCGCAGCCTGCGGGTCTTCACGCTGAAGGGCCAGCAGGTGCAGACCATCGCCTTCCAGCAGCCGACGCATTACCGCGTGACGCAACTGGTGCTGTCGCCGGAATGGGCCAAGGATCTCCTGGGCGAGTTCGAGCTCACCCCCGAGGACAACCTCGCGCGGCTGCATTCGGCCTGCCACCGCGGGCGGCAATTCGCGGTGCGCAACCATGCGCTACCCTCGGATCTGGGCGCCGAGCTGCTGGCGCTGCAGGAGGGCGGCGCGCTCTCGCCCCGGCGGCGGCTGCGGCTCAAGGCGCGTGCGCTCGACATGCTCGACCGCACGCTCGAGGCGATCGACGCGGCCGCGGCGATCGAGAACGGCTCGGACGAGCGGCTGGCGCTGATGCACCGCTGCGCGGCGATCCTGGACGAACGCTATACCGATCCGCCCTCGATGGCGCAGCTCGCCGACGAGCTCGGCCTCGGCGTGGACACGCTGCAGCGCAATTTCAAGGCCGCGCATGGCGTCTCGATCCGGACCTGGCTGACCGAGCGGCGCATGCACCGGGCGGCGGAACTGCTGCTGGCCCGGCCCGATGCGGTATCAAGCGTCGGCTACGAGGTCGGCTATTCCGACGCCACCGCCTTCACCCGGGCCTTCACGCGCGAATTCGGCCATCCCCCGGTCGAGTATCGCGCCCGCCGGGGCCAGCGCTGACCCTCTCCTCTTCCGCCTCGCTGCAGGGCGCCGGCCTGGCGTCTTCGGCCCGATTCAGGTCTGCCCCATGCTCACCCGCCAGATCCAGCTCGCCTCGTGACCTGCCACTGAAGTTTCATCCAGCTGCGAGCGGAGCCCGTTGGTCATTTACGCCCTTGGGCGCGGTTTGAGCGATCCCCCGTCGCGCGGAGCTTTCATGTTGCGCAGCGGGACGGGTGATTGCGGTTGCCAGGTGCAGGGCGAAACCTGTGTTTGCTATGGAAGAGATCATTTCTTGCCGGCAGAGCCCGTCTGGGCAACCTTAACAAGGTATTAGGAGCACCGGATGCCCCATGACCTGCTGACCTAAGCGGCCAGAACTTCCCGACATAGGACGTTGTCGCTGACGATCATCCCGGGTTTGCCGCGGCGTTCGATCAGGGCCGTCAGCTCGCGCGCCACGCGGCGGCCCGAGATCGACGTGTCAGGGATCGCCGCCAGGCACTCGCGCGTGACATCATCCACGACGTTCAGCAATGAGCCATTGAGGCGCCATTGGTTCGAGCCCAATGGCGACTGAAGCGCCGTCCGCAGGCGAACTGGTCGTGGACCAAATCCAGTGATCCCATCGACCGGCAGTCGTTTGCGTCGCAAACGACGAGAGGGGGCGGGCATTGGCCTGTGCCTCCCTCAGAATCGGGGCCCGTGTACCAAGCACCTTGCGCCGCGCTTTGCGTTTACGGACGGTTAACCCTTCTTCGCGGTAAAGCGGATAGATGCGGGTGATCCCCGAGAGCGCGCCCTCGCGCCTGAGCCGCCGATACCCGAACGTCGCCGTTCATTGGCCAGGTCCCGCAACCGCCCCCGCAGCGCCGTGTCCAGGGCGCGTTGCGATTGATAACGGACCGTCTTCCGATCCGCCCCGGCAATCTGACACGCCCGTCGTTCTGACACCCCGAACTGAATAGCCCCTAGATTCGTGGACGCCTTCTTCCCTAATTTTGAGGCAAGGAGGCCGAGATGGGCAAAGGCAATTTCAGCGACGAGTTCAAGCGTGACGCGGTCGCGCAGATCACTGAGCGGGGCTACCCGGTTGCGGAGGTGTCGCGACGGCTCGGGGTAAGCGCGCACTCGCTCTATGCGTGGAAGCGCAAATTCGCGAAGGCGTCGTCTGGCGAGTCAGAGAAGGATGCGGAGATCCGGCGTCTGAAGCGGGAGCTGACGCGGGTGACCGAGGAGCGCGACATCCTAAAAAAGGGCGAGCCATTGTCCGCCATTGGTCCGAGGACAATGGCGAGCGCGTATTTCGCCAGGGATGCCAAGTGAGATACGCGTTCGTGGCCGAGCATCGCGGGAGGTTCTCCGTGCGGGCGATGTGCCGATGCTTGCGCATTCAGCCGAGCGGCTTCTATGCGTGGCTGAAGGCACCGCTGAGCAAGCGGGCCCAGGAGGATCAACGGCAGACAGCGCTGCTGAAGGAGGCCTGGGTAGAGAGCGGCAAGGTCTATGGTCACCGCAAGCTGCACGACGATCTGATCGAACAGGGCGAAAGCATCTGCGTGAACCGTGTGGCCCGTCTCACCAAGCTGGCCGGGATCAAGGCTCAGATCGGCTATAAGTGCCGCCCCGGAAAGTATGGCGGCAGGCCGTCGGTCGTTGTCGACAACACCCTGGATCGGCAGTTCGACGTGCGCACGCCGGACAAGGTCTGGGTCACCGATATCACTTACATTCGCACGCAGGAGGGCTTTGCGTATCTGGCCGTTGTCATCGATCTTTTCTCGCGCCGCGTGGTTGGCTGGTCGTTGCAGAGCCGCCAGACGACTGACGTTGTGTTGGAGGCTCTGCACATGGCCGTCTGGCGTCGAAAGCCCAAGGGGAAGGTCCTGATCCATTCGGATCAGGGCAGCCAATTCACCAGCCTGGACTGGGCCGCGTTCCTGCGGGGCCACAATCTGGAGCATTCGATGAGCCGGCGCGGTAACTGCCACGACAACGCGGTGGCCGAGAGCTTCTTCAACCTTCTCAAGCGCGAACGGATCCGGCGCAGGACCTACAAAACCCGGGAAGAAGCCCGGCAGGACGTGTTCGATTACATCGAGATGTTCTACAACCCGAAGCGCAAGCATGCGAGAAACGGGATGCTGTCGCCCGTCGAGTTCGAACGGCAGCGGAGACTGAGACCCGAAGGCGTCTAGAAAACGCGGGGCTATTCAATCGCCGGTGAAGACGCCAATCCACAGAGCTTTCACGGTAGCAGGTTCCTCAGAAGCACCGTAACCTACCAACAATGGTTCAAGATCGATCGAGAGGGCAGCGAGCAGACCATGTCACCCGATAGAGACATTGATCTGGACTCGCCGGGTCTTGCATTTTCCAAGCTCCTACGCCTGGCGAAGCCTGGGAGGGTCAAAGCCCTTCTTCCTGACGAAATGCTCGACATTATGGATGGGTTGGAACCGGGTTTCAGCATGTCAGAGAAATTGACGGAGCTGGCAGTGAACATGCTGGATCCTGCCGAGACGCTGATGAACGATACGTTACGCAACGCCGTGATTTCTCTGATGCCGCTGAAGAAAGCGCGCGAACTTTGCACAAAACTCGGGACTCCAGCCGGGAGAAACCCTTTCGATGATGCACTGAAGTTTGCCTCGGACGCAGAGAACCTCCCAGCCTTGCTTTCCTTTTTTGGTGTCGTCGACGACCCGACTGCTCCAGGGGCGCAGCTGCCAGGAAATGATCGCGCCCCCGTCGGCTACGGGCTCTTTGAGCATCAGCGATTGGCGGCAAGGCGCACTGAGCGGATGCTCTTCGAAGGCCCCCACCGCGGTGTCCTGCACATGCCTACAGGCGCCGGAAAAACACGTACCGCAATGCACCTCGTCGGATCCCACCTGAGCGCCAGTGAGCCGACACTAGTCGTATGGCTCGCACAGAACATAGAGCTTCTCGATCAAGCAGCCGATGAGTTTCAGAAGTCGTGGCGCTTCCTTGGCAACAGGGATGTCGGGCTTTGGCGGCTTTGGGGAAACAAACGTGTCGATCTCGCTAACGCCAAGGACGGGCTCGTCGTCGCCGGCTTGGGAAAGATGTCCGCGTTGGAAAAGAACGCAGTGAACGATCTGCTCACCTTGGCTGATCGGGTGTCTTTGGTTGTCATCGACGAGGCACACCAAGCAATCGCCCCAACATACCGCTCCGTTCTAGATGCCCTGGCAACAAAACGGGCGACGACACGTCTGCTAGGCCTGACGGCCACTCCGGGACGAACCTGGGATGATTTGAGCAAAGATGAAGAGCTCTCCGAGTTCTTCGGTCGTGAAAAGGTAATGTTGGAAATCGAGGGCCACCCCGACCCGGTCACATACCTGATGGACGAGGGTTACCTTGCTCGTCCGCGCTTCCGGACACTGAATGTGCAGGCCGGCCTCGATTTATCGCAAGAAGACATGCAGGGCCTGTCACAGGCGATCGATGTGCCAGGGAGCGTTCTGGAGCGCCTAGGTCAAAGCACACAAAGAAACCTCAGGATTATTTCAGAGTGCGAGAAACTCGTGTCGTCCCATCGCCGCGTCATTGTCTTTGCCCCATCGGTTGCCAACGCCAGGATGCTGGCAGCCATCATGCTCGCACGGGGCACTGAGGCACTTGTCGTCACCGGAGAATCTCCTCCGGCGGCTCGCGAACGGGCTATTCGACGCTTCAAGAGCCAGGCGCCAGAACCTATTGTGATGTTCAACTATGGCGTTCTCACAACTGGCTTTGATGCACCGCAAACGAGCGCGGCCATCATTGCCCGCCCCACCAAATCTCTGGTTCTCTACAGCCAAATGGTGGGCCGGGCTACGCGAGGCGTAAAAGCTGGGGGAAATGAAACCTCGGAGATCGTCACGGTGACGGATACTGAAATGCACGGCTTCGGAGACGTGGCTGACGCTTTCTGCAACTGGGAAGATGTTTGGAATGAACGAGATTGTTGAAGATGGGGCCGCTGAGTCCGGATTCATTATTCCACCGGAACTCGCCGTCAAAGCGATGCGCGATAGTGGGTATCGAAATACCGCATACGCACTCGCAGAGTTGATCGACAACTCAATTCAGGCTGACGCCAGTGAAGTGGAGCTCATCTGTGTCGAGAAGTACGAACAGGTAAATTCTCAGCAGCGCCTTCGCCTGCAGGAGATCGGTACGATCGATAACGGCAAGGGCATGTCCGCACGAACCTTGGCCATCGCGTTACAATTTGGAAACGGCACTCACCTGGAGGATCGAGCTGGCATTGGACGGTTCGGCATGGGACTTCCAAACTCTTCGATTTCGCAATGTCGCCGCTTGGATGTCTGGACCTGGACGAATGGCCCGGACAACGCCATTCATTCCTATCTGGATGTCGCCGACATTCAAAGCGGAGTGAAAGATCGGGTGCCTCCGCCGACTCCTTCACCCGTTCCCGCCAGATGGCGCGAACGGTCCGAGATCTTGGGGACGTCCGGTACACTCGTTGTCTGGTCGCGGTTTGAAGAGTATCGGCTTACTTGGCGAGGCGCTGAGGCCACCCTGCGCAATACCGAGGCGATCATCGGCCGGATGTATCGCAAGTTCATCAACGATGGCCGTGTCGCCATTCACCTCGTGCGGGTTGAAGAGGGTGGGAACACCGGCCGAAGGCTGGCGGTTGTCAATGACCCCCTCTACCTCATGCCGAACTCCTCGACTCCCGAACCTTTTGATAAGGTTCCGATGTTCCAACGGTGGGGCGAGAACGACGAAGAGTTCACAATCGACTTTGGCGGCAAGCAGCATAAAGTCTTCGTCAGGTTTAGCTGGGCCAAGCCAGAGACCGTTCCAGATGACGGGCTGAATCGCGGCTCAAAGCCGTACGGCAAACATGCCATGAAGAACCTCGGCCTTTCGATCGTTCGAGAGGGTCGTGAACTCGATTTGGATACATCATGGACCAACAGCTATGATCCCACGGAACGATGGTGGGGAGCTGAGGTCGAATTTCCTGCCACACTCGACGAAATCTTCGGCGTGACGAACAATAAGCAAAGTGCGACGATTTTTTCGCAGCTGGCTCAGTATGATTGGAAGGCCGACGCGGAGGAAAATGAAAGCCGCTCCTCTTTCATTGAACGAGCGAGCAGCGAAGGTGACCCGCGGGCGCTCCTGATACCTATCGTCGAGCACATTCGGGAACAGGTCACCCAACTGAGGAAAAGAACAGAACAGCAGACGAAAGGCACACGAAGTACGGGCGGACGCAAGCGTCACGAAGAGCCAGGCGTGGAAGACACAGTCACCTCGAAATTCCGTCAGCGTGCCGACGAGGGACATGAGACGCCCGAAGACGCGGAGGATTTCGGCGCCGAAGATCGGGATGCCTATGAAGATGATTTGAAAGGCGACAAGCACTATCCCGACGACGTCGCCAAAGCTATTGCTGACGCTATTCTAGTAAGAAAGCGCAAGGTCGCTTTTCTGGAGAAAGCCATGGAAGGCTACGCTTTCTTCAACGTGGAGAGCGTACAAGGCGGTGTCACCAACGTCGTCTTCAATTCCAACCATCCCTTCTACGACAACTTGGTAAGGGCGCTGAACCCGGACACCGAAGAAGATACCGAGAAGGAACTACTCGATCGCGTACACATGGCTTCCGACACGCTGCGCATCGTGTTTTCAGCTTGGGCGCGCTACGAAATGGAAGAAATCAGGCACAAACAACGCCTCTCGGACATGCGTCAAGAGTGGGGCAAGATGACCCGATTCTTCCTCGATGATGGCGAGGATGATTGATGGCGGGTGAAATGCTGGGCGACCAGTTGCTGGAACTGGTGTCATCGGCGAAAGAGCGAGTTGTCCTCGTTGCACCCTTCATCAAGGTTGATGCGCTCCAGCGGGTGTTCGACGCCATCCCAATGTCGGCAGGGCCGCATATCGACTGCGTAACGCGCTGGCGGCCTGAAGATATCGTGGACGGTGTCTGTGACTTGGAAATCTTCGACGTCATCGCCGATCGCGCGAACGCGCAGCTTTGGAGGCAGTCAAACCTGCATGCCAAGTTCTTCCGGTCCGACCAGTCTTGTCTCATTGGGTCCGCAAATCTGACCGGACGAGCACTTGGTTGGCGTCTCCCGACCAATCTCGAACTACTTGTTGAGCTAAATATGAGCCGACATGAGCTCCAGGCATGGGAAGCATCGCTAATGAGCAGCTGCGTTCCGGTGACGGCCGAACTGCGTGATCAGATCGCGCGTCAGGCCGAAGAGTTGGCGGCTCAACGTCCGAAGATAACCTCGATCGATGTTGAGCACGACGATGATCCGAGTTTTCGATGGATACCCCTTTGCCCGTCGCCGCAACGTTTATTCAAGGTGTATACCGGCGAGCTTGACGAGGCGAAAATGGTCCGGTCAGCCTTCGAATTCGCGCAGCGCGATTTGAGAACATTAGGCCCGCCTAAAGGCTACTCGCAGGAACAGTTCCTGGAGTACGTTGCAGATAGACTCCAGCAGCTGGAAGTCGTCCAGAAAGTGGTCTCTGCCAGCAGTTCAGGGGTTTCCGATACTCAGGCGGCGGAGTTGATCGCAGAGTATATCGATTCGTCATCAATGATTGGTCCGACTGACGCCTGGAGAATTCTCAAGCAATGGATGATGCACTTCTTTCCGGAGCAGTATCGAATAGAGGTAGGCCAAGAAGTCTTGGTCAAGGGCCGAACCATTTCTTCCAAGTAGCGTTGCCATCCATTGAACTAGACATTCGCTGGTTCTTCACTTAATTCAAAGATCAAACCGGCTCCCTGATGTTGGTTGACATCCTGAAAGGTGTCTTGAGCAGATTCGTTGATGATGATCTTGCCAATTTCGACGCTCGCACCATCACTCGGTACTTTGCATGGCTTCGGCTTGGCATCTGACTTGTAATCAACACCCGTTGTGAACAGTGCGTCCAACGCGCTTGGAGCCAAGGTCGTTTGGAGTTTCGCCCTGCTAGTTTCGTAGACCTCTGCGATTGCCGCCCGGACCTCGTTCATAAAGTCAAACCTGTGCGCAGCGTCGAACGCGAGCCGATTAGAGCTCTCACCCACCAGGATTCCATCGAGGTTCGTCGCCAATGGCACAAGTTCGCGGTGGCTGTTCGTGAAATACACTACACACCGAACTGGGAACATCGATGGCATAGTTTTCAGTTCTCCAACCCGACCCAAGTCACTGAGTAACTTCTGTTGCAGCGCAATTGCCGTATGCTCCTTCAACCTTGCAGGGACAAAACACGAGCCGTGCGGCGGCAGAAGATTGGTGAGCGCGTCGCTCCCAATCGTCTCGATATGCTTCAGGTCCCATTTAACGATACCGCGCAGGTCCGCGTTCAGATCCAAGACAGGGGTATGAACTCCATTGGCTACAGCTTTGAAGTTGAGCGCTCCGTGATCGTGAAAGGTGCCTGCGAGCAATAGGACACGCTTGGCCTTTGGCGGATCGCGCACAAGGTCGCACAAAGGCGTAAGTACGAGGAAGACGCGTCGCTCTTCGCCCTCGAAAATTGTGCCGTTCCGAACATCGAGCCCGTCCGCGTCTGGTGAAATCGCAAGGATGTCGCCCAAGGAAACTGGAAAGCCGCCAGTCGGATCAAGTTGCCTTCTTTTTTCATTTACAAACAGTGTCTTACGAACAACCTCAAGCGTGTTCTTGTTCCCCGTAATTGAATTCGGGGGAAAGGACGTCGCTTCTAGCGAGTTGAGCGCGATCGCCGCGTCGATAACTCCCTGTTCCGCCTCCAGTTCATGTGCCAGCACCGCATCCATGATATCGACCATGTAGCCACCCAACGGCACTCCTTCTGCCGATAGCATCTGCTTCACGTGAGAAAGATCCTCGAGATCGAGCTTCCGAACTTCACTTTGCGCACGTCGCAGCGCTTGTGAGATGCCGGTCTCCCAGGATTTCAGGAACGCCCACAGCTTCAGCGCATCTCCCCGATGCTCCGACAATTCGAAGACAAGTTGCTCGAGGTGTCCATCTTCTTCGATTTCCGACTTTTTGATGGTCCTGAAGCCGGATGCCAGTAGCCCCGTCTTGTCGCGAAACTCATGGCGAAGGTCATGGAGGCTGTTGTGTGCAGAGGTCAATATCACCATCGGCGGGTTGCCGGCCCGATCCTTCAAGATCTCTTTCAAGCCGCTGATGGATCGCTCCTTATCCCCCACCGCTTGCTCAGACCCAAGAAACAGATCGACAATAATAAGATCGGCCTCTCTTGCAGCGGCAACGAAATCCCTACCGACTTCGCCTACTTTCCAGCCGATGCGATCAAGCTTCGCGGCCGCAGCGTCGATGAATTTCCGGACTTGCTTTTGATTTCCGAGGAATGCCTCAAACACCTTGCCAAGAGCGTTACCAGAAAATTCCTCCCGTCGTTCAAACGCTAGCGTGACGAAGGCCTGGTCTTTGATCAGCGCTTCCGCATCGAGATCCTTATGCTCAGGGTAGATCTCATCGAGCAGCGCTTTGTCCTCGGCTGTCAAATCAGCCCAGAAAACCGACCATTCATCATCCACATTTCCAAGATCGGACACTAGGGGTGACGGATCTACGCCGTCATCGACAATTATTGCTGTAGCAATGCCATCATGTTGGATATCCATTAGGTTTGTTCCGAAATACAATACTCAAATGTATTCAGGCGCCCGAAATCATTGACCGGCTCCTCTTGTAGCTCGAGTGATCCACCTGCTGCGACGGCGTTGGCCCTGGCGATGTAAAGACCTAAGCCGCGCCGTTTCTTGCTCTCTTTTAAGGAGAAGAACATATCAAAGATGCGATCTTTATGTTCAGGGTCGATCCCTGGGCCATTGTCAGAAAATATGATTCTGGTCGGAGAGCCGACAATGCTGACACTGATCTGAGGTTCGAACAGAGGCGACTTCTCTTTTTCTAGACTCAACCAGTAGACAGAATTCGCAAGTAGGTTCTCGAATATCTGCACAACGTAGCCTTTGACCGTCTTGGTCGTGAAGCGGTCTTTTGGTGGTTCGTACTTGAGATGAATTCCGTGCCTATTGAACTGAGTCTGATGATCCTCGAGGGTCTCGCTGATGAGCTGGGTGAGCGAGAAGGTTTCGGGTGCCTGTCGTCCGCTTACACTCAATGGATCCAGAATGCGCAGTCTCTTGTGAATGCTCTTCATAGAAGCCGCCAACCCATCCAAGCCTGTTACGACCTCGTCCGAAGTTGCCGTGCTTCGAATTTCCCGAATGCGCTCCAAAGCATGCTCTGAGGTGCGTGCGAGTTCGTGAGCGACGATTTCAACCAGTAGTCCAATGCCGGCCATGTCTTGCATTAGCTTCGCATCGCCCTCGACCTCGGCGTTACGTTCTCTCAAGATCTTTGCGAGCTCCGTCAGCTCGAGCAATGTTTGTTGTAGTTCTTCTATCGTTTCGCGTTCTTGGTTGGTCGTGACTGAACGCAAATTGCTGATTGCCTTCTGCGCTCTCGTCTCGAGCCTTGCGATCTCCGTTTTTGCTTCCACTGGTTTTGCACGTTTGGCCTTGTATTTGGTCTCCGCACGCCTCATCGCGTTGCGCAATTGGTCTTGAATAGAGAACTGAACAATCCTCAGCATCGCTTGCTGTTCGTGGGTCTCTCTCAGGCCCTCCCGATTGGTTTGATCTACGAGACCGGGATTCGCGCTTCGACTGATGTCAACTTGACCGACAAGCTGAATCTTGTTGAGGAGGTATCCTCTGGCCATAAGAGCTTCACGATCGAGTCCGAGCCAGTCATCCTTCTCTTGCCCATACGGATAGACCCGAAAGTCATCGCGATACATTCTGATCCCGGTCCATTGACGGTGTAGCTTCAGGATCTGCTCGCGATCCATCCCACCCTCCGCCCTAACACGGCGCCTATTGTACCAATGCGCCTCGAAGGTGAATGGACCCAAGTCAGTCAGCGCATCCTCTGGAATCGCCTCGTCCCGGCCGCGTATCATTGCAAACAGGTCCTTCTCCCCGAACCTTAGCTCCTCTTCGACAACTGGGTGCTCAAAACCTAACTCTCTGAGTTTCAAGTTCAGGGTAAGCTGGGGTCCGCTTTCTCCTAACGTGTATGCCCCCCAAATGCTGGCGTGGGCGAGCTTGAGAAAGCTCTTTCCAAGCATAGGAACTGGGATGCGCTCACCATTCCATACCAATGCAATTCGTGGTCGATTTCTGCTATCTGCAAGGGGATTGGTCAGAAAAGCAAAATCCGCAGCGGCCAACTGTTTGATCCGGCCTTCGTTCCAATCGGATGTTAGCTCTGAGATAGTAAGAATAGTTCCGGAGTAGTTTGGCGATGGCTTTGCGCCAGACATACTTGCCTTGATATCTATGTCTTCGATCATCTTATTGACGTCTTCAAAAGCCCGCCAATCGATCGATAGGTGATTGAGTTTCGTGTCTTCCTTTCGCGCGGTTTCGATAGAGAGCGTTCCACCCAATCGCATCGCTGACAACCGGCCCAGGCCCTTCTCACCCAGAAAATCCGGCTTTTTCTGCCCTTCGGCAACGGACTTCTCTACGGCGATCTTTCGTGAGGGTGTACCGATGACCAGGAACTTGTCTTCCAGATCCGTCGCCGACATCCCAGTGCCGGTATCAATGACGCGGATCGTGTTGAGAGAATAGACTTCGTTCAACGCTTTAGAAAGTTGATCATAAGAGTCTGCGGCAGCAATCGACTTCCGCGCTTGGTCATAGATCGTTGTGGCAGCTGAGTTCAGCTCGGACAGACAACGCTCCTTGAGATTTTGCAGCGGGACTTCTTGCTCTTCCGAACGATTGCGAAGCGAGCTGAAGCTTCGTAGACCAAGCACAACATCAAAGCGTACCTCAACGCCGTTCTCGGTTCGCGCGTCAAACCCGTTCTTGATAAGCTCATAAAACGCGATCACGTCCGAACTGATAAGCTCGGAGCCGAGTTCCAAAACTGTTCTTGCCGTTACTCTAAACAAATATTGCCTTTCTCGCCCTTTGCCGAAGCACTGTGCCGCGAATCCATGCGCTACCGGGCCTGGAGACTATTTGTGACAAACAACACATGAATTCCCTTCAAAGACACCAAAAATCTCGTCGATCGACGGCTCGGAGCGCGCAGATAGTGGGTTGGGACGCACGGCGCGCATGGCGCGGGCCCGGCGCTTTTCGTAGTCCGCCTTGATCGCCTCGACACGTTCCGGTCTGGCGAGGTCGTCTAGGCTTTCACCATCGCTCCAGGTGAAGGGGGAGCCGTGTTCCTCTGCCGTCTTCTCATAGGCCCGGGCTTCTTCAAATGCCTTAGGATGCTCTTCCATCAATCGCACCCACTCAATCTTCTGTTGAAAGAAGCAGAAGGTGCACCCAGACCTCGAGCGCCAGCGGTAGTACTCTGGCTCGCCGATATCCGTGTCTTTCAGCAGATCTACGACACCGGACTTATCTATGCCGGCGTCCCGAAGAGGAAACCTCACCTTCATGTTTGGATGCTGCGATTTGTAGCCAGACCGATTTGGTTCATCGGCCCTGATCGCGACGTAGGAGTGGACGACTACTCCTTTTTCCAGATCGTCACGCAGCCACAGGTTCAACGGTCTCAGCTTCAGCTGCCGGGTGCACCAACGGGTCTTGGCCGACGGTAGGAAATGCCCATACTCCGCCAGCCAGAAATCGAAATCCCGATCTGGGTTCAGCCGATTGATCCGCTTGCCAAGAAACCCCTCGAGCCTGTTCAGAAAGTCATAGACCTCCGGCAGCTCCTTCCCTGTGTCGGTGAAGAAGTACTCCATGTCGATATCAGGGTGATTCTGACGCATATAGACGGCCAAGGCCGCGCTATCGCGGCCGCCCGATATCCCGAGAATGTGTCGTTCGTTGGTCATACTTCGATCTTGTCCATATTGTCGGTGAGCGCCGCAACAGCCCGAGCGAGAGCCGCCAGTGCGAGATCATGCCCATGTTTACTTTGGCTAAGATTCCGAATGATCTGGTCCGCAAGCTTGCTTGCCGTCTCTTTTTCGCTTTCGCTGAGTTCGAAACTCTGAAGGATTGGTGGCTGCTTTGGATCGACGCCCACGATGAGAGCGATCGCCTCCGTGTTTGACTTTCGGTCGCGCATCAACGCCACCGCTTCGGCCTGCCTGAAGCGGCGCCCAAGCCGCGCAACCTCAGACAAGGCTCCTTCGCGGTTGCGGTCGGACCAGTCGCGCATGGGCTTCGGTTGCAGAGTTCCGGCCACCGCCTCCAGGTTGCCGGTCCCAGATTCAAGCTCCCCTATACGCGCCGCAAAAGCCTCGAACTTCAGGTCCGAGCTCAACCCCTTAATGGACTCTGCGCGTTCGAGGCTTCCGGCAAA
>JACKKE010000019.1 GCA_020637595.1 Rhodobacter sp. | reverse complement strand
CACGACGCCCAGCGGGTTCAGCATCGCCAGCATGGCGACGATGATCCCGGTATAGCCAAACCCCGGGCTGATATCGAGGGTCAGGTTCCCCTTGAGCCCCGCCACCTCGGAGAACCCCGCGAGGGCCGCCAGCCCCCCGGACAACAGCGCCGTCATCAGCATGACGCGGCCCACCGGGATGCCCGCGAACTCGGCCGCCTGACGGTTCAGCCCGACCGCGCGCATCGCATATCCCAGCGTGGTGCGGGTCTGGATCACCCAGACCGCGACGGCGGCGATCAGCGCCAGCGCAAACCCCCAGTGCAGCCGCAGCCCCGGCACGATGCGCGGCAGGCGCGCGTCGGGGATCAGCCGCGGCGATTGCGGCCATCCCATGCCCATCGGATCCTTGAGCGGCCCCTCCAGCAAATAGCTGACCAGAAGCAGCACGACGAAGTTGAAAAGCAGCGTCGTCACCACCTCGTCGACGCCGAACCGCACCTTCAGCACCGCCGGCCCCAGCAGAACCAGCGCGCCGGCCAGCATCGCCGCCAGCGCCATCGCCGGCCAGAGCAGGGCCGAGGGCCAGGCCAGCGCCCCTGTGCCCAGCAGCACCGTCATCACCGCACCGGCGTAAAGCTGCGCCTCGGCGCCGATGTTCCACAGCTTCGCGCGAAACGCGACGGCGATGGCGAGGCCGGTGAAGATCAGCGGCGTCGCCCGGTTCAGCGTTTCGAGAATCGCGAATTTCGACCCGACCGCACCGCGCAGGATCAGGCCCAGCGTGGCAAAGGGGTTGGCACCGGCGATCATCGCCAGCAGGCTGCCGATCACCACCGTCGCCGCCAGCGCCGCCACCGGATAGCCCAGCGTGCGCGCCAGCGTCGGGTTGGCCACGGGTTCAAGCCGCATGCGTTTCCCCCCCGCCCGCCATCCAGACACCGAGCTGCGCAGCGGTCATCGTGCCGCGCGCAAAAGGCGGCGACAGGCGGCCCTCATAGACCACATGGATCACGTCGCTCAGCGCCATCACCTCGTCGAGGTCTTCGGAAATCAGCAGCACCGCCGCGCCCCGGTCGCGCGCCGCCAGCAACTGGTTGTGCACGAAGGTGATCGCGCCGATGTCGAGGCCGCGCACCGGCTGGTTGGCCAAGATCACCTGCGGCTGCGATTCCAGCGCGCGGCCCAGGATCAGTTTCTGCATGTTCCCGCCGGACAGCAGCCGGATGCGCGTGTCCGGCCCCGGGCAGCGCACGTCATAGCGGTCGATCACCTGCTGCGCGAACCGCCGTGCCGCGCCCCAGTCCATCCAGCCCCGCCGGGCAAAAGGCGGTTTGTCGAACCCTTCGAGTATCGCGTTCTCGGTCAGGGTGAAATCGGCGATCGAACCCGTCTTGTGCCGGTCCTCGGGCACCCGGGCGATGCCGGCGGCCATCGCCGCGCGGGGCGACCAGGACACCGGACGCTCGCCGTGAATATCCATCGTGCCGGCCGTCGGGCGCTCGGTTCCCGCCAGCAGCCCCGCCAGCGCGGCCTGCCCGTTGCCCGAAACCCCCGCCAGCCCGACGATCTGCCCGCCGTGCAGCGCCATATCGACCGCGTGCAGCCCGGGCGCGTTGCCATGCGCAGGCGTGCTGACCCCGGTCAGCCGCAGCAGCGCCGGGCCCGGCGTGCTGTCTCGCACCTCAGGCGGGGTGATCTCGGCCCCGACCATCATCTCGGCCAGCTTGTGGCGGTCCGTGTCCTTGGTGTCGACGGCGCCCGCGACCTTGCCGTGGCGCAACACCACGACCCGGTTGGCAATCGCCATGACCTCATGCAGCTTGTGGCTTATGAAGATGATCGACAGGCCCTGCGCGACCATCGCCCGCAAGGTGACGAACAGCGCCTCGGTCTCTTGCGGGGTCAGAACGGCGGTCGGTTCATCGAGGATCAAAATCCGCGCATCGCGATAGAGCGCCTTGAGGATCTCGACCCGCTGACGCTCGCCCACAGACAGTGCGCCGACCCGGTGTTCCGGCACCACGTTCAGCCCGAAGTCCCGCGCCAGCTGGACGATCCGCGCCCGCGCGGCGGTCCGGTCCAGGCGGGGTGCAAACAGCGGCTGGGTGCCGAGGACAATATTGTCAAAAACTGTCAAATTGTCTGCCAGAGTGAAATGCTGGTGCACCATACCAACGCCCGCATCCAGCGCGGCGCGCGGATTTCCGGGCGGCAGGGGCTGGCCGAACAGTTCGACCGTGCCTTCGTCGGCGGTATAATGGCCGAACAGGATGTTCATCAGCGTGGTCTTGCCCGCGCCGTTTTCACCAAGCAAAGCAACGACTTCTCCACGGCCCAGCTGAAAGCTGACCGCGTCGTTGGCGGTCAGTGCGCCAAACCGCTTGGTGATGGAGTCGAGGCGCAGGACAATCTCCTGCGCCCCCTTGTCATTCGGCATTTACGACGACCGGGGTTCGTCGTCGTTGATCTCGACGGTAAAGCTGCCGGCAGCAATCTCGGCCGTGCGCTGGGCAACCAGCGCCGTCGCGGCCTCAGGCACGCGCCCTTCGAAGGTGCCGAGCGGTGCCAGCGAGCAGCCGCCGTGGATCATGTAGGAATATTCCCCGTAGTTCCCGGCGCTGAAGCTACCCGCGCGCACCGCCGCGATGGCCGCATCAAGCGTCGGCTCGAAATGCCACAGTGCCGAGGCGACGACGGTCTCGGGATAGCTGGCCTGCGTGTCGATGACGTTGCCGATCGCCAGCACGCCGCGCTCCATCGCCGCATCCGACACGCCGAAGCGTTCGGCATACATCACATCCGCGCCTGCCTCGATCATGCCAAAGGCGGTTTCCTTGGCGCGGGGCGGATCGAACCAGCTGCCGATAAAGGCGACCTGGAAGCGGATCTCCGGGTTCATCTCGCGCGCGCCGGCCATGAAGGCGTTCATCAGGCGGTTCACCTCGGGGATCGGGAAACCGCCGACCATGCCGATGTTGCCGCTCTGGGTCATCGCGCCGGCGATGATGCCGGTCAGATAGGCGGCGTCCTGGATATAGTTGTCGAACACCGAGAAGTTCGGCAGCGCCGCGTCCGGCATGAAGCTGGAGCCCATCAGGAACGCGACCTCGGGATACTCGGCCGCGACCTCGCGCGCCTCGGCCTCGACACCGAAGACCTCGCCGACGATCAGCTGGATGCCCGATTCGGCGTATTCCCGCATCACCCGCGCATAGTCGGTGTTCGAGACGTTCTCGGTGAAGGAATAGGTGACGTCACCGCGGGCCTGCGCCGCTTCGGCGGCCTGGTGGATACGGCTGACCCACTGCTGTTCGACGGGCACCGTATAGATGCCGGCGACGCGCAGCGGCTCCTGCGCCAGAAGGCGCGTGGGTGCGAGCCCGGTCAGCACCAGCCCTCCGGCGGTGGTGGCAAGAAGGCGACGACGGGTCAGACGAAGACGGGGATCGGTGGCTTTGGACATGATGGCTCCCTGGTCCGTGGACGTATATTTTTTTATCTTATGGTAAAATTCATGCCAGCAATCCCCAGCCCTGCCAAGTGATTCCTTGACCGCCGCCAAGCGGACAAGGGCCAGATCACGGCGCAAACCCGAATTGCCGACAGAAACAGCGCCCCTGCAATGTGCCCGATCACTTCGCGAACACGCAAGCGATCAATCGCGGCCCCTGACCCCCTTGGAACACCCTGCACACGGGGCACGCCCCCCGTTTCGACGGGCAACCAGGGCGAATTGCCCATCAAGCATGCGCCAATCACCGCCGACCGCCCAAAGTTCCGACGACTTGCCCCGGTTGAAGGCGCTTCATTCCGCCGACTCGCGTTCTGCGCGATTTTTTTTGCTCGATCTTTGGGCGATTTGCGTTCAGAAGGGGAAATATCGGTCTCCATCAATTTGCGCCAATGCTGCACCTGCAGTATAGACAGCTGACAGGCCTGTCCTGACCCCTTTAAACCGCCTGACCCGACCAGATGCTCCAATCGCTCACCACCCTTCCCAGACCGCTCAAGCAGACGATCCTGCTGATGCTGGACGTTGTGCTAGCGCCGGTGTCGCTGCTGCTGGCAATCGCAGTTGCCTCCGAAGGGCTGCAGACCACGGCGCTGTTGCGCGAGGAATGGCCGGCCTTTGCGCTGCTCACCGTGGCGGCGGGGATTCTGTCCGTCGCGCTCAAACTGCACAAGGTGCAATTGAAATCCTATGAGATTTCGGCCCTAGGCCGCAGCGCCGCACTGGGATCGGTTCTGGCCGCGCTGCTGGGGATCCTGCTGATGACCGGGCATTCCAACATCAAGATCGGCACTCCGGTGAATATGGCCGTGTTCTATCTGGTCCTCTCGGCGGCGGTCCGGCTGATCCTGCTGCAGATCCTGGTCGCCATCTATCGCCACAACGTGCCCGAGACCCGGGTGCTGATCTATGGCGCGGGCAAGACCGGCGTTCAGCTGGCGATGGCGCTGAAATCCAGCGAGGGGATTCGCGTGGTCGGGTTCGTCGACGACAATCCGGTGCTGCACGGGATGACCGTGGCCGGTCTGTCGGTGTTTCCCGGAAAGCGGATCGAGACGCTGATCACCGCCGAGGAAATCGGCCGCGTGCTGCTGGCGATGCCGTCGCTCAGCCCGCCCCGGCTGGCGCAGCTGGCGCGGCGGATCGCCCGGATGAATGTCGAGGTGCAGAACCTGCCGTCCTTTGCCCAGCTGATCGGCGAGGAAGAGATCGTCGACAAGCTGGCGCCGGTCCTGCCCCGAAACGTTCTGGGGCGCGCGCACCTCGATGCCTCTCTCAGCGGTGGCTGCTCGGCCTATCAAGGGCGCGTGGTGATGGTCTCGGGGGCCGGCGGCTCGATCGGGTCGGAACTGTGCCGGCAAATCCTGAACTGCAAACCGGCAAAACTGGTTCTGCTGGAACTGACCGAGTTCACGCTGTTCCAGATCGACCGCGAACTGACCGCCCTGGCCGAAGATACGCCGTGCGAGATCGTGCCGATCCTGGGTTCGGTGACCGATGCCGATGCCGTCGCCTCCGCGATCACCGAACATGGCGTGCAGGTGATCCTGCATGCCGCGGCCTATAAACATGTGCCGATGGTCGAATTGAACCCGGTGGCCGGCATCCGCAACAACCTGTTCGGCACGCTGACCCTGGCGCAGGCGGCGCTGGATCACGGGATCGAACGGTTCGTTCTGGTCTCGACCGACAAGGCGGTGCGCCCACTGGGCATCATGGGGGCGTCAAAGCGTCTGTCGGAAATCGTCGTCGGCGACCTTGCCCGGCGCAGCACGCACACGATCTTCTCGATGGTGCGCTTCGGCAATGTCCTGGGGTCTTCGGGGTCGGTGGTGCCGATCTTTCAGGAGCAGATCAGCCGCGGCGGCCCGGTCACCGTGACCGACAGCAAGGTCACGCGCTATTTTATGACCGTTCAGGAAGCCTGCCGGCTGGTTCTCTGGGCCGGCACCCTCGCGCGTGGCGGCGAGATCTTCGTCCTCGACATGGGCACCCCGATCCGCATCGCCGACCTCGCGCGGCAGGTGGTGGCCGCGGCCGGGTATACGGTGCGCGACGCGGCGAACCCCGATGGCGACATCGAGATCATCACCACCGGGCTGCGGATCGGTGAAAAACTGCACGAGGAATTGTCGATCAACCCGCGGATGGAGCCCACCAGCCACCCCAAGCTGTTCTGCGCCCGCGAGCAATTCCTGTCCGAGTTCGAGATCGCCCGTGCGCTGCAGGCGCTGCGGACGGCGGTCGACCGCAACGACCGGCAGAAGCTGGTCGATGAATCCCTGCACTGGGTCCAGCGCGACCTGGAGAACAACCTCGGCCAGGTGACCCGCGGCGAGGCGTAAACCGGCGGTCAGATGAATTCGATGGCGGCCACCAGCGCGTCGAAATCGTCAAACCCGTTCAGGATGATGACCGTCCCGCCCAGATCGGTGAAATCCAGGACGAGGTTGCCCGACTCGTCCAGCGATCCAAACCGATCGACCACGTCTTGCGGCGTCAGCGTGCCCAGCGACATCCAGATATCGTCGTCGATGTGCAGCACATCGCCATCCTCCGGGGTGAAGTCCATGACCCGCCCGGTGCCGTCCCCGCCATAGAACTCGAACACATCCGCCCCCCAGCTGCCCCACAGGACATCGTTGCCCGGCCCACCCCGCAGCGTGTCGTTGCCCGCCCCGCCACCGATGGTGTCGTTGCCTGCCCCGCCGCTGAGCCAGTCATCCCCCGCGTCGCCGGCGACGACATCATCCCCTTCGTCGCCATAGAGGGTGTCGTTGCCTGCCCCGCCGCGCAACGAATCGCGGCCCAGCCCCCCTCGCAGCAGATCGTTGCCGCCTTCCCCCAGCAGCGTATCGTTTCCGGTCATCCCCAACAGACGATCGTTGCCGTCCCCTCCATAAAGAAGATCGTCACCGTCGTTGCCATAAAGCCGGTCGTTCCCGTCGTCGCCGCGCAACACGTCGTTCCCCCGGCCGCCCTTCAGCCGGTCGTCGCCATCGCCGCCGTTGAGGGTATCGGCCCCGTCGCCGCCCCAGATCCGGTCGTTGCCGCCGCCGCCAAAGGCGGCGTCGTCGCCATCGTCGCCATAGATCTTGTCCTTGCCTTTGCCACCATCCAGCAGATCCTCGCCGGCGCCGCCGCGCAGCACGTCCTTGCCGTTGCCACCGGACAGGCTGTCGTTGCCGGCACCGCCGGACAGCTTGTCGCCCTTGCCGCCGCCCTCCAGCGAATCGTCGCCGGCGCCGCCTGACAGCGTGTCGCGCCCACCACCGCCGGTCAGCGTGTCGTCCCCCCGGCCGCCGTCGATCAGATCCTTGCCCTTGCCGCCGTCGATCAGGTCGTGCCCGTCGCCACCGTCGAGAGTGTCATGGCCGAGGCCGCCGCTGATCGTGTCGCTGCCATCGGTGCCGGTCAGCACATCGTTGCGGTCGGTGCCGGTCAGGACGATGCCCACCGGGGTCTCGTCTTCGGGCGGGATATAGGGGAAATGGTCACCCCCGATCAGCCCTTGTGGAAACAGATCCTGGATGCGCAGGGATTCCCCGTCGGCCGAGGTGATGAAGATGACGTGGCCGCGGTATTCGATCCGCGCGCCGGTGGCGGTGGGCGTGATGGTCAGCTGCGACAGATCCCGCAGCATCGGCAGGTCCGACAGGTCGAGACTGTCGAGCCCGCGCTGAAAGTCGAGGATATAGCTCGTGCCGCTGCCCTCGCGGATGACAAAGATATCGGCGCCACCGCCGCCGCTCATCCGCGTCTGGTCCGAGCCTGCGACCAGCACATCCTCACCGCCACCCCCCTGGAGGGTGTCATTCGCACCAACGGCGATCAGGATGTCGTCACGGCCGGTGCCGGTCAGGGTTTCCTCGGACCGGGTTCCGGTCCGCTGCACCCCCAGCGAGCCGAGGTCGATGGTGAACTGGGTGACGCCCGAATCGTTCTGCGAACCGACAAAGACATGGAGCGTGTCGCCGTTGATCACCATCTCGATCGCGCTCACCGTATCGAGGGTGATCGCCAGGCTGTCGGCCAGGGTCTGCAGATGCAGCAGCATTCCGTCAGGTAACAGCAGGAACAGCGTCACGCCGCCATCGGCACCCCCGGCCACGACAAAGGCGTGATCGCCGGACACCGCGCTTGCCATCGTCTGCAGCCCGGCAAAGCGTGTCGAACCGTTGTCGATCACATGATCCGTCGGCACCAGCGAGCCGTTCGGCCGCAACTCCATCACCGAGATCGACGAGGTGCCCGATGCCCCGATCAGGACATAGGTCTTGCCGCCGATCTGGATGACCTCGAGTGCGGTCGGCGCATTGATCCCCAGCCCGTCCTCTGCGCCCATCGTGCCGCTCTCGGTCAGGGCGCCGGTATCCGGGTCGACCGCAAAGGCGGTGACGCCGTTGCGCGTGCCGCAGACACCCAGGACATAGACGA
Source organism: Rhodobacter sp. (assembly GCA_020637595.1). GTDB lineage: Bacteria > Pseudomonadota > Alphaproteobacteria > Rhodobacterales > Rhodobacteraceae > Pararhodobacter. The sequence goes on along the minus strand of JACKKE010000019.1, from coordinate 22,975 downwards.
CACCCCCCACCGTCACCTGCGCCAGATCGACGATCTGGCTGCAGTCATAGCTGCCGGGAAACCCCTCGACCGGGCGATCCGACAGCTCGATCATCGCTTCGGTCGCGGTAAAATTGCCGCCAATCGACGCACGGACGAGGGGGTTCCAGGCGATGCTCATATCCGTGCCCAGCACACCCCCGTCGAGCGAATAGCCCCGCAACCCGGCACCGGTTTCGCCATACAGGATCACCATTTCGCCGCCGACATCGGTCAGCACGATCTTGTCGCTGACCGTGCCGGTGATGTTCGGCGGAAAGATCACCGAGGTGTCCATCGTGACCTCGCCGTCCGCACCGACGGTATAGGATGCCAGCCCGCCATTGCGGCCGGTGCTGCTGTAGAGATGAACGACGCCGTCGATCACCGCAACCTCGAGGTCCGTAATTCCCTGATCGAGCACCGCGTTGCCGGTGCCGATCACCCCTTGCATCTGCAGGCGCATCTCGAATCCCTTCTCGCCACCACCGGTCGAGAAATGCCCGGCCATGCCGCCCTCGGGCAGGCTGCAAAGATGGCGAAACCGCGACCTTCGCCTTGCATTTGATCCGAATTCGACAGGCCGCAGCCAACGCGGGATTTGACACCGCAGCGCGACTGTGGCCTAGCAGGGCCACAATCGAATAGGCAGGCGATGAGCGCGATCCCCCTCTCTCAGGCCCGAAACGGCCGGGTTGTCGCGGTGGTGGTGACCCACCGCCGGCTGGCGCAACTGCGCGTCACCGTCGCCGCCCTGCTGGCCCAGCCCGACTGGGCACTGGCCGCGGTTCTGGTGGTCGACAACGCGTCAGATGACGGCACCGCCGAATGGCTGGCCGGGGTCACCGATCCGCGGCTGCATCTGGTGCACAGCCACCGCAACCTCGGTGGTGCTGGCGGGTTCGAAATGGGCATGCGCCGGGCGATGGACACCCTGTCGCCCGACTGGATCGTGGTGATGGATGACGACGCCCGCCCCGAACCCGGGGCCCTGGCAGCGTTCCATGCGCTGGATCTGTCCGGCCATGACGGCTTTGCCGCCGCGGTCCGCCACCCCGACGGCACGCTGTGCGAGATGAATCGCCCGACCTACAACCCGTTCTGGCACAAGCGCGTGCTCATGCGCACGCTGTTCGGCGGCGGACGCGGCGCGTTTCACCTCGGTCCAGAGGATTTCGCCCGCCCCGGCCTGCGCACGGTCGATGGCGCTTCGTTCGTGGGATTCTTTGTCCGGGCGGCCACCGTGGTGCAACGCGGCTACCCCGACCCCCGGCTGTTTCTCTATGGCGACGACGCGATCTATACGATGGGCCTGACCCGTGCAGGCCACCGGATCGGCTTTGACCCCTCGGTCCGCTTCGAGCATGACAGCACCACCTACAGCGCCGCCGATGCGCGGATCAAGCCGCTGTGGAAGGTCTATTATTACCACCGCAACCTGCTGATCCTCTACCGGATCGCCACCGGGGTGTTCTTTGTGCCGGTGCTGTTCTGGTATGTGCCGAAATGGCTGTTCAGGGCGCGGCATTACGGCCCCGACCGCCGCCGGTTCCTGCGCCTGCTGGGCATGGCACTGCACGACGGCCTGAGGCACCGCACCGCCCGTCAGCATGCGGTGATCCTGGCAATGGCCGGCACGGACGAGATCAGCGGGTGAGCAGATCGCGGTGATGGCGCCGCAGCAGCAGCAAGCCCAGCACCAGCGGGACCAACCCGCACAACATCACGAAGGTCGCTGACAGGTATTGCGGGTGGTAGGTCGAATAGAACCCGGCCCGCATCATCCCGATGACATGCACAAGCGGATTATACCACAGCACGTCCTTGGCGAATTTCGGCAAACCGTCATAGAGATAGAGCACCCCGGACGACAGCATCAGCGGTGTGGTGAACATGTTCCAGATGTTGTTGAAGATCTCGAACCGCTCGCTCAGATAGCAGGTCAGCATCCCGATCCCCAGCGCCAAAAGCAGGGTCAGAGCGACCGCCTCCACGATGAGCACCCAATCATAGATCAGCCAGAGCTGTTCGATGACGATATCCCCCGACAGGATCAAGACCGCGACGAGGACCGAGACCATGCCGTTCAGCAGAAAACGCGCAAAGACCGCGTCGATCCAGGTCACGCCGGGATAGACCAGCAGCGCCGAGCTGTAGCTCAACGAGGCCGAAACCATCCGCTGGATGCTACGGAACATCTGGAACATCAGCAGCCCCGTTGCCTTGAACAGGACAAAGCTGGTGCCCAGCGACGGTGTTTTCTGCAACAGCGAAAAGGCGAAGGCCAGAACCAGGATCGTTCCCAGCGGCTGGATGATCGCCCAGATATAGCCGCCGGGCTTGCGCCCGTAGCTGGTACTCATCTCGCGCAGAACCAGTGCGCCGACCGTGCGCAGCATCGCATAGCTGCGCTTCGCCCGTTTAACGGACACCGGACCAACGGTCCCCGTATCGCCCGGTTCTACTAGGCTCACAGTTGATTCCTTTTGCTGGCCTTTGCGCGCCCGACTATGTAGAAATCCGGCGAAACTGGCAAATACCCGTTTGGAGAGCCGCGTGAACGAGTCTATGCAAGGCGGCAAGAAAGCGCAGCGTCGGGCTGCTCAGGGCCAGAACCGCAGCAGCCGGCGCGCCGCCCGCGCCGAAGAAGCCCGCAGCGACGAACCCGCCGATGAGGCGATCGACGACGTCGCCCAGGACCAGCCCTCGGAGCCCGCCCCGCAAGCCAAGCCGATCCGGCCGACGGCATCGCCGGCGCGCCTGCAGCGGCGCCATCGGGGCATTTTCATCAGCTTCGCCCTGCTGGTCGTGCTGCCGGTTCTGACCGTTGCCGGCTATCTGTTCTTTGTCGCCAAGGATCAATACGCCTCGAACACCGGCTTTACCGTGCGCAGCGCCGAAACCTCATCGGCCTCGGAACTGGTGGGCGGTCTGTCGTCGCTGGTCGGCGGCGGGGGTGGTGCGTCGAACGGCGACGTCCTCTATGCCTTCATCCAGAGCCAGCAGATCGTCGAGAGCGTGCAACGCGACCTCGACCTTCTGGGCCATTTCTCGGCCAACTGGCACAGTGACCCGGTGTTCTCGATCTGGCCCGATGCCACGATCGAGGATCTTCTGTGGTTCTGGCAACGCATCGTGCGTGTGTCCTACGATGCCGGTTCGGGCCTGATGGACGTGCAGGTTCTGGGCCCCACGCCCGAATACGCCAAGGCCATCGCCGAGCGGATCGTCTCGGAAAGCGAACAGATGATCAACCAGCTCAACGAACAGGCGCGGCGCGACGGCATGGCCAATGCCCAGACCGACCTTGACGACGCGCTGGAGCGGCTGCGCACCGCCCGCGAGGATCTGGCAAGTTTCCGCGCCCGCACCCAGATCGTCGACCCGCAGGCCGACATCCAGGGCCGGATGGGCGTGATCAACAACTTGCAACAACAGCTGGCGCAGGCGCTGGTCGATTACGACCTGCTCTTGCAGACCTCGGCCGAGAACGACCCCCGCGTCCGCCAGGCCGAACGCCGGATCGAGGTGATCCAGGCCCGGATCTCGGAGGAGCGCCGCAATTTCGCGACGCAGGACGTCACCGTCTTCGACACCGATTATCCCCGCCTGATCGCCCAGTTCGAAAGCCTGATGGTCAACCAGGAATTCGCCGAGCGCACCTATACCGCGGCACTGGCCGCGCTCGACTCGGCGCGCTCGAACGCCGAACGCCAGAGCCTGTATCTGGCGACCTTCGTGCGCCCGACGCTGGCCCAGCAATCCGAATATCCGCAGCGGTGGCTGCTGACCGGCATGGCGATCATCTTTTCGGTGCTGATCTGGGCGTCCTTCACCTTGATCTATTACAGCGTCCGCGACCGCGGATAAGTCAGAGCAGCCGGGGCAGAGGATGATTGTCTTCGACGGTTTGACCAAGGGGTTCTGGGTTCGGCGGCAGTATGTGACTGTCATCGACAACCTCAGCCTGACCTTGCCGACCGGCAGGTCGCTGGCGCTGCTGGGCGGCAACGGCGCCGGCAAATCGACGCTGATGCAGCTGATCGCCGGCACCATGCGCCCGGATTCCGGCGAGGTCTGGAGCGATGGCAGCCTGTCCTGGCCCGTGGGGCTGGGCGGCGCCTTTCACCGCGACCTGACCGGCGCGCAGAACACCCGCTTTCTGGCCCGCGTCTATGGCGTCGACACCGAGGAACTGTCGGACTTCGTGCAGGACTTTGCCGAGATCGGCCGCCATTTCTATGCCCCGATCCGCACCTATTCTTCGGGGATGAAATCGCGCCTGACCTTTGGCATCTCGATGGGTATCCCCTTTGACACCTATCTGGTCGACGAGGTCACCGCAGTGGGCGACCAGCGGTTCAAACGCAAGAGCCGCGCGGTGTTCCGCGACCGGATGTCCAAGGCCGGGGCGATTCTGGTCAGCCACAACCTTGAAGAGTTGCGCGAATTCTGCGATGCGGCGGTCGTGCTGAAAGCCGGGCAGCTGCAGTATTACGACGACCTCGAAGCCGCCATCGAACAGCACAAGAAGAACATGGCCTGAGACCGGGCCATCACAAGGAGCGCGTGGGGCGCATTGGGAAATCTGAATGATGACGATGGCCTGCCCCCCTGCTTCTGCTGTCCGGGCCCGGCCCGCCGCGACGCCCAGCAAACGGATGGGTGGTAACGCCGGGTGAGAGTGCTGTTCTACAACTGGGCCGATTATCGTGATCCCGAAAAGCGCGGCGGCGGTGTCAGCGTCTATCAGCGCAACCTGATCGACGCACTGCGCGATCATGGCGGGATCGAAACCGCGTTTCTGTCCTCGGGGCTGGCCTATGACCTGCGGGCGCGCGCTCCGCATGTGGTCGCGCTCGACGGTGGCGACAGCCCGCGCCACGCGTTGGTCAACTCGGGCCTGGTCGCGCCCTCGCACGCGGACTTCGGCGGCGCCGCGCAGCTCGACGACCCCGCGACCGAAGCTGCCTTTGCCGCCTTTGTCGAGCGCACCGGCCCCTGGGACGTGATCCATTTCAACAACCTCGAAGGGCTGCCCGCCAATGTCCTGGCGCTGAAAGCGCGCTGGCCGGACACGCGCTTTGTGCTGTCGCTGCACAACTACTATCCGTTCTGCCCGCAGGTGAACCTGTGGTTCCAGGAACGCGAAACCTGCCCGGGGTTCGACGGCGGTGCACGCTGCACCACCTGCCTGACCGTCGCGCCGAACCCGCGCTCGATCCGGCTGGCCTATGCGATCGGCTGGGCATTGACGCGGATCGGCGCCGGATCCGGCACCCCCCTCTATGACAAGGGGTTCCGCCCGGTCCTGGGGCTGGCCTGGGCCAGCCTGCGAAGCGCGGTCCAGCTGCGCCGCAAGCTGCGCAACCGCCGTGCCGAAGGCGCACCGCCCCCCCCGGCAGACCCCGCCCGCGCCGCCGCATTCGCAGACCGCCGCCAGCGCATGGTCGCACTGATCAACGCGCATTGCGACGCCGTGCTGTGCGTGTCCCAGCGCGTGCAGCAGATCGCCGCCGGGTTCGGCATCGACCCGGCCCGCCTGCACACCCGCCTGATCGGCACCCGCGAGGCCGAGGCCTGGCCCCGCACCCGCGCGCGCGACGCCTTCCTGCAACCCGACGGCACGCTTCGTCTGGCCTATCTGGGCTATATGCGCCGCGACAAGGGGTTCCACTTTCTGATGGAGGCGCTGGCCGCGCTGCCCCCCGAGACCGCGCAGCGCATCCACCTGACCGTCGCCGCCCGCAAGGGGCAATCCGAGGCGATGGCCCTGTTGGGCCGTGCCGCCGCGCATCTCGGCGCGCTCACCCATCTCGACGGCTATAGCCACGACCAGCTGGACCCGCTACTGGCCCAGGTCGACCTGGGGGTGGTGCCCGTCGCCTGGGAGGACAACCTGCCCCAGGTCGCCATCGAGATGCACGCCCGCCACATTCCGCTGCTGGCATCGGACCGCGGCGGCGCGCGCGAATTGGGGCGCTGCGCCGATCTGGTGTTCCGCGCCGGCGATCCGCAGGATTTCGCCCGCGTGCTGGGCCGTGTGCTGGACGGCAGCGTCATGCCGGGGCATTACTGGCGCAACGCCATACCCCCCGTCAGCATGGATGCACATCTCGAGTCCCTGCTTGCACTCTACCGGGAGACCGCATGAAAGCCGTTATCCACATCGGCACGCCGAAATCGGGCACCACGACCATCCAGTCCTTTCTGATGCTCAACCGATCTGCGCTGATCTCGCAGGGGTTCCGCTATGAGCCCTTCGACACGCGCAACGTCGCCCAGATGGAACTGGGCCTGACCGGCATGGTTGAGGCCGGCGAAACCGTGGACACCGCGATCAAGCAATGGGCGCTGGGCGCCTATGAAAGCGCCGATCAGGAGGCCTATGTCGCGCGCTTCGATGCGATGCTGGCCGAAGGCGTGCGCTCCTGGCCCGAGCACACCTATATCGCGTCAAGCGAGCAGATCTTTGCCTGGCTGTCGACGCCCAAACGCATCCGCGCCCTCGACGCCTTCCTGCACAAGCATTTCGAGAGCGTCCATTACATCGTCTATTTCCGCCCCCAGCACGAATTGATGTTGTCGTCCTATTCCGAACGCATCAAGCGCGGCGAGATCCTGACCTTCGAGGAACATTTCACCGAGCGCCTCAATCGCATGAACTGGAACCGCCGCGCCAGGATGTGGACCGAAGCCGTCGGACGCGAGAATTTCACCGTGCGGCTGCTGGACCGCGAGCGCATGGCGAACGGCGATCTGCTGGACGATTTCTGCGCGGTTGCCGGGCTCGACCGGTCCCGGCTGGACACGCCGCCACGGATGAACCTGTCGCTCACCACCGAAGAAATCGCGCTCTACCTGAAACTCGGCCGCTTTCTGTCGGCCCGGACCCGCAAGGGCGGGCGCAACATGCTGTTCTTCGGCCTGCTGAAGGTGCTGGGCAAACGCCTGCCGAAACCGGGCACGCGGCTGCGCCTGACCGACGCGCAGCTGGAACAGATCCGCACCACCCATGCCGGCCCGAACGAACGGCTGCGCGCGGCCTTCTTTCCCGAATACGACACGCTCTTTTCGTCTCTATGAAGGCCATCATCCACATCGGCATGCCAAAGGTCGGATCCTCGTCGATCCAGGAGTTTCTCAAACTCAACCGGCCAGCCCTGCTGACGCGCGGCATTCGCTATGCCCCTCTGAACCCGAAATTCGGCAGCCAGTTCGAACTGGCCGCAACCGGTGTGGTCGGCGCCGGCGAGTCGATCCGCGACCCGGATGCGCGGCTGGTCCTGCAGCTGCGCACCCCCGAAGACGAACGCGCCTATGCCGACAAATACCGCCAGACCCTCGACGGCTGGCTGCAGGGCTGGCAGGAGCCCCTGTTCGTCGGATCCAGCGAACACATCGTGCCCTGGCTGAACAGCCCCGAACGGATCGCCGCACTCGACCGCTTCCTGAGCACACGCTTCGAGAGTGTGCGCTATGTGCTCTATCTGCGCGATCAGGGCGCGCATATCCTCAGCTCGTATTCCGAACGGATCCGCCGCGGCGAGGATGTCGATTTCTCCACCCATCTCGAGGGGCGGCTGAAGCACCTCAACCTGAACATGCTGGTCCGTAGGTGGGAGGACGCGGTGGGTGCCGCGCGCCTCGACGTGCGGCTGCTGACACGCGATGCGCTGATCGGCGGCGACCTGATCCGCGATTTCTGCGACGTGCTGGGCACCGCGCGCGACGGGTTGCAGGAGCCCGCGCGGATGAACACCGCGCTCAGCGTCGAGGAAATCGCGCTGCGCCGCCGGCTGAACCGCCGGCTCAGCGTCCGGCGGCAGAACGGGGCCTATAACCGCTGGTATTTCTGGGCGCTGCGCCTTCTGGGCCGGATGCTTCCACGCCCCGGCACGCCGCTGTCGCTGAGCCCCGAGGACCGCCAGCGCGTCGACGCACAGTTCGCCACCTCGAACGAGCGCCTGCGTGCCCGGCGCTTTCCGACCCGCGCCACCCTGTTTCCGCCCCCGGCCCCCTGACCGCCGGGCATGAAAAAAGGGGGCAACGATGCCCCCTTTCGATATCGGCGCTGCAGACCCGGGCCTCAGCCCTTTTTCAGGCACCGCTGGCCCAGGACCTCGGCGATCTGCACCGCGTTCAGCGCCGCGCCCTTGCGCAGGTTGTCGCTGACACACCACAGGTTGATGCCGTTTTCCACGGTCGAATCCTGGCGGATGCGGCTGATATAGGTCGCATAGTCGCCCACGCATTCGATCGGCGTGACGTAGCCACCCGGCTCGCGCTTGTCGACCACCAGGATGCCCGGAGCCTCGCGCAGGATGTCGCGGGCTTCTTCCTCGTCCAGGAATTCCTCGAACTCGATGTTGATCGCTTCCGAGTGGCCGACGAACACCGGCACGCGCACGCAGGTCGCGGTCAGCTTGATGCTCTTGTCCAGGATCTTCTTGGTCTCGGCGACCATCTTCCACTCTTCCTTGGTCGAGCCGTCTTCCATGAAGACGTCGATGTGCGGAATGACGTTGAAGGCGATCTGCTTGGGATAGACCGAAGGCGCGACTTCCTGACCGGGGACATAGAGGCCCTTGGTCTGGTTCCACAGCTCGTCGATGGCTTCCTTGCCGGTGCCCGACACCGACTGATAGGTGCTGACGACGACGCGCTTGATCTTCGCGCGGTCATGCAAGGGCTTCAGCGCCACCACCATCTGCGCGGTCGAGCAGTTGGGGTTCGCGATGATGTTCTTCTTCGTGTAGCCGGTGATCGCGTCCGCGTTCACCTCGGGCACGATCAGCGGAATGTCCGGGTCGTAGCGATAGAGCGACGAGTTGTCGATCACCACGCAGCCCGACGCCGCCGCCTTGGGCGCATAGACTTTGGTCGCGTCCGAGCCGATGGCAAACAGCGCGATGTCCCAGCCGGTAAAATCGAACTGCTCGATGTCCTGGCATTTGAGGGTCTTGTCGCCAAAGCTGCATTCAGTCCCCAGGCTGCGACGCGACGCCAGCGCGGCGATCTCGTCGACGGGGAACTCCCTCTCGGCCAGAATGTTCAGCATTTCGCGGCCCACGTTCCCCGTGGCGCCCGCAACGACGACTCGATAGCCCATCAAACCCTCCTTGGACATGGGACAGGGGCGCGCATACGCCAGATCGACGCGCAGGGAAAGGCCTGCAGTTTCATCTTGTCGAAAATACTCACCCGCTGACGCAGCGCCGCGTCAGTCGGTCCGGTCGCGCGAAAACAGGTAGATCGCGCAGCCGGCCAGCACCAGCCCCCCGAACAGCAGAAAGATCGCCTGATAGGCAGCCTCGGGCGGCGCGGCGGGGGCCGCGGCATGAACCCGCGACGACACGGTCTGCATGACGCCCACACCGCCAATGCCAAAGAGGTTCATCAAGGTCACCCCCCGGCCCAGCAGATGCGGCGGAAAAAAGCTGCGGCCATGCGCCATCATCATCGGAAAGGACGACCCGAACAGACCCACCGCCGCCAGCAGCAGCGCCGCCGGCCAGAAGCCCACGGTCGGGTTGGCCCACAGCGTCAGCATGCAGAGCGCCCCCAGCAGGTTGCCCCCCAGAACCACCCATTTCCGCGTGCCCAGCAGCCGGTCGAGCGGGCCGTAGGCAAAGGATCCCGCAACCATCGCCAGCGCCATCATCAGCGTGACGATACCGATGCCATAGCTGTCGGACCCGTAGACATCGGCGAAATAGGGCCCGGCCCAGAGGCCGCGCATCCCCGCCGCCGGGACATAGTTGACGAACATCAAGGGCAGGATCAGCCACAACGCGCGGATCTTCAGCAGATCCAGGAGCGAGCCCTTGCCATCCTCCCCATGCGCAACCGCCGGCGGATCCTGCACAAAGACCGCCAGGGCCAGCGCCACGACCGCGGTGACCGCCGCCAGCGCACCGACCGTCTGGCGCCAGCCAAAGGTCTCGGCCGCCCAGGCCAACGGCCAGGCGCCGGCCAGATTGCCCAGGGTGCCGAAACCGATGATCGCCCCGGCGAGCGTCGCAAAGACCGCCGCCGGATACATCCGGCCAAAGATGTAATAGCTGGCCATCAGCACCGGCGAACAACCGATGCCGATCAGCACCATCGCCGCGTGGATGCCCAGAGGCCCCTGCGCCAGTGCGAACAGCACCGCCCCACCGCCCCCGGCGATCCCCAGAAGCCAGGCCGCCGTGCGCCGCGGCCCGATATGGTCGAGCGCCCATCCCACCGGGATCTGCATCGCCGCAAAGGTCAGGAACCACAGCCCCGAGGACAGCGCCAGATCTTCCGGGCCCGCGCCGATCTCGGCCCCCAGAACCGGCGTCAGAACCGCCAGAAAGGCGCGATAGAACTGGCTGAGCACATAGGCGATGACCAGAAAGAAGATGCCCAGCTTCATGTCCGCGGATCCTGCAGGGAAGAACGTGCGCGCACGCTGGCTCAAAACGCAGGCGAGGTCCAGAGGGCATTGCTCAATGGACAGGCAGGCCCTGGTGGGCAGATTGCCCACCCTACGCGGTCGGCCCCCCGGGGAAACGACGGGTAGGATGGGCAATCTGCCCATCCTCCTTTGGTTCATCCCCGGCCCTCAGGCCAGATGCGTGCGGAACGCCGCCACCACCTGCTCATAGATCGCGCGCTTGAAGGGCACGATCGCGGCGATCATCTCGTCGGCCTCGATCCAGCGCCAGGTGCTGAACTCGGGGTGCTCCTGCTCGAGGTCGATCTGCTCGTCCCGCCCAAGGTAGCGCAGCAGGAACCACTTCTGCTTCTGCCCGCGATAACGCCCTTTCCAGATCCGCGGCACGATCTCGTGCGGCAGATCATAGGTCAGCCAGTCGGGCGTCTCGGCCAGCACCTGCACCAGCGCGGGCGGCACGCCGATCTCTTCCTCCAGCTCGCGCAGGGCGGCAGCGCGGGCATCCTCGCCCGCGTCGATGCCACCCTGGGGCATCTGCCAGGCCGGCAACTCGCTGTCGAGGCGCTGGGCGGCAAAGATCCGCCCGGCGCCGTTGATCAGCATCACGCCGACATTCGGGCGATATGGCAGGGCGGCGATCTGCTCAGGGGTCATCTGCCGCCCTCAGCGTCCGTTCATCACCGACAGGCCGCGCAGGATGTCCAGCGCATAGGCCAGCTGGTAATCCTCGGTGCGCAGCTGGGCGACCTCTTCGGCGGCGCGTTCCTCTTCCTCGATCATCCGCCGCTCTTCATCGGTGATGTTCTCGTTCTGCAGGCTGCCGCGCAGGCTGGACTCGGTGCGCCGCGGACGCCCCTCTTCCTCGGGCGCGGTTGCGGTATCGGTGGGCACCGGCTGATGCACGACGATGTCGGGCGAGACGCCCAGCGCCTGGATCGAGCGCCCCGAGGGCGTGTAATACAGCGCCGTGGTCAGGCGCATCGCGCCGTCGCCGCGCAACGGGATCAGCGATTGCACCGAGCCTTTGCCAAAGCTGCGCTCGCCCACGACCACCGCGCGGCGGTGATCCTGCAGCGCGCCGGCGACGATTTCCGAGGCCGAGGCCGAACCGCCGTTGATCAGCACCACCATCGGCCGCCCGTCGATCAGGTCGCCCGGCGTGGCGTTGTGGCGCTCGCCCTCGGCTTCGTCGCGGCCGCGGGTCGAGACGATCTCGCCGCGATCGAGGAAGGCATCCGACACGCGGATCGCCTGCACCAGCAGGCCGCCCGGGTTGTTGCGCAGATCCAGCACGACGCCCTGCAGGTTGTCGATGCCGCCGAGTTCGTCGATGGCCTCCTGCAGCTGGGTCTCGAGGTTGTCATAGGTCTGTTCGTTGAAGGTCGTCACCCGCAGCACGGCGATGTTGCCCTCGATCCGGCTGCGCACCGCGCGGATGCGAATCGTGTCGCGGATGATCGACAGGTCGAAGGGCTCGGTCACGCCTTCGCGCAGCACGGTGATGATGATCTCCGACCCCACCGGGCCGCGCATCAGGTCGACCGCCTCGGGCAGGGTCAGCCCCAGCAGCGACACCCCGTCGACATGGGTGATCACATCGCCCGGCTGCACACCGGCATGGGCCGCGGGGGTGTCGTCGATCGGGGTGATGACGCGGACATAGCCGTCCTGCTGGGTGATCTCGATCCCCAGCCCACCGAACGCGCCGCGGGTCTGCACGCGCATGTCCTCGTAATCGTCGGGCGGCAGATAGCTGGAATGCGGATCCAGCGAATTCAGCATGCCGTTGATCGCGGCTTCGATCAGGTGGCCGGTGTCGACCTCGGTCACATATTGCGCGCGGATCCGTTCGAACACGTCGCCAAAGAGGTCGAGCTGCTCGTAGACCGACGGCTCCGGTGCCTGCTCTTGTGCCAGAAGCGGGCCGGCGACCTGCGTCGACAGCAGGGCTCCGCCCACGATCCCCGCCAAGGCAGCCACAAGAAATCTGTTCATCGTCGTGTCCCGTCTCACCCTGTCGGCACCGCGCATGGCACCGTTTGTCCTGCCCTCTCAGGGGCGTTGCCCAGTCAAGTCGAACCAGTCGGCCGGGTCAATGGCCTGCCCGTCCTCCCTGAGTTCGAGATACAAGGTTTCGCTGCGCGCCGCCACCACGTCGCCTTGCACGAATTCGTCACCGGAGGCCCCGCCCGGCATCAGGCCCAGCGGTGCGCCCTGCGCAACCACCTCGCCGGTGCGCGGATAGACCACGTCGAGCCCGGCGATCACGATCAGCCAACCCTCGCCCGGTTCCAGCAGCACGACATTGCCGTAATCCAGCAGGGGGCCGCGGAACCGCACCGTGCCGTGCCAGGGCGCGACGACCAGCGCGCCGGGTTCGGTGGCCAGCACCAACCCCGGGCGCACGACCCCCGCGGCGTCTGCCTCGCCCGCGCGGCGCAGGATCGAGCCGGTCACCGGCAGGGCCAGCCGGCCGCGCGCCGCCTCGAACACCGGCAGGCTGGCCGAGGCCCCTGCCGGGCGCGCGGCCAGGCCGCTGGCCAGTTCCTCGAGCGTGCGCACCGATTCCAGCAGCGCCAGCATCCGCGTCTCGTCGTCGCCCACACGGGGCGGCAGATCGCGGCGGTCGGCCATCGCCTGGCTCAGCTCGGCGCGCGCATCCTGCAGGCTGTGCAGCCCGGCGGCCAGCGTCTCCACCGCCGTCTCGCGCAGCCGCCGCAGCTCGGCCTGTTCGCGGGCCAGAGCGCCGATGCGGTCGGCCTCGGCCTGCATCGCCGCGGCCAGGTCGGCCATCATCATCCCCGCCCGTGCGGTTGCCAGCGGCCCCTGCGGATGCACCAGCATCACCGGCCCCTCGATCCGCTCGGCCGCCATCATCGCCCCCAAGAGCCGCGAGACCTGCGCCTGTTGCTGTTCCAGCAGCCGGTTGATCGCCGCCTCGCGCAGCGCCGCTTCGCGCAGCCCCTCGCGCAGTGCCGACAGCCCGGCCTCATGCGCCTGGATCGCGCGGGTCAGCGCCTCGACCTGTTCGGGCGCGCGCCGCGCCTCGGCCAGACCGTCGATCGCACTCAACAGCGACAGCGCCGCCTCGCGCGCGTTCTCGGCGGTATCGGCCAGTGCCGGGCCCACGCCCAGCACCGCCAGCACCGCGATCACGCGCGCCAGCCGCATCGCCTCAACCCCGGGCGATCAGGCTGTGGCCGGTCATCTCGGGCGGCTGCGGCAGGCCCATCATCTCCAGCAACGTCGGCGCGACATCGGCCAGCCGGCCGGCGTTCAGCCGCACGTCCTCGGGCCAGCCGATCAGCGCCACCGGCACCGGGTTCAGCGTGTGCGCGGTGTGCGGCCCGCCGGTCACCGGGTCGATCATCGTCTCGCAATTGCCGTGGTCGGCGGTCAGCAGCATCGCGCCCCCCACCTTGTCCAGCGCCGCCAGCACACGGCCGAGCCCCCGGTCCACCGCCTCGACGGCCTTGATCCCTGCCGCAACGATGCCGGTGTGGCCGACCATATCGGGGTTCGCATAGTTCACCACGATCAGGTCATAGCCCTTCTCGATGGCCGCAACGAACCGGTCGGTCACCTCGACCGAGGACATCTCGGGCGCGAGGTCATAGGTCGCAACCTTGGGCGAGGCGGGCATATAGCGGTCCTCGCCGGCCTCGGGCTCTTCCTTGCCGCCGTTCAGGAAGAAGGTGACATGGGGGTATTTCTCGGTCTCGGCCAGGTGGAACTGGGTCAGCCCGCGTTTGGCCACCCAGTGCCCCAGCGTGTTCTTGATCACCCGCTTGGGGAAGGCGGTGTGCATGAAGGCGTTGTGCGCATCGGAATATTCAACCATCCCCAGCAGCGAGGCCCATTTCACGCGGTGCCCGACCGGGAAGCCGTTGAACGCCGGCGCACCGATTGCCGCCAGGATTTCGCGCGCGCGGTCGGCGCGGAAGTTCAGGCAAAAGAACCCGTCGCCCCCCTTGGCACCCGCATAATCCCCGATCACCGTGGGACTGATGAACTCGTCGGTCTCGCCTGCCGCATAGGCCTCGGCCACCGCCGCCACGGCATCCGCCGCCGGCTTGCCCTTGCCGCGGATCATCGCGTCATAGGCCTTTTCCACCCGCTCCCAGCGCGAATCGCGGTCCATCGCCCAGTAGCGGCCGATCACCGTCGCCACCCGTGCCCCCTCTGGCAGGTCCGACATCAGGTCGGCCACGAACCCGTCAGCCGATTTCGGCGCGACATCGCGCCCGTCGGTGATCGCATGGATCGCCACCGGCACGCCCTGCGCGACCAGCGCCCGAACCGCGGCCTTCAGATGGGTGATATGCCCGTGCACGCCCCCGTCCGAGACCACGCCCATCAGATGCGCGGTGCCGCCCGTTGCCTTGAGCCGGGCGATGAACTCGACCAGCGCAGTGTTACGGGCAAAGGATCCGTCCTCGACCGCCAGGTCGATCTGACCCAGGTCCATCGCCACCACGCGCCCGGCACCGATGTTGGTGTGCCCCACCTCGGAGTTGCCCATCTGCCCGGTCGGCAGGCCCACGTCGGGACCGTGAGTGATCAGCGTCGCGTTCGGGCAGGTCGCCATCACGCGGTCGAAATTGGGCGTATTGCCCAGCGCGACGGCATTCCCCTCACGGTTCGGGTTGATCCCCCAGCCATCGAGGATGCACAGAACAACGGGTTTCACGCGGGTCATGCTCGGCCTCCGATCTTTGCCGACTGTCTAAGCGCAGCGCCGCCGCGGGGCAATGGCAAAGCCCGCGGACCGGCGGCGGATTGCCCTCAGTCGCGGTGATAAGGACTGCCCGCCAGGATTGTCGCCGCACGATAGAGCTGCTCGGTCAGCATCACCCGCACCAGCGCATGCGGCCAGACCATCGCCCCAAAGGACAGCGCCAGATCCGCCGATGCGCGCAGCCCCGGGTCCAGCCCGTCCGCACCGCCGATGAACAGCGCCAGATCCTGCACCCCGTCGTCGCGCCAGCGCGCAAGGCGGCCCGCGAAATCCGGCGAGGGCATCACCGTGCCGCGTTCATCCAGCACCACGCGCACCGCGCCCCCCGGGCAGGCACGGCTCAGCAGGGCGGCCTCGGCCTCCATGCCGCCACCCTTCTTGTCCTCGACCTCATGCTCGGCGGCCGGGCCCAGGCCAAGGGCCCGCCCGGTGCGGTCGAAGCGTTGCAGATAATCGTCGATCAGCGCCCGCTCGGGCCCCTTGCGCAGACGCCCGACGACGCAGAGGTGAACGCGCATGACCCCTCAGGCCTTGCCCGGGGGCACCTGCCACATGCGTTCGAGCTGGTAGAACTCGCGCACCTCGGGGCGGAAGACATGGACGACCACGTCGCCGGTGTCGATCAGCACCCAGTCGCCGGTTTCCTTGCCCTCGGAGCGGGCAGTCAGCCGGAACCGCTCCTTGAGCCGCTCGAGCAGTTTTTCGGAAATCGCCGCAACCTGGCGCGACGAACGGCCCGAACAGATCACCATGTAGTCGGCAACCGAGGACCGGCCGCGCAGATCAATCTGCACGACCTCTTCGGCCTTGTCGTCATCAAGGGATTGCAGGACCAGGTCCAGAACGTCCTGTGCCGAATACCCGGCAGACGAAGGTTCCGGTGCGGGGGCCGCCGCGGCGGCCGGGTCGATGTAAGACAGAGATCTGTCCTCCTGCAGGGATAACTTTGTCCAATCTAGCAACGCGCGCGAAGATTCTCAATCCGTCCTGCTGGATCTGCGGCAAAGCTTTGCCTGTCGCGGTTTTTCTGTCATCGTCCGCCCACCCGCATGCAAGGCCCCACGATGTTCAAGCGTTTCCGCCGCGCCGCCGCGCCGGCGCCCCAGCCCCCGGCGAACACCGCGCCGACCACCCAGACCGGCGTCTCGTCGCACTGGATCGACGGCCCCTCCGAGATGGCCAAGGCGGCGATGGCCTATTTCGGCACCAACGACCGCTCGCAGGACATGGTGCTGAAGGCGCTGCACGACCTCGTGCCCTTTGCCTCGGCGGCAGATTTCGGCACCGGGCGCGGCAGCTGGCTGAAATCGGCGATCGCGATGGGCGTGCGCGACGTGCACGGCTATGACATCCCCGAAATCCCGGTCGAACAGCGCCAGTTCCCCGCCGACCGCTTCACCCCGGCCGATCTGGGTCAGCCGATCACGCTGGGCCGGCGGTTCGATCTGGCAATCTCGACCGAGGTCGCGGAACACCTGCCCAAGGAGCACGCCGCGACCTTTGTCGCCAATGTCGCGCAGGCCGCCGACCTGGTGCTGTTCTCGGCAGCGATTCCCTATCAGGGCGGCGCCGGGCATGTGAACGAGAACTGGGTGGAATACTGGGCGCGGATGTTCTTTGCGCTGGGGTTCCAGGCTTTCGATTTCCTGCGCCCGCGGTTCTGGAACGAGGCGGCGATCCGGTCCTATTACCGCCAGAACCTGCTGGTCTTTGCCAAGGGCGAGGCGGCGGCGCGATTGACCGGTGCCGGCCTCGCCCCGACGGCGATGCCGCTCAGCCTCGTGCACCCCGAGCAATACCTCAAGGCCGTCGGCCGCGCCCAGCCGCCCGAGCTGGCGCGGGTCGGCGCGGATGTGCGCCACTATTACGACTGCGTGACCAAGGCCCCCGCCGAGATCGACGCGGTCCCGGACCGGCGCGCCTATGGGGCCGAGCCGGTGGGCTGGAACGCCGTGCGCGCGCATCTGTCCCGCAAGGGTTGAGCTGTCAGTCGGCCGGCGGCGCGGCAGGCCGGTCGCCCAGGATCCGAACCTCGCGCTGCGGAAAGGGAATGCTGATGCCGTTCTCCTTGAACGCATCCCACAGCGCCAGATACACAGCGCCGCGGATGTTGGTCAGCCCGGCTGAGGGATCGCGGATCCAGAAGCGCAGCACGTAATCCACCGAGGAATTGCCGAAATCGGTGATGTGGCACACCGGCGCAGGGTTGCTCAGCACCCGCGAGGACGCCGCCGTGGCCTGCACCGCAATCGCCCGGACCCTGTGCGGATCATCACCATACGAGGTGCCGAATTTCAGGTCGAGCCGCACCAGATCGTTGGTGTGCGACCAGTTCACCACCTGCCCGGTGATCAGATCCTCGTTCGGGATCAGGTATTCCTTGCCGTCGCGGGTGACCACCGAGACATAGCGCGCGCCGAGTTCCTCGATCCAGCCGAAGGTCTCGCCCAGGCTGATCACGTCGCCGGGCTTGACCGACTTGTCCAGCAGGATGATGACCCCCGAGACCAGGTTCGACACCACCTTCTGCAGGCCGAAACCCAGCCCGACGCCGATTGCCCCCGACAGCACCGCAAACCCGGTCAGGTCGAAACCGATCGCCTTGAGCCCGATGAAGAAGGCCGCGCCATAGAGGCCGACCTGCAGCATCTTGACCAGAAGCTCCTGCATCGAGCGGCTGATGTCGGCATTGCCGCGGATGCGCTTGGTCGCGGCCTGCGTCGACAGGCGGGCCAGCGTGAACAGCACACCGGTCACCACCACCGCCTGCAACAGCGACAGCGCCGACAGGTGGACCCCGCCGAAATTTATCGCCACCGCGTCAAGAAAACGCGCGGCCTCGTCCAGCAGGTCGAGGTAATAGAGCGTGGCATAGATCGACAGGCCCCAGATCACCACCCGCCGCAGGGCCCGGTTGCGCACCACCTGCGCGGCCAGCCGGATCGCCAGCCAGGCGGTGGCAATCGTCGCCACCAGAACCAGCACATAGCGGCGCGACGGGAACTGGAAGATCACCGCAAAGGCACCGGCGGTGGCCCAGGTCAACCCCACGAACAGGATCAGCGACAGCCGCCGGCGCAGAATCACGAACCAGCGCAACTGCCACTTGGACAGCCCCTCGCGCGTGCGGATCCAGGCCTCGAGCCGGGATCCCAGCAGCCGCGACAGCAACAGCGACAGCGCCACCAGAATGAGAATGACGCCGATCTGCGTCAGCCGCGAGGGCAGCAGCATGGTTCGGGCAAAGGCGACGACCCCGCCCCACAGGTCATCGACCCCCTGAAGCCAGCCCTGCAGCCATGTCGCCAGTTCGCCGTCCATGCGCTCAGTCTATGCCGCCCCCGCCCCGCCGCCTAGCGGAAAGACGCCCCGCATTCCTGTTGCCTGAAACCGGATTCGCGCGTATGAGACGCGCCATGATCCGCTATTTCGACATGACCGACCACGCGCGCCTGCCGCAGCGTTTCTGCCGGGAGAACCGGTCGGTCCTCGCGCGACTCGGCTGACCTCGGGTCCGCCGCACGGTGCGTGCCAGCACGCACCCTACAACCTCCAAGCCAAATCCGAGAGATGAGCCATGACCGCTCCGAAAACCCTGTATGACAAGATCTGGGACGCCCATGTCGTCGACCAGTCCGACGACGGCACCTGCGTTCTGTATATCGACCGCCACCTGGTCCATGAAGTGACCAGCCCCCAGGCCTTTGAGGGCCTGCGCATGACCGGCCGCAAGGTCCGCGCGCCCGAGCGCACCATCGCCGTGCCGGACCACAACGTCCCCACCACGCTGGACCGCGCCAACGCCCAGACCATGACCGAGGACAGCCGCGTCCAGGTCGAGGCGCTGGACAAGAACGCCAAGGCCTTCGGCGTCCACTACTACCCGGTGACCGACGTCCGCCAGGGCATCGTGCACATCGTCGGCCCTGAACAGGGCTGGACCCTGCCGGGCATGACCGTTGTCTGCGGCGACAGCCACACCGCGACCCACGGTGCCTTTGGCGCGCTGGCGCACGGCATCGGCACCTCGGAAGTGGAGCACGTTCTGGCCACCCAGACGCTGATCCAGAAGAAGTCCAAGAACATGAAGGTCGAGATCACCGGCCACCTGCGTCCGGGCGTCACCGCCAAGGACATCACCCTTGCGGTGATCGGCAAGACCGGCACAGCGGGCGGCACCGGCTATGTCATCGAATACTGCGGCCAGGCGATCCGCGACCTGTCGATGGAAGGCCGCATGACCGTCTGCAACATGGCGATCGAGGGCGGCGCGCGCGCCGGTCTGATCGCCCCGGACGAAACGACCTTTGCCTATTGCATGGGCCGTCCGCACGCCCCCAAAGGCGCCGCTTGGGAGGCCGCGCTGGCCTACTGGAAAACCCTCTATACCGATGAAGGCGCGCATTTCGACAAGGTCGTGACGATCCGTGGCGAGGACATCGAGCCGGTCGTGACCTGGGGCACCTCGCCCGAGGACGTTCTGCCGATCTCGGCCACCGTTCCCGCCCCCGAGAGCTTTACCGGCGGCAAGGTCGACGCGGCGAAACGCTCGCTCGATTACATGGGCCTGACCGCCGGCATGAAGCTGACCGATATCAAGATCGACGCGGTGTTCATCGGCTCGTGCACCAACGGCCGGATCGAGGATCTGCGCGCCGCCGCCGCGGTGCTGAAGGGCCGCAAGCTGGCGCCGGGCGTCCGCGCGCTGATCGTGCCGGGCTCGGGCCTGGTGCGCGCGCAGGCCGAGGAAGAGGGTCTGGCGCAGATCTTCATCGACGCGGGCTGCGAATGGCGCATGGCCGGGTGCTCGATGTGCCTCGCCATGAACCCCGACCAGCTGGCCGAGGGCGAACGCTGCGCCTCGACCTCGAACCGCAACTTCGAGGGGCGCCAGGGCTACAAGGGGCGCACCCACCTGATGTCGCCGGCAATGGCGGCGGCGGCGGCGGTGACCGGGCATCTGACCGATGTCCGCGAGCTGATGACCAAAACCGTGTGAGGACCGAAGATCATGGATAAATTCACCAAACTCACCGGCATCGCAGCGCCTATGCCGCTGGTCAACATCGACACCGACATGATCATCCCCAAGGGCTTCCTGAAGACCATCCAGCGGTCGGGCCTGGGGGTGAATCTGTTCGACGAGATGCGCTATGACCGCAGCGGCAACGAGATCGCCGATTTCGTGCTGAACAAGCCGCAGTATCGCGACGCCGAGATCCTCGTCGCTGGCGACAACTTCGGCTGCGGCTCGTCGCGGGAACACGCGCCCTGGGCGCTCCTGGATTTCGGCATCCGCTGTGTCATCTCGACCAGCTTTGCCGACATCTTCTTCAACAACTGCTTCAAGAACGGCATCCTGCCGGTGGTGCTGCCGCAAGAGGCCGTCGACTATCTGATGGACGACGCCTCGAAAGGCGCGAACGCCCGGATCACCGTCGACCTCGAGGCGCAGACGGTCACCGCCTCGGACGGCACCGCGTTCCATTTCGACGTCGATCCATTCAAGAAGCATTGCATGTTGAACGGCCTGGACGACATCGGCCTGACTTTGGAAAAAGTTGCGGCAATTGATACCTATGAGAAGCGCGTCGCGGCCCAGTTCCCCTGGGTCTGAAAAGTCGAACGATCGCAACTTATTGAGGCACTCCTTCGGGGGTGCCTCTTTTTTTCCTTAAAGTTGATGCAAAGCTGCGACAGTTCAGCCTCGAAATCGCGCCGCTCTTTCCGCAGTCTTTCCCTGACTCTTGCTAGGGATCGCGAAAATGGGCAGAATTGTGGCAAAATTGAGGCAGGCGGTCACAATCCTGGATCGCAGAAAAGTCTCCACCGGCTTTCACCGGCCGGCAAGGGATTCGAGCATGGGTGAGCCAAAGGTCAAATCCAACGTGCCCGGGGCGGGGATCCGCGCCCTGCTGGTCGCGTTTCTGGTCGTGTTCCCGGCGTTGGCGATTCCGTCCATCGCCGCCGACACGGCGCAAAGCACGATCCTGCTGGCGGTGTTCGTCGGCGGGCTGGTGTTTGCCGAATATGCCTCCGAATACCCCGGCCTGATCGAATTCCGCTTTGCCGCCCCCTTCAACCGGACCCGGTTTGCCCTGGTCGCGCTGATGGCGCTGTTCCTGTCGCTGGTGCAGCGCAACATCGTCGATCCAGGCATGCTGTCGGGCCTCGCCGCCACTGCCGCCGCCGCCTGCGGACAGATGCTGGATTTCGCCGGCAGCCCGGTCCGCCTGTTGACTGCGGCGCTGCCCGACAGCCTGCCGGCCTGGCACCTTGCGCTGGTGCGCGATGGCGCGGCGCTGGCGCTGGTGCTGGCTGCGACCACGGTCGCCGGCTTTGTCACCGCGATCCGCCTGAACGCCTGGCCAATGGGTCAGGGGCCGTTCAACGTCTGGATCAATCTGCCGACCTTCGACCCGACCGCCGGCAACGATGTCGTCCTGCGCCTGCAACGGCATGCGCGCATTAACGTTGTCTTAGGGCTTTTGCTGCCATTCTTGCTGCCACTGGCATTGCTGGCGTCGGAACTGCTGTTCCGTCCGCTGACGCTGATGTCGCCGATGGGGTATGTCTGGGGGATCGTGGCATGGGCGTATTTGCCCGCCAGTCTGGTGATGCGGGGGGTCGCGATGGCCCGGGTCGCGCGCATGATCCGTGCCAGCCGCCGCCGCTTTGCCGATTCCGAGGGCAACAGCTACGCCACCGCCTGATTGCGGCACTGGTCTGCGTCTGCGCGCTGCTGACCATCCAGCCCCTCGCCGCACAGGACCGCCTGCGCCTGGCCGTGTTGCACACGGGTCTGGGACGAAACGGACCGGGGCTTTTGCTGCGCGACATCCGGCGGGCCGAAGCGGACGTTCTGGCGCAGCGCGACGCCGTCATCGCCGCGCGGCCCGACATCCTGCTGCTTCTGGATTTCGATTATGACCTCGACGGGCTCGCCCTGTCGGGCTTTGCCGATCTGCTGGCCGCGGCAGGGCACCCGATGCCACACCGTTTCGCCGCGCCGCCGAATACCGGCCTGGCAACGGCGCTCGATCTCGACGGCGACGGGCGGCGTGGCGGACCGGGGGATGCGCAGGGGTGGGGGCGCTTTGCCGGCAGCGGCGGCATGGCCCTCCTGTCGCGCTTTCCGCTGGAGACCGGTCGAATCCGCGACCATACGGCAATGCTCTGGCGCGACCTGCCGGGCGCGCGCCTACCACAATTTCCGGACGGCGCCCCCTTCCCCTCGGCGCAGACCCAGGCCATCCAGCGCCTCGCCTCGGTCGCCGCATGGGAGATGCCGGTTCTGACGCCGGATGGTGCGCTGCTCCTCCTCGCCTGGCACGCCACGCCGCCTGCCTTTGATGGCCCTGAGGGGCGTAACCGGCAGCGCAACGCCGATGAGGTCGCCTTTTGGCGGCTGCGGCTGAACGGCGCGCTGGGCCCGCCGCCCCAGGCGCCGCTGGTCCTGATCGGCAACGCCAATCTCGACCCCGAGGCCGGCAACGGCGCGCGCGACGAAATCCGCGCCTTGCTGAACCATCCCGCGCTGCAAGACCCCCAGCCAATCGGCATCGGCCCGGATGGCACGGCATCCCCGGCAACCGCGTCCTGGCCCGACGACGGGCCGGGCACGCTGCGGGTCGACTACCTGCTGCCATCGGCGGGGCTGCGCGCACTGGAAGCCGGGATGATCTGGCCGTCGGACGCGGCAACGCATGCGTTGGTCTGGACAGACATCGCCTGGCCCCCGTGATGATGCGCGGCTTCGGGCTTCGGGCTTCGGGCTTCGGGCTTCGGGCTTCGGG
>JACKKE010000018.1 GCA_020637595.1 Rhodobacter sp. | reverse complement strand
ACCGTTCATCGCAGTTCCCGCAGCGACAGGTTCCAGCCCGCCGCCCGCTGGGGGCCGCAGCCCGACCCGGCCTTGCGCACCACGGCGATGGATCGCGCATCCAGCGGTTTGGCAAAGCGCAAGCCGGCGTGGGGGCCACTGGTCCAGCGCACCTCGGCTTCGCAGAGTGGGCAGCCGGGGCCGGGGTCGAGCCGCAGACGGTCGCCGGGCAGGAGGCCCGGAACCTGCGCCAGGCGGGCGCCCGAGGGGCTGATGTTGACGACGGTTCCGGGCAGGCGACGATCCCCCAGAAAGACCGTCACCGGCTGGTTGCAGGGGGCGCGGGGTTCCCGGAATTTCATCGCGGGACCCTCAGACCGCCATGCGCGAGGCGAGGATTGCGGCGATTTGCGCCTCGTTCAGCGGCTGGATGAACATCAGGCCGCAGGTGTCGTCGAAATGCCACCGGACCTCGGCGTCATGCAGCCGGCCGAGGCATTGGATGACGATCCGGTCGCCGACCGCCAGCGTGCCGTCGGGGACGCCCAGCAGGCGGGCGCCGCCGGGGCTGAGGTTGCCGATCGTGGCGTCGAAAGCGGTGCTGTCGGTCCTGATATGGACCAGCACACGCGAGGGCAGTCGAATTGCGCGTTGAAGCATCCGGGGCATCCCTTGTTCGGTTCGCCCCCATGCTGGCAGACGACTCTTGCGTTAGGGTAAATGCTCGCCGGATTCCGCCCCGGGGTGCCAGTCCTCGGTCTGCATCGCCTGGGCCTCGGTTTCGAGGCGGGCCAGCAAGTGGGCCAGCAGGGTGCGCTCCTGCGCACTGAGTCCGCGGGTCAGGCGCTGCTCGCGGGCATTGGCAAAGCGCGCGACCTCCTCGTGCAGCGCGTGCCCGCTTTCGGTCAGGTCGACCCGTGACCGGCGGCGGTCCGCATCCTGCGGCAGGCGGTAGATCAGGCCACGTTTTTCCAGCCGCGAGATCGCACGGCTGGTGCCGCCACGATCCATCGCGATGCGGTCGGCGGCCTCGTTGATCGTCGAGGCCCCGTCGCGCCCGAGGATCTGAACCACGCGCCATTCGCACATGTCCAGACCCAGCGGGCGGGCATTGGCGCGCTGGGCGTGCTGGCTGATCCGCGCGCTCAGGGTGAAGAGCCGGGCGGGCAGGTGACCATCGAGGTCGACGGTTTCAGGGGCATCGGGGCGCATGCGCGAACTGTGCCGCGAAAAGCATGAAAGATCAATATTTGAAAAATCAATTAAATGATGTAGCCTCGAGTCGTGTTGGAGGAGAACCCATGACCCATCTGATTTCACCGACGTCCGTTCCGCGGATGCAGGACCGGGACGAGGCCGGCGACGCGCTGCTGAGGGCGCTCAACGATATGGTGCCGGCGCTGCGCGACCGGGCGCGGGCGGCCGAAGAGGCGGGCCGCATTCCCGACGAGACGATCTGCGCGCTGCAGGAGGCCGGCATGTTCCGCGCCGTGGTGCCGAAACGGTATGGCGGGCTGGAACTGCCTTATCCCTATGTGCCGCAAATCTTTCGGATCCTGGGGCGGGGGTGTTCCTCGACCAGCTGGTCGATGGGGTTCCTGTGCTATCACAACTATCAGTTCGGCCATTTCCCCCTGCAGGCGCAGGACGAGGTCTGGGGCGGGCGCGGCTATACGATGGCGCCGGGGCAGGTGATGCCGTCGGGCAAGGCGCGCAAGGTCGAGGGCGGCTATGAACTCGAGGGGCGCTGGGGTTATGCCACGGGTATCAACCACGGCGACTGGATGCTGGTCACGGCCCTGACCGAGATGGGCGACGGCACCAGGGAAATGCGGCGGTTCTACGTTCCGGTCGGGGATTTCACCGTTCTCGACACCTGGGACGTGGTGGCGATGAAGGCGACCGGCAGCCATGACGTGACGCTGGCGCCGTGTTTCGTGCCCGCGCATCGCAGCATCCTCGTCGAGGATATGCGCAACATTCGCGCCGAGGGGCTGCAGCACAACCCCGGGCCGCTGTGGCGCATTCCGCTGCTCAGCTTCATGGTGCTGGCCTGTGCCGGGCCGATGGTCGGCGCGGCCGAGGCCCTGCTGGAAACCGTCACCGAGGTGATGAAGGTCAAGGTCGGCGCCTATTCCGGCGACAGGCAGCAGGGGCTGATGTCCCAGCACATGCGCGTCGCCCGCCTGGCGATGGACCTCGACGCGACGATCCGTCTGTGGGAGGGGCACACCGACGACCTGTGGCAGGCGGTGGTGGCGGGCGAAACCCCGTCGCGCGAGCGGCGGGCCGAGATCCGGGCGGTCACCGCGCATGTCGTCAAACGCTGCTATGAGACCATCACCGAACTCGCAGGCGCGGTTGGCTCGCGCAGCTATTACGCCGACAACCCGATCCAGCGGTTCCACCGCGACATGTCCAGCCTGTCGACGCATGCGCTCTTTGAATACGACCACCTGGCGAACCTGTATGGCGCGACGCGGCTGGGGATCGACTTGCCGGCAAATGCGATGATCTGAGGCAAGGGGCGCCTGCCGCCCCTCTGCCAGACCAACAGGCCGTGATCCATCCGGTGCGGGTCGGGGGCGTCGGTGCAATACCTGTGCACCCGCCACAGACACGCCGGATGGCCGGCAAGAGGTGCGGGGCCGGCCTCTGGTCCCGGGTGGATTGTCTGTGGATTTCGGACAGACCGGGCAGGGCGGATACCTCCTTCCGGGCCTCGCAATCCGGTTCGGCCGGGTGGGGGGACGCCGCGTCGACGCGGCGTGTCACGCGGTGTCGACACCGCGTCCCCCCGCCCTTGTCACACCGCGGGGCAATCCCCATCTGAGGGTCAAGGCCCGCGAGGGGCGCACGCCGATGGTCGGGTGTGCCAAGAGCCGGGCGCTTGGAAGGAGAACGCGATGAACCTCGAAAAGTTCACGGAGCGGGCCCGTGGGTTCCTGCAGGCCGCCAACACCATCGCCGCGCGTGAAAGCCACCAGCGGCTGACCCCCGAACATCTGCTCAAGGCCCTGATGGACGATGATCAGGGCATGGCCTCGAACCTGATCCGCAAGGCGGGCGGCGCGCCCGAGCGTGTGGCGCAGGCGGTTGACCTGGCCATCGGCAAGCTGCCCAAGGTCTCGGGCGATGCCGGTCAGGCCTATACCGATCAATCGCTGGTGCGCGTGCTCGACGAGGCCGAGAAGATCGCGCAAAAAGCCGGCGACAGTTTCGTCCCGGTCGAGCGTATCCTGATGGCCCTGGCGCTGGTCAAGTCGCCGGCCAAGGAGGCGCTCGAGGCCGGCGCGGTCAATGCGCAGGCGCTGAACACCGCGATCAACGACATCCGCAAGGGGCGCACGGCCGACAGCGCCAGCGCCGAGGATACCTATGAATCGCTCAAGAAATACGCCCGCGATCTGACCGAGGCTGCGCGCGAGGGCAAGATCGACCCGATCATCGGCCGCGACGAGGAAATCCGCCGCGCCATGCAGGTGCTCAGCCGCCGGTCCAAGAACAACCCGGTGCTGATCGGGGAACCCGGCGTCGGGAAAACCGCGATTGCCGAGGGGCTGGCGCTGCGCATCGTCAACGGCGATGTGCCGGAATCGCTGCGCGACAAGAAACTGATGGCGCTGGACATGGGCGCGCTGATCGCCGGGGCCAAGTATCGTGGCGAGTTCGAGGAGCGTCTGAAGGGCGTCCTGAACGAGATCACCGCCGCGGCGGGCGAGATCATCCTGTTCATCGACGAGATGCACACGCTGGTCGGTGCGGGCAAGGCCGATGGCGCGATGGATGCCGCCAACCTGATCAAGCCGGCGCTGGCGCGGGGGGAACTCCACTGCATCGGCGCGACGACGCTCGATGAATACCGCAAGCATGTCGAGAAGGACGCGGCGCTGGCGCGGCGGTTCCAACCGGTCTTTGTCAGCGAGCCGACGGTCGAGGACACGATCTCGATCCTGCGGGGCATCAAGGAAAAGTATGAGCTGCACCACGGGGTGCGCATCGCCGACTCGGCACTGGTTGCCGCCGCGACGCTCAGCCATCGCTACATCACCGATCGCTTCCTGCCCGACAAGGCCATCGACCTGATGGATGAGGCCGCGAGCCGCCTGCGCATGCAGATCGACTCCAAGCCCGAGGAGCTGGACGCCCTGGACCGCGACATCCTGCAAAAGCAGATCGAGGTCGAGGCGCTGAAGAAGGAAGACGACGCGGCCAGCCGCGACCGTCTGGGCAAGCTCGAGGTGGAACTGGCCGACCTGCAGCAGAAATCCTCCGAGATGACAGCCCAGTGGCAGGCCGAGCGCGCCGCGCTCGACGCCGCGCGCGGGGTCAAGGAAAAGCTGGAGACGGCGCGCAACGATCTGGAAACGGCCAAACGCACCGGAGATTTCGCCAAGGCGGGCGAGCTGCAATACGGCACCATCCCGGCGCTGGAAAAGCAGCTGGCCGAAGCCGAGGCGCGCGAGGCCGACAAGATGGTCGGGGACGCGGTGCGGCCCGAGCAGATCGCCGAGGTGGTCGAACGCTGGACCGGCATCCCCACGACCAAGATGCTGGAAGGCGAGCGCGAAAAGCTCTTGCGGATGGAGGATGGTCTGCACAAGCGGGTCATCGGCCAGGACAAGGCCGTGCACGCGGTGGCCAACGCGGTGCGTCGCGCCCGTGCCGGGCTGAACGACGAGAACCGGCCGCTGGGCTCGTTCCTGTTCCTGGGCCCGACCGGCGTCGGCAAGACCGAGCTGACCAAGGCGGTGGCCGAGTTCCTGTTTGACGACGACAACGCGATGGTCCGCATCGACATGTCCGAGTTCATGGAAAAGCACGCGGTTGCCCGGCTGATCGGTGCCCCTCCGGGCTATGTCGGCTATGAAGAGGGCGGGGTTCTGACCGAGGCGGTGCGTCGCCGGCCCTATCAGGTGGTGCTCTTCGACGAGGTCGAAAAGGCCCACCCGGATGTGTTCAACGTGCTGTTGCAGGTGCTCGACGACGGGGTGCTGACCGACAGCCAGGGCCGCACGGTCGACTTCAAGCAGACGCTGATCATCCTGACGTCGAACCTGGGCTCGCAGGCGCTCAGCCAGCTGCCCGACGGGGCCGATGCGACCGAGGCGCGGGTGCATGTGATGGACGCGGTGCGGGCGCATTTCCGCCCCGAGTTCCTGAACCGCCTGGACGAGACGGTGATCTTCGACCGGCTGGGCCGCGCCGATATGGACGGCATCGTCACGATCCAGCTGCAGCGTCTGGTCAAGCGGCTGGAGGCGCGCAAGATCGCGCTGGATCTCGATGACAGCGCCCGGACCTGGCTGGCCGACAAGGGCTATGACCCGGTCTATGGCGCGCGGCCGCTGAAGCGGGTGATCCAGCGGTATCTGCAGGATCCGCTGGCGCAGATGCTGCTGTCGGGCGAGATCCTGGATGGTGCGAGCGTGCCGGTGACGGCAGGTCCGCACGGGCTGGTGATCGCCGGGCACAGCGCCGGTTTCGATGACGAGGACGGGCCGCGGATGAAGGTCGTGCACTGACCGTCGCTATCGGGTTGGGAGATCATGCGGGCGCCGGGAGACCGGCGCCCGCTGTCGTCCGGCTGGCGTAGGGTGCGTGCTGGCACGCACCGTTCACCCCAGGCGGACCATCAACACCATAGCCGCCAATGCGCAGGCAACGCCGGCGGTTTCTCTTGCGCCGATGCGTTCGCCGAACCACAGCACGTCGATTGCGCACAACGCCAGCAGCGTCAGCATCGCATAGGCCAGCCCGGCCTGGGTCAGGCTGACATGCTGCATTGCGCCGAACCACATCAGCGCCGACAGTGCATACAGCGCGCAGGCGGTCAGCACATAGCGGTGGTGCACGGGGTGTCCGCCTTCGGCTGCGATTTTCAGGATGGCGTCGCCGGCAATGACGACGATCGCGGTCAACAGCGCAAAGCCGTAGCCGTAGACAAGGGGTGCCATAATGACCTCTGGGCAAGGATGCCGGGCGGTCCGGTCCCGCCGCGCAGGGTGCGACGCCCGGCGGCGGGAAAAAGGACTTGGTGGCCGGGGCAGCGCACTGCCCCGGACCGGAACGCCTTGGAACACCATAATTTTCACAATGTCTTAAAGGTGGCGGACTCGACCACTTGGCGTCAAGCGGGCATCGGATGGCGCCGTCGAATACGGCAAGAATCGCAAAGAAGCCCGGGCAGGCCGGCGGGGGCTTGCGGTTCGGCCGGGGACGGCGCTAGCCTCGGGGACGGCCGCGCCAACGGGCCGCCCGGACAGCAGAACAAGGGTTCGCATGCGGCCTGACATGGAACGGCGCATCCTGCGCGTGACCGACTACATCTTTGACAATCCGGCGGGCGATCTGTCGCTGGCAACGCTGGCCGGGGTCGCGGCGATGAGCCCCTATCACTGGCACCGGATGTTCCATGCGATGACCGGCGAGCCGCTGGCCCAGGCGGTGCGGCGCATCCGGCTGCAGCGGGCCTCGCAGATGCTGGTGCACGAGGATCGCCCGGTGGCCGAGATCGCGCGTCTTGTCGGCTATCCCAACACCGCCAGTTTCAGCCGCGCCTTTGCCGCGCGGTTCGGCATGGCGCCGCTGGTCTTTCGCCAGTCCGGCGTGGCCGGGCCCGGCAACGCGCGGTTTCGACCCCGGCTCAGTCTGACCCGGCCGTTCGAGATCCGCGACCTGCCGCCGCTGCGGCTGGCGGCCTTGCCGCATCGGGGCGACTACAACCGGATCGACCGCGCCTTTGAAACCGTGCTGCATCTCTTTGCGGCGCGGGGTCTCCTGCCGCAGGTGCGCGGGGTCATCGGGGTGTTTCCCGACGATCCGGCGGCCATGCCGTTCAAGGACTTGTCGAGCCACGCGGGCTTTGCCGTGGACGAGGGGCTGCTCATCGACCCGCCGCTGGAGGATGTGCGTCTGCCCGGTGGGCGGCATGTGGTGGTGACGGTGACGGGGCCGTTTTCGGGGCTGGCCGATGCCTATGACCAGTTGTTCAACGCCTGGCTGCCCGATTCCGGCGAGGAGCCGGCCGACAGCCCGGCCTATATCGCCTATCTGACCGATGCCGCGACGACACCCCCCGCCGAGCTGGTCAACGAGATCCGTTTGCCGCTGATGCCCCGTTGACCGCTCTGGCGCGCCTGGGGGGCGGGCGGTTGACTCTTGCCCCGTGGGGGCGCAGCTTGCGGGGCGTTCGGACCGGGTGCCGAACAGGACGGAGGCGCGGCTATGGCCAAGGAAACGCGAAGCTTTGCGGTCATCGGTCTGGGTGCTTTCGGCACCGCCGTGGCCACCGAACTGGCGCGCTTTGGCAATCAGGTGATCGGCGTCGATCTGGATGAGCGCCGCGTGGCGCAGATGGCGTCGTCGCTGTCCTCGGCGGTGATCCTCGACACCACGGACGAAGCCGCCCTGCGCGAGGCCGGCATCGACCAGTATGACGTCGCCTTGATCGCCATCGGCCGCGACATTCAGGCCAGCATCCTGACGACGATGAACCTGAAGCTGCTGGGGATCGGCACGATCTGGGTCAAGGCCTCGAACAAGACCCACCACCGGATCCTGTCCAAGCTGGGCGCCGACCGGGTGATTCTGCCGGAACAGGAGATGGGCCGCCATATCGCGCAGATGCTGAACAACCCGATGGTGCAGGATTATGTCAGCCTGGGCAACGGGTTCAGCGTGGTGAACATCGTCATCCCCGAGCGCCTGTCGGGCACCGAGATCGGCGCGCTGGGGATCGGTCGGACGCATGACCTGCGCCTGCTGGGCCTGATGCGCGGCACCGAATACCGTGCCGCCAGCGCACCGGGGTTCCGGCTGGAAACCGACGACAAGCTGATCCTGCTGGGCAAGCGCGCCGAACTCCGCCGGTTCGGCGACACGCTGTAGCGACGGGGCACAGGTGGCAATGCCCAGGCAAAAGCGATCCCTGTTCCGCCGGCTGGCGACCATGCCGCCGCCGCTGATCCTGGCGGTGCTCTATGCGATCCTGGTCGTTGTCGGGGCGGGCATGCTGAAGCTGCCGGTGTCGCATCGGAGCGCGATCACCTGGTCGGATGCGCTGTTCACCTCGACTTCTGCGGTGACCGTGACGGGGCTGGCGGTGCTTGACACCGGCGCTGACCTGACCGGGTTCGGACAGGCCGTGCTGGCGGTGCTGATTCAGCTGGGGGGCCTGGGTCTGATGACCTTTGCGGTGCTGATCCTGGGGGTGCTGGGCCTGCCGCTGGGGATCACCGGCAACCTCTATCTGCGCGAGGATCTGAACCAGACCTCGGTCTATCAGCTGTCGAAACTGGTCGTCACGATGCTGAAGGTCGTGCTGATCTGCGAGGTGTCCGGCGCGCTGTTGCTGGCGCTGACCTTCGTTCCGCAGTTCGGCATCTGGCGCGGGTTGTGGGAAGCGGCGTTCCATTCGATCTCGGCGTTCAACAACGCCGGGTTCTCGACCTGTCCCGACGGGCTGATGCCCTATGCCACCGACCCGGTGGTGAACACGGTGATTCCGGCGCTCTTCATCGTTGGCGGGATCGGCTATGTCGTCCTGCGCGACATGTTCACCCAGTCCTCGCCGCGCAACTGGTCGCTGCACACCAAGATCATGCTGCTGGGCACGGCGATCCTGATCCCCTGGTCGGTCGGCATGTTCGCGCTGCTGGAATGGTCGAACCCCGACACGCTGGGCCAGTTCGACAGCACCCTGGCGCGGCTGACCGTCAGCTGGTTTCAGGGGGTCACCACCCGCACCGCGGGCTTCAACACCGTCGACATCAGCGCGCTGCACGACGACACCTCGATCCTGCTGATCTCGCTGATGCTGATCGGCGGCGGGCCGACCTCGACCGCGGGCGGGATCAAGGTCACGACCTTCGTGGTGATGATTCTGGCCACCATCGCCTTCTTTCGCCGCCAGACCCAGCTGCACGCCTTTGGCCGGTCGATCGGGCTGGAGCAGGTGCTGAAGGTGATGGCGTTGACCGCGATCAGCGTGCTGGTGGTGTTCGTCGGCATCTTTCTGATGACCGCCTCGCACGAGGGGCATTTTCTGGACATCGCCTTCGAGGTCGCCAGCGCCTTCGGCACGGTGGGGCTGTCGCGGGGTTATACCGACGATCTGTCGGGCTTTGGCCGGGCGGTGATCATCGTGATCATGTTCCTCGGTCGCGTGGGGCCACTGACGCTGGGCTTCTTCCTGGCGACCCGCACCACGCCGCGCGTGCGCTACCCCGAAGGGCGGGTCTATCTGGGCTGAGCTGCACAGCCTCTGTGCGGCGGTCGGGCTTTCCTTGCGAGGGCGCCGCGCGCATATCTGCTCCAGTCAAGACAGGAGATCAGCCATGACCCGGCTTCCGACCTATTTCATCTCGCATGGCGGTGGCCCCTGGCCGTGGGTGCCGGCGATGCGCAGCCAGTTCGTCAATCTCGAAGAGTCGCTTCGGCAGATGGTCGCGGACCTGCCCGAGACGCCCCGGGCCGTTCTGGTCATCTCGGGCCACTGGGAAGAGGACGACGCCTTTGCCGTGATGGGCGCGGCGCATCCACCGATGGTTTACGACTATTACGGCTTTCCGCAGCACACCTATCAGATCCGCTACGACGCGCCCGGGGCGCCAGACCTCGCGCAGCGCACGGTCGAGCTGATCCGCGCCGCGGGCCTGCCGTCGCGGATCGACACCAAGCAGGGCTATGACCACGGCACCTTTGTGCCGCTCTACATCATGTTCCCCGACGCCAAGGTGCCGGTCTATCAGGTGTCGCTGCGCGCGAATTACACGTCCGAGGAACACATGGCGCTGGGCCGGGCGCTGGCGCCCTTGCGCGACGAGGGGGTGATGATCGTGGGCTCTGGCCTGAGCTACCACAACCTGCGGCTTTTCGGGCCGGGCGCGCGGGTGCCGTCCGAGGCCTTCGATGCCTGGCTGGGCGAGGTGCTGACCCACGCACCGGACACCCGCACCGCCGAGGTTCTGGACTGGGAAACCGCGCCCTATGCCCGCACCTGCCACGCGCAGGAGGACCATCTGGTGCCGCTGTTCACCGCGCTGGGCGCGGCGGAAGCCGAACCCGCGACGATGATCTATCACGATGTCGGCCTGATGGGCGGCGTCACCGCGTCGAGCTGGCGCTTCGGCAACTGAATGGGACGGGCGGCCGGGGTTCGGCCGCCCGTCTTCGCTTATTGCGCGCCGATCAGTTCGGCGATCTGGGTGTGCAGCGCCTGCACCTGCTCGGCGGCGGCGCGCTGGGCGGCGCGGGTTGCGGCGATCTCGCCGTCGATGGCGTCGACCCGGGCGCGGCGTTCGCGGTTGGCCTGGCTGTCATCGCCCAGTTGCACGATCAGGTTCACCAGCCGCGTCTGTTCGCGCTCCAGGTCCATCGTGTCATTGGCGCGCTGGCGCTGCTCGGCCTCGGCCGCGGTGATCTGGCTGCGCAGGGCGGCGACCTGTTCCAGCACCGCCGTCACCCGCGGATCGACCGAACGCGACTGCCAGTAGGCCAGCGTCGGCAGGTCGATGTCCATCAGCCCGACCCGGCGCGTGCGAGGCGAGCGTTCGGTGACCGTCAGGCTGGCGCGTTCGCCGGCCGGGACGTTGACGACCCAGCGCCAGGCATCGGCCTGTTCCTCGGCCCCGCCGGTGGACGAGACCGTCCAGCCGTCGCGGCGCGGGTGGTCGATGGTGATATCGCGGTCAGCCGCCGGCGCGCCCTCGATGCGATAGGTCACGCGGCGCTCCAGGTCCTCGGTGACATAGAGCAGCCCGTTCGCCAGCCGCATCTCGCGCACGGTCTCGGTGCCGGCGGTTTCCTCGCGGATCTCGACGGCGGTATCCTGCGCGAATTCGACGATCTCGGTCGCGCCGGGGGCCATTTCCGGGATCATCGCGTCGCCTGCATGCCCGCGTCCGTCCTCATAGAGCGTCAGAACGCCGGCAGGCAGGCGCAGCGGCAGCGGGTTTTCCAAGGACAGCGCGATCATCGGATGCAGCGCGCCCGAGCCACCGCGATAGAGGGTCAGCCGCGCGTCCGGCAGCAGTTCCGACAGGAACGGCACGCTCATCATCTGCCCGGCTGCCAGTGTCACGGGCGTGTCCAGCGTGAAGCGGCTGAAGCTGTCGCCATCGTCGGCGGTGACCTGGGTCACGGCGACGCTGTCGGCCATCGCTATCGACGGTTCCGGCGCTGCCCCCGCACCGCGCAGCATGGCGATCGCCGGGGCAGGGGCCATTTCGGCATAGGCCTGCATGCCGGGGGCTTCCTGCTCGCGGGTGGCATAGCGGCGGTCATAGAGTCGCGCGGCAATCGCCCGGACCGAGCCGGTCGCCAGCGTCAGCCGCACGTCCTGCCAGTCGATGCCGGTGGTGTTCTCGACCACCGCCCAGCCGATCAGGCGGATCCCCTCGGGCGTGTCGACGGCGCGCCAGGCGGTGCGCCACAGCGGCGCGTTCTGCAGATAGACCAGCCCGATTTCGCGCGCGGTCGCGTCGTTCGTGCCCAGCGTCAGCGCGACCCGGCGTGGGTTCGCCCCCGCCCGCCAGGCACGCAGGGCCTGGGTCAGCACCGCCTGATCGGCGGCGTCGGAAAACCGCACGCCCAGCGCGTCGTCCATCTCGAAGGCGTGCAGCGTGCCGTCGTCGCCCTGCAGGTTCAGCACGTTGCACGACCCGTGTTCGCAGGGGCGCTGGGTCACGCCCATGTTGACGCCCTGCCAGGTCTCGCCGCGACGCTCGACGGTCAGTGGCGCGCCGACCATCGCCCGCATCAGCCGCGCGGGGTCGGTCACGTCATCGGGGCCGAAGGGGAAATGCGCGAAACTGTCCTCGAACCCGCCGGGCCCGGCCATCGTCACAAAGGGCACCGCGCCGGCCGGGTCCATTACCCAGAGGCTTTTCAGGAAATCGTCGATCTCGTCGCGGGCGACGGAAAAGGTGATCGGCTCCGCGCCGATCTGGCCGGTGGCCTCGATCATCGCGAGGCCTGCCGTGGACAGGGTGACGCCGCGAATCGCGGTCTGCGCGGCCAGCGGCAACGCCAGCACCAGTCCCGACAGGGCCAGCACCACGGTGCGGGTCAGGCGGCGCGACAGGGATCGGGAAAGGGACAAACGGGTAAGGGGGTAGGTCATTGGGCTCTCCATCAGCCGGTAATGCCCCTATGGTGACGCGGTGCCGATCGCCGGACAAGCAGGGGGCCGATCACCAGTTCGCGTGCGGATCGTGAGGGGGCGGAAAGCCGCGCACCGCAGAGAACCCGACGTTTTGCCAGACCCGGATGGGTCAAGACCGCCCCGCCGGGCCGGGGGATGATCGGATTTTGTTCGGAGATTCCCCATGAAAACCTGCAATGCCCGCCCGTTCACCTCGCGCCCGTTCCGCGCGCTCTGTCTGGTCCTGCCGCTTGCCGCCGGCGGCATCGTTGCCACTCCGGCCGTGTCGCAGCAGTTCATCGAACCGGTGCCCGAGATCCTCGGACGTGGCAGCGACGCCGGTTCCTGGGAGCCCTATCGCCATTTCACACGGGGCGGCCATGACGTCGTGGTGGAGGCCCGCGACCGGTTCAACGGCGCAGTGGACGGCAACGGAACGCCGATTTCCGCGGCCCGGGAGTTCCGCGCACGCAGCGCCAATGGGACGCGGGTCTGTATGGCGTCGCGCTTTGTCCATGTGCAGGCGGCTGGCATCTATCTGCAGGGCGGGGACAGCCAGACCGGCTGGGTGAACCTGCGCGGCGATGGTGACTGGCAATATGTCGGCGGCCTGTGGCGCGGTCAGGCGTCCCAACGGCGCCGGGGCGACACCGTCTATACCACCTTTCCTGAGTTTCAGGCCGAACTGGAAATGCGGTTCCGCAGCTGCTGACCCCTGAAAACGCCGGGCACCCGGGTGCCCGGCCGGGGTCCGACCGGCGGGAACGATCACGCCCGCCGGGGCTACCCCTGTGATCCGGCAAGGAAAAATCCCGGCAACGCCGGAAATCGAGGCCGTGGCGGCGATTTCCGGTGAAAACCCGAACTCATCAGCGGGATTTCCGCGCGCGGCAATCATGTAACGAAAATTCGCGGTCCGGGCTGCTGGCCCCCTGCGCTTCGGTCCTTGCCCATCGCGGACGGGTCTCCTAAACGCGATAGCGGAACCAGCAGGGAAAGGCCGCCCATGACCGACGTTTCGCAAACCGAAGACCGCAAACCGTCGCGGCGGCTCGGCGCGCTGGCCGGGCTCTGGCCGTTCCTGCGCAATTATCGCGGCATGTTGGTGGGGGCGCTGGTCTCGCTGGTGCTGACCGCCAGCGTCTCGCTGTCGCTGCCGCTGGCGGTGCGCCGGGTGGTGGACGGGTTCAGCTCGGGCGAGCTGCCGCTTCTGAACCAGTATTTCGCGGCCGCGCTGGGTCTGGCCGGGCTGCTCGCGCTGGGCACGGGGCTGCGGTATTACATGGTCACCCGCCTGGGCGAGCGCGTGGTCGCCGACATGCGCCGGGCGATGTTCGCCCGCGTCATCGGCATGTCGCCCGCGTTCTTTGAAAAGATCATGTCGGGCGAGGTGCTGTCGCGCCTGACCACCGACACCACGCTGATCCAGTCGATCGTCGGTTCGTCCGTCTCGGTCGCGCTGCGCAACTTCCTGATG
This sequence comes from Rhodobacter sp., assembly GCA_020637595.1. Lineage (GTDB taxonomy): Bacteria > Pseudomonadota > Alphaproteobacteria > Rhodobacterales > Rhodobacteraceae > Pararhodobacter. The sequence continues at coordinate 20,486 of JACKKE010000018.1, read as the reverse complement.
CTGATCGGCGGGTTGGTGCTGCTGACGCTGACCTCGCCCAAGCTGACCGGGCTGGTGCTGCTGCTGGTGCCTGCGGTGATTATCCCGATAGTCGTGCTGGGCCGCCGTCTCCGCCGCTTGAGCCGCGAGAACCAGGACTGGATCGCGGCCTCGTCGGGCAAGGCGTCCGAGGCGCTGCAGGCCGCGCAGACCGTGCAGGCCTTTACCCACGAGCCGCAGTCGATCGCCGCCTTCGACGAGGTGACGGAAAAGTCCTTTGACATCGCGATGATCCGGGTGGCGACGCGGGCGGTGATGACGGTGATCGTCATCGCGCTGGTGTTTGCCGGGATCGTCGGCGTGCTGTGGATCGGCGCGCTGGACGTGCGCGAAGGCACGATGTCGATCGGTGAGCTGGTGCAGTTCGTGATCTATTCGGTGCTGGTCGCGGGTTCGGTCGGCGCGCTGTCGGAAATCTGGGGCGAGCTGCAGCGCGCCGCCGGCGCGACGGAACGTCTGGTCGAGCTTCTCGACACCATCGACAGCGTGCAGGATCCCGCCGGCCCGCGCGCGCTGCCTGCGCCGGTGCAGGGTGCGGTGGCCTTTGACGGGGTGCGGTTTCACTACCCGTCGCGGCCCACGCAATCGGCGCTGGATGGCGTGACGCTGCGCGTCGCGCCGGGCGAGACGGTGGCGCTGGTCGGCCCTTCGGGGGCCGGCAAGTCGACGATCATCCAGCTGTTGATGCGGTTCTTTGATCCGCAAGAGGGGGCGATCTCGGTCGACGGGATCGACCTGCGCGAGATGACCCGCGCCGATCTGCGCGGCGCCTTGGCGCTGGTGCCGCAGGATCCGGTCATCTTTGCCACCTCCGCGCGCGAGAACATCCGCTTTGGCCGTCCCGACGCCAGCGATGCCCAGATCGAGGAGGCTGCCCGCGCCGCCGCCGCGCATGATTTCATCACCGCGCTGCCCGAGGGCTATGACACCCAGCTGGGCGAACGCGGCGTGATGCTGTCCGGTGGGCAGAAGCAGCGCATCGCCATCGCCCGCGCGATCCTGCGCGACGCGCCGGTTCTGCTGCTGGACGAGGCGACCTCGGCGCTGGACGCGGAAAGCGAGCGCGCGGTGCAGCAGGCGGTCGAGCGGCTCAGCCAGGGGAGGACGACGCTGGTCGTCGCCCACCGGCTGGCGACGGTGCGCAAGGCCGACCGGATCGTGGTCTTTGAACAGGGGCGGATCGTTGCCGAAGGAACGCACGCCGACCTGGTCGCGGCGGGTGGCCTTTATGCGCGTCTGGCACGGTTGCAGTTCACCGATGGCGAGGGGGCCGAGGCCCTGTAACGCGACGCGACGGCAGCCCGTCGCGTCGATTGCAACCCCTTCGTAAAACCGTCATTCTGATCCGGTGAGCGCATTGACCCGCGCCGGGAGGATTACGATGACCCGCAAGTTTGCCAACGCCGCCGACCGCGACGCGATTCAGGCCGAAATGCCCTGGGCCGACCGCGACGTGCCGGTGTCCGTCTATGACCAGATCACGCGCACGCGCCACCTGCACGGCAAGCGCAACGCAATTTCGTTCCAGCTGTTTTCCGATGACGGCGCCCGGGCCGAGACCCTGACCTGGGAGCAGTTCCACGCCCAGATCACCCAGGCCGCGAACCTGTTTCGCAGCCTCGGCGTGGGCGAGGGCGATACCGTGGCCTATATCCTGCCGACCATCAACGAAACCGCGATCACCCTGTTCGGGGCGATGACGGCGGGGATCGTCAACCCGATCAACCCGCTGCTGGAACCCGAGAAGATCGCCGGCATCCTGCGGGAAACCAACGCCAAGGTCGTTGTCACCCTGCGGGCCTTCCCCAAGACCGACGTGGCCCAGAAAGTGGCCGAGGCAGTGGCGAACGCACCGGGCGTCAAGACGGTGATCGAGGTCGATCTGAATCGCTACATGACCGGTCTGAAGAAGGCCATCGTGCCCCTGATCCGGCCCAAGAACCCCGTGCACCATACCGCGCGGATCCTGAATTTCCGCGCCGAGCTGAGCAAGCAGCCCGACCAGCGGCTGGCCTTCGATCAGCCGGGCGAGGACCGGGTCTGCGCCTATTTCCACACCGGCGGCACCACCGGCCTGCCCAAAGTCGCCCAGCACAAGGCCTCGGGGCTGCAATACAACGGCTGGCTCGGGGCAACGTTGCTGCTCGATCATACCGATACCACCATCTGCCCATTGCCGCTGTTCCACGTCTTTGCCGCCTATCCGGTGATGATGGCGGCGGTGCATTCCGGCAGCCATGTCGTGTTCCCGACGCCGCAGGGCTATCGCGGCGATGGCGTGTTCGACAATTTCTGGAAGCTGGTCGAACGCTGGCAGGCGACCTTCATCATCACCGTGCCGACCGCGTTGGCGGCGCTGATGCAGCGCCCCGTGAACGCGAATATCTCGACCCTGCGCAACGGGTTTTCCGGCTCGGCCGCGCTGCCGGTCGAGCTTTATCGCCGCTTCGAAGAAGCCACCGGGGTGTCAATCGTCGAAGGTTACGGGTTGACCGAAGCGACCTGCCTTGTCTCGGCGAATCCGGCGGATGGGGTCAAGAAGGTCGGCTCGGTCGGCATCCCGTTCCCCTATACCGACGTCAAGATCCTGCACCGCAATACCGATGGCACCGTGACCAAGGAATGCGGCATCGACGAGGTCGGCGAGATCTGCGTGGCCAACCCCGGCGTCTGGCCAGGCAGCACCTATACCGAGGCCAGCAAGAACCTGGGCCTCTATGACCACGACATCTATCTGAGGACCGGCGATCTGGGGCGGCTCGACGCCGACGGTTACCTGTGGATCACCGGCCGCGCCAAGGATCTGATCATCCGCGGCGGCCACAATATCGACCCGGCGATGATCGAGGAGGCCCTGCTCAGCCACCCCAAGGTGGCCTTTGTCGGCGCCATCGGCCAGCCCGACGCGACCGCCGGCGAATTGCCCTGCGCCTATGTCGAATTGATCGCCGGCGCCTCGGCCACCTGGCGCGAGCTGCTGGACCATGCCTCGGCCCGGATCCCGGAACGCGCCGCCGTGCCCAAGCATATCGAGGTGGTGCCCGAACTGCCCAAGACCGCGGTCGGCAAGGTGTTCAAGCCGGATCTGCGGCGGATGGCGATCCGGCGCGTCTATGACGAAACCTTTACCGAGGCCAAGATCACCGCGCATGTCGCCGAGGTGATCGAGGACAAGAAGCGTGGTCTGGTGGCGAAGATCGCCCGCGAGGGCACGGAGAATGACGAGAAACTGGCTGAAATTCTGGGCCGGTTCACCGTCGCCTGGGACTGGGCCTGATCAGCGATGCGCAAGGCGCGCGGCTCCGGCGGCGCGCCTGCGGCACGGGGGAAGGGGCGCTGCCCCTCTGCGCCTGCGGCGCATTTACCCCGGGATATTTATGACGCAAAGATGGGGCGGGCGTTTGGCGCGCCTCAGGGGTTCGCCAGCTTGCGCAGGGCCGCGGGCAGGGTGATGCCGTGGTCGAAAACGCCGTTGCGCAGGAACTCCAGCACCTCGGCAATGACCACCGGGTTCAGCATGATCAGCGAATGGGTGGTCGAGATGACGATATGGTCCGCCATACCGTCGATGCGCGTGCTCTCGACCGAGACGGTGCCATCGTTCGGCCCTTCGATCGCATAGGGGCCCAGCGGGTTCAGTGGCACGTTCCCGGCGATCACCCCCAGGTCGAAATCGACCGAATCGGGCAGCCGGTTGGGCACCGAATTCGCGTCGGTGCCCAGCTGTTCGGACACCGGCCCGTGGATCCAGTCCATCACCCGGCGCAGGGTCTCGGACACTGCCAGCACGTCGACGATCTCGGACCCGTGGTTTGGCGGCGCCAACATCACCACCCGGCCCAGGTTCGGCGGATGCCCATGCGCCAGCCAGGCGCGCACCAGAATGCCGCCCAGCGAATGGGTGACGAAATGCAACCGCTCGTCGCCGCATTCATGCGCGGACTGCCCGACATAGGCGACCAGGTTCTCGACCGGCATTTCCTCGGACGGGTAGGAGTGGTTCACCACGTGATAGCCGTGGTATTCCAGAACCTCCTGCAGCACGCGCATCGAATTGTCGGTTCGCGACAACCCGTGCAGCAGCACCACGCAATCGGCGCGGGCGGCGGTGGCGGTGAGGGCAAGAAACAGGGTCAGGATCAGGCGCATGGAGCCAGTATAGGCCTCGTCAGCGGCGGACAGAAGCGCCAGAATGCGGCCGGCTTTCGATGAGGGGACACGATGACGCGAGGACCGAGGCTGGCGGTGCGGGCGGTGATCCTGCGCGAGGGGCGGCTGTTGCTTGTCAACGCCTGGCCCGGTGCGCAGAGCGATCTGTGGTGTGCCCCCGGCGGCGGGGTGGAACGCGGCGCCTCGCTGCCCGAAAACCTGGTGCGCGAGGTCTATGAGGAGACAGGGCTGGCGATCGCGGTCGGTGCGCCCTGTCTGGTCAACGAGTTCCACGACCCTGCCAGCGGCTTTCACCAGGTCGATATCTATTTCCGCGCGCGGGTGACCGGGCGGGCCAAGGTGACGCTGGAGGATCCCGAAGGCGTGGTGAACCGCCACCGCTGGGTGACCGAAGCCGAGTTGCGTGCGCTGCGCTTCAAACCGGACAGCCTGCCGGATATCGCCTGGGGGCTGGAGGGGGCGGTGCTCTATGATCCGCTGGAGCCAATCGTGCGCTGAGGGCTCAGCCGATGCGGCCGCGCGGCCCTTCACCGATCTGGGCGCGGTGCAGCAAAAGCTGGTCGAGCAGCACGCAGGCCATCATCGCCTCGCCCACCGGCACGGCGCGGATGCCGACGCAGGGGTCGTGGCGGCCCTTGGTGACGACCTCGATCGGCTGGCCGTCGATGGTCACCGACTGGCGCGGCGTCAGGATCGACGAGGTCGGCTTGACCGCAAAGCGCACCACGACATCCTGCCCGGTCGAGATCCCGCCCAGGATGCCGCCCGCGTGGTTGCTGCTGTAGATCGGCGCGCCATCGTTACCGATGAAGATCTCGTCGGCATTTTCGACCCCGGTCAGCGCCGCAGCCCCCATGCCGGCGCCGATCTCGACGCCCTTGACCGCGTTGATCGTCATCATCGCCGCCGCCAGCTCGCTGTCGAGCTTGGCATAGATCGGCGCGCCCAAGCCCGCCGGGACGCCGCGCGCCACCACCTCGACCACCGCGCCCACCGAATTGCCGTCCTTGCGCAGCGCATCCAGATCGCCGGCCCAAAGCTCGGCGGTCGCCGCATCCGGGCTCCAGAACGGGTTCTGGCCGATCTGCTCCCAGTCGAACCGTGCCCGGTCGATCGCGCGCGGACCCATCTGCACCATGTAACCGGTGATCGTCAGGTCCGGCACCAGCGCCGCCAGCACCTGCCGCGCGACGCCCGCCGCGGCCACCCGCGCCGCCGTCTCGCGCGCCGAGGAGCGCCCGCCGCCACGCGGATCACGGATGCCGTATTTCTGCCAATAGGTGATGTCGGCATGGCCGGGGCGGAAGGTTCTGGCGATCTCGCCGTAATCCTTTGATCGCTGGTCGGTGTTGCGGATCATCAGCTGGATCGGCGTGCCGGTGGTCAGCCCCTCATAGACGCCCGACAGGATCTCGACCGCGTCCTCCTCGCGCCGCTGGGTGGTAAAGCGGTTCTGCCCGGGCTTGCGCTTGTCCAGCCAGGGCTGGATGTCGGCCTCGGTCAGGGCGACCCCCGGGGGGCAGCCGTCGACGGTCGCGCCCAGCGCGGGCCCGTGGCTTTCGCCCCAGGTGGTGACGCGGAACAGATGGCCGAAGCTGTTATACGACATGGGCGCCCCTCTCGATTGGCCCCCGTCTAGCCGCCGCCCGCCGCCCGCTCAAGCCCTTCTGCTTTCATCTTGCGGCAAATACGCACGCTGTCCTGGCCAGAGTCGCTGGGGCCGGCACTTCGGCGCGCGGACTGCACCGGGTTGCGGCGCGAGGGCCTTCAGGCCCGAGCGCCGCCTCCGTCACCGGTTCCCCGGCCAGGGGCCGTTGGCGGTCCAGTCCCAGCTGCCACTGTCGCGGTCGCTCACCGCCTGTTTCCAGCCAACCGCCTCGGCGCGCTCCTTGAAATGCAGTCCCTCGGGGGAATGGCGGGTGATGCCGTCGAACAGCGTCGCCAGCCGCTGGGTGTTCATCACCCCCATCGCCTCGATCGCCTGGTTGATCACCATCTTCTGCATCGCCAGCTGGTTGACCGGCACCGAGGCCATCCGCGCCGCCAGCGCCTCGACCTCGTCGTCGAGTTGGTCATCGGGCACCGCCTTCAGCACCAGCCCCATCGCCTCGGCCTCGCGGCCGGTGATCTTGTCGCCGGTGAACAGCATGCGCTTGGCGCGTTCCGCCCCCAGCCGGTAGACCCACATCGCCGTTGTCGGGCAGCCCCAGACCCGCGCCGGCATATAGCCGATTTCGGCGGTTTCCCCCATCACCACCAGATCGCAGCACAGCGCGATGTCCGAGCCCCCGGCGACGGCAAAGCCGTGCACCTTGCAGATCACCGGCTTCAGCGCCTTCCAGGTGGCCATGAAGGCCTGGGTGTTGCGCCACATGAAGGCATAGTCCTTGATCGGATCCCAGGGCATCGGCTGGGTTGCCTCGGCGCCCTTGCCGCCGGCGGCCTGCGCATAATAGGTCAGGTCGTAGCCCGCACAGAACGCGCGCCCCGCGCCCGACAGCACCATCACATGCACCGCCGGATCGGCATCGGCCCGCGCCACCGCCTCGGCCAGAAGCACTGGCACCTCGTCGTCGATGGCATTCATCACCTCGGGCCGGTTCAGCGTGATCCGCGCGATCCGGCCGTCCGTTTCATAGAGAACCTTGGACATCCTCCCCTCCTGCATTGCGTGCGGGCAGGGTGCCCGGCCCAGCCGCAGGGTCACGGTGTATCGGTTACTGGGCTGCGATCGAGAAGGGCAGGGCGATGGTCGCCTGTTCGGCCGAAGCGATGTCGTGGACGATGTATTCCACCGAATAATCGCCGGCCGGTGCGCCGGTCAGGTTCAGCGTCAGGGTGATGAAGAACTCGCGGTTCTGGGCGCGGCTGGTGACGGTGTATCGCTGGAAATTCTCCTGGCTGCCGACCACCGCCCCGGCGCCGTCCCGCAGCACGATGTCGACCACCAGGCCAAAGGAATAGGTGCCGTCGTCGTTTACCTGCCAGCCATAGCCCATCGGCTCGGCATAGACGACGATCGGCTCGTTCGGCGCAAAGACTGCGGTTTCGCGTTCGGTAAAGAGGCCATAGCCCTCGGCCTCTCCGGATACGAAAGTGGCCGTTCGGAAATTCAGCGGCATCTGGTCCCAGACGGCGATCAGGGCCTGCTCGGCCTGCTCATAGGCGGTGAGATCCTGGGCAAGGGCCGGGGCCGCGGCGGTCAGTCCGGAGAGGACGGCGGCCATCAGGCCGGCACGGAGTGGGGTCATCGGGTCTTTCCTTGAGTGGGTGCCCGCCGGGCCGGTCACAGGCCGGGGGCTGAATATTCGGGCGCATGCCCGGGATCAGAAGACGGCGGTCACCTCATACATCACCGGCTCGAACCGGGCACAGAGCGCAGCGATGGCGCGGTTGCGTTCGCGCATTTCGGGGGTGCGCAGCATCGCCTGGAAGTCCTGACGCCTTTCCCAGCGCGAATAGCTGGCGATTCGGGTCTGCGCGTCGTTGACGTGGATCGCACCGCCGAGAAAGCCGGGCTGATGGCGGATCACCTTGTCATAGGCATCGGTCAGCGCCTCGAGCACGTCCGAGCACGTCCCGGGTGTCATCTCGAAGGTGGAAATCACGGTCTGGCCGCTGAAGTTCGGCGTGATGTCGATGGGCATGGAACCTCCTCCGTCACAGGCCCCCATCCTGCCCCCTTGCGGCGGCGCTGCAAAGGGCTATCTTGTCGCGCACCTCGGGGTGCCCGGTTTCGACCGGGCTGAGATGCGGCCTGCCCGCGAACCCGTTGAACCTGAACCGGTTAGGACCGGCGGAGGGAAGGTGACAGGATTGTCCTCCACCCCGACCCCGCCCGTCGCAATGGAGGATGACATGAAGGTTCCTTTCCTTGCCGCGGGACTGCTTGGCGCTTCGACGCTGGCGGCCTTGGCACAAACGCCCCAACTGCGGGTGCTTACCTATGACAGCTTCGTCTCGGACTGGGGGCCCGGCCCGGCGGTCGAGGCGGCCTTTGAGGCGCAATGCGGCTGCGATCTGGTGTTCGAGAGCGCCGGTGACGGTGCGGCGATGCTGGCGCGGCTGATGCTGACCGGCGAGCGTGCGGATTTCGACCTGGTGCTGGGGCTCGACACCAACCTGACGGCATCGGCTGCGGGTTCGGGCCTGTTCGCGCCGCACGGGCTGACCCCGGTGCTGGATCTGCCGGTCGCCTGGGACGATCCGCTGTTCCTGCCCTTTGACTGGGGGTGGTTCGCCTTCGTCTATGACCGCACCCGCACGCCGACCCCGCCCGCCTCGTTCCGCGAGCTGGCCGACAGCGATCTGAGCGTGGTGATCGAGGATCCGCGCTCGTCCACGCCGGGGCTGGGCCTGCTGATGTGGGTCAAGGCCGCCTATGGCGATGAGGCCCCGGCGATCTGGCAGGCGCTGGCACCGCGCATCCTGACCGTGACGCCGGGCTGGTCCGAGGCCTATGGCCTGTTCCTCGATGGCGAGGCCGACATGGTCCTGTCCTATACCACCTCGCCCGCCTATCACCTGATCGCCGAACAGGACGACACCAAGGCCGCCGCCGCCTTTGCCGAGGGGCATTACCTGCAGGTCGAGGTGGCGGGCATGCTGGCCAGCAGCACCCAGCCCGACCTGGCACGGCAGTTCCTGGCGTTCATGGTGTCGGACGCCTTCCAGTCGGTGATCCCCACCACCAACTGGATGTATCCCGCCGTGACCCCGGCCGAGGGCCTGCCGGCGGGGTATGAAACCCTGCTGCGCCCCGAGGTTTCGCTGCTGTTCAGCGCCGACGAGGCCGCGGCGATCCGCGAGAGCGCGCTGACCGAGTGGCGGGATGCGCTCGCCCAGTGAACCCGCGATGCCGCGCGGCCCCGCTGCCCTGGTGGCGGCGGGGTTGGTGGCGCTGAACTTTGGCGCTCTGGCGGCGGTCGCCGGACGCGCCGACGGGGCCGGGGGGCTGAGCGCCGCCGACTGGTCGGCGCTCAGGTTCACGGTGATGCAGGCGGCGCTGTCGGCGCTGCTGTCGGTGGCGCTGGCGATCCCCGTCGCCCGCGCGCTGGCCCGGCGGCGGTTTCCCGGGCGCGGCGCGCTGATCGTGCTGATGGGCGCGCCCTTCATCCTGCCGGTGCTGGTCGCGGTCAGCGGCCTGCTGGCGGTCTTTGGCCGCAACGGCTGGGTCAACGATGCGCTGGGGCTGGTCGGTCTGCCCACGGTCAGCATCTATGGGCTGCACGGTATCCTTCTGGCGCATGTGTTCTTCAACCTGCCGCTCAGCGTGCGGCTGATCCTGCAGGGCTGGGCGCGCGTGCCGTCCGAGCATCTGCGCCTGTCCGCCACGCTGGGCTTCGACGCAAGCGCCCGGTTTCGCCATATCGAGGCGCCGATGCTGGCGCGCGTGGTGCCCGGGGCGCTGGGCGTGGTGTTCCTGATCTGCCTGACATCCTTTGCTGTGGCGCTGACGCTGGGCGGCGGCCCGCGTGCGACGACGCTGGAACTGGCGATCTATCAGGCGTTCCGGTTCGAATTCGACCTGGGTCGCGCGGCGCTGCTGGCCGGGGTGCAGGCGGCGGTTGGGTTGGCGGCGCTGGTCCTGCTGACCCGCGCGACCCTGCCCGAGATGCGCGCGACCGGCCACGACCGCCCCGCGCCGCCACCGCCCGGCGGGTTGGAGCTGGTGCTGGACGCAGGCGCGATCGCGCTGGCGGCGGGGTTCCTGCTGGTGCCGCTGGTGGCGGTGCTGGCGCGGGGCCTGCCGCATCTGTGGGGGCTGCCCGCCCCGGTCTGGGCGGCGCTGGGGCGCTCGCTTCTGGTGGCGGGGGCATCCGTCCTGCTGCTGGCAGCGATGGCGCTGGCCCTGACGCTGGCCGCGCTGACCCGCCGCTGGCCCGAGATCGCGGGCTCGCTGGCGCTGGTCTCGTCTCCCCTGGTGATCGGCACCGGGCTGTTCATCGTGATCCATCCGCTGGCCGACCCGGCGGCGCTGGCGCTACCGATCACCGCGCTGGTCAACGCGGCGATGGCGCTGCCCTTTGCCCTGCGCGCGATCCTGCCGGCGGCACGGCGCGCGCAGGCCGATTACGGCCGGCTGGCGCAGGTGCTGGGGCTGGACAGGCGCGCGCAATGGCGGTTGGTCCTGTGGCCACGGTTGCGCCGCCCGGCGGGGTTCGCGCTGGGGCTGGGCGCGGCCTTGTCGCTGGGCGATCTGGGGGTCATCGTGTTGTTCGCGCAGACCGGCGGCGAGACGCTGCCGATGCAGCTGCAGCGGCTGATGGGCGCCTATCGCACCGATGATGCGGCGGGGGCGGCGGTGCTGCTGCTGGCCGTGGCGCTGGCGGGATTCGTGGTGGTGGAACGGCTGGTCGGGGGGCGCGATGCTGACGCTTGACGGGGTGGTGATCGCGCAGGACGGCTTTCGCCTGAGCGCGGATCTGAGCGTCGAGGCCGGTGCGCGGGTGGCGGTGATCGGTCCCTCGGGCGCAGGGAAATCGACGCTTCTGGGGGCGCTGGCTGGCGTGGTGCCGTTGGCCTCGGGCCAGATCCGATGGCAGGGCGCGCGCATCGACACACTGCCACCCGCGCGCCGGCCGCTCAGCATCCTGTTTCAGGACAACAACCTGCTGCCGCATCTCAGTGTCTTCGACAATGTCGCGCTGGGGATCGACCCGGGGCTGCGGCTGACGTCCGAGCAGCGCGCGGCGGTGACCACGGCGCTGGCCGAGACGGGGCTGGAGGGGCTGGGTGGGCGCAAGCCTGCCACCCTCTCGGGCGGGCAGATCAGCCGGGCGGCACTGGCGCGGGTCTTGCTGCGGGCCCGCCCGTTGATCCTGCTGGACGAGCCCTTTGCCGCGCTGGGACCTGCCCTGAAAAACGCGATGCTGGACCTTGTCGCCCAGATTGCGCGGCGCCACGGGGCGACGGTGCTGATGATCTCGCACGATCCGGCGGATGCGCTCAGGATCTGCCCGCAGACCATCCTTGTGGCGGATGGCAGGGCCGAGGCCCCCGCCGATACCGCTGCGCTTCTGCGTGACCCACCGCCAGCCCTGGCGGCGTATCTGGGCTAGAGCCCGCAGGTGTTGCGCAGCGCCGAGCGGGCGCTGCCGCTGTTGTTCAGCCGGAACCGCGAGATGGTATCGCCCGCGGCATTCACCAGTTCCAGCGAACTGCCCCAGCTGAAGGCATCGAGCAATTCGCGGCGCAGCGCGCCGCTGTCGTGCCAGTTGCGCGCCTCGGGGTCATAGGACAGCGCCGTGTCAAAGGTCTGCCCGTCGATCTGCAGGGTTGCGATCTGGGGCTCCTTCTCGGCCTCGGGCCGGTTCAGGGCGTCACCGAAGTAGAAATCGAAGACCAACCCGCCTTCGGCCGCCTCGCGCCGGCACCAGAATTCCAGACGGCCATCGTGGTTCTCGGCCTCGGCGCTGACCGAAACGGCCTCGCCGCCGTTCTCTTGCAGCACCATCCAGGTGCCGGGCTGGACATAGCGCCAACTGCCGTCGGTGCCCCATCGGCCGACCGCCAGCCATTGCGCCTGCGCCGGCAGCGCGGTGACGAGCATCAGCGCGGCAAGCGCCAGGGTGCGGTGGAACGGACGGGGCGACTGGGACATCAGGGACTCCGGCGGATCTGGGGAAAACCTAGCCAAGCCCGGGGGCCGAGGCCAGTCCTAGCCAATGCAAAACGCGCCCCTCGGGGCGCGTTTCACGGGTCTGTGAGCGGATCGCGGGGATCAGCCCTGCTTGGCCTGGGCCTTGACCGGCGCCCAGAGGCGCTTGTTGGTCAGATACAGCAGCGAGGCCAGCAGCGTCAGGAACAGCACGCCGATAAAGCCCCACATCTTGCGCTGCGGCAGCTTGGGCTCGGCGGCCCACATCAGGAACGCGGCGACGTCCTGGGCCATCTGTTCTTCGGTGGCGGGGGTGCCGTCCGAATATTCGACCAGGTCGTCGGACAGGATCGGGGGCATGGCGACGTTGCCGCCGAAGGCGCGGTTCTCATAGAAGACCGAGCCGCCCTGTTCCGTTTCCTCGCCGGTGAAGCCCAGCAGGAACGAGGCGATGTATTCCGCGCCGCCCATGCCGTGGATCAACTGGTTGATGCCGAGGCCATAGGGGCCGTGGAACCCGGCGCGGGCCTTGGCCATCAGGCTGAGGTCCGGCGCGTTTTCCAGCGACGAGTGGCCGAAGTGGTCGGGGCCGGCAGCGGTGCGATAGCCGCCCTGACCGTCCTCGACCTCGTGCTGGGCCGCGAAGGCGCGCATCACGTCGGGTTCCAGCGCGGGGCCGGTTTCGTCGGTGAGGCTGCGGAACGCGACCAGGTTCAGGCCGTGGCAGGCCGAGCAGACTTCGTTGTAGACCTGCAGGCCGCGCTGCAGCTGCGCCCGGTCATAGGTGCCAAAGGGCCCTTCGAACGAGAAGGCGAAGTCTTCGATGTGCCCGGCCTCGGATGCCACCGAGGGGGTGGCGGCCAGCGACAGGGCCGTCAGGGCCGAAAGGGCAAGTTTGCGGATCGTCATGATATCACTCTCTTCCTTTCGCTCACTCGGCCGGGATCTGCTCGGGCGCGGGGCCCGATTTCTTGGCATGGGCTTTCACCTTGGCCTTGAAATCCTGTTCGATGGTCGCCGGCGGCGTCGTCGGACGCTCCAGCACACCGAGCAGCGGCAGGATCACCAGGAAATAGCCGAACCAATAGGCCGCACCGATCAGCGCGATGTTGGTGTAGATGCCTTCAGCCGGCATCGCGCCCGCCCACATCAGCACGACAAAGTCGACGACCAGCAGCCAGAAGAACGACTTGAACATCGGGCGATAGCGACCCGAGCGGACCGACGAGGTGTCGAGCCACGGGGTCAGCGCCATCACCGCGATCGCGCCGAACATCGCCAGCACGCCGAAGAACTTGGCGTCGATGATGCCGAACGAGATCCAGTGGGCGGCGATCACAACCCAGACGTCGGCGGTGAAAGCGCGCAGGATCGCGTAGAACGGCAGGAAATACCATTCCGGGACGATGTGCGCCGGCGTCGAGAGCGGGTTGGCGATGGTGTAGTTGTCGGGGTGGCCGAGGAAGTTCGGCATGAAGCCGACGATCGCCCAGAACACCAGCAGCACCAGCACCAGCGCGAACAGATCCTTGATCACGAAGTAGGGCCAGAAGGGCAGGGTGTCCTTCTCGGCTTCTTCCTTCGAGCCCTTGCGGACGTCGACGCCGGCCGGGTTGTTGTTGCCGGTGTGGTGGAAGGCCCAGATGTGCAGGATCACCAGCGCGGCGATCACGAAGGGCAGCAGATAGTGCAGCGAGAAGAAGCGGTTCAGGGTCTGACCGCCAACCGCCGGCCCGCCCAGCAGCCAGGTCTGGATCGGCTCGCCGATACCCGGGATCGCGCCGAACAGGCCGGTGATCACGGTGGCGCCCCAGAACGACATCTGACCCCAGGGCAGAACGTAGCCCATGAAGCCGGTGGCCATCATCAGCAGGTAGATCAGCATGCCGATGATCCAGGTCACTTCGCGCGGGGCCTTGTAGCTACCGTAGTAGAGGCCGCGGAAGATGTGGATGTAGACGGCGAAGAAGAACAGCGAGGCGCCGTTGGCGTGCAGGTAGCGCAGCATGTAGCCGCCGTTCACGTCGCGCATGATGTGCTCGACCGAACGGAAGGCGGCTTCGGCGCTGGGGGTGTAGTGCATCACCAGCACGATGCCGGTGACGATCTGCAGCGCCAGGCAGAATGCCAGGACGATACCCCAGATCCACCACCAGTTCAGGTTCTTCGGCGTGGGGATCATCAGGGTGTCATAGATCAGCCCGACGATCGGCAGGCGGCGGTGAAGCCACTTCTCGATGCCGGTCTTGGGCTCGTAATGGTCGTGGGGAATCCCGGACATGCCTCGTCTCCCTTAGCCGAGCTGGATGGTGGTTTCGTCGACGAAGGCGACGACGGGGATATGCAGGTTCTGCGGCGCCGGCCCGCGGCGGATGCGGCCCGCGGTGTCATAGTGCGACCCGTGGCAGGGGCAGAACCAGCCGCCGAAATCGCCCGAGCCGTTGCCCAGCGGAACGCAGCCCAGGTGAGTGCAGACGCCGGTCATCACCAGCCATTCACCGGCCTCGTCGAGGCTGCGGTTCTGGTCGGCCGCGTCGGTGTTCGGCTTGTTCGGGTTTTCCGAGGTCTGGTCGATCAGGTCGCTCAGCGGAACGGCGCGCGCGGCGTCGATTTCTTCCTGGGTGCGGTGACGGATGAACACCGGTTTGCCCAGGAAGTTCACCGTCAGCTGGGTGCCGACGGCAACGCCGCTGATGTCGACGAAGATCGAGGACAGGGCCTGCACATCAGCCGAGGGGTTCATCTGGTTGACCAGCGGCCAGACAGCGGCCCCGGTCGCAACGACGCCGGCGCCAGCGGTCGCATAGTAGAGGAAATCCCGGCGAGTGCCTGCGTTGTCGTCTGCGTGGGACACGAGCATTCTCCATTTCAAGGTCACGGGTTCGGCAGAAATGCCGAAACGAGCCGCAGGTTCCTGCAGCTTCCAAGGCGGCTGTTTAACGGCGATTTGAACATCCGTCCAGCCGCGAAAATGGGGAATGTTGACGCACTGCCGCCCTTTAGGGGGCGGCCTGCACGGCATTCGACCGCATCGGCGCGGGTTGCCCTCAGATAGGGCGCGCCAGGCTGATGGCAAGGGCCAGGGCAAAGCCGCCAAAGAACAGACCGACTCCCAGGTTGATCAGCGGCGCCGCCCGCAGGAAGGCGCGCGCGGCCGGCGGCGTCGAAAAGGCAAGGGCATAGAGCGCGTGAATTCCGCCGGCGATGGCACAGGCGCCCAGGCACAGAAGGGCGACGTCGCCCGTTTCGGCGCGGGCGACGGGAAAGATCGCGGTCAGGGTCAGCCAGGTGGTCAGGGCCTTTGGGTTGGCCAGCAGGATCGACAGCGACCGTAACAGTCCTCCCTGCAGGCTGACGCCGCTCCGTCCGGCCGGGGCCGGGGGCTCGCGCCGGCGGCGGGCGATCAGGCCGGACCGCGCCGCGCGCAGATAGCGGCTGGAAAACCACAGCAGCAGGACGATGGCGACCAGCGTCATCGCGGTGCGTGCCACCGGCACCGTCGCCAGCAGCGCCGAGACGCCCAGCACCATGCCGAGGCTCCAGACGGTGATTCCCAGCGCGGTGCCCAGCGCCGCCCCCAGGCCGGCACGCCGCCCGGACCCGATCGCCAGGGCGATCGTGTTCAGGACATTCGGGCCGGGTGTGGCGACGTTCATCGCCAGAAACCCCCAGGCCGTCAGAAACGCGCCGGCGGGCAGGGTGATCGACAGCATGAAGGCTCCGGGGCCGGGTGCAGCGTGTTGCGTCGGTGGCAGGTGTCGCTGCTCAGGCGGCAGGGGGCATGGTCGCCTGCATCGACGGGCGCTGTTCAAAATCGGCATACCAGGCCGCCAGCGCCGGGCGGCCGCTGCGCCACCCGCGGTCGCCCTGGCGGAAGTCGAGATAGCTCAGCGCGCAGCCGAGGGCGACCTGCCCCATGCTCAGGGGTCCGGCCAGATGCGCCATCCAGCGCGACTCGAGCGCGTCGAGGCTGCGCGCGATCTTCTGCCACTGGGCTTCGAGCCAGGGGGCGGATTGCTGCCCGGCCTCGCGCAGGACGACTTCATAGCGCATCAGGATCGCCGCATCGAGGATCCCGTCGGCGGTCGCCTCAAGCGTCAGCACCTCCCACAGTGCCGGCCCTTCGGGGTAAAGCGCCGGGCCGGATGTCGCCAACGAAGCCAGATAGCGGGTGATCACCCGGCTGTCATAGAGCGTGCACCCCTCGGGGCGTTCCAGCGCGGGGATCTTGCCGAGCGGGTTCGCACCCAGGGGCATGGTGCCCGGATCAATCGGCGTGCCCATCGCGGGCGCCAGCCGCACGGTCTCCAGCTGGCCGGTTTCCTGAAGCAGGATCATCACCTTGCGCACATAAGGCGAGGTCGGGCTGTGGTGCAGAACCATCATGGCGGGCGTCCTTTTCTTGGGCAGTGCGAAGCGCAGGCGGCCACGCTATCACAGCCAATCGCGCTGTCCACGGGCTTGCCGCCTCTGCTGGGGCTTGATGCGCCGCGCGGCTTTCCGTTTACTGCGCGCATGGCAGGCAAGAGCAGGTCTCGCAAGAAAAAGGTCGGTCTGTTGGACCGCGTCGCGGCGGGGGTGCACCGCGCGATCCGCTGGGCTGTGCTGGGCCTGCTGGCGGTGCTGGCGCTGTTCGCGGTCTGGGTCGGGGTCTATCGCTTTGTCGACCCGCCGGGCGGGATCTACATGTGGCAGGAATCGCGCCGGCTGGGGGGCGTCCGGCACGACTGGGTCGACATGGACGCCATCGCTCCGGTGATGGCGCGGTCCGTGGTCGCCGCCGAAGACGCCAATTTCTGCCGCCATTTCGGCTTTGACATGGGGGCGATCCGCGCCGCGCTGGAAGAAGGCGCCGGGCGCGGTGCCTCGACGATCACCCAGCAGGTGGTCAAGAACACCTTTCTGTGGCACGGGCGCAGCTGGATCCGAAAGGCGCTGGAGGCGGTGATCACGCCGATGGTCGAGACCCTGTGGTCCAAGCGGCGGATCCTGGAGGTCTATCTGAACATGGCCGAGTTTGGCGAAGGCGTGTTCGGTGTCGAGGCCGCGGCGCAGCATCATTTCCAGCGGCCGGCGGTCGATCTGGGGGCGCGGCAGTCGGCGCTGCTGGCGGCGGTGCTGCCCGCGCCGCAGTCGCGCGATGCAGGCGATCCCGAGGCTTTTGTCCTGCGCCGTGCACAGGCGATCATCGACGGGGCTGCGACGATTGCACGCGATGACCGCTCGGCCTGCTTCGACGGTTGAATTCCGCCGCCGCGCCGTGCAAAGGAGAGGGGCACCCCACCCCGTGTCGAATGCCATGCTCCGCCTCTTTCATGTCCCGCTCTCGCCGTTCTGCCGCAAGGTCCGCCTCACGCTGGCCGAAAAGCGGCTGGAGGTGGAACTGGTCGATGAACGGTTCTGGGAGGCCGGGACTGAGTTCCTGCGGCGCAACCCGGCCGGCAAGGTGCCGATCCTGCGCTATGACGGGCGGATGCTGGCCGAAAGCCAGGCGATCTGCGAATTCCTCGACGAGGTGCATCCGACCCCGCCGCTGATGCCCGACGACCCGGCCGGCCGCTATGAGGTGCGCCGGCTCTGCGCCTGGTTCGACGACAAGTTCCACGCCGAGGTCACCGCGAACCTGCTCTATGAGCGGGTGAACAAGAAGCTGATGGGGCGCGGCTATCCCGACAGCCAGAAGATCAAGACCGGCTCGCAGCGGATCAAGTATCACCTGGATTACATGAGCTGGCTGCTGGAGCACCGGCGCTGGCTGGCCGGCAACGCGATGACCCTGGCCGATTTCGCGGCGGCCGCGCATCTGAGTTGTCTGGATTACATCAACGACGTGGACTGGGACCGCGCGCCGGCGGTCAAGGCCTGGTATGCGACGATCAAGTCCCGCCCGGCGTTCCGGCCCTTGCTGGTCGACCAGATCCCGGGATTTCCGCCGCCGCGGCGTTATGCCGATCTGGATTTCTGAGCGGGGAGCGGCGCTCGGGGGCATCGAGCCCCCTCGCGCCGCCGGGGGGCTCTGCCCCCCGCCGCTTCGCTGCCCCCCGGGATATTTGCGACGCAAAGATGGGAGCACGGCATGGGCGCGGCGCTGAAGGAGGCTTTGCGCGCGCGGGCGTTGGAGGACGGGTTTTCCGCGGTGGGCGTCTGCCGGCCCGACGCAATTCCCGAGGCGGCCGGACGGCTGGCGCGGTTCGTGGATGAGGGGCGGCACGGCTCGATGGGCTGGATGGCCGAGCGGATGGGCTGGCGGGGCGATCCGGCGGCGCTCTGGCCCGAGGCACGGTCGGTGATCATGCTGGCCGAGGTCTATTCGCCCGAGCATGATCCGCGCGACGCGCTGGCGTTGCGCGACCGGGGCGCGATCAGCGTCTATGCGCAGGGGCGTGATTACCATGATGTGGTGAAGAAGCGGTTGAAGCGGCTGGGGCGCTGGCTGATCGAGGCGGCCGGCGGCGAGATCAAGGTTTTCGTCGATACTGCACCGGTGATGGAGAAGCCCCTGGCGGCGGCGGCGGGGCTGGGCTGGCAGGGCAAGCACACGAACCTCTTGAGTCGCGAACTGGGCAACTGGTTCTTTCTGGGCGCGATCTTTACCACGCTGGAGCTGCCGGCGGATGCGCCGGGGCGGGAAAACTGCGGCACATGCACCGCCTGTCTTGAGGCCTGTCCGACCGGGGCCTTTCCCGCGCCATTCCAGATCGACGCGCGGCGCTGCATTTCCTATCTGACCATCGAGCATGCGGGGCCGGTCGACGAGGCGTTGCGCGCGCGGATGGGCAACCGCATCTATGGCTGCGACGATTGTCTGGCGGCCTGTCCGTGGAACAAGTTCGCCGCCGAGGCGCGCGAGGTGAAATATGCGGCGCGGGCGGATCTGGTGGCGCCGAATCTGGCGGCGTTGGCGGCGCTGGACGATGCGGGGTTCCGGGCGCTGTTCTCGGGCTCGCCGATCAAGCGGATCGGGCGCGACCGCTTCGTGCGCAACGTCCTTTATGCGATCGGCAATTCGGGCGAGGCCGGATTGGCGGCCTCGGCCCGGGCCTTGCTGGCGGACGCGGACGCGACCGTCCGCGATGCCGCGCACTGGGCGCTGTCACGGCTGCAGCAGGGCTAGCGCCTGCGGCCAGGCCTCGGGGTCGGCCACGGTCTTGTCGCGGCAGAACGGGTTGCAAAAGCCGATCACCCGGCCCTGGATGCGGGCGAAATGGGTGACGGGCTTGCCGGAATAGGGGCAGGCCTCGTTGGCCGAGGGGCCGTCGCAGGCCTCGGCCGGCAGGGGTGCGGGGCCGGGCCAGGGGCGTTGCGGCCAGGGCCGGTCATAGAAGGGCTGGTCGGGTCCGTCGACGAGGCCCATCGCCCGCCAGCGGCGGAAGGCCGGGTGCGCCAGATGTGCGTCGACATAGGCCTGTGCCGCCGCCGAGACCGGCAGGTTATACCCGGCGATGCGCGCGGCCACCGGGGCAAAGAACACATCGGCCACCGAGTAGGCGCCGCAGAGCCAGGGTCCGGTGGCCCCGGTTTCGGCACGCGCCCAGGCCCAGAGGGTTTCCAACCGCGCGAGGTCGTCGAGCACCGCCTGTGGCGGCTCGCAATCCTGATAGCTGACGCGCAGGTTCATCGGGCAATGGTTGCGCAGCGCGGTGAAGGAGGCATGCATCTCGGCTGCGAGGGTCCGGGCGATGGCGCGGGCCTTGGGGTCTTGCGGCCAGTGGCCGGCCTCGGGGTGGCGGGTGGCCAGTTCCTCGGCGATTGCCAGGCTGTCACCGATCACCACCCCTTCGGGCAGGCGCAGGGCGGGGACGGTGCGGGCGGGGGCGAAGCGGGCGAGGGTTTCGGCAAAGCCCGGCTCATAAAGCCGGGCGTGCTGGGTGCGGGCGTTCAGGTCGAAGGCTTCGAACAGCAGCCAGCCGCGCAGCGACCAGCTGGAATAGGCGCGATCGCCGAGGACGAGGTCATAGGTCATGGGGCACTCCGGTTTTCCGGCAGGATGCCGCAGGGGCGAGGGGGGATCAAATCAGCATTTGTGGTGCGAATGATCGCTGCGCGCGATGGAGGGCTTGCGCGGGGTGCGGGGCGGGTGCATAGAGGGGATATGAAGTTGACTTTTTTACTCGCCTTAATGGTCGCCACCACCCCCGCCGTCGCGTCGCAGATCGACCCGGCGGCGCTGGATCACCTGCCGGCGGCGCAGGTCGTGGTGTTGGGCGAGGTGCATGACAATCCGCAGCATCATCTGAACCAGGCGCGGGCCGTGCGGGCGCTGGCCCCAGCAGCGGTGGTCTGGGAGATGCTGACGCCGGCGCAGGCCGCCGCGATGCCCGAGGACCGCAGCGATGCGGCGGCGGTCGCCGCGGCGCTGGGCTGGGAGGGCACGGGCTGGCCCGATTTCGCCCTCTATTTCCCGATCGTGCAGGCGGCGGGTGCGGCGCGTCATTATGGTGCCGGCGTTCCCCGGGTCGCGGCGCGCGAGGCTTTCGGGCACGGGGCGGCGGCGGTGTTCGGCGCGGATGCAGCGCGGTTCGGGTTGAACCGGCCTCTGCCGGTCGAGGAAGCGGCGCTGCGCGAGGCGGATCAGTTCGCCGCGCATTGCGAGGCGATGCCGCGCGAGATGATGGGCGGGTTGGTCGAGGCGCAGCGGCTGCGCGACGCCGCGCTGGCGCGGGCCACGCTGCAGGCG
>JACKKE010000017.1 GCA_020637595.1 Rhodobacter sp. | reverse complement strand
CCACGCTCGATCTGTGGCTGGGGTTCAGGGGGCACCCGCTGAGTTACATCGGACGCTATTTCATCGACGGCGTCTCGGGCGAAGGAGGGCCGGACACCATGACAATCTCTGCCGCAGCCATCGACCTGAAAAGCCCGATCCGTGCACCTCGCAGCCGCGCCTGGGAAGACAAGACACTGCAACAGATCGTCGAAACCATTGCCGCCGAGGCCGGGCTCCTCCCAGTCGTCGGCAACAGCGTTGCCACTGAACACTGGCCCTATCTCGCACAGACCGCCGAGAGTGACCTGAACTTCTTGACACGCATCGCAGGGCAGCTCGACGCGACCGCCAAGGCTGCTGCAGGGCGGCTTGTGGTGGCACGGCGCGGTGAGGGCCGTACCCCGGCGGGCGATCCCATTGAGGCGCTCGCCATCGCGCCGATGCGGCTGCGTCCTGGTTGGCGCTGGGAACTCGGCAAGCGTGACGGTTATGGATCGATTGAGGCTCGATGGGCCGACATGGCGGGCGGTGAAACCCGCTCCATCATTCGCGGCGACGAAGACCCCCGTCGCACTTTGCGCCACGTCTACAGCTCGGAAGCCGAGGCCGCCCGGGCGGCAGAGGCGGAGCTACGCCGGGCCGCGCGCGGAACGCTGAAACTGGACGCCACGCTGGCCGGGTTCGAACCGGCTCTGTTCGCCGGCGGCAGGATCGATCTGCGAGGCGTGCGCGACCCCCTTCAGGGCGAATGGCACATCGACCAGGTGCGTCACCAGCTTTCCGACGGACTGACCACCAGCCTGCGTGCACGGCGCAAATTCGACGACTGATCCTCCAACAGGGGGCCGGAGGGTGCGTCAACACCCCCCGACACGGGGCCTAAGCTCTCACACCAGACCCCGCCGACCCAGACAAGCTTCAGGCCGCACCCGCCCTCGAGGGACGGCCATTAGGAGCTGATTCTCATGCCCGGGAAAACCCCCGATCTCTCGGCCGTCTCGCCGACCCGTCCCGCCGCGCCCTGGCTCGGCGGCAAGCGCAACCTCGCCAAGCGCCTCTGCGCCCTCATCGACGCCGACGCCCGCGCCGGCGGCCACACCACCTATGCCGAGCCTTTCGTCGGCATGGGCGGGGTGTTTCTGCGGCGGACATCGCGTCCGCGGGCCGAGTTCATCAACGACCGCCAGCGCGAGGTCTACAACCTCTTCCGCATCCTCCAGGAGCATTACGTCGCCTTCCTCGATCTGATGCGGTTCCAGATCACCACCCAGGCGGGCTTCGAACGCCTCCTTGCCGTCGACCCCGAGACGCTCACCGACCTGCAGCGCGCCGCGCGCTTCCTCTACCTCCAGCGCACGGCCTTCGGCGGCAAGGTCTCGGGGCGCAACTTCGGGATCTCGACCGATCGGCCGGCGCGGTTCAACCTGACTACCCTGGAGCCCGACCTCGAGGCCCTCCACGAGCGCCTGTCGGGCGTCACCGTCACCTGCATGGATTTCGCGGCGTTCATCGACCGGATCGACCGGCCGGGTGTCCTCTTCTACCTAGACCCGCCCTATTACGGCTGCGAGGACGACTACGGCCGCGAGCTCTTCAGCCGCGCCCGGTTCGAGGATCTGGCCGAGCAGCTCGGCCGCCTGAAGGGACGGTTCATGCTGTCCTTGAACGACCGGCCCGAGGTGCGCGAGATCTTCAGCCGATTCGAGATCGCCGACGTGAAGACGACCTATACGATCGCGGCAAAGGGGGCGCTGGGAGAGCGGGGGGAGCTCGTGATCACTAGCCGTTCCGACCGACGGGCGAAGACGCATAGAACGTAGGGTGCGGGATGACGCTTTCCCGCTGCGGGATGCTCGTATAGCGTGCGGCGCAACGGAAAAGTGAACATGGCAGTATGATTGATTCGAAGATCGAGGACATTGATGCGACCGCTGACCGCGGAACGCAAAGTGTGCCCTTCCTGAAGTGGGCTGGAGGAAAGCGCTGGTTGATGGATAGGCACAAGGATGCCTTTCCGACCTTCAGCGGTAGATACATAGAGCCGTTTCTGGGGGGCGGCTCTGTCTTTTTCCGGCTGCAACCAGAGTCAGCGATCCTGTCTGACATCAACGAAGATCTGGTCAACTGTTACGTTCAGGTCCGAGACAATCCACTCGGCGTCGAAGCCTTGCTCTCCGAACATCAAGCCAGTCATAGTCGCGATCATTATTACAAAGTTAGAGCAGATAGACCGACCGATCCCTTACAGGCTGCGGCGTGGTTCCTGTACCTCAACAGAACCTGTTGGAATGGCCTTTATAGAGTGAATCTAAAAGGTCAATTCAACGTACCAATCGGCACCAAAACGAAGGTCGTCGCCGAGACGGATGATTTTGAAGGGACATCGAAGCTGCTCAAAAACTGCACTCTTCAGTCAGGGGACTTCGAAGACAGCATCGATCTCGCGGAAGATGGCGATCTAGTCTTTGTGGACCCACCGTATACAGTAAAGCACAACTACAACGGTTTCCTTAAGTATAATGAGACAATCTTCAGCTGGGATGATCAAGTAAGGCTGCGGGACGCCGTATCACGAGCTTCGCGCAGAGGTGCAAAGATCGTTGTGTCCAACGCCGCTCATAGCTCGGTAATCGAACTTTACGACGGGTTGGGGACCCAGCACCTCATCGATCGGAGCAGCGTCTTGGCGGGGAAGGCCGCGGCGCGAGGTGTTTTTCAAGAGCTACTTGTGGTGATCCAATGACATGGGGAAGATGGAATACAAGTAGACCTTGGCTCGACCTTGGGGCTGCTCTCTTGGAAGCGCTCATAGTGTTGCTGATTACTCAAGTGCCTCTTGCGCTTGGCATGGTGTACTACCTCTTAAACAATCAAGATGCAGGGGTCAGCCTAGAGACGGCCAAGACAGTCTTTGCGCAATCATTTACCGTGGGAGATGTGCTCGGATACGTTGCCGGCATCCTCGGGTCGTCAACAGCATATGCGATAATGAAAATTCAAGCATTTAGTGTGCGACCTTTCTTGACGCTGCTGCTCATCTCAGCGCCCTTTGTAGTCCTCCTTTTCGCATCGCCTATGTACATTCAGGACGTCGATGGAGGGGTACAGAACGGTGATTTTGGAAGAACCTATGCCACAGTAATAATCGGAATCTCCATCGCGTTGTGGATTCACGCGCTTTACCAGTCGAGGGCGTTTTTCGACATCCAATTGAGAGACAACGGCGCCGCCAACATCATCAGAGACATTCAAGGGGACCAACAATGACGAGGTCCGATCCGGTTTCTCTCCGCGCGATCCCGGTGGAACAGCCTATTGGCACGTTCTACATCGGAGTGATGGATGCCAGCGACCTAGTTAGGGTGTCTGTTGCAGACGTCCGAAGATTGCATTCAAGTGAGTTTGACACCTATATTGGCATTCAGCGGCGGCTCTCACCGCCGCGGATCAAAGAGCTAAAGAAGTACGTTCTTTCCTTCGATGCGACATTTCCTACGGCGGTGATTTTGGCGGTCGACGAAGAGAACGCTTCCTGGGACGATGGGTCTGGTCGCTTGATCCTGCATGGCTCAGAGAGCACTCCAGTTGAAGAAGTTGCGAGCATACTAGATGGCCAGCATCGGGTGGACGGGCTTACCGCGCTCTCCGACGACACAGTGTTTCAAGTCCCGGTTGCAATCTTCGTTGGCGCGGACGTCGCAACCCAAGCGAACATCTTCGCGACAGTGAACCTCGCCCAAACCAAGGTCAATCGGAGCTTAGTCTACGATCTGCTCGACTATGAAAAGAAGAGGAGTCCGCAGAAGTCCGCGCACCACATCACCGTCGCGCTCGATCAAATTCAGCACAGCCCTTTCCATAACAGAATTAAGCGGCTTGGTAGCGCCACACCTGGGCGAGACACGGAGGCGATCACCCAAGCCGCGATGGTGGAATCGTTGCTGGGCTTGATCTCTGCAGATCCGATGTCAGATCGAAACGCATTCTTCCGCGCCTTCCAGGTCGCCATGCCGACAGCATCGGAGCACCAGCGCTTCCCGTTTAGACAGATGTTCCTCAAGTCGCGTGATACAGAGATCACGCGGATCCTCATGGCTTACTTCTCGGCAGTCGAACAGCGTTGGCCGAATTCATGGAACGGATTGACTACCAAGGGTAATGTTCTACCCAAGACAAACGGCATCAAAGCCCTGATGAGGTTCTTGAAACCACTGTACCTGGCAATCGCTGGTGGCGACAGGGAGGCGCTGATTTCGCGCGAACAGTTCCTAGAGTTTCTGGAGAAGGTCCCGATTGACGACGCGGCCTTTAACACCGAGACATTTCCTCCTGGAACATCTGGCGAGGCCAAGCTCTACAATCTGCTGCTTCAAGCCCTTCCGGATGCCAATGCCAAGCCAAACGTAGAGGGATTACTCTGATACCGTCGTGCTGCAATTCTTGCTGTCAAAGCCTGCAAGAATTGTTGGCGCGCTACACAGGAGAAATTTTCGCCCCTCCAGGCGAAAAACCAAAGGCGGCAGCCATGCGCCTGCCGCCCGGGAAACGCCTGCGTTCAAACGGGGGAGTTACCCGCAGGTATAGGTGAACTCATACTGGCTGGTGAGGATCCGGTGCCCCTCGACCACCGTGCAGCCCCCCTCGCGGCCATCCAGATAGGCCTGCGCCGCGGCCTGATAACCGGCCATCGGGCCGGTCGGCCCACCGGCGAGGCCGAGCGTCAGGCCGCTGACCGCCCCGCTGGCCGCCACACGGCCGAGCGACGGTGTGATCATCAGCCGGTTGTCCGACGGCTTGTCAAAGATCCGCCAGCGGCCTTCGCCATGCTGGAACTGGACGACGGGCACGCCATCATAGGTTTCGCGCGCATAGGACATCCCGCTGCACCCGGCGGCCAGGACAGCCAGACTGGTCAGCGCCGCAACGCTCAGGTTTCGTCTTGTCGCAGTCATTCGTTTGCCCCTCCAGGCTTTCAGGACGGCCGGTAAAGACCGCGCCCCTTCTCTCGCTCTATACGCCACGCCACCGATCGGGAAATTGCGGCAGATCAAGACCGCACCTCAATCCGCGGCGATCAGCCCCAGCCCGCGTAGATAGATCCCCACCCCGCTCTCCAGCAGCTCTTCGGGGGTGAAGGGGGTGCGGGCGCCGGGTTTGCCGCGGGTGTAGAGCTCGACGATGCCGTGGCTCAGCGCCGTGATATGCGCCGAGAACATCGCCACCGGCGGGCGGCGATCGGCCGGGATCCGCGCCGACAGGGCCTCGGCCGCGCGGTTCAGCACCGAATTGGCGCGATCGCTGGCGCGTGCCAGTTCCGGCGTCTGGCCCGGCGAAACGCCGGATTCGAACATCGCCATGTAATGCCCCGGATATTTGCGGGCAAAGGCCAGATACGCCCGTCCCACCGCCTCGAAGGCCGCCAGCGGCGAGGGTTTGCCATCGTTGAAGGCATAGTTCAGGACATCCGCGAACAGGTCATAGCCCTGGGTCGCCACCTCGGCGATCAGATCCTCGCGGCCAGCGAAATGGCGATAGGGCGCAGCAGCCGAAACATCGGCACGCTTGGCGGCCTCGGCCATCGTGAAACCCGTGGGCCCCTTCTCGGCGATGAGATCCAGCGCGGCCTCGACCAGAGCTTGCCTCAGGTTGCCATGATGATAGCCGCGTTTCGCCATGTCATCCGTTCGTCAGAACCCGCCGGCAGTATGCGCAGAGCGGCGCCGGGTCGCAATCCACCGCAATCCACCCTTGCATCCACGCGCCCGCTTGCATAGATGGGCGTCGAGAGGTCGGCGCGGGCAGGCGTTTCGCCAACCCGGTCAGGTCCGGAAGGAAGCAGCCGCAACGATTCCCGTCTGGGTCGTGTCCGGCCTCTCACTCTCTCCGCTCAGCGTTTCTTCTTCTTGCCGCCACCGTCGGCCTTGAGCGCCCGAGCGGCCTCGGCCGCGCCGCGCAGCTCTTCGGCGATTTCCTCGGCCTCGTCGGGATCGAAATCCAGCGGCAGGTCGATGCCGTTGCCCTCGATATAGATCCGCACCGTGCCGACGCTGGTCGGGCCGATCTGCAGATTCGCGGCGATTTCGCTTTCAGAGTTGATGCCCATGACGGCCCCCGATGTCGGTGAAGAACTGGCCGCGTGCCTAGCGCGCCCGGCCCCGCCGTGCAAGCACGACGCTTGACAGGGCCCCGGCGCCACAGCAGCCTGCGCGGATGGACATTCGCCCCTTTATCCCCACCGACGGCCCCTGGGTTTCGGCCCGACACGGCGCGCTCTATGCCGCCGAGGAGGGGTTCGACGCCAGTTTCGAGATCCTGGTCGCAGGGATCGTGGCCGATTTCATCGCCACCCGGCAGGAGGGCCGCGACGCGGGCTGGATCGGTTGGCGCGACGGGCAGCGCATGGGCTCGATCTTTGTCGTCGAGGAGGCGCCGGGCGTGGCCAAGCTCAGGCTGTTCCTGCTGGAACCCGAGGCCCGTGGCACCGGGCTGGCGCAGCGGATGCTGGAAACCGCGCTGGGGTTCGCGCGCGATCACGGCTATGAAAAGATGCGACTCTGGACGCATGAAAGCCACGCGGCCGCTGGCCGGATCTATGCCCGCAACGGTTTTCGGCTGGTCGAAAGCGAGGCGAAACGCTCGTTCGGGCAGGACGTCATCGCGCAGATCTGGGAGCGCGATCTGTAGGCCGCGACCGTCCGGCAGATCCCGATGCAATCGGTGCGATTGCCCCCTTGCAATCGCCTCCGCAGACCATTAAACGCCCCCTCAGTGCCGCCTTAGCTCAGTTGGTTAGAGCGCTAGATTGTGGATCTAGAGGTCCCCCGTTCGAGCCGGGGAGGCGGTACCATCCCCCAGATTTCTGTCAGTCGTGACCGAGGGTTCACCCCCCTCTGGCGCCCTGTTTACCACGGGGCGGGGCCAGGCTGGCCCGCCGGTCACCGGCGTTTCCGATGACCGGCGGGCGCTGTCTTCATTCAGGAAACACAACGTCGACCGGCGTCAGGCGGTTGCTGGTCGTGCCATCGCCCAGCTGGCCATCACCGTTGCGGCCCCAGCATTGCAGGCGCCCGCCGTCGGACACCGCGCAGCCAAAGGCGCCGCCGACCGCGATCTGGGTCACGTTGCTCAGCGTGCTGATTTCGGTCGGGGCGAGGCGTTGGGTCGTCGTGCCGTCCCCCAGTTGCCCGGCCGCGTTGTTGCCCCAGCAACGGACGCGACCGTTGTTGCGCAATGCACAGCTGCTGCTGTCTCCCAACGCAACCTGAGCGACCCGGCTCAGACCGCGCACCCGCACCCGGTTCAGCCGGTCCGTGGTGGTGCCGTCGCCAAGCTGCCCCGAATCGTTGCGCCCCCAGCACCGGACCCGCCCACGTTCGAGGACCGCACAGCTGTGTAGCGCGCCCAACGCAAGGGTCGCAACGTTGCGCAAGCCGCCGACCTGAACCGGCACCAGCTGGTTCGTGGTGGAACCGATACCCAGCTGCCCGGAACTTCCTGCCCCCCAGCAGTTGACACGACCGTTGCGCTGACGGGCGCAGGTGTGCACCCAGCCCAGCGCGACCTCCGCCGACCGGCGGCGCAGGCTGCGCACCCGGCGCGGACTCATCGCATCTTCTGTGGTGCCCACCCCGATTTGGCCTGCATAGCCGAAGCCCCAGCAATAGAGCTGCCCCCGGGCCTGCAGCCCGCAGACATGGCGATAACCGGCAGAAATCGACACCGTCCGGGTCATCCCCGGGACCACGATCGGTGTCAGGCTCTGCTCCAGGCCGGGGCCGTTCCCCAGCTGACCAAACCCGCCGTCGCCCCAGCACCAGGTCTGCCCCTCGCCGTCGATCGCGCAGCTGTGCGTGCCCCCCAGCGCCAGGGCAACCGCGCCGGTCACCCCGTCGACCAGGACCGGGGTCAACCGGTCGGTCGTCGTGCCATCGCCAATCTGGCCATAGTTGTTGTATCCCCAGCACCAGACCTGGCCCGCGGTATCAATCGCACACGTATGGCGGTCGCCGCCTGCCACCTGCGCGATCTGGACGGGCTGCGCCTGCGCATCCCCTGCCCCAAGAACTGCCGCAACACCCCAGGCCATAGCCCCCATCGCCATACGCAGCCACACATGTTTCATTCGTCTCACTCCCATCATCAACACGTTGGCGTGAGTATCCCCACCGTCGGCACACGGCCAGCGCGGAATCGCCCCAGGGGTGTTGCGACGCGCCGTTTTCCTCACAAACGTGTCGAAAATACCCGGCAGACGGCCGACGATCCCGCCCTCTGTGCCGAAAAATGCGCGAATGCGCGGTAGCCAAGCGGCCGCGGACCGATTACAGGCGAAAGTATGAGCGATACCCTGCCCCCGTGCCCCGCCTGTTCGTCGGCCTTCACCTATCAGGTGGATGCCCTGCTGATCTGCCCCGAATGCGGCCATGAATGGTCGCCCGATGCCCCCGGCGAGGATGCCGATACCGTGCGCGACAGCGTCGGCAACGTGCTGGCCGATGGCGACACGGTGACGGTGATCAAGGATCTGAAGCTCAAGGGCTCGTCCTCGGTGATCAAGGTCGGCACCAAGGTGCGCGGCATCCGGCTGGTCGAGGGCGATCACGACATCGACTGCAAGATCCCCGGCATCGGCCAGATCGGGCTGAAATCGCAGTTCGTGAAAAAGGTCTCGGACTGATCGCGCGACAGAAACAGGGCGCCCCGGCTTTCGCCGGGACGCCCCCGTATCAGATCCCAACCCTTTGATACGGTTTACGCCAGATCGTAACGGTCGGCGTTCATCACCTTGGTCCAGGCCGCAACGAAATCGCTGACGAACTTGCCGGCGTTGTCGTCCTGGGCATAGACCTCGGCATAGGCGCGCAGGATCGAGTTCGAACCGAACACCAGATCCGCACGGGTCGCCGTCCACTTGGTCGCGCCCGACTTGCGCTCGACGATGTCATAGCTGTTCGAGCCCGTGGGCACCCAGCGATAGGACATGTCGGTCAGGTTGACGAAGAAGTCCGTCGTCAGCGCGCCGGCACGGTCGGTGAAGACACCGTGCTTGGTGCCGCCGTGGTTGGTGCCCATCGCCCGCATGCCGCCGATCAGAACGGTCATCTCGGCCGCGGTCAGGCCCATCAGCTGCGCCCGGTCGAGCATCAGCTCTTCGGGGGTGACGACGTAGTCCTTCTTGGCCCAGTTGCGGAACCCGTCGGCCAGCGGCTCGAGCACATCGAACGAGGCCGCGTCGGTCATCGCATCGGTCGCGTCGCCGCGGCCCGGAGCGAAAGGCACCGTCACGTCAAAGCCCGCGGCCTTGGCTGCCTGCTCGACGCCGACGACACCGGCCAGCACGATGGTGTCGGCGACCGAGGCCCCGGCGGCAGCCGCCAGCGGTTCCAGCACCGACAGCACGCGCGCCAGACGCGCCGGCTCGTTGCCTTCCCAGTCCTTCTGCGGCGCCAGGCGGATACGGGCACCGTTCGCGCCGCCGCGATAGTCCGACTGACGGAAGGTGCGGGCGCTGTCCCAGGCGGTCGAGACCATGTCGGCCACCGACAGGCCCGAGGCCGCGATCTTGGCCTTGAGCCCGGCCACGTCATAGCCGGTCGAGCCCGCCGGAACCGGATCCTGCCAGATCAGGGTTTCGGTCGGCGCGTCCGGGCCGACATAGCGGGTGTTCGGCCCCATGTCGCGGTGGGTCAGCTTGAACCAGGCGCGGGCGAAGGCGTCGTCGAAATAGGCCGGGTCGGCCATGAACTTCTCGCAGATCTCGCGATAGATCGGGTCGACCTTCATCGCCATGTCCGCATCGGTCATCATCGGCATGACACGCTTGGTCGGATCGGTCGAGTCAACCGGCATGTCCTCTTGCTTGATGTCGATCGGACGCCACTGGTTGGCACCGGCGGGCGATTTCGTCAGTTCCCAGTCATAGCCGAACAGCAGCTTGAAATAGCCCATGTCCCACTTGGTCGGATCGGTCGTCCAGGCGCCCTCGATGCCCGAGGTGATCGCGTTGGTCGCCTTGCCGCCCAGGTTCGGGTTCATCCAGCCGAGGCCCTGAGTCTCCAGACCCGCCGCTTCCGGCTCGGCGCCCAGCGTCGCCGCGTCGCCGTTACCATGCGCCTTGCCGACCGTGTGGCCGCCGCAGGTCAGCGCCGCGGTTTCCACGTCGTCCATCGCCATGCGGGCGAAGGTCTCGCGCACCTGCGCGCCGGTCTTCAGCGGATCGGGCTGGCCGTTCACCCCCTCGGGGTTCACATAGATCAGACCCATCTGCACGGCGGCCAGCGGGTTTTCCATCGTGTTCGGCTTGCCGACATCCTCATAGCGGTTGTCCGAGGGCGCCAGCCATTCCCTTTCCGAACCCCAATAGGTGTCGGTTTCCGGGTGCCAGATGTCTTCGCGGCCAAAGGCGAAACCGAAGGTTTTCAGGCCCATGTCCTCATAGGCCATCGTGCCGGCCAGCAGGATCAGGTCAGCCCAGCTGATCTTGTTGCCGTATTTCTTCTTGACCGGCCACAGCAGACGGCGCGCCTTGTCCAGGTTGCCGTTGTCCGGCCAGCTGTTGAGCGGCGCGAAGCGGATGTTGCCGGCACCACCGCCACCGCGACCGTCGGCCAGGCGATACGAGCCGGCCGAGTGCCAGGCGAGCCGGATCATCAGGCCGCCGTAATGGCCCCAGTCAGCCGGCCACCAGTCCTGGCTGTCGGTGAGCAGCGCCTTGACGTCGGCCTTCAGCGCCTCGACGTCGAGATCCTTGAGCGCCTCACGATAGTTGAAGCCTTTCAGCGGGTTCGTCTTGGTATCCTGCTGGTGCAGGATGTCCAGGTTCAGGGCACTGGGCCACCAGTCCATGACATCCTTGCCGGTGGCGGTGTTCGCCCCGTGCATCACCGGGCATTTGCCGCTTTGATTGCCATCCATGTCAGATCTCCGATCTCGAGTGTTCATCCAGCCGGGTGCGGGGTGCATCCGGGCCGCGAAAGCGGGGACCGCTGACGGCGTTTCGCACCGCAACGCGGACACGCCGGTTTCCCGGCCTGACCTGCTGTCGGTGTTCGGCTGTCGGCTTCCCCCCTCCTGGAATCACTCTAACAACGGAGTATGATTTGTTTAAGTTGTATTTTCCTATCAGTATGATAAGAAAAAATTATGAACAACATCACGCTCCGCCAGCTCCGCTATTTCGAGGCCCTCGCGCAGAACGGACATTTCGGCCGTGCCGCAGCGGCCTGCGCCATCTCGCAGCCGGCCTTGTCCGTGCAGATCCGCGAGCTGGAAGAAACCCTCGGCGCGCCGCTGTTCGAACGCGGTGCGCGGCAGGCTCGGTTGACCCGCTTTGGCGAGGACTTCGCGGAACGGGTGCATGGCATCCTGCGCGCGGTCGATGAATTGGGCGATCTGGCGCGGTCGGCGCAGGACCAGCTGGTCGGGCGGCTCAGGATCGGGGTGATCCCGACCATCGCCCCCTATCTGCTGCCCGCGCTGATCCCGGCGCTGGCGCAGCGCAACACCGGGATCGACATCCATGTGCGCGAGACCCTGACCGAAAAGCTGATCGCAGAGCTGGCCAAGGGGCAGCTGGACACGGCCATCGTCGCGCTTCCGGTCTCGGAACCGAGCCTGACCGAGGTGCCGCTGTTCACCGAGAGCTTCGTTCTGGTCCGCTCGGCCCAGGACGACGGCGCCCCCGCCACCGACCGCGATGCGCTCAGGGAAATGCGGCTCTTGCTGCTCGAAGAGGGGCATTGCTTTCGCGACCAGGCGCTGAGCTTTTGCAATTTCCAGACCGCCCTGCCCCGCGACGGGCTGGACGGGTCTTCGCTGTCGACGCTGGTGCAGATGGTTGGCGCGGGAATCGGCGTGACGCTGATCCCGGAAATGGCAGTGCCGGTCGAGACCCGCTCGGCCGATGTCGTGACCAGCCGCTTTGCCGATCCGCAGCCCAGCCGCACCATCGGCATGGTCTGGCGCAAGACCAGTCCGCTGGCGCGGCAGCTCGGCCAGATTGCCGAGGTGGTGCGGGAAACCGCCCTCGCCCAGCGTGTCCAGCACGGCATGGCCACCGCCTGATCGCCCCCTGTATCCCCGGGCCTATCCCCGCAGGCGCCGACCCTCGGGATCGAAGGGCGGGGCCGCCAGAACCCGGGCGGCGCAGGGCCTGCCCAGAATTGCCACCGTCACCGCGTCGCCCGGCCGGACCGCATCGGCCCTGAGATAGGCGATCGCCAGCGAAGCCTCCACCGAATAGCCATAGGCGCCCGAGCTGACCTGCCCGACCGGCGTGCCATCGGGCAGGAACACCGGCTCGCCACCGCTGGCGTCGGCCTCGGTCGCATCCAGCGACAGCATCATCATCCGGTCGCGCGGCGGCCGATCGGCAATCGCCAGCCAGGCGGATTTGTTCAGGAAATCCTTGCCGGCACGGATCAGCCCCTCCAGCCCCGACTCCTGCGGCCAGTATTCGGGCGAGTAATCGCGCCCCCAGCTGCCATAGCCCTTTTCCACCCGCAGGCTCATCAAGGCGCGGCTGCCGACCGGTCCCGCACCCAGATCGCGCCCGGCCTCGAGCAGCGCGGAATAAAGCGCACCCTGATCCCCGACCGCGCAATGCAGCTCCCACCCCAGATCGCCGGTGAAACTGACGCGGATCGCCACGCAGTCGACCCCGGCAACGGTGATCCGGGCCGAGCGGAAGAACGCAAACCCTGCGTTCGACAGATCCGCCTTGGTCAGCCGCGCCAGCAGGTCGCGCGCCCGCGGCCCGGCAACGTTGAAACCACAGACACGGTCGGTGAGGCTCTCGACCGTGGTGCCCGCAGGCAGCGGCACCTGCCGGAAGAACCGCTGGTGGAACCGCTCGGCCATGCCCGAGCCCACCACCCAGAACTCGTGTTCGCCCAGCCGGGTCACGGTGAAATCCCCCGCCACCCCGCCCCGCGCGCCGATCAAGGGCGTCAGGCACGAGCGCCCGACCTGCGCCGGCATCCGGTTGGCAAAGAGTGCGTTCAGCCAGGCCTCGGCGCCCGGCCCGGCGACCCGGGTCTTGGCGAAATTCGAGATGTCGATGATCCCCGCCGCCGCACGCAGCATCCGCGCCTCGCAGCCGACGCTGTGCCACCACGGCTGGCGGGTGAAACCGGCGCTGTCGGGGGTGTTCGCGTCGAAATAGAGCGGGTGCTCCCACCCCGCGTTCAGGCCGAAGACCGCGCCCAGCCCCTGCTGCAGCGCATAGGCCGGGCGGGTGCGGGCGGGGCGGCCGGCGGCGCGTTCCTCGCCCGGGAAATGGATCTTGAAGCGGTTGGCGTATTGGTCGCGCACCCGCGCGCGGGTGAAATCACGCCCCGCCCAAGGGCCGAACCGCGCCAGATCCCAGCCGAACATGTCGAGCGAGGGCTCGCCCTGCACCATCCATTCCGCCGCCAGTTTTCCCAGCCCCCCGGATTGCGAGAACCCCGGGATGATGCCGCAGCAGCAGAAATAGCCGGTCATCTCGGGCACCGGGCCAAACAGCGCGGCGCTGTCGGGCGACCAGATCATCGGCCCGTTGATCACCCGCTTGATGCCGGCCGTTCCGACCGCCGGCACCCGGGCGATGGCGCGCAGCATGTTCGGCTCGATCCGCTCCAGGTCATCGGGGAACAGCTCATGCCCGAAGCCGGGCGGCGTGCCCTCCTCGGCCCAGAACCGCATGTCCTTTTCATAGGCCCCGACCAGCAGGCCCTGCCCCTCCTGCCGCAGGTAATATTCGCCGTCGCGGTCGGCAACCGAAGGCAGGCGACGGCCCAGCGCAGCGATCTCGGGAATGGTTTCGGTGACGAAATACTGATGCTCGGTCGGCAGCAGCGGCAGCTCCAGCCCCGCCAGCGCCGCCACTTCGCGCGCCCAGAGGCCGGCGGCGTTGATCACCCAGCGGGTGCGGATCTCGCCCGCCGGGGTGCGCACGATCCAGCTGCCGTCTGGCTGCGCCTCGGTCCCGGTCACCGGGGTAAAGCGATGGATGTCGGCCCCCAGCGCCCGCGCGCCCGCCGCATAGGCCATCGTCACCCCCGACGGATCGACATTGCCGCCGTCGGGCTCGAACATAATGCAGCGGATGCCGGTGAAATCGACCAGCGGGTGCAGGCGCTCGGCCTCGTCGCGGCTGACCTCGTGGAAATTCATGCGATAGCGCCGCGCCTTGGCCTCCTGCAGCCTCAGCTGATGCTCACGCGCTTCGGTCTGCGCCAGATAGAGGCTGCCGGGCTGGAACACCCCGCAGCCCTGCCCGGTCTCAGCCTCGAGATCCTTGTAGAGCTGCATCGTGTAGTGCTGCAGGCGGCTGATGTTGGTGCTGTCGTGCAGCCCGTGGATATTCGCCGCCGCGTGCCAGGTGCTGCCCGAGGTCAGTTCCGACCGCTCCAGCAGCACCGAGTCGGTCCAGCCCAGCTTGGCCAGGTGGTAAAGGATCGAACAACCGATCACCCCGCCCCCGATCACCACCGCCTGCGCATGGGTTCTCATGCCCGTCCCCTCCGTCCCGGCTGACACGAGGTCCAGTCTGTCCCCCTTCGCCCCAGGACACCACACGAAAACCGCCGCGCCGGCGTCTGCGCGCGACACGGGCGGCAACGACGAGCCGTCTTGGCCCGGCGCGGCGCGCGGTCTATCCTGCGGCGGATCTGGACAGGGATGCACGGAACCGATGACCGCCCCCACCAAACCCCGCACCCGCGGCCCCGGTCGCACCACGCGCGAGGACTGGCTGCACTCGGCGCTGGACGTGCTGGTCTCGGACGGGGTCGACAGCGTCAAGGTGCTGACCCTGGCCGAGCGGCTGGATTGCGCGCGCTCCAGTTTCTACTGGTATTTCAAGAACCGCTCCGAACTGCTCGACGCCCTGCTGGACCACTGGCAGGCGACCAACACCCGCGCCCTGATCGAAGCCGCCAATCGCCCGGCCGAGACGATCAACATGGCGCTGGGCAACCTCTAT
The DNA here is from genome assembly GCA_020637595.1 of Rhodobacter sp. Taxonomy (GTDB): domain Bacteria; phylum Pseudomonadota; class Alphaproteobacteria; order Rhodobacterales; family Rhodobacteraceae; genus Pararhodobacter. The sequence goes on along the minus strand of JACKKE010000017.1, from coordinate 19,188 downwards.
TCCAGCTGGACCGCCGAAGGGGCCTTTGACACTCAGCTGGATTTCGCGATTCGCGACTGGGCGCGCCGGTCGGGTACCGTGCGCCGGGCGCTGGACATATCCGACGCCGCCCGGATCGACGCCATCGCCGGGATGTTCACCCGCTATGGCTATCCCGCGCACGAAGCCGATGTGCGCGGCCGCATCGTCTATTTCACGCAGATCGGCTATGCCACCCTCGACCAGCGCGAGAGCTGGGAAACCCGGATCGCGCGATCGCGCGACTATCTCTATTGCATGACCGGGGTGCGCCCGACCGACACCGAGGCCGCGCAGCTGATCGACCAGACCCGGCAGATGATTGCGAAACCTGCGGACCGTCCGCGTTGAGCCGCACGCCATCATGGACAGAATTGTCCATAATGGCTACTCTGGGCAGATCACCCGAACCCGCGAGGCCCGGATGGACCCCGACCCGAAACCCCGCCGCAGGCGCGGTGCGCATACCCCGCCCGCCCGTGTGGTCAACTATCGGCAGCTGCGCCACCCTTTCGCCCCGCAGGCGGTGTTCAGCGAGGACGAGGTCGCGGCGATCCACCACACCGCGCTCAGGGTTCTGCAGGAGCTGGGGATCAAGGTGCTGCTGCCCGAAGCACGGCAGATCCTGGCCCGCGCCGGGGCGCGCCTCGACGGCGAGATGGTGTTCCTCGGCAGCGATCTGGTCGCCGAAGCCCTGACCACCGCGCCGCGCAGCATCCGCCTGCGCGCCGCCAACCCACTGCGCGAACAGGTCTATGAGGACGGCGCCCTTCTGTTCACGCCAGGCTCGGGCTGCCCGAACGTCACCGACATGGACCGCGGGCGCCGGCCCGGATCGCTCGACAGCTATGTCGAGACGCTGAAGTTGCACCAGTCCTTCGACGTGATCCACGCCCTCGGCCCCTCGGCGGAACCGCAGGACATCCCGCCCCACCTGCGTCATTACGCGATGATGCAGGCGCAGATGCAGGTTTCCGACAAGCCGATGTTCGTCTATGCCCGCGGCCGTGCGCAGATCGAGCAGAGCCTTGAGATGATCCGCATCGGCCTCGCCCTCTCCGAGGACGATTTTGCGACCGGTGTCTGGGCGATCACGGTGATCAACTCGAACTCGCCGCGCGTTCTCGACACCCCGATGGCGCAGGGCGTGATCGACTTTGCCCGTGCCGGACAGATGTCGATCATCACCCCCTTTTGCCTGGCCGGCGCGATGGCCCCGGTCACGGTCGCGGGTGCGCTGGCACTGCAGCATGCCGAGGCGCTGGCCTGCATCACCCTGGCACAGATGACGCGCGCCGGCGCGCCGGTCAGCTATGGCGGGTTTTCCTCGAACGTCGACATGAAATCCGGTGCCCCGGCCTTTGGCACGCCCGAACACATCAAGATGCAGATCGGCTCCGGGCAACTGGCGCGGCTGATCGGCCTGCCCTGGCGCTCGGCGGCGGGGTCGGCGTCGAACCTGGCCGACGTGCAGGGCGCAACCGAGTCCCTGATGGGCCTGTGGGGCAATCTGATGGCCAACGCGACGATGGTCGTGCATGCAGCAGGCTGGCTGGAGGGCGGGCTGAGTTTCGGCTACGAGAAGTTCATCACCGATGTCGAGGCCCTGCAGACGCTGGCCGAACTCTGCACCAGGCCGTCGGGCACGGCCGAGGACATCGGCTTTGACGCCATTGCCGAGGTCGCGCCCGGCGGGCATTTCTTTGCGGCGCAGCACACGATGGCGCGCTATTCGACCGCCTTCTACCCGCCTCTGATCGCCGATCTGTCGAACTTCGGCACCTGGCAGGCGGGGGGAGCGAAAACCGCCACCGAACGCGCCCGCGCAGTCTGGCGCCAGACTCTGGACACGTTCACCCCGCCCGCGGGCGGCGACGCGGCCGCCGACCGGCTGCGCGCCTATATCGACCGCGCCAGCGCCGCCGGCGGTGCCCCGCCGCTGGAATAACGCCCGCTCAGTTCGCCGGCGCCTCGTCCTGCGTTGCCTCCTGGGTCGCCGCCGCGTTGTTGTTGCCCCCCAGCAGCCGCAACAACCCGTCGCGTGCGCGATCCTCAACGCTCTGCCGCACGGCGTCTTCGGTCGACTGCCCGTCCTGCGGGGCCACCCCGAGGCTGCGCTGCAGCTGCTGCTCGGCCCGCGCCCGCGCCTCGACTTCCAGCCGCGCCGCCTCCTCGCGTGCCGTCGCTTCCAGCCGCGCCCGCTCCTCTTCCAGCCGCTGCTCGGCCAGCCCCTCGAGGTCCAGCCGGAAGCGCGGCGCCGACCAGGGCCCGGTGATCAGCAACGGCACCCGCAGCGCATCGCCGGTGTCGGCGTTGCGCATCGCTTCGGGCGTCACGCGATAATCCAGCACCTGCCGGCCCAGATCCACCGTGCCGGTGCCGCCAACCCCCAGAAGCCGCGCCTCCAGCCGCAGATCCTCGTTCGACAGGATCCCGCCCGCCATCGTGAAACTGCCGGTGATGCTGTCATAGATCGTGCTGTTGCCCTCGCCGACATACGAGGCATCGAGGTTGCGCAGCATCCCCGCCAGATCCAGCCCCCGGATCTCGCCGGCCCCGAGGTCCAGCCGCCCCGCGCCCTCGAGGCTGCGCATGATCGCATCGACCGACTGGCCGACGCCGAGGAACTGCAGATCCATCGAGGCCGTGCCCGACAGCCGCTCGAAATCCGCCGCCTGACGCAGCATCGGCATCAGGCTGACCGAGCGCAGCGCCAGCGTGCCGCCCACCGACAGGCCCGAGCGGTTGTTCGCCACCACCTCGCCGCTCAGCGTGCCGTCGAAGGCCCGCAACTCGCGCAGCGCCAGCACCGCCCGCGCCCGGTCGATGGTCAGCGACCCGCGCAGCTGGTCAAAGGTGCCGAACCCGGTCTGCACCGGCCCCAGCGCGATGTTGACCGTGGCATCCAGCAGGCCCAGCGCCGAGGCGTCGATCGGCGTCGTCGGCCAGCCCGTGCCGCCGCTGCTGCTGTCGCCGCCGCCCTCGGTGAAGGCGCGCAGGTCCAGCGCATCGGCGGCCAGCTCGCCGGTCAGGTTCGGCCGCGGCCCGTCAAAGGTCAGATCCAGCGCCGCCCGCACCCGGTTCTGGCCAAACCCCAACACCCCGTCGCGCAGATGCAGGCTGCCCGCCGGCGCCAGCGTCACCTGCCCGGCGAGCGACACGGGCCGCGCCCCCTCGGGCAGCGGTTCCGCCCCGCTCTGCCCCGCCAGCGCCAGCAACGGCGCCAGCCGGCTGCCCTCGGCGCTGATCCGCCCCTCGGCCGCCAAAGGCTCCAGCCCCGCGCGCCCCTCGAACGAGGCCTGCGCGCCCGCCGTCGACAGCTGCGCGGCGACGCTCACCACATCCCCCGCCAGCAATCCCGACACCGACCCGATCCGCGCCGTGACCTGGCCTTCCTCGCCGCCGCGCCGGGCGACCAGCCGCAACTCGGCCGCACCCCCGGCCTCGGGCATCGCCAGCTCGATATCGACACCATCGACGGTCACATCCGTGCCCGCCACCCGGTCGATGAAGCGCAGGCTGGCGTTCTGGATCACCGCGCGGTCCAACGCCACCGCCGGCACACCGCCGCCGCCACTCGCCGCCGCGCTCTCGCCACCGCCCGTCAAACCCTCGAATTCCCAGTTGCCGCGCCCCTGCGCGTCGCGCTCCAGCACGATCCGCGGCGCCCGCGCCTCGAAGTTGCGCACAATCACGGACCCGCCGATCAACGCCGACAGGTCGACCCCCAGGTCGACCGCCTCGGCGGTCAGCATCGGACCCGCATCGGACCCCGCCGCATTGGCCAGCGTCACGCCCTCGATGCGCGCGCCCACCACCGGCCAGACGGTCGGCTTGACCGAACCCGCGATCACCAGCTGCCGCCCGGTCGCCGCCTCGAACTGGCGCGCGGCCAGGGCGGCGATGCGTTCGGCCGGCACCAGGAACAGCGCCCCGACCGCCACAACGATCACCACGACGACAAGCCCGACCAGCCTGATAATCCAGCGCATTGCACCCTCCTGCCCGATGTTTTGCGGTGCTCTTTGGACCATGATACCACCGCCGCCCCCCCAGACAAGCGCGCATCCCTCACGCCTGCGTGCCCGGGCAAAATCGCGCCTTTCATCTTGCTCCAAATACGCACGCACCGCCCTCAGCCCCCGCGGTCGCCGGGCGGGCGCACCCCGTTTTGCCCCCTTCCCAGACCGCGCGCGCCATCGCATGATGCGCCGATGACCACCGCCTCGTTCCCGCGCCGCCTCTTTGCCCGGATTGCCGGCCAGGCGCTGGTTCTCTTTGCCCGCGCAATCACCGCCGTGCATGCCGAGTGGCGCGGCGTCGGCCCTTCGCCGCGCCAGCGGGTTTATTTCGCCAACCATGTCTCGAACGCCGACATGCCGATGATCTGGTCGGTGCTGCCGCATCACCTGCGCATGCACACCCGTCCGGTCGCCGCCGCCGATTACTGGCTGAAGAACCGCCTGCGCGCCTTTGCCGGCGGCGAGGTGTTCCGCGCGGTGCTGATCGACCGCCGCCCCGAGGCCCGCACCGAAGACCCGATGGAGGCGATCCTCGAGGCGATCGACCAGGGGGCCTCGCTGATCATCTTTCCCGAGGGGCTGCGCAACCAGGGGCCGGAACCGCTCAAACCCTTCAAGTCGGGGCTTTACAACATCGCCAGTGCGCGCCCCGGGGTCGAACTGGTGCCGACCTGGATCGCCAACCTGAACGCGGTGATGCCCAAGGGCGAGATCATCCCCCTGCCGCTGATGGTGCGGGTGATCTTCGGCGAGCCCGTTACCCTGCGCGACGGCGAGGACCGCGGCACCTTCCTGACCCGGGCGGCGGCGGCGCTGCTGGCGCTGAAACCCTCGGACGGGCCCGGGGGGCGCGGATGAGCCCCTTCCTGCGCGATACGCTCCTGCTGGCGCTCGGCGTCTCGGCGCTCTTGCTGGCGCTGACGGTGTTCGGCGAGCGGCTGCGCGCGCGCCGCGCCATCCCCGACCCCGCGGTCGAGGTCTTTATGACCCGCATCGACAGCTGGTGGGCGATGGTCGTGGCCTTCACCCTGGCGATCCTGATCGGCCCCTGGGCGGTGGTGCTGCTCTTTGGCGTCGCCTCCTTTGCCGCGCTGCGCGAGTTCTACACCTATTCGGTGCACAGCCGTGCCGACCACCTGTCTCTGGCGCTGGCCTTCTATATCCTGCTGCCGGTGCAGTTCCTGTTCGTGATCCTCGACCTGCAGCGGCTCTTTGCCGTGTTCATCCCGGTCTATGTCTTCCTGCTGCTGCCCTTCGTCTCGGTGCTGCGCGGCTCGACCGAAGGGTTCCTGGCGCGGGTGTCGGAAACCCAGTGGGGGCTGATGATCGCGGTCTTCTGCCTCAGCCACATCCCGGCACTGATGTGGCTGCACCCCGATGGTTCCGGGCGTGGGATGCTGCTGATCGCTTTTCTGATCCTGGTGGTGCAGACTGGCGATCTGGTCGACTTCTATCTGGGTCGGCGCGCCGGGCGGCGGCGGATCGTGCCCGGCCTCTCGCCCAAGACCTGGGAAGGCGCGCTCTGGGGGATCGCGGCGGCAGCCGGGCTGGGCTTTGTGCTCAGCTGGATCACGCCGCACGGCCCCCTGACCGCGGCCGCTCTGGCGGCGGTGGCCTCGGCCGCGGGTCAGGCCGGACATCTGGTCCTGCGCGCGATCAAGCGCGACCGGGGCCTGCGCGACTGGTCGCACCTGATCCCCGGTCAGGGCGGGTTTCTGGACCAGCTCGACAGCGCGATCTTCGCAGCCCCGGTGTTCTATCACCTGACCCGGCTTTTGTGGCTGACGACCTGACCCCCTGCCGCCACGTCCCGCTTGCCCCGCCGCGCCGCCTGCGCCAGCCTGACGCAAACGCAGGGAGGCACACCATGACGCAGGACCGGGTTACCATCACCATCGAGGACGGCGTGGCCGAGGTCACGCTGAACCGCCCCGACAAGCTGAACGCCTTTGACGAGGCGATGTTCCGCGCGGTCTCCGAGGCCGGCGACCGGCTGGCCGGCGAACCGGGCCTGCGCGCGGTGGTGCTGACCGGGGCCGGCAAGGGCTTCTGCGCCGGCATCGACATCGGCACGCTGGGCGGCTTTGCCACCCGGCTCGACGCCCTGCGGCAGGAGATCGTCACCCCCCTGCCCGGGCGCGCCGACAACCCGTTCCAGCACCCCTGCACCGTCTGGGCCGACCTCCCGGTGCCAGTGATCGCCGCGCTGCACGGCGTGGCCTTCGGCGCGGGGATGCAGCTGGCACTGGGCGCCGATCTGCGCATCGCTGCCCCCGACACCCGCCTGTCGATCATGGAATCGCGCTGGGGGCTGATCCCCGACATGGGGCTGACCAAGCTGCTGCCCGGACTGATGCGCGCCGATCAGGCGCTGGACCTGATCCTGACTGCCCGCATCGTCGAGGCCCCCGAGGCGCTGGCGCTGGGCCTCGTCACCCGGCTGGCCGACGATCCCCTGACCGCCGCGCGTGAGGCCGCACGCGCCATCGCCGCCCGCAGCCCTGAGGCCGTGCGCGGCGCCAAGGAACTGGTGCGCGCCGCCTGGCCCGGCGGTGACGATCACCTGGCGCTGGAGGCCCGGCTGCAGGCGGCGATCATCGGCTCGCCCAACCAGGTCGAGGCGGTGATGGCCGGCATGCAAAAACGCCCGCCCCGCTTTCGCTGACCTGCGACAGGCTGCCGCATTCGGGGGTGGCCACCCGCCCCCGGTCTGCTAGGCTGCCCGAAAAACGCCCCCTGCCCGGGTTCACGGAATCGCAACGGTTCCGGCTGCATAATTGCAGCGCGGGCTGAATGGGGCCCAGACAGGAAAGCCGCCATGATTTCGCGCCTGTTGCGCTATTCCACCTTTGTCGCCTGCACGGTGCTGGCCATCGCCTCGATTCTCGCACTGCCCTGGGCGCCCTGGACCTGGGTGCCGGCGATCGTGTTCTCGGCGCTGGCGGCAGTGGGCATCCACGACCTCGTGCAGACCCGCCACGCCATCCTGCGCAATTATCCGATCCTGGGGCATATCCGCTATCTCTTCGAACTGATCCGCCCGGAAATCCGGCAATACCTGCTGGAAAGCGACTTTGACGAAGAACCCTTCTCGCGCGAGGACCGCAATATTGTCTATCAGCGCGCCAAGAACGTCGAGGACAAGCGCCCCTTCGGCACCAAGATCAGCGTCTATGACGGCGGCTATCAGTGGCTGACCCATTCGATCCGCCCCAAGAAGATCACCAACACCGATTTCCGCGTCGCCATCGGCGGGCCGGACTGCACGCAACCCTATGATCTGTCGATCTATAACGTCTCGGCCATGTCCTTCGGCGCGCTCAGTGCCAACGCCATCCTGGCGCTGAACAAGGGCGCCAAGATGGGCGGTTTCGCCCACGACACCGGCGAGGGCGGGATTTCCCGCTATCACCGCGCAGGGGGCGGCGATCTGATCTATGAGGTCGGCACCGGCTATTTCGGCTGCCGCACCCCCGATGGCCAGTTCGACCCCGAGAAATTCCGCGAGGTCGCCGCCGACCCGCAGGTCAAGATGATCGAGATCAAGCTGAGCCAGGGCGCGAAACCCGGCCAGGGCGGCATCCTGCCCGCCGCCAAGATCACCCCCGAAATCGCCGAGGCGCGCGGCGTGCCGATGGGCGTCGATTGCCACTCGCCGGACGGGCATTCGGCCTTTTCCACGCCGATCGAACTGATGGAATTCATCGCCCGGCTGCGCGACCTGGCGAATGGCAAGCCGGTGGGGTTCAAGCTGTGCATCGGGCACCGGCGCGAATTCATGTGCATGGTCAAGGCGATGCTGAAAACCGGCATCACCCCGGATTTCATCGTCATCGACGGCAAGGAGGGCGGCACCGGCGCCGCGCCCCTGGAATTCGCCAACCACATGGGCATGCCGCTGGTCGACGGGCTGACCTTTGCCCATAACGCACTGCGCGGCGCGGGGCTGCGAAACCAGATCAAGATCGGCGCCTCGGGCAAGCTGATCCACGCCTTCGACATCGCCAAGGCGCTGGCGCTGGGCGCCGACTGGGCGAATTCGGCGCGCGGCTTCATGTTCGCGATCGGCTGCATCCAGGCGCAGTCGTGCCACACCAACCACTGCCCGACCGGCGTCGCCACCCAGGACAAGACCCGCCAGCGCGCGCTGGTGGTGCCCGACAAGGCCCAGCGCGTGGCGAATTTCCACCGCAACACGCTGAAGGCGCTGGGCGACATGACCGGGGCTGCGGGGCTCACGCATCCCTCGGGGTTCCTGCCTTGGCACCTGATGATGCGCGAGAACGAGCGCGAGATGGTCACCGGCGAGGATGTCTATCCCTACATGCCCGAAGGGTTCCTGCTGCGCGAGGACGACGAACGCTTCGGCTATCTCAAACGCTGGCGCCGGGCCAGCGCGGACAGTTTCGAGCCCTTCGACGAGGGGGTGTGACCGGGACGGCGCGGGTTGATCGGGTCTCGCTACCCGCAACTGCGGAGGCACATGAGGCCCCGCTGCCCGACACGACCCCCTTGGATATGCCCAGCACCCCGGACACCGCCGGGGAACACCCCGCAGCCTGGGTGCATCACCCGCGCGGCGGCACCCGGGTGATACGCGCGCCCATCGCGTTCAGACGCTCGTCGATGCGCTCGTAACCGCGCTCGATCTGCTGGGCGTTGTTGATCGTGCTGGTGCCCTCGGCGCACATCGCCGCGATCAGCATCGCCATACCGGCGCGGATATCGGGGCTCTCCAGCCGCGCGCCGCGCATTTGCGAGGGGCCAGCGACGATCGCCCGGTGCGGATCGCACAAAACAATCCGCGCGCCCATCGCGATCAGCTTGTCGACAAAGAACATCCGGCTTTCGAACATTTTCTCGAACATCATCACCACCCCCTCGCACTGGGTCGCGGTGACGATGGCGATCGACATCGTGTCGGCGGGGAACGCGGGCCAGGGCTGGTCGGAAATCGTCGGGATATGCCCGCCGAAATCGGCCTGCACGCGCATCTCCTGGTTCGCCGGGATCAACAGGTCATCACCCCGCACCTCGCAGCGGATGCCCAGACGCTCGAACCCCATCAGGGTCGAGCGCAGATGCTCGACGCCGGCATTGCGGATGGTGATCTCGGAACCGGTCACCGCCGCCAGCCCGATCAGCGAGCCGACCTCGATGTGATCGGGGCCGATCCGGTGGCTGCAGCCGCCCAGCGGCCGGCCGCCGTGGATCGTCATCGTGTTGGTGCCGATCCCCTCGATCGCCGCACCCATCGCGATCAGGAACCGGGCGAGATCCTGCACATGGGGCTCGGACGCGCAGTTGCGCAGGACCGTCGTGCCCTCGGCGCAGACCGCGGCGCAGAGCGCATTCTCGGTTGCGGTGACCGAGGGTTCGTCCAGGAACACATCGGCGCCGCACAGGCGCTCGGCCTTGAAGCGATAGGCACCGTTCACGGTAATCTCGGCCCCGAGTTCACGCAGCGCCAGGAAATGCGTGTCGACCCGGCGGCGGCCGATCACGTCGCCGCCGGGCGGCGGCAGGGTGACCTCGCCGCAGCGCGCCAGCATCGGCCCGGCCAGCAGGATCGAGGCACGCACCCGCGCGCAAAGCTCGGGCGACAGATCCGCCGGGCGCAACTGCGCAGCGCGGATTTCCAGCGCGTTGCGGCCCAGCCAACGGGCCTCGGCGCCGACCGACTGGATCAGTTCGACCAGCACCTCGATATCGCGGATCCGCGGCACATTGGTCAGCGTCACCGTCTGGTCGGTCAGCAAGGCCGCCGCAACGATCGGCAGCGCCGCGTTCTTGTTGCCCGAAGGCTCGACCTCGCCCGACAGGCGATGACCACCCTCGACGATATACTGGATGCGCTCGTGCGGTTGTGCCTCGGCCATGATCTGCTCCGTCTCGGGTCGGTCCTGCGACGCCTAGCAGAGGATAGCGCCCACGAGAACCGACATTCCTGTGTGTTTGGGCTTTCGCCCGGGCCTGTGTGTTTGGGCTTTCGCCCGGGCCTGTGTGGGTCAGGGCCTCCAGCCCAGGAAATTGCCGATCAGCCGCAATCCGGCGGCCTGGCTTTTCTCGGGGTGGAACTGGGTGCCCAGAATGTTGTCGCGCCCGACGATCGCGGTGACCGGCCCACCGTAATCGACATGCGCCAGAAGATGCGCGGGATCGCCGACCTGAAACCGGTAGGAGTGCACGAAATAGGCGTGATCGCCGGTCTTCAGCCCCTCCAGCACCGGGTGCGGACGGTCGATGACCATATCGTTCCAGCCCATGTGCGGCACCTTCATCGCCGCGTCCGAAGGCGTGATGCGCACCACGTCGCCGGGGATCCAGCCCAGGCCCGGGGTCTCGGCGTACTCGTGGCCGGTGGTCGCCAGCAGCTGCATGCCGACACAGATCCCCAAGAACGGCTTGCCACGCACGATCACCGCCTCGTGCAGGGCCTCGACCATGCCGGGCACGGCGTCGAGTTCGCGTCGGCAGGCCGGAAAAGCCCCGTCGCCGGGCAGCACGACATGATCGGCGCGCAGCACGTCTTCGGGGCGCGCGGACACGATCACCGTGCCGCCGCCCACCTCGGCGGCCATGCGCTCGAAGGCTTTCTGCGCCGAGTGCAGGTTGCCGGATTCGTAATCGACGAGGACGGTCAGCATGTCAGGCCTGGATCTGGACCCGGCGGCCGGGGGCGCTGCCCCCGGACCCCCGGCGTATTTTTCAGCAAGATGAAGGGCTCAGAGTGTGCCCTTGGTTGATGGAACGGCGTCGGCCTTGCGCGGGTCGATCTCGCAGGCGATGCGCAGGGCGCGGGCGGTGGCCTTGAAGGCGGCCTCGGCAATGTGGTGGCTGTTGATCCCGTGCACCTGGTCGAGGTGCAGGGTGATGCCGCCATGCGTGCTGAGCGCCTGGAAGAACTCGCGCACCAGTTCGGTGTCGAAGGTGCCGATCTTCTGCGTCGGCAGCGCGATGTTCCACACGAGAAACGGCCGCCCCGACAAATCGAGCGCACAGCGCACCTGCGCGTCGTCCATCGGCAGGCTGCATTCGCCATAGCGCCGGATGCCGCGCTTGTCGCCCAGCGCCCGGGTCAGGGCCTGGCCGATGGCGATACCGGTGTCCTCCACCGTGTGGTGGTCGTCGATGTGCAGATCGCCATCGGCGCGCACCGTCATGTCGATCAGCGCGTGGCGTGCCAGCTGATCCAGCATGTGATCGAAGAAACCGACGCCGGTCTGATTGTCGTAGCGGCCGGTGCCGTCGAGGTCGATCGTCACGGTGATGTCGGTCTCGGCGGTCTTGCGGGTGATCGTCGCGCTGCGCATGGGCTCATCCGGGGCTGTTGCGGCGTCGGTATAGGGCGGGGCGGGCGCGTTGACTAGCCCTCGTAGCCCTCGACGATCACCAGATCTGCGGTCGAGATCGGATCGCGGATCGCCTTGGCGGCCTGGTATTCGGGCGAGTGGAAGCAGTCGAAGGCGGCCTGCAGGCTGGGGAATTCGATCACCACCGTGCGGGCGCGCGAGGCACCTTCCATCTGCGCCTGCTCGGGGCCGCGCACCAGGAAGCGCGCGCCGTATTTGGCGAAGGGGATCGCGTTGGCCTCGCGGTATTTGGCATAGATCGCGGGGTCAGCGACGTCGACATGGGCGACCCAGTATCCTTTGGGCATGAAATCCTCCTGAGACTTTGGCGCAAGGTGCCCGCCGGACCGGGCCGGCGCAAGTCAGAACTTGAGCCTCAGCCGCGGCCCCGGGTCGAGGGGGTCGAACCCCAGTGCGGTATAGAAGGCCCGCGCCCGGTCGTTCGCGGGATGCGTCCCCAGCGACAGATACCGCGCGCCCTGCGCCTTGGCATGGTCGACCGCCGCCGCGACCAGCGCCCGGCCCAGCCCGGTGCCGCGCCGTGCGGCGTCGACAAACAGGTGATGCATCTCCACCCCACGCACGCCCCAGTGCAGCTGCGCCACCGGGTGCAGCGCGGTATAGCCGCCCTCAGTGATCAGCACGGTCAGAAAGGCCTGCGCGCCGAAGAGGTCGCGGTCCAGGTCGGCGCGGGTGCAGACGGGCGGGTCGCCGTGATGGCGGGCCAGCGCATGCACCATCGGCAAGAGCCTGTCGAGGTCGTCAGGGGTGGCGGTGCGGATCATGGGGATCTCCGGTTTGGGCCGCGCCGCGGAACCGGAGGGATATCGCCGGGCCGCGAGGGGCGGCGGGGGCGATGGTGTCAGGGAAAACGAAACCGCCCGCGCTCAGGAAGCGCGGTAATAGCGGGCAGCGGGGCGGCACGGGCGGGTCATGCGCGCAGCCTGCCGCGCGCGGACCGCTGCGTCAAGCGTTGACAGCGCGGCCCGCGCAGCGCGAGGTTGGGCGGATGATCAGCCTGAACAGCCATGACTTTCACCTGCACCGCTGGGGCGCGCCCGACGCGCCACCCCTGCTGATGCTGCACGGCTTTCCCGAATACGGCGGCGCCTGGGACGAGGTCGCCACCCGCCTGCCCCGCTGGCGCAGCATCGCCCCCGACCAGCGCGGCTTTGGCCAGAGCTGGGCCCCGGCCGAGGTCGCGGCCTATGACCTGCGCCTGCTGGTGGCCGACATGGCGGCGCTGATCGAAACGCTGGGCGCCCCGGTGCCGGTGGTGGCGCATGACTGGGGCGCGGTGGTCGGCTATGGGCTGGCGATCTGGCGGCCCGAGCTGGTGTCGCGGCTGGTGGTGATCAACGGCGTGCATCCGGGCCCGTTTCAGCGCGAGGTCGCGCGCGGCGGCGCGCAGAGCGCGGCCTCGGCCTATATCGCCTATCTGCGCGATCCGCGCGCCGAGGACCGCCTGTCGCGCGACGGGTTCGAGGGGCTGACACGGCTTTTCTCGGCGAACATGGACCTGTCGTGGCTGACCGGCGCGCGCCGCGATGCCTATGTCCGCGAATGGTCGCGCCCCGGGGTGCTGACGGGCATGCTGAACTGGTATCGCGCCTCGCCGCTGCGGGTCGCGCCTGAGGGGCAGCCGATAGCCAACCCCCATATCCTGCCGCCCGAGGCCGGGCAGGTGCGCTGCCCGCATCTGGTGATCTGGGGCGAGGATGACACCGCCCTCTTGCCGGAAACCCTCGACGGGCTGGAGGCCTATTGCCCCGACCTGCGCATCGAACGGGTCGCAGGGGCCGATCACTGGATCTGCCATCAGCAACCCGACCGGGTGGCGACGCTGATCGACAGCTTTCTCTAGCAAAAGGGGCGCCCGGTGGGGCGCCCCTTCGATGGCCTGCCGTGTCAGGCAAAGCAGGGTTGGGTGTCGTCCTCCGACGCCTCGTCGTCGGGCTGGTCGTATTCGGCCAGTTCCTCCTCGGACATCGGCATCAGCAGGTCGTGCCCGCTGTCGTCGGCGCTCGCCCCCTCGGCGTCATCGGCGGCGTTCGGGTCTTCCTCGGTGAAGGTGCCGTCCTCGGCGCGGTAGAGGCTCTGCACCACCTTGCCGTTCTGGTCCTCGAACACCAGCTTCTTGACCTCGGTATAGGCATCGAACGGGATCCCCTGATCGGCGTAGAACTGGTTTACCGCATCGAGATAGGAATTCGGATCGCCGGGGTTCTCCACGTCCCCGATGTCGATGCGGACCCAGGCGTCATACTCGTGATCGTCGTCGCTGTTGAACTCGACCACGGCGATCGCGGTGCCCTCGACCGGGATCTCGCCGGGCCATTCGCAGTTGTCGTCCGGGGTCGTGTCGGGCGGGGTGTCCGTGCCGCAGCTGCCGCCACCGCCCTGCGTGCCGCCGGTGCCGCCACCCGTGCCACCCGTGCCACCCTGCGTGCCGCCGGTGCCGCCATGCGTGCCGCCGGTGCCGCCGTGGGTGCCACCAGTGCCACCCTGCGTGCCGCCCGTGCCGCCATGCGTGCCACCAGTAGCCCCTTTGCTGCCACCAGTGCCACCCTTGCTGCCACCCGAGCCACCGTGGGTGCCGCACAGGTTGGGGTGATCGCCGTCGTTCAGCGGCGGATCATAGTCGCACGACAACACGTCGTCATAGTAATGATCGAAGCTGTGCCCTTCGACACCGCCGTTGTGATACGAACTGGTCGAACTGGCGCAGGCAGCCGTGCCACCGTGGCCGGTGCCGCCCTTGGTGCCGCCGGAGGCCCCTTTCGAGCCCCAGCCCCCCTTGCTGCCGCCAGAGCCCTTGCTACCGCCGGTGCCGCCGTGGCCCCAGCCGCCCTTGCTGCCGCCAGTGCCCTTGCTGCCGCCTTTCGTGCCGCCTTTCGTGCCGCAATCGTCTTTCGAGTCACCGGTGCCCTTGCTGCCGCCGGTGCCTTTGCCAAAGAATCCGTGGCTTCCGTGGCCATGAGATCCCCGGCCGTGCGGCGCCTTGCCCCAGCCGGACCCAAAGGTAGGAAGATCGTTCGGTGTGCCAGTCATGTCATGCCCTTCTCGTGACAGTGTCGGAACAGCCGCGTCGGTTTCCCCCCCACAGGAACAGCGCATGGCCTGCCCCGGATCTACATCGGCGGCATGACTTCTCAAAATTAAAACTGCATTTTCAATAATTTACGATCATATTACCCCGAGCCCCGTCAACACGCCCCCCTGTAGTCACGGGATTGTCATTGCCCCAGAAACGACAGATTCCCGCACGGCCTGCCACGATGCGGTCACAGTTCGGCCCTGCCCAAGGCCTGATTCGCACCGACAACCGTCACTCCGATTGACCGAACACTGTGCTCCGCGATGGCGACCCCTTCATCCACACGACAAAACCGCATCCGTCAAAGCGCCGAGGCGCTGTTCGGCGGGCGTGTCGTCGAAGTCAGCGCGCCGGGCGGCTCCAGCCGGTCCAGCCTGCGCTTTCATTTCGACGATCACACCGTCATCGGCACGCTGCGCCCGAACTACCGCCGCACGCATCTCGAGGCCTTCGTGCTGCGCGCGCTGGAACCCTATTGCGACGACATTCCCCGGGTGCTCGGTGTCGACCGCGAGGTGCTGTTCCAGACCGATGTCGGCGCCCGCCGGTTGAACATCGAGCTGCACAAGGCCGACCCCGAACGCCGTCTCACCCTGCTGGCAGACTCTGTGGCCGCGATCTTTCGCATCCAGGCAGCAGCCCGGCACACGAACCTGCACCAAAAGCTTCCGCACATGGGCAACAACCCGGACTGGTTGTCGAACCTCGTCGACGGCGCGGATGCACTGACCGGCTTTGCCGGCGACCTGCCGGCCAGCTATGACCGCACGGCGGTGATCGCCCGGCTGCATCATCCGGGAACGCAGTTCGTCAAATGGGATTGCCGCAGCGGCAATGCCGCGATCGGCTCGGACGGGCGGCTGCGCTGGTTCGATTTCGAATACGCGGGGCTGCGCCACGGCGCCGAGGATCTCGCCTGGCTGATCGGTGACGAATCCCTGCCGATTGCCCCGGCGGTTCTGCAGGCGGTGATCGAAGACGCACTGCCGGCCGATGTCCCCGGGGGGCGGGCGGATTATCTGGATTACCTCGCCGTCTACACCGTGTTCCACGCGCTGCAACGGCTGATCCTGATCATGCGCGAAGCCCGCTCGCGCGGCTGGCTGACCGTGCGGCGCGTCCTCGACCGCGACGACGTCGGCGTGCATCCTGAAATGGCGCGCAACCTGTGCCGGATGGCCGGACATTTCGCCAGCCTCTCGCCCCTGACCGAGATGCTGGCCGAACCGCTCGAAACGACAGCCAAGACCTTTGACCGGATCCTCAAAACCGGTCGCGCCTGAGCCTGCGCTATCACTTAATCGACCAGCGACCCCCAGAGGTCATAGTCCGACGCCTCGTCGACTTTCACTTTCACGATGTCGCCCGGCGACAGCGCATCAAAACCCTCGTCGATGAACAGGTTGCCGTCGATCTCGGGCGCGTCGGCCTGGGTGCGGCAGGTGGCGCCCTCGTCGTCGACGTCGTCGACGATCACCTCCAGCACGCGGCCCACCTTGGTCTGCAGCTTGGCCTCGCTGATCGCCTGGGCCTTTTCCATGAAGCGCTCCCAGCGGTCCTGCTTGACCTCGGCGGGGACATGGTCGGGCAGGTCGTTCGACCGCGCGCCCTTCACATCCTCATACTGGAAACACCCCACACGATCGAGCTGCGCCTCGTCCAGCCAGTCGAGCAGCGTCTGGAACTCGGCCTCGGTCTCGCCCGGGAAGCCGACGATGAAGGTCGACCGCAGGGCGATATCCGGGCAATCGGCGCGCCAGCGGGCGATCTCGTCCAGCGTCCTGGCCGCCGCCGCCGGCCGCGCCATGCGCTTCAGCGTGTCGGGGTGGGCGTGCTGGAACGGGATGTCCAGATAGGGCAGCACCAGCCCATCCGCCATCAGCGGGATCAGATCGCGCACATGCGGATAGGGATAGACGTAGTGCAGCCGCACCCAGGCCCCCAGCGACCCCAGATCGCGCGCAAGGTCGGTGATATGCGCGCGGTGCCCCTTGGCCTCGGCATGTTTCAGATCGACGCCGTAAGCCGAGGTATCCTGGCTGATCACCAGCAGTTCCTTCACCCCAGCCTCGACCAGCTTTTCCGCCTCGCGGATCACCGCATGGGCCGGGCGGCTGACCAGACGACCCCGCATGTCGGGGATGATGCAGAACTTGCAGTGGTGGTTGCAGCCCTCGGAAATCTTCAGATAGCTGAAATGCCGGGGCGTCAGCTTGATCCCGGCGGGCGGCAGCAGGTCGATGAACGGATCGGGCGCCGGCGGCACGGCGCCATGCACCGCATCCAGCACCTGCTCGTATTGATGCGGGCCGGTCACCGCCAGCACCCTGGGATGCGCGCCGGTGATATACGCGGGCTCGGCCCCCAAGCAGCCGGTGACGATCACCTTGCCGTTTTCCTGCAGCGCCTCGCCAATCGCTTCCAGGCTTTCAGCCTTGGCGCTGTCCAGAAACCCGCAAGTGTTGACGATCACCGCATCGGCACCGGTATAGTCCGGGCTGATCGCATAGCCCTCGGCACGCAACCGCGTCAGGATGCGCTCGCTGTCGACCAGCGCCTTGGGGCAGCCCAGGCTGACCATGCCGATGGTCGGCTGGCCGGGACGGGGCACGTCGGTCAGGCGCGCACGCGGAGCGATATCAGGGCGGAGGTTCGGCGGGTTCTGGCTCATGGCGCGCATATACGCCGCGCAAGGCCACACGAAAAGGGGTCAGCCCGCCACGCCCCGCGCTTTACTGCGGATTGCGGATGATCCGGGTAAAGCCGTCGAACACCTCGGCATTGGCGGCGATCAGGCGGCCGCTTTCCACCGGGTTCTCACCCTCGCGGATCGGACCAACGAAGCCGCCCGCTTCCTTGACCAGCAGGACACCGGCCGCCACATCCCAGGGGTTCAGCCCGCGCTCCCAATAGCCGTCATAGCGCCCCGCCGCGACATAGGCGAGGTCGAGCGCCGCTGCCCCCCAGCGCCGCACCCCCGCGCACACCGGCATCAGCCGCGCCAGATCCTGCAGCGTCGCCGGCAGGGTCGGCCGCCCGCCAAAGGGCACGCCGGTGGCAAAGATGCATTCGAGCATCGTGCGCCGCCCCGAAACCCGCAGCCGGGTGTCGTTCATATAGGCGCCCAGCCCCTTTTCGGCAAAGAACAGCTCGTCCTTGGCCGCGTCGAAGACCACGCCCGCGACGATCTCGCCCTTGTGCTCCAGCGCGATCGAGATCGCCCAGTGCGGCAGCCCGTGCAGGAAGTTGGTCGTGCCGTCGAGCGGATCGACGATCCAGCGCCGCGTCGGGTCGGCACCTTCGGTCTCGCCGGTCTCCTCGCCCAGCCAGCCATAGCTCGGCCGCCCCGCCATCAGCTCTTCCTTGACGATGCGCTCGGCCTCGCGGTCGGCCTTGCTGACAAAGTCGCCCGGGCCCTTGGACGAAACCTGCAGGTTTTCGACCTCGCGAAAGTCCTTGACCAGTGACCGGCCCGCCTTGCGCGCGGCCTTGATCATGAGGTTGAGATTGGCGCTACCCTGCATCGTCTCGGCTCCGTCGGTGAACAGAGAGGGGCCATACGGGAAAGGCGCGCCGTTGAAAAGAGAAAGCTGCCGACTGGCTGGGGCGCATGTGACGCAGATCATGGACTTTGCGCGTGCCGCACGGCAGTTTGGACCGGTCCAGACCGGGGAATGACCATGATCCGCCTGCCCGCCCTGCTCGCCCTCGCCCTGCTGGCTGCACCGGCCGGTGCCCAGACGCGGCCGGGTTCCGATGTCCAGCTCGTGCCCGATCACCTGACCTTCGAGTCGGCCCCGACCTTCAACGTCAAGGACTGCCTGCTGGCCGGTGGCCGGGTGGAAACCTATCCGCTGACCGGCGGTCGCAGCTGCAACATGCCCACCTCGGACGGCGGGCAGACCTGCCACACCGGCGCCGATTGCGAAAGCTACTGCCTGAGCGAGACCCACACCTGCCACCCCTGGCAATCGCTGGGCGCGGGCTGTCACGGCCTGATCGAGGATAATGGCCGCGCGGTCACCCTCTGCGTCGACTGACGCGCCCCCTGCTGAACAGACGAGGTAAGCCATGCTGATCCGCCGCCCCGACACCCCCGACCGCGCCGACTGGGGGCGCCTCTATGCCGGCTACGCGGCCTTCTACGGCGTCGAGCAGACCGAGGCGATGCGCGACCGCGTCTGGCACTGGATCCACGACCACCAGCACGAGGTCGAGGCCTTCGTCGCCGAGGACGACACCGGCCGCCTCGTCGGGCTCACCCATTTCCGCCCCTTCGCCCGGCCCCTCGCGGCCAGCATCGGTGGCTTCCTCGACGATCTCTTCGTCGACCCCGAGGCCCGCGGAAGCGGCGCTGCCCGCGCCCTGATCGAGGCCGTGGCCGACGAAGGCCGCCAGCGCGGCTGGTCGGTGATCCGCTGGATCACCGCCGAGGACAACGCCCGCGCCCGCGCCCTCTATGACAAGGTCGCAACCGGCACCCGGTGGAAGACCTACGACATCCAGCTCTGACACGGCGTCGCCTAGGCCCCGCGCCCCTCCTCTTTGCGTCGCAAATATCCTGGGGGGTGAGGCCGCAGGCCGAGGGGGGCAAAGCCCCCCTGCCTTGCCCGCCACCCTGCGCGACCGCGCGACGCACCAGCGGCACGCCCGGCCCAACGGGAGAGGCCCAACCGGAGACGCGGAATCGCAGATCCCG
>JACKKE010000016.1 GCA_020637595.1 Rhodobacter sp. | reverse complement strand
GCGGATCGTCGGTCTGGTTGTGGGGGCCATGTTGGGGGGCGGCGTGATCGCCCTGGGGGCGACGCATGCCCTGTCGCCCGTTTCGGCGCAATCGTCCTCGCCGCCTGCAGTCTCGACAGCGGTGACGCCTGCGGTATCCGTTGTGCCGACCGTGCCGCAGAGCCAGGCGCAGATCGCCCTGTCCTATGCGCCGGTGGTGCGCAGTTCGGCGCCGGCGGTGGTGTCGATCTATACGCGGCGCGTGGTCGAGGAGCGGCCCAGCCCGATTTTCGACGATCCGCTGTTCAACCAGTTGTTCGGTGATCGCAGCCGCATGGCCCCGCGGGTCCAGAACGCGCTGGGGTCCGGGGTGATCGTGGGATCCGACGGGATCGTGGTGTCGAACTTTCATGTCGCCGGCGGGGCTGATGACATCCGGGTCGTCCTCAACGACCGGCGCGAGTTCGCGGCGGATGTGATCTTGCAGGACCGCGAGAGCGATCTGGCGGTGCTGCAGTTGCGCGGGGCACAGGATCTGCCGGTGATCCCGCTGGCGAATTCCGACGCGGTCGAGGTGGGCGATCTGGTGCTGGCGATCGGCAACCCGTTCGGCGTCGGTCAGACGGTCAGCAGCGGGATTGTCAGCGCGCTGGCGCGCTCGGGCCTGGCGGTGGGATCGGGGCGGGGATATTTCATCCAGACCGATGCCGCGATCAATCCGGGCAATTCGGGCGGGGCGCTGGTCGACATGCAGGGGCGGCTGGTGGGGATCAACACGGCGATCCTGACGCGCTCGGGCGGGTCAAACGGGATCGGTTTCGCGATTCCGGCCAATCTGGTCAGCCAGATCGTTGCCCAGGCCCGTGGTGGGCAGACTGCCTTTCAGCGCCCCTGGATGGGGGTGACCGCGCAGGCGGTCGATGCCGGGCTGGCCGAGGGGTTCGGCATGGACCTGCCACAGGGCGTGGTGATCACGGCGATGCATGACGAAAGCCCCCTGGCGCGGGCGGGATTGCGGTCGGGCGATGTGGTGCTGGCGGTCGATGGCGAGCCGGTGAACTCGCCGCCTGAGATGATGTTTCGTCTGGCGGCCCGCGGAATCGGCGGCACGGCGACGCTGACCCTCCTGCGCGGCGGCGACCGGTCCGAGGTTTCGGTGGCGCTGGTCCCCCCGCCCGAGACGCCCGAGCGTGCCCGGCTGACCGTGCGTGGCGTGGCGCTGCGCGGGCTGGTGGCCGACACGATCAACCCCGCGGTGATCGCCGAGCAGGGGCTGGACCCCTCGGCCGAGGGGGTGGTGGTGATCGAGGTGCGCGATATCGCCGCGCGGACCGGCTTGCAGCCGGGGGATATCCTGCTGTCGGTCAACCGTCAGGCGATCCACGACACCGCGGATCTCGACCGGGCGCTGCGCGACAACGCGCGCTATTGGGAGGTCGAGTTCGTGCGCGACGGGCGGCGCAACCTGGTGCGCTTCCGGCTTTGAGGCCGGCGTTTCGGGACACGCAGGCAGGGGGGCTTTGCCCCCCTCTTCGCTGCGCGAATTCACCCCCCAGGATATTTGAGACGCAAAGATGGGAGGGGGGCGATTGTGCTTTTCGCGTGGCGAGGGGCCTTGGGGGCGCGTAGTCTGGCGCAATGACGGATCTGTTCGACTCGACCCCTGACAAGGCGCCGGCCGGCGCTACGACCGAGGCGCCGCGGCCCTTGGCCGACCGGTTGCGGCCGCGGTCGCTGGCCGAGGTGATCGGTCAGGAGGCCGTGTTGGGGCCGGATGGCCCTCTGGGGGCGATGCTGGGGGCGGGGGCGCTGTCGTCCCTGATCCTCTGGGGGCCGCCGGGGGTCGGCAAGACCACCATCGCGCGGCTGCTGGCGCAGGCGACGGATCTGCATTTCGTGCAGATCAGCGCAATCTTCACCGGTGTGCCCGAGTTGCGCAAGGTGTTCGAGGCGGCCAAGTTTCGCCGGGCGAACGGGCAGGGGACGCTGTTGTTCGTCGACGAGATCCACCGCTTCAACAAGGCGCAGCAGGACGGGTTTCTGCCGCATATGGAGGACGGGACGATCCTGCTGGTGGGGGCGACGACCGAGAACCCGTCGTTCGAGCTGAATGCGGCCTTGTTGAGCCGGGCGCAGGTGATCGTGCTGCAGCGGTTGTCGCTGAAAGATCTGGAGCGGCTGGTGCAGCGGGCCGAGCGCGAGTTGGGGCGCGAGTTGCCGCTGAAGGGCGAGGCGCGCGAGGCGCTTCTGGAGATGGCTGATGGCGACGGGCGGGCGCTATTGAACCTGGTCGAGCAGGTGATGGCCTGGCGCGTCACCGGACATCTGGACCGCGAGTCGCTGGCGAAGCGGCTGATGCGGCGGGCGGCGAAATACGACAAGTCCGGCGAGGAGCATTACAACCTGATTTCGGCCTTGCACAAATCGGTGCGCGGGTCGGACCCGGATGCGGCGCTTTACTGGTTCGCGCGGATGCTGGAGGGGGGCGAGGATCCGCGGTTCCTGGCGCGGCGGATCACCCGGATGGCGGTCGAGGATATCGGCCTGGCCGACCCGCAGGCGCAGGGGCTGTGCCTTGAGGCCTGGCAGACCTATGAGCGGTTGGGCAGCCCCGAGGGCGAACTGGCGCTGGCGCAGGCGCTGGTCTATCTGGCGCTCGCACCGAAGTCGAACGCGGTCTACATGGCCTACAAGGCGGCGCGGGGGTTGGCCAAGAAGACCGGTAGCGCGATGCCGCCCGCGCATATCCTGAACGCGCCGACCCGGCTGATGGAGGAGCAGGGTTACGGCGCCGGCTATCAGTATGACCACGATGCCGAGGACGGGTTCAGCGGACAGAACTATTTTCCCGACGGGGTGAAGCGCCCGGTCCTCTATGCCCCGCCCGAGCGCGGGTTCGAGCGCGAGTTGAAGAAGCGGGTCGAGTATTTCGCCAGGCTGCGCGCCAAACGCCAGGGGGGCGCGGGTTGACTTTGCGCGGCCCGCGGTGCAGGGCAGCGGCATGGTAACAACGCTTCTTCAGGTCGCCCTTGGCGGGGCCATTGGCGCGTCCGGTCGGTATCTGACCGGGCTGGTGGCGATTCGCCTGATGGGGCCCGGGTTTCCCTGGGGCACGCTGGCGGTGAACGTGCTGGGATCCTTCGTGATGGGGGTCGTGGTGGTGGTGCTGGGGCATCTCAGCGCGAACCGGTTCGCGCCCCTGTTGATGACCGGGGTGCTGGGCGGGTTCACCACGTTTTCGGCCTTTTCGCTCGATGCGCTGACGATCTGGGAGCGGGGGCAGCAGGGGCTGGCGGCGGGCTATGTCGCGGCCTCGGTGATCCTGTCGCTGGGCGCGATCGTCGCCGGGTTGGCGCTGGCAAGGAGCCTGACATGAGCGGTGTGCAGACGATCACGGTGGCGGCCGAGGATGGCGAGCAGCGGCTGGACCGCTGGCTGAAGCGCCAGTTCCCGCAGGTCACGCAAGGGATGGTCGAGAAGTTCTGCCGCAAGGGCGAGTTGCGGGTCGACGGCAAGCGGGTCAAGGCCTCGGACCGGATCGCGGGCGGGCAGGTGGTGCGGGTGCCGCCTCTGCCCGAGGGCGCGCCTGCGCCGGTCGCGCCCGCGGAGGTGGGGATCCCGGCGGCCGATGCCGAGATGATCCAGCGCGCGGTCTTGTGGAAAGATGAGCATATCATTGCCCTGAACAAGCCTGCGGGGCTGCCTTCGCAGGGGGGCTCGGGGCAGGGGAACCGGCATGTCGACGGGCTCTGCGAGGCGCTGAAGTTCGGCTACAAGGAGCGCCCGGTTCTGGTGCACCGGTTGGACAAGGACACCTCGGGGGTGCTGCTGCTGGCGCGCACGCCGCGGGTCGCGCGCCGTCTGGGCGAGGCGTTCCGCGCCCGCACTACGCGCAAGATCTACTGGGCGATCGTCGCCGGCGTGCCGAGCCCGGCGATGGGCACCATCCGCTATGGGCTGGTGAAATCCGGCGGGCGGGGCGAGAACGAGAAGATGCGCTGCATCCACCCCAATGAGGTCGAAAAGGTCGAGGGGGCGAAGCGTGCGACGACCGATTATGCGGTGCTCGAACGGCTGGGCAGCCGGGCGGCCTGGGTGGCACTGGTGCCGATCACCGGGCGCACCCACCAGCTGCGCGCGCATATGGCCGAGATCGGCCATCCGATCATCGGCGATGGCAAATACGGCACCCGCAGCCAGGAGAACCTGGGCGATGGCTGGGGCGCGCAACTGGGTGGCGACATCAGCCGCAAGCTGCACCTGCACGCGCGCAGCATCAGCTTTGAACATCCGATCACCGGCAAGCCGGTGACGCTGGAGGCGCCGCTGCCCGAGCATATGGCGCGCAGCTGGAAGACGCTGGGCTGGAAGGAAACCGATGTGCCCGCCGATCCGTTCGAGGAGGCGGAATGAGCACCCCCCTGCGTCTGGTGATCTTCGACGTCGACGGCACGCTGGTGGACAGCCAGCGCGACATCCTGGCGGCGATGGCGGGGGCGTTTGCGGCGCTGGGGCTGGCGGTGCCGCCGGACGAGGCGATCAAGGGCATCGTCGGGCTGTCGCTGCCGGTGGCGATGGACCGGCTGGCGCCGGGGGCGAGCGAGGTCACACTCGATGCGCTGGTTGCGGGCTACAAGCACAGCTATGCCGAGCGCCGGCGCTTGCATGGTGCGGATGGCAGTCCGATGTTCCCGGGCGCGCGCGCCGCGCTGGACCGGCTGGGCAATGACCCGATGATGCAGCTGGCGGTGGCGACCGGCAAGTCGCGGCGCGGCCTTGACGGGCTGATCGCCGCGCACGGCTTGCAGGGGGTTTTCGTCAGCACGCAGGTGGCCGATGACCATCCGTCAAAGCCGCATCCCTCGATGATCCACGCCTGTCTGCGCGAGACCGGAGTGGACGCCGCGCAGGCGGTGATCATCGGCGATACCGAATTCGACATCGAGATGGGCAAGGCCGCGGGAATCGGCGCGATCGGCGTCAGCTGGGGCTATCACCCGCGGGCGCGGCTGGGCCGGGCCGATGCGGTGATCGACAGTTTCGACATGCTGGATGCGGCGTTGCGGCAGGTCTGGGGATTGGCATGAGCGGCTGGGCGCAAAAACGGTTCTGGAAAGCGGTCGAGGTGACCGAGGTCGACGGCGGCTATGCGGTTCAGCTGGACGGCCGGTCGATCAAGACCCCGGCCAAGGCCGCGCTGGTGCTGCCGACGCGGGCGCTGGCCGATCTTCTGGCCGTCGAATGGGCCGCGCAGGCCGAGCAGATCAACCCGGCGACGATGCCGGCCACCCGCGCCGCCAATGCCGCCATCGACAAGGTGCGCGGCCAGTTCCATGAGGTCGCGGGCCTGTTGACCGCCTATGGCGAGACCGATCTGCTGTGCCACCGCGCCGATGCCCCGGCCGAGCTGGTCGCCCGGCAGGCCGCGGCCTGGGATCCGCTGCTGGACTGGTCTGGGGCGCGATTCGGTGTGCGCTGGCAGGTGACGACCGGGGTCATGCCGGTGGTGCAGCCGGCCGAGACGCTGGAACGGCTGGGGGCGCATGTCGCCAGCTATACGCCGTTTCAGCTGACGGCGTTTCACGATCTGGTCGCAATGCCGGGTTCGTTGGTGATCGGGCTGGCGGCGGCCGAAGGACATGCGCCCATCGAGGCCTTGTGGCAGGCCTCACGAATCGATGAGGACTGGCAGATCGAGCAGTGGGGCCTCGACGACGAGGCCGAGGCCCTGACCGTTCTGCGCCGGCAGTCGTTTTTCGACGCCGCCCGGTTTTTTGCCGCCAGCAGCTGAAGTCCGTGCAAACAAAGGGCATTTGATCAAAAGCCGCAAATCGCGGTGCAGCCCTGCTTGCGCGCATATCAAGGGCTGGAATGATTGACTTGACGACCCGTGATAATCGGCACAAATTCGCCTACGCAGCATCGAAACGAGGTGCTCTTCATTGCTTTGGCAATGGCTTAGCCGGGGGTTTCCCGGTGCGAAGGACTAAGACGGGTCCAAATGTCTGCCGAACTCGGCAGGATAACAGGAAGAGGTAAAGATGAAAAAAACTGTATTCTTGAGCTCGCTCGCAGTGGCCGCGCTGGCGACCGGCATGGCTTCGGCGACCACGCTCGAAGACGTGCAGGCTCGCGGCACGCTGAACTGCGGCGTCTCGACCGGTGTGAACGGCTTCTCGGCCCCGGACGCGAACGGCGTCTGGCAGGGCTTTGACGTCGCCGTCTGCCGCGCGGTTGCCGCCGCCGTTCTGGGCGATCCGATGGCTGTCAACTTTGTGCCGACCACCGGTCAGACCCGCTTTACCGCGCTGGCCTCGGGCGAGATCGACATGCTGGCCCGCAACACCACCTGGACTTTCTCGCGCGACGTGGACCTCGGGTTCACCTTTGTCGGCGTGAACTACTATGACGGCCAGGGCTTCATGGTTCCGCGTGAACTGGGCGTTTCGTCGGCCACCGAACTCGAAGGCGCCACCGTCTGCATCCAGACCGGCACCACCACCGAGCTGAACCTTGCGGACTTCTTCCGCGTGAACAACATGAGCTACGAGCCGGTTCCGATCGAAACCAACGCCGAAGCCCAGCAGCAGTATCTGGCCGGCGCCTGCGACGTCTATACCACCGACGCCTCGGGCCTTGCCGCCACCCGCGCCTCGTTCGAAGCCCCTGGCGATCACGTGATCCTGCCGGAAATCATCTCGAAAGAGCCGCTGGGTCCGGTCGTGCGTCATGGCGATGACCAGTGGGCCGACATCGGTCGCTGGACGCTGAACGCGCTGATCGCCGCCGAAGAGCTGGGCGTGACCTCGGCCAACCTGGAACAGATGGCTGCCGGCACCAACAACCCGGAAATCAACCGTCTGCTGGGCAGCGAAGGCTCGCTGGGCGAGATGCTGGGCCTCGACGCCGAATGGGCGCGCCGCGCGATTGCCGCCGGCGGCAACTATGGCGAGATCTTCGCCGCCACGATCGGTGAATCGACCCCGATCGGTCTGGCCCGCGGGCTGAACGCCCAGTGGACCCAGGGCGGTCTGATGTATGCTCCGCCGTTCCGTTAAGGTGTGAGTTCTACGGCGCGCGGTGACCCCATCGCGCGCCGTTTTCCTATCCGACAAACGCATAACCGTGCCGCCCGAGGCCCAAAGCCCGAGGCAGATAAAAACCGGGCACGGATGCAGGGAGACAATTGATGGCTATCGACAGCGGGGCTCCGAAGGAGTCTTTTCGCCTGAGCATGCTGCTTTACGATACGCGGTATCGCTCGATCACCATCCAGATCTTTGCGTTGTTCATGCTGATGCTGGGCGCGGCCTGGCTGGTGGACAACACGGTGCGCAACCTCGCGGCACTGGGCAAGGACTTCTCGTTCGATTTCCTGTGGAACACCTCGGGCTATGACATCTCGCAGCGCCCGCTGGAGTATGACAGCACCAGCACCCACAGCCGCGCGGCGATCGTCGGGCTGCTGAACACGCTGATCCTGGCCGTCATGGCCTGCGCCACGGCGACGGTAATCGGCGTGGTTGCGGGCGTGCTGCGCCTGTCGAACAACTGGATCGTCGCCAAACTGATGACCGTCTATATCGAGACGTTCCGCAACGTCCCGGTGCTGATCTGGATCATCGTCACCAGCGCGGTGATGTCGGAATCGATGCCCGCGCCGCGTGACTTCCGGGGCGAGGACGCGACCGCCAGCATGCAGCTGTTCGACAGCATTGCCATCACCAACCGCGGCGTCTATGTGCCCAGTCCGCTGTTCGAGCGCGGCTTGCCCGATCTCACGCTGGGCAGCCTGGCGCTGAGCCTGAACGCGATTGCCTTTCTGGTTGTGGTGATCGCCTCGATCTGGATCAACCGTCGCCTGGTTGCGAATGCCACGCGGGTGCAGAACGAAACCGGCGTGCGGCCCAGGACCTGGTGGAAAAGCCTGCTGATCCTGTTCGTGCCGGCCATCGCGCTGCTCGTCGCGCTCGGGTTTCACCTGGAATATCCCGAGCTGCGGGGCTTCAACTTCTCGGGCGGGATCCAGATGCGGAACTCGCTGATCGCGATGTGGATCGGCCTCAGTATCTATACGGCGGCCTTCATCGCGGAAATCGTCCGCGCGGGGATCATGGCGATCTCGAAAGGCCAGACCGAGGCGGCCTTTGCGCTGGGTCTGCAGCCCGGGCGCACGATGCGGCTGGTGATCCTGCCGCAGGCGCTCAGGGTCATCGTGCCGCCGCTGATCTCGCAATATCTCAACATCACCAAGAACACCTCGCTGGGGTTGGCCGTGGGCTATATGGACCTGCGCTCGACCTTGGGGGGCATCACCATCAACCAGACCGGACGCGAACTGGAGGGGATGCTCTTGATGATGCTCATCTATCTGGCGATCAGCCTGCTGATCTCGGGGGTGATGAACTACTACAACAACCGCGTGAAACTGAAGGAACGGTGACATGAGCGATACCCACGCCCAAACCGTCCCCTATGTCCGCGACACCATGCTGTCGCCGCAGGATCCGCCCTCGAGCCAGGTCGGCGTGACCAAGTGGATGCGTGAAAACCTGTTTGACGGCTGGGTCAGCGCGGTGTTGACCGTGCTGGCGGTCGCCGCCATCGGCTATGCGATCGTGCATCTCTATCCTTGGTTCGCGAATTCGGTGTGGAACGCCGATTCGCTCACCCAGTGCCGCGAGATCCTCGACGGCGCGACCGGTGCCTGCTGGGCGGTGATCCGCGTCAACTGGCTGCAGCTGATCTTCGGTTTCTATCCGCCTGACCTCTACTGGCGGCCGGTGCTGCTGTTCGTGCTGCTGTTCGTGGCCATCGCGCCGATCCTGTTCCCCTCGGTGCCGCGCAAGGTGCTGTGGTTCTCGGCCCTCTATCCGTTCCTCGCCGTCTGGCTGCTGTGGGGCGGGTCGCTGTGGACGATCCTCGCGGTGCTGGCGGGGTTTGTGATCGGCTATCTGGTGATGGTCGGCACCCACAAGATGGGGGCGGTCGTCTCGGTCGGGCTGACGATCCTGGTGCCGGTTGCCTACTGGTATTTCCTTGCCGGCCCGCTGGCCTCGGGTATCAACAGCGTCGTCCCGATCGAGGTCACGCCGGTCGCCTCGCGCGACTTTGGCGGTTTCATGATCTCGGTCGTCATTGGTGTCGCGGGGATTGCCCTGTCGCTGCCGCTGGGGATCCTGCTGGCGCTGGGGCGGCAGTCGAACATGCTGCTGATCAAGTGGATGTCGGTGATCTTCATCGAATTCGTCCGCGGCGTGCCGCTGATCACCCTGCTGTTCACCGCCTCGCTGCTGCTGAACTACTTCCTGCCGCCGGGCACGAACTTTGACCTGATCCTGCGGGTGATCATCATGGTGACGCTGTTCGCCACGGCCTATATGGCCGAGGTGATCCGCGGCGGCCTGGCTGCGCTGCCGCGCGGCCAATACGAAGCCGCCGATGCGCTGGGTCTGGACTACTGGAAGGCGCAGCGGCTGATCATCATGCCGCAGGCGCTGAAGATTTCGATCCCGGGCATCGTCAACACCTTCATCGGTCTGTTCAAGGATACGACGCTGGTCGTGTTCATCGGCATCCTGGACCCCATCGGCCGGGCCAGCGCGATTCGCGCCACCTCGGACTGGCAGGGGGTTTACTGGGAACTCTTCATCTTCATCGGGGCCGTCTTCTGGATCTTCTGCTTCGGCATGTCGCGCTACTCGATGCATCTTGAGCGCCGCCTCAAGACCGACCACCGTTAAGGGGACATACACATGGAAGCCATTGCTGATCGCAATATCAATCGCAGCCACATGCAGGTCTCGGACGAGGTCGCGATCCAGATCACCAACATGAACAAGTGGTATGGGCAGTTCCACGTCCTGCGCGACGTGAACATGACCGTCAACCGCGGCGAGCGGATCGTCATCTGCGGCCCCTCCGGGTCGGGGAAATCGACGCTGATCCGCTGCATCAACCGGCTGGAGGAGCACCAGGCGGGGCAGATCATCGTCGACGGGACCGAGCTGTCTTCGGACCTGAAGAATATCGACAAGGTGCGCTCCGAGGTCGGGATGGTGTTCCAGCACTTCAACCTGTTTCCGCATCTGACGATCCTGGAAAACTGCACGCTGGCACCGATCTGGGTGCGCAAGGTGCCGAAGCGGGAAGCCGAAGAGACGGCGATGCATTTCCTGGAGAAGGTGAAGATCCCCGAGCAGGCGCACAAGTATCCCGGCCAGCTTTCGGGCGGGCAGCAGCAGCGGGTGGCGATCGCGCGATCGCTGTGCATGAAGCCCCGGATCATGCTGTTCGACGAGCCAACCTCGGCCCTCGATCCCGAGATGATCAAGGAGGTGCTGGACACGATGATCCAGCTCGCCGAGGAGGGGATGACGATGCTTTGCGTGACCCACGAGATGGGCTTTGCCCAGGCCGTGGCGAACCGGGTGATCTTTATGGATCAGGGGCAGATCGTCGAGCAGAACGAGCCCAAGGAATTCTTCAACAACCCGCAATCCGACCGGACCAAGCTGTTCCTCAGCCAGATCTTGGGGCACTGAGCGTCACGCGGGACGGAGAACGGGCAAGGGGGGCTGTCTGCCCCCCTCTTTGCTGCGCAAATTCACCCCCCGAGGATATTTAAGACGCAAAGATGGGCATGGCCCAGGGGCGCCGCGGCTCAGCCGGCGATTTCGCTCGGGACGATGAAGTCGCGCGCCGCGCCCATGCCGTAATCGAGATCCGCCCAGGCGTCGATCTCGAAGCTGGCGACCAGCGTGGCGCCGGTCGGATAGCGGCGGAACTCGGGGTTCAGCGGCGGCTTGGCGACGAGGCGCTCGGCGAATTCGGCTATGCCAGGGTTGTGGCCGATCACCATCACGGTGTCGGCGCTGGCATGGCGCAGCACCGCCAGCATTACGTCGGATCCGGCGTGATAGAGCGCGGGTTTCAAGGTCAGGATCGGTGTGCCGGGCAGGGCGGGGGCGATGCCGGACCAGGTCTTGCGGGTGCGGAGTGCATCCGAGCACAGCACCTCTTCGGGGATATAGCCGCGCGAGGACAGCCATTCGCCCAGATCCGCTGCCGCGGCCTTGCCGCGGTCGTTGAGCGGCCGATCATGGTCGGACATCGTGGGATCGTCCCAGCTGGATTTTGCGTGTCGCGTCAGGATCAGGCGCTTGGTCATGGGTGAAACCGGCTCATGTGATAGGCGGATTGTTCGGCTAGTCTTGCATGGCTTTGCGACAGGGGGCAAGCGCGGCGCGCGGCGCAGCCTTGCGACAGGCAGTCGGCGCCGGCGGGTGTGTTCAGGTGTGCGTGGCAGGCGGCGGTGTCATAGGCGGTGGGCGACAGGGCCGCCACCGGGCAGGCGCTGCGGCAGGGCTGGCCGGGGCAGGTCGGGCAGGGGGGCGCTGCTGCCGGCAGGGGCACGGCAAAGGGCAGGGCCAGCGCGCCGCGAAACGAGACCCAGAGGCCCGCCTGAGGGTGCACCAGCATGCCGACCGGCGACTGCCACATCCGGCCGCTGTCCTGGGCCCAGCGAAAGAAGGGGGGCCAGGGCGGGCCGTCCGAGGGAAACAGGGCGGTGCCGCCGAAGCGGGTGGCGAGCGCGCCGAGGATGCGTTTGGACCAGCGGTCGACGGGATCGGGATAGCCGTCGCGCCATTCCGGCGCGGCGGTGACGCGCGGCCACCAGCCGGAGCCGCCCTGCGGGCCGATCAGCAGCAGGCTGCGCGCCTCGGGCGCGCAGAAGGCCGGATCGGGGGCGGTGACGCCGAGGATCAGCAGACCCTCGGCTGTCAGGGCGTCGGCAAGCTCAGAGGCTGCTTCCATGCGACTTGATGCGTGGTTCGGTCGAGCGGATCATGCTGCCCGCGCCGTGTTCGGTGAAGAGCTCCAGCAGGCAGGCGTTCGACACCCGCCCGTCGAGGATCACCACAGCGCGGACGCCCTGCTCCAGCGCCGCCAGGGCGGTCTCGGTTTTCGGGATCATGCCGCCGGCGATCACGCCCGATTCGGTCATCGCGCGCACCTGATCCGGGGTCAGTTCGGTCACCACGTTGCCGGTCTCGTCCTTGACGCCCGAGACATCGGTGAGCAGCAACAGGCGATCGGCCTTCAAGGCGCCAGCAATCGCGCCGGCCGCGGTGTCGCCGTTGACGTTGAAGGTTTCCAGCGCGCTCATGCCGGTGGCTACGGGGGCGATCACCGGGATGATCTTGGCGGTGAAGAGGTCGCGCAGAACCTGCACGTTCATCTCGACCGGCTTGCCGACAAAGCCCAGTTCCGGGTCGTCGGCGACGCAGACCATCAGGTCATCGTCCTTGCCCGAGAGGCCGACGGCGCGGCCGCCTTCGTCCATGATCGCCTGCACGATGCGCTTGTTGACCAAGCCCGTCAGCACCATCTCGACGACCTCGACGGTGGCCTTGTCGGTGACCCGTTTGCCGCGCACGAATTCGGACTGGATGCCCAGCCGTTTCAGGAGGTCGTTGATCATTGGCCCGCCGCCATGCACCACGACGACGTTGATGCCGACGAGGCGCATCAGCACCACGTCGCGGGCGAATTCGGCCATCGCCTCGTCGTCGCCCATCGCGTTGCCGCCGAACTTGACGACGACGATCGCGCCCGAGAACCGCTGCAGATAGGGCAGGGCCTCGGACAAGGTGCGGGCGGTGGCTTTCCAGTCTCGATTCATGGTCTGCTGTCTCATGCGTTATTCCATTGTGGCGATGAGCGCGCGGAGCGTGGCAATACCCTCGCCCTTTTCGGAGGACGTGACAAGGATCTCGGGGTAGGCCGCGGGGTGCTTGGCCAGTGCCGCGCGGACTTGCGCCAGGGTTTTCTCGCGCGCGGCCTCACCGATCTTGTCGGCCTTGGTCAGGACGACCTGAAAGGTCACGGCGGACTTGTTCAGCAGATCCAGGATGTCCTCGTCGACCTTCTTGATGCCGTGGCGCATGTCGATCAGCACGAAAGCGCGGCGCAGCGTCGCCCGGCCCGAGAGGTAGGATTTCAGCAAGTCCTGCCATTTGCGGACCACCGCGACCGGGGCCTCGGCAAAGCCATAGCCCGGCAGGTCGACCAGATAGAGCTGACCGCCCACGTCGAAATAGTTGATTTCTTGCGTGCGCCCGGGTGTGTTCGAGGTCCGCGCCAAGGCCTTGCGGCCGGTCAGCGCGTTGATCAGGCTGGATTTCCCCACGTTCGAGCGCCCGGCCAGGCAGACCTCGATACGGTCGGCGGGCGGCAGGCCGGACATCGCGACGACGCCCTTGACGAAATCGACCGGCCCCGCGAACAGTTTGCGGCCGGTTTCCTCGGCCTCGGGCGTTGGGGTCGGGGTCAGCGGAAAGGGAAGCTGGGTCATGGCAGCACCGTCACTGGGTCGCCCGTGGCGATCACCCCGGAGCGGGTGACGCGCGCATAGACGCCGAAATCCTTGTGGCCCCAGCCCTGTTCGAGCGCGGCCAATGTGTCGCCGGCGGGCAGGCCGGTCTCTGGGTCAAAGGTGGTCGCGACGCAACGGGTGATGCGCCGCTCAACCCTCAGGCGGGCCTCGCCGATGGCGATCTCGCGGTCGATCAGGTCGAATTCGGCCCAGGGCTGCAGCCCGTCCAGCCACAGGTTGCCGCGCCACCGATGGATCGACAAGTCGCGGCCCATCGCCGTGCCGAGCGCGCGCAGCGTCGCGTGGTTGAGGATCGCGACATAGGGTTCGGGCCGGTCGGTCAGTGCGCCACCGTCCTGCCGGGTCACCAGGTCGATCGCCGCGGGCCGGGTTGCCGGCCAGAGTGGACGCAGCCATTCGACCAGCGCCGGACCGTCGCCGGGCAGGGTGCCGGTGAAATCCGGGCGTTTGGGGTGGGTCAGCGCCAGCGTGCCGGTCGCCTCGTCAAACCGCGCGCGGATCGCCTGCAGGCTGCCCTCGGCCGCGCCGCGGACAAAGGCCAGCTTGGTGACCCAGCCCTCGGGTGCGCCGTCCAGTTTGCCGCCTGCGGTGCGGACCGCCCAGATCCGGTCGGACGCGAGCGGGCGGCCCTCGGTCAGGGCCGCCCGTTCGAGTTCCTCATATCCCGCCGATTTGACGGGATGCCGGACGATATGCGTCAGCCGTGCGCCGGTCACTTGGCCTTCCCGCCGGACCTCTTGACCGAGGCCTTGATGTTTCCGAACACGTCCGGCCGCGATCCATGCGCCGTCATGATCAGATACTGCTGGGTGAAGGTGATGATGTTGTTACCGATCCAGTAGATCAGCAGGCCCGAAGCAAAGCCGCCCATCACGAACATGAACACGAAGGGCATGTAGGTGAAGATCATCGCCTGCGTCGGATCGGCCGGGGCCGGGTTCAGGCGCATCTGGAACCACATCGACGCGCCAAAGAGCAGCGGCAGAAGACCCAGGAACACCGTCGCCAGCAGGCTGCCAGCCACCGGGGCATCCCAGGGCAGCGCACCGAACAGGTTGAACAGCGAGGTCGGATCGGGCGCGGAGAGATCCTGGAACACCCAGATCCACGGCGCCTGGCGCAGTTCGATGGTGACGAAGATCACCTTGTAGAGCGAGAAGAAGATCGGGATCTGCAGCATGATCGGCAGGCAGCCGGCCGCCGGGTTCACCTTGCGGTCGCGATACAGCGCCATCATCTCCTGCTGGAGCTTCTGGCGGTCCTCGCCGGCGCGTTCCTTGATCTTCTGCATCTCGGGCTGCAGTTCCTTCATCCGCGCCATCGAGACGTAGGATTTCCACGCCAGCGGCAGCAGCAGGGCCTTGAGGAACAGGGTCAGCGCCAGGATCGACCAGCCCATGTTGCCCAGGAACCCGTGCAGGAAGTTCAGCACCTGGAAGATCGGGCGGGTCAGGAAGAAGAACCAGCCCCAGTCGATCGCATCGGTAAATCGCTGGATGCCCAGATCCTCGTATCCGTTCAGAACGGCGTATTCCTTGGCGCCGGTGAACAGCATCGACGACACGCTGGCGCTTTCGCCGGGCTGCACGGTCACCGTCGCCTGGCGCATCGTCGCCTGATAGATCTCGGAGTTGGGGACGTATTGCGCGACGGTGCTCACCCCCTGACCGGGGGTGCCGATCATCGCCGCCATGAAATACTTGCTGGTGAAACCGATCCAGCCGTTTTCGGTGGCCGCGGCCGAGCGGGCCGGCGTGCGTTCGCGCTCGCCGGTTTCATAGGCCCGCATGTCCTTGTAGCTGTCTTCGATCAGCCCGCCGTCGATCATCTCGACCAGGCCTTCGTGCGAGATATAGTAGTTCTGCAGGCCCTCGGGCAGCCCGTGCTGGGCGAGGATGCCGTAGGGGTCGAGGGAGACGGCGGCATCGCCGGTGTTCTCGACGGTCTGATCCACGGTAAAGACGAAATGGTCGTCGACGCTGATCGTGCGGGTAAAGATCAGGCCGGCGCCGTTATCCCAGCGCAGCGTGACCGGGGTTTCCAGCGTCAGCGCGTTGTCGCCCACCTGCTGCCAGGGGGTCGCCGGCCCGGGGACATTGGCATAATCCAGATCGCCGCGCGGGCTCCAGCCATAGATCGCGTAGAACGGATGCTGGTCGCTGCCTACCGGATTCAGCAGATGCACGAGGTCGGCATCGGGCTGGATCGACTGGCGGTAATCGCGCAGCTGCAGATCGTCGAAACGCCCGCCGGTCAGGGCGATGCTGCCGGTCAGGCGCGGGGTGTCGATCTCGATCCGCACCGTCTCGGTCAGCGGTGCGGCCGGGGCCTCAGTTGCTGCGGCCGCCGCGTCGGCGGTGTCGGCCGCCGGCGGTGGCAGCAGTTCGCTTTGCGCGACGGTGTCAGCCGGGTCCGGCTCGGCCGGCGGGAACAGGGCGAACCAGCCCATGATGACCGCAAGGCTCAGGGCGAAGGCGAGGATGAGATTCTTGGTCTGATCGTCCATCGGGTCTTTCCGGGCACGAAGTCTTTGCTGGGCCGGTTCAACAGGGCCAGCCCACAAAGGTCAAGCGGATTCCCCCGCCCGGGCCGGTCGATGGGGGATTTCCGGGGCACGGAGGGGCGGGCCGGACCTGACGGACGCGAGGGGCGCCGCGTCGCCGATACACTTTGTTCCGATCGAACGGCGTGGCGCCAACCGTGAATGCCCGGTGCCGGTTCGCGCGTGGCGCAAGGACGGTTCCTATGCGGGCGCAAGGGCTATGTGGCGCCAAGACCATCCGCCGCCGGCGGAGGCCCTGGCGGCCGGAGATGGCACGAGCCGTGGCGTCACCTGTCACGCAAGGAACGGGTGCTGGCAGCCGCCAGGGCTGCCTCCTGCAGGGCCTCGCCCAAGGTGGGATGCGCGTGGATGGTGCCGGCGATATCCTCGACCCTCAGCCCGGCCTCGAGGACGAGGGCAAAGCCCGAGACCAGTTCCGACACACCCGGGCCGGTCGCCTGTATGCCCAGGACCACATGATCGTCCTCACGCGAGACCAGTCGCACGAAGCCCTCGGGATCGTCCAGTGTCAGTGCTCGCCCGTTGGCCCTGAACGGGAATTCGGTGACCCTCGACGCAACGCCGGCGGGCACCTCTGACGGCAGCAACCCCGCGCACGCGATTTCGGGATCGGTAAAGCAGACGGCAGGCACGCAGGTCTTGTCCCAGGCGTTGGCGCGCCCCGCGACCACGTCGGCCACGATTTCCGCCTGTGCCATTGCCCGATGCGCCAGCATTGGTCCCGGTGTCACGTCGCCGAGGGCATAGACGCCCCGCATCGACGTTCGGCAGCGGTCGTCCACCTCGATGAATGGCCCGCTTCGGCGCAGACCCAGTTCGGAAAGACCCAGCCGGTCCGTTGCCGGTCGCCGCCCGACGGTCACCAGAACCGCGTCCACGTCCAAAGTTTCGTCCCCGCGCGAGCCGGCAAGGCCGAGCGTGCTCGTGGTCTCGTTCCAGCCGGTTGTTCGCGTGTCCAGCTTCAGCGTGATTCCCAGAGCCGCCAACCTGGTTCGGGCGGGGCGGGTCAGCTTGTCGTCAAATTGCGGCAGGATGGCCGGTGCCGCCTCGATCATCGTGACGGCGCTGCCAAGCTTGGCAAAGGCGGTCCCCAGTTCGAGACCGATATAGCCTGCACCGATCACCGCCAGTCGTTTCGGCGGCTGGGGCAGTGCCAGTGCCGCAGTGGAATCGAGAATGCGCCCGCCAAAGGGGAGCCCTGGCAGCTCGGTCGGAACCGAGCCGGTGGCGATCACCACGTGTTCGGCGCGCACCACGACCGGCCCGGTATCGGATGCCACCTCGATACTCTTGCCGTCCAGAAACCGCGCCCAGCCGGTCAGCGTCTTGACGCCGCTTCGTTCGAGCAATCCGGCGACGCCGTTGCGCAGCGTGTTGACGACGCCCCGCGACCAGTCCTGCATCTGGCTGAAATCCAGCGCCGGCGCCGAGACGGTGACACCCAGCTGACCCGGCCCTGCCTGGATGACCGCCGTGTGATAGACCTGGGCCACATGGATCAGCGACTTGGAGGGAATGCAGCCGACGTTCAGGCATGTTCCGCCGACGCGGTTTCCCTCGACGAGGATCGTGTCCACCCCGAGGCGCGCGGCGCGCGCGGCGCAGGTATACCCGCCGGGGCCTCCGCCGATCACCAGCAGGGAGCATCTGAGTTCAGTCATCACGCCACTCCATGAACAGCATTGCCGGGGTTTCGAGCAGCATCTTCAGCTTGGCGACGAATTCCGCCGCGACATAGCCGTCGACCACCCGATGATCGAAGCTGCAGGACAGATTCATCATCCGGCGCGGAACGAAGGTGCGCCCGTCCCAGACCGGGCGCACGGCAATCTTGTTGACGCCGACAATGGCGACCTCGGGGTGGTTGATGATCGGCGTCGTCGCCAGCGCCCCGAGCGGCCCCAGCGACGTCACCGTCAGGGTCGACCCGGAAAGGTCATCCGACCCGATCCGCCGTTCGCGCGCAGAGTCCGAGAGGCGCTTGATCTCGCGTGCGGTGTCCCACAGCGATCGCGCTTCGGCGTGGGTCAGAACGGGGACCATCAGGCCCGCGTCGGTCTGTGTGGCGATCCCGCAGTGAAGCGCCTCGTGGCGGGTGATCACCCCCGCCTCGTCGTCGTAAT
This sequence comes from Rhodobacter sp., assembly GCA_020637595.1. Lineage (GTDB taxonomy): Bacteria > Pseudomonadota > Alphaproteobacteria > Rhodobacterales > Rhodobacteraceae > Pararhodobacter. The sequence goes on along the minus strand of JACKKE010000016.1, from coordinate 54,609 downwards.
GGGCGTTGACCTCGGGGTGGTCCACCACGACTTCGCCCAGGGCTCGCAGCAGGAAGGGCAGAAGGGTCAGCTTGCCGCGCTCGGTTCCGAATCGCTGGTTGAGCTTGGCGCGCAGCTCTTCAAGCGCCTCTACCTCCACCTCTTCGATGATCGAGAAGTGAGGGATCCGCTGTTTGGCGCGCGCCATGCGCTCGGCAATCGTGCGTCGCACACCGGTGACGCGGGCCTCCTCGGTGCCGGTGCGTCGGGTCCGCCCGACGCTGCTTCGCAGGTCGGGTCCGTGCAAGAGGAAGTCATCGAGATCCTCGGCCAGGATCCGCCCCGCCGGGCCGGTCCCGCGCAGCTGCCGCAGGTCGATCCCCAGATCCCGGGCACGGCCCCGGACCGATGGCGCGGCCAACGGGCGCCCGGCGGCGTTCCGGGCCTGTGCCACGGCGGCTGACTGCGCCGTTCGTCTGGGTGCTGCCGGCGTCGCGGGTCTGGTCGGCGCGGGTCTGGTCGGCGCGGGGGCGGGCGAAGCGGGTGCCCCGGGTTCCGCCCGTGATTCCGGCGCCGAGGACGCCGCCGCTTCATCGCTGTCGATCCGGATGAGGTCGCTGCCGATGGCCATGACCTCGCCTGCCTGGCCGCCAAGCCATGTCACCGTGCCACCAACCGCTGCCGGGATTTCGACGGACGCCTTGTCGGTCGTCACCTCGCAAATCACATCATCCTCGCGGACCACGTCACCGACCTTGACCCGCCAGGTGCTCAGCTCGGCCTCTGCAATGCCTTCTCCGATGTCGGGCAGTCGGAATGTATGCTCTGTCATGTCTCAGCTCTCCATGACCGTGGCGATAGCCTGCCGAACCCGGTCGGGGCCGGGGAAATAGTCAATTTCCTGCGCATGCGGATAGGGCGTGTCCCAGCCCGCGACCCGCAGCACCGGTGTTTCGAGGGCATAGAAACAATCCCGTTGAACCAGCGCCACGATCTCGGCGCCATAGCCAGAGGTCAGCGTAGCCTCGTGCAGGACGATGCAGCGGCCGGTCTTGCAGACCGAGGCGCTGATGGTGTCCAGGTCCAGCGGCAGGAGGGTGCGCAGGTCGATCACCTCGACATCCGCGCCGCTTTCCGCGACCGCAGCCAGTGCCACATGCACCATCGTGCCATAGGTGATCAGTGTGGCGGCTGTCCCTTCGCGCAGAACAGCAGCCTGACCCAGCGGCACCTCGAAATAGCCGGTCTCGACCTCGCTGGCCGGATGTTTCGACCAGGGCACCGAGGGCCGGTCGAAATGGCCATCGAAGGGGCCGTTGTAGAGCCGCTTTGGTTCGAGGAAAATCACCGGGTCCGGGTCGGCGATGGCGGCCAGTAGCAGCCCCTTGGCGTCCCGCGGGTTCGACGGGACCACCGTTTTGAGACCCGCGACATGCGTGAACAGGGCCTCCGGGCTCTGGCTGTGGGTCTGCGCGCCAAAGATGCCACCGCCCGTGGGCATGCGGATAACCAGCGGACAGGTGAATTCGCCGGCCGAGCGATAGCGCAGCCGTGCCGCCTCGGAAACGATCTGGTCATAGCCGGGATACATGTAGTCCGCGAACTGGATCTCGGCGATCGGTTTCAATCCATAGGCCGCCATGCCGACCGCGGTTCCCACGATCCCCAGTTCGCTGATGGGCGTATCAAAGCACCGTTCGACTCCGAACCGTTTCTGCAGTCCTGCGGTGCAGCGGAATACACCACCGAAATAACCCACATCCTCGCCCATCGCGATCACGGTGTCGTCGCGCTCCATTGCCACGACATGGGCGTCGCGGATGGCTTCGATCATCGTCATGCGTGTCATGTTCAGTATCCAACCTCATGCCGTTGTTGCACCAGATGCGGTGGCATGACGGCGAACACGTCCTCGAACATGTCGCGAGGGCTGGGCCGCTGACCGGAGTGCAGCGTGCCGATGGCTTCGGCCTCTTTCTGCGCGGCGATCACTTCGGCCTGGATCTCGGCCTCGGCCTGCCTGTGGCGTTCGTCGGACCAGAGGCCACGGTGGATCAGATGCGACTTGAGCCGCAGGATCGGGTCGCCCAGGGGCCAGGCCGCACCTTCTTCCTTGGGGCGGTAGGCCGAAGGGTCGTCCGAAGTCGAGTGCCCCCCGGCGCGGTAGGTCACGAACTCGATCATTGTCGGACCCAGATCGCTCCGGGCCCGCTCCACCGCCCATTGCGAGGCCGCGTGGACAGCAAGATAGTCGTTTCCGTCCACCCGCAACGCCGGCAGACCGAAGCCATGTGCGCGGGCTGCGAAGGTTCCGGCCCCGCCTCGCGCAATGCCCTGAAAGGTCGAGATGGCCCACTGGTTGTTCACGATGTTCAGGATGACGGGCGGCTTGTAGGTCGAGGCAAAGACAAGTGCGCCATGAAAATCGCTCTCGGCCGTCGAGCCGTCGCCGATCCAGGCCGCCGAGAGCTTTCGGTCGCCCTTGATCGCCGCCGCCATAGCCCACCCCACCGCCTGCACATACTGCGTGGCAAGGTTGCCCGAGATCGAGAAGAATCCGTGCTCTTTCGAGCTGTAGAAAACCGGCAATTGCCGTCCGCGCACCGGATCGCCATCGTTGGAATAGACCTGGTTCATCATCTTCACCAGCGGATAGCCGCCCGCGATCAGCAAGCCCGCCTGGCGGTAGGTCGGAAAGTTCATGTCGCCGGGTCGCAAGGCCCGCTGAAACGCGCAGCTGATCGCCTCTTCACCCAGATGCTGCATGTAGAAGGAACATTTGCCCTGTCGTTGCGCGGTCATCAGGCGCGCGTCGTAGGTGCGCAGGGTCATCATGTCCCGCAGGCCTTTCAGCAGCGACGTGTCGTCCAGCGTTCCGGCCCAGGGGCCCTCGGCCTCACCTTTGCGGTTCAGAACCCGGATGATCGAAAAGGCGAGGTCGCGCATGTCTTCGGGCTGTGTGTCGGGGGCGGGCCGACGGACCTCGCCCGCGCGGGGGATCTTGACATGACTGAAATCCGGGACGTCTCCGGGGCGGATTGCTGGTGCAGGAATGTGCAGGTGGGGCGCGCGGTCTTCAGGCATCGTGGAACCCTTGGTCGAGGTCGGGCAGAAGAGCGATCCGGTTGACGAATGTTGCGGCCAACCACGGGTCTGCATCAGGGATGGACAGTGTGACAGAGAACTGCTCCGGGTCCGTTCGCTCGAACCAGAGCGCGTCTGCGGCCAAACCCAGGCGCCGCGCCGTGTCCATGACCCTGGCGACGGTGTCGAACGGATCCCTGCATCTGAAACATGTCTTCATCAATGCCTCCATTATTGTTCGGATTAATATTGAATTTCTGTCAGAATTTCCTTTCGAAGATTTCGTAAAATGAGATAACGAAGGCATGATATTTTGCAGAGTCATCATGGATGGAAAGAAATGACTGATCTCAGCCTGGACCGGATCGACCGGCGAATCCTTGCTGCCCTGGTCGAGGATGGTCGGATGTCCAACGCGCAGCTGGCCCAGGTTGTCGGATTGTCACCCAGCCCGTGTTGGCAGCGGGTTCGGCGGTTGGAGGCGGGTGGCGTCATTTCCGGCTATCAGGCGGTCATCGACCGGGCCAAGCTCGGGGTGTCCGAGATCGTGATGATCGAGGTGGTGCTGGACCGGCACGACGATGAGACACTCGAGGTGTTCGGTCAGGCGATGCAGCAGATGCCCGAAGTGCTGGAGGTGATGCTGACGACCGGCGAGTATGACTATCTTGTCAAGGTCGCGGTGAACGGCACCCGTGGATACGAGGAATTTCTGCGCAAGAAGTTGTATCGCGTGCCGGGCATCCGCCATTCGCGGTCGAGCTTCGTGCTGCGGTCGCTGAAGCAGCGACAGTTCGATCCGGCGATGTCCGAACCGGGCGGTTAACCCCTGGCACGCAGTCCGTCCGGCAACGGGACGGTGGTGCCGATCGGCGAAACCCTGAGCATGCGGGCAGGCAGGGGGCGACCGAGTTGTCCCTCGAGCCACCGGCCGGTGTCAATCAGGGCAGCAAGGTCGATGCCGGTGTCATGTCCCTCGGCGTGCAGGAAATGCACGAGGTCTTCGCTGGCGACATTGCCTGTCGCGCCCGGGGCAAAGGGGCATCCGCCGATCCCGCCGATCGAGCTTTCAAAGCGGGTAAAGCCCGCGTTGATCCCGGCCAGCACGCAGGGCAGGGCCAGGCCGCGGGTGTCGTGCAGGTGCAGGACCGGCTGGATTTCCGGCGCTTTGTCCTTCAGCTGCTCGGCCAGTTCGTGCACCTGGCGCGGCGTTGCCGTTCCGATCGTATCGCCGAACTTGATGCGGCGGATCCCCCTGTCACGCAGCGCCAGAACCAGGCGCATCGTCTGCGAGACCGGAATGATCCCTTCGAACGGGCAGCCGAAGGCAGTGGCAATCGCCGCAACCGGGGTGCGGTTGCAGCGTCGGGCCAGGTCGATGACCGGTTCGATGCGGGCCAGCGCCTCGGTCACGCTGCAATTCGCATTGGCCTGCGAATGGCTTTCCGATGCCGACAGAAAGCAGACCCAGTCCTGCACAGCGGTTCGCGCGACACGTTCGGCCCCGCGCAGGTTGGGCACCAGTGCCTCCAGCGTGACGGTGTTCAGTCCGGCCAGCCCTGCCAGCACCGCTTCGGCATCCGCCAGTTGCGGGACGGCGCGTGGCGACACGAACGAGGTCACCTCGACCCGCCGGAACCCGGCGTTGGCCGCGCGGCGAACCAGTTCGATTTTGGTGCCGACCGGCACCGGCTCGGGCAGGCTTTGAAGACCATCGCGCGGTGCGACCTCGGTCAGCTCGATTTTCACGGGATCACACGAACGTCGGAGGTCGGGGTGGCGGGCGCGGTGCCCCGCAGCCCCGGACGCACGCCGTCGAAGCGCAGAGGCGACGCGACAAGCCCGAGTTTCGGGTCTCCGCCGTCAAGCAGCATGCCGAGTGCCGAGGTCTGTGGATGGGCCAGAACCTCGGGCACGCTATTCACGGCAGCGCAGGGAACGCCGACCTTGTCCAGTGCCGCAACCCAGTGGTCGGCGTCCTGTTCCGCCACCACCTCCGCAATCTGCTGGTTGAGTGCCTGACGGTTGGCCACCCGATCTGCGTTCTGAAGAAACCGGCCGTCCTGCGCCAGGTCCGGCCGGCCCAGGGTGTCGCACAGGCGCCGGAACAGATTGTTGTTGCCGGCCGCAATCACGATATAGCGGTCGCGGGCCCGGAACGCGCGATACGGCGCAAGCATCGGGGTTTCCGACCCGGTCTTGCCCGGCTCTTTGCCCGAGGCGACGGCATTGGCGATGGGCACGGTCATCAGGCTCAGGCCGGCCTCGAACAGCGAGGTGTCGATACGTGTTCCGACACGGGTTTCATGCCGCTTCAACAGGGCACTGAGGATCCCGATGACGCACCACATGCCCGTGCCCTGGTCGATAATGGACGGGCCGACGCGGACCGGCGGTCGCCCGGGTTCCCCGGTGACCGACATGATCCCCGAAAAAGCCTGAATCAGCGGATCGTAGCCGGTGTGACGGTTCAGCGGGCCCTCGGTCCCAAAGGCGCCAAGGTTGCAATAGATCAGTTCCGGAAAGCGCGCCCGCAGACTGTCGGCGTCGATGCCGAACTGCTCCACCAGGCCCGGTCGCATGTTCTGCACGATCGCGTCGCTGTTCGCGGCCAGGTCAAAGAACTTGTCCCGGTCCCGTTGGCATTTGAAGTCCAGCGCGATGCTGTCCTTGTTCCGGTTCAGGCTTTGAAACGTTGCTGAACTGCCCTGCACGAAGGGGGGCCCCCAATGCCGGGCATCGTCGCCGCCGTTCGGGTTCTCGATCTTGATGACGCGCGCACCCAGGTCAGCCAGGATCTGGCCGCAATAGGGCGCCGCAACCGAATGACCAATCTCGATCACCTGGATGCTGGAAAGCGGCAGATCCGAAGGCGCGTCGATGATGCGATTGATCATGTGGAGTTCCTTTCTTGCGGACAAGAGGTCAGTGCCGTGATCGGAGGCGGCGCGATGCCCCGGATCACCGTCCCTGCGCTGCGCGCGCCGGGTGATAACGCCGGGATTTCAGGGGCGTGGTCATGGATCGTGCTCTCGGTTCGGTCCAGCCACCGCGGGGCGGCGCAGGGCGCACGACGGTTTCGTTTCAGTAAGAGCGGGGCAGGCCGAGGATGTGTTGGCCGAGATAGGCGAGAATGAGGTTCGAGGAGATCGGCGCAATCTGATAGAGCCGCGTCTCGCGCCACTTGCGTTCGACGTTGTATTCGCAGGCAAAACCGAACCCGCCATGCGTCTGAAGGCAGGCCTCACCGGCATGCCAGGATGCCTCGGACAGCAGCAGTTTCGCCATGTTGGCCTGTTCGCCGCAGTTTTCTCCGGCATCGAACCGGGCGCAGGCTTCCTTGAGCACCAGTTCGGCGGCGCGGGTTTCGGCATAGGCGCGGGCGATCGGAAACTGGATGCCCTGATTGGCGCCGATGGGCTTGCCGAAAACGACGCGCTCGTTGGCGTATCGGCTGGAGGTCTCGGTAAACCACCGCGCATCGCCCAGGCATTCCGACGCGACCAGAATCCGTTCCGCATTCATGCCGTCGAGGATGTAGCGAAAGCCCGCGCCTTCGTCACCGATGAGGCTGGAAGCGGGAATGCGCAGGTTGTCGAAATACAGTTCGGTGGTGTTGTGGTTGACCATCGCGTCGATTGGACGGATCTCGAGGCCATTGCCCCGCGCCTTCTGCATGTCGACCAGAAACACCGACAGTCCGTCGGTTTTCCGCGTGACCTGATCCACCGGCGTGGTGCGCGCCAACAGAAGCAGCAGGTCGGAAAAAAGCGCGCGAGAGGTCCAGACCTTCTGGCCGTTGATCACATATTCGTCGCCGTCGCGGACCGCACGGGTCTTGAGTTTGGTGGTGTCCGAGCCGCTGGTCGGTTCGGTCACGCCAAAGGCCTGTAGGCGCAGCTCGCCCGAAGCGATCCGGGGCAGGTATTCCGATTTCTGCTGCGCCGAGCCGTGCCGCAACAGGGTGCCCATGATATACATCTGCGCGTGGCAGGCGCCGGCGTTGCAGCCGGTTGCGTGGATCTCTTCCAGAATGACCGAGGCAGCCCGCAGCGGCAGCCCCGAGCCGCCATATTCTTCGGGGATCAGCACAGCCAGGAAGCCGCTTTCGGTCAGTGCCTGGACGAAGTCAGAGGGATAGCTTTCGGTCTTTTCCAGCTTGCGCCAATAGGCGCCGTCGAACGGCTCGCAAAGCTTGCGCACGGCGTCCCGGATATCCTGATAGTCGGCATTGAGATCAACGGTGATGGAAGTGTCTGACATGTCGGTCTTTCGGTTTCTTGCGGATACCGGCAAAGGATGGATCAGGTGTCCGTCGAGCCTGTGTCGACGGGGCCGATGAAGCGGTCCAGCCAGGACAGCAGATCCTCCCGGGCCAGCGGGACAGGTGCGGCGGCGGTGTAAAGCCGCAGGCAATCGTCGATCTTGGTGTGCATCGCCGACTGCGTGGCGGGTGCGGCCGGTGAACCCGGATAGTGGCGGCAGGTGACCCGGTCGATCACTCCCGCCACGCCGCGCAGGGTCACGACGACTTCGCCGTGGTCGATGCCCGTGGGCGGTGCGCCGATCAGCGGCTCTTCGCTTGCCGTGACCCGTGTCATCAGGTCGCGGACTTCTGCGGAGGCGAGGGCCCCGTCCGAGAAGTCGCTCAGCAACACGCGGCCGCGCAGCAAGGCGACGGCGACGGTATAGGCTGCGCAGAACTTGGCCTCGGATCCGGTCAGCGGATCTTTGACCCGCAGCGCGCTGAGCCCGCCATAGGGCACCGCGACATCGACCTGCACCCCGTCGGGAAGCCCGCCGGGAAAGCGGTCATGCAGCGTGATGCTGGCGGCGATCATGCGATGGGTCAGGTAGCAACAGGGGAAGAGCTTGCGCGAGATGCTCGCCACCGAAAGTTCGGGTGCGACGTCGTCCGGTTTCCGGGCCAGCGCCGCGCCTGCGTAGAGGTCGAAAAAGCCCGACGGGGCAAACGGGTCCGCGGCCCCGGTAAAGCCGGCTCGGGCCAGCAACGCCGCGCGAACCGCGCCCTCGGCACTTTGTCCGATTTGCAGGTGCTTGCCCATCTGACCGAAGTTCAGCTGCATTCCGGCCGAGCGGGTCGCGGCCAGCGCAAGGGCGCTGCGAATCTGACGCTCGTCCAGGTCCAGCAGATGCGCCAGCGCCGCCGCAGCAGACAGGGGGCCGAACGTCGAGCTGGCATGCCACCCCTTGTCGTAATGGGCAAAGCCCAACACCTGGCCCAGGGTCTGATCCGTGGTCAGGCCGACCGCATAGGCGGCAGGGATTCTCGGGGTCAGGTCTGGGTGATGCGCCGCCACGGCGAGGAGCGCGGGGACGATGACTGCGCTTGGATGTGTGACGGAGTCGAGGTTGACGTCATCATAGTCGAGCGCGTGCGCGGCCGTGCCCAGCGCCAGTGCGATCGCCTCGGGCGGAGTTGTCGGGCGGGTTTCGGGCAGGGGAGGCATCGCCTCAAGGCCCAGAACGCCGCGCAGCATCGTGACGGACTCGCTGTGCCAGCCGGCCAGGGCCACCGCCAGCGTGTCTGCAAAGCTTAGACGGACGTCGTCGAGCTCTGCCGGGGACAGCGGTCGTGGATTGGCAATGAGGGCGCAGATTCGGTTTGTCAGCACGATACGGGGTTGCTCCTTAATTGTTCGAACAAAACTAGAGAAGAGGCGACGTGTCAACCGGAAAATCGCTTGCCATTAATTGTTCGAATGATTAGCCTTCAGGGGATCTTCAGTCATTTTCCGAGGACCGGTGCGGTGATGCAGGCGATGGAGACGCTCGAATGGACGGCCAGGGGCAAGCACGTTGCCGTCCTCTCCCTGAATCGGCCCCGGGCGGCAAATGCCCTGAACACGCAGATGGGTGGCGATCTGCTTCTGTGTTCCGCGCGCTGGGCCTCGATCCCGGTGCGCTGCGCCGCCCCACCCGACCGGCGAGGGGCTGGTGCATTCTGCGCGGCGGTGACCTGAAGGAACGCGACGGCATGTCTGATCCGGACCGGCAGCGCCGCCAGCATGTTGTTTCGAGCAGGCCTTCTATGGTGATGGACTGCCCGATCCTGGTCATCGCGGCGGTCAACGGTGCCGCTCTACGGGGTGGGGCCGAGCTTGTTCTGGCCTGTGACTTTCGTGCATGCCACTGCTTCGGCGCGGTTCATTGACCGAGACGCGCGGCTTGAATCATCCTCGCGGAGGCGGCACCCAGACCTCGCGCGTGCGATCGGTGCCTGCCGCGCGAAGAGCTGATCTGCCGCCGCCCCGTTTCGGCGGCTGAGGCGCAGGAGGTATGGTCAATTATCTGGCCGACCGCGCAATCGTTGATGTCGGGCGTTCTGGATCTGGCGCATAAGCGCAATGCCGCCGTCGCAGTGGCGTGGGCGCGGGCGCGATCGGGCCGGCATCGAGACCGATTTGAAGACTGGCTCGACTCGAGGTCGAGGCTCATAAACCAGTTGGTTCCAACGGCAGACCGATCAGCGCCGAGTTGTTCAACGAAAAAGCGCGATCCCGATTCTCAGCGGCGCCGAGCCTTCTGGTCTGGGTGCCCGACAGGAAGGCTACAGGAATCCGGTGTGAGCATATATTGTTCGAACAAATATAAGGGCGACCTTGCCATGAACGCTGGTTCTTTGATTTTGCCACCCATCGCCGGGCAGCTGACCAGAACGAGGGGCGTTTACCGCACTTACGGCTAATCCGCTGACGGCATCGGATCGCGTCAACGTCACTGCTGACGGACGCGATGCTTCTGGTAGTTTCTGCTGAACGAGCGCCGTCCATGCAGCGTGCCAAGGGCGAATCTGGCGGGCGAACGGGCATCTGGCGGCTGCTGGAGCTGTTCGAGCGACATGCATATCTGTGACCTCACCCCGCCGCATCGCCGAACTCTACCCTGACGCGATCATTGCTGCATCCGCGGCGGGCCACGAGATCGCCGATCACATGTGGAGCATCAGGTTCCTGGCGAGTTGACGTCGAGCGGTCGCATTTCGCGTGCGGCTGACGCGCGATCGAAAGCTGTGGACCGGCAAACGTCCGGTCGGCACCCGCAGCTGGCAGTATACCTTCGAAGCTAGCTGAACGAGTTAGCGTTATATCTACAATTCGCACCTCACAGCGGACACTCGCCGTATTACACCTCGGCGCATGGGGCGAGTGCCTGAATCTGCTGCTCACTGGTCGCGGACGATGCGATGTATTTCAGTTTGTACGGCTGGAACACCGACGGCCTGGCCTCCAGTTGTATCACCGATCCCGACCTTCGTGTGCTCGAGATGGTGGGAGCGCCTGGCCAGCAATACGACGCCAGCGGATATTATCCGCCTGCATCCTCTGTCGGGCCATGCGGATGCGCATCGTGACATGCCGTATTTGAAACCGATCGGGCGCATGAGCGCCTTGCCGGGGGTCTGCTGGTTCCGACCTGCGGGAGGATGTGTGGGTCGTCATTACCATCGCGGCCTTTGACGCCAAGGGAGCGAACTGACAATGCCTCGGAAAGCAGTGGATATACCATATCGAACGAACGCAGCCCGTCCGACGACGATCTTGCAAGGGCCTGAGTGCGGCTTTTTCCGTGATCGCTGACCCGATCCGGATCAGCCTGAGGGCCTGAAGCCGGAAAGCTTTCAGACGCCGGAAGCCTACTGGATGCAATGACGGCCTGATGCGGTTCGCATCGACCGACGGTCAGGGTCAAGGCGACGTTCGTGGCCTCAGCGGTGATGCATGTGTTTGCCAGGTTCTGACTCGCTCGCCTGCGACGGCACCACGAGATTGCAACCACCGGGCTGGCGCCATGAGACCGATCCCGATGAAGAGGGCGCCGAATCGCCCTGCCACCGCACAAAATGGCTGAGGTTCTGGGGCGGCAACTGAAAGGATGGTTCGCCTTGCTCTCTGCGCGGCGGGATCCGTTACGCGAAATGGCGCATCAGCCTGGCAATGCCGGCCTGCTGGAAGCGCGTGGATATGCTTATCTGGGGCGGGCTGGCTGATGACATTCCCCGTATTATCATGTGATCGACGCTGACCGGCGGTGCTGCCCTTCTGGCGCGTTCCTTACTACTATCACTATGACGACCGGTGTTCTCCCTGATGTTCCTCCCGGCAAGGCACGGACTGGAGCATGCCGACGTTCTGGCGGAACCAGACGCGCGCCAACTCAAGGCGCAGACGGCGCGGCGACGGTGCACCAGCATCGTGGTAACCCGCCATCTTTGGTCGGTGGGGGCATTGCTGGCGCATGTTCGATGATCTGATCGGGCAAGGGCGGTAGAGACCGGTGGCCTTTGGCAACCGGCGCGGACCCGTCGCACTGGGCCACCGAACATCCCCGCGGCGCTATCCTAAACCCGAAACCCAGCATCTGCGGTGGAATTATCCCGAGCGTCTGAGCTGAAATCAAACCCCAGCAGGAAGTCAAAATCATGGGTATCGACTACGATCCTGGATCCTGAGGCGAAAAAGGCGCCGCACTGGCGGTTCTGTCAGCGGGCACGAGCCCGCGATCATCTCGAAGCCTGCCTCGACGTCACGGCGCAGCCGGTGGTTCAGGCCAGTGGTGATGAACACCGAAGGCGCGCGCGCCTGTGCCGACGCCAGCAGCCGACGCTGGAAGAGGGCGTCCGCTTTCGCCATCGACGGATGCCGTTGGGATCAAGGCGACTGTTGGCGACCCGCGACATGCCCACCCAGATAGTAAGGCGTCTGAGAACGCCTTTTCCAAAAGACGACAACGCTGCCATCTGCGTTGCGCGAGGTCAAAGGGTAAATTTAAAGTAAGACGGTGACGACCGAGTTTGGCGGTGCCCAGTTGGGGGCCGACGACGAACCTGTTTGATAGCGGGCGGACTTCGGCGGGTCTTCTCGGGTTCGTCTGGCGGCAGCGGTTGGCGCGGGTATGGTTCCGGCGGCGATCGGTACGCAGGTCGGCGGGTCGATCATCCGCTCCCGCAAGCGCTTTCTGCGGCACTTCGCGCTGGTTTCCACCGGGGCGATCAACCGCGCGTGAACGCCAGTGACGAGCATGAGCACGCACGGTCCCCATGCCGGCACGTTGCGGGACATGTGGCATGTCGCCATCGAGATCGCACGCCGGGCCGGGCGATCCGGGTTATCAGCCGCTGACGGGGCCGCTGGACCTGCCCGAGGCGCAGCGCCCCTTGACGCTGGCGGTGATGGAAACCGAGTTGTGGGACCAGATGCCCGGTCCGGCCCTCGCGGCATTCGAAGCGGTTCTGGATCACCTGGCCAGGGCCGGGGTCCGTATTCTGCGCCGCGGTGACCTGTTCCAGCTCGAACGCTTCGAGCAGCATCTGCACGGCATCACCAAACTGAACATCGACCTGACGGCTTGGGAAAATCATTTCGCCCTGCGCAACACCATCGCCAAGCATCCCGGCGGCGTCAGCAAACGCGGTCAGGGCACCATGACAACGGCCGAAGCACTGGGGCCCGATGGCTACCGGGAGCTTTTGCAACGCCGAGCGGCGCTGCGGGCGGAATATGGGGCGCTTTCGTCCTATGCGGACGCGATCATTGCACCGTCCTCGCTTGGGCCGGCCAATGAATGGGCACCGGACATGACCTTTGCACCCGGAGTGATCCCGACTGGCAACCCGATTTTCAACACGCCCGGTTCCACGCTGGGTGCACCGTCGCTGACGATGCCGATCACCAGTGTCGGCGGACTGCCGATGGGGGTGCAGCTCATGGGGCAGCAAGGCAGCGATCAGCACATGGCGGCGATGGCGCGGTGGATCTGCGACACTGTTCCCTTCGTGGCGACGTGACAGCAGACGCGGAAAGCTAGAACGGATGTCTCCAACTCAATTGTTCTCGCCCTTCGTCCTGGGAGGGGTCGAGCTGGCCAATCGCATCGTCATTTCGCCGATGGGCCAGTTTTCCGCCGATACCTCGGGCATGCCCTCGGACTGGCACCTGATGCATCTGGGTTCTTTCGCCGTGTCGGGGGCCGGGTTGGCGATTGTCGAGGCAACAGCCGTCTCGCCAGCCGGGCGTGCAACGCATCGGTGCACCGGGCTATGGAATGATGCCCAGGCCGAAAGGTTCGCCGAGATCTTGCGCTTTTGCCGGCGGATCGGGCCGACCCGGTTCGGCATCCAGCTTTCTCACATGGGGCGCAAGGCGGCCGACAGCGTTCCGTGGGAGGGCGCGGCCGAGATGGCGGCCTATGGGGGGCCGTGGCCGATGGAGGCCCCCTCGGCGGTCGCCTATCCCGGCCGGGCGGTGCCGTGCGCATTGACGGTTCAGGGAATGGCCGACCTGATCGACAAATATGTCGCGGCAGCCATGCGCGCAGACCGGGCCGGTTTCGACGTGGTCGAGATCCACAACGCCCACGGCTATCTTTTGCATTCCTTTCTGTCGCCGCACTCCAACCTGCGGCGCGACGCATACGGCGGGTCGCTGGAAAATCGCATGCGGTTCCCGCTGGAGGTTTTCGACGCGGTCCGCCGGGTTTGGCCCAGGACCAAGGCACTGGGCGTTCGCATCTCTGCGACGGACTGGACCCCGGACGGGTGGCAGCTCGACGATTCGGTGGAGTTTTCCCGGCGGCTGAAGGATCTGGGCTGCGACTATGTCTGCGCGTCTTCCGGCGGCAGCAGCCCGGAACAGAAGATTCCGGTCGGCCCGGGATACCAGGTGCCGTTGTCCGAAATGATCAGGCAGCAGGCCGGACTTCCGACGATGGCCGTCGGTCTGATCACCGATCCGGAGCAGGCCGAGGCTGTGCTGACACGCGGCCGGGCCGACCTGGTCGCCCTGGGGCGCGCCATCATGGATAACCCGCGATGGCCGTGGCATGCTGCGCGCCATTTCCAGTCGGCCCAACCGGTCCCGCCACAGTATCGGCGGGCCCATCCGTCGATCAGCTGAGGAATTTACACGACCGCCGGTTTCATGGTAACTGCGCTATTGTTCGAATTATTCCAAGCTGGTGGTGCACGTTTTGAAACACTCCGAACTTGCGGCTCTGCTGACCGAGGAAATCCAATCGGGCAGGTTCGAGGTGGGGTCGAAGTTCCCCACCGAGATGGAGTTGCAGGAGCGTTTCAAAGTCGGCCGTCACACCGTCCGCGAGGCGTTGAAGGTGATGACTGAGCAGGGCTTGGTCGGACGGCGTCGTCGCAGTGGCACGACCGTCCTCTCCAGCCGTCCCTATGCGCAATATGTCCATGTTCTGCGTGACATCAACACGCTGTTCGACTTCGCCCAGGATACCGTCCTGAACATCAGTCGTATCGAGCCGGTGACCATCGGCGCGGGCGGAAACGACGCGATGCCCGAGCTTCCCGAGGGGCGATACACCCAGGTGTCGGGTCTGCGCTGCAAGGCGGCGGACGGCCAGCCCCTGTGTTGGTCCCGCGTGACCATTCCCGAAAGGTTCGCACCATCCGAACACGAGATCATCGGTGGCGGACGGGCGATCTATGAGCTGGTGATTCGCCACAATCAGCTGAAACTGGACTCGGTCGAGCAAGAGGTCAGCGCAATCGAATTGCCCGCTGACCTGGCGGAAAATCTCTCGGCACGCGATCAAGTGGCGGCGTTGCTGATTCGCCGGAAATATCTGACACCAACCGGTGAAGCCTTCGAATACTCGTCGAACATCTATCCGGCGGACCGTTTCACCCAGCGCACTCTGATCGCCCAGAAGGCATAACGCCCGATATCGACCGATCATCTGCCGATCGGCAGAGCGGGTTTGTATCCGGCGCCGAGGCGCTATCCCGGAAAATTTGTCCGGGTGATGGATCCCCCTTCGAGCATCCGCGGCGCCGGCGCCCGAGAGGCATGCGCAAGATGGATTGCGGCGCCGATGCACGCGCGTCGCATGCGCAAGTTTGCCCGTTTGTCGAACAGTCGACGGTATCGGACCGCAGGATCCGGTTGCGGGCGGCATATTACGTATTGACAGGTCTCTTTTCCCGCCTTTATGTTCGAACAAATAGGGCGAAGCCGGATCTCAACGCTGAAACGCTTGCCCGGATGTCAGGGAAATGTATGTCCGATATGTCCAACCTGGAAACAGACGGCGTCTATATCGCCACCGATGGTCTGTCCTACGATTACAACGGTGTGACGGCTGTATCGAAGGTCGGCATCACCGTCGCAAAAGGCCAGATCGTGGCGTTGATCGGTGCGAATGGTGCGGGCAAGTCGACCACCGTGAAAATGATCGCCGGTGCGTTAAAGCCCAGGACCGGCCGGGTTTTGTTCGGTGGGCGCGACATCACCGGCATGCCGGCGCACAAGGTTGTCCAGCAGGGCATTGCCTTGGTTCCCGAAAGCCGACTGGTCTTTCGGCATCTGACGGTGCTGGAAAACCTCCAGATCGCGGGGCACCTGCCGCGCTCTCGTGATCGCATGAAGGACAGCTATGACCATGTGTTCCAGCTGTTCCCGCGTCTTTACGAGCGTCGCGCGCAGCATGCTGGCAGCCTGTCGGGTGGCGAGCAGCAGATGCTGGCCATCGCCCGGGGCCTGATGACCCTGCCCGACGTGCTGATTCTTGATGAACCCTCGCTGGGCCTCAGCCCGCTGTTCGTGGGCGAAATCTTCAAGATGATCCGCAAGCTCAACCAGGAAGGAATGACCATCCTGCTGGTCGAGCAGAACGTTCATCACACCCTCGCAATCGCGGATCGGGCCTATGTCCTGGAAAAGGGGCGGGTTGTCCGCAGCGATACGGGCCGGGCGATGCTGGCCGACGATGCCGTGAAGAAAGCGTACCTCGGAATGGACTGAGGGCGACACTACCAGACAGGAGAGTTCTCATGCAAAGACGCACGATACTGAAGTCAGGCGGCGCCATGATGCTGGCCGGATTGACCCCGCTGGGGGCCGCATTCGCCCAGGGCCAGGAGATCGTCCTGGGCGGGTCGGTTCCGATGACGGGCGATTCCGCGGAAACCGGTCTGAACCTGCTGCGCGGCTATGAATGCGCGGTCAAGTTCATCAACGAGGAAATGGGCGGCGTTGACGTCGGCGGCACGCGCTATACCTTGCGCCTGGACCTGTTCGACGATGCCAGCGACCCATCGCGCGGCACGACGCTGATCCAGCGTCAGGTGGATGAGGGAGTGAACTTCTTCCTGGGATCGTTCCCATCCCGCATGGTGCTGCCGACCGCCTCGATCACCGAGGCCGCCGGTCGGGTGATGGTGCAGGCCGGCGGCGCGGCCGACGATATCTTCACCCAGGGCCGCAGGCGTGTGTTCGGGTTGTATCCGCGTGCATCGCGGCAGTTCATCTCGCCGGTGAACCTGTTCCGGTCGCTCGAGCCCAGTGTCGAGCGCATCTCGATCCTCTATACCAACTCGCCCTATGCATCGGCACAGGCGCGCGGGGCCGAGGCAGCGATCCGCGAGGCCGGGATCGAACTGGCCGACCTGATTGAATTGCCGACTTCGGTGAACGACGTGACCAATGTGCTGTCGCAGATCCGCGCCAGCAACCCGGATGTCCTGATCTGCCTGACTGCCGACGAAACCTCGATCCTGATCGCGCGGCAGATGGTTCAAACCGATACCAATGTCCCGCTGCTGTTCCAGTCTCTGGGACCGCAGAACGCGGCCTATACCGACGCGCTTGGCTCCTATGCCGAAGGTGTCACGACGCTGGCGGCCTGGTCCGAGAACGTGGCCTATTCGGGCAACTATTTCGGGACCGCAACGGAGTTTGCCAACTACTACCGCGCCAATTTCGATCGCCAGATGACCTATCACATGGCGGCTGGCGCGGCGTGCGTCTGCACCATCGCCGAGGCCCTCAAAACCGCTGGAACTGTCGAGATCGACCCGGTGACCGAGGCGTTGCGCAACACGGATTTCGAGTGCTTCTATGGTCACATCCGGTTCACGCCCGAGGGGGACGGGGATCCCGATCTGATGGGCACCATCGTGCTGCAGATCCAGAACGGTGAGCGTGTGGTCATTGCACCGGATGGCGCAAAGAACGCAGAGCCTGTCTACCCGGTGCCGAACTGGCGGGACCGGACCTGATCGCAGGTTGATCGTGACCGGCGTGGCCCCGGCGGCGCCGGTCGACCTGTTCACTGAAAAAAAGTGACATACGAACAATGCTGTTCCTGCAAACGCTCGTCAACGGGCTGGCCCTCGGAGGCCTCTATGCGTTGGCCGCCGTCGGGTTCTCACTGGTCTTCGGAGTTCTGGGGATCGTCAACCTGACGCACGGGATCTTTCTGGTCGCCGGATCCTACGGCGCGCTCCTGCTCTGGGAGCATCTGGGGATCGACCCGATCCTGTCGATCCCGCCGGTGGCGATCGTGCTGTTCGGGGTCGGATATGTTTACCAGCGCACCATCATCCACTGGGCGGTGTCGCGCGCGTCGCTGGTCGCGTCGCTGGTGGTGACGTTCGGCGTGGCGATGATCATCCGCAACCTTCTTCAGTTGTGGTTCGGACCGGATATCCGGACGATCACCCCCAGCTACAGCTTTTCCAGTGTCACCTTCTTCGATCTGCGGATCGACCTGGTGCGGCTGATCGCGCTGGGCATGAGCCTGGTCGTGCTGCTGCTGCTGACGGCCCTGTTGCGGCATACGCATTTTGGCCGGTCCATCCGTGCTACCGCGCAGCAGCCCCTGGCGGCGTCGCTGTGCGGGCTGGATGTCGAGCGTCTGTATGCCAAGACCTTTGGACTGGGGGCGGCGCTGGCCGGGGCCTCGGGCGCCATCATCGGCATCGTGCAACCTTTTTCGCCTGCGACGGAAGCCGGCTGGACCCTCAACGCCTTCATCGTCGTGGTCCTCGGCGGGATCGGCAGCCCGGCCGGTGCTCTGCTGGGTGGCGTGCTGCTGGGACTGATCAACACCCTGACCGCGCAATACATCGCCCCGTCGATGACGAATGCCGCGATGTTCCTGGTCCTGGTCGCCATGTTGTTGTTCCGGCCGCATGGACTGCTGGGCAATGCAATGGGGGAATCCCGATGACCGCCACGCCTCGCAAACTCTTCCTGGCTTTCATCGTCGTGCTTCTGGCGATCGGTGCGGTTCTGCCCGGATACGTCTCACCTTATCACACCCGCGTCGTCATGGGCTTTTTCATGTTCGCCGGGCTGGCCAGCGCCTGGAACATTCTTGGAGGGTTCAGCGGTTACTGGAGCTTCGGCCATGCCGCGTTTTTCGGGATGGGCGCCTTCGGGGCTGCGAAGATCTCGACGGCACTGGGCGCCGCAGCCGGGTCGCCGGCGGCGATGATCTTGCCGGTGGCCGGGGCCACACTGATCGTCGCGGTCTTTGCCGCCCTGATCGCGTATCCGATCCTGCGCCTGCGCGGCATCTTCTTTGCCATCGCCATGCTGGGAGTCAGCCAGGTGGTGACCGAGTTGGTGAACAACGTCAGCTGGATCGGCGGCGGCGTCGGGGTCTTTATGCCCTCTCCGGTTCCGGCTGGAACCAGGCCCGAGGTCTTCTACTACTATATCTTCGGCGCACTGCTGTTGCTGATCATTCTGGTCACCTATGCAATTCGGCGCAGCAAGATCGGCTATGGCCTGCTGGCGATCCGCGAGGACGAGGACACCGCGAAGATGCTGGGGGTGCCGACCGAACACTACAAGATCGCATCCTTCGTCCTGTCGGGTGTTCTGGTCGGAATTCTGGGCGCCGTCTATGGCTACAGCCTGGGATATATGTCGACCGGCTCGGTCCTGCGGCTGGATATTGGCCTCAACATGATCGTGTTCTGCATCATCGGTGGGATCGGAACGATCTGGGGGCCGGTGCTGGGAACGGCGATCATGCTGTTCATCACCCAGGTGCTGTTGTCGGGCTTCCTCGATATCCATCTGATGATCACCGGTGGCATCGTCGTGCTGATGATCCTCCTCATGCCAAGCGGCGTCCTCGGGTTCTTCAATGCAAAACGGTGGATTCGTTTCAGGGAAAGGGCTCGGTAATGTCGGTCGTGTTGCAAGGCACTGGCGTCACCAAGATTTTCGGTGGCCTGACGGCTATGGCAGAAGTAGATTTCACGCTGGAGGAGGGCGGCATCTATGGTCTGATCGGCCCGAACGGCGCGGGAAAATCGACCCTGTTCAACCTGATCACCGGATACTATCCGCTGACCTCCGGTGACATCGCTTTCGGCGGCCGGTCTCTGGGGACGATGGCAACCTATCGCAGGAACCAGATCGGCATCGCCCGGGCTTTCCAGATTTCCAAGCCTTTCCCGGCCCTGACCGTCCTGGAAAACGTGACGGTCGGTGCGATGTTCGGGGGGCATGGGCGGGGCAGTGCGTCGGATATCGCCCGACACGCCATTCGCACGGCCGGGCTCGAGGACGTCGCCCACCGCCACGCCCAGGAATTGACGGTCGGCACGTTGCGCAAGCTCGAGATCGCACGCGCGATCGCCACCGGGCCCAAGCTGCTGTTGGCCGACGAACCCTGCGCCGGTCTGAACCCCAGCGAAACCGTCGAGATGGTCGCCTGTCTGCGCAGCGTGCGCGAGCAGGGCACCACCATCTGGCTGGTCGAACACGACATGCGTGCCGTCACCCAGGTGTGCGAGAGGATCTTCGTGATTGATGCGGGACGAAAGGTGGCCGAGGGCACGCCGGACGAGGTGGTGAACGATCCGCATGTGATCAGCGCCTATCTTGGCGAGCCTGCGGAAAGCATCCTTGCGTGAGGGAGCGCCCTGCGGCGAAGCGGCAGGGCACGCGCAACCTGAATGACCCAGACCGAAGGATTCGGATGTGACGGGGATGATGCGTGTCGCGGCCGTGCATGCTTTCGGTGGACCGGAGGCAATCGTGCTGGAGGATTGGCCGATTCCGGTTCCGGGGCCGGGCGAAGTCCTGATCCGGATGCGGGCGGCCGGAATGAATCAGGCTGATATTCTGGTGCGCGAAGGGCGGTTTGTTGAGAAGGATCGCCAGCAACCGCTGCCGATCATCCTCGGGGTCGAGGGCGCCGGCGATATCGCAGCGGTCGGGCCCGGCTGCGACACCCACTCCGTGGGGGATCGCGTGGCCGTCATTCCGATGCTGACCTGCGGAACCTGTGAGCCATGCCGGAAGGGATTGCTGAGCGAATGCGCCGACCTGCGCATCGTCGGCGAGCACGTCGACGGCACCTGCGCGCAATACATGGTCCTTCCGGCCCGCAATGCGATCAAGGTTCCCGATGGACCCGGCTACGAGGCGCTGTCGGTCTCGATCGTTGCCTACATGACCGCCTGGCACATGCTCAAGACCCGAGGTGACCTGACCGCCGGCGAGACCCTGCTGATCGTCGGTGGCGGCAGCGGGATGGGCTCGGCGGCGCTGCAACTGGCCAGGGCGATCGGCGCCCGGGTGATCGTCACCACCGGTTCGGACGAGAAATGCCGACAGCTCATCGAGGCCGGCGCGGACGCGGCGGTGAACTACACCCGCGTCCGGGACTGGGACGTGGAGGTCCGCCGTCTGACCGGCGGTCGCGGCGTCGATATCGTGCATGATACAGTCGGCGGGGCAACGTTCCAGAAATCTATCAATGCGCTACGCCAGCGCGGGCGGATGGTCTGCATGGGCAGCCATTCGGGGCGCAGTGCCGAGGTTCTGTTGGTCAGCATCCACCGAAACGAGGTCGATATCCGCGGCTGCCACACGGCGCATATGTCCGAGATCGACGAGTTTCTGCCGCTGCTGGCCGACGGTTCTCTGCGTCCGATCCTCGACGCGACCTTCTCTCTGGAACAGGTCCGCGAGGCCCATCTGCGCCTTGCCTCACCCGAACGGCTGGGCAAGATCGCCATCTCGATCGGTTGAGCCGTGTGTTCGGGGCGGCGGTTCGGCAGCCCCACCGGGGGTCTGCGGCCTGTCCCTGATCCGGGGGTGCGGGGATATGTGCCCGACATCCATGCTGATGGAACGGGCGGAACTTCAGGCGCGACCCGGCTTGGACATTGCACGATGGACGGCCTTGCTTGCGAATACAAGGGCGGGACCGGGCGCAACGGACGGCGCGTCGACGCGCCGTGGAACCGGTCGTCGACGACCGGTTTTGCCCAGGCCGGCCTCTGGCGCGCAGAACCTGGGCCGGGAACGGACTGGGCGGGGCACCGGTCAGCGCCATCCCCGTGCCGTTGTTCTGGCGATCGGCCACGCGCAGGCTCCCGGTCGGCACAACAAGACCGCGGATGTCGACACCGCGGTGACGGCGCAGGATGGCGGGGGTGATCCGAAGCCGGGCAAAACCCGCTTTCGCCAGGACATCCTGCTGTTGGTCGCGGGACTGCGCAAGGCGGCTGTTGCGCGGCCCCTCATCCGGGCGGTCCCCTCGACCGCAAAGTGCAGGACACCGCCCAAGGAACAAAGAAAGTGTGGCCTCAGCCGTCGCCGGCGTTTGCCGCGCGGGCGGCAGCGGGGTCTTCGCACCAGGGTTCGCCCCGGGCCAGCGCCGCGTCATGGGCGCGCAGCCAGCCGGGCAGGTCCGGCGCGGGCATCGGTCGGGCGATGGCAAACCCCTGCAGGTGGTCGCAGCCCATCTGCGCCAGGCGGATCTGCTCGCCGGCGCATTCGACCCCCTCGGCCAGCGTTGCCAGCCCCAGTTGCTGCGCCATCGACAGGATGGCGGCGACCATGCGTTCCTGATCCGGGTCTTCGTGCAGACGGGTGACAAAGGAGCGGTCGATCTTGATCCGGCCGACCGCAAACCGGCGGATGTTGGCGATCGAGGCATGACCGGTTCCGAAATCGTCGAGGTCGATTCCGCAGCCCAGCCCGGCCAGCCGGGCAATCGTATGCACCGCGGCATCGTCCTGGCCGCCAGCGACGACGGTTTCCAGGATCTCGACCGTCAGGCGCCCCGGGGCGAGGTCCGCCCGGTCGAGCGCCCAGATGATTTCGTCGGCCAGTTGCGGGTTTCGCAACTCGTCAGCCGAAAGGTTGATCGACACGGTGGGCACCGACAGCCCTTCGCGGTCGAGCGCGGCCAGGGTGTCGAGCGCGTCGCGCAGCATCCGGTCGGCCAGTTTCTGCGACAGTCCGGCCGCCTCGATCTGGGGCAGAAAGTCCCCGGGCGCAATGATCCCTCGCTGGGGGTGGTGCCAGCGCGCCAGTGCCTCGAGCCCGCTGACATGGCCGTTGTCGGTGCGGATCTGGGGTTGGAAATGCGCCCGGATCTCGCCGGTGTCCAGCGCATGCCGCAAGGCCTCGATCCGGTCTCCGGCCAGGGCTGCGGGGAAGTCGACGATGCTATAGCTGTTCAGGCCAGCCGGCCCCGATTGCAGCGCCTTTTCGGCGGCGCGTTCAGCGGCCTGCAGCATGTCGATGCCATTGAGTGCGGCGGCGCGGGCACTGAGACAGAAGCCCACCGAGACGCTGGGCCAGACGGTGTTGCCCTCATGCGAGAAAGGTTGCGACAGCCGGTGCTGGATCCGCTGGGCGACCGACAGCACATGGCCGATGTCCAGCCGCCGCTGCGGCAGCAAGGCGACGCCGAAGCCGCCGCCGTCCAGTCGGCAAAAGGCGTCGTGTTCGCGCAGCGCCCCGCCCAGCCGTTCGGCCAGCGCGTCGTCGAGGACAGCCAGGAAGGCGGGCCCGTAGAGCCCGGTCAGGCGGGGCGATTCGTCGAGCCGGATGGCCAGCGCCGCGGTCTGCTGCGTGCTGTCCGTCGCCGCCAGCCGCGCCTGCACGACCCCGCGGTCAGCGGCAGCC
This sequence comes from Rhodobacter sp., assembly GCA_020637595.1. GTDB lineage: Bacteria > Pseudomonadota > Alphaproteobacteria > Rhodobacterales > Rhodobacteraceae > Pararhodobacter. The sequence continues at coordinate 31,834 of JACKKE010000016.1, read as the reverse complement.
AGGGACTGCGTTTCGGGTGCCGCGGGCCGGGATGTCCGCTCGCCCGCATTGCCCCACCAGAGCAGGATGGCCTGTGCCGCCAGCACCAGCGCCAGTGGCCAGCCGGGGTCGCCCAGTGCCAGCGCCGCTGCCGTCAGAACGGGCACGAGCAGAACCAGCAGTCCCTTCCGGCCAGTGAGCCGCCGCGTCCATCCTGCGCGTTCCTGCATTCTGTTCTGCCCCCGTCATCCGACGCACCGTGTCTGGGGGCATGCTGGGACAGGGGCCTGACCGAAGCCTTAACGCAGCTGCGGAATTTCCGTCGAATTGTCGCGATCAGGGGCCGCGGCCGTGGTCGTCAGCCCGGCGAAATCAAAGAGTGACGGGTCGACCAGATGCGAGGGGCGCACGTTCATCAGCGCCTTGAACATCACGTTTCGTCGGCCCGGGCTGCGGCGTTCCCATTCGTCCAGGATCCCCTTGACCTGCTGGCGCTGCAGCCCGTCCTGGCTGCCGCACAGATCGCAGGGGATGATCGGATAGCTCATGTCGCGGGCGAATTTCTCGCAATCGGCCTCGGCCACCAGCGCGAGCGGGCGCAGCACCATCAGGTCGCCATCTTCATTCACCAGTTTCGGCGGCATCGTCGCCAGCCGCCCGCCGTGAAAGAGGTTCATAAAGAAGGTTTCCAGAATATCGTCGCGGTGGTGCCCCAGCACCACGGCCGAGCACCCTTCCTCGCGCGCGATTCGATACAGGTTCCCGCGCCGCAGCCGCGAGCACAGGCTGCAATAGGTGCGCCCCTGCGGGATCTTGTCCATCACCACCGAATAGGTGTCCTGATACTCGATCCGGTGCGGCACACCCATGCGCTGCAGGAACTCGGGCAGGACGGTGGCCGGGAAGCCCGGCTGGCCCTGATCCAGATTGCAGGCCAGCAATTCGACCGGCAAGAGCCCGCGCCACTGCAGCTCGTGCAGGATCGCCAGCAGGGTATAGCTGTCCTTGCCACCCGACAGGCACACCAGCCAGCGGTCGCCCGGCTTGACCATGCCGAAGGTGTCGACCGCCTCGCGCACCTGCTGCACCAGCCGCTTGCGCAGCTTGCGGAACTCGGTGCTTTTCGGCGCCCCGTGAAAGAGCGGATGAATGTCGTCGCCGTCGTCGAGCATGGGCCGGGCCCTCCTGCGGGTTGCCATAGGGGCTTTCCTTTGCCATCGTCAATGGGCAGGGGGCCGCATGAGCGAAGACCAACCCGTCGCCGATCTGATCGAGGCTGCGCCGCGCGGGTTCTCGCTGGCCTTTGCGGTGTTTTTCTTTGCCTTCGGTATCGCGGCGGGGTTCCTGCTGGCCTTTACCGGCCTCGGGTTTCTGGAAGACAGCGCCGGCGTGATCGCCGGGGTGTTCCTGGGCACGATCCTGATCACCGCGCTGGTGGGCATGGTGCTGCTGCTCTTTCGCCGCCGCATCCTGCGCGCGCTTTTCGGCATGGCCGAGGTGCAGGTGGAACATCTGGCCGGGCCGCTGGCGGGTGTGGCCCAAGGGGTGGCGCTGCGCGACCCCGAGGCCGCCGTGGGGTCGGCCAACCGGCTGATCCGGGCGGTGATGGCGCGCTATGCCTGGCTGTCGACGCGGCGCTGGATCATGACCTCGCTGACCGCCCTGATCGCGGCGATGGCGGCATTGGCCGGCACGGCGCTGTTGTTCAAGCAAAACGCCCTGCTGGGTCAGCAGATGGTCCTGATGGCTGAACAGAACCGCCGCATTGCCCAGCAGAACGATCTGCTGGAACAGCAGAGCGAGCTGGCCGAGGCGGCGCGCAATGCGGGGTTGGCGAGCGAGGTCTCGGTGGTCGTGGGGCTTTTGGGGGATGCGACCGACACCCTGGCCGAGGACGGGCGGCTGAACACCGCGGACCTGCCCCGCAGTCTGGTCTTCCGGCTGATCGACCTGTCGCAGCGGCTGCGACCCTACCGGTTCCTCGATCCCGGGATCAACGCGGCCAATGACGACGATCATGGCCAGATCGCCATGCGGCGGCGGCGCGCGGTTCTGGCTTCGGCCTGGGAACGCATCGCCTCGGAAAACGACTGGTCGGGCGAGCCCGCGCCGATCGACCTGATCGACCGTGCCGCCAGCCCTGAGCGCGGGCAGCTGTTGCGGGCGATGCTGGCCAGCGGGATCCGCGATTTCACCGGGTTGATCGACGGGCGGCTGAACCTCGAATTTGCCTATGGCCCGCGGCTGGAGATCGGGGATGCGGTGATGCGGCAAGTGGGGATGCCCTTTGGCGACCTGTCGCATGCGTGGTTGCGCAGGGTCGATCTGAGTGGAGCGCGGCTGCCGAACATCCGGTTTCGGGGCTCGGACCTGCAGGCGGTGACGTTCGCCGGATTGCCCGGGGGCGACACCGATCTGGTCGGGGCCGATTTCAGCGGTGCGGCGCTGGTGGATTGCACGTTTTCCCATGCTTTCGCGATGGCGGCGGTATTCGACGATGCGCTGTTGATCGGCGCGGATTTCCGCGATGCCGGGTTGGCGGCGGCCAGCCTGCGCAATGCGGTGCTGATTGCCCCGCGCTGGGAGGGCGCGCTGCTGGCCTATGCCGATCTGGACGGGGCTTATGTCTTTGGCGTGGACCCGCTGGCCGAGATCGCGGCCGCCGCGCAGGGGTTCGACCCGGGGCTTTATCGCGCCGATCCGGTCGCGGTGCAGGCGGTCGTCGATGCGACGATCTGGAGCTATCACGACGCGGCGCTGATCGCTGAGCGCACCGGCGGCGCGCAGGCCTGGCGGCTGGTCAGGACCGGGGCGTTCGACTGACCGCGTCAGTGCCGATGTCGGGCGTCATGTTCCGGGTCGGCGCCGGGGACCGGGTCATAGCCGTGCCCGCCCAGCGGATGGCAGCTGGCGATGCGCCTGGCCGCCAGCCACGAGCCCTTGATCGCACCGTGCCGCTGCAAAGCCTCCAGCGCATAGACCGAGCAGGTCGGCTGGTAACGGCACCCGTGCCCGACCCAGGGGCTGAGCAGCAGCCGATAGGCCAGCACGGGCAGCGACACCAGCCAGGCCAGGGGCGCAGTGGTCAGGCGGGGGCGGATCGGATCGGGCACGGGCGCGGCCTCCGGGGTGCGGGTTTCCCCTCAGGTGGACTCTGCCGCCGGGTTTCGCAAGGGGATGCGTCAATCGGCCAGGGTGGCCAGCGCGTCGATCTGCGACGGGGCGAAAACGGTGATGCCATGCCGGACGAGCAAGGCGGCGGTGACGCCCTGACCGGGCTGGCGGGTGCCGTCGTGGTGGCCGGAATAGACCTGCAGGCTGCCGCAGGACGGGCTGCCATCCATCAGCAGGGCGAACCGGCAGTGCTGCGCCTGCGCCGTATGCAGCGCGATCCGCGCGCCGGCCAGAAAGGGGGCGGTCACGTCCGCGCCGGTGGCGGTCAGGATCCGCGCGCGGCCTTCCAGCACGTCCAGGGCGGTTGCTCCGGGCTCGATTTCGGCCGGGGGGCGGGGGGTGGGCAGTCCGCCCGCCACCTCGGGGCAGAGCGCAACGATGCGGCCCTGCGCCTGCCACGCGGCCAGCCGGGCGTCGCCCAGGGGCTTGCCCCGCCCGTCATAGCGGACGGGGCGGCCCAGAAGGCAGGCGCTGACGAGGATGCGGGCGGTCATCGCGGCAGGCTAGGGCAGGGCGCGCGGGGCGGCAAGCTCCGTGGATGCGGGGCGGTGGATGCGGCGCGGTGGACGTGGGCCGGGTCGGGCGCTAGCCTGCCGCGAAACGGCGGAGGGCGGGATGGAAAAACGGGCAATCCTGATCACCGGGGGCTCGCGCGGGATCGGGCGGGCGGTGGCGCTGGGGGCGGCGGCGCGCGGCTGGCCTGTGGCGCTGAGCTGGCATTCCGACCGCGCGGCGGCGGATGAAACGGTGGAACAGATCGTGGCGCTGGACGGGCAGGCGGTGGCGATCCGCGCCGATGTCGCCGTCGAGGGCGATGTGGTGGCGCTGTTCGAGCAAGCCGAGGCGGCGCTGGGCAGGTTGGATGCGGTGGTGGTGAACGCGGGCATCGTCGCGCCCTCGATGCCGCTGGCCGAGATGAGCCTGGACCGGATGCGGGCGGTGATCGACACCAACCTGCTGGGCGCGCTGTTGTGCGCGCGCGAGGCCGCGCGGCGGCTGCCCCGGCCGGTCGAGGAACCCGCGGCGGCGCTGGTGCTGGTCTCGTCGATCGCGGCCAAGCTGGGCTCGCCTTATGAATATGTCGATTACGCCGCGACCAAGGGGGCTGTCGACACGCTGACCATCGGGCTGGCCAAGGAGCTGGCCGGGCAGAACATCCGCGTCAACGCGGTGCGGCCCGGGCTGATCGACACCGCAATCCACGCCAGCGGCGGTCGCCCGGGGCGTGCGCGGGAGCTGGCGCATCTGGTGCCGATGCAGCGCCCCGGCACGCCCGAGGAGGTGGCCGAGGCGATCCTGTGGTTGGCCGGCGGGGCGGCGAGCTATGCCTCGGGGGCGATTCTGGATATCGGCGGCGGGCGCTGATCCGGCGGTCGCGCGGGGAGGCGGCGGCGGATGCGTATTTGGAGCAAGGTGAGAGAGCAGGGGCTGCGCCGGGGGGCGGGCGCGGCGCTGCTGGTTGTGGTGTTTTGGCCGGAGGCGCCGGGCTGGGCCCCGGTGGTGGCGGTTCTGGCGCTGGGGTTCGCGGTGCTGCTGCGCGCGGGCGTGTCGCTGGACCGGCCTGCGCGGCGCGAGCGGGTCTGCGATCACGTCATCCGTGGATCCGGCGAAGCGCCTTGACCAGATCGGCGCGCAGATCGTCATAGGCGCGGGTCACCGTGGCCTCGGGTTTGCCGACGAGGACATAATCCCAGCCGGGCAGGCCCTGTTGCGTCAGGACCTCCCGCGCGAGCGCCCGCAGCCGGCGCTTGGCGCGGTTGCGGGTGACGGCGTTGCCGACCTTTTTCGAGCAGGTGAAGCCGACGCGCAGCCCGGTGGCCGGTTCGGTCGCGGCGCGTTCGCGGGCCTGCAGCAGGAAGCCGTCGACCGGGGCGCGGCGGGCGCGGGCGGCGGCGAGGAACTCGACGCGCTTTTTCAAAACCTGCAGGCATGACGAAGCCGCCGGGGCCACCTGTTCCCCAGCCTGCGGGCTGGTCAGGGGCGCATCCGGCGGCGTCATGTCCGTAGCAGACGCTGCTGGCCTCAGGCCGACAGACGCTTGCGGCCGCGGGCGCGGCGGGCGTTCAGGATCTTCTGGCCCGACTTGGTGGCCATGCGGGCGCGGAACCCGTGGCGCTTCTTGCGAACCAGGTTCGAGGGCTGATAGGTGCGTTTCATCGCTCCGGTCCTTTATACTCGGCCCGAATCCGACGGGGGATTCGAGGGCAAATTCCTTCTGAGGGCCGGGCAATAGCCAAGGCGGGCGCGCAAGTCAATCGACGCCCGGCATGGAAACGGAAAAAAGCGCAGCCGGATCGGTGGCGCGCTGTGTGTGCCGGGTTGTGGTTGCGGATCACCGCCATGCCTGCCACGAAAGCGTGACCTTTGTAACATGGGGTGGACCGGGACCGTCCTGCCGGTGAAAAGGAGATCCGTGATGACCCTGCGCCGATGGTTGCCCCTCTTTCTGATCGTGACGGGCGCGATCCTCGGATTTCTGCTGCTGCGCGATCGGCTGGGTTTCGAGATCCTGCGCGACAACCGTCTGGCTTTGCTGGCGTTTCGCGATGCGCATCCGGTTTTGACACCGGCGCTGTTCATCGCGGTCTATGTCGTCTTTGTCGCCTTTTCGCTGCCCGGGGCGGTCTGGATCACGCTGACCGGCGGGTTCCTGTTCGGGCTGTTTCCGGGGGTGGTCTATAATGTGGGGGCGGCGACGCTGGGGGCGCTGATCCTGTTCCTGGCGGTGCGCACCGGGCCAGGCGAGGGCTTGCGGGCGCGGATCGACGCCTCGGACGGGGCGGTGAAACGGCTGAGCGACGGGATTCGCGCCAACGAGGTGCCGGTGCTTTTGTCGATGCGGCTGATCCCGGTGGTTCCGTTCTTCGTCGCCAATCTGATTCCGGCCTTTCTGGGTGTGGCGGTGCTGCGCTTTGCCTGGACCACGCTGGTGGGGATCGTGCCGGGCGGGCTGATCTATACCTGGGTCGGGGCCGGACTGGGTGTGGTCTTTACCCGGGGCGAGGCGCCGGATCTGGGGATCATCTTTCAGCCCTTCGTCTTGGGGCCGTTGTTGGGGCTGGCGGCGTTGTCGCTGCTGCCGGTGGTGGTGAAAGCGGTGCGGAGGGGCTGAGATGACGGTGATCAGGACGGATCTCTGCGTGATCGGCGCGGGCTCGGGCGGGCTGTCGGTGGCGGCGGGCGCGGTGCAGATGGGCGCGCGAGTGGTGCTGGTCGAGGGGCACCGGATGGGCGGCGACTGTCTGAATTTCGGCTGCGTGCCTTCCAAGGCCTTGCTGGCGGCCGGCAAGGCGGCTGCGGCGCACAGGCGGGGCTTTGCCGGGGTGGCGGGCGATGAGCCGGTGGTGGATTTTGCCGCCTCGAGGGACCACGTCGCCAGCGTCATTGCGGCCATCGCGCCGCACGATTCGCAGGATCGCTTCGAGGGGTTGGGCGTGACGGTGATCCGCGACTGGGCGCGGTTCGTCTCGCCGCGCGAGCTCGAGGCAGGCGGGCAGCGCATCCGGGCCCGGCGCTTTGTGATCGCCACCGGGTCGTCGCCGCTGCTGCCGCCGATCCCGGGGCTCGACGCGGTGCCCTGTCTGACCAACGAGACGATCTTTGACCTGCGGGAGGCCCCGGGGCATCTGCTGATCGTCGGTGCCGGGCCGATCGGTCTGGAAATGGCGCAGGCGCACCGCCGGCTGGGCAGCAAGGTGACGGTGATCGAGGGGGCGCGGGCGCTGGGGCGCGACGATCCCGAGGCCGTGCAGCTGGTGCTGGCGCGGCTGCGCGGCGAGGGGGTCGAGGTTATCGAGGGCGCGCAGGTCGAGCGGATCGGTGGGCGGCGCGGGGCGATCGAGGTGCAGGTGGCGGGCGGCACGGTGTTCATGGGCACGCATCTGCTGATGGCCGCGGGGCGCAGGCCGAACCTTGACCGGCTGAACCTTGAGGCGGCCGGGGTGCGTAGCGACAAGGCTGGCATCGTGGTGAATGCGGGTCTGCGGACGTCGAACCGGCGGGTCTATGCCATCGGTGACGTCGCGGGGCAGGGGCAGTTCACCCATCTCGCCGGGTATCAGGCGGGGCTGGTGATCCGGCCGTTGCTGTTCGGTCTGCCGGCACGGGCGCGCGCTGACCATATCCCGCGGGTGACCTATACCGACCCCGAACTGGCGCAGATCGGCCCGACCGAGGCCGAGGCCCGCGCCGCCCACGGTGCGGCGGTGTCGGTGATCCGGCTGGGTTTTGACGCCTCGGATCGTGCACAGGCCGAGGGGCGGACCGAGGGGCTGATCAAGGTGATGGTCGTCAAGGGGCGACCGGTGGGCGTGACCGTCGCGGGCCCCGGCGCGGGCGAGATGATCGGCATCTGGGCGCTGGCAATCGCCAACCGGCTGAAAATGGCCTCCATCGCGGGTATGGTTTTGCCCTATCCGACGATGGGAGAGCTTTCCAAACGCGCTGCGGGTGCCTATTTTTCCCCGAAACTCTTTGATAATCCTTTGGTCAAACGGGTGGTCGGACTGGTGCAGCGTTTCGTGCCCTGACCCCCCACTGCGGGTAGGGCATGTTCTTTCGGACGCTTTCGGGCCGGTTTCTGCTGCTGACGATCGTCTTCGTCCTTTTGGCCGAGGTGCTGATCCTTGTGCCTTCGGTGGCCCGGTTTCGCGACGACTATCTGCTGACGCGGCTGGAACGGGCGCAGATCGCCTCGCTGGCGCTGCTCGCCTCGGACGGGAGCATTTCCGACAAGCTGGCCGAGGAATTGCTGGCGACCGCCGGCGTGTTCAACGTCGTCCTGCGGCGCGACGAGCTGCGCGAGCTGGTGCTGTCCTCGCCGGTGCCGGGGCCGGTGATCGCCACCTATGACCTGCGGGCGCCATCGCTGTGGGAACAGATGCGCGACGGTCTGGCGGCGATGGGCTATGACGACGGGGTGGTGATCCGGGTGATCGGGGAGCCGGTCCAGGAAGCGGGACTGCTGATCGAAGTCACGATGGACGGGGCGCCGCTGCGCGATTCGCTCTGGGCCTATGCCGCGCGGATCCTGTGGGTGTCGACGATCATCACGCTGGCCACCGCGGCACTGCTGTTCCTGTCGGTGCAGCGGCTGATCGTCGCGCCGATCCGCCATGTCATCCAGTCGATGGCGGCCTATGCCAAGGCCCCGGAGGACGCGCATCATATCATCGAACCCGCCGCCCGCGTGACCGAGCTGCGCGAGGCCGAGGACGCCCTGAAGCACATGCAGGAGGATCTGACGCAGGCGCTCAGGCAAAAGGAGCGGCTGGCGCAGCTGGGCGGGGCTGTGGCGCGGATCAGCCACGATCTGCGCAACATCCTGTCTACCGCGACGCTGGTTGCCGACCGGATGGAGACCTCGTCGGACCCGGCGGTCACGCGGGCGGCGCCGAAACTGCTGAACTCGCTGTCGCGCGCGGTGAACCTGTGCGAGAGCACGCTCGCCTTCGGCAAGGCCGAGGAGCCGCCACCGCGCCTGTCGCAACTGGCGCTGCGGCCGATGCTCGATGATCTGGTGGAAAGCGAATCGCTGGCTTGCGGGGGCGATTGCCCGGTGGAATTTCTGGTCGATGTGCCGCCGACTCTCAGCCTGCGCGCCGATGCCGAACAGCTGTTCCGCGTGCTGTCGAATCTGGTGCGCAATGCCCGTCAGGCGATCGAGGCCACCGGCAAGCCCGGCTCGATCGAGATCAGCGCCCGCGATCAGGACGACGGCACCGTGATCCGGGTGATCGACACCGGCCCGGGCCTGCCGCCGCGCGCCCGTGACAACCTGTTCGCGGCCTTTCAGGGCGGCGCACGCAAGGGGGGCACCGGCCTGGGGCTGGTGATCGCCGCCGAACTGGTGCGCGGCCACGGCGGCCGGCTGGAGCTGGTGCGGACCGATGACGAGGGCACCGAGTTCCGCATCTGGCTGCCGCATGGCGGATGACCGGGCGTCCGGCAACCCTGCTGAACGGGGCAAAAAAAGCCGCGAAGAAATCCGCCGATACCCCCTTGCATAACCCAGCGGGGGGCGATAGATCACGCCCCACAGCGCGCCCGTAGCTCAGCTGGATAGAGCACCAGACTACGAATCTGGGGGTCAGAGGTTCGAATCCTTTCGGGCGCGCCATAGAATTCAAGGGCTTAGGCAAAAGTGCCTGAGCCCTTTTTCGTTGCGGCTCGGCTGATCTGTCTTGAGTGATGGCGGGCGGGGCCGGTCACGCAGGGCTGGGCGCGGCCGTCCATGTTGCCGTGTTCGCCGCTGTGACGGTGCCTCCCCTCGAATGGTCCATAGCCGGGGCGATCTGGCCGCATCGTCGGGGTTGCCGGGCCGGGCCTGTGTGGGCCGCGTCCCCGGCCCGCCTGCGTGTGGCGCGGTGCCTTGTCTGGCGTGGCGCGCGTGCTAATCTCCGCGCCATGACGACACCCCCTGCCGCCAGCGACCTGCCGGGCGTGGCCCGCCTGTTCGGTCGGCTGCTGGTGCGGCCGTTGTTGCCGGCGCTGGTCTTGCTGGTGGTCACGGTGCTGGCGTTGTGGCAGGCGACGCGGTTGCAGGTGGCGGTCGATCTCTCGGGTCTGATCGGGCCGCAGACCGAGGGGGCCCGCGCCATCACCACCTATGAGGAGCGGTTCTCTCCGCTCAGGGCCGAGGAGGTGCTGCTGCTGCGCGCGCCCAGCTTTGCCGACGCGCAGGTGCTGGCTGCCTTCGAGGATCTGATCCTGGAGCTGCAGTTCGTCGACGGGGTCGAGCAGGTCATCAGCCTGGCCGGCCTGCCCGCGCCGGGGCGTGCAGGGGCCTGGTTGACCGGCCCGGAACTGGCCGATCTGTCGCCCGAAGAGCGGTTGCACACCATGCGAGACACAGATCCGCTGGCAGCGCAGCTGATCTCGCCCGACCTGACGGCCACCGTCATTGTGGTGGTGCCGGCCGAGGGACAGGGGGGCGATGCGTTGGCGCAACGGGTGGTGCAGGCGGCCGCGCCGTTTCAGGCGTTCCGGGTGTCGATGGTGGGGCTGCTGGCCGTGCAGCGCGCCATCGCCGCCGAGCTGATCCGCGACCTCGAGGTGCTCACCCCCAGCGCGGTGGTGCTGTGCCTGCTGGTCTCGTTGCTGCTGTTTCGCACCTGGCGCGCGGTGGCGGTCATCGCCCTGCCGCCGATTGCCGGGGTTGCCTGGTTCTTTGGCTGGATGGGGGCCGCGGGCATCGCCATCGACCCGGTGATGGGGGCGCTGCCGGTGCTGCTGATCGTGCTGGCGTTCTCGGACGCGATCCATGTCTATCACGCGGGGATCCATGCGCTGGACGGGTCCGAAGACGCCGGGCTACGGGTCCGCAGGTTGGCCCGCGCCACGGCCGAGACAGCGCCGGCGGCGGTGCTGACCTCGCTGACGACGATCATCGCCTTCGCTTCGCTCTCGCTGCCGGATTCGCCGTCGCTGAACACCATGTCCTATACGGGAGTGGTGGGAATGGTCCTGTGCCTGACGTCGGTCCTGCTGATGACCCCGGTGCTGATGGCCGTGCTGGGGGTGCCGCGCCCGGGCACGCGCGAACCGCGTCTCTTTGCGGCGGTGGTGCCGCCGGCCCTGCGCGCGGCGCGGATGGGGCGGGTCATTCCGGGGATCTCGGGCGTGGTTCTGGTCGGGTTCTGGGTGCTGCAGAGCGGGTCGAACATGGGCTTTCGCTATGGCGATTATCTGCCGCGCGGGGCCGAGGTCAGCCTGGCCCTGGCCGATATGGAGGAGGCTGGCCTGGGCTCGGACCGCATGCTGGTCATCGTCGAGGCCGATCCCGACGATCCGCTGGCGCGGGTGCAGGCGGCGGCGGGGGCGGTCTGGGGCCCGGCGGGCGAGGCCTGGGCGCGGGGCCTGGGCGGGGCGTCGATGTTGCCACGGATGGCGGCGCGCGACGGCAGCGCCCACGCCCTGCCCACCAACCTGCCGATCGCTGCGCGCGGCGGGCAGCGGGCGGACGCGGCGCTGAGCGCCTTGCAGACCCGGCTGGCCGAGGCGGGGCTGGCCGGGCACACGCGGATCATCGGTCCGGGGCAAGCCCTGTTGACCGAGGGGCCGCGGCTGGTCGTCAACCTCCGGCTGGGGCTTTATGTTACCATTGGTGTGATCACGCTGCTGGTGGCGCTGGTCTATCGCTCTGTCCGGTTGGCGCTGGCGGCGCTGGTGGTCAACGTGATCCCGATCCTCGGGGTCGAGGCCTGGCTGGTGGTGCTGGGACGCGAGCTGACGATTATGAACGTGATCGCGCTGACCATCGCCTTTGGCATCGCTGTCGACGACACGTTGCATTTCCTCAACCGCCTGCGGCTGGCACCCGAAGGGCCGATCGGCGCCCGGGTGACCCGCGCCCTGACCGAGGCGGGACCACCGATGGCCGCTACCTCGGGGATCATCCTGGCGGGACTGGTGGTGACGCTGGCCTCGTCGCTGCCGGGGCTGGCGATCTATGGCGGGTTGATCGCGCTGGCGGTCGCGCTGGCACTGGTGGCCGACCTCTTCCTGTTGCCTGGACTGATCCGCTGGAGCCTGCGATGAAACCTGCCCTCGTTTCCCTGATGCTGCTGGCCGCAGCACCGGCCTCGGCGCAGACGCTGTCCGGGATGCTGGGCAGTTGGAGCGGCGAGGGTGTCGCCGCGCGGGGCGACGAACCCGGCGACCGGTTTCGCTGCCGCATCAGCCTGCGCCCCGAAGGGGTCGCCAGCGCGCTTTTCGCGGGGCGCTGCGCGACAGCGCAGGGGCAGCAGACCTTTACCTATCTGGTGATCGAGCGCGACGATGGCACGGTGAGCGCCCAGAACCGGTCCGAGCCACCTGACGAGCTGCCCCAGCGGCTGTCGGGCACCGCGCAGCCGGGGCTGCTGCGGCTCGACGACGGCAGCGGCAGCCTGTTCGAGTTTCGTCTGCAGGGCGACGACCTGCGGTTGCGCATCGAGGGGAGCGAAGCGGGCCGGCCGACCCGGGGCGAGGCGCACCTGACCCGGCAGGAGCGATCGTGACGCGGGCTTTCCATTCCCGAACGCGGCGCTTATAGGCAACGCTATCTGGCGGGATGACCCCGCGAAAGCGAGACCCATGAAGATTATCACCACGACCGACGCCCTGGCCGCCTTGTGCGACGAGGCCGCAAACGAGCCCTACGTCACCCTCGACACCGAATTCCTGCGCGAGCGCACCTATTACGCCAAGCTCTGCCTGGTGCAGATGGCACTGCCCGGCAAGGGGAATGACCGTGCCTGGATCATCGACCCGCTGGCCGAAGGCCTGTCGCTGGAACCGCTCTATGCGCTGATGCGCAACCCGGCCGTGGTCAAGGTGTTCCATGCCGCGCGTCAGGATCTGGAAATCTTCTTTGTCGATGGCGGGGTGATCCCGCTGCCGCTCTTTGACACGCAGATCGCGGCGATGGTCTGCGGCTTTGGCGAGCAGGTCGGCTATGAGACGCTGGTCAAGAAGATTGCCCGCGCGCCGCTCGACAAGACCTCGCGTTTTACCGACTGGTCGCAGCGCCCGCTGAGCGACGCGCAGCTGAAATACGCGCTGGCCGATGTCACGCATCTGCGCCAGATCTACGACCATCTCTCGGCCGATATTGCCAAGAGCGGCCGCGCCGCCTGGGTTGCCGAGGAAGTCGAGACCCTGACCACGCCCGACACCTATATCACCCGCCCCGACGACGCCTGGCAGAAGATCCGCACCCGCGGGCAGTCGGGTCGTTTCATGGCGCTGGTGCGCGAACTGGCGCGGTTCCGCGAGGATCACGCCCAGAGCCGCAACATCCCCCGCTCGCGGGTCTACAAGGATGACGCGCTGCTGGAACTGGCCTCGACCAAGCCCGAGAGTATCGAGGCGCTGGGCCGCTCGCGGCTGCTGCTGCGCGAGGCGCGGCGCGGGGATATCGCCGAAGGGATCCTGGCCGCGGTCAAGACCGCGCTGGCTGCCGATCCCGCGACTTGGCCGCGCCCGTCGGGCGATGACGAGCAGTTGCAGGTGAACCCGGCGTTGGCGGACCTGCTGCGGGTGCTGCTCAAGGCCAAGGCCGACCAGTCAGGCGTTGCGCAACGGCTGATCGCCCCGACCTCGGAACTGGATGCGATCGCCGCCGGCAAGCGCGACGTCGCCTGCCTCAAGGGCTGGCGCGGCGAATTGTTCGGCCGCGACGCGCTGCGGCTGTGCGGCGGCGAGCTGGCATTGGCGGCCAGGGGACAGCAGGTGCAGGTGATCGAGCTGGCGCGCTGACCGGGGGGGCGCTGCCGCGCTCTGGCACGGAGTGAAAACCCGCGCCGCCGCTTGGGCCATGCTCGCTGACACGAGCCTGAAGGGGGCTTTGCCCCCCTCTTTGGCTTCGCAAATTCACCCCCCCCCCGATATTTGCGACGCAAAGAGGGGCGAGGAGTGAGGGTCATTCCGCCGCGTCGTTCAGCCGCTGGCGGAAGGCGCGGGGCGAGAGGCCGGTGGCGCGGGTGAACACGCGGCTGAAATAGGCGGGGTCGTCGAAGCCCAGGGCATAGGCGATGCGCGAGATCGGCAGGTCGGTATAGACGAGGTTGCGCCGCGCCTCGCGGACGATCCGGTCCTCGATCAGGGCCGAGGCGGGGCGGCCGGTGGCGGCGCGGGCGAGGCGTGACAGGTGTGTCGGGCTGATTGCCAGGGCGCGGGCGTAGTCGGCGACGCTCTGATGTTGCGTGAAGCGGGCGTCGACCAGTGCCAGGAAGCGGGTCAGGATCTCGGGTTCGGCGGCGGTATCGGCGGGGTTTGCGCGCATCATCGCCTGCGCCATCTGTCCAAGCAGCAGCCCGGCCAGCCCCCGCAGCACCTGCGCGCGGGCAAAGTCGCGCCCGGCAAAGCCGGCGGCTATCTGGCGCAGCGTGGTGGCGATGGCCGGGTCCGCCGGCAGCACCGCGGGCCGTGCCAGCACCGGGCGCAACCCCTCGGAGGGGCGCAGGCTTTCGTCCAGCATCTCGGTGGCAAAGGTGACCACCAGCCCCTCTGTGTCCAGCGCGAAGGTATAGCCGTGCACCAGGCCGGGCGGCACGTTGACCACGGTGCCGGCGGACAGCGGATGGCGGTCGCCGTCGAGGCTGACCTCGCCTTCGCCGTCCTGCAGGAGCAGGATTTGGTGCAGCCTGGCGTGGCGGTGGGGGGCGAATTCCCAGTCGTGCAGCGTCGAGCGCGCGGCGATGGTCTCGCAATGAACGACGTCCGGCAGGTCGCCCTGTTCGCCGAAGAGGTTGAAAGAGGGGATCGTCGCACTGTGGTTCATGTTCGATTCATACAAGTATTGCGCGGGCCGATCCATGTAAAACGCATCTCGGTTGCGCAATATTCCAGCCAGTCTGTGTGACCCGACATTGCGAACAGGAGGAGTTCCATGAAAACCCAGGTCTGCATCATCGGCGGTGGCCCCTCGGGGCTGATGCTGAGCCAGCTTCTGCATCTCAAGGGCATCGACACCGTCGTGCTGGAAAAGCACAGCCGGGAATACGTTCTGGGCCGGATCCGTGCCGGAGTCCTGGAGCACGGCTTCGCCGAGCTGATGCGCGAGGCGCAGTGCGGTGAGCGCATGGATCGCGAGGGCGAGATCCACGACGGGTTCGAGATTTCGGACAACGGTGACCTGAAGCGGGTGGACCTGCACAAGTATTCGGGCGGCTCGTCTGTGGTGGTCTATGGCCAGACCGAACTGACCCGCGACCTCTACGAGGCGCGCGACAAGATGAACGGCAAGGTCATTCACAACGTCGAGGATGTGGCGCTGCACAACCTCAACGAATCGACCCCGCCCTATGTCACGTATCGCGACGGTGACGAGGTCGTGCGCATCGACTGCGACTATGTGATTGGCGCCGACGGGTTCCACGGCCCCTCGCGCAAGGCGATCCCCAAGGATGTGCTGAAGGAATACGAAAAGGTCTATCCCTTTGGCTGGCTGGGGGTGTTGAGCCGCACCAAGCCGGTGAACCCCGAGCTGATCTATGCCCGGAACGAGCGCGGTTTTGCCCTGTGCTCGCTGCGCAGCCAGGTGCTGAGCCGGTATTACATCCAGGTGCCGCTGACCGATACGGTCGAGGACTGGTCGGACGAGGCCTTCTGGGACGAGCTGAAAAAGCGCCTGCCCGAAGAGGTTGCGGCGCGGCTGGAAACCGGCCCGTCGATCGAGAAGTCGATCGCACCGCTGCGCTCCTTCGTGGCCGAGCCGATGCGCTATGGCAATCTGTTCCTGGCGGGCGACGCGGCGCATATCGTGCCGCCGACCGGGGCGCGCGGGCTGAACTCGGCTGCGTCGGATATCTACTATCTCTATCATGCGATGGTGGGGCACTATCTGAACGGCGACGACAGCGGGCTGGACAGCTACTCGCAAAAGGCGCTGGCGCGGGTCTGGAAGGCGCAGCGGTTCAGCTGGTGGATGACCACGCTGCTGCATACCTTCCCCGACTCGATCCCCTATGACCAGAAGCTGCAGCAGACGGATCTGGAGTATCTCTTCAGCTCCGAAGCGGCGCTCAGCTCGCTGGCTGAAAACTACGTCGGCCTGCCGTTCTGATCACGGCGCAGGCAGTCAGGGCGGCCGGTCTCCTCTGGGGGCCGGCCGTTTCGCTTCTGGTCTTGCGCGGGGCGGCGTCATGCGCAGAATGCTGCAAACCCCCAACCGCGGAGAGCGCCCATGTTCATCACCCTGACCGCCGCCGATGGCCACAGCTTTGACTGCTGGCTGCACGAGGCCGAGGGCGCGCGCCGGGGCGGGCTGGTGATCCTGCAGGAAATCTTTGGTGTGACCGACCAGCTCAAGGCGGTGGCGGCGCGTTATGCGGCGCAGGGCTATGACGTGGCGATCCCGGCGCTGTTTGACCGGCAGCGCCGGGGCGCGGTGGTGGCCTTTGACAACATCGCCGATGCGCGGGCGCTGATGGTCGGGGCCGATATCGACACGGCGATCCTGGATGTCGATGCGACGGTGAAGGCGCTGGCCGCGCGGGGCGGCAAGGTGGCGGTGATGGGTTATTGCTGGGGTGGCGGGCTGGCCCTGCGCGCGGCGCAGAGCTGCGGCGTGGCCTGCGGGGTGTCGTTTTATGGCACGCGGCTGCAGGCGTTTCTGGACCGGCCGCTGCCGGTGCCGATGCAGGGCCATTTCGGCAGCCACGACGACCACACGCCGCCCGCGGTGCTGGATCAGGTCAAGGCGGCCTATCCGAATTTCGAGATCAACGTGTATGAAGCCGGCCACGCCTTTGCCAATGAGGAGCGACCGGCGATCTATGACGCCGCGGCGACCGAACTGGCCTATCAGCGCACCGATGCCTTCCTCGCCAAATCCCTGGCCTGAGAGGCGTCAGAGCGTTGTCAGGCCGGCCCAGACGAGGCGGGCGGCGATCAGGAACAGGATCACGTCGAGTGCGGTCTTGAACCGCGCATCGGTCATCTTGTTCAGCACGGTCTTGCCGATCCAGGTGCCGACCAGCCCGGCCAGGATCATTGCTGCAATGAACGGCGCCCAGGCGGCATAGGCAAAGCCCAGCACGCCAAAGGCCACGGTTTTCAGCAGGTGCTGCAGCGACAGCAGCGCGGCCATCGTGCCGACATGCTGGTGCCGCCCGAGGTTCAGCGATTTGACATAGGTCGCCACGAAGGGGCCGGAGGCGCCGAAAAACATCGACAGGACGCTGGTCAGCGTGCCGGTCACAAAGGGCCAGCGGCGCATCCAGGCCGGGGTGCGGGCAAAAATCGTCCAGATCAGGAACAGGCCGACGCCGATCTGCACGACGGCGGGCGGGATGTCGATGACGACGAAGGCGCCGACGACGATCCCGGTCACGATGCCGGCGACGAACCAGCCCATCGCCCACCACTGGATATGCCGGGCCATCATTGCCGTGCGCCCGGCGTTCGATCCGAACTGCACCACGCCATGCACCGGCACCAGCGCCACCGGCGGCAGCAATGTGGCCATCACCGCCAGCAGCAGTCCGCCGCCGCCGATCCCGAACGAGATGGTGATAAAGGATCCCGCCATGCTGGTGGCGAGCAGGATCAAGGCCACGGTCGGGGACAAGGCGGCAGGCAGGAATTGGGTCAGCAGATCCACGGCGATCCCCTCAGGACCGGGCCGGTCCTGGCCCTTGCCTGCGGATAGCCGGGGGGCCGGGGGCCGTCAATTGCCGGCACGAGGGGTTCGCCTCGGTTGCTGAACGTGTTAACGGGGCGCATCGACCGCAAAGAGGCCCGCGATGCTGGACGTTTTCCTCACCACCCTGCCGATCTATCTGATGATCGTGATCGGCTTTGCCGCGGTGCGCTGGGGCTATTTCGACGCCGCGCATGTCCAGGGGCTTAGTCAGTTCGCGCTGAAGATCGCGCTGATCGCGCTGATCTTTTCCGCCATTGCCATGCCGCGCGGCGAGGGCGGACTGAACGCGGCCTTCATGGCGGCCTATCTGGGGGGATCGCTGGCGACGATGCTGATCGGCTTTGCTGCGGTGCGGCTGTTTCTGCGCCAGTCGGCGGCCGATTCGTGGATCCTGGCGATGGGGATGTCGAACTCGAACAGCGGGTTCATGGGCTTTCCGATCGGCAGCCTGTTCTTTGGCCACGACGCGGCGGTGGTCTTTGCCATGACGATGACCATCGAGAACGCCGTGACCCTGCCGCTGCCGACGGTTGCCGCGGGGATTGCGGGTCATACCGGGCAGCGGGGAACCCTGCTGCGCAGCGCGGTCCTGCGCATCGTCAAGAACCCGCTGATCATCGCCGTTGCGGTCTCGCTGGCGGTGCGCCTGTCGGGGGTCGCGGTGCCCGAGGCGCTGGGCCGCACCGCGACCACGATTGCCTCGGCGGCCTCGCCGGTGGCGCTGTTCGTGATCGGCGGCACCGTGGCGCGGCTGTCGCTGAGCGGCCACTGGCGGCGCACCACGGCGATCACGCTGGGCAAGCTGGTGCTGCACCCGCTGCTGGTGACCGCGGCGCTGTTCCTGGTGCCCGGCGTGCCCGCAGCCCTGATCCCGGTCGGCATCCTGTTCGCCGCCGTGCCGATGCTGACGATCTACCCGATTCTGGCGGCATCCTTTGGTCTGGGGGCGGTGACCTCGACCGCGCTGGTGGTGGCGACAGGATTGTCCTTTGTCAGCGTCAGCCTGGTGTTGTCGCTGCTGACGGGCCTCTGAGGCGCGCCCCGGCGCCTGCGCGTTAACCGAAATCTTGAGCCGTCTGAAGGTCTTGTCTGACCGGGGGCCGCCGCCTCAGGGGGCTTTTGCATACCTGCATGCGAGGTGGAAAAACATGCGGGGCAGGGGTTTGTTTTTTAATTGACAGCATATCAATAAATCGGCATCGTCGGGCCAAGCTGACGGAGAAGATGATGTCGAAAATCGAATTCCGCCCCCTGGCCGGGCTGCGGGGCGCCCAATGGGACGAGGCCCGCCTGCCGTCGGACATGCGCGCCTCGGTGCATACGTTGACGACGGTCGATGGCGCGAATGTCACCGGATACCTGTATCGTCGGGGCGGAGAACGCGCGGTCTGCTGCCTGATGCACCCGCGCGAGATCCTGGCGACGCACTATCTGGTCCCCGAGCTGCTCGACGCCGGTGCGGCGGTCTGGGTTCAGGGATCGCGCGCCGCCGGCAACGACCTGCGGCTGGAGCACGAGCTGGCGGTGCTCGACGTCGATGCGGGAACGGCGTTCCTGAAGGATCGCGGCTATGAGCAGATCGTGCTGGTCGGCAATTCGGGTGGCGGCGGTCTTTATGCCTATTACACCGAGCAGGCGAACCTGCCTGCGGCCGAGCGCGCCACCAGAACCCCGGCCGGGCGCCCGGTCAAGCTGTCCGAGGCCTCTCTGGCGCGCCCGGACCTGGTGATCTTGGTCGCGCCGCACCCCGGGCAGGGGCTGCTGCTGATGAACGCCCTGGACCCGTCGGTCACCGACGAGGGCGATCCGCTGTCGGTCGATCCGGCGCTGTTTCCCTTTTCGGTCGAGAACGGCTTTGCCGCAGACGGCGCGCGCTATGCCCCGGATTTCGTGAGCCGCTATCGGGCGGGCCAGCGTGCCCGTGTGGCGCGGATCGACGCGGCGGCGCAGGCCATGCTGGCGGAGCGCGCAGCGGCGCGAAAGGCGCTGAAGGCCGGCACCGGCAGCATGGCCGAGCGGCTGGCGGCGGGCTGGCAGCAGATCTTCACCGTGCCCCGCACCGATGCGGACCTGCGCAACTGGGATCTGACGCTGGATCCGACCGACCGGAGCCTGGGTTCGCTATGGGGCACCGACCCGTTCAAGACCAACATGAACGGCGTGGGGTTCGGCAAGGTCTGCACGCCGGAAAGCTGGCTGTCGACCTGGTCGGGCCTGTCGTCGCGGGCCAGCGTGGTGCGCTGCGCGCCGGCGATTACGCAGCCCTGCCTGGTGATCCGGTTCACCGCCGATGCCTGCGTCTTTCCGGCAGAACTCGACGCCATCGTTGCGGCGCTGGGGGCTGCCGACAAAGCCTGCGTGGCGATCCGTGGCACCCACCACGGCCAGCCGCTGACCCCGGGCGAGCCCAGCGGGCAGGCACTGGCCGGCGCGGCGATCCGCGACTGGCTGCAAGACCGTCTGCTGGCCTGACCGGCACAAGGGAGGACCGACATGCCTTATTCGCCACACATCCTGATCCCGGGTGTCGTCTATCCACCGGCCGAAAGCCTGCGCCGCTGGTCGGCGCCGGGTGGCCTCAGGCCACAGACGTTGGCTGAGGGGTTCCGCGAGGCCGCGGCGCTCCATGCCGACCGCCCGGCGATCCTGTCGCTCGAGGGGGCGATGAGCTATGCCGAACTCGACGCGGCCACCGATCTGATCGCCGCCGGCTTGCTGGATCTGGGCCTGAGGCCCCTGGACCGGGTGATCTTTCAGCTGACCAATGCCCCCGAGACGTTGCTGGCCTTCCTGGCGTGCTGGAAGGCTGCGATCATCCCGATCTGCGCCCTTGCGCTGCACCGCGAGGCCGAGATCGGCTATCTTGCGGCTTTTGGCGGGGCGCGCGCGCATTTCATCGAATCCGATGCGCCGAAGTTCGACTTTGCGGGATTCGCCCGCGCGATGCAGGGCACGGTTCCGGGGTTGGAGTTGATCGTATCGACCCGGGGCGCAGCAGCGGGCGGGGTGGTCGACATGGCGTCCCTGCAGCGCGGCGACCTGGCGGCGGCGCGCGCGCGGCTCTCTGCCGTGGTGCAGGATCCCTGGCAGGTGGCGGCGTTCCAGCTGTCCGGCGGCACCACCGATGTGCCCAAGATCATCCCGCGGATGAACGCCGAATACCTCTACAACATGCGGCAGGTGATGGCCTTCAAGGGCTGGACCGCCGAGGACCGCATCTTTGTGCCGATGCCCTTCGCGCATAACCTGAACATGGGCTGCGGCTGGGGGCCTTTCCTGATGTCGGGCGGGGCGGTGATCGCCACGACCGGGGTCGACGCGGCGGCGATCCGCACCCTGCACAACCGGCTGAAGCCGACCGTCGTCGGCGCGGCGAAACCGATCGTCATGCGCATGAAGGACGAGATCGCCGCCGGCCGCATCACCACCGAGGGGCTGCGCGAGATCTTCTCGACCGATGCGGCCGAGGTGGTCACCCGGTCGATGGGTGTGCCTGGGCACCATCTTTTCGGCATGACCGAGGGGGTAATCATGTTCACCCGCGACGGCGACAGCGAACAGATCCGCTTCGAGACCTGCGGCTGCCCGATCTCGGAGTTCGACGAGGTCCGGTTGCTGGACCCCGGCACCGGAACCGAGGTGCGCGACGGCGAGATCGGTGAACTGGCGGTGCGCGGACCCTACACGATCCGCGGGTATTACAACGCACCCGACCGCAACGCCGTCGCCTTTACCCGCGACGGGTTCTATCGCTCGGGCGATCTGATGCGCTGCCACCGGATTGGCGGGGTGGGTTACTATTCCTTCGAAGGGCGGATCAAGGATGTCGTGGATCGCGCCGGCGAGAAGGTCAATTGCGAGGAAGTCGAGCGCGCGGTGATGGCGCATCCGGCGTTCAGCGACGTCGCCGTGGTCGGCATGCCCTCGCCCACGCATGGCGAAAAGATCTGTCTGTTCGCCGTTGCCGGGGCCGGGCAGACCCTGCCGGATGTCGCCGGTCTGGGTGCGTTCCTCAAGGCGCGCGGACTGGCGGTGTTCAAATGGCCCGAGCGGATCGAACCGATCGACGCGCTGCCGCTGACCAAGGTCGGCAAGCTGGACAAGGCCGTGCTGCGCCGTCGGATCGCCGACATCCTGAACGCCGAGGAGCACGCGGCGGCGGTCTGACGCCCCGGTTTTGCGGGCTGCTTGCGCGCATTAATTGATGGAGTATCAAATGAAAATCAACGTCATCGGCGGCGGCCCGTCGGGTCTGTATTTTGCCTATCTTGCCCGCAAGCGCCTCGGCGATGTCGAGGTCAACGTGTTCGAGCGCAACGCCCCGGATGCGACCTTTGGCTTTGGTGTCGTTCTGGCCGATGCCGGCCTGCTGCGGCTCGAAGCGGCCGACGCCGAGAGTTTCCGCCGCATCCAGCGCATCACCAAGCACCTGAGCAATCAGGACATCGTTCTGAACGGTCAGGCGGTCACCATCCACGGGCCGGATTACGGCGGGGCGGTCGAACGGCTGGAACTGCTGCGCGTGCTGCAGGGGCTCTGCGCCGAGGCGGGCGTCACGGTGATCCACAACGCCGACATCACCGATCCGGCCACGGTCGAGGATGCCGACCTGGTGGTCGGCGCCGATGGGGCGAACTCGACGCTGCGCGAACGCTATGCCGGGGCGTTCGGCACCGAAAAGGGCCTGCTGTCGAATGCCTTTGCCTGGTATGGCGCGAGGATGACCCATGACCGGCCGACGCTGAGCTTTCGCGATGCGCCGGGCGGGGCCTTTGTCGCGCATTACTACCCTTATACCAGCACGATGTGCACCGTGGTGATGGAATGCGACCGCGGCGCCTGGCAGGGCTGTGGCTTTGACGCGATGAACGACGACCAGCGGATGGCGTTCTCGCAGCAGTTGTTCGCGCAGGATCTCAAGGGTCAGCCGCTGGTGTCGAACAAGTCGGAATGGCGCAATTTCGTGCCGATCCGTAACGCCAACTGGACGCATGGCCACCGGGTGCTGATCGGCGATGCCCTCAGACGGGCGCATTTCTCGATCGGCTCGGGCACCCGGATCGCGATGGAAGACGCGATTGCCCTGATCGACGCGCTGGCGTTGCAGCAGGGCGATGTGGCGCGGGCGTTGCCACAGTATGTCACCACCCGCCGCGACACCGACCGCCTGACCGAGGCCGCCCGGCAGAGCTACATGTGGTATGAGGACATGGCCCGCCACATGGCCGCGGCCCGCAGCCCTCGCGATTTCGCCTTTGGCTACCTGACCCGCACCAGCCGGGTGGACGCCGACCGCGTCGCCAGCCTCTATCCGCGCTTCATGGCGGACTACCGGGCCGAGCAGGCGGGCGCGGCATGACCGGCTGGCCCGAAGGCGGCGTGGCGACGATCGAGGAAATCCGCGGCACCGCGCCGCTGGTGATCCGCCGCACCGTCCGCTGGGGCGACTGCGATCCCGCCGGCATCGTCTATACGCCGCGGTTCCTCGACTTTGCCGTGTCGGCCTATGAGGGGTTCCTGGGGCAGATGCTGGGCGGCGACCTGCATCACGCGAAACGGGCGCTGGGCGTGGATTTCCCGGTGCGCGGCGTCGAACTGGATTTCCGCGCGCCGCTGGCTGTCGAAGACCGCTTCGACATGGTGCTGCAGGTCGGCGAGATCCGCAGCCGCAGCTTTGATCTGCACATCGCTGCCCGGCGGGCCGACGACGGCCGCCCGGCGTTTCGCGCCCGCCTCTCGCCGGTGGTCGTCGACCTGACGTCGCGCCAGGCGGTTCCCCTGCCATCCCCCCTGCAGCATCGCGCGGCCGCCTATGCCCGCGCCCATCCGTTCACAACCGAGGTTCCCGCATGAAACCCTTTCGCATCGGCCAGATCGTTCCCAGCTCGAACATCACGATGGAGACCGAAATCCCCGCCATGCTGCGCGCCCGCGAGGCGATCCGGCCCGAGCGGTTCACCTTTCACTCCAGCCGCATGCGGATGAAGAAGGTCACGCCCGAGGAACTGGCGGCGATGGATCGCGACTCGCTGCGCTGCGCCCGGGAACTGGCGGATGCCGACGTGGATGTCATGGGCTATGCCTGCCTCGTGGCGATCATGGCGCAGGGGTTGGGGTATCACTGCGTCTCCAAGACCCGGCTGGAAGCGGCGGTGGCCGAGGAAGGCAAGGCGATCCCCGTCGTGTCCTCGGCCGGCGCGCTGGTGCGCGGCCTGCACGAAATGGGCGTGCGGCGGGTCAGCCTGCTGATGCCCTACATGAAGCCGCTGGCCGCGCGCGTCACCGCCTATATCGAGAACGAGGGTTTCGAGGTGCACGACAGCCTCGCCCTGGAAATCGAGGACAATCTGGCGGTGGCGGCCCGCGATCCGATGGCCTTGGTCGAGGATGTCCGGCGGCTGGACACCCGCGGCGTCGATGCCGTGGTGCTGTCGGCCTGCGTGCAGATGCCGTCGCTGCCGGCGCTGGCCGTGGTCGAGCGGCAGTTGGGTCTGCCGGTCACCTCGGCGGCAGCCTGCACGGTGCGCGAGATGCTCAAGGAACTGGCTCTGGAACCGGTTGTGCCCGAGGCGGGCGCGGCACTGGCGCCCGGGTTTTCGCTGGCGGCCTGACGCCGTGCCACGTTTCGCGGCACCGTGCAACGCGGGCCGCACCAAAGGGAGGACTGAACCCATGAAGACGCTGACCTATCTTGCTACGGCGGCCACGCTGGCCCTGGCCGGTGCCGCACAGGCCCAGACGAGCGTGCGGATGCTCAAGACCTGGGACGAACGCTATCCCGGCTCGGTGGTGATCTGCGACCGCTATGCCGAGTTGCTCACCGAGGCCTCGAACGGGGCGATCACCGTGCAGACCTTCGGCCCGGAAACGATCCCGCCGCTGCAACAGCTCGAACCCGTGCAGAACGGCCTGTTCCAGATCCTGTGCACCTATCCGGGGTTCCATACCGGGTCGGCCACGGTGCTGACCGGTCTCGAGGCGATCCGCCCCGACGCCGAGGCCTTCCGCGCCTCGGGCGCCCGGGCGGTGGTCGATGAGGTGTATGACGCGCTGGGCCTGCAGGTGGTATCGGTGCCGCTGGGGCATGGCTATTCGATCTTCCTCAACCGCGATCTCAGCGATGCCGGCGATCTGAGCGGGATGCAGATCCGCGCCCTGCCGCCGCAGCACCCCTATATCAACGCGCTGGGCGGCACGCCGGTGGTGCTGCCGCCGGCCGAGATGTTCAGCGCGCTGGAACGCGGCGTGGTCGACGGGGCCCTGTTCCCGATGGCTGGGGCCACGGGCTATGGCTTTGCCGATGTCACCAGCCGCTATTTCGAGGTGCCGGCCACCGCGCCGCATATCATCCTGGCGAACCCGGAGTTCTGGGCCTCGTTGCCTGATGAGGTGCGGCAGGTGTTCGTCGATCAGGCGGCGGTGCTGGAACTGGAGACGCCCGGCACCTATGACCGGCTGAACGCCGACGAGGCGACGCTGATGGCCGGGCGCGGGATGGAGCATCTGGTGCTGGGCGACGCCCAGGCGCAGGCGCTGCGCCGCGCGATCGTCGACGGGGCCTGGGCCTTTGCCGCCAGCCGCAACGCCGAGCCGGCCGCCCGGCTGCGGGCGATCGTCGAGGACGCGGGCCTGCTGCTGCAGTGATCCGTTCCGCCCGGCGGCGCGCAGGCGTCGCCGGGCAATCCAAGGGGAGAGGCGCGAATGTTCACCCTGCCGGGAAAGCTGCACGACCGGACCAGCGAGGCCGGGCTCTGGGCCGGATTGCTGGCGCTGGCCGCGATCACGCTGCTGACCTCTGCCGCGACGATGTCGCGGTATTTCCTGGGAGCGCCGATCGGCTGGGTGCCGGACTGGGTCGGCTATTTGCTGGCCTTTTCGATCTTTGCCACGGTGCCGGCCGTTACCCGCCGGTCGATGCATGTTTCGATGGACTTCCTGCCGGCGCTGATCCGTTCGGCAGGGC
Organism: Rhodobacter sp.; assembly: GCA_020637595.1. Lineage (GTDB taxonomy): Bacteria > Pseudomonadota > Alphaproteobacteria > Rhodobacterales > Rhodobacteraceae > Pararhodobacter. Next base: position 6,590 of record JACKKE010000016.1, on the reverse strand, counting down.
TGCGCAGGGCGTTGACCCTGGCCGCCGGGGCGCTGACCTGCGCGGTTCTGGTCTGGATGAGCCTGATCGTCTGGAAAAGCCTGGCCTCCGCCTATCGCAGCGGCACCGGCACCGCCGCCGGCTATCCGATCCCGCGGTGGTGGCTGCTTGCGGTCGTGTTCTACGGGTTCGCCTCGTCGGCGCTGCACGTCCTGCGGGCCGTGCTGGCCAGCCTTCCCCTGTCCTTCGCGCGCCGTGCGCGCCCTGCCGCCTGCGAGTGAACCGATGCCGATCCAAGCCAGCCTTGTCGTTCTTTTCGCCTTCTTCGCGCTGGGTGTCCCGGTCTATGCAGCCTTCTTTGGCTTCAACATCGTTGCCGCCATCGGCCTGATGGGGCCGCAGATGCTGTCGATCTTCTCGGCGTCGATCCTCGACACCGTGACGACCTCGGAGCTGGTGACAGTGCCGCTGTTCATCCTGCTGGGCGAGCTGCTGTTTCGCTCGGGCAGCATCACCATCCTGTTTGACGCGGTGGACACGCTGGTCGGCCGGGTGCGCGGCCGCCAATATGTGATCGTCGTCATCATCTCGGTGCTGCTGGGGGCGCTGTCAGGCTCGGCCATCGCGGTCGCGGCAATGCTGGGGCGCACGGTGATGACCGAGGGGATCGCGCGCGGCGGCGACCGCAAGCTGCTGGCCGGTCTGGTGCTGGGCGGCGCCTGCCTGGCGCCGATCATCCCGCCCAGCTTTCTGGTGGTGCTGATCGGCATGCTGTCGGGCACGTCGATCTCGGCGCTGCTGGCGGCGGGGGTGCTGCCGGGGGTGGTGGCGGGCGTGTTGTTCTTTGCCTATGTGCAGGTCTTGCTGTGGCGCGACCCGTCGCGCGACCTCGAACGCGCGCCGCAGGGGCGCAACACCCCGGCATGGAAAGCGGCGCTGTCGCTGCTGCCCTTCTCGATCGTCATCTTTGCGGTGCTGGGGCTGATCCTGCTGGGGATCGCCACGCCGAACGAATCCGCCGCCTGCGGCGTTCTGGGGGCGCTGGCCGTTGCCGCGATCTATCGCAAGCTGTCGCTGGCAATGATCATCGAGTCGTTGCGCGGGTCGATCCTGATGGCAGCGATGATCCTGATCATCATGGCGGGATCGAAGATCCTGACGCAGCTGATGGCGTTCTCGAACCTGACCGGCGATCTGGTGCAGTTGCTGACCTCGGTCGATCTGCCGGCCGCCGCGGTGCTGGTCCTGCTGATGCTGATCCCCTTCGTGCTGTGCATGTTCCTGGACCAGATCGCGCTGATGCTGATCCTGATCCCGATCTATACGCCGTTGCTGGCAACCTTCGGCTATGACCCCTTGGTGTTCTGGACGCTGTTCCTGCTGAACCTGACGCTGGGGGCGATCACGCCGCCCTTCGGCTATGCGCTGTTCGCGCTGAACGGGGCGGCGCCGCGCGCGCTGACGCTGCGCGACACCTATGCTGCGGCCTGGCCCTTTATCGGGCTGATCCTGCTGACGATGCTGCTGATCTGGGTCTTTCCGGGGCTGGCGACCTGGCTGCCGTCACTGCTCTGAGCTGCGGTGCGCCGCGAACCGATCCAGAAGCGCCTCGAGCCCGAATTCAAAGGCGTCCTCAGTGCGGATATTGGCAAAGGCGGGCAGGGCAAAGTCGAGCCCCGGCATGCTGCCCTGCGCAAAGCCCGAGGCCCGGCCGATCAGAAAGGCCTCGTGTTCGGCTGGTTCCAGCCGGGCGTTGGTCGAATTCGCCGCGGCGAGGCAATGCAGCGCCAGGACGTGGTAGAACAGCGCCGCCTGTTTCGCGTCGAACCCCGCATCGCGGAACAGTCGGAAGGCCCAGTCCAGATAGGCGGCGCCGTAATCGGTCTCGCCCGCCGCGACCTTCTGGAAGAGGCGGTATTTGGACTTGGTCTGGATGTGTTCGGCCGCGCCCCGGTGATCGCGTTCGCAGGCCATTAGGGTCCGGGCGAACTGGCGCAGCCGGTCCTTCCAGTCGAGGGCCACCGAGATCCCGTCGAGCTGCGCCAGAAGCTCCTTGTAGAACCGGTTGAGGATCGCGGTCGTCAGGTCGTCCTTGGTGCCGATGTGATAGTGCAGGGCCCCGGGCACGACGCCCAGGGTGCTGGCGATCTGCACAAAGGACACCGCTTCGAGCGGCTGGGTGCGCGACTGTTCATAGGCCATGTCGATGACCTGTTCGCGACTGACGAGACCGGCATCTTCGCCGCTGTTCAGGCGCGGTCGCCCGCGGCCCCGTTTCTTGGGTTGGGTGGGATTTGCCATGCCGTCAATTTGCCATGAAGGCAAAGTTGGGGGCAAGCTGAATTAAATATTGATAGTATATCAATTAATGGCTAGCCTGCCTGTGAACCAGGACCATCCCACAGAGGAGCCGAATCATGGCAAGTGAATCCCCCGGTCGTCGCGAAGACGCGTCTTCGGGCAAGAGTTTCGACGAGGTCTATGCCTATGATGCTACCGGCAGCCTGGCTGGCATGACCCACGCCGGCGCCGATGGTGTCCAGCTGGCGTTGAGCGGCGTCGACCACACCGCCCGCCCGACCTGGAAGCTGAACGAAACCGTCGAATTCTACCGCGACATTCTGGGCCTGCCGCTGGTTCATGCGATCACCGCCCGGGGGTGGGGGCCGCCGGGGCACCACGACTTCCTGCACTTCTTCTTCGATGCAGGGAACGGGGCGACGATCGCCTTTTTCTATTACATCGGCAGTGACCGGCCTGCGAAATACGAACCCGAAAGCCATCACTTCTACATGGCCACGCACACCGCCTGGGCGGTCGATACCGAGGACGATCTGATCCGCTGGAAGGAGACGCTGGAGCGGCGAGGCGTCAAGGTCTCGCCCTACACCAAGCACGAGATCATCGAGTCGATCTATTTCAACGACCCGAACGGCTATCCGCTGGAGATCACCCGCAAGCTGCGCGACGTCGAGCGGATCGACGAGGTCGACGCGCGGTTGACCCTGGATGCCGCGATGCAGGTCGAGGCCGAATGCCGGGCGCGGGCCGAGAAAATGCCCGATATCGAGGCCGTCTGGCGGCGTAAGGCCAAGCTGGTCGATGACTATCGGAGGGCCGGGTGATGATCGACGTCTATGTGCTGGACGTGCCCGAGTTCCACCCGCTGATCGAGGCCAGCCGCGGCGTGGCCGAGGTGACGATAGACGGTCCGCAGCAGGGTTACTGGCGCATTTCCGCCCCGACCGAGTTGCGCTTCAACCGCAAGGCCATGAAGATGAAACCGGCGGTATGGTATGGGATCTTTACCGGCGGCCTGAACGGCGAGATCGCGGAATGGGGCCGCGACGAGGTGCGGGTCATCGGCACCAACCGGCCGCTTTGACGGCTTCCGGGCGGGGGCGGGGGCTAGACGTCTTCCCAGGGGAAGCTGTCCAGCCGCTCGTGGCCGTCCTCGGTCACCAGCACCTGGGTTTCCAGCTTGATCGATTCCGTTCCGGCCTCGCCGATCAGGCTTTCGACGCAAACCACCATGCCCGGTTCGAACCGCCCGGCCATCGCGCGGTTGTCCCAGTCGACATGCAACGGCACCACCGGCCATTCGTCGGCCATCCCCACCCCGTGCACCGCCAGCGAATAGCGGTAGTCGACGTGCCGCGCCGGGATGCGCCAGCTTTTCGCGTTGAACTCGGCAAAGTCGATGCCCGGCCGGATCAGGGCGAGGTTGTGCTCGATCTGCCCCAGCGCGGTGGCATAGAGCCGTCGCTGGGTGTCGTTCATCGGGTGATAGCCGCAGACCCAGCTGCGCGAGAGATCCGCGCAATAGCCATAGGGGCCGATCATGTCGGTGTCGAAGCTGATCATTTCGCCGGCCTGCACCGCCCGGTCGCTGCACTCGCGATACCAGGGATTGGTGTTCGGCCCGGCCGTCAGCAGTTTGGTTTCCAGCCAGTCCCCGCCCGAACGCGCGTTCTCGAAATGCAGATGCCCCCAAAGTTCGCGCTCGGTCACGCCGGGCACCGAATGCTCATAGATCCGGGCCATGCCGGCCTCGCAGACACGGATCGTCCAGCGCATCAGCTGGATTTCCTCGGGCGATTTGATCGCGCGCGCAAGTTCCGTCAACTCGGTCCCGTCGCGCACGGTGATCCCGCGCGCCTCCAGTGCATGCACCCCCGGCACGTCCAGCTTGTCCGCCGCCAGCCGCCGGTTGCCGCCACCGTGGCTGCGCAGCAGATCCGCGATTTCGTCCGCCCAGTCATCGACGAACAATTCTACCTTGTCGCCCTTGGCCATGAACATCCAGGCGATCGCCGGGCGGACCTCGTCGATGCCGGGCAGCCCGGCGTTCAGGTGCTCGCAGCCCTTGAACTCGAACAGGATCGCCGGCCCGCCCGCGAGGATCAGCGCGTAGCGCATCGGGTTGTGCGCGGTCCAGACCTGCATGTTCGAGCTGTCGAAGGCATAGCGGATGTTGACCGGATCATAGAGCAGCAGCGCCGCCACATCCTGCGCCGCCATCTGCGCGCGCAGCCGCCCCAGCCGATACATCCGCGCCGCCTGCAGCACCGCGTCGGGGATCGGTGAGATCAGTGGCCGGTGCGCGCCATCGGCATTCAGATAGGTGCCCTTGCGCGCGTCCTTGAAGATGCTGTCGCTCATCGCGCCCTCCCGTAGAAACCGATCCTCTCTTCGTCGGTGAACCGCACGCCGGGGCGGTCGAAAAAGGAAAAGACGGCGATGATCCGCGCCTTGGTCCCGGCGACATCGGCCACCCGGTGCGGGGTGTTCTTGCCGCGAAACACGTTCAGCGTGCCGGGGGCCAGCGTCAGGGTGCGGACCTCGGGGTCTTCGCCGCGCAGCATCCGGGCGACGCCCTCGTGGTTGGGGTTGCCATCGTTGCGCAGATCGGTGCGATAGACAAACTCGCCGCCACGCTCGGGCGCCTGCAGGAGCAGCGTCGTGGTGAATTCCGAGCGGTCGAAATGCCAGTTCAGCGCCTGCCCTTCAGCATAGGACATGACATTCACCCCGGCCAGCGCATCGTCCATCGGATAGAGCGCGTCCTTCTCCATCGCCGCGGCGAGGAAGGTGGCGAATTCAGGCCAGTCATAGAGCCGTGCCATCGGGCTGCCCGGCATCTGGTCGAGGCAGAGCGTGTCGTTCGAGGTCTGGAACTGGGTCAGGGCAGGGTGGTCCTCGGACAGGCCGGGGACCGATTTCAGGAAATAGATGTTGTGCCGGCGCTGGTGGCGAAAGGCCTCGGTGGCAAAGCGCGGGGCGAGGGCGGTGGCGGCCTGCGCGGCGACAGCGGGGCGCAGGAAACCGGGCAGGTTGAACATGCCGTCGCGCGCCAGATCCGCGCGGCAACGGGTGACGAGGGCCTGCCAGTCGGCGCTGCCGGGCCTGTCGAGGGGATAGCGGTCGAGGTCGAGGATATCGCGCATGGGGCCTCCGGGGTTTGCGCCAGTATGGCGCTGGACAGCCCTGCAGCAACGGGTCTAGATTTTGTGGACCCTGCAGGAAAACTTATGCTGATGGACGATCCGCTGCCCCTCAACGCCCTGCGCGCCTTCGAGGTTGCCGCCCGCACCGGCAGCTTCGTCGCCGCCGGGGCCGAACTGGGCGTCAGCGCCGCCGCCGTCAGCCAGCAGGTCAAGGCGCTGGAAGCCACGCTGGGCAAGCAGCTGTTCCTGCGCCGGGGCAACCGGATTGTGCTGACCGATGCGGGGCGCACCCTCTATCCCGGGGTGGACAGCGCCTTTGGCGAATTGCGCGCGGCGACCCGGGCGCTGCGCTCGGCCCCGCGGCGTGAACGGCTGCGCGTTTCGGTGCTGCCCTCGCTGGCCGATCTGTGGTTGCTGCCGGCGCTGCGCGACTATCCGGGGCGGGCGCTGCTGGATCTGCGGGTGCAGGACGACCCGGTGGATCTGGCGCGCGAGGGGGTGGACCTGCGGTTGACCTATGGCGCGCATTTCTATCCCGATCTGGTGGTCGACGTGCTGTTTGCCGACCGGCTGGTCGCGGTGGCGGCGCCCGGGGCAGGGCTGCCGGACGACCCGCTGCAGATCGCGGATGCCGATCTGATCCACACCGACTGGGGGCGCGATTACGGCGTGCAACCCGACTGGGCGCAGCATTTCGAGGCGCTGGGCCTGAAACGGGTGCCGGATATCGGCGCCGGGCTGCGGGTGGATTCGACGACACTCGCCGCGGCCGCTGCGCGCGCGGGCCTTGGCGCGGCGCTGGTGCCCGAACGGCTGGCCGCGGGCGAGATCGCGCGCGGCACCCTGCGGGCGCTGGGTCCGGCGCGGGGGGGCCTGCCGCGCGACTACGTTCTGGTGACGCCGCACGCGCGGGCGCGCCATCGCGGGGTGCAGGCGCTGCGCGCGCATCTGCAGGCCGTGGCGGCCCGCGACCGCGCTGCGATCACGGTTGTTTGACGGGCACTTTCGATGCGCGGGCCAGCGAATGTGAAACAAACCGCCATCGGCTGCGTAATGCTGTATGCTGACGCCGGGCGCGGATCGCCCCGGCACCCCGATGCGCAACGACATTCGAAGGAGGCCCATCATGGCACGCCGCTGGACCAACGACCTGACCGCCGCCGA